>CAWJDK010000027.1:0-159176 GCA_963841585.1 uncultured Actinomycetes bacterium
GCCGCCTACGGCATCTCGACGGCCCGCTCCCGCCTGGTCCGCATCCCGGCCCAGGCCGCCGCCGCCCAGGCCGAGTTCGGCGGGCCGGTCGCGGTCAAGATCGCTGCGGCCATCCACAAGAGCGACGTTGGCGGCGTCGCCCTCGGCATCGACAGCCCGCAGGCCGCGGCCGAGGCGGTGACCGCCATCCGCGCCATCGTGGCCGAAGCCGGCGTCGCCGAGCACGCCGCGGAATTCCTCGTCCAGGAGCAGATCCACGACGGCGTGGAAATGATCGTCGGCGTGACCCACGACCCCGCCTTCGGCCCTCTCGTCCTGGCCGGCCTTGTCGGCACGTTCGTCGAGGTTCTCGGCGACGTCGCGGTGCGCATCACCCCCCTTGGCGACACCGACGTGGATGAGATGCTCCGCTCGCTGCGCTCCTACCGGCTGCTCACCGGCTACCGCCAGTCCCCCCCGCTGGACGTGGCGGCCTTCGCCGAGCTCCTGCACCGGGTCAGCGCCATGGTCGAGGACATCCCCGAGATCACCGAGCTCGACCTGAACCCGGTATTGGTCCGCCAGCACGGTGCCGTCGTCGCCGACATCCGCGTCCGTCTCACCGGAGGTGACAGTTGACCGGGCGAGCGGAGGACGGCCGGTCCTATGCACTGCTGGTCGACGGCACCACGCTGACCATCCGGCCGCCCGGCCCTGGGGATTACGAGGCCGTCAGGCGGTTGCACGAGGCGATGTCGCCGGAGAACCTGTACTTCCGGTTTTTCAGCGCGAGCCGGGTAGCGGCCGAGCGGGAGGCCCGGCGGGTGTGCCTGGAAGGCCGGCCGGGCATGGTGGCGCTGGTCGGCCTGCTGGGCGACGAGTTGGTGGGAGTGGCCAGCTACGAGCCCGTCGGCGACGGGGCGGCGGAGGTCGCGGTCGCGGCCGCCGACGGCATGCACCGGCGCGGTGTCGCCACGTTGCTGCTTGAGCACCTGGTGTCGCTGGCCCGGGTCCGCGGCGTGACAGCCTTCACCGCCGAGGTGCTGGCGGACAACTACGCCTTGCTCCACGTGCTGACCGACTCGGGGCTCACGATCCGTCGCAGGTCGGGCAATGGCGTGGTCGAGCTATCCATGCCATTGCCGCGAGTTGCTGCCCTGGGTGAGGCCAGCGCCTACCTGGATGCCGTGGCCGGGCGGGACCGGCACGCAAATGTGGCCAGCCTGCAGCCGCTGCTGAACCCCCGGTCGGTTGCGGTGGTCGGTGCGGGCCGCCGTCCCGGTTCGATCGGCCGGACGATCCTGCTGAACATCCGCGACGCCGGATTCGCGGGCACCTTGTACGCGGTCAGCCGGGGCGGCGGCGACGTCGCGGGCATTCCGTGCATTCCCTCGGTCGCTGGGCTTCCCGAGGCCCCCGACCTGGCGGTGGTGACGGTGCCGGCGGCACGTGTCGTAGAGGTGGCCCGGGAGTGCGGAAACCGAGGTGTCAAGTCGCTGGCGGTAATTACTGCTGGCCTGACAACGGCGCAGGAATTCGGGCTGATGGAGGCCGCCCGGCAGGGAGGCATGCGGCTGGCCGGCCCGGCCTCCTACGGCATCGCGGTGCCAGGCATCGGGCTGGCGGCGACAGCGGCCGTACGCCATCCTCACCAGGGCTCCATCGGCCTGATCGTCCAGTCCGGCGGGGTCGGCGCGGCGCTGCTCGAGCAGTTCTCCCGGATGGACATGGGAATCTCCTCCTTCGCCGCGGTCGGCGACAAGCTCGATGTCTCAAGCACCGACATGCTGCTGTGGTGGGAGGCCGACGAAACAACCGAACTGGCCGTTCTTCACCTGGAGTCGTTCGGCAACCCGCGCCGGTTCGCGCGGACCGCGCGCCGGGTCAGCGCTAAGTTTCCCGTGCTTACCGTGTATGCCGGGCGGTCGGCTCCGGGCCAGCGGGCCGCCGCCTCGCATACCGCGGCGGCCGCCTCGCCGCTGATCACCCGGCAGGCGCTATTCGAGCAGGCGGGCATCATCGCCACGGACAGCTTCGGCGAGCTGCTTGACCTGGCCGTGCTGCTGGCGTTCCAGCCGATACCGGCGGGCAACGCGGTGGCAATCGTGTCCAACGGCGGCGGCGCGGGCGTGCTCGCTGCCGATGCCTGCGAGGAAGCCGGCCTGGTCGTGGCCTCGACGGGCGCGCAGGCCCGCAGCCGCCTGCGCGATGTGCTGCCCGCCGAGGCAGCCCTGGCCGGCCCGGTGGACACTACCGCGGCCGTCAGCCCGGAGGCCTTCGGCCAGGCGCTGCACCTCGCCGCCGCCGACGGCGTCGCGGCCCTGATCGCGGTGGTCGTGCGGAGCGCTTCGGCTGACCTGCTCCCGGTGCTCAGTGCCACCCGGCTGCCGGTCCCGGTTACGGCGGTGGTGTTGGACCAGCCTGAGGCCGTCCGGCTGCTGCCGGGCGAGGACGGCTGCCCGGCCGTGCCCGCGTACGCCTACCCCGAAGCGGCCGCGCGGGCCCTGGCCCGGGGCGCCTGGTACGGCTCCTGGCGGTCCCGGCCGACCGGCACGGTGCCGGAGTTCACCGACGTGCGCGCGGCGGAAGCCCGCTCGGTCGTCGAGTCGTTCCTGGCTCGGATGCCAGGTGGCGGGTGGCTGTCCGCCGACGAGGGCGACGGCCTGCTGCGCTGTTACGGCCTCCCCATGGTGCCGTTCCGCCGGGCCGCCGGCACTGACGCCGCTGTCGAGGCGGCGGCCGGCCTGGGCGGTCACGTCGTGATCAAAGCCGAGGTGCCAGGCCTGCTGGACAAGACCGCGGCTGGCGCCGTCGAGCTGGACCTGCACGGAGACGACGAGGTACGAGCCGCGATGCGCCGACTGCACTCCAGCCTCGGCGGGCGGATGTCCGCAGTGCTGGTCGAGCCTATGATCACCGGCGGCATCGAGACCATCGTCGGCGTCGTGCAGGAACCGGTGTTCGGCCCAGTAGTGGTGTTCGGGCTTGACGGGATCGCCACCGACATGTTTGCCGACCACGCCGCCCGGCTAGCCCCCCTCACCGATGTCGACGCCGACGACCTGATCCGCTCTATCCGCGCCGCCCGGGCCCTACTCGAGCACGAGGTCGACATCGCCGCGCTGCGCGACGTGCTGCTCCGCGCCTCCCGGCTCGCCGACGACCTGCCCCAGGTCGCCGAGCTTGACCTCAACCCCGTTATCGTCCGCCGGGACGGCGCCGTCGCCGTGGACGCACGCATCCGCGTGACCAGCCGCCGCCTCGCCGACCCGTTCCTGCGCCAGCTTCCCCAGTGACGCTCGTCGAGGACGCTAGCCCTGCGCGATCCTCGCGGCCAGCTTGGCGGCCCAGTCGCGGGCCCGGTCCTGCTCCCGCGGCTCGAGCCGGTCCTGCTTCGTCACCAGGAAGCTCTCCGGCTCCGCGACCACGTCGAAGCCGTGCTCGCGCAGCAGGTGGTTCACCCCCTTGGCGGCCCGGCCGGTCAGCGCCGCGGGCCCATGCATCCTGGTGTCGAAGGCGGCCGCCCTGACCCGGTAGTCGCCGAGCGAGCCGAACCACTCCCGCAGCCCAGGACCCAGCGCGTCCGGCTCGACCGTCAGGCCGCCGACCGGCTCGTCCGCGGCCTGGACGGCCGCCTTTCGGGTCCTGGCCCGGCTCATCCCGTGAACGTGCGTCGGCCCGCCGACCACCACCAGGTCGGCGTCGTCGATAACCTCCGGCCCGGCGTGTGACACCGGGACGACGCGGACATCGAAGGCGGCCTCGAGCCCGGCTCCGATGGCGTCGGCAATCAGATGCGTGTTGCCGTACATGGATTCGTAGACGACCACAGCGCGCATGATCCTCACCCCTGATCTTCCGATGCTTCCGCGGCCACCGTGCCGCGCCGGGACCCGCGACCGGCAGGGACAAACGTCACCGCGCAAGCCGCCAAAGCCGGCGCTCGATCAGGCGGGACCATCGAGGACATCCACCGGGAGATGGACCGCCTGGGCAAGTAGGGGAGGCCGCTAATAGCGTTTGACCTGCGCAAACTTACCGGTCATGGGGTAGGCGGACGGCCTGGAGCCCGTTACTGTGGCCACGTGCACGGCACTGGGTGGACCGAGGCCGTGGCCCTCGCGGCCGCCTTCATCATCTCCGCCATCGCCACCCCGGCGGGTATCTCCGGGGCGGTATTGCTGCTGCCCTTCCAGGTCAGCGTGCTGGGCACGCCCAGCCCCGCCGTCACCCCCACCAACCTGCTCTACAACGTGGTGTCCACCCCCGGCGCGCTGTACCGTTACCGGCGGCAGCACCAGACCGGCGGGCGGCTGGCCCTGGTCCTCATCATCGGGACCCTGCCCGGCATGATCGCCGGATCGGTCATCCGGGTCGAGCTGGTTCCCGGCCCCCGCGTCTTCGACCTGATGGTCGCCGCCCTGCTACTGCCCCTCGGCATCTGGCTGACCGCCACCCGTCCCGCCCGCAGCCTCGACCCGGACCAGCCGGCCCGTCCCGCCCGCCGCATCCCGGCTCCCGCGCTGATCGTCCTGGCCGCCCTGACCGGATGCGCCGGCGGCATCTACGGGATCGGCGGCGGCGCGATCCTCTCGCCCGTCTTGATCGGGTCCGGCCGCCCGGCCGCCGAGGTCGCCCCGGCCGCCCTCGCCTCGACCTTCGTGACCTCACTGGGCGGCGTACTCACCTTCACCCTGCTGTCCATCAGCCATGGCCCGGTCACGCCGAACTGGCCCACCGGCATCGCGCTGGGCCTCGGCGGCATCGCCGGCGGCTACCTCGGAGCCCGGATGCAGTCCCGGCTCCCGGACGCCGTGATCCGCCGCACCGTGGGCGTCCTCGCCATCGCCATCGCCGCCCAGTTCCTGCGGAACGAGCTGAGCTGACGACCTGCGAACGTCAGGTGAAGATGATCTGGCCGTCGGCCGGCTTGGATGTCACCCGTTACCCTCCGGGCCTCACGGCCAGCCAGTGACCTACACGGCTGAGCAGGAGAAATCCGAGCATGCAGCCGGCTACCAGGCTGGCCGTAGGAGACGTGACGGCTACGTGAAGGACCGCGGGCGGCCGTCGCCCCGGCCTCCGTAGCCAGCTCCGCCCAGGCCCGCACCCTGCTGGCCGCGGCTGGGCGCGTTGGGGTCGCCTCCAACGAGGGGGTTGTTCTGAAGACCGGGAGCTCGCACCTCCTCGGGAACAATCCGGGTAGGGACGTTCGACCCTTCCCATGGCCGCGCGCCGGGTGCCAGTGTGGAGACATCCGATGAGCGCACAGCGCTAATACGGCCAGAATCCGCGTGGCCCGTGGCCAGCGGCAACAGGTCAGTCAAGCTGAAAACAGCTGGCGGAACAGCCAGCGCCAAGCGCGGGGACGGTGTGATGCATCCCAGTGAGGACCCAGTGCGCGAGCCGTCCGGTCAGGCCGTGATCGTGGGCGCCGACGGGCTTCCGGCGTTGTTCGACGCGCTGCGCGGCCGGGGCTATACGGTGGTCGGCCCGACCGTCCGGGACGGCGCGATCGTGGTGGCCGAGCTGGCCTCGGTCGCTGAGCTGCCGTTCGGCTGGGGGGTGGAGACCGAAGCGGGAAGGTACCGGCTACGAGAACGGTCCGACCCCGCCGCGTTCGGGCACTCCGCCGGCCCGCAGTCCTGGAAAACCGTGCTGCATCCGCCCCGGGCCAAGTTGTGGTCGGCGGATCGGGTGGCCGGCCCCGCGGAAACTAGCACTGCGGAAACTAGCACTGTGGAAATCAGCACCGTGGAAGCCGGCGAAACTGCGGATCCACCCAGATACGCCCTGCTCGGGGTGCGTCCCTGCGATGTGCGCGCGGTCGGCATCCTGGACCAGGTGCTGACCGGCGGCCGGCATGCGGATCCTGTCTACCGCGGGCGGCGCGATGGCGCGTTTATCATCGCGGTCGAGTGCACGGAGCCGGGCGCGACCTGTTTCTGCACGTCGATGGGTTGCGGTCCCGGCGTCGAGTCCGGGTTCGACCTGGCCATGACGGAGCTGGCCGACGCCGGGGACCACCGTTTCGTGGTGCGGGCCGGCACGGCGGCCGGCGCCGACGTGCTGGCGGACGTGCCGGGCCGGGCCGCGGACCAGGCGACGGTCCGGCAGGCCGTCACGGCCGTAGACGAGGCGGCCGAACGGATGGGCCGGACCATGCCCGTCCAGAGCCTGCCGCAGCTGCTGGCTGACAGCCGCGAGTCCCCGCACTGGGACGACGTCGCCTCCCGCTGCCTGACGTGCGGAAACTGCACCATGGTCTGCCCCACCTGCTTCTGCACGACCACCGAGGACGTGACGGACCTGACGGGCGATCACGCCGAGCGGTGGCGGCTCTGGGACTCCTGCTTCGCCCTGGATTTCTCCTACCTGCACGGCGGCAGCGTACGCACCAGCGGGCAGAGCCGGTACCGGCAGTGGATCACCCACAAGCTAGGCACATGGCACGATCAGTTCGGCTCATCCGGGTGCGTGGGCTGCGGGCGGTGCATCGCCTGGTGCCCGACCGGCATTGACATCACTCAGGAGGTGTCTGCCCTGGCCAGCCTGCAGCACGCGACGACCACGGACGAGGACACACCATGACGGGCACGGTCGCCGCGCGGCTCTCGACTCAGCCTTTCTTTGCCGACCTCACTGACTCCCAGCGCCGGGCGCTGGCCGAGGACGGCACGGCGGTAACGTTCGCGGCCGGGGAGCGCCTGTTCGACGAGGGCGGCGTCGCGGACATGTTCTGGCTGATCGAACACGGCGGCATTGCGCTGGACATGCGGGTGCCGGGCCGCGGTGATCAGATCGTCGAGACACTGGGTCCCGGTACGGTGCTCGGCTGGTCCTGGCTGCACCGGCCCTACCGCTGGCATTTCGGTGCGGTGGCCCGCCTGGCTACCACCGCGATCGCGTTCGACGCCGCCTCGGTACGCCGTCGCTGCGACGCCGATCCGGCCTTCGGGTACGCCATGCTGCGCGCGTTCACGCCGGTGATCACCGAACGGCTGCAGACGACCCGGCTCCGCCTGCTGGACCTGTATGCCGCCCCGTCCCAGGTGAGGCACGCCGACGTCGGGCCTGTGAACGCATGACCGGCCAGGGCGCGGTCATTCCTGCGCCGACCGAACCTACTCCTGCAGTGCCCCGCTTCTACCGGGTGGCTTCCCGCCGCGAAGACACCGCCGACACGGTCACCTTGGAGCTGACGGAACCGGCCCACCCCTTCGAGCCGGTCCTGGCCTTCGCGCCGGGGCAGTTCGCCATGCTGACCGCGTTCGGCGTCGGCGAGGTCCCGATCTCGGTGAGCGGTCTCGGTGATAGCGGCGGCGGGCGGGCCCGCCGCCTGGAGCACACGCTGCGCGCGGTGGGCGCGGTCACCCGGGCGCTGCACGCCGCGCAGCCCGGCAGCCTGATCGGCGTACGCGGCCCGTTCGGCACCAGCTGGGATGTGGCGTCCGCGGCCGGGCGGGACATCGTGATCGTGGCGGGCGGGATCGGCCTCGCGCCGCTGCGCCCCGTGGTGCTCAGCGCGCTCGCCGACCGGTCCCGGTATGGCCGGATCGTGCTGCTGGCCGGCGCGCGGACCCCCGGTGACCTGCTCTACGGCGACGAGCTGGAACGATGGGGCCGCGACGGGGTGGAGGTGGCGGTCACGGTCGACCGGGCGGACAGCGGCTGGAGCGGTGAGGTCGGGGTGGTCACGATGCTCATCGAGCCGGCCGGGCTCGTGCCGGACAACAGCGTGGCGTTTGTCTGCGGCCCGGACGTCATGATGCGGTTCACCGCCGACGCGCTCGCGGCGCGCGGGATTCCCGTGAGCCGGATACGCGTGTCACTCGAGCGCAACATGCGCTGCGGCGTGGGCTGGTGCGGGCACTGCCAGTTCGGCCCGCTGCTGGTCTGCCGGGACGGCCCGGTGGTCAGCTACGACCGGGCGGCGGCCCTGATGAGGGTGCGGGAGCTGTGATGGATGTGCCTACCTTGGCGGTGTGGAAGTTCGCATCCTGCGACGGCTGCCAGCTCACGCTGCTCGACTGCGAGGATGAGCTGCTGGCGATCGCCGGGCGGGTGAAGATCGCGCTGTTCACGGAGGCCTCCAGCGAGGTTCGGCCGGGCCCGTACGACGTGTCCCTAGTGGAGGGCTCGATCACCACGGCGGACGACGCCGAGCGGATCCGGCAGGTACGCGAGATGTCACGGACGCTGGTGACGATCGGGGCGTGCGCGACCGCGGGGGGCGTGCAGGCCCTGCGCAACTTCGCCGACGTCCAGGAATTCACGTCCGTGGTGTACGCGCGGCCGGACTATATCTCCACCCTGGCCACGTCGACCCCGATCGCCGCGCACGTGGACGTCGACTTGGAGCTGCACGGCTGCCCGATCGACCGGCGCCAGCTGCTGGAGGTCATCACGGCCCTGCTGGTAGGCCGCAAGCCGAACATCCCGGCCCACAGCGTGTGCTTCGAGTGCAAGCAGCGCGGCAACGTGTGCGTGGTGGTCGCGCACGGCACGCCGTGCCTTGGACCGGTGACGCACGCGGGGTGCGGAGCCCTGTGCCCGGCCCACCATCGCGGCTGCTACGGCTGTTTCGGGCCGATGGAGACACCCAACGCGGGCGCCCAGGTGGGGCTGCTGCGGGCCACCGGCATGGACGAGGCCGATGTCCTGCGGGCCGTCCGCACGTTCAACAGCGGTGCGCCCGCGTTCATCGAGCTATCCCAGGTCACGCGACCGCACGAGAGGCGGAGCGAGTGAGTCACCGCAACGACCGCACGCTCGCCGTCAGCGCGCTGGCCCGCGTCGAGGGTGAAGGCGCGATGCACGTGCGAGTGCGCGGGGGCGCCGTCGAGGACGTGCGGCTGGAGATCTACGAGCCGCCGCGGTTCTTCGAGGCGTTCCTGCGCGGCCGGCAGCACACCGAACCGCCCGACATCACCGCTCGCATCTGCGGGATCTGCCCGGTCGCCTACCAGATGAGCGCGTGCCTGGCCATCGAGGCGGCCTGCGGGATCGAGGTCACAGAGCCGATCGCCGACCTGCGCCGGCTGCTCTACTGCGGAGAGTGGATCGAGAGTCACGCCCTGCACATCTACCTGCTGCATGCCCCCGACTTCCTCGGCTACACCAGCGCGCTCGCCCTCGCCGAAGACCGCCGCAACCTGGTCGAGCGGGGGCTGGCGCTGAAGAAGGCCGGCAACGTGATCATGGAACTGGTCGGCGGCCGGGCGATCCACCCGGTCAACGTCCGGGTGGGCGGCTTCTACCGGGCACCGGCCAAGCCCGAGATGGCGGCCCTGGCCGAGAAGCTGCGTGTCGCGCTGGATCAGGCACTGGACACCGTGCGCTGGGCGGCCGGGTTCGAGTTTCCCGACTTCCATCACGACCACGAGATGCTGGCCCTGGTCACGCCCGGGCAGTACGCCATAGACCGGGGCACGCCGACATCCACGGGTGGGCTGACGTTCGCCCCGGCCGAGTTCGAGGATCACGTGATCGAGGAGCACGTACCGCATTCGACGGCGCTGCACGCCCGGCTGGCCGGGCGGGGCCGGTACCTGACCGGGCCGACCGCCCGCTACAACCTGAGTCGGCAATGGCTCTCGCCCGTGGCGCGGCAGGCCGCCGACGAGGCTGGCCTCGGGGCCGAGTGCCGTAACCCGTACCGCAGCATCCTGGTCCGCGCCGTCGAGGTGGTGTACGCGGTGGATGAGGCACTGCGGCTGATCGAGCGGTACGAGCCGCCCGCGCCGTGCCATGTGGACGTTCCGCCGCGCGCCGCCACCGGGCATGGCGCCACCGAAGCGCCGCGCGGCGTGCTGTTCCACCGGTACGCCATCGACGCCGAAGGCCTCATCACCTCCGCCCGGATCGTGCCGCCCACCTCGCAGAATCAGGCCAGCATCGAAGACGACCTGCGCCGGTTCGTCGCCAGCCGGCTGGATCTCGACGATCAGCACCTGACCTGGCAGTGCGAGCAAGCGATTCGCAACTACGACCCGTGCATCTCCTGCGCGACCCATTTCCTGGATCTCACCGTGGACCGCGCCTAACCAAGCCAGCCAGGCCCGGGCAGGCCCTCCTTGGTCGTCACCACGGGCCGCGGGAGCTGTTGGCGGCCTGCATCGCGCGGACATAGCCTTCGCGCTCGTAGGCCGCCTCGTCGGTACCCGCAGGCAGGGCGAGCATTCCGCGCACTCCGGCGATCGACGGATATCCCTTGCGGGCCATCCAGCCGGATAGGCCGTCAAGCAGGACGGCGGCGTGCCCGGGGCCGTGCCGGATCAGCGCGGACGCCGTCATCACCACATCCGCGCCCGCCAGCAGGTACTTGATCACGTCGGCTGGTCCCTCGACACCGGTCGTCGCGGCGAGGGAGGCGCGCAGATGCTGGCGCAGGATGGAGATCCAGGTGCGCGGCAGCCGGGCCTCGGCCGGGCTGGAAAGGTACACGTCGGGCAGCACCGCGAGGGTCTCCGGGTCGATGTCGGGCTGCAGGAACCGGTTGAACAGCACCAGGCCGTCCGCGCCCGCCTCGTCAAGCCGTCGTGCCATCTCGCCGACCGAGCTGAAGTGCGGGCTCAGCTTGACCGCCACCGGCACGGTCACCGCATCCTTGACCCGGCCCAGGATGTCGATGTGCCGCTGCTCGACCTCGCGGCCGGTAATGTGCGGGTCGCCTGGTATGTAGTAGATGTTCAGCTCGATCGCCGCGGCGCCCGCGTCTTGCATCGCGCGCGCGTAGCTGGTCCAGCCGCCGGGCGTCATACCGTTGATGCTGCCGATGACCGGTATGTCGACCGCCGCCGCGGCGCGCTCGAGCAGGCTCAGGTAGCGGCGCGGGCTGGGTACATCCGCGATCCCATCCTCCGCCGCCTCAGCCTCGGCCCCGGCCGGGAAGTAGGACAGAGACTCGGCGAAAATCTCCGTGCCCACCTCGGCCAGCCGCGCGTTCTCCTCGGCTTCCCGGCGCAGTTGCTCCTCGAACAGGGAGTAGAGCACCACCGCGCCGACACCGCCGTCGGCCAGCCGCCGGACGCCGTCGACGGTATTCGACAGCGGGGACGCGGAGGCGACGAGCGGATTACGCAGCGTCAGTCCGAGGTAGCCGGTCGAAAGGTCCATCAGTCGTCCTTCCGCGCGTCAGCCGGGAACTGGTGGGCGCCGCGGGTAGCCATCTCCTCGTACGTGCTCCAGCGCTGGTCGACCGCTTCCTGGGCCAGGGCTCCGAGGCGCTCGGCCTCGGCCGGGTTGGTGTTGCTGAGCGAGCGGTACCGCAGCTCGCGCTGGGTGTAGCTGGTCAGGGGGATGCGCGGGCGCGGCGAGTCGAGCAGGAACGGGTTACCGCCGGCCGTCCGGACCAGCGGGTCGTACCGGATCAGCGGCCAGTGCCCGCTGGCCACGGCGCGGTACTGCTGGTCGAGGCCGTTGCGGATCTCGATGCCGTGCGCGATGCAGTGGCTGTAGGCGATGATCAGCGACGGACCGTCGTACGCTTCCGCCTCGCGGAAGGCGCGCAGGGTCTGCTGCGGGTCCGCGCCCATGGCCACCCGGGCCACGTAGACGTTGCCGTAGGCGATGGCCTGCAGCGCGATGTCCTTCTTCGGCACGGCCTTGCCGGCCGAGGCGAACTTGGCGACGGCGCCGAGTGGCGTCGACTTGGACGACTGCCCGCCGGTGTTGGAGTAGACCTCGGTGTCGAGCACCAGCACGTTTACGTTGCGCCCGGTGGCCAGGACGTGGTCCAGGCCGGAGGATCCGATGTCGTAGGCCCAGCCGTCCCCGCCGACGATCCAGACGCTGCGCCGGACCAGGTGATCTGCGACGCTGCGCAGGTCGGCGACGTGCCCGTGATCCTGGTCCAGGGCCTCGAGCTGCCGCTTCAGCTCCGCGACCCGGGCGTGCTGGGCGCCGAGTTCCGACTCGGTGAGCTGGGGCGCGCCGAGGATCTCGTCCGCCAGGTCGGCGCCGATTACGTCCCGGAGCTCGGCCAGGCGGCTTCTGGCTAGCTCGGCGTGCCGGTCGGCGGCCAGCCGGAATCCGAGGCCGAACTCGGCGTTGTCCTCGAACAGGGAGTTCGACCACGCCGGGCCGCGCCCGTCGGCGTTGCTCGTCCACGGCGTGGTGGGCAGGTTCCCGCCGTAGATCGAGGAGCAGCCGGTGGCGTTGGCGACCATCAGCCGGTCGCCGAACAGCTGCGACAGGAGCTTGATGTACGGCGTCTCGCCGCAGCCCGCGCAGGCGCCGGAGAACTCGAAGAGCGGCTGCAGGAACTGCGTGCCGCGCACCGTGCCGAAGTCCACCCGGGACCGGTCGGCCACCGGCAGCGTCTCGAAGAACGCGACGTTGTCCCGTTCGGCGGCCACCAGGGGCTGCCTGGCCGCCAGGTTGATCGCCTTGCGTTCGGGGTTGTCAGGCGCCCCGACCGGGCAGGCCTGGACGCACAGCTCGCACCCGGTGCAGTCCTCCACGTAGACCTGCAGCGTGAAGCGGGTGTCCGGGAGCCCGCGGGCGTCCAGCGGAGCCGACTTGAAATCCGACGGCGCCTCCTTCAGCAGGGACTCGTCGTAGTAGGTGGCCCTGATGACGCTGTGGGGGCAGACGAAGCTGCAGTTGCCGCACTGGATGCACAGGTCAGGATCCCATTCCGCGACCAGTTCGGAGATGTTGCGCTTCTCGTAGGCCGTGGTGCCGCTCGGGTAGGTGCCGTCCACCGGCAGCATGCTGACCGGCAGCTCGTCGCCGCGGCCTGCCATCATCATCGCGGTGACGGTGCGGACGAACTCCGGCGCGCTGGCCGGCACCATCGCGGGCAGTTCCCTGTCGGACGTCACCCGGCCGGGCACCTCGATCTCGTGCAGTCCTTCGAGCGTGGCGTCGACGGCGGCGTGGTTCTTCGCCACCACTTCGGCGCCGCGGCGGCCGTAGGTCTTGGCGATCGCCGCCTTGATCTTGGTGATCGCCTCATCCCGGGGCAGCACGCCCGAGATCGCGAAGAAGCAGGTCTGCAGCACGGTATTGGTCCGGCCGGCCAGGCCGGCCTCGCGAGCGATGTGGCCGGCATCGATCGCGTAAACCACGATCCGTTTGGCGAGAATCTTCTCCTGGACCGGCCGGGGCAGCGCATCCCAGACCTCATCCGCTGGCAGCTTGCAGTCGAGCAGCAGCGTCGCCCCCGGGGCCGCCAGGCCGAGCACGTCGACCCGGTCCAGCAGGCCGAAGTGATGGCAGCCGACGAAGCTGGCCTGCTGCACCAGGTAGGGCGCGCGGATCGGCTGCGGCCCGAACCGCAGGTGCGACACGGTCTGCGAGCCCGACTTCTTCGAGTCGTAGACGAAGTAGCCCTGCGCGTTCAGGTTCTCCTCGGCGCCCAGGATCTTGATCGTGTTCTTGTTCGCGCCGACCGTCCCGTCAGAGCCGAGGCCGAAGAAGACCGCGCGGATCGTGCCGGGCGGTTCGATGTCCAGCGACGGGTCATACGGCAGGCTCAGGCCGGACACGTCGTCATGGATGCCGATCGTGAACCGGGGCCGCGGTCGCTCGCGGGCCAGTTCCGCGAAAATACCGGCCACCATGCCCGGGGTGAGTTCCTTCGACGACAGGCCGTAGCGGCCGCCGGTCATCAGCGGCAGCACCGTGCCCTCACCGCCCGTGTGCGCCTCCGCCAGCGTGGCCACCACGTCGAGGAACAGCGGCTCGCCGTTCGAACCGGGCTCCTTGGTCCGGTCGAGCACGGCGATCCGGCCGGCGCTCGCGGGCAGCGCGTCGAGCAGGGCCCGGGCCGGGAACGGCCGGTACAGCCGGACCTGCAGCATGCCCACCCGCTCGCCCTGGCCGCACAGATAGGCCACGGTCTCGCCGATCGTCTCAGCCGCCGAGCCCATCACCACGATCACCCGGTCGGCTTCGGGGTGACCGGTGTAGTCCATGATGTGATACTGGCGGCCGGTACGGGCGGCCAGGCCGTCCATCGCGTCCTGCACCGCGCCCGGCACGGCGGCGTAGAACGGGTTCACCGTCTCCCGCGCCTGGAAGTAGACGTCGGGGTTCTGCGCGGTGCCCCGGATGAACGGCCGCTCCGGTGACAGCGCCCGGCCGCGGTGCGCCCGGACCAGCGCCTCGGGCACGAGTGCGCGCAGGTCGTCGTCGGTCAGCATCTCGATCGTGTTCAGCTCGTGCGACGTGCGGAACCCGTCGAAGAAATGCACGAACGGCACCCGGGTCGCCAGCGTGGCGGCCTGTGCCACCAGCGCGAGGTCGTGGGCCTCCTGGACCGACGCGGAGGCGAGCAGCGCGAAACCGGTCTGCCGCACCGCCATCACATCCGAGTGGTCGCCGAAGATGGACAGGCCCTGCGCGGCCAGCGACCGTGCCGCCACGTGCAGCACGGCCGGAGTCAGCTCCCCGGCGATCTTGTACATGTTCGGGATCATCAGCAGCAGGCCCTGCGACGCGGTGAATGTGGTGGCCAGTGCCCCGCTTTGCAGCGCACCGTGCAGCGCGCCCGCGGCCCCGCCCTCGTGCTGCATCTCGACCACGGACGGCACGCCGCCCCACAGGTTCGGCCGTCCCTTGCTTGACCACTCGTCCGCGAGCTCGGCCATCGGCGACGACGGCGTGATCGGGTAGATGCAGCAGACCTCGTTCAGCCGGTAGGCGACCGACGCCGCGGCCTCGTTACCGTCGACCGTGGCGCGTGTCATTCGTCCTCCGGGATCATCTCGATCGAGTGCACCGGGCACTGCTCGTAACACGCGCCGCAGCCGGTGCACTTGCCATAGTTGAACTCGTAGCGGTGTCCGGGCCCCAGCTTGATCACCGCGTCCTCGGGGCACGCGCCCAGGCAGCCGTCACATTCGCAGCAGTTGCCGCACGACAGGCAGCGGCGGGCCTCGTACGTCGCCTCGGTCTCGGACAGGCCGCCGGTCACTTCGCCGAAGTCCGCGATCCGTTCCTGCGGTTCGGCTTCCGGCTGCTGCCGGCGGGCGGCGTCGCCGAAGTACCACAAGTTCAGGTCGCTGAACGGGACCTCTCTGTGCTTGGCCGTATTCGCCGGCGCGGTTCCGCGCAGCCAGGCGTCGATGTTCTTGGCCGCTTTCTTGCCGTGTCCCACCCCGACCGTCACGGTGCGCTCGGACGGCACCATGTCCCCGCCCGCGAACACGCCGGGGCATCCGGTCATCATGGACGTCGACACCTGCACGGTGCCGTCCCGGCTGAATTCCACTCCCGGCACCTGGCGCAGGAACGCGGTGTCGCTGTCCTGGCCGAGGGCAAGGATCACGGTGTCCGCGGCCAGCGTCTCGAACCGCCCGGTCGGCTGCGGAAATCCGGTCTCATCAAGCTCCATCGCCTCGATGGTCAGCTCCGGGCCGTCGAACGCGGTGATCGTGCGCAGCCAGTTGATCTGCACCCCCTCCCGCTCGGCCTCTTGCGCCTCGTCTTCATGAGCGGGCATCTGGGCCCGGGTGCGGCGGTAGACGATGATCGCGTCGTTCGCGCCCAGGCGGCGGGCCACCCGGGCGGCGTCCATGGCGGTGTTGCCGCCGCCGTAGACGGCGACGCGCCGCCCGATCACCGGCCGCTCACCCGAGGCGACGCTGCGCAGGAACGACACCGCGTCCACGATCGGTCCGGCGTCCTTGGCCGGGATGTCGACCTTCTTCGACAGGTGCGCGCCCACGGCCACGAAGGACGCGTCGAAGCCGCCCTCGCGCCGCTCGGCGTCCAGGTCCTCCACGTTGTGTCCGAGGGTGATCCGCACGCCCATCGCGGCGATCCGGTCAAGCTCGCCGTCCAGCACGTCGCGTGGCATCCGGTAGGCCGGGATGCCGTACCGCATCATCCCGCCGGATTGCTCGCCCGCATCCCTGATCTCGACCTCATGGCCGAGCCGGGCCAGGTGGTAGGCGGCGGAAAGCCCGCTCGGCCCGGCGCCGATGACCAGCACCCGCCGGCCGCTGCGGACCGGGGGCGGATCGAACGACCACCCTCGCTCGAGCGCGAGATCGCCGAGGAACCGCTCGACCGAGTGAATCGAGACGGCGCTGTCAAGGTTGGCGCGGTTGCAGACGCTCTCGCACGGGTGGTAGCAGACCCGGCCGTGGATGGCGGGCATCGGGTTGTCCGCGGTCAGCTGCCGCCACGCGCGCTCGTGGTCACCGGTCTCGGCGTACGCCAGCCACGCCTGGATGTTCTCCCCGGCCGGGCAGCCCGCGTTGCACGGCGGCAGCAAGTCGACGTAGAGGGGGCGCTGCTGGCGGACCGGACCGGCGCGGGACCGCCCGTGAAGCAGATCCGGCAACGGCGTAACGTCTCGTCGCTCTGGTCGCAGGGCCATATCGGTACGCTACGCCTAGGTCACTGCCCAGCATCAGGGACTTTCGACCCTGCTTGTGCTCGTAGCCTACGTCCTTTCCCAGAACGGCAGCAGCTGATCCAGTTCCAGCCGAGGTATGTCAGGAAAACCCAGTCCGCTCACCGCGTCGGCGGCGCGGGCGCCATCCGGTAGTTCGGCAGGCGACGGTGAACAGGGTCTATTTGTCCGGTCGGGATCCGCGGGGATATCGATTCGAGTGCTCATAGCCTCTCCGCGGTCACCTGGACGAGCGGCAGTAGAGGCGGGGGTCCGGGCCGGTAAGGAGCCGGGCCTGGTTGGGTCAGAGCTGGGCCTGCTCGCGGGCTAGGTCCTCGGCGCGCTCCTTGATGCCGAGCAGCATCTTGCGCTCCATGATCAGGCTGCCGGGCTCCATGACCAGCATGCCGAACAGGCGGCCCGGCCACGCCCCCGCCGCCGCGATCCGGTTCCGGCTGATCAGCCTGGTGTGACCGTCCTCGGCGAACAGCGCGAAGATCCACACCCAGTTCCCGAATGGACAAGCGCACCGATGCCACGGTTCCCCGGCCGGTCACCGCCGGGCCGGAGATGGAGGCGCTCGGCCGTTCTACCCGAATGTCACCTGGAAAGGCGTCATCCACGCGGGCGGCATGGGCCCGGGCACGCCCGCGATGACCGGAGTTGGACGCAGCATGAGCCAGCTCATCCAGGGCGGGCGCTGGATCGTCACGGACTCCGAGCAGGATCAGTTCCTCGAGGACCATGGTCCCCGTGCAGCAGCTGCCAGACTGACCCAAGCCGGTCACCTGACGATCAAGACCGGGCGGTCGGCGAGGTGGATTACCTTGTGCGCCGTGCTGCCCAGGATCAGGCCCGCCAGGTCGCCGCGGCCACGTGAGCCCATCACGATGACGTCGACGTCGTGCTCTTTCGCGTCATCGATGATGTTCCGCGCGGCGTAACCGAACAGCGTGGTCCCGACGTCGCCGTGCGCCTTCACGCCCGCCGCGGTCAGCTTGTCCACCGCGGCCGCAACCGCGGCGCTGGCCTCGTCCATCGACTCGTCGCTCAGGCTCACACCGGTCTTGACCGCCACCTCGCGCTCGCGCAGGTGCAGGATCCACACCTCGCCCTTGGACAGCAGGGCCAGGTCACGGGCCGCATCCAGGGCCCGGTCGGATATCTCGGAGTGGTCCACCGCTACCAGGATCTTGTCAAACATCGCCTTAGCCTCCAGCTGATGAAACTGTTCCTTTTGCCAGCTCAAGTGTCGGACGGCGCCGGATATGGGGGGCCAGGGACGAAAAGATGCCAGGAAACGGACCTTCGTCACCGGCCATGGTCTCTTCCCGGGCGAACCGCTAGCCCGCGGCGACGGGGGCCTGCGCGTGCGGGCCGCGATCGTCGTAGAACCAGGCCGAGGGGTCGGCAAAGTTCCCGGCCAGCTCGTGCACGCTGGCCCCCGCGGCCGAAAGGGCGGCCCGCGAGAGACGGTAGTGATGACCGCACAGCAGCAGCTCGGTCTCGTCCGGGCGGGCAGCCGTGGGCGGCATGAGGATCCAGCGTCGCCCGGCGACGGGCAGGCCGGGAAGAGACCTAGCTCACTTCCGCGGGTGCCGAAGGTCCCGGCCGCCGGCCGCATAAACTGTGCCGGTGATCCCGGCGAGCAGGTCACCGGCTGACGGCCGGGTAGTGGTGGTCGGTGTCGGCAACGAGTTCCGCCGCGACGACGGGGCCGGTCCCGCGGTGGTCACCAGCCTGCGCGGCCGGGTGCCCCCGGGACTGGAGCTCGTGCTCACCGACGGTGAGCCCACCCGGCTGATCGAGGCCTGGACCGGGGCGGCGCTGGCCGTCGTCGTCGACGCCGTCCGCGCTGATCCTCCCAGTCCGGGCCGGGTACATCGCTTCGTGCTGGACCGGCCCATGGCCGGCCCGGCCCAGACGGCGAGCTCGCACGGGTTCGGCCTGGACGACGCGATCCGGCTGGCTCTCGCCCTGGACCGCATGCCCGGCCGGCTCGTCGTGCACGCGATCGAGGCGGCCGACCTGTCCCATGGCACTGGCCTGACCCCGCTCGTCGCCGCGGCCGTCGGCGACGTGGCCCGCGCCGTGCTCAGCGACATACGCGACGCAGGCGCCCCGACCTGATCGGCCAGGACCTACGCCCCTATCATCACGGCTTCCGGCGATCAAGCCTTGACCCAGGGAATGGGGAGCGACTCCCAGTGTGAAGGAGGGGGTCACGATGCCGCACATCATCCACGACCAGCCCGCGGACGCGGCCCCGGACACCGCACGCGAGCAGGCGATCAAGCAGCTCGAGCGCAAGCGCCGGTTCCGGATCAGCGCGGTCTGGTCCGCCATCGGCATGGTGATTCTCGTGGTCATCTGGGCCGTGTCCGAGTACCACAACGCGGGCGGCTGGCCAACCCAGGGGTTCAGCCAGAGTTCCGGGATCCACGACGCCTGGAACTTCTGGATCATCTACCCGCTCGGCGCCTGGCTGGTGATCATGGCCGCGCACGGCTGGTCCGTTTACGGGAACAAGCCGCCTTCCGAGGACGTGATCAGGCGCGAGATTGAGCGCCAGGGCGATCCGCGGCACTAACGCGGGCCAACCAGGCGGCGAGCTGGCCGGCCTCGGCCGTCCCGCTGCGCAAGCCGATGTAGCCGTCGGGACGCACGACGGTGACGCCGCGCCCGGGAACGCTGCCGAGGCGGTGAACGATCACGAACCGGCCCAGCGCCAGGTCCTCGAGCCGGTCCGCGTCGCGGTCGAGCAGGACGTGCACGCCGGGCCGGGGGCCGAACGATCCGGGCGCCAGCCGCTCCGACGTCGCGGGGCGGGTCCCGAGCAGCCGCCAGGTCGCCCGCTCGCCGAGGCGGAAGGCGAACAGCAGCCCTTCCCGGCCGGCCACGATCTGGGCGGCATCGCTCGCGAGACTACCGTCGAGCTCCGCGTCGGCCAGCACGATCTCCACCGGGTACTGGCGCCCGGCCCAGCCCAGGCCGGCCTGGGCCCGCACGGTGCTGGCCGGCCCGTCGCAGCCGACCGCGAAGCCGAACCTGGCCTCCTCCGATCCGGTCGGCGAGCGCAGCACCGCCCGGACACCCCCGGGCTCCTCATGCACCCCGGCCAGCTCGGTCCCGCGCTCCACCTCGACTCCGCGGTCAGCCAGCGCCTGCGCCAGCAGCCGCTCCACGTCCATCTGCCGGACCAGCGACAGGTGCGGGAAGGCGGTGTCAGGCAGCGCGAGATCGCCGAACGTGACCCGGACGACGCGGGAGCCGAGCCGCAGGTCCGCCCTTGGCGCGATGTCGGCCCGGGCCAGCAGAGCCCGCGTCACCCCGAGCGGGCGCAGCACCTCCAGCGCGCGGGCATGCAGGATGAGCGCGCGGGACGGCCGGACCGCCTCCGGACGCCGGTCGATGACCCGGACCACCGCGCCGTGGGCGTGCGCCTGCAGGGCCAGGGCCAGCCCGGCCGGCCCGGCGCCCGCCACCAGGATGTCCTGGTTCACGTGACCTCGGTCAGCCGCCACCAGGCCTCGTCCCCGCCCAGCAGCTGCGGCTTGTCCAGCACCGCGTCGCGGCGCAGCGCGGGCAGCACCACGTAGTGGATCGAGCCGGGTACCGACACCAGCGCGAGCACCCGCCATAGGGCCCGCGCGTAGTTCTCGGCCAGGCCCGGGTCATCCCACTCGTACAGACCCCGGTAGCGGCCGCGTTCGTCGTCGGCCAGCCACAGCTTCGAGCAGAACCCGGGGAAGCCGGCGAACAGCGGGGTGTTGAGCAGGCTCTCCCGGCGGAAGGCGGCGTGTCCCCAGCCGCGCACGGCCCGCAGCCGGAACTCCACCACGAGCACGCACGGGTCCGGCGTCGCGCCCCGGTCGGCGACCGTCTCGCGGTACACCCGCGCCGAGGTGCCGTCGGCGAAGTGCAGGTGCGTCCCCACCCACCGGGCGGGCAGGCGCAGCCGGTGCTGCCGGAGCAGCCGCGCCGTGCTGGCGCAGCAGCCGCCCACCGCCCGCAGCGCTGCCCGGTAAGGCAGCGGGGGGCGCCCCGCCGGGACGTCCGCTGAGCGCCGTTGCGCATGCCGGGCGCCGCCCTGCTCCAGCTGGCGGGCGTCTGCCGGGTCCGCTCGGGTGAAGCCGCGCACCACGTGGCCACGGTGACCATCGGCGGTTTCCTGAGCCGGATCGCCGAGACGATCGCCTGGGCTGGTGCCGCCGCCGGATAGGACCTGCGGGACTCAGGTCCCGGCAGAGACGGCTCTTCGGCCCTAGCCCGCGCCGCCCCCGGATCGCGACATTGAGCCCAGCGATGCGTGCAGTCGGCCGCATCGCACGTGATCAGCCCGGGGAATTCCGTCCCGGGCGGAACAGAAAGGCTCGGACCATGAAGCACATCACCGGAACCGCACTGAAGGTCGCCGCGTGCACCATCCTGCTGGTCACCGCTGCGGCGCTACTGGCCGGCCGGGACGACATCCGCAAGTTCCACCGCATGCGCAGCATGTGACATGAAACTGATCACCGCCATCATCAGGGCCGAGAGGCTGAACGATGTGATCGAAGCCCTGATGGATCACGAGGTGCACGGCCTGACCGTGACCGAGGTCCGGGGTTTCGGCCGCCAACTCGGCCAGCCCGCCGCCCCCGGCGCCGACCTCGACCTCGGCCTGCCCAGGAGTGTGGCGCTGCTGCCGAAGGTCCGGCTCGACCTTGTGGTCCCGGACGACAACGCGGACACCCTGGCCGAGGTCATGGCCAAGCGCGCCAGGACCGGCGTGATCGGCGACGGCAAGATCTGGGTGTCCGACGTGGACAGCGTGCTGCGCGTCCGGACCGGCGCCCGGGACCTCGCCGCGCTGTGATCTCAGCGCACGATCAGCACCGGGCACCGCGCGTGATGCGCGCAGTGCAGGTCCGCGCGGTTCGCGGCGTCGAGCAGGACCTGCACCGGATGGCCGTGCACGACCCGGGTCGTGACCAGATGGCTGTCGGCCCCAGCGCAAGCCTGCCCGCGACGGCGCGGACCCGTCCACCCCCACGACGATCCTGCCAGCTGACATCGGGTCCCTCACCCGGTCAGGCGGTCGGCTCTCGGCCGGGCCGCCCCCGCCAGGCCAGCACCGACCAGCAGGACAGCGCCGACAGGACCGATCCGATGCTTGCGGCTGAACCGACCGAGAGCACGGACGCGATCGAGCCCGCCGATCCGATCGACAGGATCGACCCGGCGGAGCCGATGGACAGGATCGACCCGGCGGAGCCGATGGACAGGATCGACCCGCTCGACCCAATGCTCAAGATGGAACCGTCCGTGTTTCGCATGCGCTCATTCTCACAGAGCCTCTCGCCGGGACCAAGGTCCCGGCGGCCCATGACGATCATCCCTACAGGCGCCGCGGACGCCCGCAGCATCGCGGGACGGCCGGCATGACGCCGGGCGTCAATCTCGAAGGCGTCTCTGATGCGAGCAGCAGTGGTGCCTGCCTTCGGCCAGCCGCTGGTCATCGAGGACCGGCCGGTGCCCGAGCCGGGCCCTGGCCAGGTTGTCGTCCGGATGGAAGCATCCGGGCTGTGGATGTCCCATTCATGCAGCTCCAGCGACATGGCTGGGACATCCACGATGCCGTATCCGCGAGGCGGACGGGGACGATGGTCAGGAATCACCAGTCAAAGAAATATTCCGGAAACGCAGGAGCATCAGGGGGCGCGGCCCAGGGCACGCGCCGCCAGGTCGTGATCAACTTGAGCTCAAGCAGCAACGAGGCTGGAACGACGTGAACGCGACATCCACGCCTTACGAGTCCGGCGAGGCGACGAGGGGTTTGTATCACCAGTCGCGGGAGCGGCTAGGAGCGCAGGAGCACCAGGCAGTCGGCTCAGGCACGAGGCCGGCCGCCCAATTAGCAACAAGCTAGGCGCGCGGGTCGGCCTTGCCGCGCATGATGACGACGGGGCATGGCGCGTGGTGCACGCAGTACTGGCCGACCGAACCGAGCAGGGCCTCGGCCAGGCCGCCGTGCCCCCGGTTGCCCACGACGAGCAGGTCCGCGCCCTCGGCCGCCTCGGCCAGCACCGGTCCGGCGCGCCCCTCCACCACGCGCGGGCGGACCTCGACGTCGGGGTCGAGCATGCACGTCTCGGCGATCGCCTCGGTGAGGACCAGCCGGGCGTCGTCCTGGTAGTCGGGCATGTCGGTGACCGCGACCAGCCCGGAACTCGGCGGGATATGCCAGGCCGTCACCGCCTCCACCACCGCGCCGGTCTGCTTGGCCTGGTGGATTGCCCAGCGTAGCGCCGCCGTGGACGCCTCGAAACCGTCCACGCCGACCACGATGCGGCCAGCCGTGTTCATGAGACCCTCCTAGTGGTCGCGGCCGCGGGGCCGCCTTGGTTCCTGATGGTTTCGATCGCGTCCCGGGCGGCGTGCGGATCGAGGTACTGACCGCCCAGGGCGTCCGGGCGCATGTCCGGGCCCAGTTCATAGACCAGCGGGATGCCCGTGGGGATGTCCAGCTCGTCGATCTGGTCGTCCGGGATCGACTCCAGGTACTTGACCAGGGCCCGCAGCGTGTTGCCGTGCGAGACGACGAGCACGCAGCCGCCGGCCCGCAGGTCCGGCACGGTCGCGTCGTACCAGTAAGGCAGCAGCCGCGCCGAGACGTCCCGGAGGGACTCGGCGCGCGGCCTGGCCTCGGGCGGCAGCAAAGCGTAGCGGGGATCGTCCAGCTGGATCTGCTCCGCAGTAACCGGCGGCGGCGTGGCCTCGTAAGAGCGGCGCCAGAGCCGGACCTGCCGCTCGCCGTACTCCCGGAGCACCTCCGCCTTGTTCCGGCCCTGCAGCGCCCCGTAGTGCCGCCCGTTGAGCCGCCACGACCGCCGTACCGGTATCCAGTCGCGGTCGGCGGCCGCCAGGGCGAGGTCGGCCGTGCGGATCGTCCGCCGCTGCAGCGACGTGTGCACGAAGGCCGGGAGCACGCCGTGCCCGGCCAGCAGCGCTCCGGCCCGGGCCGCCTCGCGTTCGCCGTGCGCGGTCAGGTGGGCGTTCTCCCAGCCGGTGAAGATGCCGGCCGCGTTCCACTCGCTCTGCCCGTGCCGCAGCAGGACCAGGCGGACCGGTCCGCTGCTCACGGCGTCTCCAGCACGGCCAGGCCGGGCAGCGTCTTGCCCTCGATGAACTCCAGGCTGGCGCCGCCGCCGGTGGAGACGTCGCCGAACGCCTCCTCGGCGATGCCGAGCGCGCGCAAAGCCGCTCCGGTGTCACCGCCGCCGACCACCGAAAACGCGCTACCTTCGGTTATTGCCCTGGCGACGGCCAGGGTGCCCGCTGCGTACGGGGCGAGCTCGAACACGCCCATCGGGCCGTTCCAGAAGACCGTCGCGGCCTCGCCGAGGGCAGCCGCAAACCTGTCGGCCGTCTGCGGGCCGATGTCCAGGCCCATCTCGTCGGCCGGGATTGCGTCGGCCGCCACGACCCGGCGCGGCGCGGCCGCGTCGATCTTGGCCGCCACAACGAGATCGGACGGCAGCTCGATCTGCCCCGGCGCCGCCTTTTCCAGGCAGGCCGCGGCGGCGTCGACCTGATCGGCCGCCAGCAGGGAGGTGCCGGTCGGGTGGCCCAGCGCGGCCAGGAAGGGGAAGGCCATGGCCCCGCCGACGAGGATCCGGTCGGCCGCGCCGAGCAGGCTGCCGAACGCGCCGAACTTGTCCGTCACCTTGGCGCCACCGAGCACCACCAGGTACGGCCGCCGGATGCTGGCGGTCAGCCGGCCCAGCGCGGCCACCTCGGCCTGGACCAGGTAGCCGGCCGCGTGCGGCAGGCGCAGGGCGACGTCGTAGACGCTGGCGTGCTTGCGGTGCACGGCACCGAAGCCGTCCGACACGTACAGGTCGGCCAGCCCGGCGAGCTGGTCGGCGAACCGGCCGCGCTGCGCGTCGTCCTTGCTGGTCTCCGCGATGTTGAAGCGCAGGTTCTCCAGCATGACCACGCCACCCGGCCGCAGCGCCGCGACTGCGGCGCGCGCCGAGGGCCCGGTGGTGTCGGCGGCGAACTCGACCTTTTCGCCGAGCAGTTCGCTCAGCCGGGCCGCGACCGGCACGAGCGAGTACTTGGGATCCGCCGTGCCGCCGGGTCGGCCGAGATGGGCGCAGACGATCACCCGGGCGCCGCGCGTCTTCAGCGCGGTCAAGGTCGGCAAGCTGGCCCTGATCCGGCCGTCGTCCGCGACGCGACCACCGTCGAGCGGCACGTTGAGATCGGCGCGCACCAGGACGCGCAGGCCCTCGACCGCGAAGTCATCGATCGTCTTCATTATCGTGGCATCTCCTCGAACCGGCGCCCGGCAGTTTCCCCGGGCGTGCGTTATCAGCCTTATCCGGCTCAGGCCCACTGGTCAGGGTCGTTCGGCCGGGCGGGAGGGGGACCTTCGGCCCGGGTGACCATGGCCAGGACGCTCTGCTGGTCGGCGGCAAGCCGGTCGCGGTCCTGGACCACCATGAGCTCGCCGACCTGTTCCTGCAGCCGCACGGCCGCCCGCTGTGAGCGGCGGATCCGGTCCCGCAGGCAGAACGAATTCACCCGCACGTCACCCCGGATCACCCGGTGAGCCTCCTCCCGAAGGGACGACGGCGACCGGGCCGTGGGCGTGGTCGAGGACGGCGTGCTGGACCGAGCCGATGCCAGGACCCGGGCCCGCGGGATGGCCGTGCCTGCCCAGCACCACCAGGTCGGTGCGGGCGGAGTAGCTGGCGAGCACGCGGCCGGGGTGGCCGCGGATGACGTCCTGGCGGACCCGAACGTCCGGGTACTTGTCCTGCCAGTCCTCGAGCGCGGCGGCCAGCTGGCGGGCCGCCTCGGCCGCGATCTGCTCGGGGTCGGCCGGCCTGAGCACGTCGGCCTGCGAGGGAAGCCAGTACCAGGTGTGGACCACAACCAGGTCCGCACCGCGCAGCGCCGCTTCCTCGAACGCGAACACCAGCGCCCCGGTGGCATCCTCCGGATCGCGGACGCCCACCGCGATCTCGCGGTACACGGCCCTGGTCTCCTCCCGGACCACCACGACCGGGCAGGGGGCCCAGGCGGCGACATGCCGGCTCACCGAGCCGAGCATCATCGCCGCGAACCCGCCCGCCCCCCGCGCCCCGACGACCAGCATCGAGGCATCCGGACCGCTTTCCGCCACGGCCACGGCCGGGGGGCCGGACAGCAGACGGGTGTCCACCGGCAGGCCCGGGGCCATTTCCTCGGACCGGGTGATGGCCGCGTCGAGCGCCCGCGCGGAAATTCCGTGCAACGCGGCGGCGATCTCGGCCGGAGACGCCTGGCAGGCGTGGATCCGCGGCATGACGTCCGGAGCCGACACGATACGCAGCGGCGAGGAATGCCGCCTTGCTTCGCGTGCCGCCCACTCCACGGCCAGAAGCGACTCCTCCGACCCGTCGACGCCCACGATGACCGGTTTGGCTGCCATGACGGAGCCTCCTCCTCAGCGCGCGCCCGTCGGCTGGCTGGACGCGGTGATCAGCCGGACCCGGGTGGCCTGCAGCCGCTTCGCGACCACGCGCGCCAGCCGCCTGGTGAGCTCGTAACCAAGCTCCGGATCGGACTCGCAGCGGGCCCGTACCGCGCGCCCGTCGAACTCGAAGGCCTCGACCGGGCTCGCGGCCACGGCGCCGAAGGCCCACCGGTACGGCGGGAACAGCCACGACCAGCCGAGCACCTCGCCCATGCCGATGGTGTCGATCTTCATCCGGCCCTGACCGGGCACGTGCAGGTCGAGCGCCACGTGGCCGGACTGGATCAGCCAGAACCGGTTGGCGCCGCCGCCGTCCTCGAAGAGCCGGTGCCGGGCCGGGAAGGTGACGTCCGCGGCGGTCTCCGCGAGCACGGCCAGGTGATCGCGGGACATGCCGTGCAGGAACGGGTGCGTGGCGAGGGCATCCACCGTTACTTCGATCATGAGGATCACCGCCTAGCTGTCGGCTTAGGAGTCCAGCTTGCTCCCGCTGCCGCGCCAGAGCCAGGGCCGGAAGTCCCTGACCGCGCGGACCATGGCCCGGCCCGGCCACGGTGGACGAACGTCCCGCCCGGAGGTGGCCGAGGCCACTCCCCGGTGAGGCTTCGCCCTGCTGAGGGTGGGTGATGTAAGGGCGAAAGCCCGCCTGAACGCTGAAACAGCGGAGGAGGTGAAGCGGTGCCCGCAGGGCGCCGCGCTCCCGATGACCGTTAACGCCATATCCCGGCCGGAACCCGGGCACGAAGACCATGGCTGGCCGTCACCCCCCGACCCGGGCGACCTGAGCAGGCGGATCGCGCAGCGCCGCGCCGAACTGCGGCTGAGCCAGGCGCAGCTAGCGGCGCGCGCCGGGCTGAGCCTGCGGTACCTGAAGTACCTGGAGCGGTACCCGGCCCGGCCCAGCCCTGCTGCGCTCAGGCAGCTCGCCGCCGCGCTGCGGACTACGCCAGCCGCACTGCTCGGCGGGGGCGCGAACGTGCCGCCCGGCCAGTGCCGCCCGGCCGGCCTGCGAGTCGTCAGCAAGCTCATGCCGGCCGAATGTCGCCGGCTAATCGCGCCCGGCGGCGTCGGGCGGATCGCGTTCGGCACGATCTCCGGCCCGGTCGTGGTGCCGGTCAACTTCGCCGTGCTGGCCGACACGCTGGTGATCAGGACGGCCGAGGGCACGGTCATCGACGGGCACGCCGACGAGCAGGTCGCACTCGAGGTCGATCACATCGACGAGGCACTGTGCCAGGGCTGGAGCGTGCTGGTGCGCGGGCAGGCCCACCGCGTCACGCACCCAGCCGAGCTGCGCCGCATGCAGGAGGATGCCGCGGTCTGGCCGTGGGCCGGCGGCGAGCGCGAGGTCTACGTGCGGATCATCCCCCGCGAGGTCACCGGCCGCCGCATCGAGCTGCGGCCCGCACCATGAAAACGCTTCCGCGCCGGACCCCAGACCCGGCGCGGAAGCATCTCGGAGGCGGGTTACAGGCGCCCGCCCACCAGGGCGGCCAGATCGGCCAGCCGGCAGGTGTAGCCCCACTCGTTGTCGTACCAGCCGAATACCTTAACCAGTGTTCCGGACGCCTGGGTCAGCGGCGAATCGAACACGCACAACGCCGTCTCGCCGATCACGTCGCGGGAGACCATGGGATCGGTGCTGTACCGCAGGATGCCCGCCAGCGGCCCGGACGCCGCGGCCGCGAACGCCGCGTTGACCTCGTCCGCGGTGACGTCCCGGCTGAGTACGACCGCGAGGTCGGTCAGCGACCCGTCCTCCACCGGCACCCGGACGGCCACCCCGTCCAGCTTCCCGGCCAGGGCCGGGATGACCAGGCCGGTGGCCCGGGCCGCGCCGGTGGTGGTAGGCACGATGTTGATCGCGGCCGACCGGGCCCGGCGCAGATCCTTGTGCGGTCCGTCCAGCAGCATCTGATCTCCGGTGTAGGCGTGGACGGTGGTCATGAAGCCCCGCTCCACGCCGAACGTGTCGTTCAGCACCTTGGACATCGGGGCCACGCAGTTGGTCGTGCAGGACGCGTTGGAGATCACGTCGTGCTGCTCCGGGTCATAGTCGCCGTCGTTGACCCCGAGCACCACCGTGACGTCGACCCCCTTACCACCCGGGGCCGAGATCAGCACCTTCCGCGCGCCGCCCTTGAGGTGCAGCGCCGCGGCCTCGCGGGTGCGGAACTTCCCGGTCGACTCGACGACGACGTCCGCGCCGAGCTTCCCCCAGTCGATCGCGGCCGGGTCCCGCTCGGACAGGACCGCGATCGGCGTGCCGCCGACGATCATTGAGTCCGTCGTGTGCTCCACGGTCCGCCCGAGGCGGCCGTAGGTGGAGTCGAACGCCAGCAGGTGCGCCAGCGTGCCCGCGTCGGTGATGTCATTGATCGCCACCACCTCCAGGTCGGTCCGCTCCAGCGCGAGGCGCGTGAAGGAGCGCCCGATGCGGCCGAAGCCGTTGATGCCCACCCTGGTAGTCATGTTGCTTCCTCCTCGTAGCTGTTCTCGCCTAGCCTGCGTGCCAGGAGGCCTCGCCGAGTAGTGCCAAAAGTCCCGGCCGGGCGAGGAGGTCGTGCCCTGGCCGCCCGGGCGGCGGCGCCGGACCGTGGACGGCACAGGCCGCGCGGCCCGAGGGAGATGAGAGCGATGCGGTTCAGAACAGGCTGGCTGGCCCGGCTGCTACGCGGACGGCGGCTGGATCGCAATCCGCTGCGGCGTGGGTCTGACCGCGCCGAGACCCTGATGCTCGGCGCCCTACTCGCCGCGTTCCTCGCCATCGCGCCGTTCGCCGCGCACGCCGCGGGAAGCTGGGCCTACGCCACTTACGCCCGGGAGGCGCAGGCGCAGCGGGCCGCGCTCCGCCAGGTCCCGGCCACGCTCCTGCAGGCGTCGCCCAAGATAACCGCCTATCCGGGCGCCGGGGTCATCCTCCTCGCCACCGACGCGCGCTGGCGGGCGCCGGACGGCCAGCTGCGGACCGGCTTGCTGTTCGCCCCGTCCGGCGCGGTCTCGGGCAGCACCGTGCCGGTATGGGTGGACCGGTCCGGCCGGCTGGCCAATCCCCCGCTCGGCCGCACCCAGCTGGCCACCCGGGCTCAGCGGGCCAGGGAACTCGCCGTCGGCGTCCTAGCCATCACGCTGGCCGTCATCGCCTGGCTGGCCCGCCGGTCCCTGGACCGGTGGCGGATGGCCGCCTGGGACGCGGACTGGCTGGCGACCGGATCGCGGTGGACCCCGCGGCGTTTAGGCCCCAAGGGCAGTGACCGAGGTCCCAGCCGGGTGGTGACGTCTGGCCGTGACGGCGGGCCGGGGTGCGAGGGAAGACTCGAAGCCAAGAGGTCAATAGAGCGGACTCAGGGGTCCGCGTGCTGAAGGAGGCACCCGATGCGCCGCAATTCTCGTCTGGCCGTGATCGCGGGGTTCGCCCTGTCGGCGATCCTGTTCGTGGCCGGCGGCCTGCTCCTGTGGGGCTCGACCTACACCCACAACATGGTCCACAACCAGCTCGCCGCGCAGCAGATCTACTTCCCGCCCCAGGCCGCGTTCGCGCACGCCAAGGCCGGGACCGAGATCACCCCGTCGATGATCCCGTCGGTCTCGCAGTACGCCGGGCAGCAGCTGGTCACCGGGCAGCAGGCCCAGTCCTACGCTGACAACTTCATCGCCGTGCACATCACCAACATGACCGGTGGCAAGACCTACGCCCAGCTGTCGGCCGCGTCGCTGGCCCAGCCGAACAACACCAAGCTGGCCGGCGAAGTCGCCACCGTGTTCAAGGGCGAGACGCTGCGGTCGATCCTGCTGAACGCGTTCGGCTGGTGGAAGGTCTCCCAGATCACCTACATCGCGGCGCTGGTCGCCTTCGGTCTCGGCGGCCTGACCCTGATCGCCTCCCTGTTCGGGCTCACCGTGGGCCGCAAGGACGAGATCACCCACGAGGCCATCGCCGCTGAGGACCCCAAGAGCACCACCGCATGATCCCTGGATCCTCCGGAAGCGTCTCCGGCCGGCACTCCGTGGCGGTGCCGGCCGGAGACTAAGGTCCCGCTACGCGGGCTTGATGCGGCGGCCGGTGACGCGGTTCGGGACGATCCGCAGGAACAGCTCCCGGTCCCCGGGCGCCCATGGCTCGACGCCCGCCTGCTTGGCCCGCGCGCGCGCCTCCTCGGATTCGACGTGGTGCGCGGGCCCTTGGATCAGCACGCTCCAGCCCCCGCGCCCGGGCGTGTCGATCTCGTCGATCTCGAACGCCACCAGGTAATCGCCGCCCGCGATCCCGGTTTGCAGGTCCTCGTCCAGCGCGCTGTGCCTGGCGGTGCGGAACACCACCGCGCCGTCGTACCACTTGTAGTTCACCGGCAGCACGGCCGGGCCGAACCGGCTCTGGTAGGCGATGCGGCCGATCCCGCCCGCCGAAATCAGCCGCAGGCTCTCGGCCTCGTCAAGCTCTTCGATCACGCGGTCAGCCATGGATCAACCTTAGCGTCCTGGGCCGGGGCGATGACTTTCAACCCGGCCGGAATGGACCTTCGGCCCTGCCGTCAGCCGGCTTTACCGACGAGGCTGGCACTAGAGGCTGGTACTAGAGGCAACGAGCCAGTGGAGGCACTCATGCGAGCCCTCGTCTACCACGGTCCCGGTCAGAAGGCCTGGGAGGAAGTACCTGACCCGGAGATCACCGACGACGGCGATGTCATCGTGCGGGTCGACGCGGTCACCATCTGCGGCACCGACCTGCACATCCTCAAGGGCGACGTGCCCGCGGTCCGCAACGGCCGGATCCTGGGCCACGAGGCCGTCGGGACCGTTACGGAGGCCGGCGACGGCGTGCGCCGTCTGCGCCCCGGCGACCGCGTGCTGGTCTCCTGCATCAGCGCGTGCGGGAGCTGCCGGTTCTGCCGCGAGGCCCGGTACGGGCAGTGCCTGGAAGGCGGCGGCTGGGTCCTCGGCCACAAGATCGACGGCACGCAGGCCGAGTACGTCCGGGTGCCGTACGCCGACACCTCCACGTTCCGGATCCCCGACGGGGTGAGCGACGAGGAAGTTCTCATGCTGGCCGACATCCTGCCGACCGGCTACGAGGTTGGCGTGCTGGCCGGCGGCGTGCGTCCCGGCGATGTCGTCGCCGTCGTCGGGGCCGGCCCGGTCGGCCTGTCCGCGATTACCGGCGCACGGCTGTTCAGCCCGAGCCACGTCGTCGCCATCGACCTGTCCGACGCCCGGCTGCACGCGGCCAAGCAGTTCGGTGCCGACATCACCGTCAACAACTCGCGCGAAGACCCGCTCAGCGCCATCAAGGAGCTGACCGGGCGGCTCGGCGCGGACGTCGCCATCGAGGCCGTCGGCGCGCCCGCCTCCTTCGAGCTGGCGGTCAGCCTGGCCCGGCCCGGCGGCCGGATCGCGAACATCGGCGTGCACGGCGAGGCCGCCACGCTGCACCTGGAAGAGCAGTGGATCAGGGACATCACGATCACCACCGGCCTGGTGGACACCTCCTCCACGCCGACTCTGATGCGCCTGATCACCACCGGCCAGATCGACGCGATGAAGTTCATCACCCACCACTTCGACCTGGACGAGTTCGACCAGGCCTACGACGTGTTCGCGCGGGCCGCGGACACGCACGCGCTCAAGGTAGTCCTCACCCGGGGGGAATAGACACGATGAAGACTGCAGTCAAGGACGTCATGACCACCCGGGTGATCTGGGTCAAGAAGGATGCCACGTTCCGTGAGATGGCCGCCGCCCTGCGGGAGTACCGCGTCAGCGCGTTTCCCGTGGTCGACGACGACCGGAAGGTGATCGGGGTCGTCTCCGAGGCCGACATGCTGAACAAGGAGGCCTTGGCCGACGAGCCTGGCGTGTTCGGTGGCATCCTGCACCGCCGGGATCAGGCCAAGGCGCGCGGGGTCACCGCGGCCGACCTGATGACCGCCGCGGTGGTCGCCGTCCGCCCGGACAACACGGTCGAGCACGCCGCCAAGCTCATGTACGACCGCAAGGTCAAGCGGCTCCCGGTGACCGACGCGGACGGGCGCCTGGTCGGCATCATCAGCCGGGCCGACGTGCTGTCCGTCTTCAACCGGACAGACGAGGCCATCCGCGCAGAAATCCTCGATGAGGTCCCCCTGGGCGAATACTCGCAGGACCCGCGGACCCTCGACGTGACCGTGAAGGACGGCATCGTGACGCTGACCGGCGTGCCGGAGACCAACGAGACCGGCCACGAGATCGTGCGGCGGGTCCGGCATATCCAGGGCGTGGTGGCGGTCCGCGACCGCCTCAGCTACCCGACGCCCCGCGATCGCCCGGCCGGCCGGTACGACGTCCTGGCCAGCTTCCCGATGGATTGAAAGGGATGACGACATGAACGCCACAGTCAAAGACGTGATGACCACCGAGGTGGTGGCGGTCAGGAGCGACACCACCTTCAAGGAGATGGCGGCCGTGCTCCGCCGGTACCGGGTGAGCGCGCTGCCCGTCGTCGACGACGCGGGACGGGTGATCGGCGTCGTCTCCGAGGCCGACCTGCTGGCCAGGGAGGCGCTGGCCGACCCGGGAGTGATGGCCGAGGTGCTGCACCACACGGACATCCGCAAGGCCGAGGGCCTGACCGCGGGTGACCTGATGACGCACCCGGCGGTGACCGCGTCGCCCGAGGATCCGGTCGAGCAGGCCACCCGGATGATGCACTTCATGCGGGTCAAGCGGCTCCCGGTGGTCAACTCCGGCGGTCAGCTCATCGGGATCATCAGCCGCTCTGACCTGCTCGCCGTGTTCGACCGGCCGGACGAGGACATCCGCGGGGAGATCGTCGACACGATGCTCCTGCACGAGTTCCTCATCGACCCGCGCACGTTCAGCGTGACCGTCGAGTCCGGCGTGGTGACCATGGAGGGAACCCCGGAGACCGCCGCGCTCGGCCGCGCCCTGGTGCGCAAGGCCCGGCACGTCCCGGGCGTGGTGGCCGTCCGCGACCGCCTCACCTACCCCGATGGCTACCCCGTCGTCGCCGGCCCGGTGTTCTGACAGGAGAAGCTGATGAGCATGGCGCAGGACGTTTCTGAACCTGTGTACGCGCTGCTGGCCGACGGGACGACGGTCGAGATCCGCCCGGCCGTCCCTGACGACTTCAACGCGGTCGAGGCCATGCACGATGCGATGTCCCCGGACAACAACTACCTGCGGTTCTTCAACATCAGCAGGCACTCGGCCGAGAGGGAGGCGCGGCGGATCTGCCGCGACCCGGCGCCGGGAAGCCTGGCGCTGCTGGCCGTCGCCGATGGCGAGGTCGTCGGCGTGGCCGGCTACGTCCCGCGGCGAGAGCAGTCGAGCCTGGCCGAGGTCTCGTTCGCGGTGGCCGATCACATGCATCACAGGGGCATCGCCACCCTGCTGCTCGAGCATCTGGTCTCGCTGGCCAGGAGCCGCCAGATCGCGACGTTCGTGGCCGAGACCCTGACCGAGAACAAGGCTATGCTGCAAGTCTTCGCCAACGCCGGCTTGCCGGTCGAGCGGCGCTACGCGGACGGGGTTTACGAGCTCACGTTCCCGCTGCCCAGCCAGAATACGGACAGCTACCTGGACGTAGTGGCCGAGCGGGAGCGTCGCGCCGATGCGGTCAGCCTGCGGCACATATTCGCGCCCGAGTCGGTCGCGGTAATCGGCGCGAGCCGGCGCCGCGGCACCGTGGGCCGGGCCATTCTGGACAACATCAGGACCGCCGGGTACGGCGGCCGCCTCTACACGGTGAACCCGCGCGCCCGCCAGATCGGCGGCGAGCGGTGCCTGGCCTCGCCGCTCGACCTGCCCGAGCCGGCCGACCTGGCGGTCATCGCGCTGCCCGCCGCCAAGGTGCTCGATGTGGCCGAGCAGTGCGGCCAGCGCGGCGTGCGCTCCCTCGTGGTGGTCACGGCCGGGCTGGACGCCGCGCAGAGCGCCGACCTGCTCGCGGTGTGCCGCAGGCACGGCATGCGGCTGGTCGGCCCGGACTGCTTCGGGGTGGCCGTGCCCGGCATCGGCCTGGACGCCACGTTCGCCGCCCGGCCCGCCCGGCCGGGCGTTACCGGCCTGGTCATGCAGTCCGGTGGCCTGGGCTTCGCCCTGGTCGACCACCTGTCCCGGCTCGGCATCGGGATCTCCTCGTTCGCCTCGGTCGGCGACAAGCTCGACGTGTCCAGCAACGACATGCTGCTGTGGTGGGAACGCGACGGGCTGACCAGGCTCGCCATCCTGTACATCGAGTCGTTCGGCAACCCGCGCAAGTTCGCCAGGACGGCCCGCCGGGTCAGCTGCACCATGCCTGTGCTCACCGTGCAGGCCGAACCGGCCGCCCCCCAGGCCCTGTTCGAGCAGGCCGGCGTCATCACCACGCACGGCTTCGGCGAGCTGGTCGAGACCGCCACGCTGCTGGCCACCCAGCCCGTGCCAGCCGGGCGCACCGTGGCGATCGTGTCCAACGTCGGCAGCGCCGGCGCCCTGGCCGCGGACGCCTGCGCCGGCCTCGGCCTGTCCGTCCACTACCCGCACGGCCAGGCCAGGCGGCGGCTGCGGACGCTCATCCCCAATGGCGCCGTCACCGGCCCGGTCGACACCACGGCCCCGGTCTCCGCCGAAGCCTTCCGCCAGTGCCTGGAGCTGCTGGCCGCGGACGACGAGGTGGCCGCCGTCCTCGCGATCGTGCTGCCCACCGGGGCCACCGGCGACCTGGAGACCGCGATCCAGACCGCCGACGTCCGCGTCCCGCTCGCCGCCGTCGTGCTGACCCAGCCGGAGTCCGTCCGGCTCCTCAATAGCCGGGTGCCGGCCTACGGGTCGCCGGAGGCCGCGGTGCGGGCCCTGGCCCACGCGGCCGGCTACGGCGCCTGGCGGGCCGCACCCCGCGGCCACGTCCCCGCCCTCCCCGACGTCAGGACCGAGGACGCCCGCGCCCTGGTGCGCGGGTCTGCGCCCGGCTGGCTCGGCCCGCCCCAGGCCGCCGAGCTGCTGAGCTGCTACGGCATCCCGCTGGCCGACCTGGGCCCGCCGCGCCCGCCGGTGCAGGTCCGGGTGGCCGGCGACCACGTGTTCGGCCCCCTGGTCACGGTCGACGCCGGCGATTCATCCCGAACGGCCCGGTTCACTCCGCTCACCGACGTCGATGCCGCCTACCTGACCAGGTCGCACCCGGACGTCGACGTGCACCTGCTCTTGCGCGTGTCGAGGCTGGCTGACGACCTGCCCGAGGTCACCGAACTCGATCTGGACCTGGGCGGCGCGGTGGTGGTCAACGCCCGGGTCAAAGTGGAGCCGTACCAGCCGCAGGACCCGTTCCTGCGCAAGTTGCGCTAAGGTGACCGGCAGGTTAACGCTCGCTCCCCGGGCCGGCCCTCCCCGGGCGGGCCCAATAGCCTGGGGCCATGTTGCGTCCTGGAAGCTGGTCCAGGCTTACAGGTGGAAGTCCTGTCCGGGTAGGCACCGGAGCGCCCGGTAGCAGGCCCCGGTTCGTCGTTGAGAGGCGGCGGGCTGAGCGGGGTGTCAAGAGCCTCTTTGGAGGGAGCAAGCGTACGGGCCGTAGCGTGAAGCGAACCTTGCAGCCTCGTCACAGTCACAACGGAGGAGCCGAGCCGCTCATGTCACGGCGAAGGTCATGTCCGGCAGGTCCTGGTCCGGGGTCAGCCTGCCGGGTCCTCCCGGGGTATGGGGGGCGGCACGTGCGCACAGTCTGGGCTGGAACAGGAGAGGCCCGTCTGCCTGGCCTGCGTCGGGTGAAGACCAGGTGTTTAAGCCGATGGTGAAGGCACCTGGAGGGCAGCGGGAGTCCGAGGGGGTCGTAGTACCGGTGATCGGCGTGCAGCATAACGCGCCGGGAGGGAAGGACCCTTGCTTTGATCACGCTGGCGGAGAGGGTAAGCGCGAGGGCATGACCGGGATCGCCCGGTCCGACGACCCGGGCGGGCCTGAGCCTGCCGTGCTGCCGTGGGTGTCCACGGTGAAGGTGCGAGAACTTCAATGCAAGCTATGGGCTGCGGCCAGGCAGTCTCCGGAGCGGCGTTTCCACGCCCTGTATGACCGTATCCACCGGGGTGACGTCCTGTGGGAGGCGTGGGAGCGGGTCCGGAAGAACCGAGGGGCTGCGGGGGTGGATCGGGTCACCTTGGCGTATGTGGAGGAGGTCTACGGGGTTCCCCGGCTTCTGGGGGAGCTTCAGGCTGATCTCCGCGCAGGCACTTACCGGCCCGCGCCCGCCAGGCGCGTGGACATCCCGGAACCAGGTGGCGGCAAGCGGCCGCTCGGCATTCCTTCCGTGCGCGACCGGGTAGCCCAGCAGGCGGCCAGGCTCGTGCTGGAGCCCATCTTCGAGGCAGGTTTCCTGCCGTCCTCGTACGGGTTCCGGCCAAAGCGGTCAGCCACGCAGGCGATGGAACGGCTCGGTACCGGGTTCATCGCCGGGTACCAGTTCGTGGCGGAGTTCGATATCCGGAACTTCTCCGGCGAGATCAGCCACGAGCGGCTGCTCGCGGAGATGGGGAAGCGGGTGCCGGGCCGGCGGGTGCTGAAGCTGGTCCGCTTGTGGCTGCAGGCGGGAGTGATGGCTGAGGGGCAGTTCCAGCGGACGGTCGCGGGAACGCCTCAGGGCGGGGTCATCACGCCCCCAACGCAACAGCGAACTTTCGTGCATGTCACTCTCCGTGTCGGTGGTGTCGTGGTGGCCGCCGCCGCTGGATGGTTCCCGGACCGGGATGCGATGGCGGATGGTTATCTTCTCGGGGCCGACGAGGACGTCCTGGACGACGGCGCGCAGGACGCGCTGCCGGTCCTCGACGGTGGCGGTGGCCGAGTTCTCGCGGAGCCGGGCGAGGAAGCCTTCGAGGTCGCCGGCGAGTTTGAGGTAGGCGTCGCGGTCGGCGGCCTGGGCATCGAGGGCGGCGATCTGGTCTTTCAGGCCGGTCTCGCGGGCGCGGAGGCCGGGCATGCGGCCTCGGAGCTCGTCGATGGTGATGAGCTGCTCGGAGAACGCGGTGACCATCGCGCTGATCGACGTGCTGGTCTTGGCGAGGGCCTGCCCGAGCTGGCCGCGCTTGCGGGTGACCGGGTTCGATGTCCGTGCCCTTTCCAGCCTCTTGCCGATCTCGGCGCGGATGAGGGCGGGGTCGGCGAGCAGGGCCGTGACGTGGTCCCAGACGACCTGGTCGGCGTAGTCGGCGCGGACGGGCTTGTTCTGGCAGACCCGGCCGCCCTGGTAGCGGTAGTCGTCGGAGCCGAGGCAGCGGTAGTAGTAGATCTTGTTCCCGGCGGTCGTGGTCGTAGTGGTGCGGTAGTAGCCGTAGCCGCAGGACGGGCAGGCTGCGATGCCCTGCAGCAGGGACGGGACCTTCGTGTTGCGGGAGGCGAACCGCTTGTTGTCGGCGAGCCGCTGCTGCACCCGGTCGAACGTCTCCTCATCGGCCAGGGCGGGGACGGGGATGCCCGTCCATTCCTCCCGGGGCCGGTCCTGGACCCGGACCTGCCTCGGGACGGTGCGGCCGGCGAGGCGGGCGGTGCGGTTCAGCCCGGCCGGCTCTTGCACGGCGCGGGTCTTGCCGAAGACCGCGGTGCCGGCGTAGGCGGGGTTGCGGAGCATGCCCCAGATCACCGACCGGTCCCAGCGTTCCTTCCCGGTGCGGGTGCGCACTCCCAGGTCCGTCAGCCAGCGGCGCAGGCCGGCGATGGAGGCGCTGTCGTCGGCGTAGCGGCGGAACATCTCCGCGACCAGCACGGCCTCGTGCTCGACGACCTCGTAGGAGGCCCCGGACCCGGGGGTCTTGCGGACGTAGCGGTAGCCGAACGGGGCGCCGGACAGCACGTTGACGCTGCCGGACTTGGCCCGCCATGCCTTGCCGCGCCGGTACCGCTCCATCAGCTGGGCCTTCTCGTACTCGGCGAACATGCCCTGGAACTGGATCAGCAGCTGGTCCTCGGGGCTGTCGCCCCGCGGCCCCTGCACGAACTCCACCTGCGTCCCGCAGCGGGCGAGCTCCTCGATCAGCAGCGCCTGGTAGGCGAACTTGCGGGCCAGCCGGTCCGGGGAGTAAACCAGCACGACGTCGAGGCAGCCCTGGGCGGCCAGGTCCCGCAGCGCCTCCAGGCCCGGGCGCACCAGCGTCGCGCCGGAGTGCCCGTCGTCGGCGAACACCCAGTCTTCCGGGACCTCAAGCCGGCTGGTCGCGGCGTGGTCGCGCAGCGCGGACAGCTGGGAGCCGATCGTCTGGTCCTTCGCCTGCCGGGCGCTGGAGACCCTCGCGTAGATCGCCGCTGCCGTCACCGGTTCCTCCCTCCGCCGCTGGGGCGGCGGTCCTGGCCCGCCGCTGCGGCACCAATATCCCGTAGGCCACTGACATCTCGGCGGCGGCATGGCGGCTGAAGACGTGCTCCGTCTCCACCGCCAGCTCTCTCACCTGGACGGACGGCTCCCGTGAGCGCGGGCGAGGAATTCCTCCAGGGCCTGCGCGGCGACCGAGGAAACCGTCCGGCCCGAGACGCGGGCGTGCTCGCGGACCGCAGCCGCCAGCCGGACGGGAAGCCGGACGGTGAACACAGCGGCCTCCTCAGGGACCGGGACCCGGCCCGATGCCGATGCCGAGGCGACGTAGCGGCGGGCTTGCCGCTGCGAGCAGCCCAGCCGCCCGGCCAGCAGCCGTGCCGCCTCCGCGGCCGGAGTCCCGGCTTCCAGCAGGACTGCGGCCTCGTTGACGTGCGCCGCGTGCTCCGCGGCACCCGCGCGGCGATCTCCAGGCATGACACGAAAATACTACAGATAATGTCCAGTGGCGGGCGGAAGCCCTCATCCTGTTCCATGATCATGCCCACCGGCCCGGTCCCGTCTCCCGCGCCCGCGCGGTCAGCGACGCGATCGTCAGCGCCGTCGACGTGTCCAGCCCGGACAGCCAGCCGACGATCCGGAGATCCCAGGCACCCAGCTCGATCCCGTCCAGCACGCTCGCCAGGAACGCCAGCCGCTCCTCCCCGGGCAGGAACCCGCCCGGATCGGCTTCCAACGGCCCCGCCGGCACCACGGCGCTCACCGGCCCCGCTCCAGCCGCCGGTAACCCAGCGTAGCCTCGAAACAGAAGTTGCCTTTTGCGTTGGGGGCGTGATTTCCCCGCTGCTGGCCAACATCTACCGGCACGTCCTGGACGCTGAGTTCACCCGGCGCGGGCTGGGGGAGCTGGTGCGCTACGCCGATGACGGCGTGGTGCTGTGCCGCAGCGCGGCGCAGGCCAGGACGGCCCTGGATGCCGTCGGGGAAATCCTCGGCTCACTGGGGCGGCGACTGCACCCGGACAAGACGAAAGTAGTGGACCTGCGGCAAGGGCGGGAGGGACTGGACTTTCCCGGCTGCCACTTTCATGCCCGCATGTCGGGGCGGCTGCGGGAGCAGAAGCGGATCATCCGCTACTACCTGCACCGCTGGCCCTCACGGCGGGCGATGAACCGGCTCCGGGACAAGATCCGGGCCCGCACCGGCCGCAACCGCGCCGGAACAGATATCCGCGAGGTGATCGCGGACCTGAACCCCATCTTGCGCGGCTGGGGCAACTACTTCCGCACCGGGAACGCCGCCGTCAAGTTCCGCCAGGCCGACGACTACGTGGTGCAGCGGCTGCGCTCCTTGATGATCAAGAAGCGAGGCCGGAACCTGCACGCGGGCCAGGTTGATGCGTGGACTGAGGAGTGGTTCAACGGGCACGGCCTGCACCGGCTCCGCGGCACCATCCGCTATCCGAAGGCAGCGTAACCATGCACAGAAGATCATCGGTAAGCCGTATGCGGGAAAACCGCACGTACGGATTGAAAGGGGGATGGGGAACCGGGCCGCTCGCGGCACCGCGCCCCTGACTACCAATGACCATGACAGAGCGGGCACCGCTGACCGAATCCGAGCTCGACGCGCTCGACGCCTGGTGGCGGGCGGCCAACTACCTGTCGGTGGGGCAGATCTACCTGCTCGGCAACCCGCTGCTGGCCGAACCCCTCCGGCCCGAGCACGTCAAGCCGCGGCTGCTCGGGCACTGGGGCACCACGCCCGGCCTCAACCTGATCTACGCGCACCTCAACCGCGTGATACGGAACCAGGACCTGAACGTCATCTACATCTGCGGGCCCGGGCACGGCGGGCCGGGGATGGTGGCCAACACCTACCTGGAGGGCACCTACAGCGAGTTCTACCCGGGCGTCACCCAGGACACCGCCGGGATGGCCCGGCTGTTCCGGCAGTTCTCCTTCCCCGGCGGGATCCCGTCGCACGCGGCGCCGGAGACGCCGGGCTCCGTCCACGAGGGCGGCGAGCTCGGCTACGCGCTGGTGCACGCCTACGGGGCGGCCTTCGACAACCCGGACCTGATCGTGGCGTGCGTGGTCGGCGACGGCGAGGCGGAGACCGGGCCGCTGGCCACGAGCTGGCACAGCAACAAGTTCCTCAACCCAGCCACGGACGGCGCGGTGCTGCCGATCCTGCACCTGAACGGCTACAAGATCGCCAACCCGACGGTGCTGGCCCGGATACCGGCCGCCGAGCTCGAGTCGCTGCTGCGTGGCTACGGGTACCACCCGTACACGGTCGAGGGCGACGACCCGAAGCTGGTGCACCAGCAGCTCGCGGCGACCATGGACACGGTCATCGCCGAGATCCGCGCCATCCAGCAGCGCGCTCGCGCCGACGGCGATGTAACCCGCCCGGCCTGGCCGTGCATCGTGCTACGCACCCCCAAGGGCTGGACCGGGCCCAAAGTGGTGGACGGACTGCCGGTGGAGGGGACCTGGCGGGCACACCAGGTCCCGATCGCCGCGGCGAGGGAGAACCCGGAGCACCTGGCTCAGCTGGAGGGGTGGCTGCGTTCCTACCACGCCGAGGAGCTGTTCGACGCCTCCGGGACCCTGATCGGTGAGCTGGCCGCGCTGGCCCCGCGCGGCGACCGGCGGATGAGCGCCAACCCGCACGCCAACGGCGGCCTGCTGCTGCGGGAGCTGCGCCTGCCCGACTTCCGCGAGTACGCGGTGGACGTCCCCGCACCCGGCGCGACGACGTCGGAGGCCACCCGGGTGCTCGGCGGCTGGCTGCGCGACGTGATCAGGGATAACCCGGACAACTTCCGCCTGTTCGGCCCGGATGAGACCGAATCCAACCGGCTCGGCGACGTCTACCAGGTGACGGGCAAGCAGTTCGAAGGGCAGATCGTGCCGGGGGACAACCACCTGGCCCGGGCCGGCCAGGTGATGGAGGTGCTGTCCGAGCACATGTGCCAGGGGTGGCTGGAGGGCTACCTGCTGACCGGCCGGCACGGCCTGTTCAACTGCTACGAGGCGTTCATCCACATCGTCGACTCGATGTTCAACCAGCACGCCAAGTGGCTCAAGGTCACCCGTGGCATCCCCTGGCGGCGCCCGGTCGGGTCGCTGAACTACCTGCTCTCCTCGCTGGTCTGGCGGCAGGACCAGAACGGCTTCTCGCACCAGGATCCCGGTTTCATCGACCACGTGGTGAACAAGAAAGCCGAGGTCATCCGGGTCTACCTGCCGCCGGACACGAACACCCTGCTGTCCACGGCGGACCACTGCCTGCGCTCGCGGCACTACGTTAACGTGATCGTGGCGGGCAAGCAGCCGCAGTTCAACTGGCTGACCATGGACGAGGCGATCATCCACTGCACCCGGGGCGCCGGGATCTGGGAGTGGGCCTCGAACGACGCGCCCGGCGCCCCTGACGTGGTGATGGCCTCTTGCGGCGACATCCCGACCGTGGAGGCGCTGGCCGCCATAACGCTCATCCGCGAGCACCTGCCCGAGCTGAAGGTACGCATGGTGAACGTGGTCGACCTGATGCGACTGCAGCCGGAGCGCGAACACCCGCACGGGATGTCGGACCCCGAGTTCGACGCCTTGTTCACCACGGACAAGCCGGTGATCTTCGCCTACCACGGCTACCCGTCGCTCATCCACCGGCTGACCTACCGGCGGCACGGGCACGACAACTTCCACGTCCGCGGCTACAAGGAGGAGGGCACCACGACCACGCCCTTCGACATGGTCTATGCTGAACGACCTGGACCGCTTCCACCTGGTCATGGACGCGATCGACCGGGTGCCTGGCCTGTCCTCCACGGCCGGCCACGTCCGCCAGCTGATGGCGGACAAGCGCCTGACCTCCCGGGCCTACACCCGGGAGCAGGGCGACGACGCCCCCGAGATCACCGGCTGGCGCTGGCCCAGCTGAGCACCTCGCCGCACACCGCGGTCAGGTCCCGGTCCGGGACGTTGGACCAGGCCGTGCCGGACCCGCCCTCCCAGGTGTAGCCCCAGTCGGTCACCGACACGCCGTAACCCGGCGCGTCCCCCCGCGCCACCGCCGCCTCGACGATGTCCGCCAGCCTCTCCCCGTCGGTCATCTGCTCAGCCTACGATCGAGCCGTGACAGCTGGCGGACTCCGACCCTCCTCCTTTCCCTGGCCCGCCGGAGCCTGGCGGTGATCGGCGCGCAGGCCCTCGTGGCCAGCCTGACCGGCGCGGGCGTCGACGTGTGCTTCATGAACCCGGGCACGTCGGAGATGCACTTCGTCAGCGCGCTGGATGCGGTGCCCGACATGCGCGGGGTCCTCGCGCTGTTCGAGGGCGTCGCCACCGGCGCCGCCGACGGGTACGCGCGGATCGCCGGCCGGCCCGCCGCGGTGCTCCTGCACCTCGGGCCGGGCCTGGCCAACGGGCTGGCCAACCTGCACAACGCCCGCCGGGCCCGGACCCCGGTGGTGGTCATCGTCGGCTCGCACGCCACCGGCCATGCCCGCTACGACGCGCCGCTGCAGTCCGACATCGAGGCCCTGGCGCGCACCGTATCGGGCTGGGTGCACTGCAGCGGCACCCCCCGCGACCTGGCCCGCGACGCCATGCGCGCGGTCGCGGCCGCCCGGACCGGGCAGATCGCCACCCTGGTCCTCCCCGCCGACGTCTCCTGGAGCGAGGGCGGAGCCCTCGCCCCACCCCGCACCCCCGCCTCCGCCTCCAGTCCAACACGAACGGTCGACTATAGTCGACTTCTCTCTACCTCCGCTATGCTCTTCCTCGGCGGGGCGGCCCTGTCCGAGCGCGGCCTGCGGGCCGCCAGCCGGATCAGCGTCGCGACCGGCGCGCGGCTGCTGGCCGAGACGTTCCCGGCGCGGCTGGAGCGCGGCGCCGGGGTGCCGGGCGTGGACCGGCTGGCCTACCTGGCCGAGATGGCCGAGGCCCAGCTGGCCGGGGTCGAGCATCTCATCCTGGCCGGCGCCCGCTCGCCGGTGTCGTTCTTCGCCTACCCGGACAAGGTCAGCGACCTGGTGCCACCCGGCGGCACAGTCGCCGTCCTGGCCGAACCCGACCAGGACGTCGAAGCCGCCCTCGAGACACTCGCGGACCAGGTCGCGGCCGGCGCCCAGCCGGTGCTCACCGAGGCCGCCCCGCCGCCGCCGGCCGAGCCGGGCCCGCTGAGCGCGATCAGCCTGGCCAACACGGTCGCCGCGTCGCTGCCCGAGTACGCCATCATCTCCGACGAGGCCAACACCTCCGGCTTCGCGCTGCCCATGGCCCTGGCCGCCGCGCCGCGGCACACCCTGCTGACCCTCACCGGCGGTTCGATCGGCCAGGGCATGCCCGTCGCGACCGGCGCGGCCATCGCCGCCCCGGACCGGCCGGTGCTCTCACTGGAGGCCGACGGCAGCGCGCTCTACACCATCCAGGCGCTGTGGACCCAGGCGCGGGAGCGGCTCAACGTCACGACCGTCCTGATCAACAACGCCGCCTACGCGGTCCTGCGGATGGAACTGGCCCGCACCCTGGCCGATCAGACAGGCGCGGGCCAGGCGGGGGAGAGGGCCGAACGGATGCTCGACCTGTCCGACCCCACCCCGGACTTCACCCGGCTCGGCACCGGCCTCGGCGTCCCGGCCAGCCGCGTCACCACCGTCGCCGAACTGGACCGGGCGCTACGCCAGGCCTACGCCGAACCCGGACCGCACCTGATCGAGGCCATCGTCCCGCCGGTGATCCCGCCCGCATCCGCCGGGGCCTGGTTACCCTGACACGATGACGAGCCCTCAGTCCGCGTTCGGGGACTTTCAGCTGGAGATCTACCTGGCCGGGCTGCAGGGGGTCCTGCCCAGCTTCCCGATGGCGTTCGCCGAGCTCGAGGCCCGGGCCGAGCGGGCGCTGCCGCCGTCGGTGCTGTCCTGCGTAGCCGGCGGCGCGGGCAGCGAGCATACCCAGCGGGCCAACGTCACCGCGTTCGCCCAGTGGGGCCTGATCCCGCGGATGTTCGTCGGCGCGGCCCGCCGCGACCTGTCCGTCGAGCTGTTCGGGCTGAAGCTGCCGTCCCCGCTGCTGATGGCGCCCATCGGCGTGATCGGCCTGTGCGCCCAGGACGGGCACGGCGACCTGGCCACCGCCGACGCGGCCGAACGAACCGGGGTTCCGATGATCGCCTCGACGCTATCCGCCGATCCGATGGAGGAGGTGGCCGCGCGGTTCGGCGATACTCCCGGCTTCTTCCAGCTGTACACGCCCACTGACCGGGACCTGGCCGCGAGCCTGGTGTCCCGCGCCGAGGCGGCCGGCTTCCGCGGCATCGTGGTCACGCTGGACACCTTGGGTCACCGGCTGGCGCCCGCGCGACCTGACCGCCAGTAACTTCCCGCAGCTGCGCGGTCACTGCCTGGCCAACTACACCAGCGACCCGGTCTTCCGCGCCCTGCTCGGTAACGGCATCTACTGCTCGACCCACGGCGGCTGCCAGGCCGACGGCGGCCTGCCCGCGCTCGACTGCCTGCCCGCCGTGGTCGACGCCGGCGGCCTGCCCGTGCTGTTCGATTCCGGTGTCCGGTCCGGCGCCGACGTGATCAAGGCGCTGGCCCTCGGCGCCACCGCCGTTGCCATCGGCCGCCCCTACGCCTACGGCCTCGCCATCGGCGGCGCCGACGGCATCGTCAACGTCCTGCGCAGCATCCTCGCCGAGGCCGACCTGATCATGGCCGTCGACGGCTACCCCACCCTCGCCGACCTGACCCGCGAATCCCTCGCCGCACCTGCACCTGCCACCCCGCCTAGCACCAGCCGTCCGGCTCCCCCCGGCCCTCGCGGCCAGCCGTCCCCCTCGGCTCCCCCCGGCCCTCGCGGCCAGCCGCCCCCCCCGGCCTCGCGGCCAGCCCTCCGGCTCCCCCCGGCCCTCGCGGCCAGCCCTCCGGCTCCCCCCGGCCCTCGCGGCCAGCCGTCTGGCTCCCTGGCCATGCCTGCCCGGCCATGCCGACCCAGGGCCGCTTCGCCCCGTCGCAGCATCCAGCCCGGCGTTTCATCGAATCCCAGGAGTCCCGCAACTCTCGCTCAGCTCATAGTTATCTTTTTCGATTACTATGAGATTAGCACCTCGTTCTCCCAAGAATGTCCTAGCTCAATGCTAGAATCGAACTAGTTGTTGAACATCCGGAAAGAGGAGTCCGTCCGCGAGCATCGAGAGGAGGTAGCGCATCACGATGAGGGCTGTGAGGTCACCGTCTAGCGCTGCCGAGGCGCTGGAGATGCTGCGGTCCGCGATGGCGTATCTGGCGGCGGCCGACGCCACGGCGATGGCGGCCGAGGAGCAGGCGCGCTGCCTGCGGGTGATGGAGCAGGTGACCGCGGTCGGCACCGCGGCGCGGACCTCGGTCCTGTCGGCGTTCACCGCCGGGCAGGGGTATTCCGCGGACGCCGACTACAGCCCGCGAGCATGGCTGATCCATAAGACCGGGGTGACCAAGGCAACCGCGATGTCTTATACCGCGTGGACGCGGCGGGCGGCGGAGCATCCGCAGGTCTTCGCCGCGCTGGCCGCGGGGGAGTTGTCGGAGTCGGTGACCCGGACGATCTGCACCTGGACCGGCAAGCTCCCCGAGGATTGCCGGGCCGCGGCGGACGCGATTCTCATCAGCGCTGCGCTCGCCGGGATGGATCTGCGCGAGCTGGGTGGGCTGTTCGCGGAGATGTATGAGCGGTCCCGGTCTAATCTGCCCGATGAGGACCCAGCGCGGGCGTTCGAGGACCGCGGCGTTCGGCTCGAGACCACGTTCCAAGGCGCCGGTGTCCTGAGCGGGGACCTGACCCCGGAGTGCGCCGCGGTTGTCACCGCGGTACTGGATGCGCTCTCGGCCCCCGCCGGGGCGGAGGACGCCCGGAGCCACGCCCAGCGGTACCACGATGCGCTGCAGGAGGCGATGCACCGCCTGGTCGCCGGTGGCCTGCTCCCCGAGCGGGCCGGGCAGCCGGTCAAGGTCTGGGCCCACATCTCGCTGGCCGACCTGCTCCGGCTGGACGGCAGCTCCGCGCTGCAGGAGGAGTGGACCGCTCAGGTCCACGCCCAGTGGGCCGGGCACCGCGCCGCGGCATCCATGGCCGCCGGGAGCGACGGGGCCTGGCTGGACGGCGATGCTGCCGAGGCCATCGCCTGCGACGCGGCGCTAGCCCCAATTGTCACCGGTGACGTGAACCCTGGCGCGCTGGAGGACCTTGTCCGGCTGTGCGTCGAGCTTGACTGGCGCCGCCGCGCCGCCGAGGGTAACGCGGACGTTGACGCTAGCAGCGAGCCGGGCACCCCGGCGAGCCGCGCGACCCCGGCCCGGACACCGGCCCCGCCCGGAAGGCGCTCGAGCGGGCCATTATCGGCAAGGCTGTCGACCTGCTCTCCGGCCCCGGCGGGCTGGCGAGCTTCCTGCGCCGACGGCAGCTCGGCGCCGGCCTCGGCGGCCCCAGCCTGCCGCTAGACATCGGCTACAGCGAGAGCATTCCCGCCGGGATCCGCAACGCGGTCATCCTGCGCGACAAGCACTGCCAGTGGGCCGGACGGTGCGACCAGCCTGCCGCCGCCTGCCAGGTGCACCACACCACGCACAAGGCCAACGGCGGCCCGACCTCGGTCAAGGACTGCGTCCTACTCTGCTGGTTCCATCATCAAGTGGTAATCCACCGGTGGGGCTGGACCCTGGTCCTGAACCCCGACGGGACCACCACCGCGTGGAACAAGGACAAGACCAAGGTCCTGCACAGCCACAGCCCGCCCGCCCGAGCCGGGTGACGCCCCGGGGCGGTAAGCCCCGCTTCAAGCTGCCGATGCTGAGGGATCCAGCCCGGGATTCCTGCCCGGCTTCCTCTGCCCCACGGACGTAGTCGGCCGGGTCTTTATCCACGGCCGGGACTCCGGCGAAATTCCGCGCCTCGTAAGCCGCGAACGCGACGGCGAGCTGATGGCGCCGTTGCAGCCCGGCCAGCTGGCGGAAGTCGGTTAGGCCCTCCCGTTCCTCCTCGGCCATATGGTCACTGTTGGCCAGGTTCGCCCCGGCGACCGCCGTGAACCACTCGTCGGTGCCGACCTGATGACGCGCGACTTCGGTGACCGCGTCCCTGATCTCGTTGTGGTCGTGGATGGCGTCGAGGGTCTCGCCCTCCACCCCGGCCGCCCGCTGCGCCGCCAGGCCCACATGCAGCAACGCGGGATAGAAGATCGCCTCCTCCGCCGCCGCGTGCAGTTCGAGGAACGTAGCCAGCCGGTCCCAGATCGCGGACAGCACCGCGGTGTCCGCCCGGTCGATTTGCTCCAGGATCGCGAACAGCCGTCGCTGCTCACGATGGTCATCAAGGATTAGTTCGGTGATGTCCACAGTTCCTCCTGGCGCCGTGTCCTCCTGGCATGCCCATCGGAAGCCGACCATAACGTACGAGGGCCGGCGGGAGGTATGGTCACTGCCATGCCGGAGCGCACTTCGGATCCGCAAGTCATCCCCTACCTCTTGTACGCTGACGCCGGAGCGGCGATGAACTGGCTGATCGAGACCTTCGCCCGACGACACGCTCGTCATAGTGCCCCACGCCAGCCCGGACCGGCCGCAGGCCGGCGTCACCATCTTCGCCGTCGGCGACGCCAGACCCGACGGAATGCTGTCGGCAAGAGCGGTGGCAGCGGTCTCGCAACTCCGGTCAGGGGCGCATATCGGCGTATCGGTAAGGGACTGCTCGCCCAGCTCGATCGACGAGGCGATCGGCACGATCAGCGCGGCACACGTCTCCGGCGGTTGATCCGCCAGACCCGCGATGATGGCTGGCATCGCTACCCACGCGGTGCCAGCCATCGCATTCACGGATAGGGCGCACCGCTTATCCCGAGATGCGGCTAGGTAGCGTTCCAGCCATCGGCTAACAGCCGCGGATACCGGCCAGTCCGACCAGTCCAGCCATCGGCGGTACGGCCGCCTTTCCGCGGCCGGTCACGATCTCCGGGTGGCAGTACTAGAGATAGATGGCGGACGATTGTTGGCCCGGCGCGGCGGATCGTGCGCTGCTGCGCCACCTGCCCCGCTGGCATCATCAGCACCGCGGGATACGATGTGAATGTCCCATTCATGCAGCTGGAACAACATGGCTGGGACATCCACGCCGTATGAACGGCCGGTGGCAGCGGACCCGGCCGTGATCAGGAGCCACCGCAGCCCACGGCGATCACTCCACTGGCGCCCAGCCCCGGCAAGCCCGGCCAACCGCGGATAAGCCCGAAACCTGCGACGTTATGCGTCGTTAGGCCTGGACGTTGAGCTGCTCAATGGGATCGGTCGGCATGTTCATGGCCTCCAGCAGCGCCCGCAATTCATCTCGTTCATCAGGAGTAACGGGCATGTGGTGCGCGGCCAGCGATGCGGCAATTTCTACGGTCAGCAATCCGTATTCGCCGCCTCCGCGCATCTGCTTGACGCTCCACAGGGCGCTCTCGGTCAAGCGATCGGCGAATCGTTCCGGCAGTGCTTCGGCCTGATCGACGATCTCATCTTCGGTCATGATCTCCCTTTCTTGGGATTGCGTACCACGCCCGGGCCCCCCTCTTCGGGCCAGCCAGTCAGGATGTCTCCGCTGCGTTCGACCACGGCCCAGACGTCCACGGCGTCACGGGTACCAGTGCAAAGCCAGGAGTCATTCGAATCTTGATGAGTAGGCGGCTTGTCGGGTTTACGCGCGACATCCAGAACGTTTGCGACGATCTTTTCATCGTCCCAGCTAGCGGGAAACTCGGTCTTGCCAGGCTTTCCGACTCCGTGCCGGTGCCCACCGCCGCTGCCCTTCTCGTCACCGTCGAGGATGTGCGTGGTCCGCTCGGGGCTCACGCGCATGTCCTCCGGCGACGGCCGGTCCGCGGCATCCACTGCATCCCAGCCCGAACCGTCCGTCCGTGAATCGCCAGCCGGCTTACCGTCCGCGATCCGGAGCACCTCGTAGTACTCCTCGTGACTGCGCCACTCGGCTGGATCCGATCGCGCGGCAGGAGGCCCGCGATCCGGGACTTCCCGCTCGGGCCGGGCGAAATCGTCATCAGGCCGGTCTAAGGCCATCAGGCCACCTCCGGCACATTGCGTATCAGGTCCATTGCAACGTGTTGATGCTAGTGGCGTCCGAGTACCCGACCGCACCATCGCGAAGCAGAGGTTCCAGAGCCGTAATATCCGGCCTCGGCGCAAACGGCGCACAACCGGCGCAAAACCGGCGCAAAACCGGCGCAGACCCGCCGCGGAAACCGCGCGGACACGGCGCAGAACGGCGCGGAACGTTCAAAGCCCGGGACCAAGGTCCCGACACCTGATGACACACATCACTACAACCGTCCCCGGCCAGCTAGAACGCTCAGCCCATCGAATCGCTGCCAGCCTGGAGGCTCCGGTGCAAACCATTGCTCTGGCGGGACACGCTCCCGTCGCCATCGACCTGAACCAGCCTGGTTCGTACCTGAACTGGAACGTCTTCACCATCTCGGTGGCGAACCTCGTCCTCATCGCGGTCATGGTCGTCATCTTCGGTGTCGCGCTGCTGCTGCCGTTCCCCGGGCGTCACCGGCCGGCCCTGCCGCCGGAGGAGGTGACCGAACCGGACCAGATTCCCGGGTACGAAGCCGCCCCGGGCGATGAGCGGATGTGGACCGCGCGGGCGCGCCGCTGGGCCCTGGGCACGTTCCCGCCGCGGAAGCTGCTGCCCGATCGCCAGCCGGCCTACGTCTCGTCCTGGATATACATATTCGGCGTGGCGGCGCTAGCCGCACTCGGCGTGGTGCTGGCGAGCGGGGCTGCGATCGCGATCGGCGGCACCGACTGGTGGCACACCAACCCGGTCGGGCACTTCTTCAACAGCCTGCACCTATGGAGCGTCGAGCTGTTCATGGCGCTGCTGGTCATCCACCTGTGGGGCAAGTTCTGGATGGCGGCCTGGCGCGGCCGCCGGGCCGCGACCTGGATCACCGGGGTGGTGGCCTTCATCGCCTCGATCCTGGTGTGCTTCACCGGATACCTGTCCCAGCAGAACTTCGACTCGCAGTGGATCGCCACCAACGGCAAGGACGCGTTCAACGCGGCCGGGGTCGGCGCGTTCTTCAATCTGATGAACTTCGGCCAGATGCTGCTGTGGCACGTGGTGCTCCTGCCGATCCTGCTGATCACGCTGATCGGCGCGCACGTGCTGCTGGTCCGCAAGCGCGGCGTCAGCCACCCGCTTCCGGCCGCCCGAACCCGCGGGCGCGCCGCCATGCGCGCGGCCCGCAAGGCCGACCGGGCGGCGTGGCGCGGCCCGACCAAGCGATACGACATCCTGAAGGAAGGCGCCCTCGCCGTCGTGGTGGCCCTGGCCCTCTCCTTCGGCCTGGCCGGCCTGCTGTCCTCCCCCGACGTCCCGCCGATGACCATCGCCAGCTGGGCCAAGGCCGCCCCGGCCGACTTCCTGGGCACCGCCGCCAGCGAGCTGAACGGCACCAGCCTGACCGCGACCTACGGCCCGCCCTACAACACCAACGGCACTCCGCAGCGTGTCGTGATCGCCCCGGCGAGCTGGGCCGGGGTGCGGCAGCCGATTGACGCGGCGCAGGCTTTCGTGATCACGCCGCTGACCCAGACCGTCCCCCTCAACCCGGCGATCAAGGCCGCGCTGGCCGCCTACGAGGCCGCGCCCGCCAGCCTGCAGAACAAGTGGGCGACCAACTACCTCAACGCTGCTCCCAAGATCAAGTTCGCCAGCGGGGTGCCGGTGCTCCCGCCGGGCAACTACGGCCCGGTCCCGGCCATGCTCGCCGCCGAGCTGGCCCTGGGCCAGAGCGGCGCGATCGACGCCGACCTGATCGCCCAGCGGCAGTTCTACGGCACCGACTACACCCTGCCGCTGAAGTTCATGGAGGACGGCGGCTACTACGTTGACCGGGCCACCGCCGAGCACCTGACCGGCGACCAGTGGGGCGTGATGAACGAGACCGGCAGCTATCCCGGCCAGCCCTGGCTGTGGTATTTCCAGCTGTGGTACCACATGCAGCCCGGCTGGGGTAACTCCGACAACATCGACCTGATCGCCATCTTCATGACGGGCCTGGGCACCCTGCTGCTGCTGTTCATCCCGTTCATCCCGGGCCTGCGCGACATCCCCAGGTGGATCCCGCTGCACCGGCTCGTCTGGCGGGACTGGAACCAGCAGGCCGCCGCCGGCCCGGCTGGCCAGGCCGAAACCGGCCCCAAACCCGAGCCCGCCGGCCAGAAGTAGAAGGAAGGAGCAAAAAGTAAGCGAGCGACCCGCCCGGGCCCGGATCGATGCGGGCCCGGGCTCCCTCGCTCCTGGCAGGATGACAGGATGCTCGCCGTCAGCTGGGACACCATCCGGCTGTTCCTGCACGTGCTGGCCGCCACGATCTGGGTCGGCGGCCAGCTCGTGCTGGCCGCTCTCGTGCCGGTCCTGCGCAAGGGCGGCGTCGCCACCGAAGCCGCCCGCCGGTTCAACCAGGTCGCCTGGGTCGCCTTCGCGGTGCTCGTCGCCACCGGGATCTGGAACGTGGCGGCCGTCGGCCACATGAGCCCCAGCTACCGGACCACGCTGATCGTCAAGCTCGTGGTCGTGGCGATCTCCGGGGTCACCGCCGCCCTGCACATCCGGTCCCGGACGCCGCGGAGCCGCGCGGTCTTCGGCGCGCTCACCGGCCTCAGCGCGCTGGCCGCGCTGTTCCTCGGCGTGCTCCTGGCCGGCTGAACACCGCGGCGAAACGCCGTACAATCTGGCAGCACGAGACCACCGACGAGGGGAAGCCACCATGAGTGATGACGCCTTCCCGGTGGAGTGGACCGGCCGACAGGCCGTGGTCGCGTTTCCCGGTCGTGTCGACATCTCGAACGTGGATCAGCTCAGGGACCGGCTGCTGGCCGTGATCAACCGCGGCGCCGCCGTGCTGATCGCGGACATGACCGGCACCGCGTCCTGCGATCACGCGGGCGTGGAGGTCATCGCCCGGGCGTGCCAGCGGGCGGCGATCAGCGGGACGCAGGTCCGGCTGGTAGTCACGGCGCCGAGCGTCCGACGCGTGCTCGCCATCGAGGACCTGGACCGGCTGGTGCCCATCTATCCCTCGCTGGAAGCGGCCGCGGAGGCCGGGCGCGGACCGGTGTGGCCCCGCGCAGACAGCGCCGCGGTCAGCGCCGCGACGGCCCGCAGCATCACCCCGACCGTCCTCTGGCAGCTCATCGACGCCCTCGGCGACGGCCTGATACTGGTGGCCCCCGACGGGAAGATCGCACTGGTCAACCGGCGGTGCGCGGAGATGTTCGGCTACCGCCGGGAGGAGCTGACCGGCCTGCCGGTCGACACCCTGGTCCCGTCCGAGGTGCGGGGCGCGCACCAGGCCTACCGGGTCGGCTACAACCGGAAACCCGAGATCAGGCCGATGGCCGAACGGGCGCGGCTCGCCGCCCTCCGCAAGGACGGGGCCACGCTGCCGGTCGAGATCACCCTGAGCCCGGTGCCCACCATCTCGGATACCTTCGTCCTGGCGGTGGTCCGCGATGCCACCGGGCCAGGTCAGCGGAATGACCTGCTCGACCTGGCCCAGGGGGTGGTGGCCCATGAGCCGCAGGTCACCAGGGACCTGCTCGACCGGGTGGTGAACCGGCTGTTCCAGGTCGGGCTGAGCGTGCAGGCGGCATCCGGCCTGCCCGGGGACGTGGCCCGCGAGCGCCTGGCCGACGCGCTCGACCAGCTGGACGAAGCGATCCTGGCGATCAGGAGCTACGCCTTCGAGCACCCGGCGCCGTTAGCGACGGGGTGGTCGGCGAGCTGAGCCGCCACCCGGGCCAGGAAGCCCTTGATGGTCGTGACGGCGACCCGGTGCAACACGGCTCGGTCGAGCGCCTGGCCCAGCCCCCCGAGCGGCGGCCGGTAGACGCCGGCCAGGGCCACCAGCGTGCCCCGAGCCCCCCAATCGGCGAGCGTGAGGTCGGCGTCGAGGACCGGGAACAACTTGCCGCCCGTCCCGGTGGCCTCCCAGCGCAGCGCCAGCCCTCCCGACTTCTCCGTCCAGGACAGCTCGCGGATCTGCACCCGGACCAGCTTGGAGACGACCCCCGGACCCACCCGGGCCAGGCCCGCGCCATAGCCGTCCGCCGACGGGGCGAACAGGGCATCGCGCTGCGCGAGCCGGATCAGCCGTTCCCGCGCGACAGCGAAGCTGATGTCCAGGCGCGTCTCGTCGCCTACAAACATCCTTGCATCTCACCGCCTCGCCGACTCCCGCGCACAGGGACGTTGGTCCCTAACCGCCGGGCCGAACCTACCTGAGCATCTCCCGGGCGATGACGAGCTGCTGGATCTGGCTGGTGCCCTCGTAGATCCGGAACAGCCGGACGTCGCGGTACAGCCGCTCCACCGGGACCCCGCGCATGTACCCCGAACCCCCGTGGATCTGCACCGCCCGGTCGGCGATCCGGCCGACCGCCTCGCTGGCGAAGTACTTCGCCGCCGAGGGCGCGAGCCGCCGGTCGGTGCCCGCGTCGTACCGGGCCGCGGCGTCGAGCACCAGCGCGCGGGCCGCCATGTACTCGGTCTGCGAGTCCGCCAGCATGGCCTGGACCAGCTGGTAGCCGGCGATCGGCCGACCGCCCTGGGAGCGTTCCCTGGCGTAGCTCACGCTCTCCTCGATCAGCCGCGCCATGACGCCCGTGCACATGGCCGCGATGATCAGCCGCCCGTGCGCCAGGCTGCGCATCGCGGTGGAATAGCCGGCCGCGGCCGCCTCGCCGACCAGCGCGTTGCCGGGGACCCGGACACCGGAGAAGGCGACGTCGGCGGTCCACGCGCCGGCGCTGGCCGATCTTGTGGTCGCGCGCCGCCACCGCGACGCCGTCCAGCCGGGCGGGCACGATGAACACCCCGATGCCCCGGCCCGGCGGCGCCTCCGGGTCGGTGCGCGCGAACACCATGAAGACGTCCGCCGCCGGGGCGTTGGTGATGTAGCGCTTGAGGCCGTCGATGACCCAGCCGTCGCCATAGGGCCCGGTCACCGGCACAGCCGACGTCACCAGGCGGCTCGGGTCCGATCCCGCGTCCGGCTCGGTCAGCGCGAACGACGCGACCACCTCGCCGGAGGCCAGCCGCGGCAGCCACTGCTTGCGCTGCTCCTCGGTGCCGGCCAGGACCAGGACCTGCCCGGCGATGCCGTTGTTCGTGCCGAACAGCGACCGGAACGCCGGGCTGGTGTAGCCGAGCTCCATCGTCACCAGCACCTGCTGCTCCACCGACAGCCCCAGTCCGCCGAACTCGCCGGGCAGCGCGTAACCGTACAGGCCCATCTCCTTGGCCTGCGTGATCAGCCGGTCCGGGATCTCGTCGGACTCGTCGATGCCGGCCTCGGCGGGCATCACCTCGCGCCGGATGAAGTCCCGCAGCACCTCGATCAGCTCGTCGAATTCGGTCGTGGTCACCATGAGGCCATGATAAGGAGAGAACCGTGTCAGCCAGAGGGCCGCGCCGCCGCGCGATCATCGCCGCCATCCCCGTGGCCGTCCTTCCGGTCGCGGCCGGCCTCGCCGCCTGCACATCCTCACCCAGGCGCGAACCCCAGCCCGCGCCGCTCCGGTTCCTCACCGCCCACCAGGCCGCCGTGGTCGAGGCCGCGACGGCGCGGATCGCCCCCGGCCCGCACGACGACCCGGCCGAGGCGGGCCACCCGGGCGCCCGCGAAGCGGGCGTGACCGGCTACATCGACACCATGCTCGCCTCCCTCCAGGACGGCAAGGTCTTCGCCGGCGGCCCGTGGAGCAACCGGCACACCTCCGGGCCCAACCTGATGGCCCGCTTCGCTCCCCTCGACCCGGTGGCGAAGATCGCCTGGCACAAGCGCCTGACCGGCTGGCAGGAACAGTACCGGCTCGGGATCGAGCACCTCGACAAGCTGGCCGGCGGCGACTTCACCAGAAAGACCCACGCCGAGCAGGACAAGGTCCTGGCCGCCGCATCGGTGAGCGAGTTCACGAGCCTGCTGTTCGAGCACACCATCGAGGGCCTGTACGCCAGCCCCGAATACGGCGGCAACCGGGGGCTGGCCGGCTGGCAGGAGATCGGCTTCCCGGGCGACATCCAGCCGCGCGGCTACACCGCCGACGAGGTGGAGCGGTCCGACGGCCACGACCCGGTCGGCGACACCGGGATCGTCGGCGATGTCCTCAAGCTCCTCGGCGCCCTGTAAGCACGAGCATGCCCACGGCGATTGTGATCGGCAGCGGCGCCGGGGGGTCGTTCGCCGCGATGGAGCTGGCCACGGCCGGCTGGCAGGTGGTCGTCTTCGAGAAAGGCCCCAACCACTTCACCAACCTGGCGGGCCAGGGCCCGTTCGGCACGGTGTTCGCCAACGACAGCCTGGCCATGATCCAGCGCTACTACGCCGAGCCCGACCCGGAGGTGTTCCCGCGCACCTGGCGGCCGAACCCCTCCGCCCCCGTCCAGCACACCGGCAGCATCGACGAGCTGCCCCAGGTGGTCGGGGGCGGGACCGTGCACTGGGACGCCAAGGTGCCCAGGTTCTGGGACATCGACTTCCAGCAGCACTCAGCCCTGGGCCCGGTCGAAGGCGCCGACGTGGCCGACTGGCCGTTCACCTATCACGAGCTCGCGCCCTACTACAACGAGGTCGAGCAGCTCATCGGCGTCCAGGGCGACACGGCCACGTTCCCGGACCTGGTCCGGAAGCACGCGCCGCGGCAGAACCAGTACCCGATGCCGCCCGGGCCGCAGATGCGCTCGTCGACCGCCGTCGCCGCGGGCGCCGCGGCCGTCGGCCTGCACCCCTTCCCGTTCCCGATGGCGGCCAACTCCGTCAGCGGCTACAACGGCCAGCACGCCTGTAACGACTGCGGGTTCTGCAGCAGCTTCGGCTGCCCGGTGGTAGCCCGGCCGGCCGCGCTCATCCCGCTCCGCCGGGCGCTGCGGACCGGGAGGGTCGAGCTGAGACCCGAGACCATGGTCACCAAGGTCAACCTCACCGGGACCAAGGCCACCGGCGTCAGCTGGATCACGATGACCAGTAAAGGCCCCGCCACGGGCACGGAAGAAGCCGACGTCGTCATCATGGCCGCGTCCGCCATCGAGACCGTCCGCCTGGCCCTGCTGTCTGACTTCCCCGACCGCAGCGGCAAGCTCGGCCGGCGGCTGATGCTGCACGCGTTCGTCGACGGCAGCGCGATCTTCCTCGACGAGCGGATGCACGCCTACCGGGGCCGGTCGGTGACGCAGTGCGTGGAGGACGCCGTCGACCCGGACTTCCCGGGAGCACGGGCGTTTGCCCGGCAACACGGCCTGCCCTACATCCGCGGCGGCCTGATGGAGCTGGGCGGCAGCCAGGACCCGATCAGCGAGGCGCAGTCCTACCAGACCCTGCTCGGCTTCATCCGCGCGGCCAAGCCGTTCGGCACCGAGTTCAAGCAGCTCATGCGCGCCTCAATCCTGCGGGACCGGCTGGCCGGCTGCTCGCTCATCGGCCATGACCTGCCTTACCTGAGCCACACAGTGACCCTCGACGTCACCGTCAGGGACGTCTTCGGGCTGCCGGTGGCCCGCATCACCTGGAGCGCGGGCCAGCACGAGCAGGTAGCCCAGCAGTTCTGGATCCCGCGGCTGAAGCAGATGATGAAGCAGGCGGGCGCCGGCGTGGCGCTGGCCGTGCCCGCCACCGAGAACAGCGGCGGCGTGCCCACCGGCAACCACATCATGGGCGGCATGATGATGGGAACCGACCCGGCCGCCAGCGTGACCGACGCCTACGGCCGGGTGCACGGCCTGGACAACGTCTACGCGGCCGACGGGTCGGTGTTCGTCACCTCGGGCGCGCACAACCCGACGAACACGATCATGGCCGTGGCCCTGCGCAACATGCGCCACCTAGCCGGCCGCTGAGACCCGTAACGCCGCGCCGCCGGAACCCCGCGATCAGCCGGAGCAGCGTGGTCTTGCCCGACCCGGAAGGGCCGAGCAGGGTGAAGAACTCGCCCTCCCGCACCACCAGGTCGACGTCGGCGAGCGCGGTCACGTCGCCGTACCGCTTGCGCAAGCCGGTAACGTGGATCGCCGATGCCGCGGCAGCCGGATCAGCTGCCGCGGCGGGCTGGGCGGGGCCCGGAACCGTGATCATCCGGCTCGTTGTACCACGGTTCAGTCGTGACCCGCAACGATGGCGCGTCCTAACCTGGACCTTATGGAATGGACGGGACAGGTTTACGCCGACGCCCCTACCGCGGCGGCCGAGATCCGCATCGACGCGCCGCCCGAGCGGGTGTGGGACATGGTCAGCGACATCTTCCTGATGCCCCAGCTCAGTTCCGAACTGCAGGCGGTGGCCTGGCTGGACGGCGACCCCGCGACGACCGGCCCGGCCGTCGGCCGCCGGTTCACCGGCCGCACCGCCCACCCGGCCATGGGGGAGTGGGAGACCGTCAGCACGGTAACCGAGTGCGACCCGCCGCGCCGCTTCGCCTGGGCCGTCGGCGACCCCGCTCACCCGTCCTCGACCTGGCGGTTCACCGTGGAGCCCGACGGGGCCGGCACGCTGCTCGGGCAGTGGTACCAGATGGGCCCGGCCCGCTCCGGCCTGAACATCGCCATCGACGCGATGCCGGACAAGGAGGCCAAGATCGTCTTCGTCCGGCTCCGCGAGCACGAGACGAGCATGAAACACAACCTGGAGGTCATTAAACAGCGGGCCGAACGGGCCGGGTAGATGCGCACCGCCACCACCATCGAAGCCGCGTCTGGGAAAAAAGCGGTCGAGTTCGCCGTCGAAGCCGAACGGCTCGGCCTGGACGTCTGCTGGGTCGCCGAGGCCTGGGGCGCGGACGCGCCCTCGCCGCTCGGCTACCTGGCCGCCCGCACCGAGCGGATGCTGCTCGGCTCGGGCGTGATCCAGGTCGGCACCCGCTCCCCGGTCACGATCGCGCAGACCGCGATGACGCTGGCCCACCTGTCCGGCGGCCGGTTCCTGCTGGGTCTCGGGGTATCGGGCCCCCAGGTGATGGAGGGGCTGCACGGCGTCCCGTTCGGCCATCCGCTGGGCCGCATGCGTGAGACGGTCGAGATCGTCCGGCGGGTGTTCTCCGGGGAGAAGGTCAGCTACGCGGGCCGGCACTACGAGCTCCCGCTGCCCGGCGGCAAAGGGTCCAAGCCGATGCGGGTCAGCCTGCCGCCGGTGTCGGTGCCGGTGTACCTGGCCACGCTGTCGCCCAAGATGCTGGCGCTGGCCGGCGAGATCGCCGACGGCTGGCTCGGCACCAGCTTCATCCCCGAGCAGGCCGGCGCCTACTTTTCCTACCTCGACGAGGGCCTGGCCCGGGCGGGCCGGACCCGGGCTGACCTGGACATCTGCCAGGGCGCGGAGATCAGCCTGGTCACCGAGGCCGACCTCGCCGGCACCATCGCCGGCCGCAAGAAGGAGCTCGCGTTCTCCCTCGGCGGCATGGGCACGGCCACGGCCAACTTCTACAACGACGCCTACAGCCGCCAGGGGTGGGCCGAGGTCGCCGCCGCGGTCCGCGACCGCTGGCAGGCGGGCGACCGGGATGGCGCGGCCGCCCTGGTCACCGACGAGATGGTGCTGGCTACCACGCTGATCGGCACCGAGGACATGGTCCGCGCCCGGCTGCGGGCCTGGCGCGACGCCGGCGTGGACATGGTCCGCCTCTACCCGTCCGGCGACACCCTGGAAGCCCGCCTGCAAACCCTGGCCCGCGGCATCAACCTGGTCCGGGCGCTCTAGCGCTCTGTGTCATGCGGCGGTTGTCGTGCTGCGGCGCGCCTGCAGGCGGCTGGGTTGTCCGGTGTCGTCGCGTCGGCCTTTTACGTCGGTCTCTGATCGGCGACCAGCCGGTCATGTGGGTGGACGTCCGATCGCTGCTCGCCGCCGGACCGTATTCGGAAACCGGCATGCTCTCCTGGAACAACGCGCTGGTCCAAGCCTGCGCCAGCTATCCGGACATGCGGGTCTATGACTGGGCCGCGGCCGTCAAGGACAGCTGGTTCATCTCCGACGGTATCCACTTCACCTCCGCGGGCTACGCGGGACGCGCCCGCCTGATTGCCAAAGCGCTCGCGGCGGCCTTCCCCGCTCAGGGCCGCTCAGCCGTCTGCCTGATCCGCTAGCGCCGGCCCCATCACGCGCAGCCGGTGGGCGAGGGCGGTATGCCTGCGGCCGGAGCCCTTGTTGCGCACGGCCGCGGCCAGCGCGCGGCGTGAGCCGGCCAGCACGACGAGCTGCTTGGCCCGGGTGACGCCGGTGTAGAGCAGGTTGCGCTTGAGCATCATCCACGACCCCATGGTGAGCGGGATGACCACGGCGGGGTACTCGCTGCCCTGGGAGCGGTGGATGGTGACCGCGTAGGCGTGCGCGAGCTCGTCGAGCTCGTCGAACCCGTAGTCCACCTGCTCGTCTTCGTCCGTCAGCACGCTCAGGGTGTGCTCCTCGAGCGAGATGCCGGTGACGACCCCGACGGTGCCGTTGAAGACGCCCGCCGCGCCCTTCTCGTAGTTGTTCCGCAGCTGGGTCACCTTGTCCCCGACCCGGAACACCCGCCCGCCGTACCGTCGCTCGGGCCGCCCCTCGGCACCAGGCGTCAGCGCCTCCTGCAGCGCCAGGTTGAGGTTCCCGGCCCCGGCCGGGCCGCGGTGCATCGGGCAGAGCACCTGCACGTCCCGTGCGGCCAGGCCGAACCTGGCCGGGATGCGCCGCGCCACGATGTCGGTTACCAGCGCCGCGAGCTCCTCCGGTTCCTCGCAGGAGAACCAGAAGAAGTCGGCGAAGCCGGCCGTCCCGGGCGGCTGGCCCGCGTTGATCCGGTGCGCGTTGACGACGATGCCGGACCGCCGGGCCTGCCGGAAGATCTTGGTCAGCCGCACCACGGGCAGCGTGCCCGCGGTGAGCAGGTCGCGCAGCACCTCGCCCGCTCCCACCGAGGGCAGCTGGTCCACGTCCCCCACCAGCAGCAGGTGCGCGCCCGGCGGCACCGCCTTGACCAGCTTGTTGGCCAGGATCAGGTCGACCATCGAGGTCTCGTCCACCACCACCAGGTCGGCGTCGAGCGGCGTGGCGGCGTCGAACGATGGCTCGCCGCCCGGCCGCAGCTGCAGCAGCCGGTGGATGGTGGCCGCTTCGTGCCCGGTCAGTTCGGCCAGCCGCCTGGCGGCCCGGCCCGTCGGCGCGGCCAGCACCACCGTGGCTCCCTTGGCCCGCGCCAGCGCCACGACCGAACGCACCGTGAAGCTCTTCCCGCACCCGGGCCCGCCGGTCAGCACCGCCACCCGCGAGGTGAGCGCGAGCCGCACCGCCTCCTCCTGTTCCGCGGCCAGCGGCGCGCCGGTGCGGCCGCGCAGCCAGGCCAGCGCCTTGTCCCAGTCCACCGCGCCGAACGTCGCCAGCCGGTCGGCCCGCGTGGCGAGCAGCCGGAGCAGGGCGGAAGCCAGGGACCGTTCGGCCGCGTAGAAGGGCGGCAGGTAGACGGCGGGCACCTGGGCGGCGGTGCCGGGCCCAGCCGGCCCTCCAGCCGGCACCGTCTCCGTGATCACCCCCTCGGCCGCGGCCAGCTCGTCCAGGCACGGGGTGATCAGCTCGCCCGGCACTTCGAGGATCTTGGCCGCGTCGGCCATCAGGTTGGGCGCGGGCAGGTAGCAGTGCCCCTCGTCGGCCGCCTCGGACAGGGTGTACGCCAGCCCGGCCTTGATCCGCTCCGGGCTGTCCCGGGCGATGCCGACCGCGGCGGCGATGGTGTCAGCGGTCTTGAAGCCGATGCCCCATACGTCGGCGGCCAGCCGGTACGGCTCGTCGCGCACCACGGAGATGGCCTCGTCGCTGTACTTCTTGTAGATCCGCACCGCGAGCGACGTGGACACCCCCACGCCCTGCAGGAACACCATCACTTCCTTGATGGCCTTCTGCTCGGCCCAGGCGGCGGTGATCATCGCGGTGCGTCTGGGCCCCAGGCCCTCGACCTCGATCAGGCGCCCGGGCTCGTCCTCGATGATGTGCATGATGTCGACGCCGAAGTGGGCCACCATCCGCTCGGCCATCACCGGCCCGATGCCCTTGATCAGCCCCGAGCCCAGGTACCGCTGGAACCCCTGGGTCGTGGCCGGGAGCACGGTGGTGTAGGAGTGCACCTCGAACTGCCGGCCGTACTTCGGGTGGCTCGTCCACCGGCCGCGCATCCGCAGCGACTCGCCCACCTGCGCGCCCAGCAGCGGCCCGACCGCCGTGACCAGGTTGGCGCCGCCACCGCGGGCCGTGCCGATCTTGGCGATCGTGTACCCGGTCTCCGGGTTGGCGAAGGTCACGCGCTCCAGCACGCCATCGAGCAGGGACACGTCGGGCGGCATGACACCATCATGGCTCAGCCCGGGACCACCGGACGGCCCGACCGGGCGGCCCTCGCGCTACGGCCGGAGTCGCGGTCCCGGTGCAGCCGTCTCAGGGCCACGCCCCTCCGCGGTCGCCGCGACAACCAGGTCACGGGGGCTGCCCTGCAGTACTGACCCCGATCGTGGATCGCCAAGGCGCTATCAGGGCTCTAGATATCCACGATGACGTCCTTGGCCGGGCGACGTGCGCCCTGGCCAGGACCCGTGATGCTCCTGCGTCCCCAGAAGCTTCACGTGACCGGTGATTCCTTGCCGCCGCCCGGCCCGGCTCCGCAGATAAGGCGTGAATGTCCCATTCATGTCGCTCTAGCTGCATGAATGGGACATTCACATCGTATGTCTTGGTACGGGCAGTGCCGGAGTGACGTAAGACCACTCTCACGTTCGTGCGGCGCCCGCCGTGACCATCCGCGACACCTCTCGACATCCCGATGCCCGATTTGCCGTTTTTGTCACCTGCTCTCGTGCCCTCGCGAAGTCGGCACGCCTCCCGTGGGCCCGGTTCGGCCGCCGCGGCGATCTGGCGCCGCCCCGCCGAAGTTCCGCCGCGATCCAGCCAGCTAAGCCAGCCCAGCCCAGCCCAGCCAGCCCAGCCAGCCCAGCTAGGACACGATCAGACCAGCTTGGCCACGGTCAGCAGGACGGCCGAATCCTCCAGGGCCGCGAGGCTGTGCGACGCGGCGGGCACCATCAGCAGGTCGCCCCGCCGGCCCTCCCAGGAGTGCTGGCCGGCCGTCAGCCGGACCCGGCCGACCAGGACGTGCACGCTTGCCTCGCCGGGGTTCTCGTGCTCGGCCAGGGTGGCGCCGTCGACCATGGCGATGACGGTCTGGCGAAGGACCTTCTCGTGACCGCCGATGACGGTAGTCGCGGCGCGGCCCCCGCTGCCGCTCCGGGCCCGCTCGAGTAGCTCGCGGGCCGTTGCCTCCAGGGAGAACTTCTGCATGACACCATCATGGCCCCGCCCCGCCGCGAACACGCGTCCCGCCGTGAAGACGCGTCCCGCCGTGAAGACGCGTCCCGCCGTGAAGACGCGTCCCGCCGCGAAGACGCGTCCCGCCGTGAAGACGCGTCCCGCCGTGAAGACCCGCCCTACCGGGTGAGCGCGCTCTGCGCCGCGCCCGCGTACAGTTCCGCGGCCCGCCAGCAGTACCAGGCCGCCACCGACCGGTACGGCCGGAACGGCTCGCCGAGCGGCTTCAGCTCACGTGCGGTCGGCGTCGGCACCTGCCAGGCCAGCCCGTAGCCGCGGCGGACCCCGAGGTCGCCGACCGGCCAGACGTCCAGCCGGCGCAGCTGGAAGATGAGGAACATCTCCGCCGTCCAGGTCCCGATGCCGCGCACCGCCGACAGCCGCGCGATGATCGCGTCGTCGCTCTCCCGGGCCAGCCCGCGCGGCGACAGCACCACCGTGCCGTCGAGCACCTTGGCCGCCAGGTCCCGCAGCGACGCCACCTTGGCCCGCGACAGGCCGACGGCACGCATCTGCTCGTCGGTCAGCGCGAGCAGCGGCTCGGGCCGCACGTCCGTGTCGTCCCCGCCGAGCGCGGCGATCAGCCGGCCGTGGATGGCGGCCGCCGCCCGCCCGGCCAGCTGCTGGTAGACGATGGCCCGGACCAGCGTGCCGAGGTGGGACTCGGCCGGGCGGCTCAGCCGGGGCGGTCCGGCCTCGGCGACCAGCCGGGCGATGACCGGATCCCGTTCGGTCAGGATCCGCGCCGCCGCCCCGAAACTCGGTGGGCTCATGACCTCATCATGCCGCAGGGCGCGGCGGCCGTAACGTTGCCGTATCGCTGGCCTCGTAGCCTGGCAGTGCGCGCAGGTCACGGCGCGCGGGAGGGCGACATGTCGAAGCGGCTGCCGAACGGCCTGGCCTGGACGCTGCTCGGCCGCCGGCCGTGGCCATCGCGACGCTGGCCGCGGCGGCGCTGTTCAGCCCGCTGCGGCGGCGGGTGCAGCGGGCGGCGCGGCCAAGATGGCGCACGAACGGGTCGCGCTGGCCCGCCCGATCCCGGCGCGGATCCTCCGCGCGCCGGTCAGCCGCCCGGACGACCCGGACGACGTGCTCGGCGAAAACGGCGGCCTGCTGCCCGGCCCGCACGCCACGCTGGCCGGCCCGACCTTCGCCGAATGGCTGGAACAGAACTAGCGGATCAGTGCTAGCTGATCAGTGCTAGCTGAACTGGCCGGTCGCGGTGATGCGGTCCGTGGCGTCGCGGCACCTCAGTCATCCCTCAGCCGAGGGTGAACGGGTCGCGGGTGCCGCCGGTCAGCTCCACCCAGATGGCCTTGGTCTGGGTGTACTCGTGCACGGCCTCGACGCCGTTCTCCCGGCCGAGCCCGCTCAGCCCGTAGCCGCCGAACGGCACGTCCGGCCCGACCACCCGGTAGGCGTTGATCCACACGGTGCCGGTGCGCATGGCGTGCGCCACCCGGTGCCCGCGGTGGATGTCCTTGGTCCACACCGCCCCGGCCAGGCCGTACCGGCTGTCGTTGGCCATCGCGATCGCCTCATCCTCGGTGTCGAACGGGATCACCGACAAGACCGGGCCGAACACTTCCTCGCACGCCACCGTCATCGTCGGCTTGACCCCGGTGAGCACGGTGGGCTGGACGAAGAAGCCGCCCAGGTCGTCGGCGCGGCCGCCCGCCGCGACGGTCGCGCCCTCGCCGGCCGCGCCCTCGAGGAACGACAGCACCTTGCGGTACTGCGGCTCGGTGGCCACCGGGCCCATCTCGGTGTCGGCCGCCTTCGGGTCGCCGAGCCGGATCGACCGGGCCCGTTCGGCAATCTTCTCCACCAGCTGGTCGTGCACGGCCCGTGAGACCAGCAGCCGGGAACCCGCCATGCAGGTCTGCCCGGTGGCGGCGAACACCCCGGCCAGCACGCCGTTGCACGCCGCGTCCAGGTCGGCGTCGTCGAAGACCAGGTGCGCGGACTTGCCGCCCAGCTCCAGCAGCACCCCGGTGATGTTCGCCGCGGCCGCCGCGGCCACCTGCGCGCCGACCGCGGTCGAGCCGGTGAACGCGATCTTGTCCACGTCCGGGTGTCCGGCCAGCGCCTTGCCGACCGCGGGCCCGAACCCGGTCACCACGTTGAACACGCCCGGCGGGAACCCGGCCTCGTCCATCAATGCGGCCAGCTCGACCGCTGAGGCGGGGGAGTAGTCGCTCGGCTTGGCCACCATCGTGCAGCCCGCGGCCAGGGCCGGGGCCAGCTTCCAGCACAACAGCAGCAGCGGGGAATTCCACGGCACGATCGCCGCGACCACGCCGGCCGGCTCGCGCCGGGTGTAGACGAGGAAGTTCGGCTTGTCGCCGGGGATGGTGGTGCCCTCGAGCTTGTCGGCCAGCCCGGAGAAGTAGTAGAACCACTGCGGGATCGTGCCGAGCTGCCCCCGCATCTCGCGCAGCAGCTTGCCGGTGTCGCTCGTCTCGATCTCGGCCAGCCGGTCCGCGTCCCGCGCGATCAGGTCACCGAGCCGGCGCATCAGCGCGGCCCGGGCGAACCCGCTCAGCTGGCCCCATGGCCCGGCCAGCGCGCGCCGGGCGGCCGCGACGGCCAGGTTGACGTCATCGGCGTCGCCGTCGGCGGCCGACGCCCACGGCGCGCCCAGGTACGGGTCAACCGAGTCGTACCGCTTCCCGGACCCCGCCTCGACCCGGCGCCCGTCGATCACGTGCTGGTACCGCGGCAGTTCGGTGCTTTTCACGGGCGTCGTCATGATGGTGTCCTCTCGGGTAGGAATTCGGCCAGGACGGATTCGGTGTGCTCGCCCAGCGCGGGCACGGCCCCCATGGCCGCCTCGCGGCCGGGCACGGTGACCGGCGGGAGCAGCGCCCGCACCGGCCCGGCCGGGGTGCCCGCTTCGCGCCACCGGTCCCTGGCCTGCAGTTGCGGGTGCGCGCCGAACTCCGCCGGGGTGCGCAGCCGGGCGCTGGCGATGCCGGCCGCGTCCAGCCTGGTCACCACCTCGTCCGGTGTCATCGAGGCGAGCACTCCCTCGATGATCTCGGTCAGCTCGTCGTCGTGCTTCACCCGGTCCGGGTTGGTCGAGAACCGTTCGTCGGCGGTCAGCTCCGGGCGGCCCAGCACCCGCTCGCACAGCACCGCCCACTCGCGCTCGTTCTGCAACCCGATGAACACCTCCCCGCCGAGGGCCTGGTACGGGCCGTACGGGGAGATCGAGGCGTGCCGGGCGCCGGTCCGCCGCGGCTCCCGCCCGCCGTAGACCGTGTACAGATACGGCTGGCTCATCCACTCGCCCAGCGCGTCGAGCAGGGACACCTCGAAGCTGGAGCCGCGGCCGGTGCGCTCCCGCTCGTACAGCGCGGTCAGCACCCCGCTGTAGGCGTACATGCCGGCCGCGATGTCGGCCACCGAGATCCCCGCCTTGCACGGCGCCTCCGGCGTACCGGTGACCGCGAGCAGCCCGGCCTCGCACTGCACCAGCAGGTCGTAGGCCTTCTTGGTGGCGTAGGGGCCGTCCGGGCCGTAGCCGGACACCGAGCAGCAGATCAGCCGCGGATGCCGGGCCAGCAGATCATCCGGGCCCAGGCCCAGCCGCGCGGCCGCGCCGGGCGCGAGGTTCTGCACGAACACGTCGGCCCGGGCCAGCAGCGCGGCCATGACGGCCTGGCCGTCATCGCTCTTGACGTCGAGCTGCACCGATTCCTTGCCCCGGTTCAGCCAGACGAAGTAGCTGGCCTGGCCGAGCACCGACGTGTCGTAAGCGCGGGCGAAGTCGCCGGTCCCGGCCCGCTCGATCTTGACCACCCGGGCGCCCAGGTCGGCGAGCTGGCGGGTGGCGAACGGCGCGGCGACCGCCTGCTCCAGCGCGACCACCAGCAGCCCGTCGAGCGGCCTGGCCCGGCCCGAGTCGGCCGGGGTGCTCATGACGACGCCGGGTTGCGCTGGATGAGCTGCCGGGCGATCACGTTGCGCTGGATCTCGTTGGTGCCCTCGCCCACGATCATCAGCGGCGCGTCGCGGAAGTAGCGCTCCACGTCGAACTCGGTGGAGTACCCGTAGCCGCCGTGGATGCGCACCGCGTTCAGCGCGATCTCCATCGCGGTCTCCGACGCGAACAGCTTGGCCATGCCGACCTCCATGTCTGCGCGCCGCCCGGAGTCGTAGCAGCGCGCCGCGTACATGACGAGCTGGCGGGCCGCGGTCAGCTTGGTCACCATGTCGGCCAGGTAGTTGCCGATCGACTGGTGCTTCCAGATCGGGACGCCGAACGCCTCCCGCTGCTGCGCGTACCGCAGCGAGTCGTCCAGCGCGGCCTGGCCCACGCCGACCGCGCGCGAGGCGACCTGGATCCGGCCGATCTCCAGGCCGCGCATCATCTGCCCGAACCCCTCGCCTTCGCGCCCGCCCAGCAGCGCACGGGCCGGGACCCGGTAGTCCTCGAAGCTGAGCTCGCAGCTTTCCACCCCCTTGTAGCCCAGCTTGGGCAGGTCGCGGGACACGGTGAAGCCGGGACCTGGTTCGGCCAGGATGATGCTGATGCCGGCGTGCGCGGGCGCCGCCGCCGGGTCGGTCTTGCACAGCAGCGCGGTCAGCCCGGAACGGCGGGCGTTGGTGATCCACATCTTGGACCCGCTGACCACGTACTCGTCCCCACCCATCTCCCCTCCTCCCTTCACACGCCGGGCCACCGTCCGCATCGCCTGCAGGTCGGACCCGCCGCCCGGCTCGGTCAGCGCCATCGTGGCCCGCAGCTCGCCGGTGGCCATCCGCGGCAGGTAGGCGTCCTTCTGCTCCGGCGTCCCGAACGCCAGCAGCAGCTTGGCCACCACCGTGTGCCCGCCCATCGCCCCGGCCAGGCTCATCCAGCCGCGGGACAGCTCCTCGGTGATCCGCGCGTAGCAGGGCGTGCTGACCTGGGCGTCTCCCCACGGTTCGGGGATGGCCAGGCCGTAGATGCCGAGCTGCTTCATCTGCTCGATGAGCTTGTCCGGGTAGGTGTTGGCGTGCTCGAGCTCGCGCGCCACCGGCCTGACCTCGCGGTTGACGAAGTCCGTGACGAGCTCGACCATGGCCCGCTCGTCCTCGTTGAGCTCATCGATCATGGCAGGAACCGCCTCAGCGTCGTCGTCGCATTCTCCCAGGTCCACGAGCCCGGGTCGCCATCCCCGGTCGGCAGGGCCAGGCCGGCCACGCAGTCGGCCAGCTTGGCCGCCAGCTGGTCCGGCGTCGGCGGCCGGGCCGGGGAGCCCGGCGGGTACTGCTGCCGGGTCCGCAGCACGGTCCCGTCGGCGAGGTGCACCTCGGCCTCGAGCTCGCCGTCCAGCAGCCAGTCGCCGCCCGGTTCGAGCTTGGTCTCCACCAGGCTCACCAGCCGCCGCGCCTCGTCCCGGCGGACCGCTTCGTCGGTGAAGCTGCCGAACCCGGCGTAGGTGTCCAGCAGCGCGGCCGCCGCCGCGTACTCCAGGCTGAACTTGCCCTGCAGCCCGTCCTGCGGCCGGTGGTGGATCAGCGGCACCACCGTGGCCTCCGGCGTCCGCAGCACGATCCGGCGGACCGCCGCCGGGTCGGCCGCCAGCCCGGATAGCGCGCTTATCGGCCGCTGCAGCGCGTAGCAGCACGGGTAGAGCTTGATCGCCAGCCCGTTCGGCACCGCCGGACCTGACGGGTCCACCGCGGACGGATCCCCGCCCACCAGCCCTAGCCACACGTCCAGCGCCGTCGGATCGGCCTGCGCGCCCGCGGCCGCCAGCCGGGCCGCCCGGATCCCGGCCTCCACCGCGAAGCCGACCTGCAGCGACTTGGCGTCGGTGCCGAAGGCGCGCTGCACCCCGCCCGCGGCGGGCACGGCCAGCGCCATGGCCACCGCGATCCGCTCCGCGGGCAGGCCCAGCGCGACCGCGGCTCCGGCGGCCGCGGCCGGCGCCCCGGCCGTGCAGGTGGCGTGCCAGCCGGCCGAATAGTGCCGCCAGCCCAGCGCCGTGCCCAGCCGGGTCATCACCCCGGCCGCCGCCAGGTAGGCCCGCGCCCCGCCGCCGCCGGCCAGTTCGGAGGCCGCGAGCGCGGTCGGCACGCAGACCACGCTGACGTGCGTGGTGGACGGCATGTGCAGGTCGTCGAAGTCGAGCACGTGCCCGGCCACGGCCCAGCGCGCGCCCTCCGGCAGGGCCGCGCCCTCGGGCAGCCCGGCGGCCAGCCGGGTGACCCGGTGCTCGCGCGCGGCCAGGGTGACCGCCACCGTGTCCAGCAGCGACCGGTGCGCCAGCTCCAGGTCCTCGCGGTCCGGTTCGAGCCCGGCGGCCCACTCGGCCAGCGTCACCGCCACCGACGTCATGCGGGTACCTCCTCGCCGAAGGATTTGTACGGCCATTTCCTCATAAAGGTGCGGCCGAAGTCAATCCGGGGCATACTCACGTCATGGAGCTGCGTCCCGTCGCCTACCGGACCCTGGCCACCCGGATCAGGAACGCCATCCGGAACGGCGAGTACGCCGACGGCCGTCAGCTGCCTACGGAGGAGCAGCTCGCGGCCAGCTACTCGGTCAGCAGGCAGACCGTCCGGCGGGCCATGCAGGACCTGGTGTCCGAGGGCATCATCTACCGGGTGGCGGGCCGGGGCACCTACCCGGTCGCCGAGCAGGACAGGTACGTCAACCACTTCGGCTCCGTGGAGGAGCTGATGGCGCTGTCCCTGGACACCGAGTGCGAAGTGGTCGGCCCGCTGCAGCGCAAGGTCGACGTGGAGACCGCCAGCCGGCTCCGGCTCCCCTCGGACGAGATCTACACGGTCACGCTGGTCCGGCGGCACGCCGACGTGCCCTTCTGCTACACCTCGGTCTACCTGCCGCCGCGGATCGGGCAGCTGCTCACCGGGTTCGGTGAGCTGGCCGCAGCGGGCCGCCGTAGCCGGGTGACCGTCATCGGGCTGATCGACGTGCAACTCAATGCCTCGGTCGCCGCCGCCGAGCAGAGTCTCAGCGCGGCCGGAGCGCCCGCGTTCGCCGCCCGGCACCTGGGCTGCGAGACCGGTGAGCCGCTGCTGCGGATCGACCGGCTGTACTTCGACACCGAGGACACCCCGGTCGAGCTCGCCGTCAGCTACTTCGACCCCGAGCACTACTCCTACCGGGTCAAGCTCCGCCGCCGTTCGCGCTAGCGCCCGGCCAGGAACCGGGCGATCGCTGTGCCGAGCGCCTGCGCGATGGCCTCCTGGACGCCGGGCCTGACCAGGAGCGCGGCGTCCGCGGCGTTGCTCATGTTGCCGCTCTCGATCAGGACCTTGGGCATGGTGGTGAGGTTCAGGCCGGCCAGGTCGTCACGGCTGATGTAGCCGTCACGGCCGTAGTAGTCGCTGACCGGTACCGGTGTATCGCGGAGCATCATCGCGTGGACGTCGCGGCCGAACCGCAGCGACGGTCCGATGACCCTGTTGTTCGGGCCGTCGGCCACCGGCTCCAGGACCGTGAAGCCGCGGCCGGCCCGCGGCCCGCCGTCGGCGTGAATGTCGATGGACACGTCGGCGTGCGCCTGGTCGAGTATCTGGGCCCGCGTGTCGGCGCATGGCCCCAGGCCGTCGTTGTCCGTCCGGGTCATCACCACCCGCGCCCCCATCCGGATGAGGTCGGCGCGCAGGTAGACGGCCACGTTCCAGGTGAAGCTGGCCTCGGTGTAGCCGCCCGCTGTCCGGGTCCCGGTGCTGTCGCACCGCTCCCACCCGCGGCCGTTCCAGATCCTGCGGTCGAGGAACGCCGGGCTGGTGTCGTTCAGCCCGTTGTGGCCGGGATCGATCCCGACGACCTGCCCAGCCAGCGGCAGGCGGCCGGCCCCCGGCAGGCCGCTGGCCGCCGGGGCCTGCCGCACGCCGGCCGAGGTACCTGTCGCAGGCACCAGCGCCAGCCCCAGCGCGGCGGCCATCAGCCCGGCGGCACATCAGCCCGGTGAGGACGTTGCGGCTACCCATCAGGTTCAGCGTGGCACGGATCCGCCCTTGCCATCACCAGTCCCCGCAAATCCGATCCCCCGCAATCCGATCCCCCGCAAATCCGATCCTCCGCAAATCCGGATCCTCCGCAAATCCGATCCCTCCGCAAATCCCGGGAGAACCGATCCCCCGCAAATCCCGGGAGAACCGATCCCCCCGCAAATCCCGGGAGAACCGATCCCCCGCAAATCCCGTGAGAACCGGACCGGCGGCATCCGCCGGACTACTCGAGCTGGCCCGAGTCAGCTCGTAAACACTTTAGTTAATTTTTATCACTCTGACCCCGTTCGTACCAAAACATACGATGTGAATGTCCCATTCATGCACATAGAACGACATGAATGGGACATTCACGCCTTATCCGCGAAGCGGGAGCGCGTGCCGGCCCGGGAACACCGAGCACAGGAATGTCTTCGGAACGCAGAAGCACCGGAAATCACAGCCGGGCCGCGCGCTGCCGCGATGATCAACGCAGCAGCAGCGCATCGCAACGACACGAACGCGGCATCCACAGCTGACGCCGGCATGGCTGACGCCAGCACGGCTGACGCCAGGCCACGCAGGCTCCGGGTCAGGGAAGGCCACGCCAGCTCGCGGGTCAGGGAAGGCCACGCCTGCCCGCCGCGTTACAGTGCGAGTCAACCCTCAATGATGAGCGGAGGTGACCCATGGCGCTGCCGCAGGATTCCGCGCCTAAGTTCCAGGAGTACGCCCACCCGGAGATGATCGTCTCCACCGAGTGGGTTGCGCAGCACCTCGACGACCCCGGCCTGGTGGTGGCCGAATCCGACGAGGACGTGCTGCTCTACGAGACCGGCCACGTCCCCGGCGCGGTCAAGCTCGACTGGCACACCGAACTCAACGATCCGGTCACCCGCGACTACGTGGACGGGGCCGGCTTCGCCCGGCTGATGTCCGAGAAGGGCATCTCCCGGGACACCACGCTGGTGCTCTACGGCGACAAGAACAACTGGTGGGCGGCGTACGCACTCTGGGTGTGCTCGCTGTTCGGCCATCCGGACCTGCGCCTGATGGACGGCGGCCGGGCCAAGTGGATCGCCGAGGGCCGCCCGCTCAGCACCGACACCCCGAAGCCCGCGCCGGCCGAATACCCGGAAACCAGCCGCGACGACCAGCACCTCCGCGCGTTCAAGGACCAGGTCCTGGCCCACCTCGGGCAGCCGATGATCGACGTGCGGTCGCCCGGTGAGTACAGCGGCGAGCTGCTGCACATGCCCGACTACCCCCAGGAGGGCGCGCTGCGCGGCGGGCACATCCCCGGCGCCAGGAGCGTCCCGTGGGCCCGGGCCGCGGCCGAGGACGCGACCTTTAGGCCGCGCCACGAGCTCGAGGCCATCTACCAGGGCGAAGCCGGGCTGCGCCCGGACGACGACGTGGTGGTCTACTGCCGGATCGGCGAGCGGTCCAGCCACACCTGGTTCGTGCTGCAGCACCTGCTCGGCTTCGGCCACGTCCGCAACTACGACGGCTCGTGGACCGAGTGGGGCAACAGCGTCCGGGTCCCGATCACCCGCGGGACGAGCCCGTGACCCCAGCGGCCGGAGCCACGCTGAATCCCCGGCTGCAGGAGATCGTCGACGACTTCCACGGCGTGCCGGACAAGGACCGGCTGCAGCTGCTGCTGGAGTTCTCCCAGGACCTGCCGGCCTTGCCGGAGCGCTACGCCGAGCACCGCGACCGGATGGAGCCGGTGCCGGAGTGCCAGGCGCCGCTGTTCCTCGCCGTGGAGGTTGAGCCAGACGAAACGGTTCACCTGTACTTCGACGCCCCGGCCGAGGCGCCGACCACCCGCGGCTTCGCCGCCATCCTGCACGCCGGGCTCGACGGCATGGACGCCGGCGAGGTGCTGGCCACCCCGGCCGAGTTCTCCAGCCAGCTCGGGCTGGCCGACCTGGTGAGCCCGCTGCGGCTGCGCGGCATGGCGGCGATGCTGTCCCGGATCAAGCGCCAGGTCATCCAGCAGCGCGCTGGCCAGTGAGCAACGCCGTGAGCTGCTGGGCGTTGACGTGGGCCCAGTCGCGGTAGCAGTTGTTGAACAACACGTGGGTGATCTCGGCGTCCTCGGCTAGACCGCGAAGACGGCCCGCCCAGTCGTCCAGCTCCTGATCGCTGTACTTGTAGCCGAACTTCTCCGAGATCTCCTGGCTGGTCCACTTGTCCGAGTGCCCGTGCATCCGGACCACGGCCAGGTCGCTGGTGGCGGCCAGCACCGGCGGGATGGAGCTCGGGTAGCCCTGCGGCATGTCCACGCACACGTACGGCAGCCGGTGCTCGGCCAGGAAGTCCAGCGTCTCGCGCTGGTTGTCCTCGGTCATCCAGGTGCGGTTGCGGAACTCCACGCAGACCCGGTCCGGTGCGGCCCGCGCCGCGCAGGCCAGGATGTACTCGCGGCGGGCCCGGCCGATCGGGAACCACGGCGGGAACTGGAACAGGATCGCGCCCAGCTTGCCCGCGGCCCGCAGGGGCTCGAGCGCGGCCAGGAACCGGTCCCAGGCGGCCTCCGCCACCGCCGGGTCCACGTCCTTCAGGTACACCCGGTCCTTCCCGGCCGAACCCGCCGCCTCCCGTAGGTCGGCCGGGAACGCCCGGACCGGCGTCGGGTGCTGGGTGAGCAGGCTGAACGCCTTGATGTTGAAGGTGAAGCCGGGCGGCGTGCGGTCGGCCCAGGCCCGGGCGGTCTGCTCGGCGGGCAGCGCGTAGTAGGTGGCGTCCACCTCCACCAGCGGGAACTGCCGGGCGTAGTAGCGCAGCCGCTTCTCCGGGTTGTTCGCCTCGGGCGGGTACCAGCCCGACTCGATCAGCGTCCGGTCCGTCCACGACGCGGTACCCACCCGGATCTCTCCCATGCCCCAAGATCTGCCCTGCTCCGCCGCCCTGAACCCCGCTCCCCGACCCGGAATAGATGACACGTCATCACTCGTTAGATGACACATCATGAACCTGACTCCGAACGCGTCCCCTCAGGGCAAGACCGCCAGCACTACGGTTCCCGTTCACCCGCTGCTTGCCGAGCGATGGAGCCCGCGCGGGTTCGACCGGGCGCACGAGATCGGCGGCGAGGCCCTGGCCGCGCTGCTCGAGGCGGCCCGCTGGGCGCCGTCGGCGCAGAACAGCCAGCCCTGGCGGTTCCTGGTCACCCGCCGCGGCGAGCCGGCGCACGATCGCCTCTTCGCCGCCCTGGCCCCCGGCAATCAGGCCTGGGCCGGCCGGGCCAGCGCGCTGATCATGGTCGCGGCGTGCACATCCGGCGACGACGGCGTGCCGCAGCCGTGGGCGCTGTACGACACCGGGCAGGCCGTCGCCGCGCTGGTCACCCAGGCGCAGGCCGACGGGCTCGCCGTGCACCAGATGGGCGGCTTCGACGCCGGCGCGGTCCGCGCCGGGTTCGGCCTAGCGGGCGCCCTGACCCCGGTCGTCGTCCTGGCCGTCGGCCTGCCCGGCGACACCGCCGGGCTGCCCGAGCCGCTGGCCGCCCGCGAGGTCGCCCCCCGGACTCGGCGCCCGCTCAGCGACCTGCTGCTGCCCGCCAGCCCCGCCGCCCAGCGCCCCGCGGCATAACCCCGGCCGCCTGGGGTAGCTGATCCCGAACGGGCGGGTCTCACGCCACCGCACCGGTACCGCTGAGATCTCACCTAGTGAGAGCCCAAAATGCGAGCAAAGTTACATAACGGCATACATATATCGGATGATGCGAATGGGGCGTCGGAGAGGTACCTTCAATGTCGGCGAGGTCGGGGCTTTTGCCAGGTGGCCCTTCTGACGGAGCTCCGTGCTAGCGGAAGCCCGCCTCGCCTCCGTCGCGACCCGGGGGTGGGTTCCGACCAGAGGGGGAGGGGTTGTGACCGATGGCGATGCGGCCGCCGCGCGGCCCGATACGGCGTTCCTGATGCTGGCCGGGACCGGCGGGCCAGATGAGTGCGAGGCGGCGACGGTACGGGTCCGCCACGAATGGGCCTATGTGCTCGTCACCGTGGCCGGGGAGGTTGACTTCGGCTCCGTGGCCGGGCTGCGCGAGCGGCTGTTCGGGCTGGCTGTCGTCGGCCGGCCGCTGGTGGCCAACCTGGACCGGGTGAGTTTCATCGACGCGGCCGGGCTCGGCGCGCTGGCCGGCGCGGCCCGGCAGGCGGCGGCCCACGGGGCCAGCCTGCGGGTCGTCTGCGCCCAGCCGCGGATCAGACGGCTGTTCCGCGTCACCGGCCTTGACCAGGCGGTATCGCTGGCCGGCACCCTGGATGAGGCGCTCGGGATGCTGGCGTCGGCCGCGAAGGCCGAAGCGGTCTGATGACCATTCTCGAGGTCCCGCGCCGGACAATGCAGGCGCAGCTGATCGCCGCGGCGCAGTGCGCCGGGCTGCACTGGGCGGTGCGGGCCGGCCCGAACAAGGCCGGCCTGCTCACCACCGTCGTAACCCGCACCGGCCCGGGCGGCATCGTCACGTTCCGCATGCCGGCCCCGGCGCTACGCCGCGGGGAGCTGATCAGCATGTGGATGGACCGGAACCCGGGGACCCCGGGAATCCCGGCCTTGCTGCTGCTGCACACCGCGCCGGACGTCGTGCACGCCTCGGCGGTCCTGGCCAGCGGCGGTCGGCGTTACGTGAAGCTGTCGCCGGTGATCGAGGACTTCGGGGTCCGCTTCGGGGCCGTACCGCTCCCGGGTGAAGATCCGCTGACCGCCGTGGAGATCCGCAGCAGGCTCCGCGGTGTGCGGCTTATCGAGCTATGGCGCTCGCCGGGCCGCTCTGTCCGCGCCCGGTGATCCCTGGCTACGATGGCCAGGATTGCTGATGACCGCGCCGAACACGACACCGACGTCTGGCCTGCCGACACGGGACCGGCTGGCCGTGGAGGCCGCGCGCATGTTCGCCGAGCGCGGCTACCACGGCACGTCGGTCAGCGACCTCGCGGCCGCGCTGGGCATCCAGAAGAGCTCGCTCTACGCGCACATCAGCCGCAAAGCCGACCTGCTCGCCGACGTCGCGCTGGCCGGGGCGGCGGCGTTCCACGCCGCCCTGGACGCGCTGCCCGAAGAGGCGGCCGCCGGGGAGCGGCTCGAGCTGGCGCTCCGGGCCCACCTGGCGGTGGTGGAGAGCCAGCTCGACGTGGCCACGGTCTGGCTCCAGGAGTGGCGCTACCTGACCGGCGAGGCCCGGGACGCCTTCCTCCGCGAGCGGCACCGCTACAAGGAGCGGATCCGGGACCTGTTCGCGGCGGCCGTCCGGTCCGGCGACCTGCGCTGGGACCTCGACGTGGACGACGCGACCTTGGTCTTCCTCTCCGTGGCCAACTGGGCGTACACCTGGCTCCTGCCGGAGACCGACGTCGGAGGACTCACCTCGCGGCTCATGTCGGTGCTGCTCGGCGGGATGGGCCGGGTCACATCATCAGCAACCCCCCAGCCACCGTGAGAAGCGTGCCGGTGAGGTAGTGCGCCTCGTCCGAGACCAGGTACCTGACCGCCTCCGCCACATCGTCGGGCTTGCCCAGGGCGTGCATCGGAATAAGGTCGATCGCGGCCTTCAGGATGTCCTCGGGGAGCGCGGCCACCATGTCGGTCTCGATCCCGCCCGGCACCACGCAGTTGACGGTGACGCCCTTGGTGGCCGTCTCCAGGGCGAGCACCTTGGTCAGGCCGAACTGGCCGGCCTTGGCCGCGGCGTAGTTGGCCTGGCCGATCCGGCCGGTCTGACCGACGTACGAGCTGATCATGACGATGCGCCCGAATCCGCGCTCGAGCATGTGCGGGAGCACCGCCTGGGACATATAGAACGGCCCCGACAGGTTCACCCGGATGACCTGTTCCCAGTCCAGCGAGCTCATCTTCAGGGCCGTGCGGTCGTGCACGGCGCCGGCGTTGTTGACGAGATAGTCGATCCGCCCGTACTGGCGCAGGACCTCGTGGACGGCTCGCTGGCAGTCGCCGGGGTTACCCACGTTGGCCTGATAAAGCGACACCGACAGGCCGTTGTTGCTCGCCTCCTTGGCGTAGGCGTCCGCGGCCTGGGCGTTGCGGTTGTACACCGCGGCGATCCTGGCTCCGTGCTGCGCCAGGTGGGTCGAGATGGCCGCGCCGATGCCGCGTGTCCCGCCGGTGACCAGGGCCACCCGCTCGTTCATATCCTTCATTGTTCCTCCTGTGATTAACGGACATACCGGCCCGGAGCCGGGTCCTGCGCCGGGAAGCGGTCGCTGCCGAGGGGCGCCGGCGCCGCGATCAGCTCGCCGGAGCGTTCGCCCAGCCAGCCGGCCCAGTGCTCCCACCAGGAGCCCTCGTGCCGCTCCGCGCGCGCCAGCCAGTCCTCCGGCTCGGGAGGGGTCTCCGGGTTGAGGTAGTAGCCGAGGCCGTGGTGCTTCGGGTCGGCCACCACGGTCTGGATGTGGCCGCTGGAGACCAGCACAAACTGGCTGCGGCCGGAAACCATCTGGGTGGTCCGGTAGCAGGACTTCCACGGCGTGATGTGGTCGGTGCGCCCCGCCACCACGTACGTGTCGCAGCCGATGCGCGAGATGTCGACCGGTGTGCCCAGGACGGTCAGGGCGCCCGGGTGCGTCAGCTGGTTACCCGCGACCATGTCGAGCATCTGGTGGTGGAAAGCCGAGCTCAGCCTGGTCTGGTCCGCGTTCCAGGCCAGGATGTCGAAGGCCGGCGGGTCCTGGCCGAGCAGGTAGTTGTTCACCCAGTAGTTCCACACCAGGTCGTTGGGGCGCAGCCAGGCGAACATCTGCCCCGTCTGCCAGCCCTCGATCACCCCGCGTGGCTTCGAGACCGCCTTGGCCAGCGCGAGCGTCGCCGGCGACGCGAACAGGAACATCCGCCCGTCGGAGTCGCAGTCGAGCATGGTGACGGTCATCGTGGCGGAGTTGATCCGGCGCTCTCCCAGCGCGGCCAGGTGCGCCTGCACCACCGCGGCCGTCATCCCGCCCAGGCAGCCGCCGAAGATGTTCACGTCCGGCGAGCCGGACACCTGGCTGATGACGTCGATCGCCTCGATCACCGCCTGCGCGTAGGTGTCGTAGTCCCAGTGCCGCTGGGCGCCGGTCGGGTTGCGCCAGCTGATAGTGAATACCTGGATGCCGTGCTGCAGCAGGTATTCGTACATGCTGCGGCCATGGGAGAGGTCCAGCGCGTAGTACTTGTTCACCTGCGGCGGCACCACCAGCAGCGGCCGGGCGTACACGGTTTCCCGTTGCGGCGTGTACTGGATCAGCTCGAAGACCTCGGACCGGTGGATGACCGCGCCGGGCGAGATCGCGATGGTCTCGCCCAGCTTGAACGGCCTGCGGTTGACCATCGACGGCATGCCGTGGTTGCGCAGCAGGTCGCGGGTCATGTTGACGGTCCCGCGCCAGACGCTGAGGCCGCCGGTGTCGTAGCAGCGCTTGACCGCCGCCGGGTTGGTCCAGAAGTAGTTGGTGGGCGCCATGGCCTCCCGGACCAGCATCAGCGCGAAGCGCACCCGTTCGGCGGCCATGCCGTCCAGGCCAAGGCTGTCGATCACGTCGTCGACGCTCGAGCCGAGGTACAGGTACGCCTGCATCGCCCTCCGGAACGCCGGGTTCTGCTGCCACGCCTGATCGGTAAAGCGATGATCCCCTGTCCCCGGCTCGACGTGTGACTTGCCGAGCGCGATCCGCAGCATCTCGAGGCTGGCCCCGGGAGCGAGCTGCATCATCGCTTGCGGCGGGCCCATCGCCAGCCGCCCGGCGAACCGCAGCGTCCCGGCCGCCCGGTCCACCAGGCCCTTCTTCGCCGCTCCCTGGCCGCCCGGCTGCTGCCCGTTCGGGCTGGATCCGACCAGCGGCACCTGGTCGCGGAGCGCGGTCATGACAGCCGCTCCACGAGCATGGCCATGCCCTGGCCGCCGCCGACGCACATGGTCTCGAGCCCGATGGTCTGGTCCCGGGTGCGCAGGTCGTTCAGCAGCGTGGCCAGGATCCGCACCCCGGTCATGCCGAACGGGTGGCCGAGCGCGATGGCACCGCCGTGCGGGTTGAGCTGGTCGCTGGACGGGTCCACCCCCAGCCCGCGGGCCGACGGGATGACCTGCGCCGCGAACGCCTCGTTGATCTCGACCACGTCCACGTCGCCGATGGTCATCCCGGCCCGGGCCAGCGCCTGCCGGCTGGACTCGATCGGGCCCAGGCCCATCAGCTCAGGCTCCAGGGCGCTGACGCCGGTCGCCAGGATGCGGGCGATCGGCGTGATCCCGAGCTCGGCGGCCAGGGCCCCCGACATCACCACGGCGGCCGCGGCGCCGTCGTTCAGCGGGCAGGAGTTCCCGGCGGTGACCCGGCCTCCTCTGCGGAACACCGCCCGCAGCGTGGCCAGCTTCTCCAGCGTGGTGTCCGGCCGGGGCCCGTCGTCCTCGGTCATGATGATCCCGGAGGCCAGCGGCACCGGGATGATCTCCCGGGCGAAGATCCCGTCCTTGCCGGCCACGACCGCGCGCATGTGGCTCTGCAGCGCGTACTTATCCATCTCCTCGCGGGTGATGCCGCAGGAGTCCGCCACGTTCTCGGCCGTCACGCCCATCGCCATGTAGGCGTCGGGGAAGCCCTCCCGGTTTCCGGGGAACAGCCGGTGGTTCTGCGTCTCCGGCTGGTCCGCGAACACGCCGAGCGGCGAGCGGGTGCTCGACTCGACCCCGGCGCAGACGAACGCCGATCCCTCGCCCGCCTTGATGGCGTGGAAGGCCATCCGGACGGCCTGCAGCGACGACGCGCAGTAGCGGTTGACCGTGGTGCCCGGGGCACGGAGGCCCGCCAGGATGCTGATGATCCGGGCCAGGTTGTGCCCCTGCTCGCCGCCGGGCAGGGCGCAGCCGCAGATCACGTCGTCGATCTGGGCGCGGTCCAGCTGCGGGACCTGCTTGAGCACCTCGTCGACGACGAAGGCGCCCAGGTCGTCGGGCCGCTGGTCGATGAGCGAGCCCTTGACGGAGCGGCCGACCGGGGTCCGGCCGATAGCGGCGATTACGACTTCTGACATGACACACTCTCCAGATAGTTCGGCTTAGTAGGGCTGAGGGCCGTCGGTGCTGACGACGGGCAGGCTGCCGTCGGCGTTGCGCTCCCGCAGCAGCTTCTTGTCGTGCTTGCCCACGGTGGTGCGGGGCACCTCGTCCAGGAACACCCACTGGTCGGGTAGCCACCACTTGACCACCCGGCCTTCCAGGTGGGCGCGCAGCTCCTCCGGGGTCGCCGACTGGCCGGGGACGAGGGCGATGCAGGCCAGCGGCCGCTCGCCCCAGCGTTCGTCGGGCATGGCGATGACCGCGGCCTCGCGCACCGCAGGGTGGGTAAGGATGGCGGATTCCAGCTCGAGGGTCGAGATCCATTCGCCGCCGGACTTGACCACGTCCTTGGCCCGGTCGCTGATAGTGATGTAGCCCCTGGCATCAATCCGGCCGACGTCGCCCGTGCGCAGCCAGCCGTCCCGGAACTTATCCGGCGCCGGGTCCTGGTAATAGCCGGCCGTCACCCACGGCCCGCGCACCTCGATCTCGCCGGTGGCCTGCGCGTCGCGGGGCAGCACCTTGCCCTCGTCGTCCACCACCCGGGCCTCCACGCCGCCGAGCGGGCGGCCCGCGGTGGCCCGGTAATCCATCGCGCGACCGGCCGGGCCGTGCTTGGGCGGGAAGGACAGCGACGCCACCGGGCTGGTCTCGGTCAGCCCCCAGCCCTGCAGCACCCGGACGCCGAACCGCTCCTCGTAGGCTTCGATCAGGCTGTGCGGGACGGCCGCCCCGCCGCACAGGATCATCCGCAGCGAGGACAGGTCCACGCCGTCCAGGCCGAGGATGTCGTACCACACCGTGGGCACGGCCGCGGCCAGGGTGGCCCGCTCCGCCGTGATGAACCGGGCCAGCGGAGCAGCCTGTGCGAACCGGTTGGGCAGCAGCAGGTCGGCGCCGACCAGCCAGGCGGCGTACGGCATCCCCCAGGCGTTGCCATGGAACATGGGCACCACGGGCAGCAGCCGGTCGTACTGGCTGAGGCCGAGGGCCTCGCCGGAGCATACGCCCAGCGTGTGCAGGAACGTGGACCGGTGGCTGTACACCACGCCCTTCGGCAGGCCGGTGGTGCCGCTGGTGTAGCACATCGCGGCAGCCGACCTCTCGTCGGTCTCCGGCCAGGCGAACCCCGGCCGCTCCGCGGCCAGCAGCTCCTCGTAGTCGATGGCCCCGGGCAGCGCCGAACGGTCGCCGTCGCCGTACACGATCAGGTGGCGGAGCGTCCCGGGCCGGCCGTCCGCCAGGACCGGGCCGAGGACGGGCGCCAGGCTGGCGTCGGCAATGAGCACCGAGTCCTCGGCGTGACCGATGACGTAGCGGATCTGCTCCGCCGACAGCCGGATGTTGACGGTATGCATCACCGCGCCCATGCCGGGGATGGCGAAGTACGCCTCCTGGTGCTCGGAGTTGTTCCAGCCGAAGGTGGCCACCCGGTCACCGGGCCGGACGCCCAGGCGGCGCAGCCCGGCCGCCAGCTGGTCCACCCGGTCCGCCAGCGCCCCGAACTCGATGCGCCGAACCCCGTCGGCCTCGCTGGTGACCACGACGCTGTCGGCATAGAGCGTCCGGCCGTGGTCGAAGATGTGGCCGACCGTGAGCGGGAAGTCCATCATTGTGCTGCGCATCTCGCTAACCTCCTGCGACTTGTGCTTGCTGACCGGCCCAGTGCGGTTCGCGCAGCTCCCGTTTGAGGATCTTGCCGGCCGCCGACTTAGGCAGCGGCTCGGTGCGCAATTCGATGCACCTGGGCATCGTGAACCCGGCGATCTGCCCGCGGCAGTGCGCGGTCAGCTCGTCGGGTGTGGCGTCCTGGCGGGAGAACACGACGGCGTAGACCGACTCACCCCAGCGCGGGTCGGGCACGCCGAATACGGCGACCTCCTCGATGCCGGGATAGCTGGCCAGCGCGTCCTCCACCTCGGTGGAGTAGATGTTCTCGCCGCCGCTGACGATCATGTCCCTGGCCCGGTCGACCAGGTAGATGTAGGAGTCCTCGTCCCGGTACCCGAGGTCGCCGGTCAGGTACCAGGCGCCGCGCATGACCTCGGCTGTCGCCTCCGGGTTTCGCCAGTAGCCCGCCATGACGCTGGGGCTGCGCACGGCGATCTGACCGACCGCGCGGGGCGGCAGGTCCGTCAGGTCGTCGTCGACGACCCGCATCTCCACCCCGGTGGCCGGCTGGCCGCACGAGCGGATCAGCGGGGTATCCAGGACGCGCTCCTCGTGCGGGAGCAGCGTGGTGATGGGGGTGGTCTTCGTGGTGCCGTACACGTGCAGCAGCTCGGCGCCGGGGAAGGCCTGGCGGGCCCGCCGGAGCGTCTCGGCGGAAATGGGCGAGGCGCCGTGGCTCAGGTACCGCAGCGAGCTGACATCCCGCGGCCAGGTCAGCTGGGCGTCGGCGGCCGCGGCCAGCATGGTGGGCACCAGCAGCGTGTGGGTGACCGCTTCGCGCTCGATGAGGTCGACCGCCAGGTCCGGATCGAACCTGGGCATGATGACGTGGGTGCCCCGCGCCCAGACGGTGGCCAGCGTGGCCAGGATCCCTCCGGTGTGGAACATCGGGGAGGCCACCAGCCAGCGGGTCTGCCGGTCGAAGGGCCAGGTGGCCATGAAGTGCAGGGCCCGGGTGAGGGGCTGGGCAAAGGTGTACATCGGCTCACCTCCCAGAGAGCAGGAGCGGAGGCTCCTTCTCGGCCGGCTTCCTAGCCGGTAGCTGCGGTGCCCCAGCGAGTCCGGGACCGATAGAAGTGACGCTAAGGACCGATCGTTCGGCCGGATGCGGCCATAGGTCCCACGGGTTGGGGGCCGAGGTCCGTGACTGAACCTCATTCACATCGTGTGACATGGGAACATCAGGAGCATCCAACCGATCGTTCGGTTTGTTACTGTGCGGTAAGGTAGTGGTGTCGGCTGAGTTCCCGCCTGGTACGGGTGAGGCTGGCCGGCGCCCGAGCCAGGGAGGGTTCCGATGACAGCAGCCACATCGGTGGCGCCAGCCAGGGACGTGCAGCTACGCATCAGGGGAGTGCGGATCCACGCCCAGATCCACGGCGAAGGCGAGCCGTTGCTGCTCCACTCCGGCATCTGGGGCGAGGTACGCCTGTGGGAACGGCTGCTCCCGCACCTGGCCGGGTTCCAGACGATCGCGTTCGACCCGCCGGGCATCGGCCGGTCGCAGCGGCCGCCGTACCCGCTGAGCATGTGGTCACTGGCCGAGATGGGCACCGCGGTGCTCGACGAGTTCGGGATAGAGTCCGCGCACGTTCTCGGTGCCTCATTCGGCGGCGCGGTCGCGCAGCAGATGGCGTTCTCGCACTCCCGCCGGGTTCGCCGGCTGGTGCTGGTGTCGACCTCCTTCGGCGGTTTCGCCCTGCCGGGCAACCTGGGGGCGCTCTGGCACTTCATCCACCCGCGCAGCTACCACCCCGAACGGCTGGAACGGGTGGCCGGCGCCATGTTCGGCGGGCGGCTGCGCACCGAGCCTGAGCTCGTCCGCTCGATGCACATCCGGCGCCCGACCGATACCCTGGCCGCCCTGTACCGGATGGCTGGCCTCATCGGCTGGACCAGCCTGCCGTGGATGTGGACCATCGGCCAGCCCACGCTGGTCCTGGCGGGCGATGACGACCCGGTCACGCCGCTGGTGAACCAGCGCGTCATCGCCGCGCTGATACCCCGGGCGCGGCTGCACACGGTCGCAGGCGGCGGCCACCTGATGCTGCTCGACAGCGCGGCCCAGCTCGGGCCGGTGATCACCGGCTTCCTCCGGGAGGGCTGAGCCCGGCCCGCCGGGACCCGGACTTCGGCCTTAGTCTCGGTCGGTTTAATTGGGGGCGTGACGGATTCTTCGCGCAGCACGGCCGCCCTGATTGTCGAGTGCCTGGAAGACGAGGGCGTCACGCATGTCTTCGGCATCCCGGGCGAGGAGAACATCAGGCTGGTGGACGCCATCTCCCGTTCGTCCGTTCGGTACGTGCTGGCCCGGCACGAGCAGGGCGCGTCGTTCATGGCCGAGGTCTACGGCCGGCTGACCGGCCGCGCCGGGGTGTGCTCGGCCACCCTCGGCCCCGGCGCGATCAACCTGCTGCTGGGCACCGCGGACGCCACCACCAACTCCACGCCGCTGATCGCGCTGTCGGCGCAGGTCGGCATGAACCGCAGCTTCAAGGAATCACACCAGGGCGTGGACCTGGTGCCGATGTTCACGCCTGTGGTCACGTGGTCGGCGCTGGTGGCGACGCCGGGCGCGGCGCCCGAGATGATCCGCAAGGCGTTCAAGCTGGCCCAGACCGAACGGCCCGGAGCGGTTTACCTGGCCATCCCCGAGGACGTGGAGCAGGCCCCGGCCGGGGGTGAGCCGCTTCCGGTGAACGTGCCACGCCCTGATGAGCCGTCCCCCGGGCAGGTTGCGCGGGCGGCGGCCCTGCTGCGCGCGGCGCGCAGCCCGGTCGTGCTGGCCGGCCACGGTGCCGCGCGCGCCGGGTGGAGATCGGGCGCAACGTCGACACCAGCTTCGGCAACCCGGACTTCGTGGCCTACGCCGAGAGCTTCGGCGCGACCGGCTACCGGATCACCGCGCCCGGCGAGCTCTTGCCGGCGCTGCGCACCGCCCTGGCCGCCGGCACCGTCTCGGTGATCGCCTGCCCGGTCGACTACTCGGCCAACCTGGAGCTCATCGAATCGCTCGGCGACCTGGACGAGTCGCTCTCCTGACCCGCCTCCCGGTCAAGGGTGATGCTCGCCCGCGGGATCGGCGGAGGTCCGGCCTCCGGCCACGAGGATCTCCAGGCTCAGCGCCAGGATCCACACCGGGAACACCAGCTCCACCCACGGTGATATCCCGATGCCGACCAGCAGCACGACCGCGCAGGCCAGCCCGGCATAGATCAGCCAGGGGGACACGATCCTGGTGCGGCGCGCGATGTTTACCGTCGTGAGCGTGAAAACCGCCGCCATCCGCATCGCGTAGACGTTCAGCAGGCTGCCGGTGACGTTGCGGCTCAGGACCAAGACGTCCGCGCCCGGCAGCTGTGACCCCGCGGCCGCGATAGTGGCGCCGGCCACCGCCGCGGCCACGAACAGCATGGCGACGAACAGCAGGCCGCTGCCGAGGAACACGGTGGCGAAGAAGCGGTCCTCCCGCTCGCCGATGCGGTCCCGCAGCACCCCGATGAACCATAGGAAGGCGATCCCGGCGAACGGGACGAGGTTCAGCGCGACGGCGACCTCACCCCTGCTCCGGGGGTTGGACAGCCACGCGCCCGTGGCCGAGGCATGGGCCGGGGCGGAAAGCCTGAGCAGCACCAGCGCCGTGATCAGCAGCGCGGAGAACACGATCCCGGCGACCGCGGCCGCCCGCGGGGTCCTCAGGTTCCGCGGTTCCAGCTGGGCCTGGTCCGTGATTCGGGCGCGGCGCACGGGCACGGGCTGCCTCCTCACTTCCCCTTCGGGCCATGCTCATCCTCGCGATCCGCCCCGCCCGGCGGATCATCTCCCGAGGGTGATTCAGCGGCCCGGCTCACGAGCACCGGTGAGGCCGTCGCGATATGCCGCCGTTATCATTGCGTGATGATTAGGAAGATGGCAGTGGAGTTCCTCGGTACGGCGATCCTGGTGTTCTTCGCGGTGGGCGTGGCCACGCTGATGTTCGGCTTCAAGTTCGCCGGCGCCAGCGTCGCGGCGGGAGTGGTAGCGACCGCGCTGGCGTTCGGCCTGACGCTGCTCGCGCTGGTGTACATGATCGGGCCGATTTCAGGCAGCCACGTCAACCCCGCGGTCACGGTCGGCGCCTTCCTCACGGGGCGCATTCCGCTAGCCGAGGCCGTCGGCTACTGGATCGCCCAGTTCGCCGGCGGGATCGTCGGCGCGCTGGTGCTGTGGGGAGGGTTCAGCACCTCGCCGTTCTACCACCGGACCATCACGGGCCTGGGCGCCGACGGCTACGGGAAGCAGTCGATGATCAACATCGGCGTCGGCGGAGCCTTCATCTTCGAGATCATCCTGACCGCCCTCTTCGTCTTCATCGTCCTGCGGGTGACCTCGGCGACAGCCAACGCGGCCACGGCCGCCATCGCCATCGGGCTGACGCTGACCGTCGTCCACCTGGTCGGCATCCCGATCACCGGCACCTCGGTGAACCCGGCCCGCAGCCTCGGCCCCGCCCTCGTCGTCGGCGGCACGGCCCTCAGCCAGGTGTGGCTGTTCATCGTGGCGCCCCTGATCGGCGGCGTGCTCGCGGCCGGCCTGCACCGCCTGCTCTACCGCGAGGAGAGCATCACTCTGGCCGCCGAAGCCCAGCAACCCGCCAGCCCGGACCGGCCCGGGCCCGGGCCCGGGCCACAGCATCTGAGCGTCCGTCGTCCGCGCCCGGCGAAAGTAAACCCCGGGGGAGGGCCCCTACGATGGCGGGGTGACGGACGAGGCTGCCGCAGGCTCGGCTGTCAGGCCCGGGCGTCCGGCGCTGGCCCGCTGGCGGTGGACGGTCACCGCCGCGTTCGGGCTGGGCGGGATCACTATCTCCGCGTGGGGGCCGCGGCTGCCAGCTATCCAGGCGGACCTGGGCACCGGCACGGCGACGATCGGGGTGCTCCTGGCCGGAGTGACCGTCGGGGCCATCCTCGGGCTGCTCGCGTCGACTCCGGTCCTGCACTGGCTGGGAAGCCGCCGGACCATGGCGGGAGCGCTGCTGCTCATCGCCGCCGCGATGACCGTCATGGGCCTGGCCCTCATCCCGGGTTCGGTTCCGCTGGTCGCAGTGGCCTTCGTGATCACCGGGCTGGGGATCGGCCTTCTGGACGTGCTGATCAACGTCGAGGGGGCCGCCGTCGAGCAGGCGGCGGGGCGCACCCTCATGCCGATGATGCACGCCGCGTGGTCCATCGGCGCCGCCGCTGGGGCCGGAATCGGCGCGGGCTGCGCGGCCCTGGGCGTATCTCCCTCGGCCCAGCTCATCGGCGAAGCCGTTCTCATCGCGGTCGCCGCCCTCGGCACGGCGCCGGGCATCCCGCCCGGCCGCCGCGCCTCGGCCGGGCAGCCGCCGCAGGACCGGGCCGCCAGGCTCCGCCACTGGCTCCGCGGCTGGCTGGACTGGCGGCTGCTGCTCATCGGCCTCGTCATGCTCGGCGTCGAGCTCGGCGAAGGCTCGGCGAACAACTGGCTCACCCTGGCGGTGCGGAACAACCACGGGCAGACCGCCGCGGTAGCCGCGCTGTTCCTCACCGTGTTCGCGATCAGCGAGGCGCTCGCCCGGATCTTCGGCGGGCCCGTCGTCGATCGCCTCGGGCGCGTCCGCACCATCCGCGTCACCACCGCCCTCGGCGTCGTCGGCGTGGTGTTGTTCATCCAGGCCGGGAACCGCTGGATCGTCCTGGCGGGCGTGCTGCTGTGGGCGGTCGGCGTCTCGATGGGCTTCCCGCTCGGCATGTCCGCGGCCGCGGAGAGCGGACCCGACCCGGCCGCGCGGGTCAGCGTCGTCGCCTCCATCGGCTACTTCGCCAACCTGGCCGGCCCGCCCGTCATCGGCCTGCTCGCTCAGTCCGCCGGCCTCCTCAGTGCCATGTGGCTCATCGTCGCCCTGTTCCTCACCGCCTTCGCCGCCGCCGGGTCGCTGCGCCCGCGGCCGGCCGCCCCAGGCGCCGGCCGACGTTCCCCGTCCTGACTACAGGGTCGTGTCGAGGAGGGCGGCCCGAGCGACTCTGGCCTGACCTGCTTACCCCTGTTCCGTTATGTTGTCTCAATGCGACTACCTGCTAGATGGGGCACCGCTATGGAGCACGCGCACGAGGCGGAAGGCGCGGCCCGCGGGCCGGCTTGCGACATCGATGACCAGATCCTGGCCATGTGGCGAGCGCTGCGGACCAAATCCCAGCCTCGACGCCCGCTGGGCCATGCAGGTCATCGACCGGCTGCTGGATCAGCGCCCGCGCCCGGCGCAGAATGCGCCGACTGCGCCACCTGTCCCGCTGGCATCATCCGCACCGCGGCATACGATGTGAATGTCCCTTTCATGCAGCTGGAACAACATGGCTGGGACATCCACGCCGTATAAACGGCGGAGGCAGGGGCCCCCCGGGTGCAAGTTCGGCCGGCGAGCCTCATGTCACCCTCCCCGGGTGATTCGGATAACCCCTAGCGGTTGGCATCGTAAGTAGGCACGTTGTGACTACCTACGTAGGGAGCAGGCGATGGGGGTGCATGCGAGACCTGAGGGCTCCCGGTTCAGTGACCTGGCTGGCCGGCGTTCCGGGCTAGCGCCGCGCGGGCGGCGGGCCACGCTGCTGGCCGTGGTGTTCGCGGTGATCGCGTTGCTGGCGGCGGCGTGCAGTTCGTCGTCGGGCAGCAGCGCGGCGTCGGGCGGCAGCAGTACCAAGGCGGCGGCGTCGGGCAGCAGCGCGGCGGCCAAGCCGACGGGCTCGCTGGTGGTGTTCGCGGCGACGTCGCTGACCGATGCGTTCAGCAAGATCGGCGATCAGTTCGAGGCGGCGAACCCGGGGCTGACGGTGAAGTTCAACTACAACGGGAGTTCCTCGCTGGCGACCTCGATCACCCAGGGCGCGCCGGCCGACGTGTTCGCCTCGGCCGCGCCGTCGAACATGAAGACGGTGACCGACGCCGGCGGGGCGTCGGGCACGCCGCAGGACTTCGCCGCCAACACCGGCGAGATCATGGTGGAGAAGGGCAATCCCGAGCACATCACGTCGGTCAGCGACCTGGCCAGGCCCGGGGTCAAGGTGGTGGTCTGCGCGCCGAAGGTGCCGTGCGGGCAGGTGGCCACGGCGATCTTCACGAACGCCGGGGTGACGGTCAAGCCGGTCAGCGAGGAGACCAACGTCGGCGGGGTGGTGACCAAGGTGACGCTGGGGGAGGCGGACGCGGGGATCGTGTACGTGACCGACGTCAAGGCCAACGCGGGCAAGGCCACCGGGGTGGTCATCCCGGCGAGTGAGAATGACACCACCGAGTACCCGATCGCGGCGCTGAAGGACGCGCCGAACCCGGCCGCGGCGGCCGCGTTCATCAGCTACGTGCTCGGACCCCAGGGCCAGGCCGTGCTGGCCAGCTTCGGATTCGCCCCGCCGAAGTAAGCCGGATGGACGAGCAGAAGCAGCCGTTCAACCCGCTGCTGGCCTGCCTGGCCGCGCTGGCCGCGCTCTTCTTCGTGTTCCCGCTGATCGGGATGATCACCGGGGCCCCGTGGGGCAATGTCTTCGGCATCATCACGAGCAAGAGCTCGCTGGACGCGCTGGGGCTTTCCATCATCGCCTCGCTGGCCAGCACCGTCATCGCGCTGCTGTTCGGGTTCCCGCTGGCCTGGCTGCTAGCGCGGAGCAGCTTCCGCGGCAAGGCGGTGGTGCGCGGCCTGACCACCTTGCCGATGGTGCTGCCGCCGGTGGTCGGCGGCATCGCGCTGCTGCTGGCCTACGGCCGTCGCGGGTTTATCGGCCAGCCGCTGGACAAGGCCTTCGGGATCTCGCTGCCGTTCACCCTGGCCGGGGTCATCGTGGCCGAATCGTTCGTGGCCATGCCGTTCTTCGTGATTACGGTGGAGTCCGGGCTGCGCTCGATGAACCGACGGCTCGAGGACGCCGCCCGCAGCCTGGGCGCGCGACGCCTGACCGTCTTCCGCCGGGTGACGCTCCCGCTCATCTGGCCCTCGCTCGCGGCCGGCACGGTGCTGACCTGGGCCCGGGCCCTGGGCGAGTTCGGGGCGACGATCACCTTCGCCGGGAACCTGCCTGGGCGCACCCAGACCATGCCCCTGGCGATCTACGTCAGCCAGAGCTCCGGCCAGATGTCTGAGGCCATCGCGCTGAGTCTGGTGCTGGTCGTGGTCAGCCTGGTGGTCATGGTCTTCCGGCGCCGGCTCGCCGGCGGGGACTGACCGCCATGCTCCAAGCGGACATCCAGCTGCGGCTGTCCCGGCTCGACCTGGACGCGGCGTTCACGGTGGAGTCGGGCGAGGTGGTGGCCCTGCTCGGGCCGAACGGGTCCGGGAAGTCGACCACCCTGCGGGCGCTGATGGGCCTGCTGCCGCTCGCCGGGGGCCAGGTGGTGCTGGACGGCACGGTCCTGGAAGACCCCGCCCAGCACATCAAGGTCCCCCCGGAGAGCCGGCCCATCGGCCTGATGTTCCAGGACTACCTGCTGTTCCCGCACCTGAGCGCGGTGGAGAACGTGGCGTTCGGCCTGCGGGCCAAGGGCACCGACAAGAAGACGGCGCGGGAGAAGGCGACGCAGGCGCTGGCCCGGCTGGGCCTGGAGGGGGCCCTGACCTCGGCTCGCCCCAGCGCGATGTCCGGCGGCCAGCAGCAGCGCGTGGCCATGGCCCGCGCCCTGGTGACCGAGCCGAAACTGCTGCTGCTCGACGAGCCCCTGGCCGCGCTCGACGTGTCGACCAAGACCGACGTCCGCCGCCTGCTCCGCGCGGCCCTGCGCCAGTCCGAGGCGGCGAACGTGCTGGTCACCCACGACATGCTCGACGCCGTGGCGCTCGGCGACCGGATGGTCGTGATCGGGGACGGCAAGATCGTGCAGACCGGGACGCCCGCCGAGGTGACGTCGCGTCCCCGCTCCAAGTACGTCGCCGATCTGGTCGGCGTCAACCTGCTGCAAGGCACCGCCCGCGGCACGGTGCTGGAGATCGACGGCGGCGGGCAGATCGCAATCGCCAGTGCCGCGAGCGGGCCCGTCCTGGCCACCGTCTCGCCGACCGCGGTAGCGGTATCCCGGCAACGGCCCGAAGGACAGGAACCGAACACGTGGTCAGGGCAGATCAGCGCGGTCGACCTCATGGGCGACCGGGTCCGGGTCCGCATCGCCAGGACCCCAGGGACGCCCGAGATCACCGGCGAGGTAGCGCCTCATGCGGTCGATGAACTGAAGCTGGACGACGGAGGCGAACTGTGGGCCTGCGTCAATCCGTCCGCTGTCACGGTATATCCGCCCTAGGAGGAGGCAGTCATGCAGCTCAGCGCGCGCAACCAGATCCCCGCCCGGGTCACCAGCATCAAGCCCGGCGAGGCGATCGCCAACGTCCATCTCGACGCCCATGGCGTCGAGATGGTGGCCTCGGTCACTGTGGAGGCCGTCCAGCAACTCGGCCTGGCCGAGGGCAGCAGCGTCACCGCCGTGATCAAGGCATCGGACGTGATCCTGGCCACCGGCGACTGAAGCCGCCGGGGCCCGGCTGTGGCTGCCCGCCGTCATGAGCGCGTCCGCGACGGCGGGTAGCCATCGTCACCGAGACCGTGGCCTCCGGCGCCTCGGTGCGCGCGGGCGGGACGCCCGAGCGGCTGTACTACCGGCCGACCGTGCACGCCGACGTCACCCCGGGCATGCCGCCTTCCGCGAGGAGATCCTCGGGCCGGTCGCGCCGGTCGTCGTGGTGAAGGACGTGGACGAGGCCGTCCGCACCGCGAAAGCCACCGAGTACGGGCTCGTCGCGGCCATCCAGACGGGCTCGATGGAGCGCGGCCTGGCGATCGCCGACCGGCTGAACACCGGGATCGTGCACGTCAACGATCAGACGCTGAACAACGACGCATACGCCCCGTTCGGCGGCACCGGCGCCTGGGGTAACGGCAGCCGGTTCGGCTCGCAGAGCAGCTGGGACGAATTCACCCAGTGGCAGTGGGTCACCGCGCGGCCGCAGGCCCACGGCTTCCCGTTCTGACGGTCGTCCCGCCGCCGCCGCGGCGGCGGGCAGCCTGGCCGGTACGGATCGCAGGCTGCCGGTACGGATCGTAGGCTGAAGGCATGACCGGTACCGAGCACGCCGGCACCGACCCGGCCCCGCTCCGGCCCGGGCCGATGACCGAGACCGAGTTCCGCTCGCTGTATGAGCGGCTCCGCGGCCAGCTGCCCTGGGGACCGGATGACCGGCGCGGAGCGCTGAACTACATCACGCCCGCCGAGATCCTCGCCGCCGTGGCCGGGGTCACGCTGGGCCGCACCGTGTCACTCGCCGCGCCGGTGGAGCACCGGCCTGCCGCCGACAATCCCGATCCGGCCCAGCACCAGATGAAAGGACCGCTGGGTGCCGACGCTGGCCCGGGGCTGGCGTTCAGCATGGACCGGATCGCGATGAACATCCACGGCAACGCCGACAGCCACGTCGACGCCCTGTGCCACGTGATCTTCGACGGCACGCTGTACAACGGGGTGGCCGCGGACACCGTCACCGAGACCGGGGCGGCCGAGCTGTCCATCGGCCTGGCCTCCGATGGCATCGTCGGCCGCGGGGTGCTGCTGGACGTGCCGCGCTCCCGCGGCGTGCGTTGGCTGGAGCCTGGTGACCACGTGACCGTGGCGGATGTGCTCGCCGCCGAGCAGGACCAGGGCATCCGGATCGGCCAAGGCGACATCGTGCTGGTCAGGGTCGGTCACCGGCGGCGGCGCACCGAGCAGGGCCCGTGGGACGCCGCCGAGACCCGGGCCGGGCTGCACCCCACGGTGCTGCCGCTGCTGGCCGAGCGCCGGGTCGCCGCCCTGGGCAGCGACGGCAACAATGACACCGCGCCCAGCGCGGTGGCAGGCGTCGACTTCCCGGTACACGTCCTGACCGTCAACGCGCTGGGCCTGCACCTGCTGGACTATCTGCAGTTCAGGGAGCTCAGTCAGGTGTGCGCGGAGATCGGTCGCTGGTCGTTCCTGTGCGTGATCGCGCCGCTGCGGCTGCCGACCGGGACCGGGTCGCCGGTCAACCCGATCGCGATCGTGTGAGGGCCGCGGCTGTTCGATCACAGGGGGCCGGATCGCTACTTGGGCGGCCGGCCGCGTCCCGGACGGATGGGCTCCATAGGCGCCGCTTCGTGGGGGCGCGGGCCCGACCACTTGGCCGGCACGGCGTATACCGCGGCCGCCAGCGTGTACGCCGCCCGCTCGTAGTTGACCCGCCAGCCCACGAACTCGAGCCAGGCCTCCTCGGGGGTGCGTTCGACCGGGAAGCCAACCTCGCGCATCCGGGCTACCGCGTCGAGGAACTCGGCGTAGGTCAGGCTGATGCCGGCTTCCGGATCGGCCTCCTCGGGAATGTCGAAGCCCATCGCCCGGGCGATCCGGTTGAAGCAGAGGAACCCGCTGCGCAGGCACAGCCGGGCCGGGACCACCGGCGCGGCCTTCGGGGACAGGACCAGGAACAGCGCGGCGGAGTCCAGCACGGCCAGCAGCGCGGTCACCCAGGACGACAGCGGCGTGGGCGAGCGGAACCGGACCAGCGGCAAGTACGTGGTGTGGCTCTCGGTGACGTCCGCGGCCCAGCGTTCCCACTGGGCGTACAGATCCGGCATCGTATCCAGGGTCGACACGCCTGATCCCAGCGCGTAGTGGGTCCGGGCCAGCAGTTCCGGGCCCCAGGACGGAACGCCGGCCCGCGCGTTCAGCAGCGCCACCTCGGTCTCCCGCCGGTTGAACGCCCCGTACAGGGTCGGCAGGTAGGCGATCTGCAAGGTGACGATCACCAGGCCGACCGCCGCGGCCAGGAACACGATCACGGCCGGCACCGCCCCCGAGGGCACGGCGAAGCCCAGGGTGAACATGGAGGATCCGGCGTCGGTGAAGGCGGACACCACGCCGCGGGACGCGAACGGCCACAGCAGCAAGGCGAAACCCACGTAGGCCACGAGGAGCCACACCGCCAGCTGGGCCAGCAAGATGGCCGCCGCCTGGGTGGCCAGGATCCGGTCGCGCCGCCGGAAATCGGCGGCTCGCGCCACCGCCGGCCGGTAAGCCCAGGCGACGGCCCCGTCGACCCACCGCGTCAGCCGGCTGCGGACCGAGCGGGACACGATCAAGGTCCCCGTGACGCTGGACACCGACGTCAGTACGAGCAGGCCGCCGATCACCGCCGCCACGATGCGCCCCGCCAGTGGCATCACCATCAGTGGGAGGGTACACCCAGCGTCACGCGTCTCGGTCAGCCCCTACGGATGCGGCGACCGCGCCGGAGCGAGACGCTAGTTCTCATACGCACTCACCAGCCCGGCCAGGACGCCTTCAAGTCCGTTCGGCCCGAGGACATCGACTGGAAGCCGTTCCCCGCGTTCCCGCCGCCGGCCCGCCTCGCCGTCGTGGTCGGCCAGCCCACCGAACCCGGCCCCTACGTGATCCGGGTCAAGGTTCCCTTCGACGTCAAGCTGATGCCGCACCGGCACCCCGAGGATCGCGTCTACACGGTCATCTCCGGCGTCTTCTATATCGGCCTGGGCGAGCGATTCGGCGGTGAGAAGCTGGAGGCACATCCGCCCGGTGCGGTCATCGTGGTGCCCGGCGGCACCCCCCACTACCACTGGGCCAGATCCGGTGAATACGTCACCCAGGTGACGGCGATCGGGCCACTCGGCCTCGAGTACCTGGACCCGGGAGACGACCCGCGAACAAGTAAGCCGCGAAACAAGTAAGCGGAGCCGAGTCCCCTAGTAAGCGGAGCCGACGTGGCCTAGCAGGCCAGGTCCCGGCCGCGTTTGCGCAGCCGGACCGTTGTCGTCAGCTTCACTGGCCGCTCTTCTTCCGGCGAGTCACTGCTGGCCGACGTGATCGTGAAGATGAGCCCTCCTTGCCCGAGACGCACCCTGTTGACCAGAACCGGGTCATCGGCATCGGGCAGGACGATCACGTCGCCGACGTCGACGTCACCGGCCATGATCACATCTTCCACGAATAGGGACGATACCGGCCAGGAAGGTCGACTTCATCCGGGAGTTAACGTGATGTGTCTCATACGCCAACACTTAGCCGCAGTCGCGACCGAGTTCACGGATCAGATGGGGTAGCGGGTGGGTTCGGTGTCGTAGCTGCGCCCGGAGGGGGTGGTCAACCGGAAGGTGCCGTCGGGGAGCTGGTCGACGTGCCAGCCGGGGTGCTGCTTGAGCCGGTGGTCGTGGCGGCATTTCGGGCCGCCGTTGCACAGGCAGGTCCGCCCGCCCGCCTCGTACGGGATGTTGTGCTCGACGTCGCACCGGGCAGCAGGCCGCCGGCAGACCGGGCTGGTGCAAGTCGCGTGCCGGACCTGCGACAGGTGCCGCAGCCTGACCCCGGGGTCATGGCCCCGGGCCTGGTGCCGGTGCTCGCAGGGATCAGTGTCCAAGGTGCCGATCGCGACGATCAGGCCGGGCCCGCCGCCCGGGACGCGCAGCCGCCAGGTGCCGTACCCGCCGGGCGGCCCGGCCGGGGTGAAGGAGAACCCGGCCCCGCCCGGCGGCGGCCCGGACCGGCCCGATTCCTGTTTCCCGTGGGTTCGGGCCGGGCGCAGCCGTGCCCGACGGCGTGCCCGTGCGCGTCGGTCACGGTCACGCACCACGTCGTGGCCGCGTTCCGCGCGGCGGCGTTCACCAGGTCCCGCGCCAGCCACGGGTCGACCGGGCCGAGCCCGGCCGGCTCGCCTGGCCGGTCCATCAGGCCGGCCGCGGTAGCGAGCGGGACGGTCAGCGTGACCTGCCCGGCGAACCCGCCCGCCCCGGGACTGTGGAAGCTGGCAGAGACCTTTTTAGGATCGGAGGTGACCCGCCTGCGGTTCCCTGGGGTGCCGCTCGACCTGCTGGCAAGGAGCACGCCATGGCCGCGATCCACCTCCACCAGACCACCACCGCAACGCCCGAGCAGTTCCTGGCCGGGCTCACGGACTTCGAGCCTGGTCGCGCGAAGATCTTCCCCAACAGCGCCGACGGGTACCTCAAGGTCCACGACCAGGGCCCCGATCAGGCCGACGTCACCGAGGGCTCGAACGGCATCTGGGAACGCCTGCACTACGACTGGTCCGATCCCCACCGCATCACCATGACCACCACCGACTCCAACTTGTGGGGCGGCCGATCGGGCCACACCTACACGCTCACGCCGCGCCCGACGGGAAGACCGACGTGGACGTTGTCGTGGTCCGCGACGGCAAGAACCTCACGGGGCGGCTGCTCGCGATCTTGGTGGCCGCCGGCGGCAAGCGCGTCCTGGCCAGTGCGCTGGCCAAGACCGTCAAGGCCATCGAAGCCCGGAACTACCAGGCGACAGAGGGGAATCCCTGACCATGAACCCGGCCGGGAACCGCGTGTTGCCCCTCGCGGCCGTCCATCGTTGAGCATTCCCTGCGCGTATTAGAGCGTAAGTTCCTGAAAGAGCTTGTTAAGCTCGTATCCCCAATGCAATAAATCGCAGCGCGATCACGTCGGCAAACCTTTATAAAGCAGCAGCGCAACAGGGAAACGGCCGGTGTGCAGGAGGAAAACGACGGATGAATGAGAACGGATCCAACCTGCACCACATTTCTGGCGGAATCCGCCGCGAGCTAGGGTCATGACCAGCGCCGCCGCCGTGCAGCTCCCGGCCGCCGCGCTGCGCAGGATGCTGCTGCCGCTGGCCCTGGCCCAGTTCATCTGCAGCTTCGCCGGCTCGAACATGAACGTCATGATCAATGACATCAGCCACGACCTGAACACCACCGTCCAGGGCGTGCAGGTCTGCATCACCTTGTTCTTGCTGGTCATGGCTGCCCTCATGATCCCGTGCGGGAAGCTGACCGACCGCTGGGGCCGCAAGCGGTGCTTCACGATCGGGCTGGTGGTCTACGGGATCGGTGCCGTGCTTAGCGCGGTCTCACCCGGACTCGGCGTCCTCATCCTGGGCAACTCGATCTTCGAGGGGGTCGGCACCGCCCTGCTCATCCCGCCGGTCTACATCCTCACCACCATGATGTTCAGCGACATGAAGTCGCGGGCGCGGGCCTTCGGGGTGGTCAGCGGCATGGGCGGGATCGGCGCCGCCACCGGACCGCTGATCGGGGGCGCGATCACCACGGGGCTGAGCTGGCGGGTGGCGTTCGTCTTCCAGGCCCTCATCATCCTGGTCATCGTGCTGCTCTCCCGCAACGTGGTCGATCCGGTGCCCGCGGACCCCAGCCGCCCCTTCGACGTGGTGGGAGCCATCCTGTCCGCCGCAGGCCTGGTGATCTTGGTCGGCGGGATCATGGCGGCCGATCAGAACCTGCTGCTGATGGCGGTCCTGATGGTGGCCGGGGCGCTGATCCTGGCCGGGTTCTTCGTCTGGGTCCGCAGCCGGGAACGCGCCGGGAAGGAGGCCCTCCTGTCGACCAGCCTGTTCCGCAACCGCATCTCGAACCTGGCCCTGGTCACCCAGAACGTGCAGTGGGCGGTGCTGATGGGCACGTCGTTCGTCGTGTCCGCCTACCTGCAGGTGGTGCGGAAGTACGACGCCATCCAGACCGGCGTGATCTTCACCGCCGCCACCGTGGGCATCTTGCTGTCGTCGCTGGCCGCCGGCCGCCTGGCCCGGCGGTTCCAGCAGCGGACGCTCATCCTGGTCGGCTTCGTGACGACGATCGTCGGCATCTTGGCCCTGCTCGCCCTGGTGAAGGGCCACCCCGGCGCCTGGTACTTCGCCCCGGGGCTGTTCCTGATCGGCGTCGGCCTGGGCATCATGCTCACGCCCTCGGTCAACATCGTGCAATCCGCCTTCCCGGAAAATCTCCAGGGAGAAATCTCCGGGCTGTCGCGGAGCGTGTCCAACCTGGGATCATCGCTCGGCACCGCGATCGCGGGCACCATCCTGGTGGCCGGCCTAGCCGACGCCAGCCGGTCCTACGGCATCGCCATGGTCGTGCTGGCGTTCATGGGCCTGATCGGCCTGGCCGCGACCTTCATGCTCCCAGCGGCCGAACCCACCCCAGGAACCGATGTCCCGGCGACGGCCGCCGAGCATACGCCCGGTTAGGCGGCCATCATGCAGATCGTGGTCGCCGGCGCGGGCTACGCCGGGCTGCACGTCGCCCTGCGCATGACGGCTAAGCTGCGCAACGCCCCCGACGCCGGGCTGACCCTGGTCGACCGGCACGACTACCACCAGGTGCTCACCGAGCTGCCCCGGGTCGCCGGCGGCACCCGCGCCGCCGGCGCGGTACGCATCCCGCTCCAGGACATGCTGGCCACGCGAGTCCGTTTCGTCCAGACCGACATCACCGGATTCGACCTGCCCGGCCGCACGCTGCTGACCGGGGCCGGGCCGATCGGCTGGGGGCGGCTGGTGCTGGCGCTCGGCAGCCGGCCCAACGACTTCGCCATCCCTGGCTTGGCCCAGCGCGCGATCTCGCTGTACTCGGCCAGCGACGCCGAGCGAGTATGGGCGGCGGTCAGCACAGCGCTCACGGCAGCCGCGGCCGTCGCCGACCCCGGACGGCAGCGCCGCCTGGCGACCGTGGTGGTCGGCGGCGGCGGCGCCACTGGCGTCGAGCTGGCCGGCGAACTGGCCGAGGTACTGCCCGAGGTGGCCAGCGAATACGGCCTGGCGCCCGGCCGGCCCGCCGTGCAGCTCATCGAGGCCGGCCCCACCATCCTGGCGGGCTCCTCGCGGCAGCTGATCGATAAGGCCGCCAGCATCCTGTCTGACCTCGGGGTCCAGATCCGCACCAACGCGACGATCGCCGCCGCGACCCAGGAGGGCTTCCGGCTCTCCGACGGCCAGCTGGTGGAGGGCGGCGTGTTCGTCTGGGCGGGCGGGGTGAAAGCGCCCGGACTGGTGGCCGATTCGGAGTTGCCGACCGGCCACAACGGCCGGGTCAAGGTCGACCAGTACCTGCGCGTGCTGGACCATCCGGAGATCTACGTCGCCGGCGACCTCGCTTCGGTGACCGATCCGCGCAGCGGGCACGTGCTGCCCCCGCTGGCGCAAGTGGCGCTGGAAGAGGGCGAGACGGTGGCCCGCAACCTGGATGCGGAGCTGAAGGGAAGGCCGCTGGAGGCGTTCGCTTTCCATGACAAGGGTTTCGTCGTCTCGGTCGGGACCCGCCGCGGGGTCGCCGACGTCGCCGGCGTCACCAGCGGCGGGCGGCTGGCCCACCTGCTCAAGGACGCCATCGAGTGGGAGTACCGCCAGTCCGTCAGGCACCTGCGCGGCTGGGATCCAGTAGCCCGGTGACCACTACGAGCTTCGTTCTTACCGGGTGGTGTCCTGCGGCATCTCCCGAACGACATCGGCGGGCTCCTTGTCGTCCCGCAGGCCCTGGAACCGGGGGTGGCGCAGTTCCCCGTCGGTCGTCCATTCACTGAAGCCCACCTCGGCGACCAGGCGGGGCTGCACCCAGTGCACGCCGGACCGCGGCAGCCTGCCGCGGTCGAACGGGGGCTGGTCCTGCTCCAGCCCGGCCAGCGTCGCATGCAGGCTGTTCAGCGTTTGCCGGCTGAAGCCGGTGCCGACCTTGCCAGCGTAGACGAGCTGCTGGCCGTCGTCGTAGTAGCCCAGCAGCAGGGCGCCGAACCCGGTGCGGGACCCTCGCGGATCGGTGAAGCCGCCGATGACGAATTCCTGGCCGCTCTCGCACTTGAACTTCAGCCAGTCCCGGCTCCGGCCAGCGTGGTAGGGCGCGTCGGCGCGCTTGGCGATGACCCCTTCCCAGCCGCTGGCGCAGGCGTGGCGGAAGTACGCTTCCCCGTCGGTGTCCTTGTGCTCAGTCAAGCGCAGCGTGCCGGTGAAAGTCAGCAGGTCGCGCAGGATCTGCTTGCGCTCCCGCAGCGGCCGCGGGCGCACGTCACGGCCATCGGCCCACAGCAGGTCGAAGATGTAGTAGCAGACCGGCACCCCGGCCAGCAGGTCCGCCCCGGGATGACGGACTCCCAGCCGCTGTTGCAGCCGGGCGAACCTGGTCTGGCCGCCGTCGAAGGCGACGATCTCCCCGTCGATGATGAAGTCGCCGGCCCGCTGGGCGGCCAGGGCCCCGGTGATCTCGGGGTAGGTGCTGGTGTCCTCCTTCTGGTTACGGGTCATCAGCCGGACCCCGCGTCCGGACCTGAACGCCAGGCATCGCTCGCCGTCGAGCTTGCGCTCGAAGATCCACCCCGGATCGGAGAACCGGTCCCGGGTGAGCGTCGCCAGCTCCGGATCCATCCAGCCGGGCTGATCGGATGCTGCAGCAGTCATGGCTCCTCCGGTAGCTGCGGACGGCCGGGTCGGGCGTCATCGTCGCCCGAACAGGGTAATCATCGGGCAGGCAGGCCCGCTGCCGCAGGCCGTCACCTCGGTAGCTACCTGCGCGGAGGGAGGCTGCTCATGAGCGTCATGGACGAACGCACAGCCATCCAGTCCAGATGACTTCGAGCCGTCGGCATGGTGATGACGGTCGGGACCCTCGGCGTGATCAGCTGGGCGGAGCACGAGCACGGGCTCGCCATCGCCCGGACCATGGGCATGGTCACGTTCGCGCTGTTCCTCCTGTTCTTCTCGATCGAGTCGAAAGACCAGCGGGACTCGGCGTTCTCCCTCGACACCTTCTCCGACAAGACATTCATCGTCACGACCAGCGGGTCCTTCGTCCTGCTGATCCTTTCCACCGTAAAGTGGTGCTGCGGCGGGCCACGGGCCCCTGACCGCTCAGTGCGCTTCCGCGCGATGCCGGCCCGGCCGGCCCGCTGGGCCGCGCAGCTGGCCGGTGCTCATGCGGACCCGGAGAGTGCCGTGGCGAGGCGCCCGGCGATGGGCCCCGCCCCGGCTGCCTGAGGGCGTCGTGATCACGGCGCCCGTGAACACCACCAGCAGCACAGCCAGCGCGACCACGCAGCCGAACAGGACCTCGCCGTCCACGGCCGCATAGCTCACCGGTGCCTCCTGGCCCGCTAGGCCAGCCTGCTGGGCCGCGCCCCCCGGGACCGCCGGCTGGACGGCCCCGGCCCGGGTCATACAGGCTAGGGCGTCCCTACCCCCGCGCCACCAAGCCAAACGGGCCGTCACCAGGCCTTTCCGGCAGCAGACGAGCGATGACCCGGACGGCGCCCACCGGCTCCGATCATCGCCGTCCACTGCCGAAATGCTGGAGAAGGGGACAAACTGAGCTGATGAGGGTCGTGGTGACCCGAATCAGCCAGGATGGCACCATGCGGCGCCGGATGGTTGACACCGCCACGTCCGGCGATGTCGTCGGGCCGTGGGAGGAGCTGGCCGCGCGTGTCCTGGCCGCCCTGCCGCCCTACCGCCCGGTTCCGGGAGGACCGGTCTACCATCTTCGCGTCGATGACCAGGTTGTCCTGGTCGCCGAGCCCGATCTGTCCGGGCCGCTGTACGACCTGGTCACCGCCGTGCTCGCCATCGGCGAGGCGCCAGATTGAGCAGGCACCCGGTCGTTCTCGACGGCCGCCCGCGCCCGGGCTTACGGTAGGTAACGGACTTGCGCCGCGAAGGGGAATCCGGTGTACCCAGGCAGGCACGCTCGTGAGCGCGCCGATCAGGCCGCATTCATCATGGCCTCGACCGGCGAAAGCGTCTCGTACGCCGAGTACGAGGCCCGCGCCAACCGGCTGGCCCATCTGCTGCGCGCCCGGGGGCTGGGCCGTCTCGATCACTACGCCATTTTCATGGAGAACAACGACCGGTACCTGGAGGCCTGCGCCGCGGGGGAGCGGGCCGGGCTGTATTACACGTGCGTCAACTCCTACCTGACCGCGCCTGAGCTCGCCTACATCATCAACAACAGCACCGCCAAGCTCCTGATCACCTCCAAGGCGTGCCGGGAGGTGGCCATCGAGGCAGCGCGCGACTGCCCGGGGCTGACGTCCGGCCTGATCGTGGACGGCACCGGAGACGACGGCCTGTTCGCTGACTTCGAAACGGCGACCCGCGCCTTCCCCGGCACGCCGATCGGGGATGAAGCCCTGGGTACGCCGATGCTCTACTCCTCGGGCACCACCGGCCGGCCCAAGGGCATCATGCGGCCGCTGGAGGACGTCCCGCCCGGTGACGAGCTCCCGCTGTTCAGGTTCCTCACCCGGCTCTGGCAGTACCGGGAGGGTCTCACCTACCTGTCGCCCGCCCCGCTGTATCACTCGGCGCCGCAGGCCTCGGTCGGCCTGGCCATCCGGAGCGGCGGAACGGTGATCATCATGGAGAAATTCGATCCCGAGCAGTACCTCGGCCTGGTCGAACGCTTCCGGGTGACGCACAGCCAGCTCGTCCCGACGATGTTCAGCCGGATGCTGAAGCTGCCCGAACAGGTGCGCAGCCGCTACGACCTGTCCTCGCTCGAGGTTGCCATCCACGCTGCCGCCCCCTGCCCCGTGCCGGTCAAGCAGCAGATGATCGACTGGTGGGGGCCGATCTTCCTGGAGTACTACGCCTCGACCGAGGCCATCGGCTTCTCAGTCTGCGACACCGCCGAATGGCTCGCCCATCCCGGCACCGTCGGCAAGGTGGTGCTCGGCGAGCTGCACGTCCTGGACGGATTCCTCGAGCCCGCGCCGCCGGGCACGCCCGGCACGCTGTGGTTCAAGCCGGGGTCGCCGTTCCGCTACTTCGACGACGTGGAGAAGACAGCCGAGTCGACCTCACCCGACGGGTCGATGGTCACCGTCGGCGACGTCGGCTACCTTGACGACGACGGCTACCTGTACCTCACCGACCGCGCCACCTTCATGATCATCTCCGGCGGCGTCAACATCTATCCACAGGAGTCCGAGAACCTCCTCATCACCCACCCCAAGGTCGCCGATGCCGCGGTCTTCGGCGTTCCCAACGACGACCTCGGCGAGGAAGTCAAGGCCGTCGTCCAGCTCATGCCCGGCATCGACCCGGGACCGGAGACCGCCACCGAGCTGATCGCCTTCTGCCGCGACCACCTCGCCCACCTCAAATGCCCCCGGTCGATCGACTTCACCGACCAGCTCCCCCGGCTCCCGACCGGCAAGCTCTACAAGAAGGCCCTCCGGGACGCCTACTGGGGCGAATCCCCCAGCCGCATCGTGTGACGCCCGTCGAATCCGGCCTGGCGGCCGCGGGCTCCCGCTGGTCAGGAGCTGGCCGGGTGCCCCAGCGCAGACTCGGCCGATTCGCCGAGATCGGGGACGGCGTGACTGGCCTGGGGCCGTCCGCGCACGAGCACGGCCACCACGAGACCCACGATGAACCACCCGATGGCCGCGTACGGGGCGATAACGGTAGGGGCACTCACCTTATAGATCGAGCCGAAGATGGCTCCGCCGGTCACGAGCAGGCTGACGATGACGGCGATCATGACGGCCCAGCGGCGAGGGTGGTCTCGGAGTCCCCTAATCGCTCCCACCGCCAGGAGCAGGTAGATCAGGACCAGCGCGAAGCTGCCGAACGTGGATCCCCAGGAGAACATCGCCGAGTAGTGGGGCGTGCCGGGCAGTGCGAACAGGCCCGTCCAGAACGCGGTCAGCAGGGCCCAGACGGCGTAGAACGCGACCACGAAGATGTTGGCGCCCACCGGGGTGGCGCGCGTGCTGGACACGGTGGCCAGGACTGCGGGCAGGCGCCGGTCGCGGGCCATCGCGAACAGGCCGCGCGGGCCGGACACCGAGATCCCGATCAGGACGGCGAGCATGTCGAACAGGACCAGCAGCTCCGTCAGCCGCCGGATCGCGACGGAGCCGTACCCTCCCGTGCTGCCCGGCCCGGCCAGCGCGAACAGCGGGGCGCTGGCCACCTTGGTGATCTTGCCCAGGTCGAAGTGGAATCCGGCCACCTGCGCGTACGAGCCGATCAGGTAGAAGGCGGTGGCGGCGATGACCGCGAACAGGACCGCGCGGGGGATGTCCCGCTTGGGGTGCTCGGTTTCCTCGGCGAGGTTCGCCGCGGTCTCGAAGCCGACGAACAGAAGCACGCCGAACAGCACGCCGAACAGCACGCCGCTCAGGTGGGTGGGTGACGAGCTGGGATTGAACGCCTTGGCGCTGTTGCCGGACCCTACCTTGGCGATGACGTAGATGAAGAAGACCGTCAGCAGGGTGAGGGAGATCATGGCCAGGACCAGCTGGGCCCGGGTGGACAGCTGGACGCCGGCGTAGAGGATGGCCGAGATGAGCACGAGCAGCACGATCATCCAGCCGCCCGCCGGCAGCGGCGTGACGTTGAACTCCGCCTGCAGCGTGTCGTGGATATAGCCGGCGATCAGCACCAGGATCGACCCGCCGAGGACGATGATGCCGCTGTAGTACAGCCACCCGGCGGCCGCGCCCACCCGGCGGCCGAGGCCGTCGGTGACGTAGTCGTAGAGCGAGCCGGCGGCGTGGATCCGCTTGGCGTACTCCGAGACGATCCAGCCGAGGCCCAGGATGCCGATGGCGGAGACCAGGACGGCTAGCGGCGCGGCGCCTCCGGCGCCCCTGCTGGCCGCGTTCACGCCGACCAGCAGCGGGACCAGGAACGCGATCGAGAACACCGGGCCCATGAACCCGATCGACTGCGCCACCGCATCGGGAAGCTTGAGCTTGTGGTGCGTCGCCAGCCGTTCGTATGACGAGCCTGCTTGCTGTGATGCCACCGAGATCCTCCTCAGCCCGGATATCACCTCACCGCAGCTGGCCGGATCTCACGGTGACCGACCAGAACGTTCGCTACCGAACGAATGGGGTGTAACGGAGATCATACGGGTCCAAACGATCTGGGGCAAGACCTTCCCCGGCCAGGATGGTGTGCTAGCCGCGGCTCGTGGCGGCCGCGGACACCAGGGCACCGAACAGGCGCTGCTGGGCCGGAAGCAGCAGTCCGTCGGCGAAGCCGAGCCGCCGGGCTACCTCTGCGTCGCTGACCGTGCCGTCTGGCGCCGAGGGGTGGACTGCCAGCGGCTCGTCGCCCGCGGCGTAGACGGCCTCGATGAGCTTGCGCGCCGCGACTTCGGCTTCGTAGCGCAACGCGGCCGCCGAGGACGAGAAGCGGCGGGGATCGCGATGAGCGGGCGCGTTCGGCTCAGCCGGTCCCGATTCGCGGATGCGTCCATCGTCTATGGCTCAGGCTGGCGCCGGGCCGCCTTCCAGGCCGGTCACGATCTTGCGCAGCGCGGTGGCCAGCACCTGGATCTCATCGGAGCTGAGCGACTCCACGACCAGCGCCTCCTGCTTGTTGAACTGCGGGAAGAGTTCGGCCATGAGGTTGAGGCCGGCCGGGGTCAAGCTGAGCAGGACCCGGCGGCCGTCATCCGGGTGCACGCGCCGCGTGACCAGGCCCAGCTTTTCCAGGGTACTGGCCACACCGGTCAGGGTGCCCTTGGAGATGCCCGCCTCGGCGGCGACGTGGCGGGTTTCGATCTCCTGCCAGATCCACACCACCCAGAGCACGACCCATCCGGTCCAGGTGAGGTTGTAGGGGGCCAGCACGGTGTGCTCGAAGTGATTCCTGATGGCCCCGGCCGCCCGGTACACATTGCTGACCACGGCCATCGCCGGCATGTCCAGCGTCATCCCGGCCAGGCGCTCGCTCACCGCCGCCTCCGTGACGGCCAAGGTCCGGTATTCCTGTGAGCGCGCGGCCAGCGACGCTGCCTCGTCAGTGTCCGGCGCATCGGCCGGCACTGTTGTCTTGGCCCTGCTCACACGTAGATCCTATGCGGCTCACCGGTGGTCACGCTGATTCACCAAGTGCCAGGAGCCGTGTCACGAGCCGTCGTGCGCGCGCTTCTCCCGCCGCGCCCGTCGGTGACATGTGATCGTGCTGGATGACCGGCATCCGCATCGCGCTTCCTCTCGTCCGGCAAAATTCGGCTTCGTGCCCTTGCCTTCCGCGTCGTCCGCAGATTATGTTTGGACCCTAACGATCCTACCGGAGGAACCGTGAGCAGCCAAGGCCAGGATGTCGCCGCAGTTATCGACCGGCTTCAGTCGCAGGACATCGACGTGGTCCGGGTGTCGTACTCGGACATGATCGGCATCGACCGGGGACGTGACGTGCTCCTGTCCGAGCTCGCGGCCGCGCTCGGGCACGGCCTGCCGTTCAGCCGCTGCGTGTATCACACCTCGCCGATGGGCGACGTCGTGCAGATCCAGGGCGGCGTCGAAGCCGGCCTGCCCGACATTCACGTCGTGCCGGACCTGAGTACGCTGGCGCCACTGCCCTGGGAGCCCGGCGCGATGACCTGCCTGGGGGACACCTTCCTCGCGGACGGCACGCTGGCGCCGGAATCGCCGCGGACGGTCGTCAGCCGCGTCGCCGAGCACCTCGCGCAGCTGAACCTGCGGGCTGTCGTCGGGCCGGAGCTCGAGTACTTCGTGTGCGAGCCCGACGGTTCCGCGGGCACGGGCTTCACCCGGTACGCCAACAGCCCCGGCAATGTCTATGTCGTCGGTCGCAAGGGCGACCCCAAGGGCCTGCTGCTGCGGACGCTGCGCTACCTGCGGGAGGCTGGGCTCCACGTCACGGCGGCCAACCACGAGTTCTGCGCGGGCCAGTTCGAGGTCAACCTCAACCACAGCGAGCTGGTCGACGCGGCCGACCGCGCCTTCCGGATGAAGTCCGCGGTCCAGGAGATCGCCCGGCACGAAGGACTGCTCGCCACGTTCATGGCCAAGCCGTTCAACGACGAGGGCGGCTCCGGTTTCCACCTGCACGTGTCGCTGGCCGACGAGTCGGGGGAGAACGTCTTCGGTGATTCCGACGGGGAGTTCGGCCTGTCCGAGACCGGTCGGCACGCCATCGCCGGCGTGCTGCGGCACGCCCCGGCGCTGGCCGCGCTGGCCAACCCGACGATCAATTCCTACAAGCGTTTCGGCCCGGACTCCCTGGCGCCCTGGCTCATCGACTGGGGCCTGGACAACCGCAGCGCCATGGTCCGCATCCCGCCCGACCGGGGACCGGGAGCTCGCATGGAGGTCCGGCTGGGGGACGCCACCGCGAACCCCTACCTGATCATCGCCGCCACGGCTGCGGCCGCCTACCTCGGCATCCGGGACAAGGCCGACCTGCCCGCTCCGCTGGAAGGGTACGGCTACGACCCGGAAGTCGCCCCGAAGCTCCCGCAGACCCTGCCCGCGGCCCTCGACGCGCTCGAGGCTGACGCCGCCCTCGCCGAGGTCCTGGGCACGTACTTCGTCACGTCGTTCCTGGCTTACAAGCGCAACGAGATCGAGCGCTTCGAACGGTTCGTCACCGACTGGGAATTCCGCGAGTACGCCTACCACCTCTGACGGACCCTGGTCCGTCGTCTGCGCCGCGGCAGTCGGCCCGCCGTTGAGCACTGCCTGATTCACCCGCCTGAAGGAGTCACCATGCACCCGCCGAAGCCGGTCCCGCTCGAAGACGTTGACCTGGCCGACCTTGATGTCTTCGTCCGCGACGAGGCGTGGGGGATGTTCGACACCCTGCGCCGGGAGGCTCCGGTGTTCTGGAACCCCGAACCCGGCGGCAACCGCGGCTTCTGGTCGGTGACACGGTTCGCCGACATCGAGCAGATCGACAAGAGTCCCGAGATCTTCACCTCTGAGCGCTTCGTCAACCTCGAGGAGCCGCCCGAGCAGTACATGGACCTGCGGCGCTCCATGCTGGAGACAGACGGTACCCGCCATCAGGCGCTGCGCAAGCTGCTCTTGCGCGACTTCAGCCCGGCGACGCTGCGCCGCTACGAAGACTTCCTGCGCGGGCTGGCCCGCCTCACTGTGGATGCCGCGTTGCGGCAGGAGGAGTTCGACTTCGTCGACGCGATCGCCGCCGACTACCCGATTAACGTGCTGGCGCGGCTGCTCGACGTCCCGGAGGAGTTCACCCCGCAGCTCGTCTCCTGGGGCAACGAGATCGTCGGGGCCACCGATCCGGACTACGCCCGTGTCCTCATCGACAGCCCGGAAGCCGAGAAGTACGCTCACCTGCCCTTCCGGTCGCCTGCCTCGGTCGAGATCTTCGAGTACGGCCGCAAGCTCGCCGCCGAGCGCCGCGGTGGCGACGGTGACGACCTGGTCAGCAGGCTGGTCAACCGGATCCCGGAAGACGGCCTGCCGATGACGCCGACCGACTTCGACAACTACTTCCTGCTGCTGGTCGTGGCCGGCAACGAGACGACCCGGCAGGCGATCAGTCACGCCATGAAGGCGCTGATGGACCACCCGGACCAGCTGGCGTTCCTGCGCGACAACCCGGACAAGTCCCAGATCGCGGTCGAGGAGCTGCTCCGGTTCGCCTCGCCGGTGTACCACTTCCGGCGCACCGCGACCCGCGACGTCGAGCTGGGTGGCCAGCGGATCAAGGCCGGCGACAAGGTCGTCATGTGGTTCGCCTCAGGCAACCGTGACGAAGCGGTCTTCGATGACCCGTACCGGCTGGACCTGACCCGTTACCCGAACGAGCACATGACGTTCGGCAAGGGCGCGCACACGTGCCTGGGCGCGAACCTGGCCCGGCTCGAGATCAGGATCATGTTCGAGACGCTGCTGCCGCGGCTGGCCTCTATTGAGCAGGCCGGTGACATCGTCAGGGTCCGCAGCAACTTCGTCAACGGCATCAAGCGGTTCCCGGTCCGGGTCGTTCCGACCGGAAGCCGGCGTACGACGCAGACCCAGACCTCGCTGCGCGAGCACGAGGGCGACCTGGTCGTGCAGGCGGTCGAGCACGCCGCCGACGAGGTCGTCGCGGTCACCCTGGCCGATCCAGGCGGCGAGGCGCTGCCGCCGTGGACGCCGGGCGCCCACGTGGACCTCATCCTCGAACCCGGCCTGGTCCGCCAGTACTCGCTGTGCGGCAGCCCGTCAGACAGCCGCACCATCCGGGTCGCCATCCTGAAGGCACCCGACGGCCGGGGCGGCTCGGCCTTCGTGCACGAGCGCGTGCGGCCGGGATCCGTGCTCAGGGTCCGCGGACCGCGGAACCATTTTCCGCTGGTCAGCTCGCCCCGCTACCTGTTCATCGCGGGCGGCATCGGGATCACTCCGCTGCTGCCGATGATGGCCGAGGCGAGCGCGGCGGGCGCCGAATGGACGCTGCTCTACGGAGGCCGCTCACGTTCGTCGATGGCCTTCAGCGACGAACTCGCCCGCTACGCCGGCCGGGTCATCCTCGTGCCGCAAGACGAGCTCGGGATCCTCGACCTGGACGCCGCCCTCGGCGAGCCGCGGGACGACACCCTGGTCTACTGCTGCGGCCCCGAGGGGCTCCTGACCGCGGTCGAGCAGCGCTGCGCGTCCTGGCCGGCCGGCGCGCTGCACATGGAGCGCTTCGCGGCCAAGCCAGCCGAGGCGGACGCGAGCGCCGACCGGCCTTTCGAGCTGGTCCTGGCCCGCTCCGGCCTCACGCTGACCGTGCCGTCCAGCCGGTCGGTGTTCGACGTGGTGCAGCAGGCGGGCGTCAGCATCCTCGGCTCCTGCCACGAGGGCATCTGCGGGACCTGCGAGCAGATCGTCCTCGACGGCGACGTCGATCACCGCGACTCGATCCTCACGCAGGACGAGCGTGCCCGAAACGAGACGATGATGATCTGCGTATCCCGCTGCCGTTCCGGCCGGCTTACGCTCGACCTGTGATGAAGGGTGCCGCCCCCATGACCGCAATCCGCCCGGGCCGGAACCGGCCCGCTGTCGCGCCCACCGACTGCTGGTACGTGCTTGCCCCCAGCGAAACCGTGGGCCGCACCCTGCGCGCCGACCGGATCGCCGGCGTCTCCCTGGTCGTGTTCCGCACTGTCGCCGGGCAGGTCGTGGCGATTCATGACCGCTGCGTGCACCGGCCCTATCCACTGAGCGCGGGCCATCTCGACGGTGACGAGCTGAGCTGCGGGCTGTGCGGGTTCGTCTACGGCCCGGACGGGCAGTGCGTGCGCGTGCCCACCCAGAGCCGCGTCCCGGTCGGTGCGGCCGTGCAGGCCTACCCGGTACGCGAGGAGCAGGGGCTGGTGTGGGTCTGGCCCGGTGAGCCGGGGCGCGCCTGGCTCCACCGGCTGCCCGACCTGCCCTGGCTCATCCAGGACGGGTGGACCACCGTCGGCGGCGAGCAGACGGTCAACGCGGGGTTCTTGCTGCTGCATGAGAGCTTCGCCGACGTCACCAAGATCCCGGTGCTCGTCCCCGAGGTGTCGCCGTCGGTGCTCCAGGCAGCTCCGCCGCCGCTGGATGTCGAGGTCACCGAGACCACGGTGTCCCTGTCCCGCCGGTACCCGCCAGGGCCGCTTCCGGGCTGGCAGGCGCGAGCGCTCGGCCGGCCCGCGGACGAGGAGCTCGAGCACCTCCAGGAGGGGCACTTCTTGTCCCCGGCAGCCTGGGTTGACTACTGGGACGTCGTGCTCGACGCCGGCGGAGCGCGGCCCCTTAAAGCCCGGATGCGGTTCACGCAGCTCGTCACGCCGGTCGACGATCGCCTCAGCAGGCTGCTCTGGCGGGTCAGCCGCGACTTCAGCGTCGGCGGCAGCGTCACGACGGCTCATCTGGCCGAGATGTTCGTCCCGTACTACGCCACCCTCGCCGCGGCTCTGGAGACCATGCAGCAGGTGATCGACCGGGACGGCCCGGCGGCCGAAGTCAACGTGAGCTCGGACGTGGCGGCGCTACGGGTCCGCCGGATCGTGCAGGCGATGCTCGCCGAAGAGAACGCGCCGGCCCGCCGGCTCCGGCGCGAGCACGCCGAAGCCGGCCTCATGTGATCACCTGAGCTCAGCTGCCACCCCCACCACCCGTCACTACTTCACGGTGCCGGTTATCGTGGATCGCCAGGGCCCCTTGGAGGGCCGTAGAGATCCACGATGATGTGATCTGCCGAACGGGCCGGGTGATTCGCCTACCTGCCGCGCTTGGGCCAGTCCCCGCCCATCGCGGTCGACAGCACCTCGTCACTCTCGGTGGGCTGGGCTCCTACGTCATCCCGGATCGGAACCGGTCCGCTGACGATGTGGTTGGTCAGCCGTCCCAGGCCCTCGACCTCGACCTCGACGATGTCGCCGGGGACGACGGTTCGTGAGTTCGCCGGGGTGCCGGACAGCAGGACGTCTCCGGGCAGCAGGGTTATCGTGCGGGCGATGTCGGCGACGAGGTAGTGCATGTCCCACTCCATCTCGTCGGTGCTTCCCTCCTGACGGACCTGCCCGTTGACCAGGGTCCGCAGCGTCTTGCCGCGGAAGTCCCAGTCGTCGACCAGCCCCGGTCCGAGCGGGCACAACGTGTCGGATCCCTTCACCCGCAGCATGGAGCCTGCGTCGGTGTCACGGAAATCGTGCAGGCCGTAGTCGTTGGCCACCGTGTAGCCGGCGATGTAGTCCCCGGCGTCCTTCGGGGACACGTTCCGGCAGGTGCGCCCGATCACGATGGCGACCTCGCCCTCGTAGTTCAGCCACCTGCACCGGTCGGGGCGCACCACCGCGGCCCCGTGCGCGTTGAGCGACGTGGTGGGCTTGTGAAAGTAGGTGGGCGCGGCGGGCAGCCGGGTGCCGAATTCCTCCACCCGGCTGCGGTAGTTCAGGTGCACCGCGATGATCTTGCTGGGTTCGACCGGGGGCAGGTGGACGGCTTCGTCGACGCCGACGCTGCGGCCGTCGCCCGCCACCAGCCGGTCCCCGTCCCGCACGACGCTGACGGCGGTGCCGTCGAGCAGGACCCGGCGGGTCTCGGTCATGATGCCTCCCGATGCGTCAGGCGCGGCCGGGGAAACCCTCCGGCGGGCCGCTCGAACCACAGGTGCACCTGGCCGGTGCCCACGGAGTTCTCGTACTCCCCGTACTGACGGGAGGTCGCCGCGCAGTCACCCTCGCCCAGCGCGCCGATCATCATCAGGTAATGGCCGAACCGGGCTTCCGGCTTGAACCGGTAGAACTCCGGCATGGTCTCCAGCACGCGCGCGTGATCGCCGTGGCGGAACCATTCCAGCCGTTCGGCATCGGCGGCGGCCGCCTGCGGGGTGAAGATGTGCTCGACGCCGGCGGCCTCATGCTTGCGCAGTTCCCGCAGCGGCCAGAAGGTGTGGCTCAGCGCCCCGCTGGCGATGAGCACGACCTTGCGGTCGACCTCCGCGATGGCCTGGCCGAGCGCCCGGCCGAGCCGCAGGTTGTCCTCGGTGTCGGCGGTCTGGCAGACGCCGATGGACACCCAGCGCTTGTCCAGGCCGCGGCCCAGGTACTCCCACAGGTTGGTGGTGGCGTAGAAGATCGGCAGGTACGGGTCGTCGATCGCGGTGATCCAGGTGCCGTTCGCGTCGGCTTCGGCCGCGATGGCGTGGGCCAGCTCGGGGTCGCCGGGGAAGTCGTACGGCCTGCGCACCATCCCGCGCGGCAGTTCCTCGGAGGTGAACAGCCCGGCCCGCCGGTCCTGAGCGGTCACGACGAACTCCACGGTGGTCGCCCAGTGCGAGTCCAGGACTACCACCGTGTCGTAGTCGAGGACCTCGAACACGTCCCGGCGTAGTTCCTGGAGGCCCGCGACCAGCGTCGTGTCCTCGCCGTTGTTGATTTCCCGCCGGTCCTTCTCCGGCAGCACGATCGTCGGAACATGGGCGAGCAGCGCCGCCCCCACTACCTCACCCATGGCTCATCCTTTTCCCTGTGTCCTTTCCTGGCCGGTCCAGCCGTTCGGCGCGAACACGGTGTTCTTGATGTCGCAGTAAAAGTCGAAAGAGTGCGTGCCGCCTTCGCGGCCGATTCCGGACTGGCCGCTGCCCCCGAACGGGGCGCCCAGGTCGCGGACGAAGAAACAGTTGACCCACACCGTCCCGGCGCGCAGCCGTGCGCTGACCCGTTCGGCGCGGTCCGGGTCGCCCGTGACCATGGTCGCGGCCAGGCCGAACCTGGTGTCGTTCGCCATGGCGACCGCCTGGTCCTCGTCACCGAACGTCTGCACGGTCAGGACGGGCCCGAAGACCTCCTCGGTCACGATCTCCGAGCCTGCCGGCACCGGCGTGAGGATGGTCGGCTGGTAGAACAGGCCGCCGAGGTCGCGGTTGGGACCGCCGCCGAGGGCGGCGGCCGCCCCGGCGGCCAGGGCCCGCCGGACGAAGCCGTCCACGCGCTCGAAATGCGCCCGGCTGACCAGGCAGGAGATGTCGGTGGCCGGGTCGCGCGGGTCACCCTGGACGACCGCGCGGGCCTTTTCCAGGACGGCCGCGAGGAAGTCCCCGGCGACTGATTCCTGCACCAGGATGCGGAAGGCGCCCAGGCAGACCTGCCCGGCGTTGTCGAACTGCTCGACCGCCAGCCGCACGGCCAGGTCGAAGTCGGCGTCGGCGAAGACGAGCAGCGGGGACTTGCCGCCGAGCTCGAACGATAGCGGTACGACGCTGGGCGCCGCGGCGGCAGCGATGAGCCCGGCCGTGGGCACCGATCCGGTGAAGGACATCCGGCGGATGCCCGGGTGCGAGCTCAGCGCGGCGCCCGCCTCGGGCCCGAGTCCCTGCACGACGTTGAAGACCCCCGCTGGCAAGCCTGCTTCCGCGGTTATGTCGGCGAGCAGCGATGCGGTCAGCGGCGCCCACTCCGGCGGCTTGGCCACGACGGTGTTGCCGGCCGCCAGAGCCGGGCCGATGCGCCAGGTCGCGAGCATCAGCGGGGCGTTCCACGGCGTGATCACGGCCGTCACCCCGGCCGGATCCCAGGTGATCCGCTCGCGATGGCCGCGGATCTCACGGTCGGGATGAGACAGGCCGCGCAGCATGTCGGCGAAGAAGCGGAAGTTCATCCCGACCCGGGGCATGACGCTGCGCCGGTGGGATCGCAGCAGCGACCCGTTGTCGCGGGTCTCCACGACCGCGAGTTCCTCGGCGCGCTTGTCGATGCCGTCCGCCACGCGGTGCAGGATGTCGGCGCGCTCGTCGCGGGGCATGGCCGCCCAGCCGGCGAAGGCCTGCCGCGCGGCGCCGACCGCCTGGTCCACCTCGGCCGCTCCGGCCGCGGCCACCTCGGCCAGCGGCTGCTCGTCGATAGGGGAGACGTCGGTGAAGGTACGCGCGGATCCGACGCGCTGGCCGCCGATCCAGTGCCGGGTGTCGACCGTGACACCTTCCACGACCGCTGTGTCAGACATGTCCGGTGACCTCCGCCGGGATCTGGGCGGCCAGGTTGTCGTGCAGCAGGCGGCCGCCGTCCCACACCACGCCGACCTGCCGGTAGTAGCCGCCGATGATCTCCTCCGGCACGAGCCGGTCGAGTTCCTCGGTCGGCGCCGGGAACAGCGGAACCCGTCTACCCGGGCCCGGAACGCCGGACCGCCCTCGGCGCTCGCCGACGCTGTGGCGATGATCTCGTCGAGCCGGAACCGCGACGGATCATCGATGGCCCGGACGAACCGGTTGTGCGCCATGGCATGGGCGTTGACGAAGCCGTTGGTCGGCGACTCCTCCAGCAGCGTAATCCGCGCCTCGGCCAGACGCCGGTCCGCGGCGGCCAGCGAGGCGCCGAACTGCCCGCCGGCAGCGACGCGCGGGGCGGGCCCGTACGGGTGCGGCCGGGTCATGTGGATCGAGCCGAGCTTCTTGGGATAGCCCTGATGCAGGCCGCGCGCGATCGCGAAGTCCGAGTCGACCCAGATGTAGACGCAGCGGCTGTACGTCTCGCCGCGGTAGGAGCAGCGGACGACGACGAACGCCTCCTTGTACTGCCCGAGCACGGGATCGAGCAGCTGGGCCTTGTCGGCCCCGCACGACTGCCAGTCGGCCCAGATGAACGCCACCGCACCCGGGTCATCAGGAGCCAGCCCGAGTGGGCCGGGCAGGAGCTCGAGGATACGGTCGGGGTTCACCCGGTACTCGATGGTGAGCAGGTCACCGGAGTAATACCAGGGGGGTTCCGGCAGCAGAGCTGCCGAGCCCCTCGCACTCCGGGGGCCGAAGAAGCCGCGTTGCGCCGGCACGTCCGCCTCCAAAATCGTTTGGGTCCAAATGTATTCTACGGAGCGCCCCTCATAAGCGTCAAGGGATCCGCCGAGCTAGCCCCGTTGGCGGCCTCGGCGTCCCCGGCCCCACCGGATGCGGACGGTCGTTACGTGCTCAGGGGACGGTGCTGTTCTGACCTGCCGGGCGCTGTCCGGCGATTGCCTTTCTGGCCTGCTGGGCGCTGTCCGGCGATTGCCTTGTCGAGGACGGCCGCGTAGGTGACCAGCGGGCGCTGAGCCAAGCCTTCCGTGGGTCGGCCTTGGCCACGTCGGGGCCGGGCATCGGTGGAGTGATCGCTGTGGGTTCGGTGGAGTGATCGCTGTGGCTGGGGCGCCTCCTGATCCGGCCCAGGAGCCGCTGCCCCCGGCGGTTCATACGGCGTGAATGTCCCAGCCATGTCGTCCCAGCTGCATGAATGGGACATTCACATCGTATGCCGCGGTGCTGATGATGCCAGCGGGGCAGGCGGCGCAGCAGCGCACGATCCGCCGGGCAGTCCGCCGCACCGGGCAGTCCGCCGCACCGGGCAGTCCGCCGCTCCGGGCAGTCCGCCGCACCGGGCCGGCACCTTCCGCCATTTGGGGGATCTCTAGTCTCCGAGGCGCGGGTATACCCGGCGGGCGTTGAGCTCGTAGACCTGGGCACGGTCGCCGGGGGCCAGGCGGAGGGCGTCGATGTAGCGGCGGGTGTCGTCGAAGTGATGCCCGGTCTGCGGGTCGATGCCGCGGACGGCTCCGATCATCTCCGAGCCGAACAGTATGTTGCCGGTGTCGATGACGTCGAACAGCAGGTTGATGCCGGGCTGGTGGTACACGCAGGTGTCGAAGAAGACGTTGCCCATCACCGACTCCTCCAGCGGGGGCCGGCCGAGCATGTCGGCCAGTCCGCGGAAGCGTCCCCAGTGGTACGGGACCGCTCCGCCGCCGTGCGGGATGACCAGCCGCAGGCCCGGGAAGTCGGTGAACAGATCGGCCTGCAGGAGCTGCATGAACGCGGTGGTGTCGGCGTTGAGGTAATGCGAGCCGGTGGCGTGGAAGGCCGGGTTGGTCACCGCGGACACGTGCACCATGGCCGGCACATCCAGCTCGCACATCGCCTCGTAGAACGGGTACCAGGACCGGTCGGTCAGCGGCGGCGACGTCCAGTGCCCGCCGCTGGGATCGGGGTTGAGGTTGCAGCCCACGAAATTCAGCTCCAGCACGCACCGGCGCAGCTCTGCGACCGACCGCCCGATCGGGACCCCGGGAGACTGGGGCAGCTGGCAGACCCCGGCGAACCGGTCCGGGAACAGCCCGGTGACGCGGGCGATCAGGTCGTTGCTGACCCGCGCCCACCGGGCGCTGACCGCCTCGTCGCCCACGTGGTGCTCCATCGCCGAGGCGCGCGGCGAGAAGATCGTCAGGTCGATGCCCCGTTCGGTCATCAGCTTCAGCTGGCTGCCCTCGATCGACGCGCGGATGTCGTCGTCACCGATGTCCGGGTACGGCGGCGGCGTGACACCAGCCGCATACGCCGCCTTCTGCGCCTCTCGCCAGGCGGTATGCGCCCGCGGCGCGGTGGTGTAGTGACCGTGGCAATCGATGATCATCAGGACTCCGGGACAGGCGGCGTGCCGTGGGTATGGAAGGACTCGATCGTCTTCAGCCCCCAGGCCTGCCCCCGGGCCCGTTCGGCCTCGGTCCAGTTGACCGGCTGCCAGTCCGGGGCCAGTACCAGCCGCGCCCCCGCGTTGCACAGCTCGATGCGGTTGCCGCCAGGCTCGTATACGTACAGGAAGAAAGTCTGCTGGATGGCGTGCTTGTGCGGGCCGGTCTCGATGAACACGCCGTGGTCCAGGGCCAGGTCGGCGGCGCGGATGATGTCGGCGCGGGTGTCGGTGGCGAACGCGATGTGGTGCAGCCGCCCGGCCGTCCGGGTCCGGTCGCGGGTGTAAACGGCGTCATACCCCTTGTTGGTGAAGGTGGTCCAGCTGCCGGCCGTGGTGCCGTCGTCCAGCACGATCTGCTCGGTGACCAGCGCGCCGAGCGTATCGCGCAGGTAGTCCCGGTTCGGCAGGACCTCGGCGCCGAGGTAGTTGATGTGGTCCAGGCGGCGCACGGCCACGCCGTGCCCCGGGTAGGCCTGGGCCTGGTTCTTCAGCGACGGCGCCAGCTCCGCCGGCGGGGTGTACCACCGCGACTCGTAATACAGGCCGAACTCATGGCCATCCGGGTCGGTGAACACGTACGTCGGCCCGTAGCCCGGATCACCGTCGGCCCAGCCGATACCGCGGCCGGACGCCTCGATCGCCTTGACCCGCCGGTCCAGCGCGTCGGGGCTGGCGGCGCGCAGATTGGTCCGCCCGACGCCGGACGTGTGGTGCGCGGTCAGCTTGATCGTGGTCTGCTCGTAGTCATCCCAGGCGCGCAGGAACACCGAATCCCCGGCCGAACCGGTGGCGGTCAGCCCGAGGTACCCGGTGAAGAACTCCAGGCTCTCCTGGGGCACCGGGGTGCGCACCTCGACGTGCGCCAGGTGGGCAATCTCATGAGCAGGTGGCATAGGTAGCTCCAGGTTTATCTGGTTTCCCGCTGATAGTCAGCAAAGCTGACGTACTGGATGCCGAACTCGCCGAGCTCGGCAATACCCTCGTGGTGCTCAGCCCGGAGGACGACGGGACGCTGACCGAGGTCCAGTCCGTCTCCACCCTTCCCTCCGATTTCACCGGCGACAGCCGTACTGCCCCTCTCGGCATGAGCCGGGGACGGGCGCGATCTCGACGTCGCCTGCTACCTCACCTGGCACCTGCGCCAGGCCTGGGCCCCGCTGACCTAAACCGACGAGCACCCGCCCGCCCCGGGCAACCCGGTCGCCCCGGCCCGCCGCTCCGCGGCCGCCCAGGCCAAGGCCTCGCACCAGCACGATGCGGCCGGGAGCCCCTACCGCAGCTTCCGCGGCCTGCTCGGCCACCTGGCCACCCTGACCCGCAACCAGGTCCGGTTCGCCGGCGCCCCCGCCGACGTCCCGATGCTCACCGAGCCCACCAGCACCCAGCGGCAGGCCTTCGACCTGATCGGCATCCCGGTCTCGCTCACCTCGACGTAGCCAGAACACCACCCAGCCCGAACAGGCAAACCCTAGGCCAGAGCCGAAATAACCCGCCCGATCGGCCGTAACTTCGGGTTAACGCATGGACAATCCCGCTGCGGACCGACACGGCTTACGCAGGATCGGGCCCGGGCTGAGGGCGCACCACGGCTACATCGGTCGCGGCGAAGTCATCACCGATGCACAGAACCGGGTGCCCCGTTCGCTCGGCGAGCGCGTATGTGAAACAGTCGCCAAAATTTAGCCCGGCCGGGTGCCGTCCTTTGCCGTATCGCCGCCAGCCGCTCATCGCCCGGGCGGCCAAGTCTGCGTCAACGGGCACGATGTCGATCTTCGCGTCACGGAGAAACCGGTCGACAACATCCTGGCCGGCCGGCCAGAGGCTGGCCTCGACGACGATGCCCAACTCGACGCGGATAGCGGCTGGCATCAACCGGGTGAGAGCATTTTCCAGGTGGACCGCTAGCTCGTCGCCTCCCGGTTCGGCGAGGATGACCGCTATCGCCGCCGAAGTGTCAACGACAAGGCTCCCCCGCCTCGGCTGCGTCAACGCGGCAGGCCAGCGGCGTCGTAACCGATGATCTCCTCTGGCGCCCGGCTGTCGGCAACCGGCAGGGCCGCCACATCGGCCGCCAGTCGCGCCAGTCGCGTCCTCATGCTGGCCGCGTGCTTGGCGTGCTCACGATCGAGCCGCTCCCGGAGCGCGATCACGACGGCCTCGGTCAGCGTCTCACCTGTCTCCGCGGCCAGTTCCCTGGCGAGTTGATCCGCCTCGTCGCTCTTGATGCTCAGCGCCATAGAAGAAGTATAGATGGCATGGCAGACTTCTGCCATGCAGGGGAGAGCGAGGCCGGAAGCTTGCCTCTTGGCACCTGGCGTGATGGTGGTGGCAGCGGGATGCCGGATTGTCGGTCAGCCTGTCGTTATGGCGATCCAACCAACGAACGACCTTGAGCCCCACCTCGCTGGGAGGTTCACCATGACCCGGAGCCTGCCAGCTCCATCGTTGAGATCTCATTAGAGGTCCGCGACGGCCCGGGCGGGATCGGGGTCCGGCGGCCCGCTCGGCTCCCAGTCGCCGTCCGAGCGCGCGTACGGAAACCAGCGCAGGTCACGGCCAAGGCGCAGCTGCAGGCGGCCCATGGTGATCCGGTTGCCCTCCACCACGGTCTCCGCGCCGTCGTTCTTGTCTCTCAGCGCGCTCCGCGCCGCCCTCAGCAGATCCGGGGCCTCCGGTTCTTCCGTAGCCGGGTCCCACTCGCTGTGCAGCAGCTCAAGGCCGGCCAGGCCGCCGTTCCGCCAGGCCAGCGCCTGCCGGGCCAGCTCGCGGGAACCGACCCCCGACCGCACCGCCAGCTTTGCGAACGCTGGCGTGCCCAGGGCCCGACCCGCTCTGCGGGCGAGGTCCACGTCCACGCTCAGGCTCAGCCCTGAGTCAGCGCTCAGCCCTACGGCCATTTCCCAGGCGCGGGCGGCCGCGTCCGCGGCCAGCTCGAACAGGTCGCTGCCGAGGTCGGCGCGCCAGGCCGGCGGATCTACAGGCAGAGCCGCGGGCTGCCCGGGGCGTGCGGGCGGGAGTGGAGGGGCGGGGATTTCCGCCGACGGCGTCGGCGCGCTGAATGCCGCCCTGGCGTCGACACCTTCGTCGTCGGTAGCACGCAGCTGCAGTGCCTCGGACGTCGGCGCAGAGCCGACCGCCGTGTCCGTACCCGCGGGCGCGCCACGCCGGCGGGCCCGCACCCCGGCGAGCACTTGGTCGCGCGTGCGGCCGCGCAGCAGCAGCAGGACGAACGGGTCGGCGTCCAGCGCGTCCGTCACTAGGTAACAGGCCGCGGCGGAGTGCTTGCAGGGGTCCGCGTCGTCCGGGCAGCTGCACCGCGGGCCGACCTCGCCGCCGCCCGGCAGCAGGTCGAGTCCGGCGCCGGCCGCGTCCTCGGCGATCTGCGGCGGGAGTTCGCCGTCAAGCAGTGCCGCCGCGTGGCCGAGCCGACCGGAGATCGCGGTGAGAACCCGGTCCCATTCCGCGTCGGTGAACCGTCGTACCCGGATCCGGACCTCGTAGGGTTCGGTCTTACGGCCCTGCACTCGGGCCCGTGCCTCGCCCGGCGCCAGGATCAGCTCGCCGACCGCGCCGCTGCGCGCGTAGTCCCGGCCGCGGGGCAGCCGGTTCGGATCCAGCCGCGCCCGCTGCTCCAGCGCCTCCACCCAGGCGCGGCCCCACCAAGTCCGCCCGAATTCCGCGCTCACGAGACGGCCCGCAGGCTGACCAGCTCGCTGAGCTCGCCGTCGGACAGTTCGCTGATCCAGCGCTCGCCGGATCCGACCACGGCCTCGGCGAGCTCGCGCTTGGACTCCAGCAGAGCCGCGATCTTGTCCTCGAGTGTCCCCTCGGCGATCAGCCGGTGCACCTGGACCGGGCGGTCCTGACCAATCCGGTACGCCCGGTCGGTCGCCTGATCCTCCACGGCCGGGTTCCACCAGCGATCGTAGTGCAGCACGTGAGTCGCGCGGGTCAGCGTCAGCCCGGTGCCCCCTGCCTTGAGCGACAGAAGGAACACCGGAACGCGGCCTGCCTGGAATTCCGCCACCATCTCCTCCCTCCGCCGCACCGGGACGCCGCCGTGCAGGAACAGCGAGCGGATACCCCGGGTGTCGAGATGGTGCTGCAACAACGTCGCCATCTGGGTGTACTGAGTGAATACCAGCATGGACTCGCCGTTGGCCAGGATTACGTCGGTCAACTCGTCGAACGCGGCGAGCTTCCCGGACCGGCCCGGCAGCGGACCCGGCTGCTTCAGGTACTGCGCCGGGTGGTTGCAGATCTGCTTGAGCCCGGTCAGCAGCTTGAACACCAGACCGGCCCGCTCGATCCCCTCGGCGGTGGCGATCGCCTGCATGGTCTCACGAACCATCGCCTCATACAGCGTGACCTGTTCGGCGGTTAGCGGCACCAACTGGTCGGTCTCGGTCTTCTGCGGTAGCTCGGGCGCAATCCCAGGGTCGGTCTTCCGCCGCCGCAGCAGGAACGGCCGGATCAGGGCGGCGAACCGCCTAGTCGTCTCGGGGTCACGGTACAGCTCGATCGGCGCCGCCACCCGCCGGATGAACGCCTCCAGGTGCCCCAGCAGGCCGGGCGTCGTCCAGTCGAGGATCGCCCACAGCTCCGACAGCCGGTTCTCGACCGGAGTCCCTGTCAGGGCGATCCTGGCGGGCACCGGAATCGCCCGGAGCTCACGTGCGGTTCGCGACTCGGGGTTCTTCACGTGCTGGGCCTCGTCGGCGACGACCAGGCCCCAGCTGATCTGGGCGAGCCGCGCGGCATCGCGCCGAACCACGCCGTAGGTGACCAGGACGATCTCATCGACAGCCAGCTCCTGCAGGTGGCGCCCGCCGCCGTGAAATCGGCGGACCGGAATCTCTGCGGCGAACCGTCGGATCTCACGTTCCCAGGTGCCGAGCAAGGACGCCGGGCACACCACGAGCGTCGGCCCGGCCTTCAGGTCCCGGCGGCAGAGGTGCAGCGCAATGACCTGCACCGTCTTGCCCAGGCCCATGTCGTCGGCGAGGCAGCCACCCAACCCGGCATCGCACATAGCGGACAGCCAGGCTAGACCGCGCTGCTGGTACGGGCGGAGCGTGGCAGTGAGCCCCGGCGGTGGTTCGACCGGCTCCGGCGCGGACCCGAGGCTAGCGATCCTGGCGGCGAGGTCGGCGAGGGGTCCCTCGGCAGTGATCTCGACGGTCTCGCCGTCGATCTCCGCTTCGCCGGCCAGGATCGCGCCGAGCGCCTCTGTCGTGCGCATTCGCGTTCGCGGCGGACGGCGCAGGCGGTCGAGCAGGGCCGGGTCGAGGATAACCCAGCGCCCCCGCAGCCTGATCATCGGGCGCTTCGCCTCGGCCAGGGCGGCGATCTCGCCGGCGTCGAGCAGCGCCCCGTCGAGTGTGAGCTGCCAGCGGAATTCGAGCAGCGCTTCGAGTCCGAACCCGGCTTCGGTCAGCTTGCCAGGAGCCGGAGCGACCACGGCGCGCAGCCTGAGCCCGTCGTCGAGCAGGCTGGACGGCCACAGTACCTCGATGCCGGCGCCTGCCAGGGCCTCGGCCGCAGGGCCGAGCAGGCTGGTGAGTGCGTCGTCGTCGAGGTCGATCGTCGAAGGACTGGGCTGCTCCAGCACCTGTGCGAGCGGCGGCCACACCGAGGCACCGCGGCGCAGCGTCAGCAGCAGGTCGGTCTCGGCCTGCGGGCCGAACCTGGTGAGCACGGTCTCCGGCTGACGCCACAGCGCGGCGGCGTCTACGATCAGGCTCGGGTCGGCGGTGCTGCGCAGCTGGAGCACCAGCCGGAACGCCGGTGCCGGGGATTCTTCAGGCGCGGCCATGCCTGCGTCGCCCTCCTCGGGCTCTGCCCAGGCTGAAAGCGTCTCGGCCGCAGCGGGCGCCGGTAGCGCCTCGATCCGCAGTCCCAGGCGAGCGCCGGCCGACAGCCCGTCCGTAGTCTCCGCGAGCCAGTCGGCTAGGTCGCTGACCTGGGTCGGCTCGGCGGCGGCGAACGCTGTCGACGCAGTAGTCCGCGCCGCCGCAGGTGACCGGGCGAAGGTGTCGGCGATCGCGTCCCATAGGTCGCGAACCAGCGCCTCGGGGGAGCGCAGCCGCATCGGGCGGGAGCGCGGGACGGCCAGCGCGTGCGCGGCAGGCGGGAAGGCGGCGGCGAGCTCGCGCAGCCAGCCGAGGTCGGACGGGTCAAGCGGCCCGGCCCGCCAGACGTCTGTGTCGTCAGGTCCCACCGTCGGCAGCAGCCGACCGCGCGCGATCAGGCCCACGCCCGCAGCGGCGGCCGTCGCCCATACTCGGACGCTGCGCCGCATCCGGAGTGCCGAATCTCCGCTCAGCAGAAGGGGAAGTGCATCGGCCAGCGGGACGAGCTCCGCCGATACTAGGCGCTTGCGTATCCCATAGGCGCCACCAGGAAAGACCAGCTCCACCTTGGCACTTCCGGGAACGGGGTTACCCGGACCTTTGCCCCAGGAAGCGAACACTCCGCGGCGGGGAATCTCGTTTGGAATGAAGACCAGCTCGCCATCCAGCACGCGACCATACGATACCGGCTCGGCGGCACCGCGCGCCGGTACTCCTGGCGTGTCCGATCCAAACGTAAAGACCCGATTCTCTCGCCTGATCATCTATCAGGCCCCGACGTCAGGTAGTCGGACAAGGTGCCGAACAGCGGTACATGGACCGCACCGCGGGTCACTGATGACGCGCGCGTCACCGCGCGGATCTCCGGATCGGAGTTCACCTGGTCACGGTGCGTACGACCTGGAACGGGCCCCGGACCACCGACCTGAATTTAGTGTGTGACGACAGCCCGCCGTGCGCGGCCACGAACCCGGCCGCCGCGGTGGCCGCGGCACGCCGTCGGGATGCGGTCCGGCGCTTGACGCGGCTAGACGTGCTGCCAATCAGTGGAAGACCATGGCGGCATGGCCACGCTGCCTGATAGCAAACCGCCCGTTCGGGGCAAGCGGCCGCCGCAGGGCGAGCCGGTGATCGACCGCGCGTTCTCGCTGCTATCCGCGTTTGATGCCGGCCAGCGCCGGCTGAGCCTGGCCGAGCTGAGCCGGCGCAGCGGGATCCCGGCGAGTTCCGCGCTGCGCCTGGCCGGGCAGCTGGTTCGCTGGGGAGCGCTGGAACGTGACGAGGAAGGGCGGTACTGCGTCGGGCTGCGGTTGCTGGAGGTCGCGTCGCTGGCGCCGCGCGGTCACGGACTGCGGCAGGTGGCGATGCCGTTCATGAGCGACCTGGCGCAGGTCACCCGGCAGCACGTTCAGCTGGCTGTCCGCGAGGGCGGCGAGGCGACGCTGGTCGAGCGGCTGTCGGCGCACGAGGCCGCGCCGGTGCAGTATCGCATCGGGGGCAGGCTGCCGCTGCACTCTACCGGGATCGGCCTGGTCCTGCTGGCCTTCGCCCCGCACGACATGCAGGAAGAGTTCCTGTCCCGGCCGATGTACCGCCAGCCCGACAACGTACTGATCTCCCCGGACGCCATGCGCGGCACGCTGGCCGAGGTGCGCCGCGAGCAGCTGGCCATCTACCGGCGCCAGGAACAAGAGGTGATCGTGGCGGTGGCCGCGCCGATTTTCGGCGAGGACGACACGGCGGTGGCCGCGCTCGGCGTCCTGCTCCCGGAGCACGGCGCGCAGCCGCGCCGCCTCGCGCTCGCCGTGCGGACCGCCGCGCTGGGTATCTCACGCGGCCTCGGCGCCCGGCAGGCTATCGGCCTGCCGGGCTGACCGTGCCTGCGATGAGATCCAGTTCCCGCGCCACCCAGTCCGCCTCCGGGTTGGAATCGGATGTCGACGCGCCGACCCCATCCCGGGCAGAAGATCTGGCCCATCCCGGACAGAAGATAAGGCGTGAATGTCCCATTCATGCAGCTGGAACAGCATGGCTGGGACATCCACATCGTATGAGCGCCCGGCCCGCTCGCTACCAGTAGCCACACCAGCATGTTGACGTATCAATCGCACCAGGAGTGACGCCAGGCCCGGATCCGCAATCGAGCCGAGTCCACGAGCCAGCGCTCCCGAACAACACGAACACGGCATCCATGCCGCGAGGAGCGGCCGCAGGGAACGGCGGACCTCCGATTATGCCGAACTCAGCCCGCGCAGGAACTGCACCGAGCGCCGGACGATGGCACCCACGTCGCTCGCGCCGTTCCAGAAGTGGGTCGCGCCCGGCACGAGCTCCAGTTCGACCGTTGCTCCGGCCGCGCGAAGCGCCCCGGCGAGCCGGATGCTCTGGGCCTGCGGCACCATGTCGTCCGCGGCTCCGTGCATGAGCAGGACCGGCGGCGCGGCGGCGCTGGCGTGGGCCACCGGGCTGGCCTGCCAGGCCAGTTCGGGTACCTCCGAGGCGGGCGCGCCCAGGAGCAGTGCCTCCCGCGAACCCGGTCCGCGATCGGGGACCCCGCCCGCGTCTGTGACGTCGTCGGGCAGGCGGGCCAGGTCGGTGACCGGGAACCAGGCCACCACGCCGCCCGCCGCGGCGCCGGTCAGCGCGGCCAGCAGCGCCAGGTGGCCGCCGGCCGAGTCGCCCCACAGGAACACCCGGCCGTGGTCCAGCCGGTACGAGCCGGCGTTGTCCCGCACCCAGCCGATCGCGGTGCGCACGTCGTCCAGCGGCGCCGGGAAGCGCGCCTCGCCGCTGAACCGGTAGTCGATCGCGGCCACCGCGAAGCCCTGTGCCGCCAGCTGGTCGTAGAAATCCGCGCCCAGCGCGGGCAGCGGGTGCCGGCGTGAGCCGCGCCGCCACCCGCCGCCGTGGACGTGCACGATGACGGGCAGCGGCCGCTCGGCCGGAGCCAGGTAGAGGTCGAGTTCGAGCGGCCGGTATCCGGGCACCTCGCCGTAGACAACGTCCGGCACCCGGCGGACGGCAGCGGTCATGCGGCTGCGAGCGGGTCGGCCAGCTTGTAGAACGCGCCGTCCTGCATGATCGCGAGCAGGTTGTCCGGGTCCTGCAGCAGCGTCACGTCCACGGTCGGCTCGCCCCGCACGACCAGCACATCGGCGAGGTAGCCCGGCTTCAGCAGCCCGACCGGCAGGTCCATGACCTGGCCGCCGTACTGGGTCGTGGCGCGCAGCGCCTCGGCCGGGGAGTAGCCGAAGAGCCGAACGAACAGCTCCAGGTCCCTGGCGTTGCGGCCGATCGGGTTGTTGGGGAAGCCGTAGTCGCCGCCGGGCAGCACCCGCAGCCCGCGCTTGCGTAGCTCGGGATACAGCTCGGTCATCGCCCGCAGCGCCTTCACCGACCCCATCTTCTCCGCCATCGCGGTGTCGATGCCGTAGTCGGCGCCCTCGTACACGTTGGCCCACATGATGCCGACCGCGGGGGACAGGAAGATCGAATCGCGATACTCCTCCAGCTCCTCAATCGCCTCGTCGTCGGCGTAGGTGCAGTGGTAAACCGACCGGAATCCGTTCCGCACCGCCAGCTTGATCGACTCCGGCGCCTGGGCGTGGCAGTTCAGCCAGACGCCGGACTCGCGGGCCTGCTCCCCGGCGGCCTGTGCTTCCTCCGGACTGTACTGGGTGATCATCGAGCCACCCTCGGTGAACACGTCGTCGTTGCTCATCAGCAGCTTCACGCTGTCGAACCCGATGGCCGCCTGCTCGGCGATGAACTCGCGCACCGCGTCGGGGCCCACATTCTTCGGGCGAGGGCCGTCCGGGCCCATCTGCACCGGGTTGTTGTCGCGCTCGAACGACGCGGCGCGCAGGCGCGGGCCCGGGGTCGCGCCCGCGGCGATCTCGTCCCGCAGTCGTACCTCGGTGGGCACGGGCGTGAGCGAGCCGGCCGAATAGGCGCTGGTGAAGCCGTGGTCGAGCAGGATTTTCGCGTTCCGCGCGGCGATCGCCAGGTGCTCGTCCGGCGTGGGCATGTGCCGGAAGAAGCTGACGTCGAGCGGCGGGTTGAACGACGAGTCGATGTGCCCCACGGCAGACGGGAACGTCAGATGGCAGTGCGACTCGACCAGGCCCGGCATGACCGTCGCGCCGGCGCAGTCCACCACCTGGTCGCCGACCTCCACGGGGGTGCCGCCGCCCGCGCGCACGCTCTCGATGCGGTCGCCCCGGACCACGACGTCCGCGGGCGCCGGCGGCGCGCCGGTCCCGTCGAAGACCTGCCCGCCGGTGAACAGGATCCGGTTCTGGCTCATGGCTGTCTGTCTCCTCACCGCTCGCGGTCTGGTACCAGTGAACAGCGCAGCGCGCGAGGCGGACAACTGGCCTTCCATTCAATGGCATAAACGCTGTCCTGTGCGGCCCGGGTGACGAGACTAGGGGCGATACCCGCCTTTTACTCACCGGACGGAACAGGAGAGTGTCATGGACGTTGGCCTGGGGCCGACCATCCGGTACCACAAGGACCGGCCGCGACCGCTGGCGGAGGTATACGACGAGTTCCTGGACGAGTTCATCCTCGGTGACGAGCTGGGGTACAGCCACATCTGGCTGCCCGAGCATCATTTCGCCTACGACGCGCACAACCCGTCGGCGCTGCCCATCCTGGCCGCCCTGGCCCGCCAGACGACCCGGATCAGGCTGGGCACGTACATCCTGCTCCTGGCGTTCCACCACCCGATCCTGGTGGCTGAGGACGCCGCCGTGGTCGACATCTTGTCGCACGGCCGCCTGGACCTGGCCATCGGCGCGGGCCCGATGGTGCAGGAGAGCGAGGTATTCGGGATCCCCGCCAAAGAGACGTTCGGCCGGACCTACGAGGCCCTTGAGGTCATCCAGAAGTGCTGGACCGAGGAACGGTTCAGCCACCACGGCAAGTACTTCGACTTCGGTGACGTCGAGGTGACCACCAAGCCGGTCCAGCAGCCGCACCCCCCGATTTACATGGCCGCGTTCGGCCCGCAAAGCGCCGCGCGCGCGGCCGGGCGAGGCTACAGCCTGGCCATGGGCATGGGACCATCGCACGACGTCTACGTCGCGGCGCTGCGGGCAGCCGGGCGCGACCCGGCGGACTACCGGTTCGTGTCCGGTCCGGTCGGGATCCACCTCGCCGACACCACCAAGCAGGCCTGGGACGAGGCCGAGGAGGCACTGCACGCCTGGGTCAGCTTCTACGCCGACCGCGGATCTCCGGTCGGCCAGGGCCTGCCGCCCGTCGGCGAGTTGCGGGAGAAGAACTTTGCCTTCGGCGGGATGCCCTTCATGGTCGGCTCGGTCGGCGAGGTCGGCGAGAAGATGCGGGCGATGTTCCGTAACGCACCGCTAGACGAGCTCGTGCTCTACTTCCACCCGCCGGGCATGCCCACCGAGGCCGCCCGCCGCGCGATGACCATGTTCGCCGAGCAGATCATGCCCGACACGCGAGATTGGGGGACCGCGAACTAGCCCGGCTGCAGCCGCCGGTGCAGGAGCTCGATGAGGTTGCCCTCCGGATCGGCGATAAACGCCATCCGCGCCCCGGGTTCCGGCGCCGGTCCCGGCGGTACGACGGGACGCGCGCCCCGGGCCACGGCCCGGCCGTACGCGGCGTCGGCGTCGGTCACCTCGAAGGCGATGTGCCCGTATCCCTCGCGCAGCGCGGCCTCGTCGGGCGAGGCGGGCTTGTCCCCCGTGGAACCAGGCCGGTGCAGCAGCTCGAGCCGGTAACCGTGCTCGGGGTGGATGAGCATCTCGATGTCCAGGTCCAGGGCCTCGACCCGGAGCGTGAGCTCGGGCTTCAGCCCGAACACGTCGCAGAACCACGCGCGGGCCGCGGTCAGGTCGGCGACCGCCAGCCCGGTGTGGTCCAGCCTGAAGCCGGCGTCGGCCTGGTCAGCCATGGACGTTCAGCCTTTCCGGGTCGGAGGTGAGATAGGAGGCGAAACGACCCAACGGGTCGCGCTCGGCGCGGATCGCGGTCAGCCTGCGGTACGCGTCGTCGGACAGGAACCGGTCCCGCCGCCGGGTGAAGTCGGTGTCGCCCAGGTAGACGCCGTTACCATGGGCGGCCAGCCCGGCAGTCTGGCCATGCACCCAGTCCGAGTAGCGCGCGTCATCCGCCGGGTCGGTGTAGATCACGTAGGTCGCGATGTACACCTCCGCCTCCACCGAGAACGCCATGTCCGGCAGGTCGCGGCGCGGCGACCAGCCGTACCAGATCGAGAACGAGTGCTCGGTGTCCAGCTCGCTCCACATCCGCCGCAGCAGCGGGGCCAGCACGCGGGCGGGCGCGTCGGTCCAGGTGCAGTCGACGGCGTACCGGTAGCCTTCGGGGTTCTGCGCCGCCTGGGCCAGGTTCTCCTCAGCGAGGCTGGTCCGGCCCCGGACGTGGCCGAGTTCCCGCCCGGCCAGCGGACCGTCCTGCAGCGGCGCGAGCGCCGTCACCACGTCCGAATCGGAGCCGGCCATCACCGTCGTGTGTAGCAGCAGGACCGTCCCGTCCGGGCGGGTCACGCCGTCGTGCAGCGGGACGTCCGGCAGCCGGGTGGCCGCCACCACCGGCTCGACGCGCCGGTCCAGCCCAGGCAGGACCTCGTGCAGCCAGCCCAGCAGCTCCGCCGCGTCGTCCAGGCCGAACGTCCAGGTGTCGTGCCACATCACGGCGGGTGCTTCGTAGGTTTGCAGGAAGAACCGGGTGACCACCCCGGGAAAGCCGGGCCCGGCGCCGCGCGCCGCCCACAGCAGGTCCGGGTTCTCCCCGGCATCGGCGTGGACCAGTTTCCCGTCTGCGGTCACGACGTCCAGCCCGGCCACGCTCTGGCAGGCCCATCCCTTCGCCCGGCCGTTCCAGCCCTGGCCACCCTGCAGCAGGAAACCGCCCAGGCCCACCGACGGGCAGTGGCCCCCGGGGAACGCCCGGCCCCGTTCGGCCAGATAGGGCGTGAGCTCCTGGCCTCCCTTGACGGCCGGCCGGACGGAGACCACCCCCGTCGCCGGATCGTACGTCAGGTCGCGCATGCCGCCCAGGTCGATCAGCAGCGCGTCGTCGCGCAGGCTCCACGCCGCCCACGAGTGGCCGCCGGAGCGCACACTCACCGGCCACCCCCGCTCGGCCGCCAGCCGTACACCCTCGATAACGTCCGCATCGCTCTCGGCGACGAGCACCGCCGCGGGGAACCGGTCCGGACGGCGCGCGTTGAAGATGCGCCCGGTGCGGGCTTGCTCGTACAACGGGTCGCCGCGCATGAGCAGGCGCCCGGCCAGTCCCTCGTGCGCCGACGTCATCCGACGGCCGCCGCGCCGCCGTCGACGGGAATGTTGGCCCCGCTGACGTGGGAGGCCTCGTCCGAGGCCAGGAACAGGATCGCGTGCGCCACATCCTCGGGCTGCCCCCACCGGCCCAGCGGCACCCGCGCGGCGATACGCGCGGCCGGCCCCGCAGGGTCCGCCAGCAAGGGCGTGGTGTGCGGCGTCTCGGTCATCGCGGGGCTGACCGCGTTGACCCGGATGCCGTGCGGTCCGCCCTCGATGACCAGCTGGTACGTCAGCGCCAGGACCCCGCCCTTGGCCGCGCCGTGCGCGTTCTGCGGCATGAAGAACGCGCCGCGCGAAGCCGAGATGGAGGCGACGTTCACGATGGCTCCCCGGCCGGCCGCGACCAGGTGCGGCCAGGCGGCCTGCGTGCAGAGGAAGACGATGTCCAGCTCGTGCCGGATGGTGAATGACCAGTCGGCGAAGGAAAGCGTGTCGATGGGGCCGAACCGGATCGCCGACGCGTTGTTGACCAGGATGTCGACTCCGCCGGCCAGGCCCACCGCGGCGTCGACCCACTGCCGGGCGCCCTCCTCCGTCGCCAGGTCGGCCGGCGCGACGGCGTCCATCCGCCCGCCGCCGTCCCGGGCGAGCTTGACGGTTTCCTCCGAGGTCGCCGGGTTCAGGTCGCAGCCCACCACGTGGGCGCCCTCGCGCGCGAAGAGCAGCGCCGCGGCCCGCCCGATCCCGCCGCCGGTGCCCGAAATCAGCGCTCGCTTTCCGTCCAGCCGGCCCATAGGTGCTCCCTTCGATCGATCTGAATGCCGCCGGGTCTCATTCACTCGCTTAGCCCGCGGGCGCGGCCCCGGTCAGGCGGTGCCGCCCCGGGCCGACGCTGTGCGGCTCATCATCAGGCAGCACCACGGTCGCCGTGGTGCCTGGCGGCACGGCGACGTCCAGCTCTATCGATCTGTCCCGGATACTCCAGGCCACATCCATAGGGCCGAACGGGCCCGTGTGACGCGTCCTCGCCGAGGTGATTCCGCCTCCCGGCCGCGGGCGCACCTCGAAGGTGCGGTATCCGGGCGCGGTTGGCCGCAGGCCTGCGACGTAGCGGTGCAGGAACGTGGCCACCGCTCCCTTGCTGTAGTGATTGAGCGACTCATGGGGGACGCCGCGGGAGTCGACACCCTCCCACTGCTCCCATACTGTCGTCGCGCCCCGGTCGATCATGGTGAGCCAGGATGGCGGCGTGTCCTGCAGCAGGAGCCGGTACGCCGTGCCGGGGTGCCCGTGGTCGGCGAGCACGGGCAGCAGGTCGGCGGTCGACAGGAAGCCGGTGGCCAGGTGACCGCCTGCCTCGTCGATCAGCCCGGCGAGCCGCGCCGCGACGGCCGGCCGCAGGTCGTCGGGCACCAGCCCGAACGCCAGCGCCCGGACGTGCGACGCCTGGGTCTGCACGGCGAGCGTCCCGTCCGGCCGGACGAACTCCCGCCGCCAGGCGTCGAGCGCGCCCTCGGCGATGCCGCGGTACCCGCGGCCCTGTTCGGCGGGCATTCCCAGCAGGTCGGCGATCCGGGCCGCGGTCGCCGCCGACCGGTGCAGGTAGGCCGTCGCCACCTCGGACTTGTCCGCCTGCGCGAACGCCGGGAAGTCGGTGATGACCGCGCCGGGCTCCAGCCACTCGCCCCAGTGGAAGCCGGTATCCCACAGGTACCGCTCGTGTGCGGCGGGCTCGGGCCGCGCGGCGGCCCGATCGGGGTGACGGCCGCCCGCGGCCGCGGCCGCCGCGAACCCGACCCAGGCGGTCATGGCGCCCCACATCTCGCGCAGCAGCGAGATATCCCCGTACGCCTCGTACAGATCCCAGGGCGCGGAGACGACCACGTCACCCCACCCGGCCGAGCCGTTGAGCCCGCCCAGCGGCCCGTCGAAGCCCTCCGCCGGGGGGCACGGCGACAGGTTGGCAACGCAGCCGTCGGCGCGCTGGTCGAGCGCCACGTCGGCGAGCCACTTGCGGGTGAAGGCCAGGACGTCGTACAGGTACGCGGCGGTCGGCACGAAGATCTGCCAGTCGCCGGTCCAGCCCGCGCGCTCGCGCTGCGGGCAGTCGGTCGGGATATCGCACATGTTCGACCGCAGCGACCACACCACCGCCTCGTGCAGCCGGTTGACGCGGTCGTCGCTGCAGGAGAACCAGCCGGTCCGGCGCAGGTCGGAATGCACCACGACACCGGTGAGGTCGCCGGTTCCGAACGGCCCGGGGTAGCCCTCGATCCGGACGTACCGGAAGCCGTGCGTGGTGAATCGCGGCTCGAACACGTCTTGGTCACCGCCCGACACAACCTCGTCGATCTGGCCGAGCGGCAGCGGCTCGGGAATGATCGGCAGGTTGACGTCCAGGTGCGCCGTGGTGAGGTCGCCGTTACCGTCGAGCCACTCGCCGTGCGTCAGCGTCAGCCGGGTGCCAGCCGCCCGGGCCGGGACAGTCGCACCCACCCGCTGAAGTTCTGCCCGAAGTCCGCGATGAACGCCGTCCCGTCGCCTACCGGGCGCACTGCGACCGGGCGGATTTCCTCGGTCCTGCGAACCGGCGGCGCCACGGAGCGGATCACAGCGACGTCGACGTCACGTGTGACAGCACGGCTCCATGACGTGCCGTCGAAGGACGCGTCGTGTACGCGGGGGTCGAGCAGCTGGTGGTCTTCCCGCTGGCCGCCGATGAGGTCGGCCGCGGTGACGTGGGAGGGCGCCACCGGCCAGCCCGGGCCGCTGGCCGCCACGACCTGCCAGCCCTGCGCGGTGTGCACCTCGAGCTGGGCGCGCAGGGCCACATCGCGGCCGTACTGGTCGGCCGCCCGCGGCATCCCGACCTGGCCGCGGTACCAGCCGTCGGCCAGCAGGACGGCCAGGACGCTGCGTCCCGGCCGCAGCAGCGGCGTGACGTCGTAGGCCTGGTACTGGACGCGCCGGCGGTACTGCGTGTAGCCGGGTGCGAGTTCGACGTCGCCGACGCGCCGGCCGTCGAGGAACGCCTCGTACAGGCCGAACGCGGTGACGTAGAGCCGGCCCCGGCTGAACGCCGGGACCTCGAAGGCGGCCCTGATCCAGTACGCCGGCCGGGAGCCCTTCGGCGCCGGCCTGTCCTCCTGGACGCCGATCCACCGGGCCGCCCAGTCCGTCTCCGCCAGCAGGTCGCTCTCGAGCCGGACCGGATCGCTCCACTCGCTTTCGCCAAGGTCAGTCCACATCTTGACCCGCGCCTCGGCGGACCGGCGGGCCCGGTCGAAGACCGGCAGCCGGACGAAGGACTGGGCCGGACCCTCCAGCCGGCCGGTGTCGAAGCCGTCGTCGGTGCGGACCCGGTAGGCGTGCTGCACCGACGATCCTTCCGGCAGCCACCAGGACAGGGCCGGCTCATGGCCGCGCCCGATGGCGTCCCCGCCGACAAACTCGGCCCAGACCCGGCCGGGCCTGGATCCGGCATCCGCCGGCGTCACGGTCGCGCCCCTGTCGGCGTCAGCGGTGGGAACGTCGGCGTACCTCCTGCCGCGCTTCAGCGCCACCCTCATGGCCAGCGGAAGGTTGCGGGTCACCAGTACGCACGCGACGCGAGCCAGTCATGCATAAGCTCTCTCTTTCTCAACATTCTCGTATCGTGAAAGTTACTTTCTAAAATCGTAACCGACATGCCGCACAGCTGTCCAGGTCTGTCCCACGGCCGCACGTCGACCGAGCGGATACGGCGTGAATGTCCCAGCCATGTCGCTGGAGCTGCGTGAATGGGACATCCACATCGAATGATCCGGCCCGCCGGGTGTACCCGCCGCGAGCACCGACCTCGGCGTCGGCCCGTTCCGCGTCATCGAGCACGTGCCGTTCGACTCCTTCGTCCTCACCGTCGGCGGTCAGCGGTACGAAGACGTCGTGTTCGACCACTCGGCCGCCTTCGCCGCCTGGGGGCCGGTGGTCGTGGAGCTCGGTCAGGTCCACGCGATCGACGATCGCCTCGCCGCCGCCTACGGTGTCACCCCGGGCGCGGTCAGCCACGTCTCGTGGGTCGTGCCCGACGTAGAGCAGGAGAGCATGCGGCTCGCGCGGCTCGGGTGCCGGATAATCAACACGGCCACGTCGGGTCCGATCTCGGTCGCCTGGCACGAGGGCGGCCCGCTGTTCCCGCACCCGATCGAGCTGCACCAGCACAACGACGTCATCGCCGGCATGCGCGACCGCCTGGTCGCGTTGCGCGCAGGCGGCTGACATCACCGGTCGTCCCGAAGGCCAGCGCCCGCCCAACCAGAACACGGGGTCGCCATGATCAGTGCCGCCGCCGAGGTCCAGCGCCGCCTGTGGGGCACCGATCCCCAGGCCTGGGCCGAGCTAGCCGAGGCGCACAACACCCCGCTGTTCGCGGCGGTCCTCGACGCCGCGGGCGTCGGCCCGGGCACCCGCGTCCTCGACGTGGGCTGCGGATCCGGTCTCACCCTCGTCCTGGCCGGGCAGCGCGGAGCGGTAACCACCGGCCTGGACATCAGCCCGGGTCTGCTGCGCATCGCCCGCGGCCGGCTCCCGGACGCCGATCTGCGCGACGGTGACATGGAGTCGCTACCGTTCGCCGACGGTGCCTTCGACGCCGTGACCGGCGTCAACGCGTTCCAGTTCGCCGGGGACCCGCGGCGGGCACTGGGTGAGGCCGCCCGGGTGACCCGGCCGGGCGGCCAGATGGTGGCCAGCCTGTTCGCGGCGCCCGAACGATCCCAGGGCACGGTCGCGCACGAAGCCATGAGCGCGCTCATCCCGGCCGCCCAGGTCGGCGAGCACGCCCCCTACGCCCTGTCCGCGCCGGGCCACCTGGAAGCCGCCCTGGCCGACGCGGGCCTGCCGCCCGTAGCCGACGGCGAGGTCGTGTGCTCCTGGCGTTATGCATCGATGGACGACGCCGTCCGAGGCCTGCTCTGTTCCGCGGGCGGCGCCCGGGCCAGCCAAGCGGCAGGCGAGGACGCTGTCCGCGCCGTCCTGCGGCGCGCCCTCATCCAGTTCCAGGACCCGCAGACCGGCGTCGTCACCATGACGAACACCTTCCGGTGGGTGGCCGGCCGTAAGGAGACATAACGTAGGTGGAACCTGTCATGCCGAGGAAACTCCCGTCAGCAGTGCGGCGGCGAGGATTGCGGCGACGACCCAGTCGACCGTCGCGCAGAACGGTGGCCACCAGCGCGTGTTCCGGACGAAGTGCGTGCGGTGCTGCCACAGATCCTTCAGGCCGTGGCCGGCCAGCCCGAGCACGAGCAGCCAGGCCGATGCGCTGACGCTCAGCGCGGCCACGACCACGAAGAATCCGGCCACGCTGCTCTCGATCGCGACGACGTGCCAGCGTCCGTCGGCCACGCCGAACCCGATGTAGACCGCCGCGATGAGGGTCAGCCCGAGCGCGTAGACGGTCCTGGGCTCCAGCCACCAGAAGGCGAGCGGCGACGCCGCCTGGAGGGCGCCTACGACAACGCCGCAGATGGCGGCGCTAGGCAAGGCCAGCTGTCGGCCTCTAGGGGTATACCTGGCGATGCCGGTCATCGGGTGACTCCTTCGCGTCTGGTTTCCTGCCAGGACGCTATGAGCCGTCGGGGCGCCGTCGCACCGGGAGAATCACCAGGTTCAGCCGAGCTGGAGCGCGGCAAGTTCGGCGCGGGAGCTGAGGCCGAGCTTGCTGAACACGTTGCGCAGGTGAAAGTCGACGGTGCGGGGGCTGAGGAACAGCTGCGCGGCGGCGTCCCGGTTGGACAGGCCCTGCCGAACGAGCGTGGCGACCTGCCGCTCCTGGGCGGTGAGCTGCGTCGCGGTGGTGACGCCGCGTCGGCGGGCAGTTTCGCCGGAGGCGCGCAGCTCGTGCTCGGCGCGGGCGGCCCACCGCGTGGCCCCGAGGTCGTCGAACACGTCGAGCGCGGTGCGCAGGTGTATGCGGGCATCGACCCGGCGGCGGGCGCGGCGCAGGTACTCTCCGTAGCCGAGGTGGATGCGCGCCTGGTCGAACCGGCGCGCGGCGGCGTCCGCGTGCTGGATGGCCAGCTCGAACTGCTCCTGCGCGTGCGCGTCGTCGGACAGCAGCGCCCGCCCGTAGGCGGCGACGGCGCGCGCCCAGCCCGACTCGACCGCCGCGCCGAATTGGTCGAGGTCCGCCGACCAGTCGCGGGCCAGGTCGGCGCGCTCGGCGCGGGCGGCGGCCTCGATGCGGTCGAGCGCCGCCAGCCGTGCCATGGGGGTGGTCATCTGCTCGAGGTGGTGCAGCGTGGCGGCCGGCGTCTCCGCGGTCAGGGCGCGGGCCCACCGGGCGAGGTCATCGACAAGGGAGCCGGTGACCCCGGCGCTGGGCAGGGTCGCGATCGCCTGCAGGTGCCCGGCGAGTTGGTCGCGCCGGTCGCGCAGCGCGGCCAGCACCGCCAGCCAGCCGTGCGGGAACCGGGTCAGGGCCGGCTGGCCGGCGCTGCCGGCCAGGTCGAGGGCCTCGGCGGCGCCGGCGGCGAGCGCGTCCCAGTCGCCGGTCGCCACGTCGCCGCACGCACGCCGGGTCAGCGCGTGGACGATCATCGCGAGTGCCCCGGACTTGCGGGCGTCGGTGAGCAGCCGCGTGTGGTGAGCCTGTACAACGTGGTCGTCGCCGAGGTGAAAGGCGGCGATGCCCAGATTGGCGCGCAGGTCGGTGTCCTCGCGGGGATCGCAGTCCGCCAGAGCCGGGCGGAACTGCGCGGCCGCCTCGCCGAACTGCCCGTTCCTGACGTGCACGAACCCGGCCAGCAGCCGGGCGTAGCAGCGTGCGCTGTCGCTGGTCGTCGCGGTGACGTCGCCGAGCGTCGCAGTCTGCTCGGACATGTCGTCCGCGCCCTCGCCGACGAAGGTGACGAGCGCGGCGGCGACCATCGTCATCGCCCGGGCGCGCTCGACGTCGACCGGAGCCACGTCCCGGGCGGCCTGCAACAGGATCCGTTGACCGACCAGGGTCGAGCCGACGTTCCACTCCACGCGGGCGCGCAGCCGGTCCAGGTCGGCGCCCAGCAGCGGGTCGGCGGCGTCCGGACGGGCCGCATCGGCTAGGGCGCGGGCGCGGGCCGGCTGTGCCGCGTGCCACGCCGCTTGCGCCGCGGCGGCCAGCCGCCGGGCCCGGACCGCCGGGTCCGCGGTGAGCTCGGCCGCGCGTGACCACGCGGCCGCAGCCGCCTCATGGCCGCGGCGGCCGGTGGCCCGCCCGGCCACGGCCTCGAGCGCACCGGCCACGGTATCGTCCGGGCGGTCGGAGGCGGCGGCGAGGTGCCAGGCGCGCCGGTCGGCGTCGCCGTCCAGGGCATCGGCCAGGGCCCGGTGGGCGGCGCGGCGTTGTGCGCTGGTGGCCGCGCGGTAGACCGCTGAGCGCACCAGCGGGTGGTACAGCGTGAGTACATCGCCCTCGACGCGCAGCAGGCCGGCTTGCTCGACCGCGTCGAGGGCATCGTCACCGGCCTCGAGGCGGTCGGCGGCGTCCCGGACCACGGGCAGCCGGGCCGTGTCATCGGCCGCGGCCACCAGCAGGAATCGCCGTGCGGGGTCGGGCAGCTTCCGGTACCGGTCACCGAACGCCCGCTCGACACCGCCGGTGAGCGGCAGCTGCTCCGGCAGCGGGGCCCGGCCGGACAGCTGGTCACCGGACAGCGCCTCGGACAGCTCGCCCAGCGCCAGCGGATTGCCCCCGGTAGCGGCGACGAGCTGATCCCGCACGGCGGCGTCCACGTCCGCCGGCGTGTGGCTGCGGAGCAGCTGACCGGCGGCCTCGCCGCTCAGCCCGCCGAGGGTGAGGCAGCGCAGGTCGTCGGCGTCGAAGCCGGACGGGTCGGCGTCGCGCGCGGCGAACAGCAGCGCGACCCGTTCCGCTTGCAGCCGGCGGGCGACGAACAGCAGCGCGGCGGCCGAGGCCTCGTCGAGCCACTGGGCGTCGTCGGCGATCACCAGGACCGGGTGCTCCTCGGCGGCGTCGGCGAGCAGGCTGAGGGTTCCGAGGAAGGCGAGGAACCGGTCGCCGTCCCCCTCGACCTCGCCCAAGGTGGCTTGCAGCGCGGCCCGCTGCGGTGCCGGAAGCCCGCCCACGGCCTTGCGCAGCGGCCACAGCAGCCGCTGCAGCGCGGCGAACGCCAGCGGGGACTCCGATTCGACGCCCTGCGTGCGGAGCACGGTCATGTCGGCGGCCGCCGCGGCGGCGTCGGCCAGCAGCGTCGACTTTCCGCTGCCCGCCACGCCGCGGATCACGAGCGCGCCGCCGGAGGAACCACGGGCCGCCTCGAGCAGGGCGGCGACGCCCGCCCGTTCGGCATCCCGGCCAACCAGCACCCAAGCCAGGGTACCGAACCCGGCGATTTCGCCGGTGTGCAGCCGGCCGCCCGGGCGGCCACAGTGACAGCTAGTCAACCAAGGAGAACGACATGCTCGAGAACACCCCGCGCACCTTCGTCGGCGCCACGACGTTCCAGGTCACCGGCATGACCTGCGGCCACTGCCAGCGCGCCGTGACCGAGGAGATCAGCCGGATCCCCGGTGTAAAGGGCGTCGCCGTCGATCTGGCCACCGGCAGCGTCACGGTCACCGCCACCCAGCCGGTCGACCGCGCCGACGTCGCCCACGCCGTCGACGAGGCCGGCTACACCCTCATCCCGTAGGAGTGACGATGACCACCGCCACCGGCTCCACCTGCACCCTCGGCATCGGCGGCATGACCTGCGCCTCCTGCGTGCGGCGCGTCGAGAAGGCGCTGTCGCGCATCGACGGGGTCCGCAGCGCCGAGGTGAACCTGGCCACCGAGGCCGCCACGGTCAGCTTCGACCCGCAGGCCGCGGGCCTGACCGAGCTCACCGCCGCGGTCGCCGCGGCCGGCTACACCGCCACCCCCCGCCGCGCCGACCCCCAGGCGGGGCTGCGGGACGACCACGACGCTGCGACCGCGGCCGGTACCGCGCCCGACGCGCAGTTGCGTGACCTCAAGCGCAAATGGCAGGTCGCCCTGACGGCCGGTCTCGGGCTGATGGTGCTGATGTACCTGCCGCTGAACGTGGACACCATGGACTGGCTGATGCCGGGCATCTTCGCCGTCGCCACCGTTATCCAGTTCTGGGCCGGCCGCGGCTTCTACGCCGCGGCCTGGGCGGCCGCCAGGCACGGCGCGACCAACATGAACACCCTGGTCGCGCTCGGCACCGGCGTGGCCTGGGGCTACAGCGCCTTCGTCACCTTGTGGCCCGGTATCGCCGAACGAGCCGGGCTGCCGCTGCACCTGTACTTCGAGACGTCTCTGGTGGTCATCGCCTTGATCCTGATGGGCCGGTGGATGGAACTGCGTGCGCGCAAGCGCACGGCCCTCGCCATCACCGCACTCGTCGGGCTGGCCCCCAAGACGGCCCGGGTGATCCGCGGCGGCACCGAGCAGGACATCCCGGTCGAGGAGGTCCTCGCCGGAGACATGGTCCGGGTTCGGCCCGGCGAGAAGATCCCGGTCGACGGGATCATCGTCGACGGCGTATCGACGATCGACGAGAGCCTGCTTACCGGCGAGAGCGCCCCGGTCGAGGTGGCACCCGGGGACCAGGTCATCGGCGCGACCATCAACGGCACCGGCGCATTCTTGTTCCGGGCGACGGCCGTGGGCCAGGACACCGCACTGGCGCAGATCGTTCGGCTCGTCGAGGACGCGCAGGGCGCCAAGCCGCCTATGCAGCGCCTGGCCAACACCGTCTCCGCGTGGTTCGTGCCCGGTGTCCTCATCGCCGCCGTCGTCACGTTCACCGTCTGGGCCCTGACCGGGTTGGCCGGCAACCACTGGACCATGGCGATCGGCACCGCCATCGCCGTGCTCATCATCGCCTGCCCCTGCGCGCTCGGCTTGGCCACCCCCACTGCGGTCATGGTGGGTACCGGCAAGGCCGCCGAGCTCGGCGTCCTGATCGGCAACGGTGACGCACTCGAGCAATCCCGTCGGCTGACCGCGATCGTCCTGGACAAGACCGGCACGATCACCCAGGGCCGGCCCGCCGTGACCCGGATCCACACCCTCGGCCACTGGGACGCGGCGTCCCTGCTCGCGGTCGTCGCGGCCGCCGAGACCGGCAGCGAACACCCGCTGGGCACCGCGATCGTCGCCGCGGCCCGCGACCGCGACCTGACGCTGCCGGCCGTCGGGCGCTTCACCGCCATTCCCGGCCGGGGCATCGACGCCACGGTCGAGGACCGCCGCGTCCTGATCGGCAACGCCGCACTCCTCGCCGACGCGGGCATCGACGTCATGGCGCTGACTCCGCAGGCCCGCCAGGCGGCCGCCGCCGGCCACACCCCCATGTTCGCCGCCGTCGGCGCGGAAGCGGCCGGCCTGATCGTCGTCGCCGATACCGTCAAGCCCGATTCCGCCAACGCGGTCGCCCAGCTGAAGGCACTCGGCCTCGATGTGTGGATGCTCACCGGCGACAACGCCGCCACCGCGCAGGCGGTCGCCGCCGACGTCGCCATCGACCACGTCCTCGCCGAGGTCCTGCCGCACCAGAAGGCCGAGCAGGTCCGCGCGCTGCAAGCGGCCGGGCACGTGGTTGCCATGGTCGGCGACGGCATCAACGACGCGCCCGCGCTGGCCAGCGCAGACGTCGGTGTCGCCGTCGGGACCGGTGCCGACGTCGCCATCGCCGCCTCCGACATCACCCTCGTCGGCGGCGACCTGCGTGGCGTCGTCGCCGCGATCGCGCTGTCCCGGCGCACCGTCACCACCATCAAGCAGGGCCTCGGGTGGGCCTTCGGCTACAACACCCTGCTCATCCCCGTGGCCGCCGGAGCGCTGTACGCCTGGCGCGGCATCCTGCTGAACCCGATCCTCGCCGCCGCCGCGATGGCGATGAGTTCGGTGAGCGTGGTCAGCAACGCGCAGCGGCTGCGCCGCTTCGGCCGGCCCGCCAGCGCGGACGAGATCGTGCATCCGCCGCTGCGCGCCAGGCTCGGCCAGTACGGCTATCTCACGACGGTGGCGGCGGCTGCTATTGCCGTCGGCATCGGGCTGACCGCAGCCAGTTACACCAGCACCGCCCAGCGCGGCATGAACGGCACGCTCGCCTGGACCGAATCGGCCGGCATGCCGATGCGTCCCACGATGAGCACGATGATGACCACCGAGATCCCGCCGGTGGATGCCGCCGAAGCCGACGTGCACGTGCAGCTCAGCGTCCCAGCCGGCACCCGCCCGGGTCTCCCCGCCCGCGTCGTCGCCACGGTGACCGACGCCCGCACCGGCCGCCCGGTCGGCGACCTTGCCCTGACCCACAGCGTGTTCATGCACCTGATCGCGACGCGCGCCGATCTCGCCACCTTCAGCCACGTGCACCCCGAACCCACCGGAACCGCGGGCGAGCTCGCGGTCGAGATGACCTTCCCCACCTCCGGCCGGTACATCGTGAACACCGAGTTCCGCCGCAACGGGCAGATGGCCGACATCCACGACCGCCAACTCGTCACGATCCCAGGCCCGGCACCGGCCCGGCAACCGGTCACCCCCGGGCCGCGGATCATCACCGTCAACGGCGTCCGCGTCGTACTGCACGGGCAGGCGCGGGCCGGCACGACCAGCGACCTGACCTTCAGCCTCGCCGACGCACACTCGGGCCAGCCGCTGCGCAACCTGCAGCCCTACCTGGCCGCCGCCGGCCACGTCGTCATCATGCGCGCCGACGGGCAGACCTTCGCCCACGAGCACGCCGATGTCCGCGACAGCTCCGGCCGCCCGGTGTTCGCGCTCCCCGGCACGACGTTCGGGCCCGACCTGCCCGTGCACGTTCACTTCGATGAGGCCGGCACCTACCGGCTGTGGGGACAGTTCCGGCTCGCCAGCGGCCAGGTCATCACCGCCCCATTCACCGTCCAAGCCGCCATGAGCCGATAGACACGACCCGCCCCGGCCGGTCACGCCGAGGGCCGCCACGTCCACGACACGCCCGGCAGCCGCTGCCCCGGCCATTTATACGGCGTGGATGTCCCAGCCATGTTGTTCCAGCTGCATGAATGGGACATTCACATCGTATGCCGCGGTGCTGATGATGCCAGCGGGGCAGGTGGCGCACCAGCAGCAGCGCACGATCCGCCGCGCAGGCCGGTACCTTCCGTGCTCGCCAATACCGACCGAGACCATATACAGGTGCTGCGGGGAGAGGCCGGCCATGGCCGCGAGCGTGGCGACGACGACGGCAGCCAGGACCTCCATGACCCAGCGGTATACCCTGACGCCGCCCCGAACACCGGCGGGTTGCCGAAGTGGCCGCCGCTGAATCGGGGCGGCCCGCAGACATCCACCACGTATGAACGGCCGGGGTAGCGGGCCCGCGGGTTATCAGGCGCGGCCGGTCGCCTGGAGCCTGTCGAGGATGGCCGAGACCCCCGCGCATGATGCGTCCGCCAGGGACGGGCCGTACGACCGCCACTCGTGGGTAAGGTGGGCGAGCCCGGCGATCGCACGGTAGCTGACCAGGCAGCGCAGTCCATCGCGGCCAGCCACCTGCGCCGCCCGGGCCAGCAGGCGGTCTGCCGCGGCGTGGTCGCCGGAGCGCTCGCCGTCGAAGGCGAGGACAACCAGGTCAAGCGCGCGGCTGCCCAGGCCGAACTCATCCCAGTCCACCACGCCGGTGATCCGCGTCCCGTCGGTCAGGATGTTGGATGAATTCAGGTCATTGTGTGCGTAGTCAGGTGCTGGCAGCCGCAACCCCCAGACCGGCTCAAGCCAGCGTCGCAGCCGCTCACACAGGGGACCGGCCGCCGCGCAGGCCCGGGGCGCATCGGCCCACACCTCGTCCCAGTCGTCGAACAGCACGTTCGCCACGTACCCGGCGAAATCGCGGCGCTCGTCCGCGATCTGGGCGTCGGCCTGCAGCTCGACCAGGCGCAGCGCCTCCTCGAGCATCGGCCCGTCCAGCCTGGCCAGGGGGCGGCCGGGGAGCCGGTTCTGGATGGTCACCTGCCACTGGGCGCTGATCATGCCATGCCAGAGGATCGCCGGAACGGGATACCCGCGTGCTCCGAGCGCGGCGAGATGCGTTGCGCACCATTGCGCCTTCTCGTCCGCGCGGCCATCATCGCTCTCCCTGACCTTGACGACGATCGCGCCCGCTCCGCGCGCGCGGGCTGCCCACGTCATCCGCGACAGTCGCACAGGCGAGAGTGGCCGGGCGTCGTGCACCGGCTCACCCAGCTCCCGGGCGACCAGCAGGTGAACCTCAGGCCAGCCGGGCATCCCGGTCACCACGCCCAGATCGTAGGCATCACCGGCGACAGCGGAGAAACGATTTTCTGGTCGGATCTTAAGCACCGGCGAGATTGGTCAGTGCCGCGTACCCAGCGCACGGGACGTTCCTGCTCTGCCGGAGGCCCGGGAATTATGCGCCCTCGCACGCGTTAACATAAGCGGTAGCAACGAACCGAGCCGGTCGTCCGACGACGACCTTCCCCGTGCTGTGGTCACCGGCCCATCTACTGGCGGCTCCGTATCCGCGTGAGACACTTGCCGGTGTCCCGCTGTGTCGATCCTCGGAGATCCGCAAGCCGGCTCGGCGTTCGAAGCACTAGGCCCTGCGCCTGGGACGTTCATCGCTCCGGCCGCGGGACCGAGAGGCATGCTGCCGTGGCCACCGCGCCGGATTTGGAGGAGGGGTCTTTGGCTGGACCAGGCCAGCGCCAGGCGGGCGCTCGCCGTACTGCCCCGCGGCATCAGCGACGCGCTCGTCGCCGCGAAGACGTCATTTCAGCGCTCGCCCGGACCGCGCGTGAGGTCGAGGCGGCTGCTCAGCGCGGCCGCGTGACGCCCGCCGTGCGCACGAAGTTCCAGGCCGTCGCCCTGCTGCTGCGGGACGAGCGCGCCCGCGTCCTGGCGTCGGCCGGAACCGACAGCCATCGGTCTGAGCAGCTCAAGCGCCTGGACGGCATCGCGACCATCCTCGCGACGACCGCCGTCCGGGACGCGGGGCTACTGGCGCTGCTCGCCGAGGACTCCGGCGTTTCCGATGCGGCTCGGTCGCTCAAGCGGGAAATGCTGCGGGATCTCGGCATCGAGCCGGCGCCCGAAGAGATCGCGCCGGCGGAAACGGTTACCGCTTCCGTAGGCTCGGAGCGGCGGGTCGTGCCGCAATCGGTGATCTCCCGGCAGCTGGCGAATCCCTTTCTCGCCCCCGACTTCTCTGCTGCTCCGAAGCTCGCTTCCCGTCCGCGCCGGCTGGCCGACTGGGAGCTGCTCGGCCCGCTGCTGAGTTCCTTCGAGCAGGCCAGCGGGGGAGCCCCGGCGTGCATGACGCTCCCGGCGCCGACGGCACGATTCACCCCGGCGGGCCTGGAACTGATGCCGCACCAGGGGCAGGTGGTCGCCGCGGCCGCTGCCGGTCACCGCACGTTCCTGCTCGCCGATGAGCCGGGTCTGGGCAAGACGGCCGAGGCGCTGCTCGCCGCGGAAGCAGCGAACGCCTACCCGCTGCTCGTCGTCGTGCCGAACGTCGTCAAGACAAACTGGGCCCGTGAGGCGGCCCGCTGGACTCCCCGCCGGCCGGTCACCGTGGTGCAGGGCGACGGGGAGGCGGTCGACGGCTTCGCCAACATCGTCGTGCTCAACTACGAGGTGCTCGACCGCCACCGGGGCTGGCTCAGCGACTTCGGCTTCCGCGGCATGGTCGTGGATGAGGCCCACTTCATCAAGAACAAGACCTCGCAGCGCTCGCAGCACGTCCTCGCGCTTTCCGACCGCATCCGGTCCCGTACGGACCGCCCCCTGCTGATGGCGCTGACCGGCACCCCGCTGATCAACGACATCGACGACTTCCGGGCGATCTGGCAGTTCCTCAGCTGGATCGACGACAGCAAGCCTCTCGGCACGCTGATGGACGCGCTCGAGGAAACCGGCCTGACGCCCGCCGACCGGGGCTTTTCCGCCGCAGCGCGCCAGTGCGTGATCGACCTCGGCATCGTGCGCCGCCGCAAGGTCGACGTCGCCGCCGACATCCCCGCCCGCCGTATCGCCGATCTCCCCGTTGAGCTGGACGAACGGGTCGGCCGGTCCATCCGGGCGGCCGAACGGGACCTCGCCGGCCGGATGGTGGCGCAGTACGACAGAGCGCTCGCAAACCGGTCCTGCGACGCCATCGTTGACGGCATCGACTACGAGCTCGTCCGCCGGGTGGCCCGGTCGGAGCTGAAGGAAGCGAGCACCGCGCAGTCCGGCGAGAACGTGTTTACCATGATGCGGCGCATCGGCCAGGCGAAGGCCGAACTAGCCGCGGACTACGCGACTCAGCTGGCCCGCAGCGCCGGCAAGGTCGTCTTCTTCGCTAAGCACATCGACGTGATGGACGCCGCCGAAGAGATCTTCGCCCGGCAGGGGGTGCGCTTCTCGTCGATCCGCGGCGGCCAGACGCCCACGGCGCGGCAGGCGAGCGTCGACGCCTTCGCGAACGACCCGGACGTCGCGGTCGCGGTGTGCTCGCTGACCGCGGCTGGCGTGGGCCTGAATCTGCAGGTTGCCTCGAACATCGTGCTGGCCGAGCTGTCCTGGACCGACGCGGAGCAGACCCAGGCCATCGACCGCAGCCACCGCATCGGGCAGACCGAACCGGTCACCGCGTGGCGCATCATCGCCGCGCAGACCATCGACGCCCGGATCGCCGAGTTGATCGGCAGCAAGGCCGGGCTGGCCGCCCGGGCGCTGGACGGATCGGACGAGGAGAACTCCTCGCCGGCCGACGTGCAGCTCGAGGCGCTGGTCGCGTTGCTGACGGATGCGCTTGCGGGCGAGTTGACCGCGGTACCACCTGCGATGATCAACGGCAGCGCTGTCCGGTGACCGGGGTCAGTACTCGTTCTTGAGGTTGAAGTAGGACCCGCGAATAGTTCCGGCCAGTTTCGACCTCTGCCTTGCGAACTTGAACTGCGAGGCAAGTTCCGCGGGGACTTCCATCCCGTCGGAGAGCTTGAACCCGACGGCCCGCTTCCCGGAGTCGTCGACGGTGTACATCACGTTGATCGACAGGCCGCTCTCGTAGAAGACATAGGCCATCCGGATGTTCTCGACCTGGAAGGCCGTAGCCTCCAGAGGGCGAGAGGAGATGACGATGTCACGTTCTTCCCTCAGGATCCGGTGCACCCAGTCGATGGTCGTCGTGGCGTTGCTCGCAGGCTCCACGGTGAAGACGTGGTCGTACTTGTTCTTGAAGTAGCGGGCCTCGTTCGCCCGCAGGCCGGCGAGCGCGGCCGCGACCGGCGACGACTCCAGGCCGACGGTCGAGACGGTGTTGAAATCCACGGTATAGGGCATGACGCGCACTCCCGAACGATGCCAGGGTATGTCCGTCTACATCCGCCCGAATCTACCTCAGAACGTGGCGGTCATCCCGCCGTCGACCGCGATCGTCTGGCCGGTGACGAACGATGCGGTGTCGCCGGCTAGGAAGACCACGATTCCGGCGATCTCCTCAGGGCGCCCCCAGCGCCCGAGCGCGGTCCGCGACCGCAGCCAGTCTGTCCACCGCTGGTCTTTGGCGTGCTGGGCGTTGACCTCGGTGGCGAACGTGCCGGGGGCCACCGAGTTGACCGTGATGCCGCTGGGACCCAGATCGGCGGCCAGCGCTCTGGTGAGCCCGTCCAGCCCGGCTTTCGCGGCGGCATAGGCGACGTCTCCGGCCCGGCCGAGCTGGCCCATGACCGACGAGACGTTGATGATCCGGCCGGGCCGTCCCCGGCTGGTGAGGTCGCGGGCCACGACCTGGCTGAGCGCGTAGGCGGAGATCAGGTGGACGTCGAGCAGGCGGGCCAGGTCCTCCGGCGCCAGCGCGTCCACGCCGCGCCGGTCGCGGTGCCCGACGTTGTTCACCAGCACGTCGACAGGTCCCAGGGCGGTGACCGATTCCCGTGCCGTGTCCTGATCGGTGACGTCGAAGACGGCGGCGACGACGGTTAGTCCCTCGTCCCGCAACCGCGCCGCCGCGGCGTCAAGCGGGCCGGCGTCGCGCCCGTTGAGCACCACCCGCGCGCCTGCCCGGCCCAGGCCGCGCGCCATCTCCAGGCCCAGCCCGCGCACCGAGCCGGTGACCAGGGCGGTGCGCCCGGTCAGGGAGAAATCCGGGTAGCCGCCCATCCGGGCACCTCCACTGAAACACCTGTTTCAGTTAGGGTAGCGGCCGCCACCGGCACCAGCCCCCGGGTGCTGCTGTACCTGTTCGGAAGCAAGGAGAACCTGGTCCGCGAAGTACTCGCCCGGGCGCGGCGCGAGCAGATCTCCCTGCTCGCCGACGCTCTGGATCTGGATACCGCACCCCCCGCGGGCCGGTTCGGGGAACTGGCGGGCCGGCTCTGGAACCTGCTGTCCGCACCCGAGCAGCGTGCCCTGGTCCGGCTGACCTACGAGGCTTTCCTGCGCTCGGTAAGCCGCGATCCCGGCCCCTGGCAGGGTTTACGCCGCCGAAACGGCGCGAGACTGGCTCGACCTGCTGGTCCGGGCCAGCCGGAAACCCCGCGCGCGCTGGCCGAAGCCAGAGCCACTCGCGCGCTGGCGCTGATCCGGGGACTGCTGCTCGACCTGCTCGCCTCCGACGACCCGGAGCGTGTCACGGCAGCGGTGCACGCCGGTCACTGGGCCCTGGGTGTCGGCGTTGTCGCCGAAAGGCCCACGCCGCCGGCTGTGTTCCCCTAACGTCGTGCCTGTGATGATGCGGTCGGCTGCCCCGCAGCGGGGCATCCGGTGGACGCCAGGCGGGATCGCCGCCGCCGGGCGGGCGCCAGCTGCCGCCCGGGGGCCAGCTGCCGCCCGGGCGCTGGCCCTTGGTGCCGGGCTGCTCGCCGCGGGCGCGCTAGCGTTCACCGCGCGAAACATTGCGCTGTCCCGCCGGGGGCGGCAGGCCGGGCGCTACACCACAGCGGTGGAGCAGCTTGGCTCGGCCGAGCTTGACGTGCGCATCGGCGGTATCCGCGCCCTGGAGCGTGTCGCCCGCGAGGCGCCCGCAGACCACCCTGCCGTAATGGAGATGCTCGCCGCCTTCATCCGCGCGCACTCACGCCCGCAATGGCCGCCTTCAGATCCTGGCGGGCAGGTCCGCGCACGGCCGCTGCGGCCCGATGTTCAGGCCGCCATGACCGCGGTCGGGCGCCGGCTTTCCGGGCACGACACCGGGCCTGTTGACCTCACCCGCGCGGACCTGACCGGTATGGACCTGCGCGGCGCGGACCTGACCGGCGCGGACCTCGGCGGCGCCAGGCTCACCGGCGCGGATCTCCGCGGCGCCGATCTGACCGGCGCCAATCTCGCCGACACCGACCTGACGGGCGCGGACCTGGCCGGCGCCGACCTCACCCGCGCGGAGCTGACCGGCGCATTGTGGCCACTAGGGTCGCCGGTTCCGGCGGGCTGGACGCGGCACACTGGCTGTGGCCAGCTGATACCGGCAGCCGCTGGCGCTGAGAAGACAGCGGCAAACCAGCCGCGCGGCTGAGCTTGCCCCCAATGCCCCGGCTGTGCCACCTGCCCCCGCTGGCATCATCCGTACCGCGGCATAGATGTGAATGTCCCATTCATGCAACTGGGACGACATTATCCGGGCCAAGTCGGTGCCCGCCTTGATGCCGTCGCCGGGCTCGGAGGACGAGAACGGCCTGCCCGCGTCGGCCTCGCGCGGCGCCCTGGGCCGAGCCCGCGCGATCGCCAACCGGGCCTTCGCCGAGACGGTCGTGGTCAAGCCGAACGGACACGGGAACGGGCACCGGGCCGAGGCGGCTTCCGCAACAAGATCGCCTCCCACATCGGCCGTGCGCCCTCCACCCGGCTGAACCTAGAAGCTCAGGGTGCTGTTCGCGCCGACGGCCGGAAACTGAGTCCTACCGCCGACGCTGACAGCACGCTCACCAGCCAGGTCAGCGATTGTTCGGGGTTCGCGGCCCGTTTCTGCCGTCTTCCGGCCGCACCTCCGTGATGCGCATGCTCCGTGACCACGACGAGAAACGCTCCGCGCAGGGGAATGCCAAAAAATCCAGGGTGTGTCGCATATCAAGCGGAGCCGATCCGTCGGGCATCAAGCGGAGCTAACGACCTCTAACGCCGGGGGTTACGGGCTTTCCGCGGGGTCGGCCTGAGCCTGCCCTTCGGGCTGGGAATCCTCGATGTGAGCGCTGTGGCTGTGGTGGCTCCTGATCTCGCCTGGCGGCCGCTGCCTCGGGCCGTTTATACGGCGTGAATGTCCCAGCCATGTTGTTCCAGCTGCATGAATGGGACATTCACATCGTATGCCGCGGTGCTGATGATGCCAGCGGGGCAGGTGGCGAAGCCACCGACGATCCCCCGCGCCAGGCCGGTAACTTGAACCTTGTTTCCCTAATGCCGCATCAGGCAAGGCTTGCCCTCGTGGCACTATGCGCTGGGGTCACGGAGACCGACTGAGTCGTGCCGCCAGAACGGCTCGGCATAGACCAGCGTCCCTGTCAGCCACGGCTCATACTCCGGGACCCTGATGGCCTGGAAGGCGCCATCCGGGACGCGCAGGGATGGCTTCTGGAAGCCCAGGTCGCACTGGGCGCAAACCCGAAGCGGGAGTAATAGCCCGGATCTCCCTCCAGGAAGACCAGAGGGACGGCCCCGCCTGGATGGTGAGGACCCCTTCCAGTAGCTCGCACGCGGTTTTGAGCCCGAACGCGCTGAGTGACTCACATCCCGGCAGCGCAAAGCTTCTGAGGCTTGCCGGTCAGGCCGGGCATATGCGCTGTACCAGGTCCTGCCAGCTGCGCGCGATCCGTTCGGCGGCCTTCGGGCCGGCGGTGAGGTCGGACGCGGACAGGTAGAGCAGCACAGGGCCGTCGAGGGCCGCGGTGAGCTGGATGGCCAGCATGTCCACGTCGGCGCAGCCCAGATCCATCTGGCCGAGCAGGATCCGGATGTGCACCTGGGACATGGGAGTCTGTGATCCGGTTCGGACGGGCTGGTGGCCGTCGATGGCGGCCCGGGCGATGTCGCGGTGCGCGATCAGAAAGGCGGTCCGAGCCCGGCCGTAAGCGATCAGCCGGTCCAGCGGCGCGGCGCCCGGGCCCAGCGGCGGGGGACCGGCGAGCACCTGTTCCTGGAACACCCGCTCGTCGTCGTCCAGCAGCGCGGCGAAGACCCCGGCGCGGGTGCCGAACCGGCGGAACACGGTTCCCTTGCCGAGGCCCGCCCGCTCGGCCAGCGCGTCCATGGTCAGCTTCTCCTGGCCCTGCTCGGCCAGCATCTGCCTGGCCGTGGCCAGCAGGTGCACCCGGTTGTGGGCGGCGTCGGCGCGCTCCGCATGCGGCGGTCCCCAGGACACCTCTGGCTGATCCACGGGACTTACTCTACGGCGGGAATACTAACCGGGGTAAAGTCCGCTTAAGTCTCTGCATGCACCCTGCCCAGCGCAGGAGGAACTCCCATGACCCGGATCGGCATCATCCTCGGCAGCACCCGCCCGAACCGCAACGGCGAGCAGGTGGCTACGTGGGTGTACGACATCGCCTCGCGCCGCAGTGACGCCGAGTTCGAGCTCGTCGACCTGCGCGACTACCCGCTGCCCCACCTGGACGAGCCGCTGCCGCCCTCGATGGGTCAGTACCAGAACGAGCACACCAAGCAGTGGGCCGACAAGATCGCCTCGTTCGATGGCTTCATCTTCGTCACCCCCGAGTACAACCACAGCACTTCCGGAGTGCTGAAGAACGCCATCGACTACCTGTACGCCGAGTGGAACAACAAGGCGGCCGGGTTCGTCTCCTACGGCACGGTAGGCGGCGCCCGGGCCGCCGAGCACCTGCGCCTGGTGGCTGGCGAACTGCAGATGGCCGACGTGCGCCAGCAGGTCGCGCTGTCGCTGCTCACCGAGTTCGAGAGCTTCAGCGTGTTTAAGCCCGGCGACTACAACCGGGCTGCGCTGGACACCCTCCTAGACCAGGTCGTCGCCTGGAGCACCGCACTGGCGCCGCTGCGCCAGCCCGCCGCGGTCGTAGCCTAAGGACCGTCGCCGCTCACACCGAAGTACGTCTGTCGAATATGAGCATACGTCTTTCATGTTCTTGAGATTTGAGTACCGTGCTTGCGTGAAGAACGGGAGGGTCTTACCTCGTTCCTGCCCGCGATCAGTACAGATACCCCTGGAGGAAATGAGCACAACGGTGCGGTGATGGGGGCTGCACCAGCAATACCATGAGCCAGCTCGCTCCGGGAAATCAACCCGGTCATGCGTAGCTGCGCTGCATCAACTATTACCTGGCGCGCTGCCTCCGTCAGAAATACCAGCGGCTTCGCACATGGAAGAAAAAGAACCTAGGGGAACTGAAGATTATTGGAAATCGGTCCAGGAGCGATCCCGGCGCCGCCCCTGCCCACCGTGCGAACCGGGTGAGCACAAGGACCTGTGTGCTATTGCGGGGGGCGACGTTGCCGTCCTAAAATCCGAAAGTAAGGCGATGGGGCTCGCCGTAACCGCCCGTGCTGGCTGATAGCTCCTACCGGATCTGAGGTAGGAGCAGCCCATGAGAATCCAGAGGAATCGAAGATCTCCCTCAGCGGTGGCTGCTCCGTCTGCGCTGTACGCCAGTCAACAGCGGTGCGCGGCGCCGCATCGCGGCCAGCGGCGGGCTGCCGACGTGTACCGGTCGTGCCTCCTAGCTCTCACGGGTTCTCCTATGCAGGTATGGCTAGGTCGCGGCCTGCCGTTGCCGTCCCGCAAAGGATCGGGCGTATGGCTACCCAAGTAATCACAATGGACCTGCTCGGGGCGGGCGCGCATACAGACCCGCGCCACGCCTGCAACGTCCTCGAACTCGCCTCAGTGCTCGCCGGAGAGCGCTGGAGCACCAGCCCGCAGTCGGTTCATCCGGCGCTCGCGACGGCCGCCGGGACCGTCAACGACCTGCTGACCGACGATCGCAAACGGCTGCTGGTGCCGCTCGCGCCGTGGCTGCCCGGCACTAATTCCGCCGACCCTCGTATCTGGCCCGCGGTGGCCAGCGCGTGCATCCAGGCCGCGCTGGCCTCGGCTCCCGGACCGGACCAGCCGCGGCTCCTTGCGGAACTGAATCGTGCCCGGGAGTGGCTCGTTCTTGCCAGTCCGGCATCCGGTGGGCAGCGCGGGTACCGGACCCGTCGCCGGGACCAACGATGGGTGATAGACGCCAGCCGCTCGGCGCTGCTGCGGGTGGCCTCTTCAGCGGACCCCGACGTCGCCGACGCCGCATTGTGCCGGGCCCTGGTCGAGTGCATCAACGAATGCCGGCGGCTGGCCGGCGAGGAGGCCGTGGACCCGCTGCTGCCGCTTGCGGACTGCCCCCGGTGCCTCCTGGTACGGCCTCGCGCTGTGTGGTCGCGCGGCTGCGACTGGATGGAGCAGGGCTACCAGCTGATCACCGGCCCACAGCGAGCCCCCACGCCCGCAGCTCCCGGTCGCCAAGCGCCCGACCAGCGGCCGACAGCCACCGGACGTGCGCGGCAAGCCGTACGAGAAAGTCACCGGATACGCGGACGGCCGGGCCGAGAGGAGCGGCGACCCCACGGCCACATGCGCGTTCCTTAACCCGCATCCGCGGCTGACCCGGGATCAGGTCAGAGCGGAAATACCCCAACCTGCGTTCCGCGTAATTCCGGGCCCTGGAGGTAACATCTGGGAAGTTTGCGTCTGATCGTGCGTCAAGGTGACACAGACAGGAATTCATAGAGACACGGTTATTGCTGGTAAGTCGCATGAGTAAGGATTTCCGATGTACGGTCTAGAGCAATGTACGTAAAGACGTCGGTCCGGAAGACTAAGAACGGCGAGGTCCGGTACCTGCAGCTTGCGCATAACGAGTGGGATGCCGCCGTCCGGCAGTCGGTGCCGAAGGTGGTCTACAGCTTCGGCCGGGAAGACCAGCTCGACAAGGACGCGATCCGGCGCCTGGTCACGTCACTGTCGCGGCTGCTGGAGCCCGGCGCCGCGCCGACCGCGACCGCAGACGGGGAGCTGGCCTTCGCCGAGTCCCGGCCCTACGGTGGCGCGTACGTGCTCGACGCGCTGTGGCACCGGCTGGGCATCGGGAAGATCCTGGCCGGGCTCGCCTCCTCCGGGCCGGGCCGGCCACGAGATGCCGCGGCGGTCGAGCGGGTGCTGTTCGGGCTGGTCGCGAGCCGCGCGCTGGCCCCGTCATCGAAGCTGGCCGCAGCGGAGTGGATGAGCCGGGACGTGCACATCGACGGGCTGGGCGAGGTGTCCGACGACGCGTGCTACCGCGCCATGGACTGGCTGCATGCTGTGCGCGGCGAGCTCGAGGAGCAGGTGTACGCCGCCGCCGCCGACCTGCTCAACCTGGAAGTGGACCTGCTGTTCTTCGATACCACCTCGACCTATTTCGAGCTGGAAGACGCCGACGAGGAGGTGGCGCCGAACTGGCGCGGTGCTAAGGGCCCCGTGGATGAGGATGCCGATCCCGACAGGGCCGCGGGGGTCCGGGCGCGCGGCAAGTCCAAGGCCGGTCCGGATGACCTGCCGAAGATCGTGATCGGCCTGGCGGTGACACGTGACGGAATCCCGGTCCGGGTCTGGCGCTGGCCGCGAAACACCGCGGACTCGGCACTGATCCGGCGGGTCAGGCAAGACATGCGGAACTGGTCCCTCGGTAAGATCATCTGGGTCGCCGACCGCGGGTTTTCCTCCGCGGGGAACCGCCGGTTCCTGCTGCAGGGCTCCGGCGGCTACATCAGCGGGGAGAAACTCCGCTCCGGATCCCCATACGTGAAGGCCGCGCTGTCGCAGCCGGGCCGGTACCGGCAGGCCGCCGGGAACCTGCAGGTCAAGGAGGTCCGGATCGCTGATTCCGCCGACCGGTTCGTGATCTGCTACAACCCCGAGGCCGCGGCCCGCGACGCTGCGGTCCGTGAAGACCTCATCGCCAAGCTCGAGGAAACGATCGCCGGATCCGACAACCTGTCCACCACGAAACGAGCCGAGCTGCGCGCGACGGTTTCCATGCTGCCGAGCCTGAACCGGTTCTTGCGCGTCACCCCTGGCGGGTTGCTGCGCGTAGACAAGACCAAGGCCAAGGCCGAGGAGAACCTGGACGGCAAGTACGTGCTGCGCTGCGCCGACCCGCAACTGCCTGCCGAGGACATCGCCCTGGGCTACCGGCAGCTGCTGGAAGTCGAGCGCGGCTGGCGGGACATGCAGTCCATCCTGGACGTGCGGCCCGTCTACCACCGGCTCGAAGAACGCCTCCGAGCCCACGTCGTGTTGTGCTGGCTCGCGCTCCTGCTCATCCGCGTCGCCGAGAACCAGGCCGGGCAGGCCTGGCCCGCCATACGCCGCGAACTCGACCGCATCCACCTCGCCACCTTCACCGGCCCCGCCGGGACCTGCCGGCAGCGCACCGAGATCGCTAAGCCCACCCGCGACCTGCTCACCAAGCTCAGCATCGACCCGCCCCGTAAGATCCACGAACTAACGCCGCCACCTGACTCCTCCTCGGCGGTCTCGGCTGCGCGGCCCCTAGAGACACGTCGCGCAGCTCGCAAGGCCGCAATTCCTGCAGGTCAGATCAGCAATCGACGCTCTAGGCGCGGTGAATTGCGCGGAACCCGGGCCTAATTCGTGGAGGATCGGCGAGCCTGGTCGACGCCAGGATCCGTCGGCACCTGCTGCGACGGCCGCGAGGCCGTGCCTACCTGACCACCGTCACCGGGCAATGAGCGTGGTGGACGCATTGCTGGCTGACCGACCCGAGCAGCAGCCCGCTGAAGCCGCCCCGCCCACGGGAGCCGACCACCAGCAGATCCGCATCGTCTGACATATCCACCAGCACCCGGGCGGGCGGCCCCTCGAGGACTATCTTCTCCACCTCGACGGACGGGTGGTCGCTTCGCACTCGCTCGACCGCCTCGCCCAGCACCTCTTCCGCACGGCGCTGCCCCTCAGCGCTCACACCCGGTTGCGTCATCCAGTCCTCGCCGGAGGCGCCGAGCGACCACGCGCAGACGGCGCGGACCGTGTCGCCGCAGGTCTCTGCCTGGCGGCAGGCCCAGCTCAGCGCACGAGCAGAGTGCGGCGATCCGTCCACGCCCACGATCACGCGCAACCGATGCCTCCCTTCGCCGCTGCCTGCCCGGAGCCTCCGGGTGGCTGCCTTTATGTCAGCACGGACCCGAGGGTGGCGCCGCCCCAGGCGAGCAGGACACCGGCCAGCAGTGATCCGGCCAGGTTGAGCACGGCCAGCCGGGGAGTACCGCCGCGGGCGAGGGTCAGCGAGTCCACGGCCCAGGTCGAGTAGGTCGTGTAGGCCCCGGTGAACCCGGTCTGCGCGCCGGCTGCCACCCAGTGCGGCCACGCGCTGGCTACCCCCAGGCCGGACAGCAGGCCCAGCACGAACGCCCCGGACAGGTTGACCGCCAAGATGCCGGCCGGGAAGCTGGTCCGGGCTCGTTCCTGGAACGCGCTGAACCCCTCCTGGCGCGCTATCGCACCAGCGAATCCGCCGGCCAGGACGGCGAGCAGCGTGATCATTCCCGTGTCCCTTCCTTCGCCGCCCCGGGCGGTGCCCGCCGCTTCCGCGCGATGGCGCGCGCGGCCTGGGTGAGCGAGAACCCGGCCCACGCGCATGCCGGAGCGGCCGCCAGGCTGGTGACGGCGTACGCCGCGGCCAGCATCGAGTGCGCGGCCGATCGCTGGTAGATCTCGAGCGTCATCGTGGAGAAAGTGGTCAGTCCCCCGCAAAAGCCGGTGCCGATGGCCGGCCGGGTCAGTTCGTGGGCGGCCAGCCAGTCGGCCGGCAGCGCGGCGACTGCACCCAGGATCACCGTCCCCGCCACGTTGACCAGGAAGGTGGCGACGGGGAAGGCATCCAGGCGCGGCGGCACGGCCAGGCCCGTCCCGTACCGGGCCGCCGCCCCGATGGCCCCGCCGCCGCCGATCACCGCCAGCAAGGTCGCGCGGCGCCGCCACGCCGCCGGCGGCGCCGAGCGCGCCGCCCGGCCGCCGGCCGGGCCGCTCGTCATGGTCCGCGGCTGCCTCTGGCCCGCCCGCCGGCGGACTGGCGACCGCCACCCAGCCAGGCGATTACCGGCACGAACGGGCAGACCGCGACCCCGGCCGCAACCAGCCAGGCGGCATGCAGGACCAGCCCGGCCAGGACAGGGGCGGGTGGCACACTGTAACCGGCCAGCACCCATGCAGCCGGGGGACGGAGAGCAGGCCCGCGGCGTGGCGGCCCGCCCGCCAGAAGAGCGTTGAGGCCAGGGTCGTCTGCTCGCAGACCTTCCTCGATCTGGCGGAGCTTCAGCCGCTCCGTGGCATGCAGCCCCATCGCCAGGACCTCCAGAACCCCTATTTTCACAGCCCGGCCAGTCGCGGCTGGTGGGCCTGAAGGCAGTCTTCCCTCTAGTCCAACGATCGGGAAGATCAACGAAGTGTCTAAGAATGAGATTATTAGAACTCTCGCCGCAGGTATTGACCTCTCTAGGAACTGGAGGGAAGCTGTCGGTCTGAGCATCATCGATAGTGAACGAATCTTTGATGATGGTGGCGACGAGGCCGCGGCGAGGTGATGCATGGCTACCTTCGTTTACCGCTGTCCTGCTGACGGCATCCTGGAGATGCGCTGGCCGGTCGGTACCGCCCCTAGCCAGGTCAGGTGCCCGGCATGCGCGGAGGATGCCCGCCGGGTCTATACCGCCCCGCTGGTTTCAGGCGGGTCAAGCCCAGCCATGGCGCTGATCGATCGGACGCAGCGTACGCGGGACGAGCCGGAGGTGGTGACCAGGTTGCCATCGTCTGGCAGCGAGCAGAGACGGCCTGACCTGAATCCTGCCTGGCAGCGCCTCCCGCGGCCCTGACCGGGGCCGAGATGGCCGCGGCGTGGGCCGCGGCGACACTTTCACGTGATCGTTCAGTTTCCCGCGGCGGAGGGGAACCGTTCCCAGTTATCGGATACTACTTCGAATGGCGGGGGAAGCGGTGCGATTTGCTACGGCATACGTCAGTATGCGCGCCTGCTGCCCGCCCTGCCCGCGAGGCGGACTATCAGGAGGCGCGTTATGGCAAATGTCGGCCTGCTTTACGTAGGCGCTGTGCTATTCATCAATGGGATAATGCTGCTGGGCTGGCTCGATGCGAAGTCCGCGGCCCCGATGAACTTCTTCGTGGGTGGTCTCCAGGTACTGACGCCGACCTATATCATTTTTACGGCCAACGGAAACCAGGATACTATCCTGGCCGCGTCAGGCTTGTACCTGTTCGGCTTCACCTACCTTTACGTGGGAATCAACCTCACGGCCGGACTGGATGGTACCGGCCTCGGCTACTTCTCCCTATTCGTAGCCGTGTGCGCGGTTGTATTCTCCTACCTCAACTTCAGCAGCCGACTCAACGACCATGCCTTCGGTGTCATCTGGCTGTACTGGGCCTTCCTCTGGGTACTTTTCTTCCTGCTTCTCGGGCTGAAAATGGACAGCCTGGGACGATACACAGGAGCCGTCGCCGCGATCCAAGGCTGGGTCACCGGAGCTATCCCCGCCTTCCTGCTGCTCACCGGCAACTGGGGAAAGCACGACAATGCAACCGCTATCGCACTGGCAATATTCGGGGTGATCGTCTTCGCGGCGCTATATCCCGTGCTCGGCCGACCCAAGCCCGGCCCGGTGGAATCACCTTCGCAGCCGGATCGGTCCGCCTCGCCCGCCACCGGGTGACCAGCTAGTCGGCACTACCGCAAGTAGGAGAGAAGCACTATCGCAAGTAGGAGAGGAACATGCCCAAAGTAGTTTTCCCGCTCGACTCCAGCAAGAAATTCACTGACCAGGCAATCGTCGGCCACAACCGCTGGCATGGGGACATCCCCGCGCAAGTCCAGGTGAAGCCCGGTGACAGTTTCCGCGTCGATTGCCGTGAATGGTTCGACGGAGCCATCCACAACGACGACTCCGCCGAAGATGTCCTGCACGCCCCTCTCCCCGGGGTTCACGTCCTCAGCGGGCCCATCGCCGTACAGGGCGCCCAGCCCGGTGACCTGCTGATCGTCGACATCCTCGACGTCGGTCCCATCCCGCAGGAAGACTCCGGGCCGCTGTCCGGGCAGGGATGGGGATACACCGGCGTGTTCGCCACCCAGAACGGCGGCGGGTTCCTCACCGAGCAGTTCCCGGACGCCTACAAGGTCATCTGGGACTTCCGAGGAGGCATGGCAACTTCCCGGCACATCCCCGACGTCTCGTTCGTCGGGATCGTGCACCCCGGCCTCATGGGCACTGCCCCGTCTCATGACCTGCTGATGAAGTGGAACGCGCGCGAGCAGGCGCTGATCGACACCAACCCGGCCAGGGTCCCCCCGCTGGCCCTGCCGCCGCTGCCGGACTCCGCCATCCTGGGCAGCCTGACCGGAGCCGACTTCGACCGAGTGGCCAGGGAAGCGGCCCGGACGGCACCGCCGCGCGAGAACGGCGGGAACCAAGACATCAAGAACTTCACCAAGGGGACCAGGGTGTTCTACCCGGTCTTCGTCGATGGCGGCAACCTGTCGATGGGTGACCTCCACTTTTCCCAGGGAGACGGGGAAATCACCTTCTGCGGCGCGATCGAGATGGGCGGGTTCATGGACCTGCACGTCGACCTGATCAAGGGCGGCATGGCCACTTACGGGGTCTCGGAGAACGCCATCTTCATGCCCGGCATCACCGACCCGCAGTACAGCCAGTGGCTCGCCTTCTCCGGCACCTCGGTCACCCTGTCCGGAGAACAGCACTACCTGGACTCCCACCTCTCGTACCAGCGGGCCTGCCTGCATGCCATCGACTACCTCACCAAGTTCGGCTACAGCGCCATCCAGGCGTACATGATCCTGGGCGCCGCGCCGATCGAGGGACGGCTGTCGGGCGTAGTCGACATCCCCAACTCGTGCTCCACGGTCTACATCCCCACCGCGATCTTCGACTTCGACGTCCGTCCGTCCGCAAGCGGACCACACCAGGTGCAATCCACTATGGACGTGCCGAAGGCCAGCTTCGACTAAACGACCCGAACTATGGGAATGTCCCCGCGCCGTCCTTCACGACGCCGCGGGGACAGTTTTCTTGTGCCATCAAGATCTTGCGGGCCCGGGTGGGCCTAGCTTTTTGAGGTGCTGCATTCGATCCTCGAGCTCCTTGAGTCGCCGGGCGAAGTTCTCGGTCCAGCGTTCGTGCTCCTGCGCGAGCTTCTCGTCGTAGGGCTTTTGGGACGGCGGCTCACTGAGTGGAGGCGCTTCCTTGACCTTAGCGCTCACCTGCCATGACACTTTGAGGTTTCCGGTGCCGCCTCCGATCTTGAAGCTGTCGCCGCGAACCTCCTGGGCGACGTGGAGGTTCGGTGCAGGACCGCCAATCACCGTGAGCTGATATGTGAAGTTCGTGTGTAGGTCCGCCAAGCCATTGGGCAGCTCCACTACGGCTTCACCGTTGCTATCCAGATCCACCATGCCGGCGCCGACGATCTGCGACGTCTGCACGGCCAGAGGATGAGCAATGAGCGTGTTGCCTACATAGAGTCTTCCGGTGATCTTGACATCATTTTCGAAGAACCCGGCAAATGGGCCCGTTGACGCATCAGGAGATGGTCCGGGCGCGCTGCCGTGGATACCGTGTCCCTTGGTTTTCGCGCCGTTCGGCTGATCGAGGCAGGAACCGAACACTCCATCGCCGGCGAAGCTTCTGCCGCGCACTCCCACGCGATTGGCGCTGTCCCCGCGTACGCCGGTGCCGTCGTCCGAGCTGCCCTGAACTCCGCATTTCTGGAACTCCGGTCCGCCTCCGACCGGCGGCAGCAACACAGCGGGTCCGCTTTGCCCGCGCACGCCAAAAGACGTGTTGCTGAGGCCGATGACTCCCGGACCGGATGACAGACCTGCTGTTGCGGCCCCAGTAACGCCCGGGCCAGGGCCGTAGGAGAAGCCCTCGACTCCCGCGCCTTGAAAGCTCGTGCCCATTACGCCGGTGCCCCTGTTGCTGCCGCCTCCGACGCCGTTGCCGGTCTGGCTTTGGCCTGTGACGCCATCGTCACTGGTGCTCGTTCCCTGGACGCCGGACCCGGACGTGCTGATGCCTTCGACGCCGAAGCCCACGCCGCTCACACCCCCGACGCCGTGGCCGTCCAGAGCTTGGACGTGCAATCCATAAAGACCTGGCGTATCGTCCCCGAAACCAGTTCGATTGAGAGACGTCTGCGAATTTGCGTTGTTCTCGGTGCCGAGAATCAAATTGTCACCGTCTGCCATGGAAATCTCCTTTGGGTGTGCCAACTCAGCGTCTGCGATTAACCAGA
>CAWJDK010000028.1:0-148301 GCA_963841585.1 uncultured Actinomycetes bacterium
CGGCGGGAGTCCTACGTGGGCGCCTGGCTGCCCGAGCCGCTGCTCTCCGACGCACCTGTGGGTTCGAAGGCCGAACCCGATCCGGCCGAGCGAGCCGAGATGTCCGACTCGCTGTCGATGGCGTTTCTCGTGCTGCTGGAGAGCCTGACGCCGACCGAACGCGCGGTGTTCCTGCTGCACGAGGTGTTCGGTTACGACTACAGGGAGATCGCCGGCATCACCGCCAAGTCCGAGACGAACTGCCGCCAGATCCTGGTCCGGGCCCGCCATCACGTCGACGACGGCAAGCCGCGCTTCGACGCCTCCCGCGAGCAGCGCGAGGAAGTAGCCCGCCGGTTCTTCGCCGCCGCCGGGGGCGGCGATATGGCCGCCCTGATGGAACTGCTCGCGCCGGACGTGGTCATGGTCGGCGACGGCGGCGGCAAAGCCTGGGCACTGGCCCAGCCGATATCGGGAGCCGAACGGGTGGCGAAGCTCCTGCTCGGCCTGCAGCGAAGAGCGCCGAAGATGGGCGTCCACGTCGAGCTCACGTGGGTCAACGGCCAGCCCGGCGCCGTCAGCTACGACTCGGAGGATCGCGTCGTCAACGTCTTCACCCTCGATATCGCCGATGGCCGGGTGCAGGCGGTCAGGTCCATCGTGAACCCCGACAAGCTGCGCCATCTGGGTCCGGTCTCGGATGTGGCGCTACGGGGGCCGCGGGACTTAACCTGTCGCCCATGGCCACCGATTTCACCGAGGAAACCGCGGCCGGCGCGGTCGTCGACAGCTTCGCGAAGACACCGGACCCGCGGCTGCGCGAGCTGCTGAGCAGCCTGGTCCGGCACCTGCACGCGTTCGTCAGGGAAACCGAGCCCACCATCGCCGAATGGGAGCGGGCGATCGGGTTCCTCACCGCGACCGGCCAGAAATGCGACGACGAGCGGCAGGAATTCATCCTGCTCTCCGACGTGCTCGGCGTTTCCATGCTGGTGGAGACCATCAACAACAGGAAAACGGGCGGGGCGACCGAATCCACCGTGCTCGGCCCGTTCCACATGATCGAGTCCCCCCGCCGGGAACTCGGCGAGTCCATCGACTTCGTCGGGACGGGCCCGCCGTGCGTGGTCCGCGGCCGGGTCCTGTCCGCCGACGGCACCCCGCTCCCCGGCGCCGAACTCGACGTCTGGCAGGCCAACGACCAGGGGTTCTACGACGTCCAGCAGCCCGGCGTGCAGCCCAGGGCCAACGGCCGCGGCCTGTTCACGGCGGACGCGGACGGCGGCTTCTGGTTCCGCACGATCGTGCCGAGCCACTACCCGATCCCCACCGACGGCCCGGTCGGCGAGCTGCTGCTCGCTACCGAACGCCATCCGTACCGGCCCGCGCACATCCATTTCATCGTGACCGCACCCGGGCACCGGGCGCTGACCACGCACATTTTCGTGGCCGGCAGCCCGTACATCGAATCGGACGCGGTCTTCGCGGTCAAGAAGAGCCTGATCAAAGAGTTCAGCCAGGTGGATGACGCCGAGCAGGCGGCCAGGTACGGCCTGAACGGCCCGTTCTGCCTGGCGAACTTCGACATCATCCTCCAGCAGGACGCGGAAAGCTGACCGTCCGCTCTGCTCGCCGCCATTTTGATCCCGAACGGCCCTGGTATCTGCCCTCCCCACGACGATTTCCTTCGCCTGCTATGACCGCACGGTGCTTGCCGTGATCCTTGGTGCTCCCTGTCTTCCTGCGGCATCTCTGTGACCTCCGATTCCCGCGCCGTCGCCCCGGCCCGCCCCGTTTATACGGCGTGGATGTCCCAGCCATGTCGTTCCAGCTGCATGAATGGGACATTCACGTCTTATGTTCGATACGGGCGACGGTCTCAACAGGTATAAGAGCCCACATGAAGCACGAGGACATCATGGGTTTCCAGGACCAGCGCAGCCCGGCCCCCGTACAGGCGCAACCCGCCATGATGGGGGATCTTCTGGGCGGGTCGCCGACCGGCCCGCAACCATACTGGAGGGGCGGGTGGTGCCACGCTATGCTGTCAACGGTTCTGCCGGCGACAGCTGAACGGGCAGGCGATGACCAGTGAAGGTCCCATTACCGCATCACCGCCGTCCGCACCGAGCCGCGTCCCGGTGCGGGGCGTCCTCGACTTGGCGCTCGGCCGGGATACCGTGCCGAGACCACCCGCTGCGGACGGCGCATCGCCTGCCGCCGGTACGCTGCTGCCGGCGAGCCTCCAGCTGTTCACGCTGAGCTTCCTGATGCTCTTCGTCGAGCTCGCGCTCATCCGGTGGTCCGGTGCGCTGGTCATCTACCTGTCGTACTTCTCCAACTTCGTCCTGCTCGGCAGCTTCCTCGGCATCGGCATCGGGTTCCTGCGCGCCAGAGCCCGGGCTGAACCTGTTCCCCTGGGCCCCGGTGGCGCTGGCCCTGCTGATCCTCTACGTCCGGGTGTTCCCGGTCGAGGTCGTCCGGACCGGGAACGCGGGGATCATCTTCTTCGGCTACGGCAGTTTCCACGCCAGCGGCCCGCCCACCTGGATCACGCTGCCCATCGTGTTCCTGGCCGTCGCCGTCGTCATGGCGACGATCGGCGAGGGCGTCGCCCGGACGTTCATCACGTTCCGCCCGCTGGATGCCTACCGGCTCGACATCGCGGGCAGCGTGGCCGGAATCGCGGCCTTCTCGCTGCTGTCGTTCCTGGACGCCAAGCCGGTTGTCTGGGCACTCATCGTGGCGCTGGTCATGCTGCTGGCCTACGGCAGGCGGGCGGGCCTGCTCCAGATCGTCGCGGTGGCGGCCATCGTGCTGCTGCTCTGGTCGGAGTCGCTGTCGTCCAGTGACATCTGGTCGCCCTACTACCGCATCTCGGTGAGCGCAAGCGACCCCGGCCAGTACTCCATCAGCGTCAACGGGATCCCGCACCAGAACATCATCCCGGCCCGCGAGCTGCAGAAGGTCTACTCCCAGCCGTACCTGGACGCTCCCGCCAACCCGCTGAACAACGTCCTGATCGTCGGAGCCGGGACCGGTGACGACGTGGCCAACGCCCTGCTGCACGGGGCTAAGCACATCGACGCGGTGGAGATCGATCCCCAGCTCTACCAGCTGGGCAAGCGGCTGAACCCGGACCATCCCTACTCCGATCCGCGGGTCACCGTGCACATCAACGACGGCCGGGCCTTCCTGGAGCAGACGCACACCAGGTACGACATGATCTTGTTCGCCCTGCCCGACTCGCTGACCCTCGTGGCCGGTCAGTCCTCGCTGCGGCTGGAGAGCTACCTGTTCACCGTCGAGGCGGTGGAGGCGGCCAAGGCCCATCTCAAGCCGGGTGACGGGCTGTTCGCCATGTACAACTACTACCGGGTGCCCTGGCTTCGCGACCGGCTGGCCAATACCGAGCAGGTCGCCTTCCGGCAGACCCCGTGCGTGGACAACGAGGGCTTCTCGCTGGCCATGATCTCCGACACCATCAGCCCGGCCGCCATGCACTGCACCACGACCTGGCACCGGCCCGCCGGGGTCGTCCCGCCGGCCACCGACAACCACCCGTTCGTCTACCTGAACGGCAATTCGGTCCCGTGGATCTACCGGATCACGCTCGGCCTGATACTGCTGGCGTCCCTCTTGCTCGCGCGCCCAGCCGCGGGCCCGTACCGCCGGATGCGGGGCTTCGTCGACCTGTTCTTCATGGGCGCGGCGTTCATGCTGCTCGAGACGAAGAACATCGTGCAGTTCGCGCTGCTCTTCGGCACCACGTGGTTCGTCAACGCGCTGGTGACGGCGGGCGTCCTGGTGGCGGTGTTCGCAGCGGTGGAGGTGTCGCGGCGGGTGGTCGTCCGGCGGCCCGCCCTGCTGTATCTCGCCCTGCTCGCCGCGCTCATCGTGGCGTGGGCCATCCCGCCGTCGTCGCTGCTGGGCCTGTCGCCGTGGCTCCGCTTCGTCGTAGCGGTGGTCATCGCCTTCGCGCCCATCTTCCTGGCCAACATGGTTTTCGCTCAGCGCTTCCGCGACACCGGGGACTCTGGCACGGCCTTCGGCGCGAACCTGCTCGGCGCGATGGTGGGCGGCATCCTGGAATATGCCTCGCTGATCGTCGGATACCGCTGGCTTCTCGTCTTCGTGGCCGTCCTGTACGGCCTGGCCTTCCTCACCGGCCGGCAGCACCTGCGGATCGCGGGTCTCGCGGCCGCCCGCACTCCGGAGCACGTAGGCCCCGGCTGAGCACCGTCAACCGCGATCAGTCCTCAGCCGACGGCAGTCCGGCGGACAGGGCCTGCGGCAGGATGGGGTGGCAGAACGGGTAGCCGGCTTCCTGCAGGCGCCCGGGCAGGACGCGGACGCTGGTCAGGAGCTCGACGGCGGCTTCGCCGACGGCCAGGCGCAGCGCCGGGGCGGGTACCCGCAGCCAGGGCAGATCACGGCGGCCGAGGGCGGCGTGGAGCGCGGCGGTGAACTCGGAGTTCGTGACCGGGGCCGGGGCGCTGAGGTTGACCGGGCCGCTGATGTCCTTGCGGTCGATAAGGAACCTGACGGCGGCGATCTCGTCGGGCAGCGAAATCCAGCTCATGACCTGGCGGCCCGAGCCGAACCGGGGGAGCAGGCCCAGCCGGGCCGGCGGCAGCAGCCGGGCCAGTATGCCGCCGCGCGGGGTGAGGACCAGGCCGCTGCGGGTATGCACGACGCGGATACCGGCGTCGGAGGCCGGGCCGGCGGCCGCCTCCCAGTCCTGGACCAGCCGGGCTAGGAAAGACTGCCCGGCAGACGCGGACTCGTCGACCTCTCGCCCGCCGGTATCGCCGTACCAGCCGATCGCCGAGGCCGCCACCAGGACGGCGGGTGGCGGGCTGAGCTTGGCCAGCGCACCCGCCAGAGCCCGCGTGCCGAGCACCCGGCTGGCCCTGATCTCCGCCTTGTACCTGGCCGTCCAGCGACGGTCCGCCACCCCAGCACCGGCCAGGTGCACGCAGCCGCCGAGCCCGTCCAGGGCGGACGAGCCCGGCGCACCCGATGCGAGCAGCCCGGCGTCGGCCGCGCGCGGATCCCAGCGGACCTCGTCGGCGGCCCGCGGGGCGCGTCGGACCAGCCTGATCACCTGATGGCCGTCGGCCCGCAGGCTGGCCACCAGCGCGGTGCCGATGAGCCCGGACGAGCCGGTGACCGCGACCTTCACCGTGGCTGGGCCTTAGAGGCCGAGTTCGGCCTCGAAGGCCCCCTCCTCCAGCCGGTTCTTCACCGTAGTGAGGAACCGGGCGGCGTCGGCGCCGTCGACCAGCCGGTGGTCGTAGGTCAGCGCGAGGTACACCATCGAGCGCACCGCGATCACCTCGCCGAGGGCGGGATCCTCGACCACCACGGGCCGCTTGACGACCGTTCCGGTGCCCAGGATCGCGACCTGCGGCTGGTTGATGATCGGCGTGTCGAACAGCGCGCCGCGGCTGCCCGTGTTGGTCAGCGTGAACGTCCCGCCGGCCAGTTCGTCCGGCCCGACGTGGCCGGACCTGGTCCGGCTGGCCAGGTCGCTGATCTTGCGGGCCAGGCCGCCGATGTTCAGGTCGCCCGCGCTGTGGATGACCGGCACCATCAGCCCGCGCTCGGTGTCGACCGCGATGCCGAGGTGTTCGGCGTCGTGGTAGGTGACCTGGTCCCCGTCGATCAACGCGTTCAGCTTCGGGTGCACCTTCAGCGCCTCGATGACAGCGAGCGCGAAGAACGGCAGGAAGTTCAGCTTGACGCCCTCGCGAGCCTCGAAGTCCTGCCTGGCCGCTTCACGCAGCCGCGCGATGGCCGTTACGTCGGCTTCCACCACGGTGGTGAGCTGGGCCGAGACGCGCAGCGACTCGACCATGCGCTGGGCGATGACCTGGCGCGGCCTGGACATCCGCTGGGTCGTGCCCCGCAGTGAGGACGGCGCCACGGCCGGGCGCGGGGAGGGAGCCTGCTGCGCCGCAGGGGTCTGCTGCGGCGCATGAGTCACCTGCGGCTGAGTGGCCTGCGGAGCCTGAGGCTGGCCGGCGGGCTGGGCTGGCTGCGGGGGCTGCGCGGCGCGCTGGGCGCGGGCGGCCTCGATGACATCCTGCTTGCGGATGCGCCCGCCGACCCCGGTCCCGCTGACGCTCTCGAGGTCCACCGCGTGCTCGGCCGCGAGCTTGCGGACCAGCGGGGTGACGTACGGCGCCTCTCCGGCGCTGGGCAGCTGCGTAGGCGGCGGGTACTCCTCGGCCTGGGCCTGTTCGGCAGCGGGGGCTGCCTCGTCCGGCGGGGCCGCGGCGTCGGCAGGCGGCTGCTGGCCGTAGGACGCCGCCTGGCCGTAAGGCCGGGACGAGTCGGGCTGACCGTACGCGGGCGGTGGCGCGTAGGCGGGTTCCGATGGCCCGGGCGAACCGGAGTACCCCGGTGATGCCCCGGGGGAGGAGGATGGCGCGGGCGGCGCGTAGCTGGGCTGCGAGCCCTGCGGGCTCCAGCCGTCCGAGCTGGCCGCGGCCTGCTCCGCCTGGGCCGCCGGCGCCTGGGCGCCTGGGCCGCCGGCGCCTCGGCGGCTGCGGGCTGGCCGGCCTCGGGCTGGGCGGGTTCCGCCGACTCGGCCGCATAGTCGTCAGCGGCGGGCGCCGCGTCGCCGGCCGCCCCGTCGTCGATGATGGCGAGCTCGGCGCCGACCGCGACGGTCTCGTCCTCGTCGACCGCGATGCCGCGCAGGATCCCGGACGCGGGTGAGGGGATCTCGGTGTCCACCTTGTCGGTCGACACCTCGAGCAGCGGCTCATCCACCTCCACGCGCTCGCCTTCCTTCTTCAGCCAGCGCGTGACGGTGCCCTCGGTGACGCTCTCACCGAGCTGCGGCATGGATACGGAGACCGACATGACTCTCGTGACTCCTAGGGTGGGTTCGGGGGAAAAGATGGGGTGGGTTCGGGGGAAAAGATGGGGTGGGTTCGGGGGAAAAGATGGGGTGGGCTCGGGGGAAAAGATGGGGTGGGCTCGGGGGGAAACTAGGCGTGGACGTGCAGGGGCTTGCCGGCCAGCGCGAGATGCGCCTCGCCGATCGCCTCCGATTGGGTGGGATGCGGGTGGATGAGCTGGGCCACGTCCGAGGGCTCGGCGTCCCAGTTGTAGATCAGCTGGGCCTCGGCGATGAGCTCGCCGACGCGGCTGCCGACGATGTGCACGCCGATTACGCGGCCGGGGCGGCCTTCCTCCGAGATCGCGATGACCTTGGCCGCGCCCTGGGTCTGCAAGATCACGCTCCGGCCATTGCCACCGAGGTTGTAGTTGAACTCGACCGTCTTCAGGCCGCGCTCGGCCGCCTGCGCGGAGGTGAGGCCGACCGAGGCCACCTCCGGGTCGCTATAGGTGATCCGCGGCACGCCGTCGTAGTCGATGGGGGTAACGGGGAGCCCGCCGGTCCGTTCGGCGACCAGGATGCCCTCGGCGAACCCGACGTGCGCGAGCTGCGGCGTGTTGATGAGGTCGCCGACCGCGGAGATCGAGGGGATGTTCGTCCGGCAGAGCGGGTCCACCTTCACGAAACCCCGCTCCGTGGCCACCCCGGCTTCCTCGTAACCGAGGCTCGCGGAGACCGGGCCGCGGCCGACCGCGACCAGCAGCAGATCGGCGTCGAGGGTCTTGCCGCCCTCAAGCGTGACCGTGACGCCGGTATCGGTGTGCTTGACCGACTCGAACCTGGCGCCCAGCTCGAACTTGATGCCGCGGCGCCGGAACGCCCGCTGCAGCTGCTTCGCGCTTGTCTCGTCCTCCAGCGGCAGCAGCTGGGGGAGCATCTCGACGATCGTCACCTCGGCCCCGAAGGACCGCCAGACGCTGGCGAACTCCACGCCGATCACGCCGCCGCCAAGGATGATCACCGAACCGGGCACCCGGTCCATGACCAGCGCGTGGTCCGAGGTGATCACCCGCTCGCCGTCGATGTCCAGGCCGGGCAGGCTCTTCGGCTCCGAGCCGGTCGCCAGTACCACGTGCCCGGCCTCGTAGACGGTGTCCCCGACCCGGACCCGGGTCGGGGATTCCAGCCGCCCCGGTCCTTCGATGGTGTCGATCTTCCGGCTCGCGATCGTGGATTGGAGGCCCTTCCAGAGCCGGTCCACCACACCGTTCTTGTACGAGAGCACGCCGGGTACGTCGATGCCCTCGAAGGTGGTCTTGACGCCGACGGACGCGCTGTCCCTGGCGTGGTCCGCGATCTCGGCCGCGTGCAGCAGCGCCTTGGTGGGGATGCAGCCGCGATGCAGGCAGGTCCCCCCGACCTTGTCCTTCTCGATCAGCGCCACCCGCTTGCCGAGCTCGGCCGCGCGCAGCGCGCAGGCGTACCCGCCGCTGCCGCCACCGAGCACGACGAGGTCATAGCTGCCGATGCCCTCTGCCACCCCTCAAGCCTCCTTCGTGAGCCAGTCAGCTCTACCTGGCCTACCCAGTCTTCATCATTTCACTTGCCGTCATCCGGGCTACCGGCAAGCTTGCCCTCGGCCACGTCCGTCGCGATCTGCACCAGCGTCCTGACCGCTGCCCCGGTGCCTCCCTTGGGGACGTAGCCGTACGGGCCGCCGTCGTTGTACGCCGGGCCGGCGATGTCCAGGTGAGCCCAGCGGACCCCGGCTGGCACGAACTCGCGCAGGAACAGGCCGGCGACGAGCATGCCGCCGCTGCGGTCTCCTGACACGTTGGCGAGGTCCGCGACGGTCGAATCGAGCCCCTTGCGGAGATCCTCGGGTAGCGGCATCGGCCACATGGCCTCGCCGGCCCGCCTGGCCGCGTCCGCGATCTCGGCGGCCAGAGAATCATCGCTGGCCATCACCCCGGCTGTGCGGTTACCGAGCGCCACAGTCTGCGCCCCTGTCAGTGTAGCCACGTCGACGAGCAGGCTGGGCCCGTCGGCTTCGGAGCGGGCCAGTGCGTCCGCCAGCACCAGGCGGCCCTCGGCGTCGGTGTTCAGCACCTCCACGGTCTTGCCGCCGTAGATCGTGATCACGTCCGACGGGCGCTGCGCTCCCCCGCCTGGCATGTTCTCGGCGAGCGACAGGTAGCCGACCACGTTCACCACCGGGCCGAGCTCGGCGATGGCCTGCACCGCGGCCAGCACAGCCGCCGCGCCGCTCATGTCTGCCTTCATCGTCTCCATCGCCTTCGGCGGCTTGAGCGACAGCCCGCCGGAGTCGAAGGTGATGCCCTTGCCGGCGAACACCACGGTGCGGACGGCGTCCGGGTGGGTGTACTCGAGGCGGACCAGCCGGGGCGGGTGAGCCGAGCCCATGCCCACCGCGAGGATGCCGCCGAACCCCTCCTTGGCCAGCTCGTTCTCGTCCAGTACCTGAACGCTCAGGCCGTGCGCCGCGGCCGCCTGCTCGGCCGCCGCGGCCAGGTCCGCGGGCACCATGTCGGCCGGGGACGTGTTCACCAGATCGCGGACGAGCGTCATCGCGCCGGCCAGGACCCTGGCCCGGCTGATGGCGTCATCGTGGGCGGTGTGGACGATCAGTTCGACGTCACCGGGCGTGCCGGATGAGGTCCGGTACCTCCTAAAGGCGTAGCTGCCGAGCAGCGCGCCGAGCGCGACCGCCTCAGCCTCGTCCGGCTCGTCGGCCGGCAGCGCGATGGCGACACGCTTGGCCTTGGCCGGGGCGCCCGCGGTCAGGTCGCGGACGACGGCGCCGGCGCCGCGGCGCAGCCGCTCCAGGTAGGCCAGGCGCTCCTTCGGCCCGCCAGGCTCCGGGCCCAGGCCCACGGCCGCGATGACCGGGGTTGCCAGCTGCTGCTGGCCCGGGGGGACCACCCCCGCCAGGCCTGAGGTCGGGATCTTGGTGATTTCCTCGGCTTTGCCTGTGGCACCGAGCGCGGTGAGCGCGGCCATCAGGTCGATTTCATCGGTACCGCGGGTGAGAACAGGGTTGTCCTGGCCCTGAAACACACCGGTGACGAGGGCATCCGCATGGGTTGTCGTCGGCGCTGACTGGCTGGTAAGCAAAGTGACCGTCATCCTGCTGATCGTAGGGCATCGGCCAGTGTCCCAGCCCTGCCCCGACGGTGACTTACTTTGCCTTCCGCAATGAACCTGGCGGCTGCGAATTAATTGCGACCTTGTCCCGTCGGGCCAACCTTTCCGATTCACCCGATACGATGGCGGCGTGTATTTCGGCCACGTAGGTGGGTGCGATAGTCGTTAGCTGTATAATCTAACAGTGGTTGCAATCACAGGGAGGTCAGAGGCTTTCCGCCTCCTCTGCGTACACCCGGGTGGCGTAGGCTTCCAGCGACTGCTCGCACTCGTCGATCGCCTTCTCGGCCGCCTGCCGTCCGTCCGCGTTGAACACGTCACGCTCGCGCACCTTGGCGAACCAGTTGCGCAGCTTGACCAGGTCGACCTCGTTTTCCTCGAGCTCCGCGTAGGTGAAGTGGTTCGCCGTGTACTCCTTCTTCACCTGCTGGAGGAAGTCCTCGCAGCGGTCCACGATCTCCTCGTACTCGTCGTTCCTGGCCGCCTGGAAGGCGTTACGCACATCGGACTCGCCCGCCAGTACCGAGCAGGACAGCAGCACGGCCGTCCCGGACATGTCGATGATCTCCCGCCTCAGCTTGCGCAGCGCGCGCTCGGTGGCGGCGGTAGCCGGAAGCGCGGCGGCCGAGTTCTGCAAGTAGATGGCGCCCAGGCTCTTGATCCGTCGCCATACCGTAGAACGCAGCCTGGTTGGCTCGGGCGGAACCCGGTAGATGAGCACCAGCCAGCCCGCAGCTCCGTCTTGACTGGGAGTCTTCTCCGTCACCCGAATATTCAAGCACTAAGCCTGGAAGGTGCCCCGTGACCGCGCTCCCGCTCATCCTGACCGTCTTCGTCGCCTGCGCGGTGGAGGCGGTCGAGGCGCTGACCATCGTGCTCGCCGCCGGCCTGACCCGCGAGTGGCGGTCCACCTTCCAGGGCCTGGCGGTGGCCCTGGCCGTGCTGGCCGTGGTCGTGGCGGTGCTCGGGCCGACGATCACGCTGCTGCCGCTGACCGCGCTGCGGCTGGTGGTCGGCGCGCTGCTGGCCATCTTCGGGCTGCAGTGGCTGCGCAAGGCCATCCTGCGCGCCACCGGTTACAAATCGCTGCACGACGAGGCCAGCGCCTACCTGCGCGAGGTGGCGGCGGCCAGGGCTGCGGGCGCCTCGTCCCGGGGCCGGGTCCGCGACTGGTACGCGTTCACCCTGTCGTTTAAGGGCGTCCTGCTCGAGGGCCTGGAGGTGGTCTTCATCGTGATCACGTTCGGCGCCAACCAGCACAACGTGGGCGCCGCGGTGATCGGCGCGGCCGCGGCGGTGCTCGTCGTCACGGTGACGGGGATCGCGGTGCGGGCCCCGTTGGCCCGGGTGCCGGAGAACGCGATGAAGTTCGCGGTAGGCGTCATGCTCACCTCGTTCGGCATCTTCTGGGGCGCAGAGGGAGCCGGCGTCGCCTGGCCCGGCCAGGACGCGGCGCTGCTCGTGCTGGTACCGGTCGTGGTGCTGGTCTCGCTCGGTTACGCGGCCCTGCTGCGGCGGCCGCGCGCGGTCCAGCCCGCGTCGGCGCCCACGTCCGAGGAGGCGACCAGCTCGTGAGGCGGCTCACGTCGATCGGCGCCTTCTGGTACGACTTCGTGGTCGGCGACGACTGGCGGGTCGCGGTCGTCGTGGTCGCCGCGCTCGCGCTGACCGCGGTGCTGGTCCACGTGGCTGGCGTCAACGCGTGGTGGCTGCTGCCCGCGTGCGTCTTCGCCGCCCTGGGCTGGTCCTTGCGCCGCGCCACCCGCTCCTAGCTCAGCCGGAGCGTCCGACCAGGCCGTGGTCGAAGGCGAAGACCACGGCCGCGGCGCGGTCGCGCAGCCGCAGCTTGGTGAACAGGTGGTTGATGTGCGTCTTGACCGTGCCCTCGCTGACGAAAAGCTCGGCGGCGATCTCGCCGTTGGTCTTGCCCCGGCCGATGAGCGCCAGCACCTCGAGCTCGCGGCCGGTGAGCGCGTCCAGGTCCGGGTCCCGGCCGGGCATCCGGCCCGTGGCCGGCGCGGACCGGTAGGCGGCCAGCACCCGGCCGGTAACGGCCGGGTCGAGCCAGGCGCCGCCGTCGGCCACCGTCCGGACCGCCCGCTGCAGGTCCTCGGCGAGAACGCCCTTCAGCACGAAACCGGACGCTCCGGCCCGCAGCATGCCGGCCAGCGCCTGGTCGTCGTCGAACGTGGTCAGCGCGAGCACCGGCGGGCTGCCCTGACGCCGCGCACGCCACCACGGTGGTCAGCAGGCCCACGATGGTCCCAGCGCACCAGGGCGGCGCAGGTAAAGGCGACGATCCGCCGGTGGCCACGCACCGTGATCCGGGCCCCGGACCGCGACACCTCCCGCACACCGTCGAGCCGGGCGGACCTGGTCCAGCAGCTGCGCGGGGGGATCCGGCAAGGCCCTGGGTCAGCTCGTCCAGGATCACCAGCCGTGGCCGGTCGAGCAGGGCCAGGACGAGGAACAGCCGCTGCCGCTCCCCGCCGCTCAGCGACGAGAACACCGACCGGCGCCGCTGCGTCAGCCCGAACTGCTCGAGCAGTTCGCCGCCGTCCCGCGCGCGCGCCGTGGCGAACAGGCCGAGCGCCTCTGCCACCCGCAGCCGGTCCGGCAGCGCGGAGGACTGGAGCTGGCTGCCCACGAGCGGGCGCAGCTGCCCGGCCTGCGTCACCGGGTCGAAGCCCAGTACCCGCAGCCGCCCCGAATCGGGCTTGCGCAGCCCCTGGATGCACTCGACGGTCGTCGTCTTGCCGGCGCCGTTGGCGCCGATCAGGCCGACGATCTCACCGGCGGGGACGTCGAGGTCCAGCCCGTCCACCACCACCCTGGTCCCGTACGCCTTGCGTAGACCTCGCACGGACACTACCTGTGGCTCGCTCATGACACGAGCGTGCCGGTTCCTGGCCGTCGGCGCGTCAGGCCATGGGTAGAACCTCGCCTCCACCCTTGGGTAGAGACGGCACCGGCCGGCTAGCCGAGGAACCGGGTCTCGAGCCGGGTCTCGGTGAGGCCCGGTTCCACCCGGTACGCGTCCGCGCCGGGCCGGTCCGCGATCACCTCGGATAGCTCGTCATCGGTGACATGCGCCGCCACACCGTCGTCGCACGCGATGCCGGCCGGCAGCCTTCCGTCCGCGATCAGCTTGTGGTACAGCGGCCGCCGTCCCGGCTCGGAGTCGTAATGCGGGCAGTAGCTCCCGGCCAGGAGCCCGAGGCCGTCGGTGAACGCGCGCAGCTCAGGGCCGAACGAGTCCGTGGTTCCCCCCTCGAACCAGCAGATCCCCCCGGCGCTCGACCCGGCCAGCACGATGCCCGCCTGCCAGGCCTTGCGCATGATCTGGTCGAGGCCGTGTACCCGCCATACCGCCAGCATGTTCGCCACGCTGCCGCCGCCGACGAAGATGACATCCTGGGACAGCAGCAGGTCCTCAGGGTCCGCCACGTTGGGCATCGGGAACAGGGCCAGATGGCTGAGCCGGGCCGGGTGCCCGGCGAAGCGGTCGTACATGTGCAGGGCCCAGCGCGGATCGTCGCCGCCCGCCGTGTTCAGCACGCAGATCCGCGGTTCCGGCCGTCCGGTGAGCCGCAGTGCGTAGTCCATGTGCACGGGCACCCGGCCGTCGGGAACGCGCATGCCGCCGCCGATCGCGATTATGTGCCGTCGCCCGTCCGCTGCCATGGTGGCACGCTAGCGTCGTTACAGGCTGCAAGCAAACCGGCGGCCGGCCTACACCGTAAGTAGCTAAATGGCCGCATCGTGCTGTTCCGCTCGCCTTCGGGACGCTCCGCGGCTCGCGGGGCGTAGAACTCGGGAACGAGATGTATCAGCCGCCATGGTCGCTGCTCCTTCCGGTGAGGCCGGGAAACCCCGGCACATGCCACGAGGGGAGTCCGATGACCGTTACCGCCATTCCGGCCGTGGCCGTGCGCGCCAGGCTGGCCCCGTACACCGCGGCCAACGGGGATACGGTCCTGCCCGGCTGTTATGGCGTCAGCCGCGGTGAGGGCATCACCGGCGACCTGATCAGGCATGCGTCGGGGCCGCGGCCAGGTCACGCCTTCATCTATATCGGGAACGGGCGGATCGTCGAGGTCGCGCCGCCGGCGGTGCGGATCGCCGTGGTGGCATCGCATCCCGGCGCGGCGTGGAATGCCCGGCGGTCGCTGACCGGAGCCCAGCGGGAGAGGATCTGCGCCCGGGCGCTCGCCCTGGTGGGGCGCCCCTACGATTATCCGGCCTATACCGGCTTCGCGCTAAGGGTGCTCAGGCCGCGCGACGGCGCCGACCTGGACCCGGTCTTCAAGGCTGATCATTGGCAGGTGTGCGCGGCGCTGGTCGCCGACTGCTACGCATACGCGGGTATCCGCCTCGAGCCGGGCTTGCGGGATCTCAGCGCGGGCGGAGCGGCCGGCCTGGACACCTGGGTCGCCCAGTCCGCCTGACGCCGTAGGCCTGACTAGACGCTGACCGCCCGCCCCGGCTCCGTCATCGTGCCGGGCGGGCAGTACCAGGTCATGATGTCCACGACGAGCCGTCCGGCGCCGACCGCGGGATCGGCCTCGGCGAGCTGCCGCGCCTCCTCCAGCGAGCCGGTCCGGTAGAACGTCAGGCCGCGCAGCGACGGGTCGGGCGGATCGATGACAGGGCCGTTGGTCACTACCTGCCCGGACGCGCGCAGCCGCGCGTGATGCGACAGGTGCGCGCGCTGGATGCGCTCGAGTTCCGCGTCGTCGTAGTCGGCCGGATTCTCCGGCCTGCGCAGCAGTACCAGCTCAAACGCCTCGAGATCCATAAGTCATTGTGGCATCGGCGGCCGGCCGCTCAGGCGCTCTCCTCCAGGGCGGCTATCAGCGCCCGGGTCCCTTGCCGCAGCCTGGCCGCCTCAGCGGTGTGCCCGGCGCGCTCGTATTCGCCGGCCGCGGCCTCGCGCTCGGCCGCTTCCCGCCGGACGATCGCCGCGACGTCGGCCTCGGTGAGACGGCGCCGCTCCGCCTCGGCCGCGCCCAGGCCCGCCACCGTGCCGGTGAAATGAGTGCTGCCGGTCCAGGCCGGGCGGCCCGGTCCCGGCTCGACCGCCTCGGCGTTGCCGATCGCGCTCATCGCCGAGCGCAGCGCCGGCACCGTGCTCGCGTCCCCGGCCTTGAGGGCGTCTCCGAGCGCGCGGCGCAGCCGGGTCCTGATGTCGTCGGACGAGCGCACGCCCGCCACTATACGGTTGAAGGCTCGCTCCCTACGATGTTGCCGTGTGCACCGATGACAGCCCGGCCAGCCTGGCCGCCACGGTCCGGCACGACGTGGAGCCCGCCATCGAGATCGACCTTGAACCGGTGGACTCGGTGGTCGTGCTCACGCTGATGGACAACGTCACCGACAACCTGATGGCCGATCAGGAGCCGGCTCGGCGGGCGGATCCCATGCGGAGCCCGTGGCGCCCGCTGGCCATGATGGCCGGCGGACGGGTACCGGACGGGCTGATCGCCGAGCACGGGTTCTCGGTACTGGTCACGGTGACCAAGGCTGGTCAGGAGCACAGGTTCCTGTTCGACGCGGGCACCAGCCCGGATGGCGTCACCGAGAACATGCGCCGCCTGGACATCGATCCGTACTCCATCGAGGCCATCGTCTGCAGCCACGGTCACTTCGATCACACCACCGGAATCGACGGGCTGATCCGCGCGGTCGGCCGGCTCAGCCTGCCGGTGCTGATCCACCCGCACTTCTGGCGGCAACGGCGGCTGCAGCTGCCCGGCCGCGAGCCGCGGGAACTCCCCACCGCCAGCCGGGCCGCCCTGGTCGGGGCGGGTTTCGAGATCATCGAGGAACGCCAGCCCAGCTTCTTGTTCGGCGGGTCGGTTCTGATCACCGGCGAGGTCGCCAGGACCACGGGGTACGAGCCCGGCTTCCCGCCGCAGCAGGCGTGGCTCGACGGGCGCTGGCAGCCCGACCCGCTCGTGCTTGACGACCAGGCGCTCATCGTCAACGTGCGTGACCGGGGTCTGGTCGTGATCACCGGCTGCGGCCACGCGGGCGTGGTCAACATCGCCAGGTACGCCCAGCGGTTGACCGGCGGCCAGCCGCTCTACGCCCTGCTGGGCGGCTTCCACTTGGGCGGTCCGCTGTTCGAGCCGCTGATCCCGCGGGTGCTCGACGACCTGGCCGCGCTGAACCCCGGCGTGCTGGCGCCCGCGCACTGCACCGGCTGGCGCGCCCAGCACGCGATGTCGGCCCGGTTCCCCGCCGCCTACGTCCCCAGCGCGGTCGGCACTAGCTTCCTGCTGTAACGGTGATCCGCTGGCGGTTAGAGCTCGTCCTGGCTGGCGGGGGAGTCCCGGCCGAAGTACTTATCGTCCTCTTCTACCGCTGCGACATCCTCGGCCGCCGCCCGCTCGATTGGCTCAAGATCGGGGTCCTCGTAGCGGTACTTGATCAGGCTGTTCCGCCCATCACCGGGGACGTCCGCAGACCTGCGAGAACGGAACCAGGAAAGGATGCCCATATGTGACTCCCGATCAGTACGGCGTGCGGCCGCCGCGCCGGCGCCACGCCTACGCCGAGCCTACGGCAGGCCGGTCCCGCGAGGCGAGCGCCTAAAGGCCAGCTTGCCACCGCCCCGGTCCGCCGCCCCGGTCCGCCCCGGTCCGCCCGGCCCGGTCCGCCCCGGTCCGCGCCGGTCCCGGCCCGGCCCGTCCGCCCGGTCCGGCTCCCCGGACCCCGCGAGGCTGTCCCAGCCATGCCGCCGGAAGCCAACGATGTTTTAGCGTGATCGCGGACGGCGGGCGGCTCTTGCCGGGGGACCTGTTATTCCTGGTGCTCCTGCTTTCCTGAGGCGATTCGTGTGACCGCTGATCCCCACCCGCCGTTCCCCGTCGGGGCCGCGGATACGATGTGGATGTCCCAGCCATGTCGCTGGAGCTGCATGAATGGGACATCCACGCCTTATGCTCTGGTACGGGCGATGCCAGAGTGACTGGAGTCCGCTTGTTCCCGGTCGTGCGCTGCAAGCGGCGGCTAGCTGACAGGCCGCCATGCCGTTACGGCCCAAAAGCTAGACCGCATTGCGCCGGAACAGCATCCACCCACTTTAGTTCTGGTACGGGCGGTGCCAGAGTGACGGAAGTCCCGCACACGCGACAACGTGAGACAGGCAGCTAGGGGGACAGTCCGTCAGGATGCCTCGCGGACGGTGAGGGCCGGGCGATGAGGGGCAGGCCGCCAGGATGCGTCGCAGGCGGTGACGGCTAGGCGGTGACGGCCGGGCGGTCACGGCTACGCGGTGACGGCCGGGCGGTGACGGCCTCGGCGGTTGCGTCCACGTGTCCGCCTGGCCGTCCGGAGTATTTGCGGCTTCCGCTTGAACCCCCGCCCGGCGCGGCTCGTATCCCCGGTAACGGTGACTGGCGTGCGGAAGGGTCTGGGATCTGATGAGGAAACCGGCGTCCGGCGGACTAACGCCGGACTTGACCGGCCGGGGCTGCACGCTGGCGGCACCCTGGTCCGGCAGGCGCGCGGCAGGCCGCCAGATGCCGGGCCGCTGGTGCCGGACCCGAACCGGGGCGGCTCGGCTCCAGCGGCCGCTGCCGTGGTGTCCGCTGCCTCCGACCGCGAGCTGATCAAGGGGGTCAGCTGGCGCCCGAATTTGCGCCAGGCAACCGACAGTTGACACGATCGTTAGTTTATGTGGTGCCGGGAATCCGCACCGCAGAATCCCAGCGCCCCGGGGCCGCCTGGCATATCAAGATCATCAATCCTCCGCACCGGTTACCGTCGCCCTACCGCGCGCATTCCTAGCCCCTGCTCTGGTCCGATATGTGCCATGTTCGCGGGCGTACCCAAAGCCGCCAATCGGGCAAGACGGACAATCGTGACCCGATATCCCGATCGTGTCCTGCATATTGCCGGCAATAGTCTCGGCTAATCTCCAGGGGTCCGCGGTGCTCGCGCCGGGGGCCCTCCGGGGCCGTGATGCAATTTCCGGCCCGGGAGCGCGGCTCGCCGGCATTGATGCCGGCCGGGATGAAGTGCCTCGGCCTAGCTGAGGACATCAGCTGCCATAAGCCTTCTGCGTATAGGGGAAAGGCCGTCGCTAAATCGTCGGCAATGCCGTTCCGCCGACTGACGTGAAATAGGTGCGGCCGGCCGCGCAGCGCCGTGCCGGTGATATCGCGAGCACCAGGAGGAGGCTGCGCGGTCCTACCCGTGACGGAATGAAACCCGTTCGCGACCCGAGCCGAACGGGCTCCGCGATCATCGAAGGCTGACGCATATCTGCTGGTCGGAAGGTCAGCGTGGCAGCGGGCTGGCCGCCGGACAGGCGGTCTGGCGGCCAGCCCGCGGTGCGACCCCGGACCCGGACACCGGACCGCAGACCGCAGGACTGCGGGACGGCCGGGGCTGGGACAAAGCGCTATCCAGGATCAGGCGAACGGCTTCACTCCAGGCGCTGCGAGAGACGGCAATCGCCGTTCGCTCCCGGCCGGAGCTGGTCATCCGGGCCGGAATGCCATTCCGCGGAATGAGGCTGATGCCATTCCCGGACCATGCCGGACGAGCGGCGCTGGCGCGGGAGATACTGGGGAGGTGGCCGCGCTGCCCCGTTTCGTCGTCCAGCAGCACGATGCGACGACGCTGCACTTCGACTTCCGTTTGCAGGCAGGCGAGATACTGCGCTCGTGGGCGGTGCCCAAGGGGCCGTCCCTCGATCCCGGCGTCCGGCGGCTGGCCGTGCCGGTCGAAGATCATGCCCTGGCGGCGGGCGAGTTCGAGGGCGTGCACGAGGGTCAGTCGCGTGGCAGCGGCGCGGTGATCATCTGGGACGAGGGGACCGCCGAGATCGTCCGGGACGAGCCCGGGCACCTCTCCTTTGTCTTGCACGGCCGGAAGCTCTCGGGAGGCTTCGCCCTGACCAGGACCGGCAACCGGCGCTGGGTGCTGGTCAAGGTCCGCGACGAGGCCGCGCGTCCTGGGTCAGACATCGTAACCGAACAGCCGGCCAGCGTGCGCAGCGGCCGCACCTGGCAGGAACTGATCCGCCCTTAGCGAGCCAGGGTGATCGCGGCAAAGCAGGGTGCCGTGTTGTCGCGCGGCAGAGAGCCCGGAGTCGGATAACGGCCCCCGGCGGGTAAGGGAAGCTGGCAGCTTTGCCGCTTTCCTCGTCGCTTGAAACCCTTGAAACGTTTTATGGCCGGAACGGCTTGACCGGCATAGCCGAAGTGAGCCCTGCATCAACACGGCCGCCGGTGGTTCGCCGGGCACAGGCGGTAATACCACGCTTGCGGATGACGTCTTGGTGCGGCCTCAGAGAATGAGTCATAATCGGGCAGGACCCGGGTCTAAACGAAGGATATGAGAACGGCTTACGGGCTTCCTCGTTCTCGCGACACCGGTCGAGTATATGTTCTCGGAGCACCATAAAATCGCTGGGCTTGCTTTGCGCGGAACGCATGCCGGATCATATGAGGGCATCGAGGTAAGCGGGTTAGGTCCCGGGCTCTGGCGTTTGGCCCGCCGGATGTGAAGGTACCGGAAACTTCCCGACGAGCCCCGCCCGTCGCAGCCAAGCCGCCGGACGGTGCCAGCGATGCACCGCAACGTGGCCCGCACCTGCGACGGAGGCGCGCTAACTCCCGGTCAGGCCTCGCCCCGCCTAATCACCTGCGGATTCGCCGCGCGGTGTGCGGGCCGTGCCCTCGGCCCCCATCAATGCCGGCGCCTACCCTTTTCGTAGGGTGCGGAGAATCTTTCCAGAACAGAGGGGATCCTGAGAGTTCAGCTCAGTGATACCCGCGGCTCCGATGCACGTGCATCACGGCTAACGCCTAATGTGATGTCCGCCCGGTGCAGCCTGCTAACCAGGCTCATCTCCGTCTTAAGGCAGGCGGATGGCATTGCGAACCCCGGCGCGGGCACGGTTCGTTAGGGCCTACGGCCGGAATCGTGGCAGACGATTTCAGTCTTAGCGGAGTGAGGCCTGCTCCGGGACCGTTACCTGCTATAAGTGTGCGCGTGCGTACCGTTGGTGACTTCTTCGGGGCCCGGACAGTCATCGGAAGCCGGCGGTTGGTGTTCCGCGAACGCGTCAATGAAATTAGGGGGCGCTGCGCACTTATCTGCTGAAGATCCACTACGCTTATGCACTATTCAACGAGTGGAACGGAGTACACGTGGCTCAGAAGATACAAACCCTGTTCATCGATGACATCGATGGTAGTGAGGCAGAGGGTACCGTCCGATTTGCGCTGGATGGCGCCGAGTACGAGATCGACCTGAACGCCAAGAACGCGCAGGCGCTCCGTAAGGCGCTGTCGCGTTACGTCGAGGCCGCGCGGCGCAGCAGTGGCACCGCTGCGCGCCGGTCGGCGCGTTCGACTCGCCGGACTGCAGCCAGCGGGCTGAACACCACCGAGGTCCGCGAATGGGCTAAGGCGCAGGGTATCGACGTGAAGGACCGCGGCCGGGTACCGGCCGAGCTGGTCGTCAGGTTCCGGGCGGCAACGGGGAATTAGCGCCGCGGCGCGGTTCGTGCGGCGGCTCATGATCGGATGAGAGGCCCGTGTGCGCAATGGCACTAAACCGGGGGGGTCTCTCCGCAAGTGTGCTTGCTCGTGACTTCGGTACCACGGCTTGACCCGGGATGTTCCCGGCGCGATTTCCGGAAGGCGGGTCCCAGCGGGCCCGCCTTCCGCATTCCCGTGCGAGTCTGGCCGATTGACAGCCGGACAGCGCTTGTCAGCCGGAAGGGGTGCCGGTGAGCGCCGCCATGACCCTGGGCCAGGCGCGGCTTTCCGGGTCGATCAGGTCGAAATGACCGGCCCCGGCTAGCTCGACCAGCCTGCCCACGCCAAAGGCCCGGCTCATGTCCACCGGCACCTGGGTGTCGGCGGTGCCGTGGACCAGCGTGACCGGCACCGGGGGCGGCGGGAGGGCGGCCGGGTCGGCGACCGCATAGCGTTCGGGGACCTCCTCAGGCCCCCCGCCCATCAGGCTGAGGACCGCGCCCCCGCCCAGGTTCCACTCCGCGCAGAGCCGCAGCGAAGCGCAGGCCGCCAGCGCGACCACATGGGTGGCGGGGCATGGTCCGCGCCATCGCGACCCGGCCCCGGAGAGCGGCAGGCCGGGCCGGGCCGCGGCCCACAGGGCGAGGTGACCGCCCGCCGAGTGACCGGCCCAGGTGACTGCGCTGGTATCCGCGCCGTACGCCCCGGCGATGCCGGCCACCTGATCGGCGGCCAGCGCGATGTCGCCGAACGTGCCCGTCCAGCCCTCCTCGGCCATGCCGGCCCGGCGGTACTCCGGCACCGCGACCACGTATCCGGCGGCGGCCAGAGCGTGGCCCATCGGGCCCAGGTGCGTGCGGTCGTAGGCAGGACGCCAGAACCCGCCGTGGATGAGCACGATCAGCGGCGCCGCCCCGCCCGATACCGCCGGGGGGAGCCTGAGGTCCACGACGTGCTCGGGCCGCGGGCCGTACCGCAGGGTGAGGTCGGGTGGCGGGGCAGGCCGGTCTAGGACGCTGGTCACCCGCTCATCCGGCGAGGCGCGGGGTGGCGCGGCCGACGATGGCCGCGGTATCGACGCCGGACGGGAGCGTGCCGAAGGCGTGCCCCCAGCTTCCTGGCCCGCCGTCGTCAGCCAGCCGGGACGCGGTAAACGCGTCAGCCACGGCCGGTTCGCCGTACTGGACGAGCAGAGCGCCCTGGAGGGTGAGGGCGAGGGCTTCGGCCAGATGGCGGGCACGGTTCTCGGCTAGGTCGGTGACCTCCTCGCGCAGCCGCGCCACCGCCTGGTCCAGCCGGCTGTCCGCCCCGGCCGCCTGGTCCAGCTCGGCGAAGAACGCCTCGGCCGATTCCGGCTGCCTGGTCAGCGCGCGCAGCGCGTCGAGCGCGGCGACGTTGCCCGACCCCTCCCAGATCGACGCCAGCGGGGCCTCGCGGTACAGCCGCGGCATACCCGATTCCTCCACGTAGCCGTTGCCGCCGAGGCACTCGAGCGCCTCCGCGGCGTGCGCCGGGGCGCGCTTGCACACCCAGTACTTCGTCGCCGCCAGCGCCAGGCGGCGGAACGCGGCCTCCTGGGCGTCGCCGCGCACCGCCCGGTCGGTCGCGCCGGCCAGCCGGAACGCCGCCAGCGTGGTCGCCTCCGACTCGATCGCGAGGTCAGCCAGCACGGCGCCCATCAGCGGCTGGTCAGCCAGCGTCCGGCCGAAGGCCGTCCGGTGGGCGGCGTGGTGCGCGGCCATCGTCAGGCCGGCCCGCATCCCGGTCGCCGAGCCCAGCACGCAGTCCAGCCGGGTCACGTTCACCATCTCGATGATGGTGCGGACGCCGCGGCCCTCCTCGCCGACCAGCCAGGCCAGCGCCTCGTCGTACTCGACCTCGGCCGACGCGTTCGACCTGTTGCCGAGCTTGTCCTTCAGCCGCTGCAGGCGCATGCCGTTCCTGGTCCCGTCCGGCCGGACCCGGGGCAGCAGGAAGCACGATAGCCCGCCGGGCGCCTGGGCGAGCACCATGAACAGGTCGCCCATCGGCGCTGAGGTGAACCACTTGTGGCCGGTAAGCAGGTACTCCCCCCCGCCGGCCGGCACGGCGCGGGTCGTGCTCGCCCGGACATCCGAGCCGCCCTGCTTCTCGGTCATCGACATTCCCGCTAGCAGGCCCCGCTTGGTCTCGGGCGGCCGCAAGCCGAAATCGTACTCGGGGACCGCGAGCAGCGGCTCGAAGCGCGCGGCCAGGCCCGGCGTGTGACGCAGCGCGGGCACGATGGCGTAGGTCATCGACACCGGGCAGCAGTGCCCGGCCTCGGCCGCGCCCCAGACATAGAAGCCCGCGGCCCGCGCTACGTGCGCACCGGCGCGAGGGTCCCGCCAGGCCGCGGCGTGCAGGCCGTGCCGCACCGCCACCGTCATCAGCTCGTGCCAGGCCGGGTGGAACTCCACCTCGTCGACCCGGTTCCCGAAGCGGTCGTGGGTGCGCAGCCTCGGCGGGTTCTCGTTGGCCTGCCGGCCGAGCTCCTGTGCCCGCGCCGAGCCGGCCAGGCGGCCGAGTTCGCGGACGTCATCCTCGGCCCAGCCGGCCTCCTCGCGCCGCAGCGCGGCCAGCATGCCCGGATCGTCGGCGACGTCGTACCCGGTCAGCGCGGGCGGCTGGTTGAGTACCTCGTGTGTCGGCGGCATCAGCGGCTCCTGCCTCGGGATTCTTTCCGCCATTGAAACATGGCCGGTCAGGCGCGCCTGACCTACCGTTGGCAGAGCACACCAGGAGGAGCGAGGGTGACGGCCTACCTGCTACACGGCAACCTCGGTTACCCGTACAAGCTGAACCAGCCCGTAGCGGCGCTGTTCAGCGAGCGGTGGGCACGCAGCCTGTAAGGCGGGCTACTCCAGGTACATGCGGTCCTCGGCGATGGAGACCCTGGCCCAGGACTACGTCAAGACGGCGCGGGCCAAGGGCCTGCCCGAACGGCTCGTGTTGCTGCGGCACCTGCTCCGCGACGCCTGCCTGCCGATGATCACGCTGATCGGGCTGTCGATCCCCGCCGTGCTCGCGGGGGAACCTCATCGCCGAGTTCGTGTTCAACTACAACGGTCTCGGCCTGTTGTTCTATAACAGCCTGAGCAACGAGGATGAGCTGAGCGACAAGGCCGGGCAACCGGGGCCGGGCAGCTAGGCGGGCGGGCCCATCGCCGCCACCACCAAGGTCACCGTCATCGCGATCTCGGCCAGCCCGCCCAGCACGTCACCGGTGATGCCGCCGAGCCGTCGTACCGCGTGCCGCCGCAGGCCGAACGCCGCGCCCAGGCCCGCCGCCACCGCGAGCGGGAGGGTCCAGCTGAGCGCTCCGCCCGCCACCATCGCGGAGATCGCGACCGCGCCGGCCGCGGCGGCTAGGGCAGCGGCGCTGACGGCAGCCGCCAGCACCGGACGGACCGATCCCGCGACCAGGGCGCCGAGCCCGTCCGGCCGCGCCGCGGGCACGCCCAGGCAGCAGGCCCAGGTAATGGCGAGCCTGCCGGTGACGACGGCGGCGACGAGCGCCGCCGGTCCCCGCCCGTAGCCGGCCGATTCGGCCTGGCTGAGCGCCGTGACCTGGAGGAGCACGGTCACGACGAGCGTCGCCGCGCCGAGCGCCCCGATGTCCGGGCGGCGCATGATGTCCAGCGCGGCCGGCGCGGGCTTGCCGCTGGCCAGGCCGTCCGCCAGGTCGGCCAGCCCGTCGAGGTGGAGGCCCCGCGTGAGCACGGCCAGCGACCCGATCGCGAGCACGGACGCGGTCAGCGGGCCGGCCCCGAGCGGGTGATCGGCCAGCAGCAGGACGGCCGACGCGACGACGCCGAGCAGCAGCCCCACGGCCGGCGCCCACGCCATCGCCGCCGCCGCGTCCGCCCGCGGCGGCGCAGCGCCGCTCCCGGGCCCGGCATCGTCCGGTGCCCCTCGCCACGGGATCACGGTGAGCAGCGTCACGGACAATCTCAGCCCGTTCACCCGCCCGCGGGCCCCTCTTCTCTCATGGCGAACGAGCCTATCGGCTCAGGGCTGAAAGACGTACTATCTTGAGAGCGGAAGGCAGCGCAACCGGATGGCGGTGGTACAGGCGTGTCCGAGTGGTGGTCGATCGAGGTCTTCGACGCGAGGAAACTGCCCGCGCGCCGCTGGAAGGACTCCTATCAGGACGACCTCACCGAGGCGGCGCTGACCAACGGCGCGATCGAATGGGCGTGGCACGAGCATCGCTACGGCGTGGTGTTCGAGGTGCTCTTCGACTCGGACGAGCAGTGGGAGGTGTTCCGCGCGCTGCCCGCGGTCCGTTCGGCCCTCGACGGCGTGCCCGACCCGGTGAACGGCCTGATCGTCTACCGCGGCCGTGGCGGGGGATCGGGACCGAGAAAGCCCCGCAAGCCCAGGCCGGCGCCGGGGGCGAGCGCTATGGCCTTGCCCGAGCCGGCCGAGGAGCTCGTGCTGCACCTAACCGGCGTGGCGCCGCCCGGGAGGCCCGAGGCCATGCCGGGGAGGCCCGAGGCCATCGAGAGTCCCTCCCGCGGGTAAAGCACCCGGCCGGACGGTGCAGGATGGGGGGATGAGGGAAACGCGAGTCCTGACCGATGGCCTGCGGGCCGCGATCGAGCGCAGCGGGTATTACCCGGGCCTGGTATCGGACGCGGTCGCATCGGCACTCGGCTCGGAACCGGTCACGGCCTACATCGTCCACCACGACGCGATCTTCGATCCCGGCATGGAGGTGCGCCTGGCACATGACCGTGCTGGCGCTGACCCCGACCCGGCTGGTGTACTCGCACACCGACGAGCACCCGGCCGAGGAACCCGACCTCAGGCCGCGGGCGGAAACCAGCACGGAGGCGATCCGGTTCGCCAAGATCTCCTCGGTGGCCCTCAGCCGCGTGGTGCCCGATCCGGCGGCCTACGTGCCCGGCGTGACCATGCCGTCGGAGGTCATGCTGACCATCGGCTGGAACGTCCTCTCCCACCTGGAACTCGAGCCGGCCCACTGCGGCGACGAGAACTGCGACGCTGACCACGGCTACCTGGGCACGATCACGGCCGATGACTTCTCGCTCCGGGTCAGCCAGGCCGCCGACGGGGAGGACGCCGTGCGGCAGCTGCTGAGCTTCGCGCGGGAGCTGTCCGACGCCACCGCCGTCCGCGGGAGCTGAAGGCACGCTGGACAGTAGCTGACAGTACGTTCCGTTTTGCCGCTGCCGCCAGTCCAGTGGCACCATGTTCCGGCAAGATGCTGAGTGGCACCCACGAGTAGCAGGTGAGGATCCCGCATGACGCCCGAGCCGAGACATCCGCCGATCGTGCCGTCCTACGGGGCCGCCGCCCTCGCCGACCTGTCATCGTCGATGCTCGCATCGCTCGACCCGGGCGCGCCTGAGTCGCAGAACGTCCTCGGCCTCCCGTCTACCCGTCGTGCGTGCCTGCTGATCGTGGACGGCCTGGGCTGGGAACTGCTCCGCGACCATCCCGCTGTCGCGCCCTTCCTGTCCGAACTCGCCCGCAACAGCAGGCCCATCACCGCCGGGTTCCCGTCCACTACGGTCACCAGCCTCGGCTCGATCTGCACCGGGCAGCCGCCCGGCCAGCACGGGATCCTCGGTTACCAGGTCATCATCCCGGGCGAGAACCGGCTGCTCAACGGGCTGCGGTGGGATTCGCGGATCGATCCGAAGCAGTGGCAGCCGCTGCCCACCATCTACGAGCGGGCTGCCGCGGCGGGCATCGCGGCCGTGCACGTGACCCAGGGCGCGTTCCGCGGCACCGGCCTGACCGTGGCGACCATGCGGGGTGCGGATTTCCGGCCGGCCGACAGCATGGGCGCGCTGGCGGCACAGGCCGCCGCGGCGCTGCGGGAGAACGACCGCGCGTTCGTGACCGTGTACCACGGCGACCTCGACGGCACCGGCCACGTGTTCGGGGTCGGCTCGGACGCCTGGTACAACCAGCTGGCCCACGTGGACAAGCTGGCCGAGCAGCTGGCCGGGGCGCTTCCCTCGGGCACCTGCATGTGCGTGACCGCGGACCACGGCATGGTGGACATCGGGCCGGATGACAAGTTCGACGTGGACGAGCACCCCGACCTGCGGTCCGGGCTGGCCCTGCTCGGCGGCGAGCCGCGGGCCAGGCACGTGTACGCGCGCCGCGGCGCCGCCGCCGACCTCCTCGCCACCTGGCGTGAGGTACTCGGTGACCGTGCCTGGGTGGTGTCCAGGGACGAGGCGATCAAGGAAGGCTGGTTCGGCCCGGTGGATGTGGCCATGACCAGCCGGATCGGCGACGTGGTGGCCGCCCCGGCGGGGTCCCTCGCCATCGTGTCCACCAAAGCCGAGCCGCGTGAGTCCGCGCTGACCGGCATGCACGGCTCGCTCACCACGTCGGAGCAGCTGGTGCCCGCGCTCATGTACACCGCGGCATGAACCAGCGAACCGGCCGGGACGCGTTGCTGGTCCGCGCCGGTGCGCTCGCCGCGGAGTGGCGACCGGCGGCTGAGTTATCGCATGCGGCACCGGCAGGTCGAGCGCGAGCAACGTGATCGCGATCGCGACCACCGCATCCGAGAACAGGGTCAGCCGGTCCGCAGCGCGGGCGTCGTAGTCGATCATCTCTTCTGGCACCCGCCGATTATCCCCAGAGCTCAGGACGCTGCCTCGGGCGGGACGTTGAATGGCGTGATGACCTGGATGGGCGCGGGCGCGGTGAGGATCGGGCCGTCCAGGGCGCCGTGCGCCTGCATGATGATCTGGCAGGCGCGGTGCATGTCCCGGCGCAGGTCGTGATACAGCACGGCGGACAGCCGGCCAGCCTGGAGCAGCTGGCGATTGTCCCGGTCCAGGTCGTGCGCGATGAAGGCCCGGCAGGGGCGGCGCCGTGCGTCGAAGGCATCGAGGATGGCGCGGTTGCCGCCGCCGATGGAGTACACCGCCTCGATGTCGGCGTGCCGGTCCAGGGCGGCGAGCGCCAGCCGGTAGACCGAGGTGTCGAGCCCGTCGCTGTCAGTGATCTCGGTCAGCTCCCGGTGTGGCCACAGCTCGCGGATCGCGGCCCGGAAACCGATCTCGCGCTCCTCCTCACCGCGGAAGATGCTGCGGCTCAGCGCGACGAGGATGCGGCCGCCCCGTCCCGGAGACCCCAGAGGCCCCGGAGACCCCGGAGCTCCCGTAGACCACAGAGATCCCGGAGAACCCGGGATCTCTCCCAGCCACTGGTTGACGAGGTACGCCGCGGTGGCGCCGGCCGAGCGGTTGTCCATCCCCACGTAGGCCACCCGCTTGCTGAACGGCAGGTCGCTCACCAGCGTGACCACCGGGATGCCCGCCTCGCTCAGGCGCAGGACCGCGGCGTTGATCTCGGGCGCCTCCGGCGCCTTGAGGATGACCCCGCGTGAGCCGCGCCTGGCGATCGTGTCCAGCACCCGAACGATGTCGCTCACCTGGCCCTTCTCGCGGAAATCGAACCGGGAGCGCACGACCGCGGGCCGCAGCGAGGGCAGTTCCTGCTCGAGCGCGGCCTTGACCGCGGAAGAGAACCGGTCGGGCGTCTGCATCACGATGTCGATCATGAACACCCGGCCGTTGAGGCGCAGCTGGCTGCGCTGCCGGTCCAGGTCGGCGACTGCCTGCCTGATGTCGTTGACGGTGCTCGGGCGCACGCCGCCGCGGTGGTTGAGGACCCGGTCCACGGTGGCCTCGCTCACGCCGGCCTGGCGAGCGATCTCCCGGATCGGGTACGGGTGCGGCATGCGGTCATCCTGATGGGTTGGTGAGGTTGAATTATGAGCCGAACGGGTCGGCGATCATCGCCTCGGCCCCGGTCTTCGCGGCGGCATGAGCCACGTCCGTTCGGGCTTAATGTACCTCGTCAGCGGAAAATCACAACCCCTCTAAATGATGGGTTTTTGATGGCTATCGAGCTGTTGACTTGGTCAATCGGGTCATGCAGTGTCGAAGTCATCGATCCCCGACGCGCGGACAGGCTGGTACGTATAGATGGAGATGCTGATCGGCGGCACCTGGCAGGCGGCCGCGAGCGGCCGCGCCGAGGACGTGACCTCGCCGTTCGACGGGACCGTCACCGGGACGGTGCCGGTCGCCGGCCCGGCCGACGTCCGCGCCGCCCTCGACCGCGCCGAGGCCGGCGCGGTCGCCTGGCGGCGCACGCCCGCCCACGAGCGGATGCGGATCCTGCTCCGCGCGGCCGAACTGGCCGACGAGCGCGCCGAGCAGACCGCCCAGATCATCAGCGCGGAGGCCGGGAAGACGATCACCGAGGCCAGGGGCGAGGCGGCGCGCTCGGGCGACCTGATCCGGCTGGCCGCGTTCGAGGGCACCCAGCTCTACGGCGACGGGCTGCCGCTGGACGCCAACCGCGGCACCGGCCTGGACAAGATCGGGTTCACCGTCCACCAGCCGGTGGGCATCGTGGTGGCCATCACCCCGTTCAACTACCCGGCCCTGCTGGTCATGCACAAGCTGGCGCCGGCGCTGGCCGCCGGCAACGCGGTGCTGCTCAAGCCGGCCAGGACCACCCCGCTAACCGCGCTGGCCCTGGCCCGCTGCTTCACCGACGCCGGGCTGCCGGACGGCGTGCTGTCCGTGGTCACCGGCCCCGGAGGGAGCCTCGGCGACGCGCTGGTCACCGACCCGCGGGTGCGCAAGGTCTCGTTCACCGGGTCGACCGTCACCGGGCAGCGCATCACCCAGATCGCCGGGATCAAGAAGCTGTCCCTGGAGCTCGGCTCCTCCTGCCCGGTCGTGGTGCTGCCCGACGCGGACATCGAGCTGGCCGCCAGCGCGGTCGCGGCCGGCGGCTATATCAACGCGGGCCAGGTCTGCATCTCGGTGCAGCGGGTCATTACCCACCCGGCTGTCGGCCCGGACTTCCTCGACGCGCTGGTACCCAAGGTGGAGGCCATCAGGACCGGCGACCCCGCGTCCCCGGACACGACCATGGGCACGCTGATCACAGCAGGTGAGGCCGAACGGGTCACCGAAACCATCCGCCGCGCCGTAGACCGGGGAGCCAAGCTGCTGACCGGCGGCGAACGTGACGGCGCGATCGTGTCCCCGGCGGTGGTCGCGGGAGTCGACCCGCGGTCGTCGTTCAGCCAGGAGGAGCTGTTCGGCCCGGCCGTGGCGGTCAGTTCGGCCGAGGACTTCCAAGACGCGATCGCGCAGGCCAACGGCACGCCTTACGGGCTGGGCGCCGGCATCTTCACCTCCGATCTGTCGGGCGCCGTCCGGGCCATCAGGGAGATAGACGCCGGCACCGTACATATCAACTGGACCCCGCTGTGGCGGGCCGACCTCATGCCCTACGGAGGCCTGAAGGCGAGCGGCATCGGCAAGGAAGGCCCCCGTTCCGCGGTGGCCGAGATGACCGACGTCAAGACCGTTATCCTGCACGGCCGGCCCTGGTAAGGGCCTCGGAAAGGAGCATCCGACGATGACCACGCAGACCGTGCGGCTTACCGTCGCCCAAGCCGTGGTGACCTATCTGTCGCAGCAGCACTCGGTGGCCGATGGCCAGCGCCGCCGCCTGATCCCCGCCACCCTGGGCATCTTTGGCCACGGCAACGTGGCCGGGCTCGGCCAGGCCCTGGACCAGCTCAGCGACGCGATGCCATTTATCCAGGGCCGCAACGAGCAGGCCCTGGTACACGCAGCCACCGCGTTCGCCAAGCACAGCAGGCGGCACGCCACCCTGGCCGTGACCTCCTCGATCGGCCCGGGCGCGCTGAACATGGTCACCGGGGCGGCGCTGGCCACCGTCAACCGGCTGCCGGTGCTGCTGCTGCCCGGTGACACGTACGCGACCAGGCACCAGGGGCCGGTGCTGCAGCAACTGCAGCACCCGCTGGAGGCGGACGTGACCGTCAACGACGCGTTCCGCCCGGTCTGCCGCTTCTTCGACCGGATCACCCGGCCCGAGCAGCTGCTCACCGCGCTGCCCGCGGCCATGCGGGTGCTCACCGACCCGGTCGACGCCGGCGCCGTGGTGCTGTCGCTGCCGCAGGACATCCAGGCGCACGCCTACGACTATCCGGCCGGATTTTTCACCGAACGAGACTGGGTTATCCGCCGTCCGCAGCCCGACGCGAGCGAGGTCGAGGCCGTCCTCGCGATGCTGGCCGCCGCCGAACGGCCGCTGATCATCGCGGGCGGCGGGGTCATCTATTCCGGCGCCACCGCCGAGCTCGAGCGCCTGGCCGGGACGGCCGGTGTCCCGGTGCTCGAGACCTTCGCCGGCAAGGGCGCGGTGCAGCAGCGGGCCTGGTGGCAGATCGGCGGCATCGGACTGGAAGGCACCCCCGCGGCCAACACCCTGGCCCGCGAGGCCGACCTGGTGCTGACGGTCGGGGCCCGGCTCACCGACTTCGCCACCGCCTCCCACTCGCTGTTCGCCAACCCGGCGGTGCGGTTCGCGAGCGTCAACGTCAACCCGCGCGACGCCGACCGGCTCGGCGCCACCGGCATCATCGCCGACGCCCGGCAGGCCCTGGCCGCGCTGGCCGACGGCGTAGCCAGCGCGGGCATCCTCGCGCCCGCGGCCTGGCGGGCCCGCGCCGAGCAGGTGAACGGCGAGTGGGCCGCGGTCCGGGCGGCCGCGCTCGACCCCGACCGGGCCTTCGACCCGGCCCAGGCCGGCCCGGACGTCGTCACCAGCACCGATGCCGTGCTGACCCAGGGCCAGCTCATCGGCGTCCTGCAGGAGCAGGCGCGGCCAGGCGACGTGGTGATCGCCGCCGCCGGCGGCCCGCCCGGCGACCTGCTCAAGGTCTGGGACGCCACCGGCGGCCGCCGCTGCCACCTGGAGTTCGGCTTCTCCTGCATGGGCTACGAGATCCCGGCCGCGATCGGGGTGCGGCTGGCCGACGCCGAGCCGGGCGCGCGGGTCGTCTCGTTCCTCGGCGACGGGACGTTCCTACTGGCGCCGACCGAACTGGTCACCGCCGCGCAAGAGGGCCTGGCGGTCACGCTCGTCGTCCCGGACAACCGCGGCTACCAGGTCATCCACCGGCTGCAGATGCTGCGCAGCGGGCGGGAGTTCGGCAACGAGTTCCGCTACCGGGCCGCGCCGCTCCAGCTGGCCGTAGCTGACCCGTCAAAGGCGGCCCGGCTGGAGGGGGACTACCTCAGCCTCGACCTCGTCCGGGTCGCGGCCGGGCTCGGCGCCCGGGCCTGCCGCGCCACCACCGCGGCCGAGCTGAGGGACGCGCTGTCCGCTACCCGCGGCCACCCAGGCCCGGTCGTGATCGTGGTGCCGGTCATCCCGCACGCCGACCTGCCGGGCGCCGGGGTCTGGTGGGACGTGGCCCCGGCCGAGGTGTCCACCCTGGCCGTCACGGACGGCCTGCGGGCCGAGTACGAGAGCGACAGCAAGGAGCAGAGGTGGTTCGGTTGAGTTCACTGGCCAGTCCGCTCGGCTCTACGCCCTTGAACGGGGGCGCCCTGGCCGCCGCGGTGCGGTCCGGCGTGCCCACTCTCGGCACCTTCATCGGCTCCGCGTCGCCGATAGCGGCCGAGGTCTGCGCCGCGGCCGGCGCGGACTGGGTGCTGCTCGACCTCGAGCACGGGGCAGGCGGGGAGGAGCAGGTCCGCGACGTGGTGCCCGCCGCCGGGAGCTACGGCGTCCCCACCGTGGTCCGGGTGGAGTCCGCGGCCCGCATCCGGATGGGGCGGGTGCTGGACAGCGGGGCCGCGGGCATCATGCTGCCCCGGATGAACACCGCGGACGAGGTGGCCGAAGCGGTCCGGCACCTGCGCTACCCGCCCGCCGGGGACCGGGGCGTGGCCACGTACAACCGGGCCTGCCGGTTCGGCCTCGATCCGGGCGCCCTCGACCGGGCCAACGCCGAGGTCCTCGGCGTGGTCCAGATCGAGTCGGCCGTCGCGGTCGGCAACGCCGAGGCGATCGCGGCGCTGGACGGGGTGGACGTGCTGTTCGTCGGCCCCCGCGACCTCAGCCACGACCTCGGCGTCCCCGGCGACCTCACCGCGCCGGCCTTCACCGAGGCCATCACGCACGTCCTGGCGGCCAGCCGGCGGCACGGCACGGCCTGCGGCCTGCTCGTGGCCGACGGCGCCGCCGCTGCCACGCGGCTGGAGCAGGGCTGGTCGTTCGTGGCCATCGGCTCGGATTCCACCCTGCTGGCCGCCGCCGTGACCGCCGAGTTCGGCCGCGCCCGCACCGCCGTCAAATCCGAGCCCGAGTAGATAGGCACCCCCATGAGCACCATCGACGACGGATACGCCCGGCCCGGCATCGGCCTGATCAGCGTGGGCTGGATGGGCAAGCTGCACAGCCGCGCCTACCAGGCGGTCCCGCATGTCTACCCGGAACTGAAGATCCGCCCCAGGCTGGTGCACGCGGCCGACACCGCCGCCGACCGGGCCGGCTACGCCCGCGAGGTCCTCGGCTACGCCCGGGCCAGCACCGACTACCGCGACGTGCTCGCCGATCCCGACGTGGACGTGGTGTCCATCTGCGCGCCGAACATGCTGCACCGCGAGATCGGCGTCGCCGCCGCCCGGGCCGGCAAGCCGTTCTGGATCGAAAAGCCAGTCGGCCGGGACGCCGCCGAGACCGCGGAAGTCGCCGCGGCGGCCCGAGCGGCCGGCGTCACCACGTCGATCGGCTACAACTACCGGCACGTCCCCGCGGTGGAACGGGTCCGCGAGCTGATCGCCGCCGGCCGGCTCGGCCGCGTCACCAACGTGCGCGCAGTGTTCTTCAACAGCTACGCGTCCGAACCCAACGGCGCCCTGTCCTGGCGGTTCCGCCGCGAGGAGGCCGGCAGTGGCGCGCTCGGCGACCTGCTCAGCCACGTCGTCGACCTCATGCAGTACGTTGTATCGCCGATCACCGAGGTCAGCTCGCTGCTGTCCACCGTGCATGCGCAGCGGCCCATGCTGCCGATGGGTTCGGGCACGCACTTCGCCGTGATCGAGAACGGCGAGATGGGCGAGGTCGAGAACGACGACTACGTCGCGGCGCTGGTCCGGTTCGCCGGCGGATCCCATGCGGCCGGAGCGGTTGGCACCCTGGAGGCGTCCCGGGTCAGCGTGGGCCCGCAGTGCGCGCTCGGCTTCGAGATCTACGGAACCGACGGCTCCGCCACCTGGAACTTCGAGCAGATGAACGAGCTGCGGCTGTGCCTGGGCCGGGGCGGGGACAACGCGGGCTACACCATCGTCCTCGGCAACGCCGCCCTGGGCGACTACAGCCGGTTCCAGCCCGGGCCGGGCCACAGCATGAGCTATGACGACCTCAAGGTCATCGAGGCCAAGAAGTTCCTGGTCGCCGCGGGCGGCGGCGAGCGGCGCAACTCGACCATCGAGGAGGCGCACGCGGACGCCGAGGTCATCGCCGCCACAGCGGCGTCGGCGACCGACGGCGAATGGCACAAGGTGGCACCGGTTCCCGGCGCCACGTTCGGGCACGCCTGATGGCCGGCCTGCGGCCGGAACGGAGCCGGGACCTTCCGGTCGTGGTGGCGCTGGGTTCCGTGGACCCGGTCCTGGTGTCCGGCGTGCTCGACGGGCGCTGCCGGTTCGTCGCCGCGCCCGGCGACGCCGAACTCGCCGTCGCGGAGGGCGCCATCGCCCGCGCCGACGCCCGGGTTGACCGGGCGCTGCTGCGCCAGGCGCCCGCGCTCCGGGTCGTCGCCAGGACCGGGGTCGGCACCGACCTGATCGACGTACCGGCCGCGACGGCCCGCGGGATCGCCGTGGTGATCACCCCGGGAGCGGGCGCCGCCGCGGTGGCCGAGGGCGCGATCGGCATGGCGCTGCACCTGGTCAAGCGGTTCGGCCCGCTCACCGCGCTGGTCCGCGAGGGGCGCTGGGCGGAGCGGGCCGGAGTCAGCGTCGGCGACCTCGACGGCGCCGCCCTGGGCGTGATCGGCTACGGCCGGATCGGCCGGCGGACCGCGGCGCTGGCCGCGGCCTTCGGGATGCGGATCCTGGCCTACAACCCGGTCAGCGAGCCGCCCGCCGACGTACGCTGCGACGGCCTCGGCGACCTCGCCGCGCGCAGCGACGTCATCACCTTGCACGTGCCGCTGAACGAGCAGACCAGCCACCTGGTGGACGACGCCTTCCTGGCCCGGGTCAGGCCCGGCACCGTGCTCATCAACTGCGGCCGCGGCGGGCTCATCGACACCGACGCCGTGTGGCGGGCCCTGACGGCCGGCCTGCTGTCCGGGGTCGGCCTCGACGTGTTCGACCCCGAGCCGCCCGAGCGCCACCTGCTGTACCGCCACCCCGACGTCGTCCTCACCCCGCACCTGATGGGGCTGAGCCGCCGGGCCACCGCGGCGACCTTCACCGCCGCCGCCCGGGGCGTGCTCGACGTGCTCTCCGGCCGCGAGCCGCAGGCCGTCGCCGATCCCGCCTGGCGCAGCCACCGCACGAAGGAGTACTCATGACCAGCTCGACTGACAAGATCGCCGGCGCGCCCATCTCCTGGGGCGTATGCGAGGTGCCCGGCTGGGGCTATCAGCTCTCTCCCGAACGCGTGCTGACCGAGATGCAGGAGGTCGGCCTGGCCGCCACCGAGTTCGGCCCGGACGGGTTCCTGCCGGCCGACCCGGCGGTCATGGCGGAGTTCCTGGCCTCCCGCCACCTGACCGCGGTCGGCGGCTTCACCCCGGTGGTACTGCACGAGGCCAGCCACGATCCCGCAGCGGAGATCGAGCGCCTGCTCGACGGCTACGACGCCGCCCGTGCCGACGTGCTCGTGCTGTCCGCCGCCACCGGCCGGAACGGCTACGACACCCGGCCCGACCTGGACGAGGCAGGCTGGAAGACGCTGCTCACCAACCTCGACCGGCTCGCCGGCCTGGCCGCCGCGCGCGGTGTCCGCGCCGTCCTGCACCCGCACGTCGGCACCATGGTCGAGCGCGGCGACGAGGTCCGGCGGGTGCTCGAGGGCTCGGCCATCTCGCTCTGCCTGGACACCGGCCACCTGCTCATCGGCGGGACCGACCCGGCCGAGCTGACCAGGCAGGCCCCGGACCGTATCGCGCATACCCACTTCAAGGACGTCGACGACCAGATCGCGGCTCAGGTCAGGTCGGGCCGGCTGAGCTACACCGAGGGAGTCCGCCGCGGCATGTACCGGCCGCTGGGCCGCGGTGACGTCGACTTCGCCGCCATCGTCAGGCACCTGCGGGGCCGCGATTACGGCGGCTGGTACGTCCTGGAGCAGGACACCATCCTGGCCGAAGAGCCCCGAGGCGAAGGCCCGGTCGCCGACGTCCGGCAGAGCGCAGACCACCTGCGCGGGCTGCTGGCCCAGTGACCTCATCCGCACCGGGTGATGACGCCCGGCCGCGGCCGCCCCATCCTGGTTAGCTGTGAGCCGCCACGCGGACGCCGAAGGGCCCTTGATGCCGGCGCAGTCAGAACCGACGGAGGAACGCGGGTTCGGGCCGTTCGTCACCTTCATCGTCCGCAAGCGCCCCGACGGCGTGGTTGCCCGCTGGGAATCCCGCACGCACCGCAAGCACCTGCACGGAGCCACGCCGCGCGGCTCGACGTGGTGGGCGCCGCAGGATCGTGACTGGTGGATCGGCGTGCTGTTCGCGGTCGGCTCGTTCCTGTTCGGGCTCGGCACCGTGCCGGCGTACGCGAACGCGGTGGGCGGCCGGCCCGACGCGATCACGTTCTTCGTCGGGTCGCTGTTCTTCACCTCGGCCGGCTTCCTGCAGTACCGCGAGGCGGTCGACGCCGAGCCCCGGCGGCCCGGCGCCGCCCGCCGCAAGGTCTTCGTGTTCCTGCCCGGCCAGATCGACTGGCAGGCGACCGCCGTGCAGCTCGTGGGGACCCTCGAATTCAACGTGAGCACCTTCGCCGCCATCTTCGCCGCCGTGGGCACGGCGCAGGCCCGGCACCACGTCTGGCGCCCGGACGTCTTCGGATCGGTCTGCTTCCTGGTCGCCAGCGCGCTCGCCTGGTTCGAGGCGTGCCACGGCTGGGCGGCCTGGCGGCCGAGCTCGCTGGCCTGGTGGATCACGGGGGTCAACCTGCTCGGTTCGGTTGCGTTCGGGTTCTCCGCCGTGGCCAGCTACGTCGTCCCGGGGACGGCCGAGCTGCTCAGCGTCCCGGTGGCCAACCTCGGCACCTTCATCGGCGCGGTGTGCTTCCTGGCCGGCGCGGTGCTGCTGCTGTTCGAGCGGACCGAGGAGCTCCCCGCCGTTACGGCGGCTCCGCCGCGGCTGTCCGGCCCGGCGGAACCCGCCCGCCCGTTACAGGTCGCGCGACCAGTTCTGGCTGGTCAGGTCCTTGCCGAACCGGTGATGCCGGCTCTCGTCGTCCAGCGTGAAGCCGGCCCGCTGGTAGATGCGCCTGGCGTCGGCCAGCACGTCGTTGGTCCACAAGGTGATGCGGGAGTACCCGGCCCGGCGGGCGAAACGCAGCACCTCGTTGACCAGCCGGCCTCCGATGCCCAGGCCCCTGGCCCACGGCTCCACCAGCATCAGCCGCAGCCGCGCGGTGGTGGCGTCCTCGCGCACGCAGAACACGCAGCCGGCCGGGCACGCCATCTACCTCGGCGATCCACGCCGCTTCGGCCTCCGGGTCCCGGTTCTCCACGTAATCCGCGACGATCCTGGCCACCAGGGCCTCGTACGACTCGTCCCAGCCGAACTCCTCCGCGTATACCGCGCCGTTCCGCTGGACCACCCAGCCCATGTCGCCCGCGCGCGGCGCCCGGAGCAGGTAGCCGCGCGGCCGCGGTGACCCGGTGAGGGTCTCGGTGATCACGTGCATCGCGTCGAGCAGCCGGCGCCGCTCGTCGTCGCGCAGCCCGGCCAGCATGTCACGGGTGTCCTCGGCCGACCGGGCGTCCAGCCCCGCCACGACATCGCGGCCGCTGCCGGTCAGCGTGATGACCTGCCGCCGCCCGTCGGCGGCCGAACGCTGCCGGGTGACCAGCCCGTCCGACTCGAACCTGGCCAGGATCCGGCTCAGGTAGCCCGGGTCGATGTCGACCGTCCGGCGCAGGTCGGTGACCTCGCTGGTGTCGCGCTGCGCCAGCTCGAACAGCAGCCGCGCCTCGGTCAGCGAGTACGGGGTGTCCAGGTACTTGCCCCGGAGCAGCCCGATCACGTTCGTGTAGAAGCGGTTGAATCCGCGCACCGCCGCCACCGCGGCACCGGAATCCGCCGCCACCGCGGCACCGGAATCCGCCGCCACCGCGGCACCGGAATCCGCCGCCACCGCGGCACCGTCCGCGGGCCCGGAATCCGCCGGCCCGGCGGCTATGTGGCTGGCTGGCTTGTTCGCCCTCAGCCACTCCTCGACCGTCAGTTCGCTCATGGCATCCCCCATGATTGATTGCCTAAGTCAAATATATACCTGCTCTAGGCAACCACAACGGGATGTAGCGCCCGGCGGCAAACGGCGGCGCCGACTACGCCGTGCCAAAAGCGGACTTTGGTACCTCCAGCCCCATCGGTACCAAAACATACGATGTGGATGTCCCATTCATGCAGCTCCAGCGACATGGCTGGGACATTCACGCCGTATAAATCCCGCGGTGGAGCGGTGACGGCACGTATCACAGGTCACGGCAGTGCGTCAGGCCGCAGGAACATCAAGGGTCTCGCGATGGGTGGCGCGAGCCGAGAGGAGACGCGCCGGGGAGCCTCAAGAAGCGCGCAAATAGGATTACTTGTAACAGCAGACACAGCCAAGGAGGCACGGAGCATGCGGATGCGGACGCTCGGCGGTACCGGGATCAAGGTGAGCCCGTACTGCCTCGGCGCGATGATGTTCGGCGCGTGGGGCAACCCCGATCACGAGGACAGCATCCGGATCATCCACGCCGCGCTGGACGGCGGCATCAACTTCGTCGACACCGCGGACGTGTACTCGGCGGGGGAGTCGGAGGAAATCGTCGGGAAAGCACTGAAAGGCCGCCGCGACGACGTGGTGCTGGCCACCAAGGCGCACAGCCCGATGGGCAAGGACCCCAACATGAGCGGCAACTCGCGCCGCTGGATCGTCCGCGAGGTGGAGAACAGCCTGCGCCGCCTGCAGACCGACTACATCGACCTGTACCAGATGCACCGCCCGGACCCGGACACCGACATCGACGAGACCCTGTCCGCGCTGTCGGACCTCACCCACGCCGGCAAGATCCGCGCCATCGGCTCCTCCACGTTCCCCGCCGAGCAGATCGTCGAGGCGCAGTGGGTCGCGCAAAGCCGCGGTCACGTCCGGTTCCGCTGTGAGCAGCCGCCCTACTCGATCCTCGTCCGCGGCATCGAGGCGTCGGTGCTGCCCACCTGCCAGCAGTACGGCATGGGCGTCATCGTCTGGAGCCCGCTGGCCGGCGGCTGGCTGACCGGCCGGTTCCGGAAGGACACCGACGTAGACATGACCAGGGGACGTGCACAGCGGATACCACTGCGCTTCGATCCGAAGGTGCCCGGGAACCAGGCCAAGCTCGCGTCGGTCGAGGAGCTCATCAAGATCGCCGCCGACACGGGCTGCTCGCTGACCCACCTGGCGCTGGCCTTCGTGACCGCGCACCAGGGCGTGACCTCGGCGATTATCGGTCCGCGCACGATGGATCAGCTCACCGACCTGCTGGCGGGCGCGAGCGTCACGCTGGACGACGACGTGCTCGACCGCATCGACCAGATCGTCCCGCCGGGGATGACGCTCAATCCGGCCGACGCGGGCTGGCAGCCGCCCGTCCTCGCCGATCCGGCCGCCCGCCGCCGCCCCGAGGCCACCCGCGCCGTCGCCTAGCCAGCTCCCGGCGTCAGTGACCCCTCGCCGCCGCCATCTGCTCGAGCACCGGGACGAGCCACGCGCGCGCCCGCTCCTCGGTGATGCCGAGGCCGGCTAGCGTGCCGCCGCCCAGGCTCTCCTCCTCGTCGAGCAGGCCCAGCAGGATGTGCTCGGTGCCGATGTAGTTGTGCCCGAGGGCCAGCGCCTCGCGCAGCGTGAGCTCGAGCACCTTCATGGCCCGCGAGTCGAACGGGACATGCCCGGGCGTCACCCCGTCCGGCATGGCGGCCGGCAGGACGGCGCCGAGGGCCGCGCGGACTGCCTCCGGCGATACCCCGAGGGCCGCGATGGCCCTCGCCGCCAGGCCTTCCGGCTCGTGCAGCAGGCCGAGGATCAGGTGCTCGGGGAGCACGCGGTCATGCCGCCCCCTGATGGCTTCCTGGCGTGCGGCGATAACCGCGCGCTTGGCGCGGCCGGTGAACCGGGAGAACTTGACCGGATCCGGCGGGAAGGCGCCGGAGAGCAGGTCTCCCCATTCCGAGGCCCTCGGCACGAACCGCTTCTGCGCCGCCTGCTTCGTGACGCCCATGGACTGGCCGATGTCGGTCCACGACGCGCCCGTCTTCCGCGCCTGGTCGACAAAGTGGCCGATCAGGTGGTCGGCGAGCTCACTGAGGTGCTCCGAAATCCGCACCGCCTCCGACACGTGGTCGAGCGGTGTGCCTTCCTGGCTCGTAATGTAGCTGATCAGCTCGTCGAGCCTCACGGGTGGTTGCGACATATGTCAACCTTAGGTTGACTGATAGAGCAATGTCAACTTAAGGTTGACGACGGAGACACCTGCCGCGGCGTCATCGACGCGGAGGGGGAGGGTGATGTGGCGGCGGGGGGATGGTAGCCACGCCGGGCGCGGATTCCGGCCACACCAGAAGGACCGGGCAGGCGGCGTGATCCACGACAAACCGGGTGGCCTTGCCCAGGCTCTTCGGGCCCAGCCGCTCCTGGTCACCGTCCCGGGCCACGATGAGCAGGTCCGCCTGTGCCGAGGCCGTCACCACGGCCCGTTCGGTCCGTCCGGTAATCTCCAGCCGCTCGCACGGCCGCCCGAGACCCTGGCTGAGCCTGGCCGCGGCCGCCTCGAGCAGCTCACCCGCGGAGGTCGCCGCCATCTGCTCCAGCCGGGTTCCGGGGTCACGCCCGGCGCGGCCGAGCAACCCAGCGTAGGCGCCGTGGACCGCGCCGGAGACGTCGGCCGGCGTGACGTGCAGCAGCGTGAAGCGGGCTCCGGCCGGCGCCAGGTCCAGGGCCGCGTCCACGGTGGCCCGCCAGGTCCCCTCACCGACCCAGATGAATACCGAACGGGCCTGGGTGTCTGTCTCGGCCATGGCAGTTCAGCCTCCCAGCAGGTGTAGCCCGGCCCACAGCGCCAGCACCCCGAGGACCAGCGCCGCGGGCACGGTGAGCAGCCCCAGCCTGGTGAATTCCCCGAGATCGGGCGCGGATCCGTGTTGATGGGCGATACGCCGCCACAGCAGGGTGGCCAGCGATCCGGTGTAGGTGAGGTTCGGTCCGATGTTGACGCCGAGCAGCACGGCTAGCACGGCCCCGGCGCCGGACGGTGCGGCCAGCGGCAGCAGCACGAGGACGGCCGGCAGGTTGTTGCAGACGTTGGCCAGGGCCGCGGCCAGCGCCGCGACCGCGAGCAGCGGGGGCAGCCCGGTCCCGGCCGGCACCAGCGGTGCCAGCGCCCGGCCGAGCCCGTTGTCCGTTACCGCGGTGACCACGATGCCCAGCCCCAGCACGAACAGCAGGAAGGGCGGGTCGGCGGCGCGCACCAGCGCTGCGGGCGCCACCGTCCGGCGGGCCAGCGCCCGGGCCGCCAGGACCGCGGCCCCCGCGAACGCGGCCCAGGCGGGGTTGACGCCCGCCGCCGACGCGACGACGAACCCGGCCAGCGTCAGCACCACCACGACGAGCGTGACCCTCGGCACGCGCGTGCCCTCGCCGGGATCGGCCCGGCCGCCCGTGGCCAGGTCGGAGCCGAAGAACCGGCCGAACACCGCGTACTCGACGCCGATGGCGGCCAGCCAGGGCACCGCCATCAGCGCGGCGAACCGGCCGAAGGCGAGCCCGCTGGCCGCGAACGCGAGCAGGTTGGTCAGGTTGGACACCGGCAGCAGCAGCGACGCCGAATTGGCCAGGTGCGTGCACGCGTACACGTGCGGCCTGGCCCGTGCCTCGAGCCTGGCCGCGGTGGCGAACACCACCGGAGTGAGCAGCACCACGGTGGCGTCCAGGCTGAGCACGGCCGTGGTCACCGAGGCGATCAGGAACACCTGGGCCAGCAGCCTGCGCGGGCTTCCGGCGCTGGCCCGAGCCATCCAGCCGCCGCACGCGCGGAACAGCCGGTCCGCGTCGCACAGGTGCGCCAGCACCAGGATCGCGGCCAGGAACCCGATGACCGGTCCGAGCCGCCTGGCCTGGTCGGCGGCCTGGCCGGCCGGGATGGCGCCGGCCGCGATCAGGATGACCGCGGCCGGGACCGCCGCGACCGCCTCCGGCCAGCCGCGCGGTCTGGTCACCGCCCAGGCCAGCACGGCGAGCAGGGCGATCAGCGAGACCGTCTCGGCGGCGACGGCGTTCAGCGCATCCCCTTCCCTTCCTGGCCGGATGGTGCGGCCAGCTACTGCTGACTGCCCATCCAACCAGAGGGATGCGCCGGGGTCTGCTAGGGAAGGACCTCGTAGATCAGGTTGAGCGGCGTCTCGGTCGCGCGCCGGAACCTGGTGAAGCCGGCGTCGGTGACGACCTGCCTGATGCCGCCTCGCCGGCCTGGGCTCCGAGGGAGTAGCCGCCGGGCTGGGACAGCGCGTTCGGTACGCAGAGCAGCGTGGATGCGTTGTAGTACGCCCGGCCCACCGGGTTCAGGTTGGCTGCCACGTCGTCGGCCGCGCAGGGCTCGACGATGAGCCAGGTGCCGTCGGGCTTGAGTGCCCGGCGGACGTGCCGGGCCGCGGCCAGCGGATCGCCCATGTCGTGCAGGCAGTCGAAGGTGGCGGCCAGGTCATAGCCGGTCCCGGGGAATGTCGACGCCGACGCGACCTCGAAGCTGACCCGGTCGGCGACGCCCTGGTCACCCGCGTGCTTGCGGGCCATCTCGATCGACTCGTCGTGGTAGTCCGACCCGGCGAACCGGGAGTTGGGGTACGCCTGGGCGAGCAGGATCGTGGACGCGCCGAGCCCGCAGCCGATGTCGCGATCGTGGCGCCAAAGTCGGTGACGAACTTGCCCATGAACTCGTGCAGCTTGTCCAGGTCGATAGCCATGGTTGCGAAAACTCCCCTTGTCGTGGTTAGCCGTCGCTCCCAGGTTCGGCCAGGGCGTTGCAGCGGCGTTGCAACCGCGCTGCAACGGGGGTCGTCGCGACCATGGCCGGAACCGACTGCGGCTATCCGGCCTGAGCCTGGGCGGCCCGGTCCTGGCCGTAACGCCGGACGAACCCGCGCAGGATCGCCGGCGGCCAGGTGACCTGGCTGCTGGCGGCCTGCGCCTTGATCTCGTCGGCCTGGTCCGGGTCGAAGTAACCGGCGTGCTTGTAGACCTCGACCCGGGTGCGCACGCCGGCCACGTCGAGCTCGGGGTGGAACTGGGTCGCGTAGACGTTGCCGCCGACCCGGAACGCCTGCACCGGGCAGGTTGCGGAACTGGCCAGCAGCACGGCATGACCGGGCAGCCGGCTGACCGCCTCCTTGTGCCCGGTGAAGGCGTAGAACCTCGTGGGCAGTTCGCCGAGCAGCGGGTCCCGGCGGCCCGGCGGAGTCAGCGTGATCTCCACGGCGCCGACCAGCTCGCCGAAGCGCCGGTCGACTACGGCGCCCTCGTGACGGCCGAGCGCGCCGATGCCGTAGCAAGCCCCGAGGAACGGGAAGTCGGCGCTCACCACCCGGTCGAGCAGGCCGGACAGGTCCGCCTCGACCCGCCGCTGCACCGGCGTCTTGAGCTCCTCAGGGTCGGAGTAATTGAACGGCCCGCCGCCGACGATAATCCCCGACCAGTCGCCCGGGTCGATACCGCCGAGCGGGCGCTGCTCCAGCCGGAAACGGCGCAGCTCGCCTTCGCCCAGCCTGGCCAGCGTGAGGAACGAGTCATACTCGTTGTCAGCCGCCGCATCATCGGCCCGGATGGCCAGCAGCAGGAATGGCTTCACCTGTTCACCCTAGTGACGTGGCGTGCCTTCCTGAGCCCAGCGTGGGCCGGTAGCGCACGTTCGGGTGCGGCTCTTGGTCCTGCGCGCCTTCCTGAGCCCAACATGGGCCGGTGGCGTACGTTTGGGTGGGGCTCCTGGTGCTGCTGAGTGTCCAGGGGCCGTCATGACTGGTGGTACTTGCCCGCCTCCGGCCAATAAGGCCTGATTGGTCCCAGCCACCGACGTGGCGGTGGCTGCGAGATCGACGGAGCGGACTTTCGTCACTCTGGCACCACCGGCACCAGATCATACGATGTGGATGTCCCATTCATGCAGCTGGAACAGCATGGCTGGGACATCCACGCCGTATCCCACGAGCCGTGCGGAGCGGCGGCCAGCGCGGATCCGGCCGATTCATCGGGATTGACGATGGGTCGGCCGGCCGGAACGCTGGTGCCATGACCGACTCACGGGCCCGGGCCGAACGGTTCGCTGACCTCTTCCGCGCCGTCTACCTGACGTTTCACCGGCGGGACGGGCCCCGGAGCCAGTTGCAGGGCGCGTCGCGCGCGGTGCTTGAGCATCTCGCGCTCGCGGGCCCGCTCTCGGTGGGCGAGGCTGCGGCGCACATGAGCCGGGCCCAGTCGGTGATCAGCGAGATCGTCACCCATCTGGAGCGCCAGGGCCTGCTGGAGCGCGAAGACGATCCCGCCGACCGCAGGCGGACACTGATCTGGCTGACCGCGCAGGGACACGAGGCGCTGCGCCGGGACCGCGACGTACTGAGCATTGACATGCTCGCCAGCACCATGGCCCGGTTGCCGCCCGATCAGGCCGATGAGCTCATGGCCGGGCTCCGGGCCCTCGTTGACCTGGCCATCCCGAATGCAAACCCCGGAAACGACCCTGTTCTAGGAGGGAACCGATGACCACCGCGACCACCTGCGAGAGCTGCGGCATGCCCATAGAGAGCGGCCGCTACTGCGGCTACTGCACCGACGAGACCGGTGCCCTGCAGTCGTTCGACGAGCGCTTCGAGCGGATGACCGCGTGGCAGACGCGCCGTAATCCCGGCGCGTCCCGGGAGGAAATCGAACGGCAGACCCTCGAGTACATGGCCACCATGCCCGCCTGGCACGACCACCCCCGCGTCACGGCCAGCCGCCAGGAATCCTGACGAGGCGCCTTACGATGGGAGGGCGCAGAGGGCGCACCCGGGTCCGCGGGAAGGACTGAGTCCACCTCAGCACCGCACATGTGTTTCGCGCGGAGTCGTCTTCTCGGCGCCCTAGACGCGGACCATGAGGCGCTGGCGAGGAGATGACATGCCTTCTGATCCGCTCCCGGCCCGCCCCGATCTGGACCAGCGAGTGGAGGAGTTCCTGGTCGCCAGCATCAGTGACTGGACCGGGCGCGCGGCCCGGATGCTGGCCCGCGACGCGCAGATCGCCACCTACGACTTGCGCACCGCCGTCGTCCTGGGCGACGCGGCCCGGCTGCTGCTGGCGGCCGGTGCCGATGCCGGCGTCAAAGTCGGAGCCCCGGGCCGCCCCGCCGATCCGGCTGACCGCCGCTGGTCGCCCCTGCTCTGCTCGGTCACGGGTGCGTCCAACCCGGACATCGCCGGCCATCGTGGGCAGCGGCATGGGTCTCGGTCATGCCGCGGACCACGATTGGGTCGCGGTGGTCCGCACCCTCATCGAGGCGGGCGCCGCCGCCGAAGGGATCGTCCTTTCCCCCGACGACCCGAAGCCGCCCAGCCCTGGGGTCGCCGGCCTGCTGCGCTCGTACGGGATTCCGGACCAGGCCAGCAGCCCGTCCGGGTGACGTCAGCCGGCCGGTGACGCCGACCGCGACTCCGCCGGTCTCCTCCGGCTTTTGCCTATCTACCTGCACGGTCAGTCATAATGTGCGTCAGGTCCGTTTGTGGGGTCAGCCATAGTTCCCCGGCTTGCCCGGGTGTAGGTTCGCTGGCGGGAACGCTTGAAGCGTCACAGAGCTGCGGAGGGATACATGAGCATCCTGGGCACCCGGGTGATACGGACGGAGGACCCGCGGCTGCTGACCGCCGGCGGGGTCTACGTCGACGACCTGCGGACGCCGGAACTGAACGGAGCGGCGCGCCTGACGTTCGTGCGCAGCCCGCTGGCCCACGCGCGCATCACCGGCATCGACACGAGCGCGGCCCTCGCCGAGCCCGGCGTGATCGCCGTGCTGACCGTCGCCGACATGGACGACCTGGCCCCGCCGCCGCCGAGCTCAGGCGAGTGGGACGGCAGCCCGACGCCGCTCGGCGGCCCGTGGTCCGAGCCCCTGCTGGCGATCGACACGGTGCGGTTCGTCGGTGAGCCGGTAGCGGTGGTGATTACGGATGGCCGCTACCAGGGCGAGGACGCAGCCGACCTGGTCGCCGTGGATTACGAGCCGCTGCCGGTGGTGCTGGGACCGGCGGCCGCCGTCGCCGACGAGACCCTGCTGTTCCCGGAGGCCGGCACCAACGTCGCGGTCGCGAACCCGGTGCCGACCGACGACGCGCCCTTCGACGCCTGCGAGGTGGTCGTCGAGCAGGCCATCGTCAACCAGCGGGTCGCCTGCCTCCCGATGGAGGGGCGCGCCGCGGCGGTCAGCTTCGAGAACGGCAAGCTGACCGTCTGGGCCAGTTCGCAGAACGCGCAGGTGAGCCGGTTCATCCTGGCGGGCGCCCTGGGCATGGCGCCCGAGCAGATCCGCGTGGTGGTGCCCGACGTGGGCGGCGGGTTCGGCGCCAAGATCGGCATCGACCGGGACACCATCACCCTCGCCTGGGCGGCCAGGAAAACCGGTCGGGCGCTGTGCTGGGCCGAGACTCGCAGCGAGAACCTGGTCGCAATGACGCAGGGCCGCGCCCAGCTGCACCACATCAAGATCGGCGGCGGCCGGGATGGCCGCATCCTCGCGTACCGCATCGACGTCATCCAGGACGCCGGTGCCTACCAGCGCGTCGGCGGGCTCCTGCCGTTCCTCACCTGCCTGATGGCACCCGGTGTGTACGACATCGCGGATGTGCAAGCCGGGTTCCGGCAGGCGGTCACCAACACCACGCCGATCGGCGCCTACCGGGGGGCCGCCGGCCCGAGGCCACAGCGGCCATCGAGCGCGCGGTCGACCTGTTCGCCGCCGAGATCGGCATGGACCCGGCGGAAGTCAGGCGCCGCAACTTCATCGCCCCGGACAAGTTTCCCTTCCAGACCAAGACCGGCGCCATGTACGACACCGGCCACTACGAGGAGGCGCTGGACAAGGCGCTGGCCGCGGCGGGCTATGAGCAGCTCCGCGAGGAGCAGCGGCGCAGGCGGGCCAGCGGTGACCCCAGGCAGCTCGGCATCGGCGTGTCCTCCTACGTGGAGATCACCGCGCCGGACCCGGACGCCGGCGAGACCGCCAAGATCGAGGTGGCGGACGACGGCTCGGCCACGGTCTACACCGGCAGTTCGGCGCACGGCCAGGGACACCACACCGCGTGGGCCATGCTCGTGCAGGACGAGCTCGGCATCCCGATGGACCGTATCACGGTCATCCATGGCGACACCGACCTGATCCCGGCGGGCGTCGGGACCTATGGTTCGCGGTCGCTGCAGCTCGGCGGTTCGGCCGTGCACAAGGCCGCGGTCGAGGTCAAGGACGAGGCCCGCCGCCATGCCGCCGAGATGCTCGAGGCCGCCGAAGCCGACGTGGTGCTCGATACGAGCACCGGGCTCTGGCAGGTGCGCGGCGACCCGGATACGGCCCTGTCATGGGCTCAGGTCGCCGGTCATAGCAGCGGCGGCAGCCTGATCGCCGACGTGAGCTTCAGTCAGGAGCGGCCCACGTTCCCGTTCGGAACCCACGTGTCCGTGGTCGAAGTCGACACCGAAACCGGCCAGACGAAGATGTTGCGCCACGTGACCGTCGACGACGCCGGGACGGTGATGAACCCGGTGCTCACCGAGGGCCAGCGGCACGGCGGGATCGCCCAGGGCGCGGCCCAGGCCCTGCTCGAAGAGGTGCTCTACGACTCGGACGGCAATCCGCTGACCTCCACGCTCGCCGACTACGCGGCCATCTCAGCGCCCGACCTGCCCAGCTTCGAGCTGGCCGACAGCGAGACGCCGACCGACCTGAACCCGCTGGGCGTGAAGGGCATCGGCGAGGCCGGGACGATCGGATCGACCCCGGCGATCCAGAACGCGGTCATCGACGCCGTCGCGCACCTCGGCGTCAGGCACATCGACATGCCGGCCACGCCCCAGCGGGTGTGGGTGGCAATCAACGAGGCACAGAAGGCGAGTCACCAGTGAAGGTCGAGCTGACCGTCAACGGCAAGAACATCACCGCGGACGTCGAGGACCGCATGCTCCTCGTGCATTTCCTGCGCGACGTGGCCGACCTCACCGCGACCAACGTCGGCTGTGACACCACCTCCTGCGGGGCCTGCACGGTGCTGCTCGACGGCGAGTCCGTCAAGTCCTGCACGGTACTCGCCGCCCAGGCCAGCGGGCACGAGATCACCACGCTGGAGGGCCTGGCCACGAACGGCGAGATGCACCCGGTGCAGCGCGCGTTCCACACCGAGCACGGCCTGCAGTGCGGCTTCTGCACGCCCGGCATGGTGATGGCCATCGTGTCGCTGCTCAAGGAGAACCCGCACCCTACCGAGGAACAGGTCAGGACCGGCCTGGAAGGCAACCTGTGCCGGTGTACGGGCTACCACAACATCGTCAGGGCCGCGCTGACAGCCGCGGACGCAGAGAAGGTGACCTCGTGATCCCGTCATCGTTCAGCTACCAGCGGGCAGGCTCGGTCGAGGAAGCACTGAGCCTCGCCGCCGAACACGGCGACGACGCGAAGTTCCTGGCCGGCGGCCACTCGCTGCTGCCGCTGATGAAACTGCGGCTGGCCGCCCCCGAGGTGATCATCGACCTGGGCGGCTTGCACGACCTGTCGTACGTGAACGACGAGGGCTCGTACGTCGCGATCGGCGCCCTGACCAGGCACCACGACGTCGAGCATTCCGAAGTCCTGGCGCGCCAGGTGCCGTTGCTCGCCTACGCGGCCGGCCAGGTCGGCGACCCGCAGATCAGGCACCGGGGCACGATCGGCGGGTCGGTCGTGCACGCCGACCCCGCCTCGGACCTGCCCGCGGTGCTGCTCGCGCTGGACGCGACCCTGGTTGCGCGCGGTGCCGATGGCTCGCGGGAGATCCCGATCGGTGAGTTCTTCCAGAGCCTGTTCGAGACGGTGCTCGAGCCCGACGAACTGCTCACCGAGATCCGGGTGCCCAAGCCCGCTTCCGGCGCGTGGTCGTTCCAGAAGTTCACCCAGCGGGCCATCGACTGGGCCATCGTCGGCTGCGCCGTCCAGGACGGCCATGTGGCCCTGGTCAACATGGGCGGCACGCCGCTGCGCGCCAGCGCGGTGGAAGCCGCGCTGGCCGGCGGTGCCTCGCCGGCCGACGCGGCTGCGCACGCCGCCGAGGGCACGAGCGCGGCCGACGACATCCGCGCCACCAAGGCCTACCGCGAGCACCTGGCCCGCGTGCTGGTCTCCAGGGCCCTGACCGAGGCGAGCTCACGACCTTGATGCCGAACGGGCCGTGGCGCGTGCCCTGGCACCGCCACGGCCCGGATCGTGAACCCGGATGCCCCCGATGATCGATGCGGTCGTCTTCGACCTGGACGGGGTGCTGATCGACTCCGAACCGGTCTGGGAAGAGGTCAGGCGCGGGCTGGTCGCCGAGCGCGGCGGCCGCTGGGCTCCGGACGCCCAGCGCAGGCTCATGGGCATGAGCACCGGGGAATGGGCCGAGTACCTCAGCGAGGACCTCGGCGTCGGCTTGCCGCCCGGCCAGGTAGCCGCCCTGGTCATCGAGCAAATGGCGCCCCGTTACCGGGAGCGGATCCCGTTCCTGCCGGGCGCCGTCGAGGTGGTGCGCCGGCTGGCCGCCCGCTGGCCGCTCGGCCTGGCCAGCTCGGCCCCGGCCGTGCTGATCCAGACCGTGCTGGATGCCGCCGGGCTGGGCTCGTACTTCCGGGTCACGATGTCCACCGAGCAAGTGCCGCACGGCAAGCCCGCCCCGGACATCTACCTGAGCGCCCAAAACGTCGTCTGTGGCGCCTGGATGGCGTTGAATAGGACGACGAGGTTTCGATGCGTCCGCGGGCTCACGGTGACATAAGGAGATGGTGGTCACGAACGAAGCGTTGACCTATGGCGTCGCTGGCGCGCCGGCCCGGGACCGGACGCATACGCTGTTCGGGCAGACGATGGGACTCGTCGCGGTCACCGCCGGGTTCTTCGCCCTGGGTTCTTACCTGGGCCGCAACCTGTCCGAGGGCTGGGCCTTCGTCTGGTTCATCGTCGCCTTCGCGTGCCTGATCGGCATGAACTTCGCGGTCCGGCGGTCCGGGGGCCTGAGCGTGGTGCTGCTCCTCGTGTTCGGTACGGCAATGGGTCTCGCGATGGCGCCGCTTCTCTCCTACTACGCGACCACCGACCCGCAGGTGCTGTGGCAAGCCGGCGGGGCCACCGCGCTGTTCATCGCGGGGTTCGGCGCGGCCGGCTACGCCACCCGGCGGGACCTTTCCGGGCTGGCCCGCATGTCGTTCTGGGCCCTCGTCGCGCTCATCATCTTCGGCATCGTGCTGATCTTCGTCCATATCCCGCACGGCGAGCTGATCTACTCGGTCCTCGGCCTGGTCATCTTCGCGGGGCTGACCATGTTCGATTTCCAGCGGCTGCGGCGCTCCAAGGATATGAACTCCGCTCCGCTGCTGGCCGCGTCGATCTTCCTTGACGCCCTCAACGTCTTCCTGTTCTTCCTGCGGATCTTCGGCCGCAACAACTAGGCGCAGGAGGCGGAGTCGCGCGCAGCGGCATAGACAGCTGACAATGGAAGGGTGCGCAAGGCGCTGACGAGAACCGGCCGCTGGATCTGGTCGCCCGGGCGGCTGATGCTGCTGCTGGGAGCCCTGCTCATCCTCGCGTTCCCGGCACCGAACCTGGAATTCCTGGCGTGGTTCGGGCTGGTGCCGTCGCTGGTGCTCATCGTCAGGTCACCGACCGCCCGCGAAGGCGGGATGCGCGCCTGGTGGCTCGGGGCCGGGTACCTGATCGCCGCCCTGTACTGGATGACTCCGGAGATCGGGCCCGCGGTGCTGCTGGTGGGCGCGGTGATGGGCGTGCTGTGGGTGCCGTTCGGGATAGCCGCCTGGACGCTGCTCAGGCCGCCGGTGACCTGGCCGCGGGCGCTGGCCGCGCTGGTGGTGGTGCCGAGCTGCTGGCTGCTCACCGAGTGGCTGCGGTCCTGGCAGGCACTCGGCGGCCCGTGGGCGGTGTTCGGCGTCAGCCAGTGGCAGCATCCGGCGGTGCTCGCCCTGGCCGCGGTCGGCGGGGTGTGGCTCGTCAGCTTCGCGCTGGTGCTGGCGAACGTGGCGATCGTGCTCGTCATCGGGGCGCTGCCCCGGGTGTTCACCACGCCAGTGCGCCCTGGTCTCGCGGCGCTCGGCGCGGCCGCCGCGGTGGCCACCATCGGCGCCGGGCCGCTGGCGTTCGCGCTCACCCCGGCCAGCCCCCCGGTCCGCCAGGCGACCGTGGCCATGGTGCAGCCCGGGATCGTCGGCAACGCGGTCAAGCGGGTGGACGCGAGCGAGCGGCTGACCGCCCAGCTGAGCGGCTCCGGCGAGTTCAGCGGCGTGCAACCCGACCTGATCGTCTGGGGCGAGAGCAGCACCGCAGTCGACCTCACCCTGCCGCAGAACCGCGGCCAGCTGCAGAAGCTGGAGGCGCTGGCTCGGGAAGACGGCGCGGATCTGCTGGTCAGCCAGGACGCCACGGTGCCCGGTAAGGGACACGAGAAGTGGTCGGTCCTCGTCGGCCCCGCGGGGATCAAGGGCATCTACGTCAAGACACGACTGGTGCCGTTCGGCGAGTACATACCGTTCCGGCAGCAACTCGGCTGGCTGACCAAGATCAGCAAAGCCGCCGCGTCCAATATGATCCCGGGTACCGGTGCCCACCTGCTGCAGGCGACTGACCCGGCGGGCAGGCCGCTGCCGATCGGCGTGCTGGTCTGCTTCGAGTCCGCGTTCCCCGACATGTCCCGGGTGGACGCCGACCTGGGCGCCCAGCTGATCGTCTACCAGTCCGCCACCTCCACCTTCCAGGGCACCTGGGGGCCTGACCAGCACGCCTCGCTCAGCGCGGTGCGCGCGGCCGAGACCGGGCGGCCGGTGGTACAGGCCGCGCTGACCGGAGTCACCGCCGCGTTCGATCCCCGTGGACGGCTGCTGACCTGGATGGGGCAGTCCTCGCACGGCGTGGTCAGCGTCCGGCTCGGCCTGCCCGCCGCCTCGGCCAAGACCTTCTACGACCGGGCGGGCGACTACGTTCCGTGGTCGGCGCTCGCCATCGTGGTCCTGGCCGCACTGGTCATGTTTGCGAATTCACGCGGTTTTCCTGGCCGGAGTGCTGGCGTCAAGGGAGAGCATAAGGCACAATATGTAGCTGGGCAGTCCGTGCCACAATAGCGAGGCCGCTGGGGAAGGCGAACCTCGTCTACAAGGAGGCACGGTGTCTGCGCCTATTGCTCTAGGTGTTCTGTACGTTCATTCGGCGCCCCCGGCGCTGTGCCCGCACATCGAGTGGGCTGTCGCCGGAGTTGTGGGGGCGCCCGTCAGCATGCCCTGGTCCGGCCAGCCGCGCCCCCGGCGCGCTGCGGGCCGAACTCACCTGGCAGGCCCACCCGGGCACCGCGGGGGCGATCGCGTCCGCGCTGGCTGGCTGGAACCGGCTCAGGTTCGAGGTCACCGAGGACAGCTCGCCCGGCTGCGACGGCGTGCGCCACTGCTACACGCCCAACCTCGGCCTGTTCACCGCGGTGACCGGTGCCAACGGCGACATCATGGTGACCGAGAACAGGCTCAGGTCGGTCATGCTGCTGGCCGAGCGGGGAGGCGCCCCGGCGTCGCTGGAGGACGAGCTCGGCAAGCTTCTCGGCACCGCCTGGGACAACGAGCTCGAGCCGTTCCGCCGCGCGGCCGACGGCGCCCCTGTCCGCTGGCTCAACGCCACGGGGTGACGGGGGCGACCGGCTGAGCAGGACGGTAACCAGCTCGTGGGAACGGGCATGCCCTCGCTGTAGCCGGACGCGCTCTGCAGCCCGACCGTGGCGCGCTCGCCGAACTCGGCCAGGTCGCGCGCTCCCGCGTAGCTGCACGAGGAGCGGAGCCCGGCCACGATCATGTCGATCAGGTCCTCCACGCCGGGCCGCACCGGGTCCAGGTACATCCGGGCCGACGAGATGCCCTCCTCGAACAGCTCCTTGCGGGCCCGCTCGAACGCCGAGTCGCTGGCCGAACGCAGCCGCACCGCCCGCGCCGATGCCATCCCGAAGCTCTCCTTGTACAGCCGTCCCTCCGGCGACCGGAACGTGTCGCCCGGTGACTCGTACGTCCCGGCGAACCACGACCCGATCATCACGTTCGAGGCGCCCGCGGCCAGCGCCAGCGCCACGTCCCTGGGATGCCGGACCCCGCCGTCGGCCCAGACCCAGGCGCCAAGCCGCCTGGCCTCCGCGGCGCACTCCAGCACGGCTGAGAACTGCGGCCGCCCCACCCCGGTCATCATCCGGGTGGTGCACATCGCGCCCGGGCCGACGCCGACCTTGACGATGTCGGCCCCCGCGGAGACCAGGTCGTCGACGCCGGCCGCGGTCACCACGTTGCCGGCTACCACCGGAACCGAAGGCGAGAGCCCCCGCACCGCCTCCAGCGCGCTGATCATCTTCTCCTGGTGCCCGTGCGCGGTGTCCACCACGAGCACGTCGGCGCCCGCGTCGAGCAGCAGCTTGGCCCGGGCCGCCACGTCGCCGTTGACCCCGATGGCCACCCCAACCCGGAGCCGGCCCGCGGCGTCGACGGCGGGGGAGTACAGGGTCGCGCGCAGCGCCCCGGTCCTGGTCATGATGCCCAGGCAGCGGCCCGCCCCGTCCACCACCGGCGCCAGCCGGTGCCGTCCGTCGTGCAGCAGCGAGAACGCCTGCTCGGGCGGCGTCCCGGCGGGCAGCGTGAACGGCTCGGCCGACATCACGTGGCTCAGCTGGGTGAACCGGTCCACGCCGAGGCAGTCGGCCTCGGTGACGACCCCCACGGGGCACCCCTGCCAGAGCACGATCACGGCGCCGTGTGCCCGCTTGGGCAGCAGGCTGAGCGCGTCACCCGCGGTGTCGGCCGGCGCTAGCGTCAGCGCGGTCTCCACCACCGGGTCCCGTGACTTCACCCAGGCGATCACGTCCGCGACGACGTCGGCCGGGATGTCCTGCGGCAGGATCGCGATGCCGCCCCGCCGGGCGACCGTCTCGGCCATCCGGCGTCCGGAGACGGCGGTCATGTTGGCCGTCACCAGCGGGATGGTCGCGCCGCTGCCGTCGGTGGCCGTCAGGTCGACGTCGAGCCGCGAGCCGACCGCCGACCGGCTGGGCACCATGAACACGTCGCTGTAGGTCAGATCGTGACCCGGGCCGGAAGGGGGCACTGTGTCGTTGAGAAATCGCACGTAAGAGATTCTTCCCGAACAAGCCGGGTGCTATAGCCTCGACCGGTGACAGACCCCAGGCCCGGAGCTGTCCATTGCCGGCGCCCGCGGACGCTCCGGCTCGGTGCGCGAGCGTGGCCACCCGGCTCGTTCGGGATCATGGCGGTGATCAACCGGACGCCCGACTCCTTCTACGACCGCGGCGCCACCAGCGAGTTCGGTCCCGCGCTCGAGGCGGCCAGCCGCGCGGTGGCCGACGGGGCCGAGATCGTCGACATCGGCGGGGTCAAGGCGGGACCCGGCGACGAGGTGACCCCCGCGGCCGAGATCGACCGGGTCGCGGGCCTGGTCGCGGCGGTGCGCGAGCGCCACCCTGAGGTGGTGATCAGCGTCGACACCTGGCGGGCGGAGGTCGCCGAGGTGGTGGCCCAGGCCGGTGCGGACCTGCTCAACGACGCCTGGGGTGGCGCCGACCCGCGGCTGGCCGAGGTCGCGGCCAGGTACGGTGCCGGCCTGGTCTGCTCGCACGCGGGCGGCCTGCCGCCGCGCACCCGCCCGCACCGGCCCGCTCACGGCGACGTCGTGGCGGAGGTGACCCGCCACGTCACGGAATATGCCGAACGGGCCGTGGCCGGGGGCGTACCGCCGGACTCTATCCTCGTCGACCCGGCGCACGACTTCGGGAAGAACACGTGGCAGTCCCTCGAGGTGACCCGGCGCCTCGGCGAACTGGCCGGTACCGGCTGGCCGGTCCTGGTCGCGGTGGCGGACAAGGACTTCATCGGCGAGACGCTCGGCCTGCCGGTCGGCGAGCGCGCCGAGGGGACGATCGCCGCCCTGGCCGTGTGCGCCTGGCTGGGGGCGCGCGTGTTCCGCGTGCACGACGTGCCGGCCACCCGCGAGGCGCTCGCCGCCGTGGCGGACCTCCGCGCCGCCCCGGTCAGGGAAGGTTGAGGCCGAACGCGGCGAACATGATGTCCGCGATCCGGTCGGCCATGTCGTTCTCCGGCAGCTGAATCTCGGCGCTGATCAGGTAGTTCACCCGCTCGAGCATCATCAGGCAGGCCACCGCGGTCAGTTCGGCCCGGTCCTGCTGCTTCCCGGCGGCCTGGGCGGCGGCGGTCATGCCCGTCTGCATAGCCTCGGCGATGCTGAAGAACAGCCGCAGCCCGTCGCCGAACACCTCCTCGGGCACCAGGTCAGCCTGGCTGAGGATGCGGATCACGGTGGCGTGCGCCGCGTAGGCGCGGAAGAACTTGCGGACCCATTGGCGCAGCACGGCGAGCCCGGTGTCGTCGCTGGTGACGACGGGAAAATCGCCAGCCACGATCTCCATGTCGTGGAGCGCGTCCTTCAGCAGGGCCTTGAACAGGTCTTCCTTGTTGGAGAAGTAGAGGTAGAACGTCCCGTGCGAGATGCCCGCCCGGCGCACCACGTCGTCCACGCGGACGCCGTGGAAGCCGCGGATCTCGAACTCGGCCATGCCGGCTTCGAGCAGCCGGCGGACTGTCTCCCGGCCCTGCGCGCGCAGTTCGCGGTCCTGGGCGGGGGTACCACCGCCCAGCGAAGGTCTGGCGAGCTGTTTCCTTGGCGGCCGCCCGGTCCCGCGCAACGCGGCGCTAGCGGGGCCGCGGCTTGCCTCCTGGTTCATAGCAAGAGCGTAGCCTTCCCGGCTTGTGCTGCTGCGCATTCGGTCAATGCCGCGGCCCTGCTACCCTTCACCGGTGAGTAGCCAGGCCGCCGGTTCCCGACCTGCGACCGCCCCGCGCAGGGCCGACCGGACAGCCCCGGGCGCCTGGCGGCTGCGGACGTTGTGGAGCCGTTCCAGCGTCAAGGTCGGCGCGCTCACCGTGGCGGCCGCCTTCATCTACTGCCTGGACTCGCTCAACCTCTTCCGGCGCTTCCTGGCCAGCACGTTCGACCTGGTCATCTTCGATCAGGGGATCCGCGGCTACGCGCACCTGTCGGCGCCGGTCTCGATCACCCGCGGCGTCTCGGACGGGCAGGGCGCGCACTTCCTGCTGCTGGCCGACCACTGGTCGCCCGGGCTGGCCCTGCTCGCCCCGCTGTACTGGATCTACGACAGCCCAGCCACCCTGCTGGCCGCCCAGGGCGTGCTGTTCGCGCTGGCCATCCCGCCGCTGTGGGCCTATACCCGGCGCCGGCTCGGACCCGGGAACCCGGGGGCCGCGTACTTCGTCTGCGTGGCCTACGCCTTGTCGCTGCCGATCATGGAAGCGGTCATCTTCGACTTCCACGAGGTCGCGTTCGTCCCGGTGCTGACCGCGGTGATGGTCGAGCGCTTCGAAGCCGGGAAGCGCTGGGCGGGGGTCCTGGCCGCCGCGGCGTTGCTGCTGGTCAAGGAGGACATGGGCCTGCTCGTGGCGGGCTTCGGCGGCTACCTGCTGAGCGCCCGGTGGCGGTCGGAGAAGTGGACCGGCCTGGCCTTCGTGGCGGGCGGCGCGGCCGCGACCTGGGCGGCCACCCACCTGCTGATCCCGGCGTTCGGCGGCTCGGCCACCTTCTACTGGGCCTACGGTCAGTTCGGGACCACGCCGAGCGATGCCGTGCTCAACGTGCTCACCCATCCGCTGCACGCGCTGCACGTGTTCGTTACCCCCGGGGTCAAGGTCCGGACGATGATCGGGCTGCTCGCCATGTTCGGCTTCCTGCCGCTCGCCTCGCCCATGGTGATCGCCGCGCTGCCGCTGCTGGCCGAGCGGATGCTCGCTTCCGGCTATCCGCTGTGGTGGCAGGCCAAGTTTCAGTACGACGCGTTCCTGGTAATGATCCTGTGCTGCGCCGCGGTGGACGGAGCCGCACGGCTGCAGGGTCATTGGCCCGCCCGCTGGGACCCCTGGCTGACCTATCCGTTCCGCCGCCCGGCCTGGCTGCGGAGAGGTGGCCGGGCGTGGCCCCCTGCCACGCTCTGGGCCGCGGGCATCTGCGCCGCCGCGCTGGTCTACCTTCCGTCCTCGCCGTTCGGGGCGCTGCTCAAGCCGGGTTTCTACGGCACCAACGCGCGGCTGCGAGCCGCTGCGGCCGCCGTCGCGCACGTTCCCGCCGGGGTCGAGGTGGAGGCGTCCAACAACCTCGGCCCGCGCCTGTCCGGCCGGGACACCGTGCTGTTGCTCGACGGCACGCCACGGTGGGCGCCGTGGGTGGCCGGGGACACCCTCGGGCTCGACTTCCCGTTCTGCACGCCCAGCCAGCAGGCCGAGGAGCTGGCCTACCTGCGCGTACACGGATACGCCCAGGTGTTCGCCGCCGACGGTTACGTGGTGCTGCACCGCCCGGCCGACGCGCGCACCGCGCGGGCCCTGGCCCATCCGGTACCCGCGGCACGGCTGCACACGGACATCTGCTACTGATGATGGATTCGGTGCGGGTCCTGAGCCTGCGTGCGGTCAACCGTGCGCTGCTCGCCCGGCAGTTGCTGCTCGAGCGGCAGGTCCTGACCGCCGCCGGGCCCGGCCGGACCGCGCAGGTGGTGCAGACGATCGAGCACCTGGTCGGGTTGCAGGCCCAGGCGCCGTTCCCGCCCTACTACGGGCTGCATTCCCGGCTGGACGGATTCCTCCCCGAGGACCTGGCCGCGCTGATCACCGGCCGGAGCGTCGTCCGGATCGCGCTGATGCGCGGCACCATCCACCTGGTGTCCGCGCGGGACTGCCTGCCGTTGCGGCAGCTGGTCCAGCCGGTGATCGAGCGCGGCATGCGCGGCGCGTTCGGCAGGCAGCTGGCCGGGGTGGACCCGGGGGAGCTGGCCGCCGCGGGCCGCCGCCTGGTGGAGGGCGAGCCGATGTCGTTCGCCCAGCTCGGCCAGGCGCTGGCGGCTCAGTGGCCGGACCACCCGCCCGCGGCCCTGGCCCAGGGCGTGCGCACGTACGTGCCGCTGGTCCAGGTGCCGCCGCGCGCCGTCTGGGGCCAGGCCGGGCAGTCGCTGCACACCTCGGCCGAACACTGGCTCGGCCAGCGGCGTCCGTCCGCCGGGCCAGCCTCCTCGGCGGCCGACCCGGCCGAGCTCGCCCGGCTGGTGGCCAGGTACCTCGGCGCCTTCGGCCCGGCCACGGTGCGGGACGTGCAGGCCTGGTCCGGGCTGACCGGGCTGAAGGCCGTCCTCGAGCAACTCCGCCCGTCCCTGGTCACCTTCCGCGACGAGCAGGGCGCCGAGCTGTTCGACCTGCCCACCGCGCCGCGGCCGGACGAAAACACGCCCGCGCCCGTCCGGCTGGTGGCCGAATTCGACAACCTCGTGCTGTCGCACGCCGGACGGGCCCGCGTCATCAGCCCCGAGGCCACCAGGCGGCTCTCCACCATCAACGGCGTGATCCCCGGGTCGGTGCTCGTCGACGGGTTCGTGGCCGGGATGTGGCGCCTCACCCTGAGCCGCTCGGCGGCCGCGGTGACCATCGAGCTGTTCAGCCCGGTGGGCCGGCTTGACCGGGCCCAGCGTGACGCGCTGACGGCCGAGGCCGAACGCGTGCTGGCGTTCGGCGCGCCCGGCGCGGCTCACGAGGTCCGGTTCGCGCCGCTCCGGGGGCCCTGGGGAAGCTGAAGATCCTCTCCCAAGGGCTTAAGGACCTTCAGCAATTCACCGCCGACCTTTCTGTTGGCGTGGGGTGCCTTATATCGTCTAATACATTGTGCTGCTCCTGACCCAGCGGTGTGCTGCCCTCGTCGGCCGCAGGCGGCGTGCCGCGCAGCTGTCCCTCGTCATCGCCGCAGCGTGCGCGATGCTAGTAGCCGTCGCCGGACCGGCCAGAGCCGGTGCGGGTCCGTCCGGCGGCTCGTTCGGCTTCACCGACACCCCGCCGCCCGGCGTCGCCGCCCCCGCGAGCCCGGCCGCGCCATCGCCGACAGCTCCCGGCCCGGGTAGGGATGCCCAGCGCCAGCTCTACGTTCCCGATCTGATCGCCGCGGTGCCGAGCGGCATCACCTCCGCTCAGCTGGCCAGGATCTCCAAGCTGCACGGGGTCCAGGCGGTGCTGCCCGTTGACGGCGGGAAGGTCAAGGTCAATGGCCGGAGCGCCAACGTGCTCGGCGTCTCGCCGAAGGCGTTCCGGTCCTGGACGGCGTTGTCCACCGCCGGCTCGGCGGCGATCTGGTCGAATCTGAGCCAGGGGCAGCTCGTCAGCACGGCTGCGGCGGCACGCAGGCTGCACCTCGCCGCCGGGCACTCCTATCCGGTGTCGGCCGCGGTTCATGTGCGAGTGGCGTTCGGCGGGGCGACCGCGCTGAGCGTGACCGGCGCAGATGCGATCGTGAACCTCACCAGGTCCGCGCAGCTGGGGCTGGCGCAGAATTTCGCCGTCCTGATCAGCGTGCCGCCCAGCGCCAGCCTGCCCGCGCTCATGGCCCAGATCAAGTCCGTGGTCGGGAAGAGCGGTCAGGTGGTGAACCTGGTTTCCTATGCCCTGGTGACGGCGAGTGAGAGACCGGTGGCCACGATCATCCCGGCGGGCGCGCCGGCCAACTACCTGAACCTCTTCAAGGCCTCGGCCGCGACGTACTGCCCGGGATTGTCCTGGACCGTGCTGGCCGCGATCGGTCAGATCGAGAGCGGAGACGGGGCCAATAACGGCCCGTCGAGCGCGGGCGCGCTGGGCCCGATGCAGTTCATGCCGGCCACCTGGGCCGAGTGGGGCATCAACGGGTTCGGCCCGGCCGGCCCTCCGGACATCATGAACCCCCTCGACGCCGTACCCTCGGCCGCGCGAATGCTCTGCGCGGCCGGGGCCGCGAATCCCGCCGGCCTGGCCCAGGCCATCTTCGCCTACAACCACGCGACCTGGTACGTGGCGGAGGTGCTGGCCCTGGCCAGCGAGTACGCCAAGAACTCTGGGTAATTCCCGGGTCCCTGGCCCGTCGCCCTAGCCTCCGGCCGGAGCCAGCCTGTCCGCGGACCGAAGGCGGTTTAGGCCTGCCAGGCAGGTCACGGCGCTGGCGGCGCCGCACACGGCGGCGAACGCGTAGCCGAACCGCGGGCCGTGTGCGTCGATCACGAACCCGACCACGGACGCTCCGGCGGCTATTCCGACCGCGATGCCACTGCTCAGCCAGGACATAGCCTCGGTCCGGCGGCCGGGCTTGGCCTGCGCCTCGAGCAGGCTGAATCCGGCGATCAAGGTCGGCGCGATGGCCAGCCCGCATAGGTAGACTCCGCAGGTCAGCGTGATCAGGTTCGGCTGCGCCCAGAACGTGGCCACGCCGAGCACGGTCAGCGTGAGGCTGAACGCGAACCTCTTCTCGAGCGGTGCCCGCCACTGCCTGGATCCGTACCAGATCCCGCCGGTCGCGCTGCCGAACGCGTACGTGCCCAGGATGAAGCCGGCCAGCGGCTTGTGCCCGAAGCGCTGGGCGAACGCCACCGTGCTCAGGTCGATCGACACGAACATCGCGCCGAGCAGCAGGTACACGGGGGCCAGCACGACCAGCCCGGATGCGGCCGCGCCCCGGGCCCGCCCGGGTTTCCCGGCCGGCCCGGGTCTTCCGGCCGCTCCTGGTTTTCCGGCTTGGCTGGCGGACCGGTCCGGCGGGACCACCACCGGCTCGGTACCGCGCTCCGCGGCGAACCACAGCGTCCCGAGCAGGCACAGCAGGGCCGCCACGCCCACCCCGGACGCGGGGAAGACCTCGGTGGCGAGCAGCGTCACCGCAGCCGGGCCGATGATGAAGCACAGCTCGTCGGCGACCGACTCGAAGGAGAACGCGGCGTGCAACCGGGGCGAGCCCGCGAGCAGGACGCTCCAGCGGGCCCGGACCATCGCGCCCAGCGACGGCATGGTCGCTCCGGCGACCGCTCCCGGCACGAAGAAGGCCCAGGTGGGCAGCCGGAGTTGCACCGTCACGATGAGCAGCGCGGTGGCCACGCCGAACACCGTGAGCAGGGGGAGCAAGACCCGCCGCTGGCCGTGCGAGTCCACCGCCCGGCCGACCCGGGGTGAGGTGAACGCGTAGCCGAGCGAGCCGGCCGCGGACACCGCGCCAGCCACGCCGTATTTCCCGGTCACGGACGAGATGAGCAGGACGGTGCCGAGGCCGAACATCGACATCGGCATCCGCCCGATAATCGCGGCCGTGGAGAAACGCCAGGCCCCAGGGATCTGGAAGATATCCGCGTACGGACGCAGCGGCCGGCTCAGCAGGCGTGCGGGGGATCGGCTGGCGGGCTTGGTGGCGTTCTCAACATCCGTCATCAGCCGCATTGCCCCATGGCGTTATGGTATTAGCTCTGCTAGCCGGGGGGACGATCCCCCCCAGACCCCCCCTGCTCATGGGGGGCTGCCCGCCCCCCCATCCCCCTGGGGTTGGATGGAGGCATGCCGGCCTACGATGCCTTCCTGCTCGTCTCGTTCGGCGGCCCCGAAGGCCCCGACGACGTCATGCCGTTCCTGGAGAACGTCACCCGCGGCCGCGGCGTCCCGCCGGAGCGGCTGGCCGGCGTGGCCGAGCACTACTACGCGGTCGGCGGGGTCAGCCCGATCAACCAGCAATGCCGGGACCTGCTGGCCGCGATCCGCGCCGCCTTCCCGGCCAGCGGGCTTTCGCTGCCGGTCTACTGGGGGAACAGGAACTGGACGCCCTACCTGGCCGATACGGTGCGGGCCATGGCCGACGACGGCGTGCGGCGCGCCGTCGCCCTGGTGACCTCCGCCTACAGCTCCTACTCGGGTTGCCGGCAGTACCTGGAGGACATCGAGCGAGCGCGCGCCGCGGTCGGGCCGGCTGCGCCCAGGATCGACAAGATCAGGCGTTTCTTCAACCACCCGGGTTTCATCGAGCCGTTCGTCGCGAGCACGCGCACGGCCCTGGCCGCGCTCCCCGCCGACCTGCGGGACGACGCCCACCTGGTGTTCACGGCGCACAGCATCCCGGTCGCGATGGCCGAGGCCAGCGCGCCTAGGGGAACCAATCGTTACGTAACCGAGCTGACCGAGGCCGCCGGCCTGGTGGCCGAACGGACCGGCGATGGCACGCACCCGTGGACGCTGGCCTTCCAGAGCCGGAGCGGCCCGCCCTCCCAGCCGTGGCTCGAACCCGACATCCGCGATCACCTGGGTGAGCTGTCCAGGTCCGGGACGAGAGCCGTGGTAGTGATCCCCGTCGGGTTCGTGTCCGACCATATGGAGGTCCGGCACGACCTGGACGTCGAGGCCGCCGAGACCGCCGGCTCGCTGGGCCTGGCCTTCGCCCGCGCGGCCACGCCGGGCAGCGACCCGAGGTTCGTCTCCATGATCACCGAGCTGGTGCGGGAACGCCTGGCGCTGCCGGCGGTGGTGGATCAAGGGCGGCCGGCCGCGCTCGGCGACCTGGGAGTGCCGAGCCATGACTGCCCGGCGGACTGCTGCCGGTACGCGGGGGGAGCGTCACGGCCATGACTGTCCCCCAGCCGAGCGTGGACGCCGAGGCGCTGCTGCGGATCGCGGTGGCTGCGGCCGCCGAGGCGGGCCGGCTGCTGGCCTCCTGGCGCGGCGACGAGCGACCGGAGGTCGTGCAGACCAAATCGAGCCCGACCGACATCGTGACGGAGATGGATCGCCGATCCGAGGCCCTGATCACCAGCCGGATACGCACGCACCGTCCCGCCGACACCGTGCTGGGCGAGGAAGGGGGCCAGACCTCGGGCGGCCCGGCCGGCGACGGAGACCAGCCGGGGCGGGTGCGCTGGATTGTCGACCCGCTGGACGGAACCGTCAACTACCTTTACGGTTTGCGCGACTGGGCGGTGTCCATCGCGGCCGAGGTGGACGGCACCGTGGTCGCGGGCGTGGTCGAGGTGCCGCGGCACGGCGAGACGTTCACCGCGGTGACGGGTCAGGGTGCCTGGCTGCACCGGGGGGAAGCCAAGCTGGCGCTGCACTGCTCCTCGGGAGTGCCGCTGGACCGGGCCCTGGTGGGGACCGGCTTCGGCTATGATCCGGGGCGCCGCCAGGTACAGGGCGAGGTGGTCGCGGCACTCCTGCCGCACGTCCGCGATATCCGCCGCGGCGGCTCCGCCGCGGTGGACCTGTGCTCGGTGGCCGCCGGGCGGCTTGACGCGTTCTACGAGCGCGGCCTGAACTACTGGGACTTCGCGGCCGGCGGCCTGATCGCCCGCGAGGCGGGCGCGCTGGTCGGCGGGCTGGCCGGGCGGGCCGAGAGCACGTCCATGGCGGTAGCGGCCGGCCCGGGCCTCTACCAGCAGCTCGAGACTTTCCTCGGCCAGCTGAACCCGGAGCGGGACGGGCAACGTACTCAGGGGCAAGAAGCATAGGCCAGCCGAGACGACGCTCGTCGGCCGGGCAGGAACGGGGTGTGTCAGGAGTTATTCGGCGTGCCGCGTGTGCGCTCGGCCCGAACGTGACAGAATTCCCCGCCGGAATCGGGCACAACTTCGGCCTTGAAAGCGTTACAACCGCGCAGCGATTGCGCACTACCGATGAAGGGGGATGGAGTACTCAGATGGCTACCGACTACGACAGCCCGCGTAAGACGGACGACGACCTGACTGAGGACAGTCTTCAGGAACTTCAGGCACGCCGGATGGACAAGTCATCGAGCACCATCGATCTTGACCCCGACGATGTTGCTGAGTCCCTGGAACTGCCGGGGGCTGACTTGTCGAACGAGGAGCTCTCGTTCCGGGTGATTCCGCGGCAGGCGGACGAGTTCACGTGTTCCAGGTGCTTCCTTGTGCACCACCGGAGCCAGCTTGCCGAAGACCGCAATGGTCAGCTTGTCTGCCGGGAGTGCGCGGCCTAACCGTCCGCGGCGTCGGCTGACTCGCGGTCCGCGCTGGTTAGCGCCCTGCGCGCTACAGCCCGGGTCGCGAGCAGCCTCAACGTCGCGACGGTTACGCCGGTCAGCACGGACCAAGTCAGCGCCTCGACGAAGGCCACTGCCGGATCCTCCGGGTTCGTCGGCGGCTTCTTGCCGGCGACCCTGGTCCAGACGATCGTGATCGCCTTGCGAGCTATAAATGGGGCCGCCAGCATGGTCAGCGTGTTGAGGGCCCTGGTGCTGAAGTCTTCTTTTTTCTGGTTGTCCGCCATCACTGCCTCCTTAGCCTCACCCTCTACCCTCGTCCGCGCCATCATGCCACTGGCTCGTGACCGGCCTGCACCCGGCACCTTTCTATGACGGCGGCCAGCTCGGCGGGATGCCTGGTACCGATCAGCCAGTAGGGCGCCGGCCCCGACGGCACCACGGCCAGGTAGACCGATTTCTTCAAGTAGGGTCGCGAATACAGGTGGGCCGCTGGGTCCGCCCTCGGCCCGCGCAACCGCGCGGTCTGGTTTTCGTCGAGGGTGACGACCTCACTGACGGCCGTCAGGGTCAGCGAGGCCTTTCCCGCCCGCAGAGTTCCGTCGCGGACCTCGACCGTGGCCAGGCCCATGGCGATCAGGAAGGCGGCGCAGACCGCGATGAGCCCGGCCATGATGATGACCGGCCACGGCTCGGCCAGGCCGGCATAGAGCGTGGCGCCGAGGATGAGGACAGTTGGCAGGGCGAGCAGCCACCAGGCGAGCGGTACGCGGAGCCGTTCGCGGTAATCACTCATGCTCTCGAGGGTAGTTGGTCACGGCGGCCCGTAAGATGCGACAGGGCCCGCATCCCGCGCTATCCTCACCCTGCGTGCCAGCAGTAGGGAGTTCTCCGTTGCCGCATTCCGAGCCTGACGTGCTGATCAAGCGTCTCGACCCCCGCGTCCCGCTGCCGTCGTACGCCCATCCGGGCGACGCGGGCGCGGACCTGGCGACGGCCGAGGACGTCGAGCTCGGGCCGGGCGAGCGGGCCCTGGTGCCCACCGGGATCGCGATCGCCCTGCCTGACGGGTACGCGGCGTTCGTGCATCCCCGATCCGGTCTGGCGGCCAAGCACGGGGTGACGCTGGTGAACGCGCCGGGGACCGTCGACGCGGGTTACCGGGGCGAGATCAAGGTGACCCTGCTGAACACGGACCGGGACCGCGCGGTCAGCTTCCGGCGCGGAGACAGGATCGCGCAACTGGTTATCCAGCGGGTGGAACGGGCGGTGTTCCACGAGGTGACGGCGCTTCCGGAGTCGGGCAGGGGAGACGGCGGCTTCGGGTCAACGGGCCTGGCCGGAGTCGGGCGATTCATCCCCCCGGAGGGGGGCCGAGGGGGTCTGGGGGGAAAGGTTTCCCCCCAGGATCGGGGGGGTCAGCGGGGGGGTTCGTCCCCCCGGGGAAGATAGAGAGGTGCGGAGTGTTTCGTCGGCGTCGTTCAGAAGACGCGGACCGCGACGAGGTCGATTACGACGAGCCGGAGCAGCCCGCGGGAGTCCCGAGTGCGGAAGGCGGCCCGTGGGACGCTGAGGAGCCCTTCCCGGCTCTGGAACGGGTGGACCTGGGCAGCCTGCGGGTGCCGGTTGGGCCGGAGCATGAGATCCAGCTGGTCATGGCCGAGCAGCACGGTGCCTGGGTGACAATCAGGTACCAGGAAAGCGAGGTCCAGATTCAGGCGTTTGCCGCGGCGCGCCGGGGCGCGCTGTGGGATGACGTCCGGGCCGAGATCGCCGCCGAGGTGGAGACGGCCGGCGGACGGAGCCAGGAGATCGACGGGTCGTTCGGCATCGAGCTGTTGGCTCAGGTGCCGGCCGAGCCGGGACAGCCGGCCTCGGGTCTGCGGCTGGTCAGGTTCGTTGGCGTCGACGGCCCGCGCTGGTTCCTGCGCGGGCTGTTCACCGGCCCGGCCGCGGACGGCGGCGAGCAGGCTGAACTGCTCGAAGAGGTGCTCAGGGACGTCGTGGTGGTCCGCGGCGAGCACCCGGTGCCGCCGCGGGAGATACTCGAGTTGCAGCTGCCGCCCGAGGCGCGGCAAGCGCTCGAGGAGCAGGCCGCCGCGGAACAGGACAACCGGTTCCGCGGGGACCTGAACCCCTTCGAGCGCGGCCCTGAGTTCACCGAGACGCGTTAGCTATTCGCTGGATTGCAACAGGTGGGCGAGTTCCTCTTCGACGTCCTCGCTGGTCACGAAGAAGAGCTCGTCGCCGGCCTGCAGCGGGTCGTCCGGGTGCGGAACCAGCACCCGGCCCTCGCGCAAGATGGCCACCAGCGATGTGTCGGCGGGCCAGTCGATGTCGCCCACGCGCTCGCTCACCAGTGGCGCGTCGTCCGGCATGGTCAGCTCGACCAGGCTCGCCTCGCTCTGCCCGAACGTCATCAGCCGCACCAGATCACCGACGCTGACCGCCTCCTCGACCAGGGCGGAGAGCAGCCGCGGGGTGGACACGGCGACGTCGACGCCCCAGGACTCGTTGTACAGCCACTCATTTCCCGGGTGATTCACTCGCGCCACGACGCGTGGTACTCCGTACTCGGTCTTGGCCAGCAGGGATACGACCAGGTTCACCTTGTCGTCGCCGGTCGCCGCGATCACCACCTGGCAGCGCTGGAGCGCCGCGTCGTCCAGCGAGCTGATCTCGCAGGCGTCGGCAAGCAGCCATTCCGCCCTGGGCACGCTGTCCACCTTGATGGCCTTGGGCGAGTTGTCGATGAGCAGCACCTCGTGCCCGTTCTCGAGCAGCTCGCCGGCGATGGAGCGGCCCACCGCCCCGGCTCCCGCGATCGCGATCCGCATCAGTGCCCGCCTCCCCGCGTGGCGAAGGCCGCCGCGATCCGGTCCAGGTCGCTCTCCGCGGCCACGACGTGCAGCATGTCCCCTTCCTGCAGGGCCGTGCCGGGTTCGGGTACGAACGCCTGACCCAGCCGGTCGATGAAGGCGATCCGGCTCATCGTGCTGGCCTCGATGGCCTTCACCTGCTCGCCGAGCCACGCCGGCGAGAATCCCAGCTCGGCCAGCACGATCTTGCCGGTGGGGTCGCGCCACAGCGGCTCGCCGCCTTCCGGGACGATCCTGCGGAGCATCTGGTCCGCGGTCCAGCGCACCGTGGCCACGGTGGGGATGCCGAGGCGCTCGTAGACCTCGGCCCGGCGCGGGTCGTAGATCCTGGCTACCACCCGCTCCACGTTGAACGTCTCGCGGGCCACCCGGGCGGAGATGATGTTGGAGTTGTCGCCGCTGCTGACGGCGACGAAGGCATCGGCGCGCTCGATGCCGGCCTGGGTGAGCACGGCCCGGTCGAAGCCGATCCCGGTGATCTTGTCGCCTTTGAACGACGACCTGAGCCTGCGGAATGCCTCCGGATCCCGGTCGATGATCGAGATGCTGTTCTCCCGGTCTTCGAGTATGTGGGCGAGCGTCGACCCGACCCGACCACAGCCCATGATTACGATGTGCACGACCGTCCTCCCACGATGAGCAGGTCCCTGAGCAGAGGGCGCCTCGCCTTCGCGCCAGCACCACAAAGGTATTCCCTTACGTGGGCCTTCTCCTCGCCTGGGAGGCATGGGATTTCTCCTCGACTCAGGTAAGGAGCGCGCGTTGAGTCCGCCGACCACCCGCACCGGCCACATTCCAGCGTCCCCGGCGTTCTATCAGGAGGGTCAGCTGATCCAGCTGACGATCGTCGACGTGGCGCACGGCGGCTGGTGCGTGGCCCGGCCCGACGAGGGGCCGGTGGTCTTCGTCCGGCACGCGCTGCCCGGCGAGACGGTCCGCGCCCGGGTCACCGAGGTCACGTCGCGGCTAGCCCGCGCGGAAGCTGTCGAGATCCTGACGCCATCGCCCGACCGGGTCGAGGCGCCCTGCCCGCACGCTGGCCCGGGCCGTTGCGGCGGCTGTGACTGGCAGCACGCGGCGCTGCCCGCCCAGCGGTCACTCAAGGCCGTCGTGATCCGCCAGCAGCTCAGGCGGCTGGCGGGCCACGACCGCGAGGTCACCGTCGAGCCCCTGCCCGGCCACGAGGGGCCGGCCGCGGGCCTGGGCTGGCGGACCCGCGTGCAGTTCGCGGTGCGGCCGGACGGGGTGGCTGGGCTGCGCGCGCACCGCTCGCACGAGGTGATCGACATCGGCGAGTGCCTGATCGCGCACCCAGGCATTACCGACCTCGGCTTGCCGGCCCGGCGGTGGCCGGCCACGTCCTCGGTCGAGGCCCTGGTATCGGCCGGTTCGGGGGAGCGGGCGGTGGTCATCGGCCCGGGCGGCGCCGTCCCGGCGGGATCCGTCCCACCCGACATCCCCGGCGCCGACGCCGTGCTGATCCGGGCCGGGCGCCGCCTGACCCCCGTTCGCGGTCGCGCCTACCTGAGCCAGCGCGCCGCCGGGCGGGACTGGCGGGTCAGCGCGGGCGCCTTCTGGCAAGTCCACCCCGGCGCGGCCGACGCGCTGACCGACGCCGTCATGACCGCGCTAGAGCCACGGCCCGGGGACGTCGCACTCGACCTGTACTGCGGTGCCGGGCTGTTCGCCGGGGTGCTCGCCGCGACGGTCGGGCCAGGCGGGACGGTGGCCGGCGTCGAGGCGGACCCCATCGCGGTCCGGGACGCCCGGCACAACCTGCGGCCGTGGGCCTGGGCCCGGGTGCACAAGGGCGACGTCGCGGCGGTGCTGCGCCGCGGCGGCGCAACGCTGCCGCCGGCCAGGCTGGTGGTCGCCGACCCGCCGCGCTCCGGGCTGGCCCGCGAGGTCACCGAGTACCTCGGCGCGGCGGAGCACGGCGCGTCCAGGTTCGCCTACGTATCCTGCGACCCGGCCACCCTGGCCCGCGACATCGGGCTGCTCACGGCGCGCGGCTGGGCGCTCGCCGCCCTGCGCGCGTTCGACGCGTTCCCGATGACCCACCACGTCGAGTGCGTCGCCACCCTAGTCCGCGACCCGCTTTAGCCAGCTCCGCGGTCCGGCTTGGCCCGCGTCCGCGGTCCGTTCAGCCGGTGCTCCCCGTCCGTCGTCCCGTCGGGGGCGGCGCATACGGCGTGGATGTCCCAGCCATGTCGCTCCAGCTGCATGAATGGGACATTCACATCGTATGTTTTGGCACGGACGGTGCCAGAGTGACTGACGTCCGCTTTAACGGGGCAACGCCTACCGCGCGCAAGGGCACACGAACGTGGCGGCAGTGACGGACGGGGTAAGCGCGGCCCAGCTCGTTTAGTGGGATCGCTGAGCCTTTTCTCGCCGGATAGACCTGCGGGTCACGTGCCTGACTGGGCGGGCGATCCTGGTTTGGTACCGGTGACGTAGTAGCCGAGACCGGGGATGCGGGTCAGCAGGCCTTCGTCCTCCAGGGTGCGCAGCGCCTTGGCGCACGTCTGCCGGGCATGCCCGTACTCCTGGCTCAGGGTGGTGATGGACGGCGTCGGCATGCCGGGGGCGAGCTTCCCCTCGGCGATCTCCCGGCGCAGCCGTGCGGCCAGTCGCACGTAGGCCCTTGGGTCCGATTCGTCGCTTATCGACACTCTTGTACCGTACTCGATTGGCAATATTGCCAATCGCAACGCTTCGACACTAGTCGAGATTAGACGAGAGACCTAATTGCGGGTAACGTCTGAAACCAGCAGGGCCGCCACGGCCGCGTGGATTCAGATCCCTGGGCAGGTCATGATCTTTTACTCGTGGATCGCAGTGAGCGGGAGCGACCGGGCGCCACCGAGCCTGAGCGGGCTGCCCACACCAGGCGCGGGCGACCCCTGGCTCACCGGGCTGCCGGTCGCCATGGGCATCACCGACGATCGCAGCCGGGCCATGAAGGCGGGCGAGGAAACCCTCCGGTCCGGGCGCGCGGCGATAGTCATCATCGAGGTAGTGCGCCCGGGCATGGCGGCGCGCACGCTGGCGCCGTGCTACATCAGGACCGGGGTGGGGTGGCTGGGTCGGCGCACGCCAGGCGGCGACGTGGCCTGGGACCGGTTCTTCCTCTGAGCCCTGGCAGGATGGGGCTATGAAACTCCGGATCTTCACCGAGCCGCAGCAGGGCGCCGATTACCAGACGCTGCGTTCGGTGGCGCTGGCCACCGAGGAACTCGGCTTCGACGCGTTCTTCAGATCCGATCACTACTTGGCGATGGGCGGATCCGGGCGGCCTGGACCCACCGACTCGTGGGTCACGCTGGGCGCCTTGGCCGTCGAGACCAGCCGCGTCCGGCTCGGGACCATGGTCACCGCGGCGACCTTCCGGCTGCCAGGTCCGCTCGCGATCTCCGTGGCACAGGTCGACCAGATGAGCGGCGGCAGGGTTGAGCTCGGCCTCGGGAGCGGCTGGTTCGAACGTGAGCACGCCGCTTACGGCATCCCGTTCCCGCATCTTGGTGAGCGCTTCGATCGCCTGGAGGAGCAGTTCGCCATCATCACCGGCCTGTGGGAGACCCCGGAGGGCGAGACGTTCTCCTTCGAGGGGACCCACTACCAGCTGACGGACTCGCCCGCTCTGCCGAAACCGGCCCAGCAGCCGCGCCCGCCGGTAATCGTGGGCGGCACGGGTACGCGCCGCACGCCGCAGCTGGCCGCCAGGTTCGCCGACGAGTACAACGTGCCGTTCCATACGGTCAAGGACTCGGCCGCCGGGTTCAGCCGCGTCCGCGAGGCCTGCCAGGCCGCCGGACGCGATCCATCCTCCTTGATCTACTCGGTGGCCCAGACGGTGTGCTGCGGCAAGGACGAGGCCGAGTTCCGCCGCCGGGCGGCCGCGATCGGCTGGGAGCCGGACCGGATCCGGGAGACTGCCGTCGGCGGCACGCCGGGTGAGGTGGCGGCCAAACTCGCCGAGTTCGCCGAGATCGGTGCCGAACGCGTCTACCTGCAGGTGCTCGACCTGCACGATCTCGACCACCTGGCGCTGATCGCCTCAGACGTGGTGCCGCACGTGTGACGCGGGTCAGCTGAAGGCGCGGCCGGCAGCGGCGGCACCGGCCGTGCTGCCCGCCCGGAAACCGTACGTTCCCTGCTCGCGTAGCTCGGTGGCGGCGGCCACGACCGCTCCCAGGGCGGCGAACGCGAACGAGCCGCCCACCGAGATCCGGCTCACTCCCGCCTCGGCCAGCTCGGCCACGGGCGGAGCGCCGTCCAGGGCCAGCACGTTGACCGGCCGGTCCACCTCTCGGACCAGCTGGCTGATGTCCTCGAAACGGCGCAGGCCGGGCGCATACAGGACGTCGGCGCCAGCCTCCTGGTAGGCCTGCAGCCTGGCGATGGTGTCGGCCAGGTCGGGGTGGCCGCGCAGGTAATTCTCCGCCCGGGCAGTAAGCACCAGCCGGACGGGGCCCGCGTGGGCCGCCTCGGCGGCCGCCGCGACACGTTCGGTCGCCAGCCCGACGTCGTAGATGCGGTTACCCGGCTCGGGGGCGAAGTCCTCGACCGAAGCGCCAGCCAAGCCGACCTCGATCGGCCAGCCGTATGGTCTCCGCGACTCCGGCCGGATCGTCCGCGTAGGCGTTCTCCAGGTCCGCCGAGACTGGCAGGTCGGTCGCCGCCACGATCACCGCAGCATGAATAATCGCCTCGTCTCTGGTCACCGAGCCGTCGTTGCGGCCCAAGGTGGCCGCGAAACCCGAGCTCGTCGTGGCCAGCGCCTCGAAGCCGAGCGACGCGAGCAGCTTGGCTGAGCCTAGGTCCCACGGGTTCGGCATCAGGAGCGGCTGACCCGGCCGGTGCAGGGCTAGGAACCGCTGTGCTTTGTCCGCCTGACTGATCATGTACATAACGTATCGTCAGTCACTCCAGGCACCTGAAGCTAGTGTCGCTCAAAAATGGAAAACGCCTGGCCAGCGGCGCTGGCGCTAGTACGGAGACAATTCACTCCATTAAGCCGGCCGGTAACCCTCCGGAATTACGGTCGGAATGGTTACAGCTGGCCGTTTGGCTTGCGGGGCGGTAACCGCGATGCGATCGTTGAGCAGTGCGCTTGGAAACCGCCACGACCGGGAGGGTGCGGCTAGTCATCGTCCTGTCGGTGGCGGCCGCCGTGACGGTCGCGATCGGCATCATCCTGGTTGCCGCAGATCCGGTCATGCGGATGCTGGCCAAGCCCCAGCCTGCTCATCTGACCCGGCTGGGGCTGGACGTGATCGCGGCGGGCATCGCGTTCGGCCTGGTGGTCCTAGCGGTGTTCGCCATCGCGGGAATCGGGGGAGCCGGGAGGCGCCGGCCGGGGAAGGACAGGACAGATCGCCGGCGCGGAGCTGCTCGCCAGGATTCCGCGACGGCCTCCCGCGGGCGTGACCGGTCACCGGGGCACGGCCAGGACAGGCTCCGGGACAGCACCCCGCCGGGCGGCGGCCACGCCCCGCGCGACGGCGCAGCGCGTTCCGCGCGGCCGCCCGTGCTGAACCCGACGAACGTCTATACGCCGGGCGGGCTCATCGACGTGCCCAGGGATGGCCATGGACCCGGAAGGCCGGATGGCGAGGATATCCCGGAGATCCTGCGTCCCGCAGGGACAGGCCCCGCTCACGCCGGGCCGGCCCCGGGAGCTCCAGCGGGGTCGGCCCTGGGGGCTCAGGCCGGGCCGGTCCCAGGAGCTCCAGCCGGGTCGGCCCCGGGAGGTTCGGCCGGCGGGTGGAACCAGGCCCGGCCGTCCTCCGGCCGGGCCGGACCTCAGCCGTCGCGTCATGGCTACCCGCCGGGCATGAGCCCGGGCGGTGCCGGGCGAGTGCCGTACGGCCCGAGCGGCCAGCCGGTGCGCCCCGTGCCGCCGCGTGATCACGGACGGCCCCGCGAGGCGCCGCGACCTGGCTACCCGATGCCCGGCCGTGACGGCGTGCCGGGCCGTGATGCCAGGCCGGACCGTGATGCCGGGCCGGGGCGTGACGGCGGGCCGGGCCGTGACGGCGGGCCGCCGCGCGGAGCCGGCCCGCAGAGACCGCGTGAGGCCTCGCGGCCTGGCCCTGCCGCCCCGCCGCCTGGCCGCGCTGGTCCGCCTCGCGACTCCGGGCTTTTCCGAGACGCTGGTCCTCCTCGCGAGGGCATGGGACCCGGCCGACCTTTCGGGCCGGGCGGTCCCATCCCCCCGCGCGATCCCCCTTACCCGCCGCCGGCCGGCGCCCAGGGCCCGCCACGAGCCCAGGATCGGGGTGCCGGACGGCACGCGAGCGGTCCTGGAAACGCCGCCCCGGGCGGCGGCAGGCCAGGGCGGCCGGGCCACGCGGGCGCCGCGGGGAACCGCGGGCCTGGTGTCGGCGACGAGCCGTTTGACGGCGGATACGCATTGGTCATCCGCGCGTCGGATCACCCAGTCCCCCCGGCCGCTCCGGTCCGTCCGCCAGGCTTCGGCCGTCCCGCCGAACCGGTCCGGCCATCCGAGGCACCCGCCGACGTGTTCGTCTACCGGGACACCAGCGACCAGCCGGGCGGACCGGCCGCGACCGTGCCGGGACCTGGCGAGAACGACGCCGACTACTGGTACGACCTGCCCGGGCCGGATGCCGGGACCGATGCCCCGGCGCACGTGGTCGAGGAGACGCGGGGACCATTCGAGCCGCTGGTGTCTTCCGCCGATCCGCCGGGCCCGGCACCGGGTGCCGCCCCGTCCGCCGCGCCGGACGCCGCCCGTCCCGACCAGGCGCCGGGCGCCGCTGGTCCCGACCACACGCCGGTCGCCGCGGGGCCGGATGGCTTGCCGGAGGAAACGGCACACGACCGCGCGCGCAAGCTCGAGCAGATCAAGGATCTCTACCTGACCGCGGAGGCGATCGGCGAGGCGAACGTCGACAAGCACTTCGACCAGCTGCTGGCCCAGCAGCGCCAGCTCATCAGCGACTACTTCAGGCAGCCCGGTATGGCCGGGCCAGGGGCCGCGGACGGTCCGCCGGCCGGGATGGCCAGCCCGCCGGCCGGAGCGGCGAGCCCGCCGGCCGGAGCCGCGAGCCCGCTGGCCGGAGCGGCCAGCCAGTCGGCCACGGCGGCCGACGCTGCGGACCAGGCGGAGACCGAACCGGGCGCTCTGCGCGGTCCCGGCCCGCGCCCGCCCGGCCCGCGCCCGCCCGGCGCGCGCGGCGGGTGCGTCCGACGGCGCCCGCGTCGCCGCCGACCAGCCCCGCGTATGGTGACCCGGGACGGGCCGTCGCTGGTCATCGCGGTGCTCGGCCTGGGGGAGGCCGGTTCCGTCATCGCCCGCGACCTGACCGCCGCGGGGACGCAGGTCCGCGGCTACGACCCTGCGGTCACGGCGGCCGAACCCGTCCTCGACACTGCCAGCGAGGCCGAGGCCGCGCGTGAGGCGCAGCTCGTGCTGAGCGTCAACAGTGCGAGGGCTGCGGTGGAGGCGTTCCAGGCCGGGCTGCCCGGCTTGCTCGCCGGGGCGCAGCCGCGGCCCGACGTCTTGTGGGCCGACCTGAACACCGCCTCGCCCGGCACCAAACGGCAGCTGGCCGGCCTTGCGGCCGACTCCGGCGTGCCGTTCGCCGATGTCGCGATGATGGCCCCGGTACCCGGGCGCGGGCTGCGCGTCCCGATGCTGGCCAGCGGGACCGGGGCCGCTCGCTATGCGGCCCTGCTCGGGCCCCTGGGCGCTGGCATCGAGGTACTCGACGGCCCTGCGGGGCTGGCGGCCAGCAAGAAGCTCCTGCGCAGCGTGTTCTACAAGGGCATGGCCGCGTCGATCGTTGAGGCCCTGGAAGCCGCGAGGGCCGCGGGCGACGAGCTGTGGCTGCGTGAGCACATTACCGCCGAGCTAGCCGCGGCCGACGCCACCGTCGTGGACCGGATCACCGACGGTACCCGCAGGCACGCGGTACGCCGTGCCGCCGAGATGGCGGCGGCCGCGGATATGCTCACCGAACTGGGCGTGCCACCGCTGATGGCCGACGCCAGCCGCGCCCTGCATGAGCGCCTCGCCGCCAGCGCCTCGCAGCCGGCGACGTACGCTAGCGGCGACGTACGCTAGCGGCGACGTACGCTAGCGGCGACTTACGCAAGCGGCGCGAGCGCCTCGGCCAGCGGCTGCAGCGAATCTGGCTTGGCGTGGAGCGGCAGGTTCACGATGATCAGGTCGATGCCTACCTCGCGGTAGCCGGTCACCGCCGCGACCACGGGTTCCAGGCCGGCGTCCGGTTCGACGCGCACGTTGACCGAGCAAGTGATCTCGTTCACGTCCCGCCCGATGGCGGCGCAGTGCCCGGCCAGTACCTCCTTCAGTTCGAGCCAGTCCTCCGGGCTCTGCGCGATGGCGTTCCATTGCTGGGCGAAGCGCGCCACGGTGCGCAGCGTGCGCTGCTTGCCTCGGCCGCCGATGGTGACCGGCGGGTGCGGCCGCTGCACCGGCTTCGGCTCGCACCGCGCGTCGGTGAGCTTGACGTACCGTCCGTCGAATGTGGTGGTGGCCTGGCTCAGCAGGCCGACGATGGCCTCGACGCCCTCGTCGAACCGGTCAAACCGCTCGCGCAGCGGGGGCAGCTCGATCCCGTAGGCGTCGCACTCCATCTGGTTCCATCCGGCGCCCAGCCCGATTTCCAGCCGCCCGCCGGAGATGATGTCGACGGTCGCCGCCATGTTGGCCAGCACCGCGGGGTGCCGGTAGACCATGCCGGTCACCTGGCAGCCGAGCCGGATCCGCCGGGTCGCCTGGGCCATTGCGGCCAGCATCGTCCAGGCCTCGAAGTTGGGCCCGGTCAGATCGCCGGTCAGCGGGTAGAAGTGATCCCAGTTCCAGGCCGACTCGAACAGCGGGATCTCGTCCGCCGCGATCCACGCGTCGCGGATCTCCTCCCACGTCTGGTGCTCGGGCCGTGTCTTGATCGCGAAGCGCATGTAAGTGACGTCCTCTCCTGGCCAGGCACTGTGGTCCCGGGACTCGAACGGATACCCGGAGGCACACGCGTTATCGTACTGAGTCCGGCACGAGCTAGTCCCGAACGGACCGGCGCATGTGGTTCCGTACGAGCTGGTGCTTCCGGGTTGGCGCTGGCGGGTGGTGTGTGCGGCGGCAGTGAGCCTGCTACCGCGGCTTTATGTTCCCGAAGTAGCTTGATGTCGAGATTTCTTGTCCGAACCCCTCGCTAAGTACCTTGATGTCGAGATACTGTTAGATTACAAGGACAAAGGGCAGGAGCGGGAGCGCACGGGTACGAGCGAGGAGGCTCAGCAACGATGACAGCGAACAGCTTCGGCAGCCGGGCGGCCCTTCAGGTCGCGGGCGAGCGGTACGAGATCTACCGGCTGGACGCTGCGGAGGGTTCGGCCAGCCTCCCCTTCAGCCTGAAGATCCTGCTGGAGAACCTGCTCCGCAACGAGGACGGCGCGAACATCACCGCTAGCCAGATAAGCGCGCTGGCGAGCTGGGACCCGGCCAAGGAGCCCGACACCGAGATCCAGTTCACCCCGGCCCGGGTCATCCTGCAGGACCTGACCGGCGTGCCCGCCGTCGTGGACCTGGCCGCGATGCGCGAGGCCATGCAGGCCCTCGGCGGCGACCCGACCAAGATCAACCCGCTGATCCCGGCCGAACTGGTCATCGACCACTCCGTGGTGGCCGACGTGTTCGGCAGCCCGGACGCGTTCAGGCGGAACGTGGAGATCGAGTTCCAGCGCAACCACGAGCGGTTCCAGTTCCTGCGCTGGGGACAGGACGCGTTGCGCCAGTTCAAGGTGGTCCCGCCGGGCACCGGCATCGTGCACCAGGTGAACATCGAGTACCTGGCCCGCGTCGTGATGACCCGGGACGGCAGTGCGTACCCCGACACCTGCGTAGGCACCGACTCGCACACCACCATGCAGAACGGCCTGGGCGTGCTCGGCTGGGGCGTCGGCGGCATCGAGGCCGAGGCCGCCATGCTCGGCCAGCCCATCTCCATGCTCATCCCGAAGGTGCTCGGCTTCCGGCTGACCGGCGAGCTGCCCAGCGGCGCCACCGCCACCGACCTGGTGCTCACCATCACGGAGATGCTGCGCAAGCACGGCGTGGTGGGCAAGTTCGTCGAGTTCACCGGCGAGGGCGTGGCCGCGGTCCCGGTGGCCAACCGGGCCACGATCGGCAACATGTCGCCGGAGTTCGGCTCTACCTGCGCGATCTTCCCCATCGACCAGAACACCCTGGACTATCTCAAGCTCACCGGCCGGCCGAAGGAAAAACTCGACCTGGTCGAGGCGTACGCCAAGGAGCAGGGCCTCTGGCACGACCCGGCCCGGGAGATCCGGTACTCCGAGGAGCTCAGCCTCGACCTGTCTACCGTGGTCCCCTCCATCGCCGGGCCGAAGCGGCCGCAGGACCGGATCGCGCTGGCCGACGCCAAGCAGGCCTTCCGCGACGCCCTGCCGAACTACGTGCCGGAAGCCACCCTGGACAACGGCCTGGCCGGCACGTTCCCGGCCTCGGACCCCGTGGCGACCAGCGACGGCACCCGCGCCTCGAACCCGATCCAGGTCACGCTCGAGGATGGCACGAACACCGCCGTCGACCACGGCTCCGTGGTCATCGCCGCGATTACGTCCTGTACCAACACGTCCAACCCGAGCGTCATGGTCGGCGCCGCGCTGCTCGCCAAGAAGGCGGTCGACCGGGGCCTGGCCCGCAAGCCGTGGGTCAAGACCACGCTGGCCCCCGGCTCCAAGGTGGTCATGGACTACTACGAGCGCGCCGGGCTGCTGCCCTACCTGGACAAGCTCGGCTTCAACCTGGTCGGCTACGGCTGCACCACGTGCATCGGCAACTCCGGGCCGCTGCCGCCCGCGATCAGCGAGGCGGTGAACGAGAACGACCTGGCGGTGACCGCGGTGCTGTCGGGGAACAGGAACTTCGAGGGCCGGATCAACCCGGACGTGAAGATGAACTACCTGGCCTCCCCGCCGCTGGTGGTGGCGTACGCGCTGGCCGGGACGATGGACATCGACCTGCAGCGCGAGCCGCTCGGCTCCGACGCCGAGGGCAAGCCGGTCTACCTCGCGGACATCTGGCCGTCGCCGGAAGAGGTCGCCGACGTGGTGCAGCACGCGGTGGCCGAGGAGATGTTCACCCGCGACTATGCCGACGTGTTCAAGGGCGACGATAACTGGCGCGGGCTCGACATCCCGTCGGGTGACACCTTCGCCTGGGACGAGGCGTCGACCTACGTCCGCCGCCCGCCGTACTTCGACGGGATGCCCGCCGAGCCCGAGCCGGTCACCGACATCCTGGGCGCGAAGGTGCTGGCCAAGCTGGGTGACTCGGTGACCACGGACCACATCTCGCCGGCCGGCGCGATCAAGACGGACAGCCCGGCCGGCCAGTACCTGACCGAGCACGGCGTCGAGCGCAGGGACTTCAACTCCTACGGCTCCCGGCGCGGCAATCACGAGGTGATGATCCGCGGCACATTCGCCAACATCCGGCTGCGCAACCAGCTCGCGCCGGGCACCGAGGGCGGCGTCACCACCTCCGGCGGCGAGCAGATGTCCATCTACGACGCGTCCCGGCGGTACATCGAGGACGGCACCCCGCTGATCGTGCTGGGCGGCAAGGAGTACGGCTCGGGCTCGTCGCGCGACTGGGCCGCCAAGGGCACGCTGCTGCTCGGCGTGCGCGCGGTGCTCGTCGAGTCGTTCGAGCGCATCCACCGGTCCAACCTCATCGGCATGGGCGTCCTGCCGCTGCAGTACCGGCCGGGGGAGTCGGCGGCCACGCTGGGACTGACCGGGACCGAGACTTTCGACATCCGCGGCATCGAGGAAATAAATTCAGGCAACGTACCGAACGAGGTAACGGTGACGGCCGGCCAGAAGGAATTCCGCGCTGTCGTCCGGATCGACACTCCTGGTGAGGCCGATTATTACCGGCACGGGGGGATCATGCAGTACGTGCTCAGGTCGCTCCGGTAACTGCATCGTCAGCGCAGCGGTTCCTGGACGGTCATCGGCCGTCGGCGCGGCCATCCCGGCGGCTAAGGTTGGGCGCTATGACCAAGGATCCCTTCGATGCAGCGCTGGACGGCTTCGAGCGTTGGACGGCAACGACGCAGCGGAAGCTGAACGCCGACCCGGAAGCGGCCGTCAGTGAGGTGGAGAGCCTGCTCGACCTGATGCGGGACTACCTCGACATCGAGAGCCCGGCCGGTCTCGGTGAAGGCGACCTTAAAGAGCTGCTGCTGCAGATCTACCCGCGCAAGATGACCGTGTTCGACCAGGCGGACATCGAGGACACGGTCCCCGCGGCCCGTGACCTCGTCGCCTGCCTTGCCGACCGCGGCCAGATACCGGAGGGCACGGCACGCGTGCTGGAGCGGGAGCTGGACGAGATCGCGCCGCGCTTTGCCGACGTGATGATGGATCCGTCGAACTGGGGCATGGCCGGTTCTCTCCTCCACGCGATGGCGGCCAACGGCGTCGACCTGGACGACCAGGCGGCGGTGGACCGCTGGATCGCCGGCTACAACGCGCACCTGGAACTTGGCGACCCGGCTGAATACGACGACGACGAGCACGTCGACCTCAAGGAGGCCTTCGGCCTGCCCGGCCAGCTGGCACCGCTGCAGCTGCCGGCGCCATCGGAACTGGCCGCGCTAGCCCGCCAGGCTCCGTTGATGGCGCAGCTGCGCAGGCTGGCCTGGTGGCTGGGAGCGGGCCGTGCGGTCACCGAGGACGAGGAGCTGGCCAGCGATAATGCCGCCGAAGCCGCAGCCGAGCTCGGCGTTGACGTTGCGCGGCTGCAGCAGCTGTGGTGGCTGGCTCTCGATGCGATCTTCATCGAGCTGGACGAGGACGAGACTCACGCCATCCCCGCCGAGTCCGCCCATGCCTGGGACGAGGGCGACGAGGACGAGGTTCTCGACATCTGGGAAATGGTGTTCGCCCTGGTTATCGGCGACACGCTGGACGACGCCGCGTCCCTGGACCCGGACCGGTCCGACGGACTGGATTTCTCCGGGCACGGAGCAGCGCTGGCGGTGACGCTCTTCCTGGCCCGGCCGGGCGGCCTGCCCGTGACCGAGATCGGCCAGGTGATCAGGGCCGCGGCCACGGACGAGCTGCCACCCGCCCAGGCGGAAGAGGCCTGGCAGTCGTGGGTCGGCGCGCACGGCGATCCCGCGCGGCTGCTTCTGGATCTGATGGCCGGACTCGACGCGATCCAGATAGCCGAGGCCGAGGACGGCCCCATGGCCCAGCTGATGCCGCTGGGCCTGGCCGCGGTCCGCACGCAGCTCGTCGACTCCGGGGTGGAGATCCCGCTGCTCCCCGACGCCGAGCACATGACCGCGGCCCAGCTGATCTCGATGGCCGACGGCGTGACCGAGGACGAGTTCACGGCCGAGACCACCAGCTGGCTGTCGTACCGGATCGCGGAGCCCGCGGCCCGGGAACTGCTGGCTGTCGCCGCCGCATCCGATCCGGCGTCGCGCATCCTCGCGGTAGGTGTCGTGGTTACCGAGATCGGTGCACCCGCCGAGCCCGTGTGGCGCGAGGTGCTCGGTCAGATCGAGCTGCGCGGTTACGCGAAAGCCGCCCTGGCCGCGCTGCCCGGCGGTGATCTCGCCGCGGCCCCGCTGCCGGGGCTGGAGCCCGACGATCAGGACCTGGCCTGGATGATCACTGACGCGCTCGCCGCGGCGGGCTGGACTGACGTCAGTGACGATGCCGACTACGAACCGGAGGCTCTCGCGACGGAGCTCGGTGAAGCGATCCCGGCTGGGCAGGAACTGGCCGTGTTCGAGCTGATCGCGCGAGTACCGCATCCGGACGCCGCGGATGTCCTGACGGTGATCGGCAGGCATCACCCGGACAAGAAGATCGCCAAGCTGGCCCGGAAGTCCGCCTACAAGGCGGCGAGCCGGCAGGCTGCCCGCCGGCGGTAGCCTGAGCCTGCGCCGACGGCGAGAGCGCCGCGTACCCCACGAGAGGCGCTCACGATGACTATCCCGGACTCTCTCATCGTTACCAGGCTCCGCGCGGCCGGCTGCGTCTTCGCCGAGGACGAGGCCCGGCTGCTGATGTCCGCGGCCCGGACACACGCCGAGCTCGACGCCATGGTCGGCGAGCGCGCCGCCGGCCGCCCGCTGGAGCAGGTCGTCGGCTGGGCCGAGTTCTGCGGCCTGCGGATCACCGTGGCGCCCGGCGTGTTCGTGCCACGCCGGCGCACTGAGTTCCTCGTCCGGCAGGCCGTGGCTGTCGCCGGGCCTGGTGCCGTGATCGTCGACCTGTGCTGCGGTGCGGGTGCGATCGGCGCGGCGCTCGCCGCTGCCGTGGACCGGGCCGAGGTGCACGCGGCCGACATCGACCCGGCCGCGATCCGCTGCGCCCGGCGGAACCTCCCCGGCGGTCACGTCTACCAGGGCGATCTCTACGCTCCGCTGCCGGCCCGGCTACGCGGCGGGGTATCCGTGCTGACCGCCAACGTGCCCTACGTGCCGTCGGAGCAGATCGGCTTCCTCCCGCCCGAGGCGCGGGCGCACGAGCCGCGGGCGGCCCTCGACGGCGGCGCGGACGGGCTTGACGTACTTCGCCGGGTGGCCGCGGGGTCCGGCGGATGGCTGGCCCCGGGCGGGCACCTGCTGAGCGAGATCAGCGAACGGCAGGCTCCGCTGGCCGAGGCGGCCCTCGCGGCCGGCGGCCTGGCCGCGCGGGTGGTCAGCTCGGCGGACCTGGACGCCACCGTCGTCATCGGGCGCCGTCTCGCGTGAACCGGTTCGTACCGGGGTGCAAGCGATGGACGACGACAACCTGGTCGGCGCGCGGGCGGCCGACAACCCGGGCTAGAAGCCGGGGAAGATCGGCCGGAGCTCGCCCAGCTCGACTCCAGCGGTCTCGGTCGGCGGGGTATGCGCCTCGTCCAGCCGCCCGTAGACCAGCCGGATCAGCGCCTCAGCGGGCAGCCGCAGCTCGGAAAGCCCCAGCTCAGGCGTTGCGTCGCCGTCCGATGGCGTGAGCGTGACCTCGTCGCCCGTCTCCAGGATGAACTGCCGCTCCGGGTCGGTGGTCGACACGCGAACCTTGCGCTGCTGGCCGTCCGGTTTCGCGCTCCTGCCCGCGACCTGGTCCACCATGTCGATGAGCAGGGCGACGGCATCCGGGGCCAGCGTGGCCGCCGGGTCGAGCGCGACCAGCACGTCCCAGGTGTGGATCGCGTGCTCGCTGAGCCGCAGCCGGGCAAAGCCGGTCGTGTCGATGTCCATCCCGAACAGCTTCAGGTGCAGCCGCTCCCGCTCACCGGCGTCCATGGACTCCAGCCGCTCCAGAGTGGCCTGGTCGGCGCGCAGTGCGTCCGTCGCCTGGGCCTGCGGGTCCTTGGCGTTCCACGCGTCCCAGACCGGCGGGAACGCCTCGGGGCCCGGCGGTTCCTGCCCGGCCAGCCCGGCCTCGAGGATCAGGCCGAAGATCTCGGCCTGCGACCCCAGGTGGGACAGCACCTGGGCGATCGTCCACTCGCTGGGGTAGGACCGCTGCGTCAGCTGGTCCAGGCTGAGGGGTTCGACGCTGGCGCGCAACCCGTCGTGGGAGTGACGCAGCGCGCTGATCCACGGATCCGGGCTAGGTTCCATAGTGTTCTGTCTCCGTTGCTTGGCGGCATATCGGGAGGAATCCACCCGCAGCCTACGGGGCGCGCACGGCACGGTGGTCACGCCCCCGGCCAGGGGGCCATCGGGAGGCGAGGCTAGCCGTTCGACAGCCAGCCTACTGATGCATAGCCGACTTCAGTCACTCTGGCACCGTCCGTACCAAGACATACGATGTGAATGTCCCATTCATGCAGCTGGAACCAGCGTAAGAGGCGGTGTGTCAAGCGTTTCCGGTGATGCTGTGGCGGGTCTGTGAGCTGGGATTATCGCTGAGGGTGGGGCCGGTGGCGGCGGGGTTGCCGGGTGCGGGCATGGCGGAGTGCCGCCCTGGCGGGATGCTGGTGCCGGGGCGGTGCGGGTGCCGTGGCCGGGGTCTTCTCGCCCTACGTAGTGCAAGCGGGCTCGGCCCGCCCGCGGGTGCGGGCGGGCCTGCCCCGACAGCGTTCAACCGGGCTGGTGAGAAGGCCCCGGCGGCCCGGGGACAGCTGCCCAGGGTTCCAGCCGAGGTGGTCCTCAACGACATGACGGGCTCGCTGTCCCCCCTCTCATCAGGGAGGATGGTCTAGGGCGCCGGTGAGCGGCGCGGGGCGCCGCCGCTGGTCAGGCGGCCTCCGGCTGGCAGGCGAGGCCGGCGGCGACGGCGGGGTCCCAGCTGGTGCCGTGGACGACCAGGCAGTAGATCCAGCGCAGCAGCGAGGCGGCGCAGGCCACCCGGGCTTTCGCGCGCCGGGCGCGGGCCGCGGCCGCCGCGCCGCGCCGCGGGCCGGCAGGCCGGGCCGGCTCATCGGCCGCGGCGGTTCCGGCCAGCGCGGCGTACTTGGCGGCCAGGACCGGGTTGTGCACCAGCATCGGCCAGACCGCGCGCCAGGCCGCCAGCCGCAGCCCGGGCCGGCCGCGGCGGGAGATGCGCGCCTGGCCCTCAAAAGCGCCCGAGGCGTTCCCGGCCGGGGACAGCCCGGCATGCTTGACCAGCGAGGAGGAGCTGTCATAACGGCGCGGGTCGCCGGTCTCGGCCAAGATCGCCGCCGCGCCCACCGCGGTCAGCCCGGGGATGTCGCCCAGCCGGGACAGGCCCAGCTCGCCCAGCACCGCGGCCATGTCCGCCTCCACCGCCCGCAGCTGGGCCCGGATCCGGGCCAGGTCGCCCAGCTCGTCGGCGATGCGGCGGAACAGGCCCCGGCGGGACCAGATCACCGCGCCCTCGGCATCGGCCAGCGCGGCGAACACCGCCCGGGCCACCCGGCCGCTGACCCGCTTGCCACCCCAGCCGCCCACCGCCGCGCGGACCGCGGCGGTGAACTCGCCCAGCCCGGCCGCGGCCAGCTTCTCCGGCCGCCCGCCGCACCGGCCCGCCGTCACCTGCACCGCCGCCAGCCAGGTCACCGACTTAAACGGCTCCGCGCACGCCCCCGGCACCACCGGCCAGGCCACCGACAAGAAATCCCGCACCCGGGCCGCCAACGCCGTTGCCGCGGTGACCAGCTGCGCCCGCCGCCGCCCCAGGTGCCGCAGGTGCGCCCAGGTCTCATCCAGCTCCTCCGGCACATAACAGTGCAGCTCGGCCGCCAGCCGGGCGATCAGCACGCAATCAGACTCATCAGCCTTGTGCGGCGTGTAATCCTGCTGCTCCCGCGCGATATGGCTCACCAGCGGCTGGACGCACACCAGCGGCAGCCCCCGCTCCGCGCACAGCCGCTGCACCTGCATCCACCGCGCCCCCGTCGGCTCGCACGCCACCGCCACGTGCGCGAACCCCTTCACCCGGGCCTGCGCCACCGCCCAGTCCAGCGCCTCACCCAGCCGGAACGCCGGCACCGGCACCGTCCGGCGCGCCAGCACCCGCACATCATGATCGGCCGCCGCCAGCGCCTGCTTCTGATCCCCCAGGTCGATCCCGATCACCGCGCCATCGCGCGGCAGCAGCTCCCGCAGCCGCTCCCGCCGCGCATTCCGCCGCGCATCCCCCCGGGTCATGCCGCTACCCTTACCCATCAGAACGTCCTCCTTCTGCGTTTGGGACACCAAGCCCGTACTACCGCACCAGGAGGACGTTCCTGTACCAGCCGCATCACCACAAGACAACCGCCCCTAGCGCGTCGTCCTATTACTACGACGTGGCTGGGACATTCACGCCGTATCCGCACGGCGGGCTCAGAGCGTCGTGCCGCCCAGGCAACGTGCTGCCCAGGTAACCTGGGTAACACAGCCCAGCTCCGGTCATCGGGGGACCCAGCTGACCCGGTACGTACCTGACACAGGCCGCCCGGCCGCGAGCGGCCGTACCGAGGATGCCCCGGCGGCCTACCCGACCTGGCTTGGCCGGCGCCATCTCATGGCCGCCTACGCCGCGTTCGGAGCGTATGCCATCGCTGCCGCCTTCCTGACCGGCGGCCGGGATCGGGTCTGGGCCATCTGGGCCGCCTGCGGCTACGCCGTGGCCCTGGTCATGCTGTGGCGCTGGCGTAGCCGCCGGGGCCGGATGACCGCCGTCCTGGTTTCCGTGGCCCTGGCCGTGCTGGCGCCGCTGCTCTGGCTGTCGGTCGGTTACCCGCTCGAAGACGGGATGATGGTCATCGACAGGTCGGCGTCCCTGCTGCTGCACCACGGGTCGCCGTACCTGGCCGCCAACCAGGTCACCTCATGGCTGTCCTACAACCCGTACCTCCCGGTCATGACCCTGTTCGGCCTGCCGAGCGCGGTCGGCATCGGCGGCCTGGCGGGCAACTCCGGGGTGTGGATCGCGGTCGGCACGGTGATCCCGCTCGTCGCGTCGTTCTGGATCGCAGTGCCAGCCCGGGGGGACGACCCTGCTGGCTACGACCAGGGGGGTTTCACCCCCCCGGACCCTCCTGGCTATCCCCCCCGGCCGGGGAACCACCGGCGCTACGACGCGCTGCTTGCCACCGCGGTGGCGGTGGCTTCGCCGGTAGTGGGGCTCAACCTGGCCGTGATCACCACCGACCCGCCGGTGCTCGCGCTGATCCTGCTGGCGCTGGCTCTGGCCGCGCGGCCCGAGCCAGGCCCCCGGCCCGAGCCAGCCCCGCGGCCCGGCCGGACCTCGTGGATCACCGGGATCATCGGCGCGGGCGTCGCGCTGGGCGTCGCCTGTGACCTGAAGTCCACCGCCTGGCTCGCCGTTCCTGTCCTGGCCGCGATGGTCGCCGCCCGCGACGGCGCGCGGGCCGCGGGACGGTTCCTGGCGGCGGTCGCGGGCACCGCCGTGGTCCTCGTCGCGGCCCTCGCGCCGGCCGCGCTCACCTCGCTGCGCGGGGCGGACGCCCTGGTCCAGAACAGCGTGCTGTTCCCGCTCGGGCTCACTCACGACAAGACCCCGGCCGAGAGCCTGCTGCCCGGGCACCTGCTCACCGCGCTGGGCCCGGCCGGGCACGTGGCCTCGGTCGGCCTGCTGTTCGCGGCAGGCCTCGGCATCGCGATCTCGCTGGTGATCCGGCCGCCCCGCGACGTACCCGCGGCCACCTGGCGACTGGCCGCCGGGCTGACGCTGATGTTCCTGCTCGGGCCCCAGGTCAGGTTCGGCTACTTCATCTACCCGCTCGGCCTGGTCGGCTGGCTGGCCCTGGTCCGCGCTAGCCCAGCACCTCGTCGATGACCCGGTAGGTCGTCTCGCGCCCCGGCGGGCGTGGGCACCCAGTACCGGGTATCCCGGCCTGTCCGCGGCTGTGAAAGGCTGACCGGGGAAGAGGCGGAAAGGAGAGTACGAGCATGCGCGTGGTCGTGGGTGAGCGTCTGGGCGGGCCCGAGGTGCTGACCGTCGCCGAGCGGGAAGCGCCGCGGCCGGGACCCGGTGAGGTCGTCGTGGACGTGGCCGCGGCCGGCGTGAACTACATGGACATCTACCAGCGCGAGGGCATCGGCAACTACCGGCCCGAACCGCCCTTCGTGCCCGGCGCGGAAGGCGCCGGTGCCGTCGCCGCCGTCGGCGAGGGCGTCACTGACCTGGCCGCTGGTGACCGCGTGGCCTGGGCAGGCCCGGGCCGCAGCTACGCCGAGCAGGTGGCACTGCCCGCCACGGCTGTCGTGCCGGTCCCCGACGGGATCAGCCTGCAGGTCGCCGCGGCCGCCATCCTGCAGGGCCTGACCGCGCACTACCTGTGCATCAGCACCTACCCGGTGCGCGAGGGCGACATCGCCGTCGTGCACGCGGCGGCCGGAGGCGTCGGGCTGCTGCTGACCCAGATGGTGAAGCAGCGCGGCGGCGTGGTCGTCGGCACCACCTCGGGTGGGGAGAAGGTCGAGCTCGCGCTCGCCGCGGGCGCCGATCATGTCGTCGGCTACGACCGCTTCCGCGACATCGTCAACGACGTCACGGAGGGAGCCGGAGCGCACGTGGTGTACGACGGCGTGGGCAAGGACACGTTCGACGACAGCCTGGCGGCCCTGCGCCCGCGCGGCATGATGGTCCTGTACGGGGCCGCGAGCGGCCAGGTGCCGCCGCTCGACCCGCAGCGGCTGAACAGCGGCGGGTCGCTGTTCCTGACCCGGCCCACCCTGGTGCACTACATCGCCGATCCCGCTGAGCTGCGATGGCGCGCGGGTGAGGTGTTCGGCTGGATCGCCCAGCGCGAGCTCGAGGTTCGGATCGGCGGCACCTACCCGCTGGCCGAGGCGGCCCGGGCGCAGGAGGACCTGGCCGGCCGGCGTACCACGGGCAAGCTGCTGCTCCTGCCGGGGCTCTAGCCTGCCGCCGGGGCAGGGTCATCGGCTCGTTAGGCCCGAAGAGATCGTTGCCTTTTCAGATACCTTTAGTTGCTGATGACCAAATTCCAGGCCGGAAGTCCGCGCCGGCCGTTCGAGATCACGCTGCTCGTCGTGGCGGTCGCGGCGGCCGGCTTCAACCTGCGTACCGCGATCACCAGCCTGCCGCCGCTCTTCCCCGACCTGCAGACCCAGCTGCACCTGTCGTCGGCCACGCTGTCCCTGCTCGCGGCCACGCCGGTGATCTGCTTCGGCGTGGTCTCCGCCTTCGCCGCCTGGCTGAACCGGCGCTACGGCGAGGAACTGATCCTGCTGATGGCGCTGATCCTGCTCACCGCGGGTCTGCTGCTGCGCGGCGTGGCGCCCGGGGCCATGCTGTTCCCCGGCACGGTGCTGGCCGCGAGCGCCATCGCCGTGCTCAACGTGCTGCTGTCCAGCATGGTCAAGCGGCGCTGGCCGGAACGGGCCGGGCTGCTCGTCGGCATCTACCTGACCACGCTGTCCGTCGGCGCGATCCTGTCCTCGCTGCTCAGCGTGCCGCTGTACCGCAGCTCGGGTGGCTCGGTGCGGCTCGCGCTCGGCGTGTGGGCCGGGCCGGCCGCGCTGGCCGTGCTGCTGTGGCTGCCCCAGCTCAGGTACCGCCCGGCGGCCATGGCGCCGGCGGCGGGCGGCGGACCGGACCGGCCCGCGGCCCGGCCCGCCGCGGCGCGGGCCGGGGTCAAAGTGTACAAGTACGCGCTGACCTGGGAGGTCACCGCGTTCATGGGGCTGCAGAGCCTGCTGTACTATGCTGCGCTGTCCTGGCTGCCGACCATCTTCCAGGACCGCGGCACCTCCGCGGTCACGGCCGGCAACCTGCTCGCCCTGATGGGCGTCGGCAACCTCGCTACGTCGCTCGTCGTGCCGGTGCTGGCCCACCGCAGTCCGGGCCAGCGCGCCCTGGTCGTGCCTAGCCTGATCGGGACCGCGGCCGGCCTGGCCGGGTGCCTGTGGGGGCCGCTCGGCACGGCCCCGTTCTGGGTGCTGGTCCTCGGCATCAGCCAGGGCTCCTGCCTCGGCCTGGCCATATTCTTCATGATGGCGCGGGCGCCCGACGCGGGCGTCGCCGCCTCGCTATCCGCCTTCTCCCAGTCGGTCGGTTACCTGGTCGCCAGCGCCGGCCCGCTGATGGTCGGGCTGCTGCACAGCGCCACCGGCAGCTGGAATATCCCGGTCGCCCTGCTGCTCGTGCTGTCCGCCGCCGAACTCGCCATCGGCGTCCTGGCCGGCCGCCCATTGGTGCTTCCCGCGACCGCTTCGCAAGCCCCGAGCCCGACACGCGCGTCGGAGACGGAGCGGACACGACGAGCTATCTGAGAGCCGACCTCGTACACTCAATTCGGTTAGCGTTCCCCCATCAGGCCCGTACAGCACATGAGGAGCACGGCGTGACCTTGCTGGAGTGCATCGAAGGCCCCGAGGACCTGAAGGGACTGAACCAGGAGCAGCTCACCAGCCTCGCCACGGAGATCCGTGACCTGCTGATCGAGACGACGGTCAGGACCAGCGGCCACCTCGGGCCGAACCTGGGCGTGGTCGAGCTCACGATCGCGATCCACCGGGTCTTCGACTCGCCGAAGGACAAGATCGTCTTCGACACCGGGCACCAGGCCTACGTGCACAAGCTGCTGACCGGCCGGGTCGCGCGGTTCGGCACGCTGCGGCAGCGCGGCGGGCTGACCGGCTACCCGAGCCGGGCCGAGTCCGAGCACGACCTGGTGGAGAACTCGCACGCCTCCACGAGCCTGTCCTACGCCGACGGGCTGGCCAAGGCGTACACACTGCGCGGCGAGCCGGACCGGACCGTGGTCGCGGTGATCGGCGACGGCGCGCTGACCGGCGGGATGGCCTGGGAGGCGCTGAACAACATCGCCGCGGCCAAGGACTCGCGGCTGGTCATGATCGTGAACGACAACGGCTGGTCCTACCAGCCGACGATCGGGGGCCTAGCCGAGCATCTGGCCGCCATCCGGGTCAGCCAGCGGTACGAGCACGTGCTCGACTACATCAAGACCACGCTGTCCCGGACCCCGGTGGTCGGCCCGCCGATTTACGGGACGCTGCACGGCATCAAGAAGGGCATCAAGGACGTCCTGCAGCCGCAGGTGATGTTCGAGGACCTCGGGATAAAGTACGTCGGCCCCATCGACGGGCACGACGAGCGGCTGCTGGAAAGCGCGCTGCGGCACGCCCGGGACTTCGGCGGCCCGGTGCTGCTGCACGTGATCACCAAGAAGGGGCTCGGCTACGCCGAGGCCGAGCAGAACACGGTCGACTGCCTGCACCAGGTGCCCGCGGCCGGCGCAGCGCCGGGGACGTGGAGCCGGGTGTTCGGCGACGAGATGGTGGCCATCGGCGCGCGGCGGCCCGATGTGGTCGCGATCACGGCGGCGATGCTGTACCCGACTGGCCTGGCCCAGTTCGCCGCGGCCTACCCGGACCGCGTCTACGACGTGGGCATCGCCGAGCAGCACGCGGTGACCAGCGCCGCGGGCCTGGCCATGGCCGGCCTGCACCCGGTCGTGGCCATCTACTCCACGTTCGCCAACCGGGCCTTCGACCAGACGCTGATGGATGTGGCCCTGCACCAGCTGCCGGTGACGTTCGTGCTGGACCGGGCCGGGGTGACCGGGCCGGACGGGGCCAGCCACCACGGCATGTGGGACGGGTCGATCATGCAGCTCGTCCCGGGCATGAAGATCGCGGCGCCGCGGGACGCCAAGCGGGTGGCCGAACTGCTCAACGACGCGGTCGAGGTCTCTGACGGGCCGACCGTGGTCCGGTTCCCCAAGGGCAACGTGGGCGGCGAGGTCGAGGCGGTCGCGAAGCTGGGCGGCATGGACGTGCTGCGCGCGCCGGCGCAGGGCCTGGGCGCGGACGTCCTGCTGGTCGGCGCGGGCCCGATGGCGCTGACCAGCCTGGAGGTCGCGGACCGGCTGGCCGTCCATGGCATCGGCGTCACCGTGGTGGACCCGCGGTGGACCAAGCCGGTGGATGAGGCGCTGGCCGGCGCGGCGCGGCGGCACCGGCTCGTGGTGACCGTGGAGGACAACGGGCGGGTCGGCGGGTTCGGCGACGCAGTGGCCCGGCTGCTGCGCGATCACGACGTGGACATGCCGGTGAAGACGTTCGGCCTGCCGCAGGAGTTCCTGTCCCACGGCACCAGGAACGAGGTGCTCGACGAGGCGGGCCTGACCCCGCAGCACCTGGCCCGGCAGATCACCGAGGCGGTAGCCCGCCGCTCACCGGGCGATGTTCGCGAGGCGGCCACGGCCGCCACGGAGGGCCGGCCCGTCGAGTAGCGTAAGCATTTATGCTGAACGTTGCCGTGGTCGGTTCCGGCCCTGCCGGGCTTTACGCCGCCGAGGCGCTGGTCAAGCAGGCGGCAGCGCTGCCGGTGCCTGTCCCGGTGCGCGTGGACGTGATCGACCGCCTCCCTACCCCGTACGGCCTGGTCCGCTACGGCGTCGCTCCCGACCACAAGTCGATCAAGTCGATCGCCCAGTACCTGCGCAAGGTGCTGGAAAGCCCGGACGTCCGGTTCGTCGGCGGGGTGCACCTCGGCGAGGACGTGACCCGCGACGACCTGGTGTCGGCGTACGACGCGGTGATCTACGCGACCGGGGCGATGCGGGACCGGCGGCTCGGCATCCCCGGCGAGGACCTGCCCGGCAGCTACGCCGCCACCGACTTCGTGAACTGGTACTGCGGCCATCCGGACATGGACTCCGCGGCGTTCACCCTGGACGCCGAGTCGGTCGCGGTGATCGGCGTGGGCAACGTGGCCGTCGACGTGGCCAGGATCCTGGCCCGGGACCCGGACGAGCTGCACACGACCGACGTCCCGCAGCCGGTCCTCGACGCGCTGCACGCGAGCAAGGTGCGCGAGGTTCACATGATCGGCCGTCGCGGGCCCGCACACGCCAAGTTCACCACCAAGGAACTGCGCGAGCTGGGTGAACTACCCGGCGTCGAGCTGGTGGTGCACGGCGACGAGGCCGACCTGAACGCGTTCGACCTGGCCGGCGAGGGCGTCGCCATGGCCGAATCCGACCGGCGGGTCCGCGGCAACCTCGTGGCGATCACCAAGTGGGCCCAGGACGGGGCCGCCCCTTCGAGTCCTTCGAGCCCTTCGACACCGCCGGCCTCCACCGGGCACAGCCGGCGGCTGACCGTCCGTTTCTGGCTGCGGCCGACCGAGATCCTAGGTACCGAACGGGTCGAGGGAATCACCCTCGAGCGCACGTCGATCAGCGCCGACGGGAAATTCGGCGGCACCGGCGAGTTCGAGACACTCGACGCGCAGATGGTGCTGCGTTCGGTGGGCTACCAGAGCGTCCCGCTGCCCGGCGTGCCGTTCGACACGCGCGCGTCGGTGGTGCCCAATGCCCAGGGGCGTGTCCTGGGCGAGGACGGCAAGCCGCTACCCGGCGAATACGTGGCCGGATGGCTCAAGCGCGGCCCGACCGGCGTGATCGGCACCAACAAGTCCGATGCCGCCGAGACCGTCCGCTGCCTGCTCGAGGACCTGGCCGGTCTAAGGGCCGGCCCCGGCGAGGGCGACGTCCCGCTGCCGCGAGCCGGGCTGCTGCGCTATCCCGACCGTCCCGCCCCCGCAGGCCCGGCCGAGGATTGGCCGCTGGCCAGCGTGCTGGCCGGGAAGGGCATCGCCGCGGTGTCGTACGCCGAGTGGCTGCGCATCGAGACCGCCGAGGCCGAACTGGCCCAGGCGCTCGGACGCGGCGACCGGGTCAAGCTGCACAACGCCGAGGCGATCTGGTCCGCCTGCCGCCCCCCCGCCGGCTAACCGCGCCCTTTCCGAAATTCCCCGCCGGAAAAGGTCGTCCATTTATCGTGGATCGCTATGGCCCCTATAGGGGACACGGCGATCCACGATGATGAATTCGCCATTTCTTCGGCAGTACAGCTGTTGTTATTGGTACGGGAGCCGCTTGCGGGGCCGTCCGGGCGAACGGCGCCCGGAGCGGTGGCACCGGAATGTCACTGCCTGTCCGCATCATGGCTGTGAAGGCGGGACAGCCACCGTGGACGATGGAGGCAAGGCAGATGAAAGACCACAATGGCGTCCTGATGATGCAGCGGGCGCTGCTGGCCGGGACGCTCGGGCTAGCCATGGCGCAGAAAGCCGCCGCGATCCTGGAAGGCGAGCCGAGGGACCCGCAGGCCGACCGCAGCGCGCAAGGCGCGGTGCTGCGGGCGATCCTAGACGCGGCGAACGAGTGCCTCGGGCACTTTGACGACCGGCCGGCCGGAGAGCGCTGGTGCGACACCCTCTTCCACCTGCTCGACCTGGCGGCTTTCGCGGCCGAGCTCGGCGGGCAGGCTCCAGGGTGACCTGACGGCAGCACAATGCGTGCGCATTAAGTGCGACAAAGAAGGCCCGCTAAATCCGGCCGGGTGTCCCCGGCTACACCATGACGCGCTGGCATGCGCCGGTACCGGGGGCAGTCACCCCGCGCCGTTCGGGATAAATAGCTCCGGCCGCCCTCAACGTTTCCTGCCGGGCACCCGGCGGGGACAATGTGGTGCATGAGCGTCAGCCAGATGAACCTTCCCGCCGCAGAAGGACATGAGGAACACGACGAGGCGCAGGTGGGCGCCGGAGCCGCGCTACCACCGGAGCGCTACCTGGACCGGGAGGAAAGCTGGCTCAGGTTCAACGAGCGCGTGCTCGAGCTCGCCGAAGACGAATCGGTTCCGCTGCTGGAGCGCGTGCGGTTCCTCGCCATCTTCGCGACCAACCTGGACGAGTTCTTCATGGTCCGGGTGGCCGGGCTGGTGCGCCGGATGGTGGCAGGCTTCCCGGTCGAGGGCACCGGGGTGCAGCTGCCCGGGCAGGTCCTGGAGAACACCCTCGACCTGGCCGGCAAGCTGACCGTCAGGCACGCCCGCGCGTTCAGCGAGCGCATCGCCCCGGAACTGGCCGAGCACGGGATCGAGATCCTGCGTTGGAAGGAACTCATCGCCGACGAACGCGAGAACCTCGGCAACCTGTTCCGCCAGCGCATCTACCCCGTCCTCACCCCGCTGGTGGTCGACCCGGCCCATCCGTTCCCGTTCATCTCCGGCCTGTCCCTCAACCTCGCCGTCATGATCGCGGACCCGCGCACGGACGCCACGGTGTTCGCCAGGGTAAAGGTCCCCCCGCTCCTGCCCAGGTTCCTGGCCGTGGCACAGAACCGGTTCGTGCCGATCGAGGACGTCATCGCGGCGCACCTGACCGACCTGTTCGGCGACGTCGAGATCATCGAGCAGCACGCGTTCCGCGTCACCCGGATCAGGGACCTGGAGGTCGACGAGGAGCTCACCGAGAACCTGCTGCAGGCCATGGAGCGGGAGCTGGTACGGCGCAGGTTCGAGCCCGCGGTCCGGCTGGAAGTCGAGGACACGATGTCCGCCGACGTGCTGGACCGGCTGGTCACCGAGCTGGACATCGACAAGCGCGCGGTATACCGGGTCCCTGGCCCGCTCGACCTGAGCGGCCTGTTCACCCTGGCCGACCTGAACTTCGGCGAGCTGAGGTACCCGGCGTTCGTCCCGTCCAACCGGGCGGTCTCCCAGGACAACAGCATCTTCACCGCCATCGCCGAACGTGACATCCTCGTCCACCACCCCTACGACTCGTTCGCCGCGTCGGTCGAGCGGCTGATCGACGAGGCCGCCGAGGACCCGCGGGTGCTGGCGATCAAGCAGACGCTGTACCGGACCAGCGGCCAGTCGCCGATCGTGGAGGCGCTGATCGACGCGGCCGAGGCGGGCAAGCAGGTCGTCGTGGTGGTGGAGATCAAGGCCAGGTTCGATGAGCGCGCTAACATCGCCTGGGCGCGCAAGCTGGAGGAGGCGGGCTGCCACGTCGTCTATGGCTTCGTCGGGCTGAAGACCCACGCCAAGATGGCGCTGATCGTGCGCGAGGAGCCCGACGGGACGCTGCGCCGGTACTGCCACATCGGCACCGGCAACTACCACCCGACCACGGCCCGGATCTACGAGGACTACGGGCTGCTCACCGCCGATCCAGCGGTCGGCGAAGACGTCACCGCGCTGTTCAACCACCTGACCGGGTACAGCCGGACAAAGGTCTACCAGCGGCTGCTGGTCGCACCGGAAGCACTGCGGGCCGGCATCGTCAGCCGGATCAACCGGCAGGCGGAGCGGCACCGGGCGGGCCTGCCCGCCCGGATCGCGTTCAAGACCAACGCGCTGGTCGACGAGACGGTGGTCGACGCCCTGTACCGGGCGTCGCAGGCGGGCGTCCCGGTCGACCTGTGGGTGCGCGGCATCTGCGCGCTCCGGCCGGGCATCCCCGGGGTGTCCGAGAACATCAGGGTCCGCAGCGTGCTCGGCCGGTTCCTCGAGCACTCGCGGATCTACGCGTTCGGCACCGGCGACGACGAAGACAGCGAGGTCTGGCTCGCCAGCGCCGATATGATGCACAGGAACCTGGACCGCCGGGTGGAGCAGGCCGTCCAGGTCGTGGACGCCGGCCACCAGCGCGGATTGCGCCGGTTCCTGGATATCGGCATGGACGACGGGACTTCTAGCTGGCGGCTGAACGCGGACGGATACTGGACCAGGCGCAGCCGGGACGAGGCCGGGAATCCACTGCGCGACGTGCAGGAAACCCTGGTCAGGGAACGGCGGGTCCGCTCGGCCGATGACTGACGCCACCCAGGCGGCGGGTGCGGCCATCTGGCGTCCTCCAGCGGATCCCGCGGAGGACGCCGAGGTCCTGCTCGTCCACCGGCCCAAGTACGACGACTGGTCGCTGCCGAAGGGCAAGAGCGAGCCGGACGAGCACATCCTGCTCACCGCGGTGCGCGAGGTGCAGGAGGAGACCTGCGTAAGGCCGGTGCTCGGCCCGCGGCTGCCGACCGTGGAATACATCAGCTGGGGTCGTCCCAAGCGAGTCAGCTACTGGTCGGCGTTCTGTGACGGGAGCCAGGCCGCGCCGGGTAACGAGATCGACGCGGTGTCCTGGCTGCCGCTGGGCCAGGCCCGCGAACAGCTGGCCGACACTCACGACGACCCGGTGATCTCCGCCTTCCGGCCGCTCGAGACGGTGCCGTTGATCCTGCTCAGGCATGCCTCGGCGGGCTGCAAGGCGGACTGGGCCGGCGATGACTGCTCGCGGCCGCTGGACGCACGCGGGCAGGCCGACGCGCAGGCGCTGGCCGGCCTGATGGCCTGCTTCGCGCCCGTCGCGCGGGTGATCAGCTCGCCCGCGCTGCGCTGCACCGATACCGCGCGCCCGTACGCGGCGGCGTTCGGGGGGACGGTCGAGACCGAGGCCTGCCTGGCCCCCTACGGCCGCACGGAAGACTTCTCATCCCGAACGGACCTGGCCGATGCGCTCCGGCGGCTGCTCGCCGGCCTGGTGGCCGATCGCCGCCCGGCCGTCCTGTGCCTGCACCGGGAGAACCTGCCCGAGGTGCTGGCCGAAGCCTGCTCGGCCCTCGGCGTGCCCGCCGTGATGCCCGCGGACCCGTCGCTGCCCAAGGGCGGCTTCTGGGTCGCCCATTCTGTCGCCGGCGGGGCCGTCCTCCCCGGAGCTAGCCGAGCCACGGCGCGGGCATTGGCCGGACTTGAGCGCTACGAACCCTGAGCCTCGGAGTTCTCCCTGGCCGGCGAGCTCGCCCCGGCCGGGCCTGAGCCGGACCGGCCGCGCCGGCGCCGGCGGATCACGCGCCAGGCGATGTAGCCGGCCGCCAGCGCGACGATGGCGCCGAACACGTAGAGCGAGTACCGGTTGATGTCGGCGTAGATCGTGTCGATGTGGTCACCGGCCAGGTCCCCGATGGTCACCCAGGTGGCGACCCAGACGGCCGCCCCGATCACGTTGAAGACGGTGAAGGTGAGCCAGCGCATCTGGGTGATGCCCGCGATGATGCCGTTGGCCTCGCGCAGTCCCACGATGAAGCGGGCGATGACCACCACGAAGCCGCCGTAGCGGTCCACGATCGCCTCGGCCCGGTCCAGGTGGTGGGGCTTGATCATGATGTACCTGCCGTAGTGCAGGATCAGCTCGCGCCCGGCGAACCGGCCGAGGAGGTAGCCGATCTCGGCGCCGGCTACTGAGGCGACGAAGGCCACGACGGCGACCACGACGATGTTCAGTCCCGCCCGGCCGGTGCCGGCGAAGATCGCGCCGCCGATCATCGCGAACTCCCCGGGCACCACGGGCACGCCGATGTTCTCCAGCAGCAGCAGCAGCGCGATAACCCAGTACCCGTAGTGATCGAGCGGGCCGGCCAGGGAGCCGAGGAAGCCAGGCAGCGGCGTCACGTGGCTTACCAGGCTCAAAGGGGCGGGGCCGCTGCTGGCGAGAATGCCCATGCCTAAGTGTCACCCGCGTCAGCGTCGGCCGCGTCCGGCAGGTGGGTCTTGGCTTGGCCGAGGGCCTGGGCGAGGGGGCCGGCGGTCAGCTCGATCTGCCACGGCCGTGCGCCGTAGTCCGCGAGCGCCTGCGCCACGGCCTGCTCGTCACTCTGCTCACCACCGGGCTCACCACCGGGCTCACCACCGGGCTCACCACCGGGCTCACCACCGGGCTCACCACCGGGCCCGCTCCGGGGCCGCGGCGGATCCCAGCAGAGCCGGCGCAGCGCGTCGGGGGACAGCAGGTTCTCGGCCGGCACCCGGTTTTCCTCGGCCAGCGCCGTGATCGCGCCGCGCGCCGCCGCCAGCCGCGCGGCGGCGGCCGGATCACGCTCGGCCCAGCGGTGCGCCGGCGGCGGGCCGTTCGGTATCGTTCCCCCGGTTGTCTCGGGCAGCTCGTCGTCGGCGCTGGCCCGCGCCCGCGCTACCGCGGCCAGCCAGTCCCGCTCGTACCGCCGGGCCTGCCGGCTGGCGAACCCGCTGATCCTGATCAGCTGGGCGTGACTGGCCGGGTAGGACCTGGCCGCCTCGACGATCGCCGCATCGGGCAGCACACGGTGCGGGGACAAGTCGGCCCGCTGCGCGATCCGGTCCCTGGCCGTCCAGAGCTCACGCACCACGGCGAGCCCCCGGCGGGATTGCACCCGGTGGATTCCGGACGTGCGCCGCCATGGATCCGGCCGGGCCAGGGCCGGGCGGGCGCCAAGCACCGCCGCGAACTCCTGGCGTGCCCATTCGGTTTTGCCCTGGGCGTCGAGTTCGTCCGCGAGCGCGTCGCGCAGCTCGATCAGCACCTCCACGTCGAGGGCCGCGTAGCGGAGCAGTTCCTCGCGCAGCGGACGGGCCGACCAGTCGGCGGCCGAATGGCCCTTTTCCAGGTGGAAGCCGAGCACTTCCTCGACGAGCGTGCCGAGGGCCACCCGCGGATAGCCGAGCAGCCGCCCGGCTAGTTCGGTATCGAACAGTCGCCGTGGCCGGAAGCCGATCTCGGCCAGGCAGGTCAGGTCCTGGGACGCCGCGTGCAGCACCGCCTCGGCGTCCTGCAGCGCGGCGTCGACGCCGGACAAGTCGGGGCAGGAGATCGGGTCGATGAGCACCGTCCCCGCCCCGGAACGGCGGAGCTGGACCAGGTAGGCGCGCTGCCCGTAGCGGTAGCCCGAGGCACGTTCGGCGTCGACCGCGACCGGGCCCTCGCCGCGGGCCAGCCTGCCGGTTACCTCGGCCAGCGCGGCGTCCGTCGCGACGACCGGCGGCATGCCGTCGCGCGGCTCGAGCAGCGGGATTATCCCGCCGGCCTCGGTGCTTTCCGGAGCGCGCGCGTCGGGCAAACCGCCTAGCGGCCGCTCAGTGCTTTCCGGAGCGCGCGCGTCGGGCAAACCGCCTACGCGGCCGCTCAGTGCTTTCCGGAGCGCGCGCGTCGGGCAAGCCGCCGCGCGGCCGCTCAGTGCTTTCCGGAGCGCGCGCGTCGGGCAAGCCGCCGCGCGGCCGCTCGCTGCCTGCGGTCACCCGTGCCCCGGTTGCCGCAGGGCCCGTGTTCCCGGCGGTTCCAGGCCGGCCGCGGCAGACAGGCAGTCGCACCAGGCCGCGATGTGCGCGGGCAGGTCGACAGCGTCGGGATCGCTGTTACTCGCGGACCCGTGCTGGTGACCTGGCCCGGTCGGGGACCAGGAGGCGCGCAACTCGAACCCGGTCAGCGGGATCTCGTCCTGCTTGGCCCCGAACCCCTCGGTGATGACCCTGGTCACCGTCCCGCTGGGGACGGCATACCCCGGCACGCGCGCGTCCAGCGCTTCTGACAGCCAGCTCCAGCCGACCTCGCCGAGCAGCGGGTCGGCCGCCATTTCCGGTTCCACATCGGCGCGGACGTAGGCGACCAGCCGGAAGAAGCCGTCCCAGCCCTGCTGGCCGTCCGGGTCGTATAGCAGCACGAGCCGTCCCCAGGCGACGTCCGCCTCGCCCCGCCGGACGGTCGCCGCCATGGCGGTGGCGTAGGGCGCCAGCCGTTTCGGCGCCGGGACGTCCTCGAGCACCAGATCCCGGCGGCTTAGCGCCTCCCGGCCGGCCATGAAGGCCGCCATCGCCGCCGCGAACGTCGCCTCAGCGGCGGAGTCCGCGACCGCCGCCTGGGCCGCCGCCGCGGACGCGTCGTCCGCGCCTCCGGCGATTTCCGTCACCGGGGGAGTGCCTGCCGCGGCGTCGCGCACCACTCCTGATCGCTGCGGCGCCCGTGATCGCGTGGCGCGCCGGTCAGCCGGCCCCTCAGTCGCCTTCATGACCCGAGCGTACGTGTCGCTCATCTCGTCTCACGCAGCGCCATAGAGATTCATGCCCGAACACCATGTTCCACGCGGATTGCCGGATTGGATGCCGTCTCGGATGTGCCCAGGGAGTACCGAGCGGGGCCGCCGGGATTTGCGGGTTCTCCGGGATTTTCAGGGCCCGCAGGGATTCTGAGGGGTCCTCAGGGGATCAGGCCGCCCTGGTGGCCTTGGGGGTGCTGTCGCTGCGGACGTGCGCGGGCAGGCCGATGATCAGGGCGTCGCCGCAGACCGCGCAGGCCCACTCCGGGCAGTCGCCGTCTGGTACATCTGGGCAGCTCGCGGGCTCCGGGTGAAACTGCTCGAACAGCCGCTCCTCGTTGCATCCGGTGCAGTGCCTAACCAATTGGGCGCTGCTAAGCTGCGTCATCCTGGCGACCTCCTCGGTACGATGCGTCACGGGGCCTGCGGACGTTGAGGGATGTGATGCCGATGGTGGCACGCTCGCGCGCTGATTCGTGGGATCTCGGACGGCGTGTCTCCCGGCGGCTACCGTGTGGTGATGTGGAAGGATCCCTGACGTGACCGCGTCCCAGGAAAAGTCGCCTTTCATGCGGGCTTGCCGGCGAGAGGCAGTGCCGTATACGCCGGTCTGGTTCATGCGGCAGGCGGGCCGCTCGCTGCCCGAGTACTGGCGGGTGCGGGAGGGCATCTCGATGCTCGATTCGTGTACCCGCCCCGAGCTGATCACCGAGATCACCATGCAGCCGCTGCGCCGGTACGACGTGGACGCGGCCATCTTGTTCAGCGACATCGTGGTCCCGCTGCGCGCGGTAGGGATCGACGTGGACATCAAGGCCGGCATCGGGCCGGTGGTCGAGACACCGGTGCGGATGGCCGAGGACCTGGGGCGGCTGCGCCCGCTGGAGCCGGACGACGTGCCCTACGTGACCGAGGCGGTCCGGGCGCTCGTGACCGAGCTGGCCGGGCGGCCGCTGATCGGCTTCGCGGGCGGCCCCTTCACGCTCGCGTCCTACCTGGTCGAGGGCGGGCCGTCCAAGAATCACGACAAGACCAAGGCGCTGATGTACGGCGACCCGGGGCTGTGGCACGCGCTGCTGAGCCGGCTGGCCGACATCACCATCTCGTTCCTGCAGATCCAGGTGGCGGCGGGGGCGTCGGCCGTACAGCTCTTCGACTCGTGGGTGGGCGCGGTCAGCCCGGACGACTACCGGCACTCCATCCTGCCGCACACCAGCCGGATTTTCGCCGCGCTCGGGTCCGTAGGGGTGCCGCGCATCCACTTCGGGGTCGGGACCGGGGAACTGCTCGGGCTGCTGGGGGAGGCCGGAGCCGACGTGATCGGGATCGACTGGCGCATCCCGCTCGACGAGGCCGTCCGGCGGGTGGAGCCGGGCAAGGCGCTGCAGGGCAACCTCGATCCCGCGATCCTGCTCGCGCCGTGGGAGGTCATCGAGGAGCGGGCCAGGGACGTGCTGGCCCGCGGCCGCACCGCCGAGGGCCATGTGTTCAACCTCGGACATGGCGTGCTGCCGGAAACCGACCCGGACGTCCTGGCCAGGCTGGCCGACCTGGTGCACGCCGAGTCGGTTCGCGCCCCATCGTGAATCCCGGCGGCTGAGCTCCGGACGCGTTAGCTTTCCGGCGAGGCAGGCCCGGCCGGCCTGCGGCGGGTCAGCCACCGGCGGCCGCGATGGACGACGTATCCGGCGGCGGCCAGGACTATGACGAACGGCGCGATCACGCCGAGGAACGCCAGCGTCCAGGACACGGCGATGCGCAGCGCCCGCCAGCCGGCGCTCAGGCCCCCGGCGAGCGTGGGCGGGGCCTTCTGGCGGTGCGGCACCGGCTTGGCCTTCGGGCCGAGAATCGTCAGCGTCACCGTCGCGTAGCTGGTCTCGTGGCTGAGGGCGCGCTGCTGGGCCTGCAGCGACTCCAGGCTCGATTCCTCCTGGTTGATCTGGTTCTGGACGCTGAGCAGGTCGCCCACCGATCCCGCGTGCGACAGCAGCGCGCGGAGCTGGGCGATGGCCGCCAGGTCCGAGGCGACCAGGCTGTTCACGTCGGCCACCTGCTGGGTGACGTCCTGGGCATGCTGCCGCAGCGCCAGCTGGGTGCCGAGGCGGTGGCTCAGCTCGCCGAGCGCGCCCGAGTAGGACGTGACCGGGATCTTCAGCTGCACGCTTGCGGTGTCCTGCGACGGGTGATCGGGGTCGATCTTGGCGGTCTCGTTCGAGACGTAGCCGCCGACGCCCTCGGCGATCTGCGCCGCCTGGGTGGCGGCCGAGCTGACATTGGCCGCCCGTACGGTCAGCTGCGCGGTGTAGATGATGCTGCTGGCCGGCGCCAGCCTGGCCGTGGTGCCAGTGCTCAGGGCACCGGGGTTGCTGGGGGCGGCGGCGCTGGGCGCCGTCGCCATCGCCAGCGCGTGCTTGCCGGCGTTGCGCTTGCCCGGCCGCCGGCGCGGCCGCTTGCCCAGCCGCCTTCGCGGCCGCGCCGGACGAACTGGCGACGCTGTTCGAGCTGCCGGCCGAGCAACCCGCGAGGAACATGCCCCCGCCGAGCAGGACGCTCCCGATCATGAGGCCGGCGATGGCGCCGTGCCTGGTAGTGGTGCCCCTCAGTGTGTTCCGCATGCCGTTGTGACGGCCGCCGGAAACGGCGCGGTTCCGCGGCGATGGTCACGATCGCGCTGCGGGCCGGCCGCGCCCAGATCACGAGCACGCGCCGCGGTATACAGCGCACCACCGCTCCAGCCCGAGGCGCCGCGCCCCCGGTGCTCCCGGGTTCCCGAGCCATTCCTCCGCCTGCTGCCTCCGCCTGCTGCCTCCGCCTGTTGCCCCGCCCGCTTCCCCCGTCCGCTTCCCCCGCCCGCCCACGGGATCCCGGCCCGCCTGCGGCATATGGCGTGAATGTCCCATTCATGTCGTTCTATGTGCATGGCTGGGACATCCACGCCTTATCATTTGGTACGTGCGACGCCAGAGTGACTAAAAGCAGCTTATGTCCCTCGGCGATGCCCCATTACGGCGGCAGGCTGACGGGGGCACCCGTTTCGGCGGCCGGTTGCCGGTCCGGCCTGGTACGGGTAGTGCCAGAGTGACGAAAGTCCGCTTGCCCCAGGCGCACGGAAGCATGTCGGCCCGGCCGCGCCCAGATCACGAGCGCGCCGCGTCGTGGACGGAGCCAGCGGCCGCCGGGCGGCCCTCCGGTCCCCATCGGCGGCGGCGTCTGCCAGGCTGGAGGGCATGGATCCTACGAACGCGCGACCGCACGTGGTGATCGTGGGCGGCGGGATCTCCGGGCTCGCGGCGGCGTTTTCCCTCCGCGACGAGCCGGTGCGGGTGACCGTCCTCGAGGGGTCGCCACGGCTCGGCGGCAAGCTGTCCGTGTCCGGGATCGCCGGCGTCGCCGTCGACGAGGGCGCCGAGGCGCTGCTGGTCACGCGCCCGGAAGGGATCGCGCTGATCGCTGAGGCCGGGCTGGAGGATCAGCGCACTGTCCCCGGACCCACGTCGTCCGCGATCTGGACGCTGGGCGCGCTCCGGCCGCTGCCGCGGCGCCAGTTCATGGGCGTGCCGTCTGACATGGCCGAACTCGCCAGGTCCGGGGTGCTCTCCAGCGAGGGCCTGGCCCGGGCCGGCCAGGACCTCGAACTGCCGCCGACCGCCCGCGACGGCGACGTGTCCGTCGCCGGGTACGTCGGGGCGCGGCTGGGCCGCGAGGTGGTGGACCGGCTGGTCGACCCGCTGCTGGGCGGGGTCTACGCGGGCCGTTCGACGGAGCTCTCCTTCGACGCCACGCTGCCCGCGCTGGCGGCCGCCTCCCGGCAGCACAGGTCCCTCGCCGAGGCGGCGCGATCCCTGCTGCCGCCCCAGGCGCAGGCCGGCACCCGCGCGGGCGGACCAGTCTTCACCACGCTCACGGGAGGCCTCGGGGTCCTCCCCGCCTACCTGGCGAAGGCATCCGGCGCGGAGGTGCGCACCGGCGTGATGGTCCGCGAGCTCGCCCGGATCGGGAACGGCTGGCGGCTCACCGTGGGCTCGGCGGCGGCACCCGAGCTGGTCGACGCGGACGCGGTGATCCTCGCGATCCCGGCGCGGCCCGCGGGCCGCCTGCTGACGGGCGTTCCCGGCGCGTCCGCCGCGGTCACCGCGTTCGGCCAGATCAGCTACGCGAGCATGGCGATCGTCACGCTCGCGTATCCGCGGTCCGCCTTTGCCGCCCCCGGCCTCGCCGCCCTCGGCTGGAGCGGGTACCTGGTGCCGGCCGTGGACGGGCGGGCCGTGAAGGCGGTCACCTTCTCCACGGTCAAGTGGCCGCACCTGGCCGAGGCGGCCGTCCGCGGCCAGGAGGCGCTGGAGATCGTGCGCTGCTCGGTCGGCCGCATCGGCGAGGAGGCCCTGCTGCAGCGCGCCGACGACGAGCTGGCCGCCCTGGCCGCGGCCGAACTGGCGACGGCGACCGGGGTGCGGGGCCGACCCGTGGCCACCAGGGTGACGCGCTGGGGCGGCGCACTGCCTCAGTACACGGTGGGACACCTGGACCGGGTGGCCGCGATCCGCGCGGCGGCGGCGGCCCTGCCGGGGCTCGCGGTCTGCGGCGCGGCCTACGACGGGGTCGGCATACCGGCCTGCGTCGCCACCGCACGGGCGGCGGCCGGCCAGGTGCTGGCGTTCCTCGCGGCCCGGCCGCCGGCGGCGACGCCGGTGCGATCCGGTGACGGCCGTCGCGGACAATAGTGCCATGGCTGACGAACTTCAGACGGCCCCTAAGCCGAAAGCCCGTGATCTCAACGAGCTGGTCCGCTACACGATGTGGTCGGTGTTCCGGGTCACTGACCGCGCCGCGCTCGAGGCGGCGGCGGCGGATCCGGCGGCCCGGCCGAGGCGGCCGCGGAAGTGGCCGAGCTGCTCGACCAGGCGGCGGGCAAGGGCATCGTTACCCGCGGCTGCTACGACATCCAGGGCCTGCGCGCGGACGCTGACTTCATGTTCTGGTGGGTAGCCCCGACCTCGGATGACCTGCAGGACCTGTACGTGCGGTTCCGCCGGACCCGCCTCGGCCGGTGTAGCGAGCCGGTCTGGTCGGTGATGGCGCTGCACCGCCCGGCTGAGTTCAACAAGAGCCACATCCCTGCCTTCCTGGCCGAGGAGGAGCCTCGCGCGTACGTGAGCGTGTACCCGTTCGTCCGCTCCTACCAGTGGTACCTGCTGGATCCGGCGGAGCGGCGGCGGCTGCTGGCCGAGCACGGGATGATGGCTCGCGAGTACCCGGACGTGCGGGCCAACACGGTCGCCTGCTTCTCGCTCAACGACTACGAGTGGATCCTCGCGTTCGAGGCCGATGAGCTGCACCGGATCGTGGACCTGATGCGCCATTTGCGGGGCGCCGAAGCACGGCTGCACACCCGGGTGGAGATCCCGTTCTACACGGGCCGCCGCAAGCCCGTCGGCGAGCTCGTGGCCAGCCTGACCTAGCCACCTCCGATGCCTGACGATCTCCGGGTGAACGGCTGGCTGCTCATACCCGGCATCGAGTTGCACGAGCGTTTCTCCAGGTCATCGGGGCCGGGCGGACAGTCGGTCAACACCGCGGACAGCCGGGTCGAGCTCTCCTTTGACGTGGAGCGGTCATCCGTGCTTCCCGGCTGGGCGCGGGCCAGGATCGCCGAACGGCTGGCCGGCCGGCTGGCCAGCGGCGTGCTCACCGTCGCGGCCTCCGAGCAGCGCAGCCAGCTCGCCAACCGGCAGGGGGCACGAGCCCGGCTGGCCGCCCTGCTCAGGGACGCCGTCGCCCCGCCGCAGCGCCCGCGCGTCCCGACCCGGCCGGGCCGGGCCGCGAACGAGCGGCGCCTGGCGGCCAAGCGCCAGCGCTCCGCCATCAAACGCGGACGCCGCCCCGATCGCAGAGACCCCGAGTGACGGCTACAGCGACGGGACGTTGACGACGATCGCTTCCTGAGTCGACCTGGCGATCACCACGACGGCCTCGGTATCGGGGGAGGGATTCTCCTCCCGGTGCGGGACGTGCGGCGGCACCCAAACGTAGTCGCCCGCCGATGCCTCCAGCCGGACGAGGGATCCGCTGTCCGGGTCACGGAAGACGAACACCGGATGGCCCGATACCACGTAGATGCCCGTTTCCGAGTCGCCGTGATGATGGTCACCCAACGAAGTCCCTGGCAGTACCACGGTCCGCCCCATCCACAGCGCCGAGGCGCCGGTCAGGTCGCCGGAAATGGCGGCCGAGCGAAGCATCCCGCCGGTCTGCGCAGTGGCGGAGGAGAGCGAATCCCCTCGGATCAGCCGCAGGCTCATAAACGCAGAGCATAACGAATCGGAATTGTCGCTACCCGGTGCGATACTCGTGCAATGGTGCTACGCGTGTCAGCGGGCCGCATGGTCGGGCGGGAGGATGAAATCGGCCGCCTGCTCAGGCTGCTCGATGACGCCGAGGCGGGCCGCTCGGTGGTCGCGCTGGTCAGCGGCGACGCCGGGGTCGGCAAGTCCCGGCTGGTCGCGGAGGCCACGCAGCTCGCCGCGGGCCGCGGGTTCACCGTGCTGTCCGGCCAGTGCGCGGAGCTCGGCGACAGCGTGCCCTACCTGCCGCTGGCGGACGCGCTGCGCGGCGCGGCCCAGGCCAGCGGGGTCCGCGACGCGCTGAGCTCGCGGCCGGCCCTGAGCATGCTGCTGCCCGAGGGCGGCAGTGGTCTCACGATCGACTCGGACCGTTCTGGCCTGGCCCGGCAGCAGATGTTCGGCGGGGTGCTCGGCCTGCTCGCCGAGCTCGCCGCGGCGGCCCCGGTGCTGCTGGTGCTCGAGGACCTGCACTGGGCCGATGCCTCTACCCGGGACCTGGTCACGTTCCTATCCCGGATGCTGCACCGGGAGCGGGTCGCGCTGATCGGCACCTACCGGACCGACGACCTGCACCGCAGGCACCCGCTCCGGCCGGTGGTGGCGGAGCTGCTCCGGCTGCCCAGCGTCATCGCGGTCGACCTCGCCCCGCTGGATCCCTCGGCCCTGGCCGAGCACCTGACGGCGGCCGCGCAAGGCCGGATCGGCGCCACCGCACTGAACGACATCGTGGCCCGGGCCGAGGGCAACGCCTATTACGCCGAGGAATTGCTCGCCGCCTCGGTCGGCAGCAATGGCCCGGAACACAGCCTGCCCGCCGGGCTGGCGGCGCTGCTGCTCAACCGGGTGGAACAGGTGTCCGACGCCGCCCAGCAGGTGCTTCGCGCGGCGGCGGTGACCGGCCGCAAGGCCGACGACGAGCTGGTACGGGCCGCCTCTGGCCTGCAGGCGGCCGAATACGAGAGCGCGGTGCGGGAGGCGGTCACGCACCAGCTGCTCGTGCCCGACGGCACGGAGGGCTACGTCTTCCGCCACGCCCTGCTGCGGGAGGCCGTCTACGCGGACCTGCTGCCGGGCGAGCGGACCAGGCTGCACGGCACTTTGAGCGCACTCCTGGCCGAGGAGCAGCGGCTCGCCCGGCCGGGAACCGCGGCCGAGCTGGCCCAGCACTGCCTGGCCAGCCACGACATCCCCGGCGCGTTCGCCGCGTCGATCAGGGCCGGCGACGAGGCGGAGCGGCTCGGCGCGCCGGCCGAGGCGCACCGTCACTACGACCAGGCGCTCGCCCTGTGGGAGCGGGTTGACGAGCCGGAGAAGACGGCCGGCATGCACCGCGGCAAGCTCGGCCTGCTGTCCGCGACCAACGCGGCGGACAGCGGCGACATCGACCGGGCCGTGCACCTGCTGCGGCGGCTCCGGCACGTGCTCGCCACCCAGGCCGACCGGGGGGAAGCCACCGCGCCCGACACCCTGGCCAGCCGAATCGGCGAGCGCCTCGCCTTCTACCTGTGGGCGATCAACGACGTCAAGGCCGCCGCCGAGGCGATCGAGATCGCCCGGGCCACGGTAGACGAGACGCCCGCCGAGCCGCCGACCTGGCAGTACGCCCGGGCGGTGGCCACCTACGCCAACACCCTGCTGGTCGACGATGACTTCGATCTGGTCCGCGAGCAGGCCGAGCGCGCGCTCGCCGCGGCCCGCGCGGCCGATGCCCCCTGGGTGCAGGCCGACGCGCTGGTCACCCTGGGGTTCATCAGCAACCGCGGAGGCCGCAACGACGAGGCCATCAAGGTGCTGACCGAGGCGCACAAGCAGGCGCGCGCGGCCGAGGTCCTCGGGGTGGAGCTGCGGGCGGCATATCACCTGGCCCGGGCGCATCTGGAGCGTGGCGACCTGGCCGCCGGCGGGACCGTGGCGTACGAGGGCACCAAGCGGGCCAACCAGACCGGGCTCGGCCTCGCGCCCTACGGCACCGACGTGCAGCACCTGCACTTCCAGTGCCACTACGCCGACGGCAAGTGGGATCACGCCCAGGAGATCGCGGACGGCTTCCCGGTCCGGGTGACCAGTGTTCCCGAGGCCTACCTGTCCTCGATGGCCCTGTTCATCGACGTCGCGCGGGGCAACCAGGCCGTGGCGGAACGGCGCGCCTGGATCGAGCCGTTCCTGTCGGCCCACGGATTCGACGGGTTTATCGCGCGCGCTCTGTTCGCCGAGCACGCCCTCTGGCAGGGCGATGCCGAGCAGGCCCTGACCGAGGCGCAGGCCGCGATCAACCTCGTCTACGAGCCGCCCTGGGGCTTCCATCCCTCGGCCATCAGCGCAGGCCGCGGTCGCGCTGAGCGCCCGGGCCGACCGGGCCATACAGGCTCGCGCCGCCGGCGACGACGAGGCCGCGGCCGCCGAACTGGCCGCGGCCGCCGAACTGCTCCGGATCGCCCGCGAGGGGGCGGCCTTCCGCAAGCGGCCCAAGTTCATCCTCGGTCCCGAGGGCCGCGGCTGGCTGGCCCGGGCCGAGGCCGAGTACCGCCGGGCCAGCGGCGAGAATGACCCGCAGGCCTGGCAGGCGGTCCTAGACGCGTTCGGGCCCGTCTACCTCTACGAGACGGTCCGCACCCGGTGGCGGCTGGCCGAGGCGCTCGCCGAGACGGGGCGCCGGGACGAGGCGGCCGAGCAGTGGCACCAGGCGGCGCAGACGGCGGAGCGGCTGGCCGCCCGCCCGCTGCGCCGGGCGCTGGACGACCTCGCCCGCCGGGCCCGGATCGGGACCGCCGAACAGCGCGGCGACGGCGAGGTCCTGGCCGCGCTGACCAGCCGGGAACGCGAGGTACTCCGGCTCATCGCCGCGGGCCGCAGCAACAGGGAGATCGCTTCCGTGCTGTTCATCGCGCCGAAGACGGCCAGCGTGCACGTATCTAACATCCTCGGCAAGCTCGGCGCCGCCAGCCGGACCGAGGCCGCCGCCATCGCCCACCGCGAAGGCCTTGTCGCGGAGGCCGCCCAGCCCTCAAGACGCTGACATCCCTGATCGCCCAGCTCGGGCGAGGTCGGTTCAGCGCGGCGCGAGTTCGGCCAGGATCTCGCCGGCCCGGTCCGCCGCGGCTCCCGGGGCGACGGCGGGGTTGCCCACCCGCGGGTCCCAGTTCAGGTCATAGAACAGCTCGGTGACGCCCTGCCCGGCGAGCCACGCCGTATCCTCGCGGATCTGCTCGTAGCTGCCGGAGAGCAGGCGCAGGCCGCCGTCAGGGCCCTCGGCCTCGGGCCCCTCGACCCCGGCCAGCACCACGCCCCGGCAGACGATGCGCAGCGCGGCCGGATCCCGGTCCGCGGCCGCGGCCGCCTCCCCGATCACGCTGACCGCCTCGCTGATCTTGGACAGGTCGGCCCGGCTGGAGGTGATCCAGCCCGCCGCGATCCGCCCGGCCCGCTCCATGGCCGGCCGGGACATGCCGCCGAGCAGCACCGGCGGCCCGGGCTGCTGCACCGGCCTGGGGTCCTGCCGTCCCGCCGGGACGGTATAGAACTCGCCCTGGTACGAGCTCACCTCGTCCGCCCACAGCGTCCGCAGCACGGCCAGGTACTCCTCGGTCCTGGCGCCGCGCCTGGCCGTGGACGCGCCCATGATCGCGAACTCCTCCGGCATCCAGCCGATGCCGAGGCCGAGGTCGAGCCGCCCGCCTGACAGCACGTCAACCGTCGTCGCCTGCTTGGCCAGGTAGGCGGGGGAGACGAAGGGCAGGCTGATGGTGGCGACACCCAGCCTGATCCGCGACGTCCGGGCGGCCGCGAACCCCAGCGCCACCATCGGGTCGAGCACGCTGCGGTACACCGGCTCCATGCCGGAGCCCTCGGGTACCAGTGGCCTGGAGAACGTCCACAGCGATGCGTACCCGGCTTCCTCGGCCTGTTCCGAGAAAACGGTGAGGTAACCGGGGGTAGCCCAGGCGCCCGCGACCGGGGCGCCGAATCCGATTTTCATGACCCTCACCTTAGTGAAGGGCCCTCGTAGACTCCTGTCATGCCCGAGGAGTCCCCGCTGCCCGTCACCGAACGCACCCGGCACCGCCGCCTGCGCGAGCAGGGCAGCACCGATCGCGGCGACCTAGCGGACATCCTGGCCGCCGGGGTGATCTGTCACCTCGGCGTGGTGGTGGACGGCTACCCGATGGTGGTGCCGACCGTCTACGGGCTGGCCGGTGACACGTTGTACCTGCACGGCTCGGTAGCCAGCCGCAGCCTGGTCTCGGCCCCGCAGGCGACCATCTGCGTGACCGTGACCCACGTGGACGGGCTGGTGCTGGCCAGGTCGGTGTTCGAGCACGCGGTCAACTACCGCAGCGCGATGATCTACGGCACGCCGCGGCTGGTGACGGACCGGGAAGAAAAGCTGGCCGGTCTGCGCTCCCTCAGCGAGCACATCGTGCCCGGCCAGTGGGATTACGCCCGCCGCCCGAACAAGAAGGAACTGGCCAAGACCTCGCTGCTCGCGCTGGCCCTGGCCGAGGCGTCGGTGAAGATCCGCAGCGGGCCGCCCGACGACGGCGACTCCCCGGACGCGGCCCTGCCGGTCTGGGCCGGCGTGCTGCCGCTGTCCGCCACCTGGCAGGATCCCGTGCCCGACCCGGTTCTTCCGGCGGGAGTCCCGTTCCCCCGGCACATCGCCGCCCGGATCCGCCGCCCCCCGGCATGACCGCCGCCGCGCCGCAGCTGCCGCCTAGCCGAGCTTGGGCAGGACCGCGGCGGCTAGCCGCTCCATCTGCTCGCGCTGGTCGAACAGCGCGGTGAACAAGATGAGCTCCGCTCCGGCCTCGGCCACCTTGTTGACCTCGCCAACGCAGTCAGCGGCGGTGCCGGTCACCGTGGCGGCCTCGATGGCCGGCACGCGCTGCCCGTAGATGCCTTCCAGGGCGTCGTTCATCCGGGCCCGCGCCCGTTCGGCGTCATCGTCGATCCCGATGTAGACGCGCTTGGCGATGGGGAAGCTGCCCGCGGCCCGGCCCGCTTCGGCGAGCGCGCGCCGCACGATCTGAACCTGCTCGGCGAACCTGCCAGCGGTCGATGATCCCGCTCCGAAGAAGCCGTCACCCATCCGCACGGCGCGCCGCAGCGCGGGTTCGCTGGCCCCGCCGAACCACAGCCGCGGGTACGGCTTCTGGAACGGCTTCGGCTCCATCGGCGCGTTCTCGAGCTGCCAGAACTCGCCATGGAAGGTAACCCGGGGCTCGGTCCACAGCGCCTTCATCAGGTTGACGCCCTCGGTGAACCGTGACACGTAACGGGACGGGTCCACGCCGAAGGCGCCGAACGGGCGGCCCTGGCCGCCGGTGCCGACGCCGACCTCGATCCGGCCGCGGCTGAGCTGGTCCAGCGTGCTCAGGCTTTTGGCCAGGTGTACCGGGCTGTGCAGGGTCGACACGAACACCACGCACCCCAGCCGCATCCGTTCGGTGCACGCGGCCGCGTAGGTCATCGCCTCGATCGGGCTGAGCTGCGGACCGGCGCCGAGTGTCGATTCCTGGGTCCAGGCGCTATCGAAGCCGAGCTCCTCGGCCCGGGCGAAATACTCACGGAAGGACGCGGGGTCAAATTCGCCGTCGGCGTAGAACTGCGGGATCGCGATCGCGAACTTCATGGGCAGCAGCGTATCCCGGCGCCCGGTGACACAATCGCGGGGTGAGCGATCCCTGCGCCAGCCTGGCCGGACGGCTCCGCGCGATCTGCCTGTCCCTGCCCGAGGTCACCGAGCGTCCCAGTCACGGCGCGCCGACCTGGTTCGTCCGCGGCAAGAAGTCGTTCGTGACGCTCTGGGCCGACGGCCATCACGACGACCGGTTCCCGCACCTGTGGTGCGCGGCGCCGCCCGGAGCCCAGCAGGAACTCACCGCGTCCGACCCGGAGCGCTTCTTCCGGCCGCCTTACGTCGGTGGCCGCGGCTGGATCGGCGTCCGCCTGGACCGCGGCACCGACTGGACCGAAATCGCCGAGCTCTGCCAGGACGCCTACCGGGTCATCGCGCCCGCGCGGCTGGCTGCCGAGCTGGGCGATTAGCCCAGCTCACGATTAGCCCAGCCCGGCGATCAGCCCAGCACCGCCCGGGTGATCTCGGCGGCGCAGCCCCAGGCCATCGAGATGCCGGCGCCGCCGTGACCGTAGTTGTGCCACAGCACGCTGTCGCCGAGCGGTTCGGATTCCAGCCGGACCTCGGGCCGCCACGGTCGCAGGCCGACCCGGTGGCCGAGGATCTCCGCCCCGCGCAGGCGAGGCTCGATCGCGGTGCACCCGGCCACGATTCGTTCGGCAATCTCGGGCTTCGGGTCCGTGTCCCAGTGCCCTTCCTCGTTCGTGCCGCCGAGCAGGATGGTGTCCCCGTGCGGGAACATGTACACGATCCACGGCGGTTCGGGATCCCGGCTGACGAGGAACTCCTCGATGCCCGGGTTGGCGGCGATGACCACCTGCCCGCGCACCGGTACCACCGCCGGGTCGGGCACCAGGTCGTGGGCGGCGGCGCCGGAGCAGTTGACGACGACCGGGGCCTGGCCGGCCAGCCCGGCCAGCGAGGCGACCGGGGATACCTCGAGCGTGCCGCCGGCCCGCTCGAACCTGGCGCGCAGGTACTCCAGGTAGACCGGCATGTTGGCCAGGGGCGCGGTGTAGTGCCAGCCGTCGGCGAAGCCGTCGGGCAGTTCGGACTTCTCGCAGTCCCGCAGGTCCGTCAGGAGCTGGGTCCAGTAGTACCGCTCGAGGGGACCGCGGGAGACCTCCCGGCCCGCGGCCATCCGCACCCCGGTGCCGGGTTCTGCGGCGAGTTTGGACAGTACGTCGAGCCCGGTCCGGCCCCAGCCGAGGACCCGGTCCGACGGTCCCACCTTCACCGCGCCCCAGACCGCCCCGGCCGCCACCAACGTGGTCTGCGCGGGCAGGGCGGCCGTCCTGATTGTCACGCTGAGCCCGGCCTCGGCCAGGCTGATCGCCGTGGTGAGGCCAACGGCCCCGGCGCCGATGACGAGAACGTCCATGAGCCGACCGTATCCCGTGTGCCCGCGGTCAGCACGGAGCGGCACAGGAGACCAGGAGACCAAGCCAGCGGGGACGGACCAGGGTGAAGGTTTCGAACTCGGTGTAATCGGGAGTGGGTGCCCCTTTGGCGCCGCTGCCGGGTTGACCGGGGCCGGTGAGTTGTGTCAGCCCAGCAGGCTCAGATGCGCGTCCAGGCCTCAGTGAGCACGGCGCGCAGGACCCGCTCGATCTCGTCGAAGTGCTCCTGGCCGCAGATGAGCGGCGGGGCCAGCTGGATGACCGGGTCACCGCGGTCATCGGCCCGGCAGACTAGCCCGGCGTCGAACAGCGCCTGGGAGAGGAAGCCGCGCAGCAGCCGCTCGGACTCCTCGTCGGTGAACGTCTCGCGGGTGACCTTGTCCTTGACCATCTCGATGCCGTAGAAGTACCCGGCGCCGCGGATGTCCCCGACGATCGGCAGGTCGTACAGCTTCTCCAGGGTGGCGCGGAACGCCGCCTCGTTCGCCCTGACGTTCCCCAGCAGGTCTTCCTTCTCGAAGATGTCCAGGTTGGCCAGCGCCACCGCGGACGACACCGGGTGGCCGGCGAACGTGATGCCGTGCAGGAACGTGGCCGTCCCCGCGTTGAACGGCTCCATCAGCGCGTCCCTGACCAGCATGCCGCCGAGCGGCGAGTAGCCCGACGTCACGCCCTTGGCGAAGGTGATGATGTCCGGCTGGTAGTCGTACCGCTGGGCGCCGAAGTAGTAGCCGAGCCTGCCGAACGCGCAGATCACCTCGTCGGAGACCAGGAGAACGCCGTAGCGGTCGCAGATCTCCCTGACCCGCTGGAAGTATCCGGGCGGCGGCGGGAAGCAGCCACCGGAGTTCTGGACCGGCTCGAGGAAGACCGCGGCGACCGACTGCGGCCCCTCACGCAGGATCGCCCGCTCTATCTCGTCCGCGGCCCAACGGCCGAACTCCGTCTCGTCCGCGGCCACGAAATCCGGGGCTCGGTAGAAGTTGGTGTTCGGCACTCGCACGCCGCCAGGTACCAGCGGCTCGAACGGGTGCTTGATGTCGGCCAGGCCGGTGATGGCCAGCGCGCCCATCGACGTGCCGTGGTAGGCGATGTCCCGGCTGATCACCTTGTAGCGGCTGGGCTCACCGGTCAGCTTGAAGTACTGCTTGGCCAGCTTCCAGGCCGACTCGACCGCCTCCGAGCCGCTGGTGGTGAAGAAGACCCGGTTCAGCGGGCCGGGCGCCATCTCGGCCAGCCGGGCGGCCAGCTCGATGGCCTTCGGGTGCGCGTAGGACCACAGCGGGAAGTAGGCGAGCTCGGCCGCCTGCCGCGCCCCGGCCTCGGCCAGCTCGGTGCGGCCGTGGCCGACCTGGCTGACGAACAGGCCGGACAGGCCGTCGAGGTAGCGCTTGCCGTGCTGGTCGTAGACGTACGCCCCGGACCCGCGCACGATCACGGGAACGTCGGCGTCCGCGTAGGAGGACATGCGGGTGAAGTGCAGCCATAGATTTCGCTTGGCGGCGTCCTGGACATTGCCGATGGCGTCAGAGGATGTCATCTTGTTCCCCATGAGTAGGTTTGCTTGCGGAGCTTGAGGTACACGAATGTCTCTGTGCTGGTCACGCAGGGCACGGCGCGGACCCGGCCCAGGATCTCGAGCAGGTGATCGTCGTCCTCGCAGACGACCTCCGCCAGCACGTCGAACGAGCCTGCGGTGATGACGACGTAATCGATCTCCTCCATGTCGGCGAGCTGTCCGGCTACCTTCTCCAGGTCGCCATCGGTCTTGATGGCGATCATGGCCTGCCGGCGGAAGCCCAGCGTCAGCGGGTCGGTGACGGCTACGATCTGCATCACGCCGCCGTCCTGGAGGCGCTGCACGCGCTGCCGGACGGCCGCCTCGGACAGTCCCACGGCCTTGCCGATCGCGGCATAGGAACGCCGGCCGTCCTGCTGCAGCTGCTCGATGATCTGCTTAGAGACGTCGTCGGGTACGACACCACCAGTGTTCTGGGACGGGAGCGTCCCCGGGCTACGCGCCATACCGCCGTCTCCTCTCCCGGACTCGGGTTCAGCCAGTCCTGCGAGCCAACTGATTTCGTAGGTAGAAGTAAAGATAGCAACTGAATCACTTGTGAAGATAATTCAGGTCTGCGAAGCTCGTCGAAAAGGATCATGTGGATGGAGGGCTGACGATGGCCGACCGCGCACTGCAGAACTTCGTGAACGGCAAGTACGTCGACGCCAGCGACGGACGAACCAGTGACGTCATCGACCCGAGTACCGGCGAGGTCTACGCCCATGCCCCGGTATCCGGCCATCAGGACGTTGACGCCGCCATGCAGGCCGCGGCGAACGCGTTCGAGGCATGGCGGGACACCACCCCGTCCGAGCGCAGCCTGGCCATGTTCCGGATCGCCGACGCGATGGAGGAGCGCGCCGACAACATCGTCGCGGCCGAGACGCGCAACACCGGCAAGCCGGTCGCGCTGACGGCCTCGGAGGAAGTCCCGCCCGCTGTAGACCAGATCAGGTTCTTCGCCGGCGCGGCCCGGGTGCTCGAGGGCCGCAGCGCGGGCGAGTACATGAAGGACCACACCTCGATGATCCGGCGTGAGCCGATTGGCGTGTGCGCCCAGGTCACCCCGTGGAACTACCCGATGATGATGGCGGTCTGGAAGTTCGGGCCGGCCATCGCGGCGGGCAACACGGTCGTGCTCAAGCCCTCCGACACCACGCCGGTCTCCACCCTCTTGCTGGCCGAGATCGCGGCCGAGTTCCTGCCTCCCGGCGTGTTCAACGTGGTCTGCGGGGACCGCGACACCGGCCGCGAGCTCGTCTCGCACCCCACGCCGAGCATGGTGTCGATCACCGGTTCGGTGCGGGCCGGCATGGAGGTGGCCCGCACGGCCGCCGGCGACCTCAAGCGCGTGCACCTCGAACTGGGCGGCAAGGCCCCGGTCGTGGTGTTCGACGACGCCGACATCGAGGCCACCGCCGAGGGCATCGCCGGGGCCGGCTACTTCAACGCCGGGCAGGACTGCACGGCGGCGACCCGGGTGCTGGCCGGGCCGGGCATCGCCGCGGACCTGACCGCGGCCCTGGGCGAGCAGGCCAGCAACACCAAGACCGGCGGCCTCGACGTCGAGGACGCCTACTTCGGCCCGCTGAACAACCCGAACCAGCTGGCCCGGGTCGAGGGCATGCTCGGGCGCAAGCCGGAGCACGCCGAGATCGTGGCCGGCGGCCACCGGGTGGGGGAGCGCGGCTACCTGTACGCTCCCACCGTCGTGTCCGGGCTGCGCCAGGACGACGAGATGATCCAAGACGAGATCTTCGGCCCGGTCATCACGGTGCAGCGGTTCACCGACGAGGACGAGGCGGTTCGCTGGGCCAACGGAGTCAAGTACGGGCTGGCCTCGAGCGTGTGGACCAGGGACCACGGCCGCGCGATGCGGATGGCCAAGCGCCTGGACTTCGGCGCGGTGTGGATCAACACCCACATCCCGATCGTGGCCGAGATGCCGCACGGCGGCTTCAAGCACTCCGGCTACGGCAAGGACCTGTCCATGTACGGCTTCGAGGACTACACCCGCATCAAGCACGTCATGAGCTACATCGGCAGCTGACGAGGGCCTCAGCCCTTGTCGGGGCGCCGCCAGACGTCGCGCTCGTGCATGAGCTCGATCTGCCGGTCGATGACCTCGCGGCGGTACTCCTCGTGCGTGTACGGGGTACGGTCCAGGTACAGGTTCTTCGGGTAGATCGGGTCTTCGTAGATGACCTGGTACTGCTCGGTGGTCAGGTCCTTGATCCAGTTGTCCCACTGCGCGCTGGCCCGGAACTTGCGCAGCGCCTCCACGTCGATGGTCCCGGCCACCCACGACGAGCCCGCACTGTAGTCGTGCCGCCCGACGATCTGGCCCCGGTAGTCGATCACCGCCGAGCCGCCGCCGAACGTGTCGATCGGCACGTCGGAGTCCGTATGCAGGTAGTAGGTGCCGACGTTGCAGGCGATCAGGTAGAAGTTGTTGTCCAGGGCCCGGGCGCGGTTCTGCACTTCGAACAGGCCGTTGCCCACGTGCGGGTGCGGGTACGGCCCCCGGTAGACCACCTCGGCGCCGTTCATGGCCAGGCCGCGGGCGTTCTCCGGGTACGAGCCCTCGTTTGCCATCAGGAAGCCGAGCCGGCCGATCTCGGTGTCGGCCACCGGGTAGAACGCGTCCAGGTTGCGGCCGTACAGCTCGATCCACCGGTCCCACACGTTGTGCGGGGTCACCGAGTGCTCGACCGGCAGCAGCGGCACCACCTTGTGATGCCGCAGGACGATCTCGCCCTCAGGATTCAACACGAACCCGACGTTGAAGAACCGGCCGGGGAACTCGGGGTGACGCGCCTTGGCCTGTCCCATCACGAACGCGCTCCACTGCCGGGCCAGCGCGCCGAGCGCGTCCGTCTCCGGGCCGGGGACGTCGATCGCGCACTCCCGCGCGAACGTCTCGTGGTCCAGGTCGAGCACCTCGTCGTTGAAGCCCTGCAGCGCCCCTTCCGGGATGGCAATCAGCCGTACCGGCAGGTCCAGGCTGGACAGCCATGACGCTGCCTTGATCAGGTGCGAGATGTGCTCGATGTTGACACGGATCTCGTCGCGGTGGCGGATTCCCCGCATGGTGGGCACCAGGCCGATGGCCTGGTAGGGCTCGATCATGACCGTCCTCCGGCGCGCTGTGTCCGTTGTGGTTAGCCCGATGCCCGCTGCCGGGCCTCGGCTTGCTCCTTGATGGCCTCGTTGATGGCCACGAAGGTATCCTGGATGCGGCCGATCACCGTAGTGATCGCGCGGCCGCGGCCGCCGCCAAGGCCCCGGTAGGTCCCGGTCTGTACCAGCAAGGTGCCGTCGGCGGTCGGGCTCAGGCGGAATGTGCGCTTGCTGATCGTCACCCCGGCGAGGTTCGATTTCCACCGCAGTTCTGTACCCGGATCAGCAGTCAGCACCTTGACCTTGGCGGTCATGTTGCGGCTGGTCGTCGGGTGGGTGGTCGTGATGGTAAGCGTGCTTCCGGCGGCCAGTTGCCCCGTCACTCCCACGTACGCCGGGTGCCACTTCGCATAGCTGGCCAGGTCGGCCAGCACTGCCCACACGTTCTCCGGTGTGGCGGCGATCTCGATCGTCGTCGATACCTCGTAAGCCATCGCGGTCGGCCTCCTGCCGGGATCATACGCGCGGATCGGTGTCGACCCAGGTAATCCAGGTGACGCGTGCGCCAGGACGTGCCCGAATGTGACGAAATGATTACGCGAGGCATCATTTTCGATCCATATCTGCATTCACCCCGTTCCTCTGGGTAGGAACAGGCCGACCTACGAGCCCATCGGCCCGGTGCCCGGCGGAACCCTGCGCCGCCGGGCACCCTCCTGTTCCGGGACTTTTAGGCCGAACGACCCGGGCGAGCCCCTCGCCCTCCCGGCGCCCGGCCGAGTTGCTAACTGAGGTTCAGCAGCACGATGCCCGTCGCCACCAGCACGGTGGCGACGATGCGGGTGCGGCCGAACGGCTCGCGGAAGATCAGCGTGCCGATAATCGCGCCGAAGATCACGCTGGTCTCGCGGAGCGCGGCGATCGGGGCCAGCGCGCCCCGGGTCTGCGCCCACAGCACCAGGCCGTAGGCGAGCACGCTCAGCGCCCCGGCGGCCAGGCCGGCTAGCAGGATCCGCTTCGGCTGCTTCAGCAGCACGTCCCGTCGCCGGAGAACAGCGAACATCGGCACGCACAGGCACTCCAGGATCATCAGCCAGCCGATGTAGCCGACCGGGCTGCCCGATAGCCGCACGCCCACTCCGTCCACCGTGGTGTAGGCGGCGATGGTCAGGCCGGTGCCGACGGCCGCCGCGAAGGCCGCGCGCCCGGGCCGCCTCCCCGCCAGCACCAGCGTGGCCAGCCCGGCCGAGACGACCAGCACCCCGGCGATCTGCGGCAGGGCTACGTGCTCGTGGATGAATATCGCGGCCAGGATGGTCACGACCAGGGGGGACGTGCCCCGGGCCAGCGGGTAGACCTGGCTGAACTCGCCCAGCCGGTAGCACTGCATCAGCAGCAGGTTGTAGAAGACGTGGATGGCGACCGAGCCGAGCAGGTACGGCCAGCAGTCCGCGCGGGGCATGGCGGCCAGGATGACGAGCGGGATCCCGACCGCGATGCCGCCCACGCCGATCAGCGCGAAGGCGAGCGTCTGGTCCTTGATGCCGTGCGCGATCGCGTTCCAGACCGCGTGCGTGACGGCGGCGGCGATGACCGCGACCGTAACGGCGAGGGAGAGGGTGCTCGACGGGTCCAAACGGGGCTCCTCAGGCAGGCTGAAATGGAGCCCTCAGGGCTTTTATCCCGTCAGGTGTTCCCCGGCTTCACGGGCTGGGAATCTGGTCGCCCGTTCGGCCGGGTCGCGGCGTCGCTCGGTCCAGACCCAGCCGCCCTGATTGTCGGTTGCGCTGTCGTTTTACTGGGCGGACGGCCGGCGGAACCCTAGACGCAACCACATGCTCATGACAGCTTAACCTGTCCGGGCGTGGCCTGGCCTGCCGGTGATCTCGCCGGTCTCGTACTCCAGCTGGGTCCGCAGCAGCAGCGTGACCCAGGTCCGGTACGGCCGCCAGTTATCGCTGATCGTCCTGACCTGCTCGGGCGTGGCCGGGCCGGGCAGCCGGTAGGCGAGCGCGACCGCTCGGGTCAGCCGCGGCTCGGCGACCGGCACGGCGTCCGGGGCGTTCGCACCGCGCAGCAGGGTCAGCCCGGCGGAGAAGTCCCCGATCCCGGGCAGCTTCTTCAGGTCCGCCAGCGCCTCCTCCGGCGGCATGGCGCGCAGCCTGGCGGCGTCGAGCTGGCCATCGAGGGCAGCCCGGCCCAGCGACCTGAGCCACTCCGGCTTGCGTCCGGCCAGGCCCGGGAACGTATCGAGCCCGGCCAGCCGCTGCGGGGAAGGGAAGGCGTGCACCACCCGGCCGCCGAAGCTGACCGGCTCGCCGAGCCGTTCGGCCATCCGTGCCTTGACGGCCGCCGCCTGGGTGATGCGGATGCGATGCCCGATGATGGTCCAGGCCGCCGCCTCGTACGGCGACCAGAACCCGACCGGGCGCAGCCCCGGGTACCGCCGCTGGAGCTCGCCTACCACCGGGTCTCGCTCGCCCACCGCCGGGAAGCCCGAGCCGTCCACGTCGAGCGCAAGGATACGCTCCACCTGCGGCCGCACCTCCGCCACCAGCCCGGCGTCCGGTTCGGCCGGGCTGACGATCGCGGCGTCCACCCCGTCCCCGGCCTGGCTTACCCGGACGCCGACGGTCCGCCAGCTGCCCTCCGCCGGGAACGCGAGCTCCAGCCCGGCGTCGGCCGGGCTCGAGTACCAGGCCGGCGTGAACCCCTGGAGGAACCTGATGCTGCCCGCCAGCGAGAACGGCCCCCGCGGGACCAGCGTGAACGTCTCCATGCCGCCCATCACACCACACCCCACCGACATTTCTGCTGGCCACGCCGCCAACCTGATGACGGCTCGGCTGAGGCGCACCTGCCGCTGAGCATGAATGGGACATTCACCCCGTATAACGTGCGCCCGGTTGACACCTGGCGCAACGCCCGCCTAAGCTCGAACTCGGTCATATATGAGATGCGATACATGATGTCTGCCAACGCCGCGGCCGGAACTACCGACGCCCGGGCTGGCGCGGCGACGGCGTTCCTGAACGGGGCGGCCGGTGCGCTTCCGTCGCGCACGGTCGCCGTGCTGGAGGCGATCAAGCACGCGATCCTGGCCGGTGAGCTCAAGCCCGGGCAAGCGCTGGTCGAAACCGACCTGGCCGAAGTGCTCGGCGTGTCCAAGACCCCGGTGCGCGAGGCGCTCAAGACCCTGGCCGGCGCGGGCCTGGTCACGATGAGCCCGTACAAGGGCGGGACCGTCCGCGTCGTCGACGACGAGCAGGCCCGGCACGTGTACGACGCCCGTCTGCTGATCGAGCCCGAGGCGCTGGCCCGCGCGGTCACCAGGGGGCACGACTGGCAGCCGGCGCACCACGCCCTCCATCGTGCCGGCCAGGCCGCGGATCAAGCCGAACGCAGCCTGGCCAACCGCGACTTCCACCGCGAGCTCTACGCCGGCTGCGGCAACCCGCTCCTGGTCACAATGCTCGACGACCTGCGCAACCAGACCGCCCTGGTCAGCGCGGCCGCCTGGCGGCACGAGCCGGACTGGCTGCTGCCCGGGGCGACCCCGAGCTGGGAGCACGAGGCGGCCGAGCACCGGGCCGTGCTCCGGGCGGCCGAGGACGGTGACGCCGAACGGGCAGCCGGACTGCTCCGCGACCACATCACGTCCTTCGTCAGCCGAAATTTCCCAGCACCACAGGAGAACCAGAACACATGAGCTTCACCCCGGCCCTCGCGGAGACGCTGCGCCAGGCCCTGACCACGGTGGTCGTCGTCCCGGTCACCCCGCTGCACGCCGACGGGAGCCCCGACTGGGATGCCTACGCCACGACATCGCCAGCGCGGTCGAGGCGGCCGGGCACGCCAGGGACCACGGCGCCCGCATGATCATGATCCACCAGCCAGTGCACCCGTACGTGTCCCGGGAAGGCTGGATCGACGCGAGCGCCGACAACGTGAGCGTCCTCAAGGAGGCGCTGGCCCAGCTGGGCCTGTGCCGCGCCGACGTCCGCCCGCCCAGCCGGCCCTGCCGGCCGGCGTCAAGGACGAGATCCGCGCTATCCTCACCAGCTGGGGCCTGCTATGACGAAGAAGCCGGAAGAACTGCGCAGCTACCGATGGTTCGGCGGCGAGCGCACGTCGGGCCTGCGGGCGTTCGGCCACCGGTCCCGGATGCGCCAGCTCGGCGTGGAGGCCGAGGAGCACCTGGGCAAGCCGCTCATCGTCATCCTGAACACCTGGTCCGACATCAACCCCTGCCACATGCACCTGCGCCAGCGGGCCGAGCAGGTCAAGCGCGGCGTGCTCGAGGCCGGCGGTTTCCCGGTCGAGATGCCGGTGGCCACCCTCAGCGAGACGTTCCAGAAGCCGACGCCGATGATGTACCGGAACCTGCTCGCGATGGAGGCCGAGGAGCTGCTCCGCTCCTACCCGGCCGACGGCGCGGTGCTCATGGGCGGCTGTGACAAGACGACGCCGGCCCTGCTCATGGGCGCGGCCAGCGCGAACATCCCGGCCATCTACGTGACCGCCGGACCCATGCTGCGCGGCAACTTCCGCGGCCAGCCGGTGGGCAGCGGCACCGACGTGTGGAAGTTCTGGGACGACGCGCGGGCCGGGCTCATCGGCGACTGCGAGCTGGCCGAGCTCGAGTGCGGCATCGCCCGGTCACCCGGCCACTGCATGACGATGGGCACCGCCTCCACCATGACCTCGGCCGCCGAGGCTCTCGGCATGACCCTGCCCGGGATGGCCTCCATCCCGGCGGTCGACTCGGCGCACTACCGGATGGCCGCGGCCAGCGGCCGGCGGATCGTGACCATGGTCTGGGAGGACCTCACCCCGGACAAGATCCTCAGCCGCGAGGCGTTCGAGGACGCGGTGGCCACCGTGCTGGCGCTGGGCGGCTCCACCAACGCGTTCATCCACCTGATCGCGATGGCCGGCCGGGCCGGCGTCGACCTGACCCTGGACGACTTCGACGCGATCTCCCGCCGGGTGCCGTGGCTGGCCGACATCAGGCCGAGCGGGCAGTACCTGATGGAGGACTTCTACTTCGCCGGCGGGCTGCCGGCCCTGCTGGGTCAGCTGGCGAAGGTTCCCGGGGCGCTGCACCCGGAGCGGGTGACCGTCACCGGCCGCCCGTTCGGCGATCAGATCACCGACGTCCCCGTCCACAACCCCGATGTCATCCGCTCGCCCGGTACCGCGCTGGCCGCCGAGGGCGGGGTGGCGGTTTTGCGCGGCAACCTGGCCCCGGACGGCGCCGTCATCAAGCACATCGCCGCCGAACCGCGGCTGATCAAGCACACCGGCCCCGCGGTCGTCTTCGACTCCTACTCCGAGCTGCAGCGGCGGATCAACGACCCGGCGCTGAACATCACCCCCGACTCGGTCCTGGTGCTGCGCAACGCCGGCCCGAAGGGCGGCCCCGGCATGCCCGAGTACGGCATGCTGCCCATCCCCGACTACCTGCTGGCGCAGGGCATCCGCGACATGGTGCGGATCTCGGACGCCCGGATGAGCGGCACCAGCTACGGTGCCTGCGTGCTGCACGTGGCGCCCGAGGCCTTCGTCGGGGGCCCGCTGGCCCTGGTCCAGACGGGGGACCTCATCACCCTGGACGTGGCGGCCCGCGAACTGTCCCTGGATATTCCCGAACGGGCCTGGTCCCAGCGCCGACAGCAGTGGCGGCCGCCCGAGCCTAAGTTCGAGCGCGGCTACGGCGCCCTGTACACCGAGCACATCACCCAGGCCAACGAGGGCTGCGACTTCGGCTTCCTGGCCAGGCGCGGTCGCAACCCCGAACCCAACGCCCAGTAGCCTGTCACCCTGGAGGACACCATGATTCAGGGGTTTGACCCGCGTACCGGCGAGCCGGTCGGTGAGCCCGTACCCGATACGACCGATGGCGAGGTGGACGCGGCCGTCGCGGCGGCGGTCACCGCCGCCCCGGCGTGGGCCGCGTTTCCGCGCCGGGCCGAGGCGCTGGAGGCAGTGGCCGACGCGCTCGACGACCGTGCGGGCGAGCTCGCCGCGATCGCCGACACCGAGACCGCGCTCGGCGGCGAGCGGCTCACCGGCGAGGTGGCCCGCACCACCGGTCAGCTCCGGCTGTTCGCGGCGGTGCTGCGGGACGGCGGGTACGCCAACGCGGTCGTCACCGCCGCTGAGGGCGTCGTTCCGGACCTGCGCCGGATCGACCGGCCGGTCGGACCGGTGGCCGTGTTCGCGGCGTCGAACTTCCCGTTCGCGTTCTCGGTGGCCGGCGGCGACACCGCCTCGGCGCTGGCCGCGGGCTGCCCGGTGGTGGTGAAGGCGCACGAGGGACACCCGGTCACCTCCGACGTGACCGCCGGGATCGTGGCCGGGGCGCTGGCGTCCGCCGGAGCCCCTCCGGGTGCGTTCGGCCTGATCCACGGCGTTCAGGCCGGGCTGAGGCTGCTCCGCCACCCGGCCCTGGCCGCAGCCGGGTTCACCGGGTCGACCGGCGGCGGGCTGGCCCTGGCCAAGATCGCGGCCGAGCGCCCGGTTCCCGTCCCGTTCTACGGCGAGCTCGGCTCGGTCAACCCGTCGGTGGTGCTGCCGGGCGCGGCGTTCTCCCGCCCGGCCGCGATCGCCACCGGGTACACCGGCTCGCTGACGCTCGGCGCCGGCCAGTTCTGCACCAACCCGGGCCTGCTCTTCGTCCCCGAGGACGTGGGGTTGCTGTCCGCGATCGCCGAGGCGGTCGGTGCCTCGGCCGGCGGGGCCATGCTGACCGGCCGGATCTTCGCCAATTTCCAGGACGCGGTGGAGGAGGCGGCGGAGCACCCCGGCGTCACCGAACTGGCCGCCGGGCAGCCCGGCCCCGGCCCGTGGGGTGCCACCCCGCGGGTGTTCCAGCTGACGCTGAAGGAGTTCGCCGACGACCTCGTAGTGCTGTCCCGCGAGCGGTTCGGCCCGGCCGGGCTGGTCATTACCTACCCGTCGGTCGAGGACCTGCTGCCGGTCCTCGCGGTACTGGCCGGCAACCTCGCCGGGACGGTGCACGTCGACACCGCATCCCCGGAAGACCTGGACCTGGCCCGCCAGGTGGTCGCGGTGCTCGAGCACATCGCGGGCCGGGTCGTCTGCAACGGATGGCCCACCGGCGTAGCGGTGGTGCCGGCGCAGCACCACGGCGGCCCGTGGCCGGCCACCACGGCGCCGGCCGCCACCTCGGTGGGCACGGCCGCCATCCGCCGCTGGCTGGTCCCCGTCGCCTACCAGGACTTCCCGCCCGAGCTACTCCCGGCCGGCCTGAGGTTACGGGCTGTGCCGTTCAGCTCGTTGGCCGCGGTGAGGCAACCGATGGACGCGAGAGCAGACTCCGGTCACTCTGGCACCATCCGTACCGCGGCATACGATGTGGATGTCCCATTCATGCAGCTCCAGCGACATGGCTGGGACATCCACGCTTTATTCGCGGGCCCAAACCAGACCCGCGGAGCATCACATAACCCGGATTCTCCAAGTTGGGTGCTGGCAAAACCGGGCAAAAGGGACGACGGTCAGTTTTCGATGCCAGTCAGGCCGTGCGGCCGGCCCGTGCCTTCGCGTCGGCCAGGTCGATGCCGTGCAGGCGGAGCAGGTTCTCGCCGAGGATCTTGCGCTTGGCCTGGTCGGTGAGCTGCGGGTAGCCGTAGCCGGCGCACAGGTCCTCGGGGATCTGGAAGTCCATGAACGCGCGCAGTGCCCACTGCGGATGGAACAGCGGCGCCTCGGAGCCATAGATGATCTTGTCTTCGCCGCACCAGAAGAGCAGCTTGCCCATGATCTCGGCGAACATCCGCGGCGACCGGACCACGAAATTGATCGTCGCCGCGATCGACGCGTACAGGTTCGGGTACCTGATCAGCTGCCAGCAGGTCTCGTCGAGGAATGGCAGCCCGACGTGGAAGATGACGAAGTTGATGTCGGGGAAGTTGGCCGCGGCCCCGTCCATGTCCCAGGTCTGGGTGTGCTCGATCGGCTGCGGGCCGAGCGGCACGCCCTTGTGCACGCCGATCAGGTTCACGCCGAGTTCCTGCGCCTTCTCGAAGATGGGGAAGGCGATGTCCGGGTCGTCCATCCGCCACGGGTACGGCCTCCCGTAGTCGTAGCGGACGTTGTAGAACTTGAACGCGCGGGCGTTGAACTCGCCGACCTGGCGCTCCATCAGGTCCAGCGCCTTGCGTCCCTCCAGCGGGTTGACCGATCCCCAGAAGACCGTCCGGTCCGGGTCGCGGCCGGCCAGGTCGGCGCACGCTTCCCAGGGGGACAGGCCGTCGTGGAACAGGTCGGTCAGCGGCAGCGGCATCGCCACCAGCATGTCGGTGTCGGATTCCTCGTACACCATCGTGCGGATGTCCGACGGCGTCCACTGCCGCAGGAAGTCCTCGGGCGGTAGCTTGGGCTGGTCGTCCGGGGTCAGCGCGTTGTGGAACGCGTACAGGTGGTTGTCGAACATCAGCCCCGGGTTGCCGAACGCGTTCTTCGGGTCGAAGTTGAAGACGTGCGCCACGCAGTCGAAGACGAAGGCATCGTCGATCATCGCTACTCCTTGGCGGGCAGGTGGGCGCGGATGTACTCGTCGCGGTCGGTCACGGCCGAGGGCGGGGGAAGGAAGCGCAGGATGTCCCGCGCCCGGGGGGAGAGGCGGTCCGTCGTCCAAGCCTCGTCCCAGACAATCGACACGTCGGCGTCGCTGATCCCCGGCTGGCCGAGGATCTGCTCCTTCACCTCGGTGAGCACGCTGGCCGCGAACGGGCACCAGCCCGAGGTCAGCAGCAACTCGACCTTGGCTACCCCCTCTTCCACCTGGACCGAGCGCACCAGGCCCATGTCCAGGACGGAAATGCCCTTCTCCCGGCAGCAGGGATCGTAGACCCCGGCGAGAGCGTCGCGTGCCCACGTTGGCAGCTCGGACATACCGCCCATCGTCATATGAGCTGGTACCGCCGGTCAAGGTGGTCCCTGTTGCTACGGTGGTTCCGTGAGTCCCCAGATCGCGGTCAACACCGCAGTCACGCGCGACGAGCTTCTCGACTTCATCCGGCCGCGGCACCACGCCATCGTGATCACCGCCCGGGCCGACGGCCAACCGCAGGCGTCGCCGGTCACGTGCGGCGTCGACGCAGGGGGCCGGATCGTGGTCGCGACCTACCCGGAGCGCGCCAAGACCCGCAATGCCCGGCGCAACGAGCAGGTCAGCGTGGTGGTGCTGTCCGATGACTTCGGCGGGCCCTGGGTTCAGGTCGACGGCACCGCCGAGGTGCTCGACGTGCCCGAGGCGGTTGAGCCGCTGGTCGAATACTTCAGGTCCATCTCCGGCGAGCACCCGGACTGGGACGAGTACCGGCAGGCCATGGTGCGCCAGGGCAAGTCCTTGCTGCGCGTCACGCCGACCCGCTGGGGCCCGGTGGCGACCGGCGGCTTCCCGCCCCGGCTGGGCTGAGCGGTGCCCGCCATCGGTTGAAGGTTCAGATGCCGGGGCTGACGATGGCAGACTGGCGGCATGACCGGATCGGATCCGAAGACAGACCTTCACCGCTACCTACAGGACGCCCGCGAAGCTCTGTTGTGGAAGCTCGACGGGCTCTCGGAGTACGACATCCGACGCCCGATGGTGCCCACCGGCACCAACCTGCTGGGGCTGGTCAAGCACGTGGCCAGCGTGGAGCTTGGGTATTTCGGCGATACCTTCGGGCGCCCGTTCGGTGAGCGGCTGCCGTGGCTGGAGGACGACGCCGAGCCCAACGCGGACATGTGGGCCACCGCCGACGAGTCGCGCGAGCAGATCACCGGCCTGTACCGGCGGGCCTGGGCGCATTCCGACGCCACCATCGGCGCGCTCGGGCTGGACGCCGTCGGCCGCGTGCCGTGGTGGCCGGAGAACCGCAGTGAGGTGACGCTGCACAAGATCCTGGTCCACATGATCGCCGAGACGGACCGGCACGCCGGGCAGGCCGATATCGTCCGCGAGCTCATCGACGGAGCGGCCGGCCTGCGCGCGGGTAACGACAACATGGCGCCTGGCGATCGTGCCTGGTGGGAAGGCTACCGGAGCGGGCTCGAGCGCGCGGCGCGGGAGGCCGGCCAGCAGGAGAGCGGACACGGCCCGGCGCGCGAGGCAGGCTAACCCGCCGGCCGCCCGGCCTTTGGCCGCCTCCGCACGCATGGCACGATGATCACGAGCACTGACGACGGTGAGGCGGCCATGAACGACGTGCGTGAGAATCTCAGCTGGCAACGGTTCGGCGAGGCGTCTCGCGAGCTGGCGACGGTCATCGCCGTCGACGGTTTCGAGCCCGACCTGATCCTGTCGATCGCCCGCGGCGGCCTCTTCCTGGCCGGCTCGCTCGGCTATGCGCTGGCGGTCAAGAACCTGTACGTGGTGAACGTCGAGTTCTACGACGGGGTCGGCACCACGCTCGACATGCCGGTCATGCTGCCCCCGGTGCCGAGCGCGGTGGACTTCTCGGCCAAGAAGGTGCTCATCGCCGACGACGTAGCCGACACGGGCCGGACGCTCGAGCTCGTCCATACCTTCGTCAAGGACCAGGTCGAGGACGTGCGCACGGCCGTGATCTACGAGAAGCCCCAGTCCGTGATCAAGTGCGATTACGTCTGGCGGCGGACCAATCGCTGGATCAACTTCCCGTGGAGCTGCGAGGACCCGGTCGTCCAGCGAGCCGGCCAGGTCCTCGACGCCTAGGGTCGTTCCTCCTGCAGGCAGTTCACGTAGAGCCGGGATCTGTCGCCGTCGGTCCTGGTCTCGGCTCCGTGGATGATGGTCTCGAGCCCGGGATAGGCCTGGTTGAACGCCTCGGCGAATCGCAGGTAGCTGACGATGGCCTGGTTAAAGCGCTCTCCCGGGATGAGCAGCGGGATGCCCGGCGGGCTGGGCGCAGAACCGCTCGCGTCGAGGTAGCCAGCACCTGGCCGGCCAGCCGGAAGGTCATCAGCGCGCCGGAGCGGGCCGGGCCGCCTCCAGCGCCAGCAGGGCTACGTGCAGCGATGTGCGCGACTCGGCCGACCCCAGGTCGGTGCCGAGGAGGCGCTCGATCCGCGCGAGCCGCTCGTAGAGCGTCGGCCGGGCCAGGTGCGCGCGCTTGGCCGCTTCGGCCTTGTTGCCGCCGGCCGCGAGGTAGGCGGCGAGCACGCTGAGCAGCGACGTGTCGGGCTCGGCGAGCAGCAGGCCCAGTTCCCGCTCCACGAACGTCTGCACCCGCGGGTCGTCGCGGAGCAGGTGGAGCAGCCCGCGCAGGCGCAGGTCCGCCAGCCGGTAGAACGCGGGCCGGTCCTGGCTTCCGGGTGACCACCCGCCGGGCCGCTCGGCGGCCACGTCAGCCACCTGGCTGGCCTCGAGGAACGAGCGGCGCACGTCCCGGATCGAGCCGGCCGCGGCGCCGACCCCGATCACGAGATCGTCCCACCCGGAGCCGTCCCCTTGAGACCCGCGGAACCCTCCGCCCCGTTCGGCCATCCGGGCCGTCAGGCTGCGCAGGACGCGATCGGGGTCGGCGCGCGGGCTGAGCGAGAGCATGGCCCCGGCGCGGGCGTCGTCCAGCGTTCCGACCAGGGACGGGACCCGCTCGGCACGGCAGGCGGCGGCTGCCGCGTCGGCGATGTCCAGCACCCGGGCGTGGGCAGAGACGCCGAGCGGCCCCGGCGTGCCGGCCGGATCGCGCAGCCGGAGCACCATGGCGATGAGCTGCCGTCCGTCTACCGGGACCCCGAGTGCCCTGGACCGCACCGCCGCCTCGGCCGGGTCGGCGTGCGCCTGGCTGATGATGCCGGTGATCAGCGTGCGGTGGGCCTGCCGGTCCAGGCTTTCCGCGTGCCTGGTGAGCAGGCGGCCGAGAGCCAGCGTGGTGGCCGCCCGCTCGATCAGCACGGTGTCCGTGCCGCCCGGCGGCCCGTCGCAGACCAGGATGACCCGCCCCCAGTCCTCGCCCCGGGCGCCGACCGGCGTGAAGAGCCATCCCGATGCCTCGTCGTAACCGGTGCGCCCCGGTGACGAGACCAGCGCCCGGCTGCGCCGGGCGAACCCGGCCAGCAACCGCGCCGGATCGGCGCTGCCCGGCTCGCAGGCCAGGACGCGGTGCGACAGGTCGGCCAGGATCACCGGCCGCGCGGCCAGGGTCGCCGCCTGGCGGACGATCTCATCCAACGACGCGCCGGACACCGACAGCTCGGTGAACACCTCGTGCAGCCGCTCGGAGGCGCGCAGCTCCTCGAGCTGGGCGTCGATGATCCGGGCGTGCACGGCCTCGGTGATCTCCACGAACGGGACCTCGCGCTCGAACGCGATCAGCGTCAGCCCGCTATCCGCCGCCGCCCGCACCAGAACGCCCGGGAGCGCCCCGACGTACCGCCGGCCGAGCTCCACCGCCAGCGCGCTCACCCCGGTGCCGCCCGCAGCAGCCAGGTCGGCAGCGTAGCGGGCTAGCAGCGCGGGTTCGGCGGGCAGCGCGACCCCGGTGGTGAGCACCAGCTCGCCGCCCTGCAGCAGGTGCGCCGCGTCGGCCAGCTCGAGCACGTGGACCCAGCGGACCCGCGCGCCCAGGCCGTCGAAGCCCGCGACCACCTGCGGGCTGCCGCGGCGGATCACGTCGAGCGAGAGCAACTCGGCGACGGTGGGGAGCATGAACCAAGCGTAAGCCCATGCCGTCAGGACCTTACGCAATGTCGGTTCACAGCCGTCCCCGCGACCCGGAAGACTGGGACCATGTCTGAGCTTCTCTCCCGCCATCGCGCGGTCATCCCGAACTGGGTTGGTATCTACTACGACGAGCCGATCGAGATCGTCGGCGGCCAGGGCTGCCGGGTCACCGACGCCCAGGGCCACAGCTACCTCGACTTCTTCGCCGGCATCCTCACCAACATGCTCGGCTACGACGTGCCCGAGGTGCGGGACGCGGTCGAGCGGCAGATCGCCAGCGGCGTCGTGCACACCTCGACGCTGTACCTGATCCGCGGCCAGGTCGAGCTCGCGGAAAAGATCGCCAGGCTGTCCGGCATACCGGACGCCAAGGTGTTCTTCACCAACTCGGGCACCGAAGCCAACGAGACCGCGCTGCTCGCCGCGCTCACCGCGCGCAAGGCCACCGAGGTTCTGGCCATGCGCGGGAGCTATCACGGCCGGTCGTTCGGCGCCGTCAGCGTGACCGGCAACGCCGCCTGGAAGATGTCAGGCCTCAGCCCGTTCGGCACCCATTACCTGCACGGCGCCGACCGGCAGCTGGCCGCCTACGCCAGCCTCAACGACGCCGACTACATCAAGGCCTGCGTGGACGACCTGCGGGCGCTGCTGTCCGGCGGCATCCACCCCGCCGATGTCGGCTGCCTGCTGGCCGAGCCGGTACAGGGCGTGGGCGGCTTCACCATGCCGCCCGACGGGCTGTTCGCGGCGTACAAGGAGGTCCTCGACGAGCACGGCATCCTGCTGATCTCGGACGAGGTGCAGACCGGCTGGGGCCGGACCGGCGAGCACTTCTGGGGCATCGGCGCGCACGGGATCACCCCGGATGCGATGACGTTCGCCAAGGGCCTGGGCAACGGCTTCGCCATCGGCGGCGTGGTGGCCCGCGGCGACCTGCTCGACGGGATCCGCGGCAACGGGATCTCCACCTTCGGCGGGAACCCGGTCGCGACCGCGGCGGGCAATGCCACCCTGGACTACGTGCTCTCGCACGACCTGCAGCGCAACGCCGCCGTCACCGGGAACCTGATCATCAGCGGGCTCAGCGAAGCCGCGCAGAACCTGGACGTCGTCGGCGCGGTACGCGGCAAGGGCCTGATGTTCGCCGTCAACCTGGTCGACCCGGCCACGAAGCAGCCCAGCCCGCCGCTGGCCAGCCGGATGCTCGAGGCCACGAAGCAGCGCGGCCTGCTGATCGGCAAGGGCGGCCTGGTCGGCCACACGCTGCGGATGGCGCCGCCGCTGACGCTGACCGAGGCCGAAGCCAAGGAGGGGCTGGGCATCCTCACCGACGCCCTCACCGCCGTGAACGACGAGGCCGCGAAATGACGCAGAAGCATGTTACGCACTGGATCGGCGGTAAGCCCTGGGACGGCGAGGCCGGGCGCCGCGGGGACGTCTACAACCCGGCGACCGGCCAGGTCAGCGGCCAGGTCGACTTCGCCAGCCCGGCTGAGGTCGACGCCGCCGTGGCCGCGGCTTCCGACGCCCTCCGCGACTGGCGGCGCATCTCGCTGGCCAAGCGCGCTTCTGTGCTGTTCGAATTCCGCAACCTGATCAAGGCGAACACGAAGAACCTGGCCCAGCTGATCACCGAGGAGCACGGCAAGGTGGCCTCCGACGCGGCCGGCGAGGTGGCCCGCGGCCTTGAGGTGGTCGAGTTCGCCTGCGGCATCCCGCACCTGCTCAAGGGCGGGTTCTCGGAGAACGTCTCCACCGGGGTGGACTCCTACTCGATCCGGCAGCCGGTCGGCGTGGTCGCGGGCATCACCCCGTTCAACTTCCCGGCCATGGTGCCGATGTGGATGTTCCCGCTCGCCATCGCGTGCGGCAACACGTTCGTGCTCAAGCCGTCGGAGAAGGACCCGTCCGCTTCCCTGCTGCTGGCCTCGCTGTGGGCCGAGGCCGGGCTGCCCGACGGCGTGTTCAACGTGGTGCAGGGCGACAAGGTAGCGGTCGACGCCATCCTGGCGCACCCCGACATCAAGGCGGTCAGCTTCGTCGGCTCCACGCCCATCGCCAGGTACGTCTACGAGAACGGCACCGCGCACGGAAAGCGCGTGCAGGCCCTCGGCGGCGCCAAGAACCACATGGTCGTGCTGCCCGACGCCGACCTCGACCTGGCCGCGGACGCCGCGGTGTCGGCCGGGTTCGGATCGGCGGGGGAGCGCTGCATGGCGGTCTCCGCGCTGGTCGCAGTCAACCCGGTCGGTGACAACCTGGTCGCGCGGATCAAGGACCGGGTGGCCGGGCTGCGCGTCGGGCCGGGGACCGACGACCGGGCCGAGATGGGGCCGCTGGTGACCGGCCCGCACCGCGACAAGGTGGCCTCCTACCTGGACAGTGGCGTCCGCGAAGGGGCCACGCTGGCCGTGGACGGGCGGGTGCACCCGGTCATCGGCGGCTCGGCCGAGGGTTTCTGGCTCGGGCCCAGCGTGCTGGACCACGTCACCCCCGCGATGAGCTGCTACGCCGAGGAGATCTTCGGGCCGGTGCTGAGCGTGCTGCGCGCCCCGACCTACGAGGTCGCCGTGGACCTGGTCAACAACAGCCCGTACGGCAACGGCGTGGCCATCTTCACCAACGACGGGGGAGCGGCGCGCCGGTTCGTCTCCGAAGCGGAGATCGGCATGGTCGGCGTGAACGTGCCGATCCCGGTGCCGATGGCGTACTACTCGTTCGGCGGCTGGAAGGCGTCGCTGTTCGGCGACACGCACGTGCACGGCACCGAGGGCGTGCACTTCTACACCCGAGGGAAGGCGGTCACGTCCCGCTGGCTCGATCCGAGCCACGGCGGCGTCAACCTCGGCTTCCCCGTCAACACTTAGGGTGGGCTAGGGGGAGAAGGCAGGGTGGGCTAGGGGGAGAAGGCAGGGTGGGCTAGGGGGAGAAGGCAGGGTGGGCTAGGGGAGAAAGCCGGTCAGAGCAGGCTGTTCACCTGGTTCACGTCGCCGCAAGGGACGCCGAGCGACGCGTGGTGGTCCCGGACGGCCTGCTCGTCCGGGGCTTCGAGGAGGCAGTAGACCTTGCCGTCGGCGTTGTGGTAGAGCTCGACCTGCCGTACGCCGAAGTCGTCGGTGGCGCCGTCCCTGGTCCCCTGGGCGATCTGCTGGATGGCTTCGGCGGGCAGCTTGAGGTCGTCGTGGTAGTCCATGAACAGGGGCACGTTATTCCTCCAGTAACAGAGCGCTGTCCGGCCACTATGCCCGACCGGACAGCGCCCCGTCTACGGTTAGCGGACGGCTACCTCGCCGGCCACCGGGGTAGCGGTCACCTCGGCCGGCCGGGACCCGCGGGGCCCCCGTGTCCCGCGGGCTTCCCGTGTCCCGCGCGGCCAGATCCGCTCGCCGCGCAGGGCCAGGCCGGCCGGCAGCAGCACGCCGCGGACGATGGTGGCGTCGATGAGCACCGCCGCCGCCATGGCCACGCCGAACATCTTGAACTCGATCAGCGACAGCGTGGCGAAGATCGAGAACACCGCCACCATGATGGCCGCGGCGCTGGTCACCACGCCCGCGCTGCTCGCGATGCCGCCGGTGACCGCGTCCCGGGCGGACGCGCCGCCCTGCCTTAGCTCCCTGATCCGGCTCAGGATGAACACGTGGTAGTCCATGCTCAGCCCGAACAGCAGCACGAACATGAACAGCGGCAGCCAGGCCGTGATCCCGCCGTACGCGGTGAAGCCGAGCGGCCCCTCCAGGTGGCCGTCCTGGAAGATCAGGACCATGAGGCCGTAGGCGGCACCGACCGAGAGCAGGTTCAGGCCGATGGTCAACGCCGGGATATAGACCGAACGGAACGAGGCCATCAGCAACAGGAAAGCTAGACCGAGTACGAATGCGAAGACCCACGGCACGGTCTTGGCCAGCTGAGCGTCGAAGTCGTGGTTCCCCGCGGTGAGCCCGGCCACCGCGTAGCTGATCCCGGGCACCTTCCCCAGCGTGGCGGGCAGGGCGTGGTCGCGCAGCGTGGCCAGCGCGGTGTTCGACGTGGCGTTCGTCCCGCTGCCCGCCAGCGGTACCGACACGACCAGCACCTGGTCGTGGCCGAACATCGCGGTGGTGATGGGCTCGCGGATGGCGCCGTGGGTAGCCGCCACCTGCCCGTGCAGCGCGGTGACGGCCGCGCTGACCTGCTTGCCGCCGAGATCGGCGCCGCCCGAGGAAGTCACGACCACCTCGGCCGGCACCGGCCCGCCGGGGAAGGCCTGGGCGATGTCACCCAGGGCGTGCACCACGGGCACGTCGGGCGGCAGCGAATGGATGCCCGGGTCCTCCAGGTTCAGCCGGAGCGCGGGCGCGGCCAGCGCCAGCAGCGCGATCGCGGCGACGCCGCCCCAGGCCAGCGGGCGCCGCACCACCGCGCGGGCCAGCGCGCCCCAGAACTTCGACTCGCGGGCGGCGGTGCGTCGCCGGCCGAGGAACGGGATCCGGCCGCGGTCGGTCCACGGGCCGAGCATGGACAAGATCGCGGGCAGGAAGGTCAGCGAGCCGAGCACCGCCACGCCGACGACCAGGATCGTGCCGATGGCCACGCCGGAGAACACGTCGATGCCGGTGAGGAACAGCCCGGCCAGTGCGATCATCACGGTCAGCCCGGACACGATGATGGCCCGCCCCGAGGTATGGGCCGCGATCCGCAGCGCCTCGGCGGTGCTGCGCCCCGCCGCGCGCTCCTCACGCGTGCGGCGCAGGTAGAACAGCGAGTAGTCGATGCCGACGGCCATCCCGACCAGCAGCACGATCGAGGAGGTGGTGCTGTCGACCGGCAGCCAGCGGGCGGGGATGGCGAGCAGCGAGATCGCCGAGATCACCGCGGTGCCGGCCAGCAGCAGCGGGATCCCGGCCGCGATCAGCGCACCGAACACCACCAGCAGCAGCACCAGCGACACCGGGATCGAGGTGACCTCGGCCTTCCTGAAGTCCTGGCCGGTGACGCTGCCGATCGCCCGGTCCACGCTGGCGCCGCCCGCCTCCTCGACCTTCAGCCCGGGATGGTGCGCCTGGACGGCCGCGACCGCGTTCAGCGCGGGCACGACCGCCGTGTCGTCGTTATCCGGCTTGCCCGCCACGTTGAAGGTGACCAGCGCCGAGCCGGGCCTTCCTGGACTGGCGCTCACCAGGCCGGGGCTGGTCAGCGGAGACTCGACGTCAGTGGCGGACCTGGGCAGCGCCCGCAGTGCCGCGACGACCTCGCGGACCGCCTGCCGCATCTCCGGGTCGCTGGCGTAGGTCTGGCCAGCCGAACCGCCCTGGACGAGCACGCTCTCGGCGTCGGGCTGCTGCACCACGGGCCGGTCCAGGACCCGTTCGGCCCGGCCCGCCTGGCCGGGATCATAACTGTTCACATGGCTGGTGCCGAACTGGTGCCCGATCATCACCGCCGCCACGACCAGCAGCAGCCAGCCGAACACAGCGGTCTTGCGATGCCGGGCGGACCAGCCGGCTACTCGTTCCACGATGGGTGCCCGTGCGGGCTGCTTCGTATCCATGGGACACAAGACTCCGTGACGGCACCGGGCCGGAACCATGGTGCCGACGGCCCGAAGTAGGGTGAGGTTACCCCCACCCCATTCCCGGGGGTTCGGTTGATGGCAACCCCCGGCCCTCATGCCATAGCGTCGGAGCCATGTTCCTCCTCCGCGATCTGGTGTCGCCGCGTACCTGGCTCGCCATGATCAGCCACCTGGCCGGCCTGTTCATGGGCCTCGCGGTCTTGGTGGTCGTCGTCACCGGCCTCAGCCTCGGCTTCAGCCTGCTGGTGCTGGCCCTGGTCGGCCTGCCGATCCTGGGCCTGACGCTGCGGGCCGCGGCGCTGTATGCCGCGGCCGAGCGGGCTCGGCTCGACCTGATGCTCGGAGTGCGGATCCCGGCCTGGCCCGCGGAGTCCCGGGCCGGATACCGCTGGGGCATCATCCCGCGCTGGCGCATGGTTACTGACCGGGCGGCCTGGGGCGAGATCGGTTACGGGCTGCTGAGGCTGCCGGTCAGCGCGGTCGCCTTGACCCTCTCGGTCGCGGCCTGGGCCGCGGGCCTGGTCCTGCTGACCCTGCCGCTGTACAACCGGTCGCTGCCGAGCGGCGGCGCCAAGCTCGGTGACACGGTGCTGACGGGGACGCCCACGATGGCCGCCGCCGTAGTCATCGGGCTGGTATTGCTGCTGGCCGCGCCGCAGCTGACCCGCGGGCTGGCCCGCGCGGACGCCGCACTCTCCGGCCGGCTGCTGGGCCCGCGCCGCGACCTGGCCGCCCGGGTGACCGAGCTGGAGATCAGCCGGGAACGGGTGGTGGACGCGGCCGAGGCGGAGCGGCGCCGGATCGAGCGCGACCTGCACGACGGCGCGCAGCAGCGGCTGGTCGCGCTGGCCATGGACCTCGGCCGGGCCAAGGCGAAGTTCGCCGACGACGTCGATGCGGCCGCCGGCCTGGTCGACCAGGCCCATACCCAGGCCAAGGAGGCTCTCACCGAGCTGCGGAACCTGGTCCGCGGGGTGCACCCGCCGGTGCTCACCGAGCGCGGCCTGGACGCGGCGCTGTCCGGGCTGGCCGCGCTGTGCCCGGTGCCGGTCGACGTGCACGTGGACGTGCCGGTGCGGCCGAAGTCCTCGGTCGAGGCGGTCGCCTACTTCATGGTGGCCGAGGCGCTCACCAACGTGGCCAAGCACTCCCGGGCCAGCCACGCCAAGGTGGTGGTGGAGGGCCACGGGTACCCCGGCACGCTGACCGTCATGATCAGTGACGACGGGATCGGCGGGGCCGACATCACCAGCCCGGGCCTGTCCGGTCTGGCGGGCCGGGTCGCCGGCGTGGACGGGCGGCTCTCGGTGGAATCCCCGGCGGGCGGCCCTACGATCATCGCGGCGGAGCTGCCATGCGGGTAGTGATCGCGGAGGATTCCGTGCTGCTGCGCGAGGGGCTGACCCGGCTGCTCACCGAGGCCGGGCATGACGTGGCCGCGGCCGAGGGCGACGCCGAGAAATTCCTGCGTGCGGTCGACGCCCGCCTCCCGGACGCGGTTGTCGTCGACGTCAGGATGCCGCCCACCTTCACCGACGAGGGACTGCGCGCCGCCCTGGTGGTCCGCGATCGCTGGCCGGACACCGGCGTGCTCGTCCTCTCCCAGTGGGTGGAGGAGAGGTACGCCACCGAGCTGATCTCCGGACGCCCGCACGGGGTGGGTTACCTGCTCAAGGACCGGGTCGCCGACGTCACCGAGTTCCTCGACGCGCTGAACCGGGTGGCGACCGGCGGCAGCGCGCTCGATCCCGAAGTCGTCGCGCAGTTGCTCGCCCGCAGCCGCCACCCGCTCGGTGATCTGACCCCGCGCGAGCGCGAGGTGCTCGCGCTGATGGCCGAAGGCCGATCCAACTCCGCCATCGCCGGGGCGCTCGTGGTCGGTGGCGGTGCGGTGGAAAAGCACATCAACAACATCTTCACCAAGCTCGGGCTGGCACCCGCCGACCGCGACCACCGTCGCGTGCTCGCCGTGCTGCGCTACCTGGGCACCGGATGAAACGGGGAACCGCCATGAGCACCCTGCCCACCACCGGGCCTGTGACCAGCCGGGCCCGCCCGCCCGCCAGGCTGCGCATGACGCCGGGCCGCTGGATCACCCTGCTGATCGGCGTGCCGATCGCTCTTGCCTTCATCGGCTGGAGCGGCTTCAGCCTCGTGGCCGGCATCGGCCAGGCGAGCTTCCCGGTCAGCACCACCATCCCGGTCAAGCACGGGCGCCTGGTGGCCAGCACCGGCGGCGGCGACATCACCGTGCACCAGGGTCAGCTCAGCGGCGGCCCGGCCCGGCTGACCGGTACCGTCCAGTACAGCCTGGTCCGCCCGCGCTTCACGGTGACCGATAGCGGCATCGGCCTCCACTGCCGCCTGCCCACCGGCAACTGCGGGCTGAGCGCGACGCTCGACGTCCCGCCGCGTACCGCGGTCGACATGACCACCGGGGGCGGCGACATGCAGGTCAGCGGCATCCAGGGCAACGTCATGCTGGACAGCGGCGGCGGCGACGTCGGGATCTCGAGTATCGGCGGCAATGCCGACCTGCTGACCGGCGGGGGCAACGTGACTGCGGGCGACCTGGGCGGCACCCTGACGTTCACCACCAGCGGCGGTGACGTCGAGGGCAGCGGCCTGTTCTCGCGGCACGTCACCCTGAGCTCAGGCGGCGGGAACGTCTCCCTGGTGTTCACCCAGGTCCCGGCCGACCTCAGGATCACCAGCAGCGGCGGTGACATCACCATCGTGCTCCCGCACGGCGGCACCGCCTACGCGATCCGCAGCCAGACCGGGGGCGGCGACTACAGCGCCTCGGTGCCGACCAACGACGCGTCCGGTAACAAGATCCAGGTGGACAGCGGCGGCGGCAACGTCAGCATCGCCAAAGCCAGCTGACCTGAGGGCCTGATCAGCTCACCTGCAGTGAGATGAGGAACGTGGCGACCTTCAGGGTGCCCAGATTGGCGGGCACGGAGACGTAGAACACGCCGGGGAACTGGCCGGCCCCGCGATCCACCACGGCCACGGCGCCCAGTTCGCTGCTCCAGGTCAGGCCCTGGCTCGCGCTGTCGGGATAGTTCATGGCGAACTCGACCATCCAGGCCTGGTGTCCGCTGACCTGTATCGCGGTGCTCTTCACGGTGCTGCGGGAATGCTGCACCCCCCCGTAGTAGGCCGTGTCGAGCGCGCCGAGCAGGCTCATCGCGGTCGGCTCGAGGTCGGCCGGCCCCCCATAGGGGAACGCCTGCTGGAGCTGGCCCGAGCAGGCCAGTCCGTGCCAGGGGATGATGGATCCGCCGATGCTGACGTGGCCGGCCACGGTGTTCTCGCCCGCCGTCCAGTCGAACTGCGAGGTGTTCAGGTCCGATGGGCAGCCCTGCCGCCAGGGCGAGCCGAGCAGCCGGTAGGCCAGGCCGGATGAGGCGTCGGTCACCCGCGGGTACGTCACCGCGGGCTGGTGCTGGCGCTGCGACGGACCCTGATGCGCCTTCGCGGCCACGCTCCCGTGGCCGACCGTCCGCGCCGCGGCCGACAGCGCGGCGGGCCGGACCGTCTGGACCTTGCCGATGCGCACGATGAACACGGTGATGACCACGAGCACCGCCGTCGTGGCCACGGTGAGCAGCCAGAGCATCCAGCTCTGGAGGCGACGCCGCCTACGGCGCCGGCCTACGACGCGAGCCTCGCGGGCCTCGAGGACCAGCGAATCCCAGCCTGGCGAAGGCGTCCCCATGAGGTCAGGTTAAACGGCGCATACCCGGCGAAAGAAGGCCTAGCCGGGACATGATTACCGCTTCGCTGACAAACCCCCTGGCTCTTCTCCGGCGATTCCGGCTCGGGCGATTTGCGGCGCGGGGCTAGACGGCGGCGGGGGCCGCGATCGGAGCGGCTTCCTCGGCGCGGACCGCGGCGCGGCTGAACGCGAACGTCACGACGAAGCCGATGGCCAGGGCGATCAGCACGCCGAGGTTGGCGAAGGCCCACGCGCCGGTCTTACCCCCCAGGCCGAACGGGCCGAGGAGGTAGCCCTGCCAGGTCAGCCAGCTCGCCGAGGCGTTGGTGACGAGACCCCAGCCGATCGCGGTGGACACGATGACCACCAGCACGGGCAGCCACCTGACGTCGCCGTAACGCCCGGCCGGGGTGAACAGCTCGGGTTCGGCGTAGTCCCGCCGCCGCAGCGCGATGTCTGCGAGCATGACCCCGCACCAGGCGGCGATCGGCACGCCCAGCGTGATCAGGAAACCCTCGAACTGGCCGATGAAGTTGTGCGCGAAGAACACCACGTAGATGGTCCCGAGCGTCATCACGGTGCCGTCGATCAGGGCGGCCACGTACCGGGGAACCCGCACGCCGAGAGTAAGCAGCGCCAGCCCGGACGAGTAGATGTCGAGCACCGAGCCGCCGATCAGGCCGAGCACGGCCACGATCGCGAACGGTACCAGGAACCAGGTCGGCAGCAACGTGGCCAGCGCCCCGATGGGATCCGCGCCGATCGCCGTGCTCAGGCTCTTGGACGAGCCGGCCAGGAGCAGGCCGAACAGCAGCAGGAAGACGGGCGCGATGGAGGAGGCGAACGTGGTCCACCAGACCACGCCCCCGCCGGAGGACCGCCTGGGCAGGTAGCGCGAGTAGTCCGCGGCCACGTTGACCCAGCCGAGCCCGAAGCCGGTCATCACGAACACCAGCGCGCCGATGACGGCCTGGGTTGAGCCGCTGGGGAGGCCCGAGACGGTGTGCCAGTGAATATGGTCCGCGACCAGCGCGATGAACACCACGGTGGCTATGCCGGTCACGATGGTGATCACGGTCTGCAGGCGCATGATCAGGTCGAAGCCCATCACGCCGCCGAAGATCGTCAACCCGACGACCAGGATCAGCGCGACGACCTTGGTGCCGTTGCCGCCGCCCCAGCCCAGCTGCTTGAACACGGTGGCCGTGGCCAGCGTGGCCAGGATGACCAGGACGGTCTCCCAGCCCACGGTCAGCAGCCAGGAGATCACCGCCGGGAGCTTGTTGCCGTTGACGCCGAACGCGGCCCGGCTGAGCACCATCGTCGGCGCCGAGCCCCGCTTTCCGGCCACCGAGATGAAGCCGCAGGCCAGGAACGACAGCACGATCCCGACCACGCCGACGATCAGCGCCTGCCAGAACGAGATGCCGAAGCCGAGCACGAACGCGCCGTAGCTGAGCCCGAGCACCGAGATGTTCGCGGCGAACCACGGCCAGAACAGGTCCCGCGGGTGCCCCTTCCGCTCGGACTCGGAGATCACGTTGATCCCGTTCATCTCGATTTGCAGCGGCCGCAGCTCGGCGGCGCCGGTAGCGTCGGTCATGGCACTGCTCCCTTACTGGGCTCCCTATCGATCCATGATTGCTTTGCGCTGCGCCCCGTCGACGGGGATGTGGGCGCCGTTGATGAAGCTGGCCAGCGGCGAGGCCAGGAAGGTCACCAGCGCCGCGACCTCTTCCGGCTCGCAGATGCGGCCGAACGGGATGGACTGCTGGGCCAGCTCGTGCGCGCGCTCCTGGGTCACGCCCTTGTCGCGGGCGAAGGCCTTCTCCAGCGTGTCCCACCGGCCGGTGTTCACCGGGCCGGGGTTGACCGTGTTGATGCGCACTCCGTACCGCCCGTACTGTTCGGCGGCCGAGGAGGCGAAGTTGATGTCGGCGGCGTTGGCCACGCCCGCCGTCATCTCCCAGTAGCTGGGCTTGAGGCCGTCGTTGCCGACGACGAGCACGATCGAGCCCTCGCGGCGCTGGCGCATGTGACCGATGACTGCGCGTACCGACCGGACGTAGCCCATGAACTTCAGGTTGAGGCTCGACATCCACTGCTCTTCGGTCAGGTCCTCGAGCAGCCCGCCGGGTGAGCTGCCCGCGCAGGTGACCAGGATGTCGATCCGGCCGAACTGCTCGAGGGTGGCATCCACGCAGCGCTGGACGTCCTCGGTCACGCTCATGTCCCCGGCCAGCGAGAGCACCGCCCGCCCGGTATCGGCGGCGATCTTCTCCGCGGCGGCTTCCAGCGGGGCGGCGGTCCGGGCGGTGATGACCACGTCGCAGCCTTCGCGGGCGAGGAATTCGGCTACGCAACGGCCGATGCCCTTGCTGGCACCCGTGACGAAGGCGACCTTGCCGTCCAGCCGCAGATCCACCGCAACCCCTTCCGTCGCGCTAGAGCACCGCTACCGGTTGGCTCCGTCTCGTCAAAGCACCGCTCCCGGCCGGGCTGTTCCCTCGCGAGCCGCGCGTTCCCCGCTTCCGGCCACGGCCGACGCGGCCTCGCGGCCCGTCGGTGAGCTGGATGGTATACCAAATATCAGCGAGGTGGAAGATCCCTTTTGCCCGCCGCCAGCGGCAGGTCTCCGGGCCATTCCGCGGCGTCAGGAAGGTCCAGGTAACCAGGCCGCCTCATCGTGTTGGCCGGACATGCCTGGTGAGATGTGATTATCGTGGCCGATACGGCGCGGTCGCCGCGCCCGCGGGCTCGCTCGGTCATAGCGTCGGTGTGCGCCCGCCGTACTGCGAGCGGAGGTCCGTGCGCTGCATCGCCGAGATCATCACTGGATCGGGTACCCGGCTGCCGGGGCGGGTCTGGCCGACCCGGTGGTAGCTATATGAGCCACGCGACCCGTCCGGACCTTCCCGCCCCGGGGCAATCAGGCACCATCGCCGGTTACCGGCTGGATACCCTCATAGGGCGGGGCAGCGCGGCTACCGTCTACCTGGCCCAGGACGAGCGCCAGGACCAGCCGATGCGCCGACGGATCGCGCTCAGGGTGATGGCGCCGGAACTGTCCCGCGACACCGACTTCCGGACCAGGATGATCCGGGAGTCACGAGCGGCTGCCGCGCTGGACCACCCGCACATCATTCCCGTCTTCGAGGCGGATGAGGAGAATGGAACCCTGTACGTCGCCATGCGCTACGTGCCGGGCGAGCGCCGCCGCCAGGACGGCGCTGCACCAGGCCGTCACCCAGATCGGCGCGTGCGCCAACCTGCACGGCGCGGTCAGCCAGCTGCAGGACGTGGTGAAGCAGCGGTCCAGCGAGTACGGCGATGCGTCGGCCCTGGCGACCTCGGCCCTGCCGGGCGGCGCGAAGGTGAAGTCGGCGCTGGTTGCCGCCCTGGGCAGGTCGCTCAAAGCCGACCAGGACTACCTGGCTTGGGCCCGCGAGCAGATGACCAGCGGATGCACGCCGACCAGCCAGTCAAGCGCGTACAGCGCCGCGTTCAGCGCCAGCCAGCAGGCCGACGCGGCCAAGCAGGCATTCGTGCAGGTGTGGCATCCGGTCGCGGCCAGATACGGCATCGCACAGGAATCCCCGCGCGACATCTGACCCAGTGTTTGATCATCGGCGGGCGGAGCTCGGTCCCGTCCGCGACCCCTGGTGCTCCTGCGTGCGCGGCAAATTCCTGTGACCCCTGATCTCCGCCCGCCGCCCGGCCCGGCCCGTCGGATACGGCGTGAATGTCCCAGCCATGTTGTTCCAGCTGCATGAATGGGACATCCACATCGTATGATGCGGTACGGGTGGTGCCAGTGATGAAAGTCGGTTTTGTACCCCGCTTCGTAGCGGGTTTCCTGGTCGGCGCAGCGTCCTCCTGGCCGGCTCGGCGCAGATGGGCTGCGTGACCTGCCCAGCCGGGCCGCGGTTCAGGCCACTCGCACCGCGGCTTAGCGCAGCGCGCTGCGGAGGATCTTGCCGAGCTGGTTGCGGGGCAGCTCCGCCAGCCGGAACACCCGCTTGGGGCACTTGTATGCGACCACCAACGTCCTGGCGTGCGCGATGAGCGCGGCCTCATCGAACTCGTGCCCGTCGCGCAGCACCACCCAGGCGGTGACCCGCTCACCCCACCGCTCGTCGGGAACCCCCGCCACCGCGGCCTCCGCCACCGACGGGTGACTCTCCAGCGCGATTTCCACCTCGCGCGGGTACACGTTCAGGCCGCCCGAGATGATCATCTCCTTGATCCGGCCCCGGATCACCAGGTGCCCGGTGGCCGGGTCCACGGCGCCGATGTCGCCGGAGCGGAACCAGCCGTCCGGGGTGAAGGCGGCCCCGGTAGCGGCCTGGTCGTGCCAGTAGCCGGAGAAGACGTGCGGCCCGCGGAGCTGGATCTCGCCATCCGCGCCGGGATCCGCGACACCATCCGCGGCGCGGATACGCACGAGCACGCCGGGCAGCGGCACCCCGAGGGTGTCACCGCGCGGGCCGGCCAGCGGGTTGGAGACGTTCAGCCCGCTCTCCGTCGTGCCGTACCTGACCAGCGGCAGCCGCCCCAGCACAGCCGGCAACCTGGCCGCCAGCGACGGGCTCAGAGGGGCCGAACCGCAGACGGCCAGGCGCAGCCCCCGCAGTCCGCCGGCCAGCGCGGCCGGCGATCCCGCCAGTGCCTGGTAGATGGTGGGCACCGCGAACAGCACGCTGGCCCGGGTTCCGGCGGCCGTCTGCACCAGGCTTTCGGCCGAGAACTTCGACCGGATGTGGACAGTGCCGCCCGCGATCAGCGCGGCGTGCACCCCGCCCAGGCCGTGCTGGTGGTACAGCGGCAGCGCGTGCACCAGCACGTCATCGGCCTGCCACCGCCAGGCCGCCATCGCCGCGCGGATCGAGCCCGCCAGCTGGCGGTGGGTCAGCGGCACTCCCTTGGGCCTGCCGGTCGTACCCGAGGTGTACGCGAGCAGCGCCACCTGGCCCGGCCGCGCCGCCACCGCATCAACTGGCCGGACGTCCGCGGGCAGCTCCCCGACGTCCGCGATCTCCAGCCCGGATCCCAGCCCGGCCAGCCGCCGGGCGGGCCCGCGGTCGGCGAAGGCCAGCACCGCGCCGGAATCCGCGACCAGGTGGCCGAGCTCGGCGGCGGTGTAGCCGGGATTGGCCAGCACGACGACGGCCCCGGCCCGCAGCGCGCCGAGATAGCAGCGCACGAAGCCGATGCTGGAACCGGCCGCGAGCAGCACCCGGTCCCCAGGACGCACCCGCCGGGCCAGCCACGCCGCAACCCGGCCTGACGCCTGGTCGAGCTCGGCGTGCGTGACCGGCTCGCCGTCCACGGTGACCGCGACCCGGTCCGGGCCTGCGCTGGCGGCCTCGGCCGCCAGCGCAGGCAGGCTCTCGCTGCCTAGCCGCGCGACGTAGTCCGGCACGTCCGTCACGCCGGGCAGGTGCGTCCGCCATCCGCTCAGGCACCAGTCCCGGTAACCGCTCATGAGCCGGCCAGCACGCGAGCCCAGGCCGAACGGTTGGCCGACCGTTCGGCCCGCATGCGGTCGAGCAGCCCGCCCGCGGCCATCACCGATTTGACGCCGGCCCCGGCCCCGGCGCCCCGGCCCCGGCGCCGGCCTCAGCGCCGACACCGCGCCCGGCCAGGGCGGCGGCGATCTGGGCGGCGACGGCTTCCGGGTCGTCGCAGACCTGGTTGACCAGCCCGAGCGCCAGCGCCTCGGCCGCCTCCACCCAGCGGCCGGTCAGCACCAGGTCCATGGCCGCGCCCCGGCCGACCAGATCGGGCAGCAGCCAGGCGCCCACGGCGAGGTCGAGGCCGGGCGGGCCGGTCCAGCGCAGCCGCGCCGAGGGCCCGGCGATCCGCAGGTCGGACGCGGCGGCCAGCTGCGCGCCGCCACCCACCGCAGGCCCAGTCAGCACGGCAATCACCGGGCCGGGCCTGGTGATGATGGTCTCGCAGCAGTCGTAGACCAGGTCGGAGACGGCCGCCCGTTCGGCATCGGTAGTGGTCAGATCCGCCCCGGCGCAGAACACCCGCGGATCGGCGCTAGCCAGCAGGACCGGCACGCCGGGCTCGGCGGCCAGGGCCTCGGTCACCGCGCGCAGCAGGCTCACGTCGAGCGCGTTGCGCCGAACGGGCCTGGCCAGGCGCACCCACCAGTAGCCAGCCGGGCTGACCTCGATAGCCAGATGCGGATGCGGCATGCTCAGCTCCGAACCACGGGGCTCCGGACCACGGGGCTTCCGAAACGCCTGAAATATGGTATACCAAATGGACCGAGCCTCAGCGGGACCGGGTCCTGGGACCCGAGAGAACCCCGGGAGCGGGACTCGGCGTCCCGAGGAGCCAGGTGAAGCCAGCGCCGTTCGCCTACCACCGCGCGCGCAGCGTCGCCGAGGCGATTGCGCTGCTGACCGAACTGGGCGACGAGGCGAAGATCCTGGCGGGCGGGCTGAGTTTGGTCCCGATGATGAACTTCCGGCTGGCCCGGCCGACGGCGCTGGTTGACGTGTCCCGGCTCGAGGGCCTGAGCTACCTGCGGGCCGACGCCGCGGACGGCCTGCGCATCGGCGCGCTCACCACCCACCGCACGGTAGAGATCAGCCGCGACCCGGCCGTCCTGGGCGGCTTCGGCGTGCTGCCCCGGTCGGCCCGGTGGATCGGGCATTACCCGATCCGCAGCCGCGGCACGTTCGGCGGCAGCATCGCGCACGCCGACCCGGCCTCGGAGTGGTGCCTGCTGGCCGTCCTGCTCGGCGCCAGGGTCGTGCTCACCGGGCCGGATGGCCCGCGCACCGTCCCGGCCGCCGAGTTCTTCGAGGGGTACTACAGCACCGCGGCCGCGCCGGACGAGATGATCACCGAGCTCTGGTTCCCCGCCCCCTCGCCGCACGCGGTGCTCACCGAGTTCGCCCAGCGGCAGGGCGACTTCGCGGTGGTCGCGGCCGCCGTGTCCGCCGGCATCAGCGGTGGCGTCTGCCAGGAAGGCCGCGTGGTCCTAGGTGGCGTCGGCCCGCTGCCGGTCGAGGTGGACACCGGCCCGCTGGGCGGGCAGCCCGCTACCGAGGAGACCTGGCGGGCCATGGGAGAGCATGCCGCCCGCCAGATCGACCCGCCCGATGATACGCACGGCGACGCCGGGTTCCGGCGCAGGCTGGCCGCTACCCTGGTCGCCCGGGCGCTCGCCGAGGCGAGCCAGCTGGCCGGGGACGGCCGGTGACCGCCCCGGCCGCCCCAGCCGACCCGGCCGCACGCTTCGACGGCCGCTGGGTTGGCGCCGCGGTGCCCCGCAAGGAAGACCGCCGGATGCTGCTCGGCCGCGGCCGGTTCACCGGTGACCTCATCCGCCCGGGCATGCTGCACGCCGCGTTTGTCCGCAGCCCGCACGCGCACGCCCGCCTCGGCGCGATCGACGACAGCGCGGCCCGGCAGGCTCCCGGCGTGGCGGGCCTGTTCACCGCGGCCAGCCTCGGACACCCCTACCTGATGGCGATGCTGGAACGCGACGAGTTCGTGCCCACGAAGATGCCGATCCTGGCCGGCGACCGCGTCCGGTTCGTCGGCGAGCCGGTCGCGATGGTGGTCGCGGACGACGCCTACCTGGCCGAGGATGCGGCCGAACTGGTCGGGGTCGACTGGGACCCGCTGCCGGCCGTGGCGACCATGGACGGGAATGATGCGGCGCCACGGCTGCATGATCACGGCAACTGCCTGGTCGACCTGCAGATGTTCGACGACGACCGGCTCCCGCAGATCTTCGCCGCGGCCAAGACATGCGTCAGCGCCATCTTTCGCAGCGCCCGGGTCGCCGCCCTGCCGCTGGAGGGGCGCGCCTGCCTGGCCGAATGGGACGACCGCGATGACCAGCTGGTCGTGCATGTGTCCACCCAGGTCCCGCACCAGGTCCGCTCCGGGATCGCCCAGGCGCTGGACATCCCGGAGCGCGCCATCCGGGTGATCGCCCCGGACGTCGGCGGCGGGTTCGGGCTGAAGTGCGTGGTGGGCCGGGAGGAGGTCGCCGTGGCGGCGGCCGCGCTGCGGCTGCGGCGGCCGGTCCACTGGGCCGAGGACCGGCAGGAGAACCTGACCGCCGCCTTCCATGGCCACGAGCAGCGCTACCGGGTAAAAGCTGCTTTCGATGAAGAGGGAAGGATCCTCGGCCTGGACGCGGAGATCGACTGCGACACCGGGGCCTACTCGGTGTTCCCGTTCACCTGCGCGGTCGAGCCGTTGATGGCCGCCACCGAACTTCCCGGCGTGTACAAGGTGCCCGCCTACCGCGCCCGCGGCCGGGCCATCGCCACCAACAAGGCCCCGGCCGCGCCGTACCGGGGCGTCTCCCGGCCGCAGATCGTGCTGGTCATGGAGCGGCTGATGGAGAAGGCCGCGGCCGCGCTGCACCTCGACCCGCTGCAGGTGCGGCGGGTCAACCTGATCGGCCGGGACGAGTTCCCCTACACCGGCGTCAACAAGATCACCTATGACGAGGGCAGTTACCGCGAATCCCTGGACCTGGCCGAGGAACACGTACGCAAGCGGACCTGGCCGGAGGAGCGCGACCGGCTTCGGCGACAGGGCATGCGGGCGGGCATCGGCTACGCGTGCTTCTCCGAGCGCACCGCCTATGGCACCCCGGTCATGTCCCAGCGGCGGATGCGGATGACCCCCGGATATGACACCGCGCTGGTCCGGATGGACCCCACCGGCGAGGTCATCGTCACCACCGGGACCTGCGGGCACGGTCAGGGGCACGAGACGACGTTCGCGCAGATCGTCGCTGACCGTCTCGGTGTCCACCCGGACCAGGTGAAACTCAAGCAGGGCGACACCGACCTGGCCTCTTACGGCTGGGGCACCTGGGGCAGCCGTTCCGTGGTGATCGGCGGCGGCGCGGCTGGACGGGCCGCCGACACCGTCGCCAGCCAGCTGAAGCAGGTGGCGGGCAGCCTTCTCGAGGTCAGCCCGGCCGACATCGAGCTCGCCCAGGGCACGGCCCGCGTCCGCGGCGACGACGCGGCGGTCATCGGAATCCCTGAGCTGGCCAGGGTGGTTCACTTCCAGGCGCACCGGCTGGCCGAGGACCTGCGCTACGCGCTGGAGGCCCGGGCCACGTTCGACCCGCCCGGCACGTTTTCCAACGCCTGCCACGCGGCCATGGTGGTGATCGACCCGGGCACCTGCGCGATCCGGCTGCACCGCTACCTGGTGGTGGAGGACTGCGGGGTGGTCATCAACCCGATGGTGGTTGACGGGCAGGTGCGCGGCGGCGTCGCCCAGGGCGTGGCCGCGGCGCTGCTCGAGCGGGTCTGCTTCGACGCGGAGGGACAGCCGTCCAATGCCACCCTGATGGACTACCTGGCGCCCACCGCGGCCGAGGTGTGCGCGGTCGACGTTGTCCACCTGCAGACACCCTCGCGGCACAGCGAGACCGGGGCGAAGGGGATGGGGGAGGGCGGCACGATCGGCGCCCCCGCCGCCGTCCTCAACGCCATCAACGACGCGTTGTCCGATACAGAAGTGCGCTTCGACCACATCCCCGTGCTGCCTCACGAACTGAGCGCGGTGCTTTG
>CAWJDK010000029.1:0-232839 GCA_963841585.1 uncultured Actinomycetes bacterium
TGAGGTCCATGAGGGCGCGGCCACCATGGACTGGATGGAGCAGGAGCAGGAACGCGGCATCACCATCACGTCTGCCGCTACCACGACGAGCTGGCTCGGCCACACCATCAACATCATCGACACTCCGGGGCACGTGGACTTCACCGTGGAGGTGGAGCGCTCGCTGCGGGTGCTCGACGGCGCGGTGGCGGTCTTCGACGCCGTGGCCGGCGTCGAGCCGCAGTCGGAAACCGTCTGGCGGCAGGCTGACCGGTACGGCGTACCGCGAATCTGCTTCGTCAACAAGATGGACCGGGTCGGTGCCGAGTTCCACCGCTGCGTGGACATGATCACCGACCGGCTCGGCGCGACCCCGCTGGTCGTCCAGCTGCCGTGGGGCGTCGAGTCCGACTTCCGCGGCGTCATCGACCTGGTGCGGATGCGCGCGCTGCTCTGGCAGACCGAGGGCAAGGGCGACAAGTACGACGTCGTCGGCATCCCGGACAACCACGTCGAGGCGGCGCGCGAGTACCGTGACCGGCTGCTCGAGACGATCGCCGAGAACGACGACGAGATGATGGAGCTGTACCTGGAGGGCACCGAGCCGTCCGAGGAGCAGCTCATCGCGGCCATCAGGCGCGCGACCATCGCCGGGACGGTGACCCCGGTGCTGTGCGGTACCGCGTTCAAGAACAAGGGCGTCCAGCCCATGCTCGACGCGATCGTGGACTACCTGCCCAGCCCGGTCGACATCCCGGCCGTCCAGGGACACGCCGTCGGCGACGAGAGCACGGTCGTGGAGCGGCACCCCAACCCTGAGGAGCCTTTCTCCGCGCTGGCCTTCAAGATCATGTCGGACCAGCACCTCGGCAAGCTCACCTACATCCGCGTCTACTCGGGCACCGTGGAGTCCGGCAGCACCGTGCTGAACTCCATCAAGGGCCGCCGGGAGCGGATCGGCAAGATCTACCAGATGCACGCGAACAAGCGCGAGGAGCGCCCGTTCGCGGTGGCCGGGCAGATCGTCGCGGTGATGGGCCTGAAGGACACCACGACGGGCGACACGCTGAGCGCGCAGAACAAGCCGGTGATCCTGGAGTCGATGACGTTCCCGGCGCCGGTGATCAACGTGGCCATCGAGCCGCGGACCAAGAGTGACCAGGACAAGCTGGGCACCGCCATCCAGCGGCTCGCCGAGGAGGACCCGACCTTCCAAGTCAGGACCGACGAGGAGACCGGCCAGACGATCATCTCCGGCATGGGCGAACTGCACCTGGAGGTGCTGGTCGACCGGATGCGCCGCGAGTTCAAGGTCGAGGCGAACATCGGCCGCCCGCAGGTCGCGTACCGCGAGACGGTTACCCGCAAGGTGGAGAAGGTCGAGTACACGCACAAGAAGCAGACCGGCGGCTCCGGCCAGTACGGCCGGGTGGTCATCAACCTCGAGCCCACCGGCGGCGACGGCGGCGGGTACGAGTTCGAGAACAAGGTGACCGGTGGCCGGATCCCGCGGGAGTACATCCCCTCGGTGGACGCCGGCTGCCAGGAAGCCGCCGAGTTCGGCGTGCTGGCCGGCTATCCGATGGTCGACATCAAGGTGACGCTGACCGACGGCGCGTACCACGAGGTGGACTCCTCCGAGCTCGCCTTCAAGATCGCCGGCTCGATGGCGTTCAAGAAGGCGGCCGCCCAGGCGAGCCCGGTGCTGCTCGAGCCGGTCATGGCCGTCGAGGTCAGGACCCCGGACGAGTACATGGGCGACGTCATCGGCGACCTGAACAGCCGCCGCGGCCATATCCAGGCCATGGAGGAACGGTCCGGGGGCAGGGTGGTCAAGGCGCTTGTCCCGCTCTCGGAGATGTTCGGCTACGTGGGGGACCTGCGCAGCCGGACCCAGGGCCGGGCGGACTACAGCATGCAGTTCGATTCCTACGCCGAGGTCCCGCCCAGCATCGCCAAGGAGATCATCGCCAAGGCGCGAGGCGAGTAGCCAGCAGTCAGTACGGCCCCACCCCCAGTGGGGTGGATCGCAACCAACGAGGAGAAACCAGTGGCGAAGGCCAAGTTCCAGCGGACTAAGCCGCACGTCAACATCGGCACCATCGGGCACATCGACCACGGCAAGACCACGTTGACCGCGGCGATCACCAAGGTGCTTCACGACAAGATGCCCGACGTCAACCCCTTCACTCCCTTCGACGCGATCGACAACGCGAAGGAAGAGAAGGAGCGGGGCATCACCATCTCGATCTCGCACGTCGAGTACCAGACCGACAAGCGGCACTACGCGCACGTGGACTGCCCGGGTCACGCGGACTACATCAAGAACATGATCACCGGTGCCGCGCAGATGGACGGCGCGATCCTGGTGGTCGCCGCGACCGACGGTCCCATGCCGCAGACCCGCGAGCACGTGCTGCTCGCCCGCCAGGTCGGCGTGCCTTCCATCGTGGTCGCGCTGAACAAGGCGGACATGGTGGACGATGAGGAGATCCTCGAGCTGGTCGAGCTCGAGGTCCGCGAGCTGCTCACCGAGTACGAGTTCCCGGGCGACGACGTACCGGTGATCCGGGTGTCCGCGCTGAAGGCGCTCGAGGGCGACTCCGACTGGGGCAACAAGGTCATGGAGCTCCTTGACGCCTGCGACGAGTCCATCCCGGAGCCGGTCCGCGAGGTCGACAAGCCGTTCCTGATGCCGGTCGAGGACGTGTTCTCGATCACCGGCCGCGGCACCGTGGTGACTGGCCGGATCGAGCGCGGCACCATCCACACCGGCGAGACCGTCAACATCGTCGGCATCAAGGAGAAGGCGCAGTCCACGGTCGTGACCGGCGTGGAGATGTTCCGCAAGATCCTGGACGACGGCCAGGCCGGCGACAATGTCGGCCTGCTGCTGCGCGGCATCAAGCGCGAGGAGGTGGAGCGCGGCCAGGTCGTGATCAAGCCGGGCACCAGCACCCCGCACACCGAGTTCGAGGGCCAGGTCTACATCCTGTCCAAGGACGAGGGCGGCCGCCACACGCCGTTCTTCAATAACTACCGTCCGCAGTTCTACTTCCGGACCACCGACGTGACCGGCGTGGTGAACCTCCCCGAGGGCACCGAGATGGTCATGCCGGGCGACCGGACCGACATGCGCGTCGAGCTGATCCAGCCGATCGCCATGGAGCAGGGGCTGCGGTTCGCGATCCGCGAAGGCGGCCGGACCGTCGGCTCCGGCCGGGTCACGAAGATCATTAAGTAAACGGTCGTTACGCGGCGGCCGGGCTCACCGGCCCGGCCGCCGCGGCACGAGCAGAGAACGTAGCGGCTGACTAAAGCGAAGGACACCGAGGCCACAAATGGCGGGACAGAAGATCCGCATCCGGCTCAAGGCATATGACCACGAGGTCATCGACAGCTCGGCGCGGAAGATCGTCGACACCGTGACGCGTACCGGCGCGCGGGTGGCCGGCCCGGTGCCGCTGCCAACCGAGAAGAACGTGTACTGCGTCATCCGCTCTCCGCACAAGTACAAGGACTCGCGCGAGCACTTCGAGATGCGCACGCACAAGCGGCTGATCGACATCATCGACCCCACGCCCAAGACGGTGGACTCGCTGATGCGCCTCGACCTGCCGGCCGGCGTCGACATCGAGATCAAGCTCTGAGGAACGTACCGACATGGGCAAGCAGATCAAAGGGATCCTGGGCACCAAGCTTGGCATGACCCAGGTCTTCAACGACGCGGGGCAGATCGTACCGGTCACGGTGGTCCAGGCGGGGCCGTGCGTGGTGACCGCCGTGCGCACCCCTGACCCCGACGGCTACTCGGCCGTGCAACTCGGCTACGGCGAGATCGATCCGCGCAAGGTGACCAAGCCGGTCAGCGGGGTGTTCGAGAAGGCCGGCCTGACTCCGCGCAGGTACCTGGCCGAGCTGCGGACCGATGACGCGTCGGAGTACACGCTCGGGCAGGAGGTCACCGCCGACGTGTTCGCCAGCGGGCAGCACGTCGACGTGACGGGCCGGAGCAAGGGCAAGGGCACCGCGGGCGTCATGAAGCGGCACGGCTTCAAAGGCCTCGGCGCCGCGCACGGCACCCAGCGCAAGCACCGCTCGCCCGGCTCGATCGGCGCATGCGCCACCCCGGGCCGGGTGTTCAAGGGCCTGCGGATGGCGGGCCGGATGGGCGGCGTGCGGACCACCGTGCAGTCGCTCACCGTGCACGCGGTCGACGCCGAGCGCGGGCTGCTCCTGATCAAGGGCGCGGTTCCCGGTCCGAGCGGCCGTGTCGTGCTCGTCCGCAGCGCGGCCAGGACGCTAGGAACTGAAGGGGAGGTTGCCTGATGACAGCGGTCAGCGTGATCGGCCCGGATAGCAACGCCGGATCCAAGACGGTGGAACTCCCCGACGAGATCTTCGCCGCCAAGGTGAACGTGCCGCTGATCCACCAGGTCGTGGTGGCACAGCAGGCCGCGGCCCGGCAGGGTACGCACGCCACGAAGACCCGCGGCCAGGTCCGCGGTGGCGGCAGGAAGCCGTACCGGCAGAAGGGCACGGGCCGCGCGCGGCAGGGCTCCATCCGCGCTCCCCAGTACGCGGGCGGCGGTACCGTGCACGGCCCGGTACCGCGGTCCTACGTGCAGCGGACGCCGAAGAAGATGAAGGCCGCCGCGCTGCGCGGCGCGCTGTCCGACCGGCTCAGCCACGGCCGGGTCCAGGTGGTCAGCGGCTTTGTGAACGGCGACGTGCCGCGGACCAAGGACGCGGTGGCCGTGCTGGTCAGCGCGGTCGGCGACCTCGGGCGTCCGGTGCTCGTGGTGGCGCACCGCGACGACGAGATCACCTGGAAGTCCCTGCGGAACGTGCCTGCCGTGCACGTCCTCACCGAGGACCAGCTCAACACCTATGACGTGCTGGCCAGCGACCACGTGGTCTTCACCGAGCAGGCCCTGACGGCGTTCGTCTCGCGGTCGGCGAAGGAGGCCAGCAAGTGAGCCGGATCAGCAACCCGAGGGACATCCTGCTGCGGCCGGTGGTCTCGGAGAAGAGCTACGGGCTGCTCGACGAGGGCAAGTACACCTTCGTCGTCGCCCCGGACGCCAGCAAGACCCAGATCAGGATCGCGGTTGAGGCCGTGTTCGGGGTCAAGGTCACCGGCGTGAACACCCTGAACCGGCCAGGTAAGCGCCGCCGCACCCGGTACGGCTGGGGGCAGCGGCCAGACACCAAGCGGGCAATCGTAACCCTCGCCGAGGGCGACAGGATCGACATTTTCGGCGCCTGAGGAGACGCGACCAGACATGGCTATCCGAAAGTACAAGCCGACCACGCCGGGCAGGCGCGGCGCGAGCGGCTCAGACTTCTCCGAGGTCACCAGGACCAAGCCGGAGAAGTCACTGGTGCGCCCGCTGCACTCGCAGGGCGGCCGGAACGTGCACGGCCGCATCACCTCCCGGCATCAGGGCGGCGGTCACAAGCGGTCCTACCGGCTGATCGACTTCAGGCGGGCGGACAAGGACGGCGTGCCGGCCAAGGTCGCGCACATCGAGTACGACCCGAACCGCACCGCCAGGATCGCCCTGCTGCACTACGCGGACGGCGAGAAGCGGTACATCATCTGCCCGCAGGGCCTGTCCGCGGGTGACCGGGTGGAGAGCGGTTCCGGGGCGGACATCAAGCCGGGTAACTCGCTGCCGCTGCGCTTCATCCCGACCGGCACGGTGGTGCACGCCATCGAGTTGCGGCCGGGCGGCGGCGCGAAGATCGCGCGGTCGGCCGGCGCCGGGGTCCAGCTGCTCGCCAAGGAGGGCGGCTACGCCCAGCTGCGGATGCCGTCCGGCGAGATCCGGCGGGTCGACGCGACCTGCCGGGCCACGGTGGGCGAGGTGGGCAACGCCGAGCAGGGCAACATCAAGCTCGGCAAGGCCGGCCGCAGCCGGTGGAAGGGCCGCCGTCCCACCGTGCGCGGTGTGGCCATGAACCCTGTTGACCATCCGCTTGGCGGCGGCGAGGGCAAGAGCTCTGGCGGGCGCCATCCGGTCAGCCCGTGGGGCCAGCCGGAGGGCCGCACCCGGCGGGCGCACAAGCCGAGTGACCGGCTGATCAGCCGTCGCCGCGGCAGGAACAAGCGGTAGGAGCAGCACGCGATGCCTCGTAGCCTTAAGAAGGGCCCCTTCGTGGACGACCACCTGATGAAGAAGGTGGACACGCAGAACGAGAAGGGCTCCAAGACCGTCATCAGGACGTGGTCCCGGCGTTCCATGATCGTCCCGGCGATGCTGGGTCACACGATCGCCGTGCATGACGGCAGGAAGCACATCCCGGTGTTCATCACCGAGTCGATGGTGGGCCACAAGCTCGGCGAGTTCGCGCCTACGCGGACTTTCCGATCTCACGTCAAGGACGACCGGCGCAGCCGCCGCTAGCCGGACCCAGGAGGAATGATGGAAGCCAGGGCAATGGCACGGTACGTCCGTGTCACGCCGCGGAAGGCCCGCCGGGTGGTGGACCTGATTCGCGGGCTGCCCGCCGACGAGGCGCAGGCCGTGCTCGCGTTCGCGCCGCAGTCGGCCAGTGACCCGGTCGGCAAGGTGCTCGCCAGCGCCATCGCCAACGCGGACGCCGGTGGCGGTCGCGGCGACCGGGGCATGCTGTGGGTACGCCGCGCCTGGGTGGACGAGGGGCCGACGCTCAAGCGCTTCAGGCCGCGCGCCCAGGGCCGCGGCTATCGCGTGCTCAAGCGCACCAGCCACATCACGGTAATCGTCTCCGACGATTCCGAAGGAGGGACCCGCTAGTGGGGCAGAAAGTGAACCCGCACGGGTTCCGGCTGGGCATCACCACCGACTTCAAGAGTCGCTGGTACGCCGACAAGCTGTACAAGGAATACGTCGCCGAGGACGTGGCGATCCGGCGGATGCTGCAACGCGGCATGGAGCGGGCCGGCATCTCCAAGGTCGAGATCGAGCGGACCAGGGACCGGGTGCGGGTGGACATCCACACGGCCCGGCCCGGCATCGTGATCGGGCGCCGTGGCGCCGAAGCCGATCGCATCCGCGGCGACCTGGAGAAGCTGACCAGCAAGCAGATCCAGCTGAACATCCTCGAGGTGAAGAACCCCGAGACCGACGCCCAGCTGGTCGCCCAGGGGGTGGCCGAGCAGCTGTCCAGCCGGGTTTCCTTCCGGCGGGCCATGCGCAAGGCGATCCAGAGCGCGATGAAGGGCGGCGCCAAGGGGATCCGGGTGCAGTGCTCGGGTCGTCTCGGCGGCGCGGAGATGTCGCGGTCCGAGTTCTACCGCGAGGGCCGGGTGCCGCTGCACACGCTGCGCGCGGACATCGACTACGGCTTCTACGAGGCCCGCACCACCTTCGGCCGGATCGGCGTGAAGGTCTGGATCTACAAGGGCGAGGCGCCGACCAGCCGGGCCGGCCGGGAAGCACAGCAGGCTGCGCTGCGGGCCGCGGCCCAGCAGCGGGCCCCGCGGGGCCCGCGTGAGCCGCAGCGGCGCCGGCGCGGAACCGAGCCCGCGGCCGCGGGCACGGGCTCGGGCGAGGAGGGCTGAGACATGCTCATTCCGCGTAGGGTCAAGCACCGGAAGCAGCACCGTCCGCACCGGACCGGCAATGCTACCGGCGGAACCCACGTGAACTTCGGCGAGTACGGGATCCAGGCGCTCGAGCACGCCTACGTGACCAACCGGCAGATCGAGGCCGCGCGTATCGCCATGACGCGGCACATCCGCCGTGGCGGCAAGGTGTGGATCAACATCTACCCGGACCGCCCGCTGACCAAGAAGCCGGCCGAGACCCGGATGGGCTCGGGCAAGGGCTCGCCGGAGTGGTGGATCGCGAACGTGAAGCCCGGACGGGTCATGTTCGAGCTCTCCGGTGTCGCCGAGCCGGTGGCCAAGGAGGCCCTCCGGCGCGCGATCCACAAGCTCCCCATGAAATGCCGCGTGGTTAAGCGAGAGGTGGGTGAGGGCTGATGGCTAACAGCCTGACCGCGCAGCTGCGCGTCTCCACCGAGGAGGAACTGCACGCCAAGCTGGCCGAGGCCAAGGAAGAGCTGTTCAACCTGCGCTTCCAGGGCGCAACCGGGCAGCTGGAGAGCCACGGCAGGCTTCGTGCGGTACGCAAGGAGATCGCCCGGATCTACACGGTGATGCGGGAGCGCGAGCTCGGGATCATCACCCTGATCGAGGACTCCGGCGAGGACGAGGCCCCGGTGGCCGTCGCCGCGAGCGGCTCCGCCGAGGATAACGAGGAGGCCGGCAAGTGAGCGAAAGTACCCCCGAGACCAGGGGCTACCGCAAGGGCCGGGAAGGTCTCGTGGTCAGCGACAAGATGGACAAGACCGTCGTCGTCCAGGTCGAGGACCACGTCAAGCACCCCAAGTACGGCAAGGTGCTGCGCCGTACCAGGAAGTACAAGGCGCACGACGCCACCAACGCCTGCGGCGTGGGTGACCGCGTGCTGCTGATGGAGACCCGGCCGCTGTCCGCGACCAAGCGCTGGCGGGTAGCCGAGATCCTCGAGAAGGCCAAGTAGCAGGACAGATCCGCCTGGCTCCGATGCCCGGCGAGAACTTCAGGAGTTGACGTGATCCAGCAGGAGTCGCGGCTTAGAGTCGCCGACAACACGGGTGCCAAGGAGATCCTCTGCATCCGTGTGCTCGGCGGCAGCGGCCGGCGATACGCGGGCATCGGTGACGTCATCGTGGCGACCGTGAAGGATGCCCTTCCCGGCGCCGGCGTGAAAAAGGGTGATGTCGTCAAGGCGGTCGTGGTGCGCACCCGCAAGGAGCGCCGCCGCGGCGATGGCTCCTATATCCGGTTCGACGAGAACGCGGCGGTCCTGATCAGGGACGGCGGTGACCCGAGGGGCACGCGCATCTTCGGCCCGGTCGGTCGCGAGCTGCGAGAGAAGCGCTTCATGCGGATCATCTCGCTGGCGCCGGAGGTGCTCTAGATGAAGATCAAGAAGGGTGACAACGTGATCGTGATCGCGGGCCGGGACCGGGGACGCACCGGCCTGGTCGTCGCGGCGTTCCCGGACCGGGGCAAGGTCCTCGTCCAGGGCGTCAACGTGGTCACGAAGAACAAGAAGGTCAGCTACCAGGGCCAGCGGGGTGCCAAGGAAGGCGGCATCACGCACGAGGAGGCCCCGATCGACGTGAGCAACGTCCAGCTGATCGATCCGGATGACAGCAAGAAGGCCGCGCGGGTCGGCTACCGGTTCGATGAGGACGGCAACAAGATCCGCGTCGCCAGGCCGAGCGGGAAGGACATCTGATGGCCGCCGAAGCGCCGCCGGTGCCGCGGCTCAAGGAGCGCTACCGGACGGAGGTCGCGCCCGCGCTCAGGGACGAGTTCCATTTCGCCAACGTGATGCAGATCCCCGGGCTGACCAAGATCGTCGTCAACATGGGCGTCGGCGAGGCGGCCAGGGACGCGAAGCTGATCGAGGGCGCGGTCCGTGACCTGTCCACCATTACCGGGCAGAAGCCGGCCGTGGCCCGGGCGAAGAAGTCCGTGGCCCAGTTCAAGCTGCGCGAGGGCATGCCCATCGGTGCGCACACCACGCTGCGCGGCGACCGGATGTGGGAGTTCCTCGACCGGCTGCTGACCATCGCGCTGCCCAGGATCCGCGACTTCCGGGGCCTGTCCGACCGGCAGTTCGACGGGCACGGCAACTACACGTTCGGCCTGACCGAGCAGCTCATGTTCCACGAGATCGACCCGGACAAGGTTGACAGGCAGCGCGGGATGGACATCACCGTGGTGACCACAGCAACAAACGACGCCGAAGGCCGCGCCCTGCTGCGACGGCTCGGCTTCCCCTTCAGGGAGGGGTGAGATAGTGGCGAAGAAAGCGCTGGTCGCCAAGCAGAAGCGGACGCCGAAGTTCCAGGTGCGCGGCTACACGCGGTGCACCCGCTGCGGACGGCCCCGCGCCGTCTACCGCAGGTTCAGCCTGTGCCGGATCTGCTTCCGCACGATGGCCCACCGCGGCGAACTGCCCGGTATCACCAAGTCCAGCTGGTAAACGAACGCAAGAGAACACCGAAGGTCCCCGCAGGGAAACCACGGTGAGGAAGGCCTCCGGCCATGACGATGACCGATCCGATCGCGGACATGCTGACGCGACTGCGGAACGCCAACTCGGCGTACCACGACACCGTGGGCATGCCGTACTCCAAGATCAAGTCCCACATCGCGGAGATCCTCCAGCAGGAGGGCTACATCGCCGGCTGGCGGGTGGAAGACGCCGAAGTCGGCAAGAACCTCGTGATCACCCTCAAGTTCGGGAACCAGCGCGAGCGCTCCATCGCCGGCATCAAGCGCGTGTCAAAGCCCGGCCTGCGCGTGTACGCGAAGAAGGACAACCTGCCCCGGGTCCTGGGCGGCCTCGGCGTGGCGATCATCTCCACGTCGGGCGGGCTGCTGACCGACAAGCAGGCCAAGAAGCGTGGCGTGGGCGGGGAAGTCCTCGCCTACGTCTGGTAAGGGAGGAGCTGCAATGTCAAGGATCGGGCGGCTCCCCGTCACCATCCCCAGCGGGGTACAGGTCGAGATCGACGGGCGCCAGGTCACCGTGCAGGGCCCGAAGGGGACCCTGCAGCACACCGTGGCCGACCCCATCGACGTGGTGCGCGAGGACGGAGTCGTCAAGGTCACCAGGCCGAACGACGAGGGCCCGGTGCGCGCGCTGCACGGACTGTCGCGCACGCTGATCGCCAACATGGTCACCGGCGTCACCGACGGCTACCGCAAGACCCTGGAGATCGTCGGCGTCGGCTACCGGGTGCAGGCCAAGGGCAGCAACCTGGAGTTCTCGCTCGGCTTCAGCCACCCCGTAACCATCACCCCTCCCGAGGGCATCACCTTCCGGGTCGAGGCCCCCACCAGGTTCGTGGTCGAAGGCATCGACAAGCAGCAGGTGGGCGAGGTAGCCGCGCAAATCCGCAAGCTCCGCAAGCCCGACCCGTACAAGGGCAAGGGCGTGCGGTACCAGGGCGAGCAGATCCGCCGCAAGGTCGGGAAGGCTGGGAAGTAAGTCATGGCTGGCACGAAGACCAGGTCGCACGCACGCGCCACCGGACGGGTGCGCCCGCACACGCACGCCACCGCGGCCGGCCGCGTCCGCCGGCACCTGCGCGTCCGCAAGAAGGTCACCGGCAGCGCGAGCCGTCCCCGGCTCGTCGTCAACCGGTCGGCGCGGCACATGTTCGCGCAGATCGTCGACGACACCGCGGGCCGCACGCTGGCCGCCGCGTCCACCCTGGACGCGTCCATCCGGACCGCCGAGGGCGACAAGACAGCCAAGGCGCGCCAGGTCGGCGAGCTGCTCGCGCGGCGCGCCAAGGAGGCTGGCATCGCGGCCGTGGTGTTCGACCGTGGCGGCTACCGCTACCACGGCCGCATCGCGGCGCTCGCGGACGGCGCCAGGGAAGGCGGGCTGCACCTGTGAGCACCGAGCACGGTAATACAGAAATGAGGAAGGGCTAATGCCAGGAGGACCGCGGCGCGGCGGCGGCGGCGAGCGGCGTGAGCGCCGTGACGACCGGCGCGGCGGCGCAGCCGACAAGCAAGCCGCCTACCTTGAGCACGTGGTGACGATCAACCGCGTAGCCAAGGTGGTCAAGGGTGGTCGTCGTTTCAGCTTCACCGCGCTGGTCGTGGTGGGTGACGGCAAGGGAATGGTCGGCGTCGGGTACGGCAAGGCCAAGGAGGTGCCTGCCGCCATCGCCAAGGGCGTGGAGGAGGCGAAGAAGCACTTCTTCCGGGTGCCGATGATCGCTAGCACCATCCCGCACACCGTGCAGGGCGAGGACGCGGCGGGTGTCGTGCTGCTCAAGCCGGCTAGCCCGGGAACCGGCGTCATCGCCGGCGGCCCGGTGCGGGCCGTGCTCGAGTGCGCGGGCATCAGCGACGTGCTGTCCCGCTCGCTCGGCTCGTCCAACCCGATCAACGTGGTGCACGCGACGGTGGCCGCGCTGAAGAGCCTGAACCGGCCCGAGGAGATCGCGGCCAAGCGCGGCCTGCCGATCGAGGACGTGGCCCCCGCGGCCATGCTGCGGGCGCGCGCGGCCGCAGCCGGATCGTAAGGGGATCGAGATGGCACAGCTGAAGGTGACACAGATCAAGTCGAAGATCGGCGGGAACAGCGCGCAGCGGAACTCGCTGCGGTCGCTTGGGCTGCGCCGGATCGGCCAGGTGGTGGTCAAGCCGGACCGGCCTGAGTTCCGCGGCATGATCAAGACCGTGCGCCACCTGGTGACGGTGGAGGAAGTGGACTAAATGCCGGAGAACAACACCGCCGAGACGGGCGTCTTGCCGGAGGCGAGCGAGGGGCAGAGCGGGCGCGGGCTGAAGCTGCATCATCTGCGGCCGGCCCCCGGAGCGCACAAGGCCAAGACGCGGGTCGGCCGCGGTGAGGCGTCCAAGGGCAAGACGGCCGGGCGCGGCACCAAGGGCACCAAGGCCCGCGGCCAGATGCGCCTGGGCTTCGAGGGCGGCCAGATGCCGCTGAACCGCCGGCTGCCGAAGCTGAAGGGTTTCTCCAACTCGGGCTTCACCACCACCTACCAGGTGGTGAACACCGGACGGCTAGCCGAGCTGTTCCCCGAGGGCGGCGACGTGACCCCGGAGAACCTGGTCGCCAAGGGCGCGGCCCGCAAGGGTGAGCTGATCAAGGTCCTCGGCACCGGCGAGATCGGCGTGGCCCTGCGGGTGACCGCGCACGCGTTCTCGGCCACCGCTGCCGCCAAGATCGAAGCCGCCGGCGGTACCGTCACCGAGCTTTCCTGATTCCCCCGCGAGCCAAAGGGCCGCGGTCCTGTCTGGACTGTGCTTTTCCCCCATCCCACCCCAGGGGCGAGGAACGAGCGACGAGGGAAGACAGGACCTCTAAAGCGGCCCGGAGGCGAGCGGGGAGAGAGGGCGAGGGAGCGAAAATCATGCTGTGGCGGGTAAGATACGTGGACTGCCCGATCAACCGAACCGAGGACTGCCCATGCTGACGGCCTTCGTGCGGGCGTTCCAGACGCCGGACCTTCGCAAGAAGCTGCTCATCACCCTCGGCCTCATCGCACTGTTCCGGTTCGGTGCCGCGCTGCCCACGCCGGGCATCAACGTCAAGAACGTGACCATCTGCTCGCACCTGGCCACCTCGGCGGGCAGCTCCACGGCGGGCGTGCTCGCCATCGTCAACCTGCTCAGCGGCCAGGCGCTGCTGCGCCTGTCGGTGTTCGCGCTCGGCATCATGCCGTACATCACCGCCAGCATCATCCTGCAGCTGCTGACGGTCGTCATCCCGCGGCTCGAGACGCTCAAGCAGGAGGGTCAGGCCGGACAGGCCAAGATCACCCAGTACACCAGGTACCTCACCGTGGGCCTGGCCGTGCTCCAGTCCACCGGGTACGTGGAGCTGGCCAGGTCAGGCACCTTGTTCAACGGATGCGGGACCGCGGGCAACAACCCGATTATCCCGAACGGGTCGGTCTTCACGATCGCCACGATGGTGATCTGCATGGTGGCGGGCACCACGGTCATCATGTGGCTGGGTGAGCTGATCACCGACCGGGGCGTCGGCAACGGCATGTCGGTGCTGATCTTCACCACGGTGATCTCGGTCATCCCGGGCGAGATCCTGGCCATCTACCGGGACAAGAGCCCGTTCTACGCCGCCGTCGCCATCGTCGTCGTCATCGCCATCGTCGCGTTCATCGTATTCATGGAGCAGGCGCAGCGCCGTATCCCGGTGCAGTACGCCAAGCGCATGGTGGGCCGCCGGATGTACGGCGGCACCTCGACCTACATCCCGATGAAGGTCAACCAGGCCGGCGTCATCCCGGTCATCTTCGCCTCCTCGCTGCTCTATATCCCGACGCTGGCGGCCCAGCTGTTCGGCAGCCAGTCCAATCCCCAGGGCTGGGTGTCCTGGGTGGACCGTTACCTGGTCCGGGGGGACTCGGTCTTCTACTCGGCCGCGTTCTTCGTGCTGATCGTCGGGTTCACCTACTTCTACGTGTCGATCACCTTCAACCCGACCGAGGTGGCCGACAACATGAAGAAATACGGCGGGTTCATCCCCGGCATCAGACCGGGACGGCCGACCGCCGAGTACCTCCAGTACGTGCTCAGCAGGCTCACTGCGCCGGGCTCGGTCTACCTCGGGATCGTCGCGCTGTTCCCGCTGGTCGCGCTCGGCGCCATCGGGATCGCCCAGCAGTTCCCGTTCAGCGGGGTCAGCCTGCTGATCATGGTCGGCGTCGGGCTGGATACGGTGAAGCAGATCGAGAGCCAGTTGCAGCAGCGCAACTATGAGGGTTTCTTGCGATAGTGCGCATCGTCCTCGTCGGGCCCCCCGGTGCGGGCAAGGGGACACAGGCCCAATTCATCGCTTCCCACCTGGCGATCCCGAGGATCTCGACAGGTGATATTTTCCGGTACAACGTCACCAGCCATACTGAGCTCGGCCGCAAGGCCAGGGAGTTCATGGAACGAGGCGACCTGGTACCTGACCAGGTGACGGTGGCGATGGTCCGGGACAGGCTGGGCGAGGACGACGCGCAAGAGGGCTTCCTGCTCGACGGGTTCCCGCGGAACGTGCCGCAGGCCGAGACGTTGAAGAAGATGCTCCTGGAGTGGGACGCCCGGCTCAGCGTGGTGCTCGAACTGGTCGTGGACGAGGACGAGGTGGTGCGGCGGCTGTCCGGACGCCGGACGTGCCGTCGCTGCGAGCGGGTCTGGCACGTGCTGTACGACCCGCCCGCCCGCACCGGCATCTGCGACGACTGCGGCGGTGAGCTCTTCCAGCGGGACGACGACTCCGAGGATACGATCAGGCACCGGCTCGAGGTCTACGCCGAGCAGACCTCCCCGCTGATCTCGTTCTACGCCGACGAGAACATCCTGATCGGAATCGACGCGACCGGTCCGGTGGAAGAGGTCACCAGCCGGGCGATGGCCGCGCTCCGCCCGTTCGTGCGCTGAGAGCGGCCCTGGATGTGGCATGGTGGCATGACGATAGAGATCAAGACCCCCGGGCAGATCGCGGCGATGCGCGAGGCCGGTCTTGTGGTCGCGCGGACCCTGCGGGTCCTGGCGGACGCGGCCCGGCCCGGCATCACCACCGCGGACCTTGACGCGCTGGCCGAGGCCGAGATCCGCGCCGCGGGCGCGACCCCCTCGTTCAAGGGCTACCACGGCTACCCGGCGACCATCTGCACCTCGGTGAACGAGGAGATCGTGCACGGCATCCCGAGCCCCCGGCGGAGCCTGCACGAGGGCGACATCATCTCCATCGACTGCGGCGCCATCGTCGGCGGATGGCACGGGGACGCGGCCGTCACCGTCGGCATAGGCTCCATCTCGGCCCCGGACGCCGCCTTGCTCGAGGCGTGCGAGGCCGCGCTGTGGCGCGGACTGGCCCTGGCCCGCGCCGGGGGCCGCCTCGGCGACATCTCGCACGCGGTCGAGACCAGCGTGGACCGGTCCGGCCGGTACGGCCTGGTGGAGGAGTACACCGGCCACGGCATCGGCAGCGCGATGCACATGGACCCGCCGGTGCCCAACTTCGGGCGGCCCGGCCGCGGCCCTCGGCTGCGGGCGGGCATGGCGCTGGCCATAGAGCCGATGGTGATGCTCGGCGGCGCGGAGACCGTTCTGCTCGACGACGGATGGACGGTGGTCACCGCCGACGGGAGCCGGGCCGCGCACTTCGAGCACACGGTCGCGATCACCGACGACGGGCCGTGGGTCCTGACGGCCGAGGACGCCGGCGCATCCGGGTTCGCCAGGTACCCCGGCACAACAGACGGAAGCCTCGGCGATACTAGGAAGAAGGATCCGGATAGCGATCCGCCGAACTAGGAGGGTGCCCGGTGCCCGGTGACCCGCGAATCCGCGCCTCGGACGCGGATCGCGACCGCGTGACATCGCTGCTGCGCGAACATCACGCCGCGGGCCGGCTGACCGCCGAGGAGTTCCACGACCGGATGGACCGCGCCCTGGAGGCCAGGACGCTGGGCGAACTCGACGAACTGATGGCGGACCTGCCCGTCATTGACCTGTACCAGCTGCCCGATGCCTCACTACGGCGCGCTCCGCCGCACCTCGGGCAGTCGCTGCTGCCGGCCGATTCGGGCGGAGGCAGCCCGGCCAGGTTCGGGCCGGGGACGGTGGCCATGGGCGTGTGGGCTGCGGTCACCTCGGCGCTCATCGCCATCTGGGCGGTGGCCGCGGTGGTCGGCGGCGGGACCTGGTTCCCGTGGTGGGCACTGATCGCGCTCCCGTGGATCTGGGTTATAGTCCGCCGCTCACAGCGCCACGGGGAATAACGACGCGCCCGGCAGCGTCGTATAACCTGGGCGGTTCGCGCCCCGGCGCGGGGTCGAGTACACTTCTTTCCGGCCCATCTGCTGGGCTCTGCCTGGCCGGCGCTCGGGGGTTCGCGTACGCGACCACGATACCGACCTAAGAATGTCCTTTCTGGTCATCTCGCGTGAGTCAGCGCGGCGTGAGCCAGGCAGGGCAGGCCCAATAAGGCCAGCACAGTAGTAAGGCCAGCACCATAAGGCCAGACCAGACCGCGCTACGGCGCGGGCCACACCATAGAGCGAAGCGCGGAGGACATGCCCAAGAAAGACGGCGCCATCGAGATTGAAGGCACGGTTGTCGAGTCGCTCCCGAATGCCTTCTTCCGGGTGGAGCTGGACAACGGGCACAAGGTTCTCGCTCATATCAGCGGGAAAATGCGGATGCACTACATCCGCATCCTGCCTGACGACCGAGTGGTCGTGGAGCTAAGCCCCTACGACCTGAGCCGCGGGCGGATCGTGTACCGGTACAAGTAATTGATTCAGTGGAGACAAGCACCGTGAAGGTCAAGCCGAGCGTCAAGAAGATCTGCAGCAAGTGCCGGATCATCCGTCGGCACGGCCGCGTCATGGTCATATGCACCGACCCGAGGCACAAGCAGCGCCAGGGCTGACGCAGGGATAGACGCGTACCGCAGGCAGCCGGCTGACGGCTGCCACCCCCGGACGGAGGCCGGGGCCACGTCCGGGCAGGGCGTGGGGGCGGCGCGAAGGACCTCCGTGAGAAAAGGAGAACTGCCCGCACATGGCCAGGCTTTCTGGAGTGGACCTACCCCGCGATAAGCGGATCGAGGTCGCGCTCACCTACATCTACGGCATCGGCCGGACCAGGGCGCTGCAGACGCTCGAGGCCACCGGCGTCAGCGGGGACACCCGGGTCAGCAGCCTCAGCGACGAGGAGCTGTTGAAGCTCCGCGACTGGATCGACGCGACCTACCAGGTCGAAGGTGACCTGCGCCGCGAGGTTCAGGCCGACATCAGGCGCAAGGTCGAGATCGGCTGCTACCAGGGGATCCGCCACCGTCGCGGGCTCCCCGTGCACGGGCAGCGGACGCAGACCAACGCGCGCACCCGCAAGGGCAAGAAGAAGACGGTGGCCGGCAAGAAGAAGGCCGGGAAGAAGTAGTCCGCGACCCGCGGATCGATCACCTCACAAGGAAGCCAAAGAAGGATATGCCGCCAAGGAGCCGTCAGCAGGCCGCCAAGAAGGTGCGCCGCAAGGAGCGGAAGAACGTTGCTCACGGGCACGCCCACATCAGGAGCACGTTCAACAACACGATCATCTCGATTACCGACCCGACGGGCAACGTCATCTCATGGGCGTCCGCGGGTCAGGTCGGGTTCAAGGGATCGCGCAAGTCAACGCCCTACGCCGCGCAGATGGCGGCGGAAGCCGCGGCGCGCCGCGCGATGGAACACGGCATGCGCAAGGTCGACGTCTTCGTCAAGGGTCCGGGCTCAGGCCGGGAGACCGCCATCAGGTCGCTGCAGGCGACCGGGCTGGAGGTCGGCTCGATTCAGGACATGACCCCCGTCCCGCACAATGGCTGCCGGCCGCCGAAGCGGCGCCGGGTCTGAGGAGACTACGACACCATGGCTCGATACACAGGCCCGGACTGCAAGCTCTGCCGCCGGGAGAAGACCAAGCTCTTCCTGAAGGGCGCGAAGTGCGACTCGCCGAAGTGCCCGATCGAGATCCGGCCTTACCCGCCGGGCGAGCACGGCCGGAACCGGCCCAAGGAAGGCGACTACCTGACGCAGATCCGGGAGAAGCAGAAGGCGCGCCGGATCTACGGCGTCCTGGAGCGGCAGTTCCACGGCTACTACGAAGAGGCGGCCCGCAAGCACGGCCGGACCGGCGAGACCATGCTCCAGCTGCTCGAGCGTCGCCTGGACAACGTCGTCTTCCGCGCGGGCTTCGCCAAGAGCCGCGACATGGCCCGCCAGCTGGTGCGGCACGGCCACTTCACGGTGAACGGCAAGAAGGTCGACATCCCGTCCTACCGGGTCAGCGAGAACAACATCGTCGAGGTGATCCCCAAGTTCCTCGAGATGACGCCGTTCGTCATCGCGCGGGCCGAGGCCGGCGAGCGCACCGTGCCCGCCTGGCTCGAGGTGGTGCCGGACAAGATGAGGATCCTGGTGCACTCGCTGCCCGTCCGGGCGCAGATCGACACCCAGGTCCAGGAACAGCTGATCGTCGAGTACTACTCGAAGTAAGGCATTACCCCCGCCGTGCCGCCCGGATGGCGGCACGGCCGGCGGGCCTCGCGCCCGCCACTCGCGATAGTCATATAGCGGGCATCGCGGAAAGGAAGATCAATGCTCATCGCTCAGCGCCCCTCGCTCGCCGAGGAGCAGGTAGACGACTACCGGTCCAGGTTCGTGATCGAGCCGCTCGAGCCGGGTTTCGGCTACACCATCGGCAACTCGCTCCGCCGCACGCTGCTGTCCTCCATCCCGGGCGCGGCCGTCACCAGCATCAGGATCGAGGGCGTCCTGCACGAGTTCTCCACCGTCCCCGGCGTGAAGGAAGATGTCACCGACATCATCCTGAACCTGAAGGAACTGGTGGTGTCCTCCGAGCACGACGAGCCGGTCGTCATGTACCTGCGCAAGCAGGGCCCCGGCGAGGTGACCGCGGCCGACATCGCGCCGCCGGCCGGCGTCGAGGTGCACAACCCCGAGCTGCATATCGCCACCCTGAACGCCAAGGGCAAGCTCGAGATGGAGCTCACCGTCGAGCGGGGCCGCGGTTACGTCTCGGCCACCCAGAACAAGCAGCCGGGCCAGGAGATCGGCCGGGTGCCGATCGACTCCATCTACTCGCCCGTCCTCCGGGTCACGTACAAGGTCGAGGCCACCCGGGTCGAGCAGCGCACCGACTTCGACCGGCTCATCCTCGACGTCGAGACCAAGCCGTGCATGCGGCCCCGGGACGCGGTGGCGAGCGCGGGCAAGACGCTGGTCGAGCTGTTCGGGCTGGCCCGCGAGCTCAACGTCGACGCCGAAGGCATCGACATCGGCCCGTCGCCGACCGACGCCGCGCTGGCGGCCGACCTGGCGCTGCCGATCGAGGACCTCAACCTCACCGTCCGGTCCTACAACTGCCTCAAGCGCGAGGGCATTCACACGGTGGGCGAGCTCGTCGGACGCAGCGAGCAGGACCTGCTCGACATCAGGAACTTCGGCGCCAAGTCGATCGAGGAAGTCAAGCAGAAGCTCGTGGACATGGGTCTCTCGCTCAAGGACTCGCCGCCAGGATTCGACCCGAGCAGCGCGGTCGGCGCCTACAGCGACGATGACGAGAGCTACGTGGAGACCGAGCAGTACTGACATGGCGTGGCATCGCGCCACGCCGGATAAGAGAGCGAGATCCGTATGCCCACGCCCACCAAGGGCCACCGCCTGGGCGGCAGCCCGGCTCACGAACGGCACATCCTGGCCAACCTGGCCACGGCGCTGTTCCAGCACGGCCGGATCACCACCACCGAGGCCAAGGCCAAGCGGCTGCGCCCGGTGGCCGAGCGGCTGATCACCTTCGCCAAGCGCGGCGACCTGCACGCCCGGCGCCGCGTGCTGACCGTGGTCACCGACAAGGGCGTGGTACACCAGCTGTTCACCGAGATCGCGCCCGAATTCTCCGAGCGGGATGGCGGTTACACCCGGATCACGAAGATCGGACCGCGCAAGGGCGACAACGCGGCCATGGCCGTCATCGAGCTGGTCCGCGGCGAGCCGGTCGCGGCCAAGCCCCGCCGCCGGGCCCGCCGGGCCTCCGCCGAGGCCGCCGCTCCCGCCGCGGCCACCGCGCCGGAGACCGATGCCGCCGCGCCGGAAGCCGATGCCGCCGCGCCGGAAGCCGATGCCGCCGCGCCTGAGGCCGAAGCCGGCGAGGCGCCCGAGGCCCTGACCCGCCAGGCCCCTGTGGTGCCGGAAGAGGGCGAGGCCGAGGAGGCCGACGAGATCGCCGATGAGGCCGCGGACGATGACGTGGCCGGGGACGATGACGTGGCCGGGGACGATGACGTGGCCGGGGACGATGACGTGGCCGGGGACACGGACGAGGCTGGCGACGAGGACGGCAAGCCGGCCGGGGACGCCTGACCCAGGACCGCCCCGGGGTGGGCTCGGAAGAGGAACCTCGGATCGTTAGGCTCCGGGTTGATTGTTCCTACGACGGGTCAGCCTTCTCCGGGTGGGCCGCCCAGCCCGGCAGGCGGACCGTAGAGGATGTGCTGGCCGCAGCGCTCGGACGGGCGCTGCAGCTGCCGTCTCCGCCCAGGCTGACGGTAGCCGGGCGCACCGACGCCGGGGTTCACGCCCGCGGTCAGGTCGTCCACCTGGACGTCCCCGCCGCGGCCTGGCCCGGCCCGGCGGACCTAACGGGCCGGGTTCTCGCCCGGCTGGCCGGGCTGCTGCCCGCCGACGTCAGGGTGCGCGCCGCGGGCCCGGCCCCCGACGGATTCGACGCGCGGTTCTCCGCGCTCTGGCGGCGCTACGCCTATCGCGTCTGCGACGACGAGGCCGCCGCCGACCCGCTGCGCCGGCACGAGACGCTGTGGTACTTCCGGCGGCTCGACCTGGCGGCCATGAACGAGGCCGGGCGGCCGTGCCTGGGCGAGCACGATTTCGCCGCCTTCTGCCGCCGCCGGGAGGGCGCGACCACCATCCGGGCGCTGCGCACCCTGGACTGGCACCGGGACGATCGCGGCATCGCGATCGCGTCCGTGGTGGCCGACGCGTTCTGCCACAACATGGTCCGCGCGCTGGTCGGCGCGCTGCTTGCCGTCGGCGAGGGCCGGCGCCCGCCCGGCTGGCCCGCCGCCGTGCTGGCGGCCGCGGTCCGCGACCCGGCCGTCCGCGTGGTCCCGCCGCACGGCCTGTGCCTGGAGGAGGTCGGCTACCCCCCGGCGGCGGAACTGGCCGCCCGGGCCGCCGTCACCCGCACCGTCCGCGCCGCGCCCGGCCGTGGACAGTGCGATTGAGCCTGCTAGCCGCGGCGGCCATCCGCGCGGGCGCGGGATCGGACTTCTGTCACTGCGGCACCGTCCGTACCGCGGCATACGATGTGAATGTCCCATTCATGCAGCTAGAACGACATGGCTGGGACATCCACGCCGTAAGAACGCGCTTCGCTAAGGCTTGCCGGTCAGCATCCGGGTGCTGAGGTCGATGTTGGCGCTGCCCGTGACGAGGTTGGCGGCGAACTGCTCCAGGGCCTGCTGCTGGGCCTGGCCCGACGGCGACTTCAGGTTGGTGAACTCGGCCCACATCAGGATCAGGTAGTGCCCCTTGATCTCGGCCTGGACGACCCCGGTACCGGTACCCAGCTTCTTGGTCGGGCCCTTCTTGCCGGTCAGCGGCGCGATGATCTCCTTCGGCCCGGTGGCCTGGCCGGCCTTCTGGGCGGCGTTCGAGCTGATCAGGTTGACCACGCCGATGGTGCCCATCATGGTGCCGTCGCCCGAGAGGTAACTGGCCCGCACCACCTGGCTGCAATGACCCGACTGCAGCGCGGCCTGCAGGTCCGCGCCGAACACCGCCAGCGTGCAGGTCTTGGTCACGCTGGCCGCCGTCCTGACGTACGACTGGCGGTTAAGGGAGAACTGCGGCGGGTAGAGCACGGCGATGGTCAGCGGCTGGGGATCCTTGGAGCGGGACTCGATGTGCTGCCACTTGCCCAGGGTCTTGTCGAAGCCGGGCGACCCGGGCGCACTCGTGGGCAGCCGCAGCGTCGGCGGCACCGGCGCGTTGACCCTCGGCTCGTACAGGTACTTGTACGCGGCGAACCCGGCCCCGGCCGCAACCACGACGGCCGTGGCAAGCCACCCGACGCGGGACCCCAGGCGGCGCCTGGTCCGCCCGCCACGCCGCCGTCCCGGCGAGGCGGCCTCGCCGGTAGCGTCCGCCGCGGCCAGCGGGCCGGAGAAGCCGGTGTCATCCGTGCCATCCTGGACCGCGAACGGGCCGGTCGGCGTGTGCCAGGGGCTGACCGAGCCCGCCGCGAGGACGGGCTGGGCGCCGCTGCCCGAGCCGGTCAGACGCTGGGGGCCGGTGCCGGGGCCCGAGACCCGTTGCGGGCCCGTCCCGGGAGCAACCGGGGACGCGGTGCCATCCGGCGACGGCCAGCGCGGCTGACGGCCCGTATCGGCTATCGGTCGGGCGCGTCCCGCGCCCCGGTGGTCCATGACGTCGAGCGTAGCGGTCTGCACAGTTCCGGTAGGGTGGACGCGGAACTTTCCCGTCCCGCGCTCTCCCGCGTAACGGGGTGGCAGCGAACGGTGACGTCGCGCCGGGACCGGGGGCGCTGGCGGCTTCGCTTTGGCATCGCTGCGTGAGACGGAGTATGCTGCATTGGCGTCATGCGCGGCGGGCATGCACGCGGTGTGCCTTCGCACGTGCGGTTCGCGCGGCGCGGTGCGCCCGCGCGGCATACCACGCAGAGCGCGCAAGGCGCGCAGGGCGGCCCTCGCCAGCAGGTGCAGGGCGGATGAAGATCACGATACATACGCGAAGGCTTAGGACTGTGCGCACATTCAGCCCGAAGGATAGTGACATAACCCGGCAGTGGCATGTCGTCGATGCTTCTGACGTCGTGCTCGGCCGCCTGGCCAGCCACGTGGCGGTGCTGCTCAGGGGCAAGCACAAGCCGATCTTCGCACCGCACGTGGACACCGGTGATTTCGTGATCGTGGTCAACGCGGCCAAGGTCGCGCTCAGCGGCAGCAAGCTCGAGCAGAAGCACGCCTACCGGCACTCCGGCTACCCAGGCGGTCTCCGGGCGGTCTCGTACTCCAGCCTGATGGCCAGCAACCCCGAGCGTGCCGTGGAGAAGGCGGTGCGCGGGATGCTGCCGAAGAACGCCCTCGGCCGCAAGACGCTGCGCAAGCTCAAGGTGTACGCGGGCCCCGATCACCCGCACGAGGCGCAGCAGCCGAAGCCGTACGAGATCACCCAGATCGAGCAGTAGAACTTCAGCAGAGGAAGCACGAGGTCCAGACCGTGGCTGAGCCCACTGGCACCACCACCGGCATCGAGGACGGCGCCGAGTACACCGAGTACGCCGACGACGAGCTCGGCGCGGAGGTCCCGTCGGAGTACACGACCGAGTCCGCCCAGGACGCCCCGGCGCGGGCCGCCGCTCGGCGCCCGGTGGTGACCGGCTTTGCGGCGGGCACCGGCCGCCGCAAGGAGGCCATCGCCAGGGTCCGCATCCTCCCCGGCTCGGGCCAGTGGACGATCAACGGCCGGACGCTCGACGTGTACTTTCCGAACAAGGTGCACCAGCAGCTGGTCAACGAGCCGTTCGTGACCCTGGGCGCGGAGAACCAGTTCGACGTGGTCGCCCGGATCACCGGCGGCGGCGTCACCGGGCAGGCGGGCGCGCTGCGCCTCGGCGTGACCAGGGCGCTGACCCTGGTAGACCCGGAGAACCGCCCGACGCTGAAGAAGGCCGGCTTCCTGACCAGGGACGCGCGGGTCAAGGAGCGCAAGAAGTACGGCCTGAAGAAGGCCCGCAAGGCGCCGCAGTACTCCAAGCGTTAAATGCCGCCCGCGCGGGGCCTGTCGAGCACACGCGCATAAGCAGAGCAGCGAGCGGAGCGAAATGGCTGAAGCGGGGCAGCATAGCCGTTTGTTCGGTACGGATGGTGTCCGGGGGGTCGCCGGCTACGAGCTGACCGCGGGCCTGGCCCTGGGTCTCAGCGCGGCCGCGGCCACGGTGCTCGGGTCTGCCCCGGCGGCGGTGCCCGGACGGCCGGCCGCGGCCCGGCCGGTGGCCGTGGTGGGCCGGGATCCGCGCGCCTCGGGCGAGTTCCTCGAGGCGGCGGTGGTGGCCGGGCTGGCCAGCGCCGGGGTGGACGTGCTCAGGCTCGGCGTCATCCCCACGCCAGGCGTGGCCTACCTGACCGGCGCGCTCGACGCCTCCTTCGGCGTGGTCATCTCGGCGAGCCACAATCCGGCCGCCGACAACGGGATCAAGTTCTTCGGCCGCGGCGGGGTCAAGCTGCCCGACGCCACCGAGGACACCATCGAGGCCCGGCTCCGCGGGGCAGAGGCCCGCCGGGCGCCGGCGGAGTTCGGCCGGGTCAGCGACGCCGGCGCGGAGCAGGAGCGGTACCTGGACCACCTGCTGGCCACCTTGCCGGCTCAACCGCAGCCGCCGCTGGCCGGGCTGCGGGTCGTGGCCGACTGCGCGCACGGCGCCGCGTACCAGATCGCGCCGCGGGCGCTGCGCCGGGCGGGCGCCCAGGTCATCGCCATCGGGGCCGAACCGGACGGCCTGAACATCAACGAGGGCTGCGGTTCCACCGCGCTCAGCGCGCTGTGCGCGGCGGTGGTGGAGCACGGCGCGGACGCCGGCATCGCCTACGACGGCGACGCCGACCGGTGCCTCGCGGTCGACGCGGACGGGCAGCCACTGGACGGCGACCAGATCCTGACCATCCTCGCCACCGGGATGAAGGAGGCGGGCCAGCTGGCCGGCGACGCCGTGGTGGTCACGGTCATGTCGAACCAGGGCTTCCACCTGGCGATGCGCGATGCCGGCATCACGGTGATCGAGACGCCGGTAGGGGATAAGCACGTGTCCGCGGCCATGCGGAACGGCGGCTACGTGCTCGGCGGCGAGCAGTCCGGGCACATCATCATGCTCGAGCACGCCACGACCGGCGACGGCCTGCTGACGAGCATGCACCTGCTGGCCGCGGTCAACCGGCGCGGCGTGCCGATGGCCGCGGCCGCCAAGATGATGCCGAAGTACCCGCAGGTCCTCGTCAACGTGCCGGGCGATGCGTCGCGGCTCGGGCCGAAGACCGACGCGGCAGTCCGCCGGGCCGAGGCCCAGCTGGGCGGGGACGGGCGGATCCTGGTCCGGCCGAGCGGTACCGAACCCAAGATCAGGCTGATGATCCAGGCCAGGGACGCGGCCCTGGCCGAGCGGGTCATCGGGCAGCTCGCCGAGGAGGTTCGGCGGGCGCTGGCCGGGCCGTAGCCCCGGGAGCAGGCACAGCCATGCGAGACGCCTACCAGGTCGGGGCCGTACGGACCGCCGAGCGCGCGCTGATGGAGATCGTCCCGGATGGGACGCTGATGGGCCGGGCCGCTGCCGGGCTCGCCTCGATCTGCGCCGCCCTGCTGCGCCGGGAGCCGGGATACGTATACGGGGCCCGCGTGGTCGTGCTGGCCGGCAGCGGGGACAACGGCGGCGACGCGCTCTACGCCGCCGCCCAGCTGGCCCGCCGCGGCGTGGCCGTCACCGCGATCGCGGCCGGATCCAGGGTGCACCCCGGCGGCAGCACCGCGCTGCGCGGGGCGGGCGGCCGGGTGACCGATGACACGGGGGACGCGGCCGGCCTGATGGACACGGCCGACCTGATCGTCGACGGCCTGCTCGGCATCGGCGGCCGCGGCGGGCTGCGCGAACCATTCGCCGGCCTCGCGGCCCGGGCCGGGCAAGCCCGGCAGGCCGGCGCCACCGTGGTGGCCGTCGACCTGCCCAGCGGCATCGACGCCGATACCGGGGCGGTGGACGGCCCGGCGGTCCGCGCCGACGTCACCGTGACCTTCGGCACGCTCAAGCCCGGGCTGCTGATCGACCCGGGCGCGGGGCATGCGGGTGCCGTCGAGCTGGTCGACATCGGCCTGGGCCCGTACCTGAAGGAGCCGTACCTGAAGGGCGGGCCGCAGGCCGCCGCGCCGCAGCGAGACGACATCCGCGAGCTCCTGCCCCGCCCGGGCGCCGAGTCAGACAAGTACCGCCGCGGCGTACTCGGCCTGCTGGCCGGCAGCGACCGCTTCACCGGCGCGGTGCTGCTGTCCGCGGGCGGGGCGGTGCACGGCGGGGCGGGCATGGTCCGGGTGGTCACCGCGGACGTCGCCGCCGTGCTGGTCCGGCAGGCGTGGCCGGAGACCGTGGTCACCGTGCACCCAGACGCAGTGCAGCCTGAGGATGGGGATTGGGACCCCGGCTCGGTCGGCCGGGTCCAGGCGTGGGTGGCCGGCCCGGGCATGGGCACCGACGAGGTCGCCGCCGCGAGGCTGACCGCGATCCTGCGTACCGACGTCCCGGTCCTGGTCGACGCGGACGGGCTGACGATCCTGAGCCAGCACCAGGGCCTGCTGCCGCGCTCCAGCTCGGACAGTGCGCCGACGCTGATCACGCCGCACGCCGGCGAGCTGGCCCGGCTGCTGGGCGCCGACCCGGCCAGCGTGGAGGCGCGGCGCCTCGAGCACGCCCGCCGGGCGGCCGGCCAGCTGGGCGTCACCGTGCTGCTGAAGGGCTCGACCACGATCATCGCCTCCCCGGATGATGACAGCGGTCCCGTCCTGGTCAACCCCACCGGCACGCCGTGGCTGGCCACGGCGGGCAGCGGCGACGTGCTGTCCGGGCTGTCCGGAGCGCTGCTCGCGCAGGGCCTGGCCCCGGCTCAGGCCGGCCTGGCCGGCGCGTACCTGCACGGCCTGGCCGGGCGCCTCGCCGCCAGTCCCGACGGAGCGGGCCAGGCCCCGATCGGCGCCTCCGACCTGGTCCGCGCGCTCCCGGCCGCGTTCCGGAGCCTGTAGATGGCCATGGACCGGGAAGCCTTCGTCGACCTCGGCGCGATCACGGCCAACGTCGCCGCGCTGTGCGACCTGGTCCGCGGCAGCCAGGTGCTGGCCGCGGTGAAGGCCGACGGGTACGGCCACGGCATGGTCCCGGCCGCGCGGGCGGCGCTGGCCGGCGGGGCCGGGTGGCTGGGCGTCGCCGATCTGGACGAGGCGGTCGCGCTCCGCCGGGCGGGTATCACCGCGCCGGTGCTGTGCATGATGACCTTCGGCGATCCGGCCGAAGCGGTCCGGCACGACGTCGACCTGGCGGTCGGCTCGGCCGGGTACCTCGCGAAGGTCGAGGCCGCGGCCGTCCGGGCGGGCGTGACGGCGCGGCTGCACCTCAAGGCCGATACCGGGCTCAGCCGCGGCGGCGCCACCCCGGCCGACTGGCCCGGGGTGGTGGCGGCGGCGCTGGAGGCCCAGGCCCGCGGCTCGGTCCGGGTGACCGGCCTGTGGTCCCACTTCGCCTGCGCCGACATCCCCGGGCACCCGTCGATCGCCGCCCAGCTGGCCGTGTTCGCCGACGCGGTCGCGGTCGCCGAGAAGGCCGGGGTCACCCCCGAAGTCAGGCACATCGCCAACACGGCCGCCGCGCTGACCGTCCCGGAGTCCCGCTTCGACCTGGTGCGCTTCGGCGGGGCCATCTACGGGCTGTCCACCTTGCCCGGTGGCGCGCCGTCGTGGCTGCGCCCGGCGATGACGCTGCGCGCCCGGCTGGCCCTGGTCAAGCGGGTGCCCGCGGGCACCGGCGTCTCCTACGGGCACCGCTACGTGACCTCCCGCGAGACCACCCTCGGCCTGGTGCCCCTCGGGTACGCCGACGGGGTGCCCCGCGGCGCGGCGGGCCTGCCGCTGGTCAGCGCGCGCGGCCGCCGCTGGCCGATCGCGGGCACGGTCTGCATGGACCAGTTCGTGGTGGACTTCGGCGACGAGCCGGCCGCGGTCGGCGACGAGGTGGTCCTGTTCGGCCCCGGGGACGACGGCGAGCCGACCGCGCAGGAGTGGGGCGAGGCGCTCGGCACCATCTCCTATGACATCGCGACCGGCATCGGGGCCAGGGTCCCGCGCAGCTATCCGGGTGGTGACCGCTGATCATGCCGAACGAGCCTGGTTCACCGCCCGCCGAACTGCGCATCGCCACCGACCGGGACATGCGCGACCTCGGCCGGCGCCTGGCGGCGCTGCTCCGTGCCGGGGACCTGGTGATCCTGGCCGGCCCGCTGGGCGCGGGCAAGACCACGCTGGTGCAGGGCATCGGCGCCGGCCTGGGCGTCCGCGGCCCGGTCACCTCGCCGACCTTCGTCATCGCGCGGGTGCACCCCCCCGTGGCCGGATCCGGGCCCGCCCTGGTGCACGCGGACGCCTACCGGCTCGGCACCATCGGCGAGGTGGACGACCTGGACCTGGACACCGACGCGGCCGGCGCGGTCACCGTGGTGGAATGGGGCACTGGCCTGGCCGAAGTCCTCGCCGCCGATCGCCTGGAGATCACGATCGAACCCGATCGGGACGGTGACGCGCGGACGGTGCGGATAAACGCTCACGGCGGGCGATGGAATGGTGCGCTCACTGGCGCCGTAGATCGTTTATAGTTCCGCTGTACTGATCTCAGTTTCGCGTATCGCGCCAGTACGTACGGTAACCCGAACCCGGAGGCGCGCCGTGCCCGAGCAGGACTTCCCGCCGCCGCGTCGGCTGGCCAGGCCGTACCGCCCTGACCGCGACAACGAGGAGCCGCCGCCGTGGGCCGACATGCCGTCGGTCCGTCCGGCGCGTTCCGGCCCTCCTGCGGGCCCAGGCCGTATCGATCTGCGGGACCACCCCGCGCCTCCGCCCCGGACCCGCGCACCTGGCGGGCGCGCCCGGCAGGCCGCGGCCCGCAGGCGGCGGCGGTGGTTCTACAGGGCGGCGGCCTGGTCGTGGTGGCCGCGGCGGTGATCGCGGTCGTGCTGCTGACCAATAGCCGGCCGGGCCCGGCGGCGGTCACGCCCGGCGCGCTCATCACCACGTTCCAGCCGGGTGAGCTGCGCCAGGTGCCCAACGCGTGTCACGTGGTACCCGGCGCCACCGTGCAGCAGTACCTGCCGGGCACGTCCAAGGTGGCCTCGCCGCTGCCGGTCGACGGATCGGCCGCGTCCGCCTGCAACTGGACCGTCGACCGGCCGCCGCTGTACCGGCTGATGCAAGTCAGCCTGACCGCGTACGCGCCGAACGGCCTGGCCAGCGGCGACGGCAGCGCCACCCGCGCCGCGACCGACGCCTACGACCTGGCCCTGCAGGACCTGCAGGCGCCGCCCAAGGGTTCCCCGGCCTCGCGGGCCACGGTTCAGGTCCTGTCCGGGTTCGGCAACCAGGCATTCCGCGCCCTGCAGGTGTTCCACGTCGGCGGCGCGGTGACCGACGTAGCCACCGTCGCGGTGCGCTACCACAACGTGGTCGTGACGGTGACGCTGAATGGGCTCGAGCGCTCCAACAAGGGGAACTACGGGCCGGTGTCGAAGACCCAGCTGGCCACGGCGGCCATGGCGTTCGCCCGCGCTGCCGAGGGCTCGCTGCACTAGAGGTCCGGCCCGGCGCCGCGGATGGGCTCGGTCACGCCGCGCGCCCACTAGGCTGGGCGGCGTGCTTGTGGTGGGTTTTGATACCGCGACCCCGGTGGTGAGCGTCGCCTTGCACGACGGGGAGCGAGTCGTTTCCGAGGCGACCGCCGCCGACGGCCGACGCCATGGCGAGCTGCTGGCGCCGATGATCGCAGAGGTCCTGGCCGACGCGGGCGCGTCCCGTGCGGACCTGACCGCGGTCGCCGTCGGGGTCGGGCCGGGCCCGTACACCGGACTTCGGGTCGGCGTGGTGACCGCCCGGGTGCTCGGGGCCGTGCTCGGCATCGGCGTGCACGGGGTGTGCTCGCTGGACGTGATCGCCGCCGACGTGCCCCGCGGGCGGGAGTTCCTGGTGGCGACCGACGCGCGGCGTAAGGAGGTCTACTGGGCCAGGTACGACGCCGCCGGCACGCGCCTGGAGGGTCCTCTGGTCGGCCGCGCGGGCTCGATTCCCGGCGCGGCCGGGCTCGCTGTGGCCGGCCGCGGGGGGCAGCTCTACCCGGAGCCGTTCGGCGCGGTCATCGGCCCGGCCTACCCGGACGCCCGCACGCTGTGCGCGCTCGTAGCCGGGCCGGGTGCCGTTCCCCTGCTTCCCGCGGAGCCGCTTTACCTGCGGCGGCCGGACGCCACGGAGCCCGGCCCGCCCAAGCGGGTCACACAGCCATGAGCCGGATCACACAGCCATGAGCCGGGTCACACAGCCATGAGCCGGGTCACACAGCCATGAGCCGGGTCACACAGCCATGAGCGCCTGCACCGATGGCCAGAGCACGGTACGGCTGCGGGAGATGAAGCGGGCCGACATGGCCGCGATCATGGCCCTGGAGGAGGAGCTCTTCCCCGAGGACGCGTGGACCCCCGAGATGTTCGCGTCGGAGTTCGCGCAGCCACCCTCGCGCCGGCTCTACCTGGTGGCCGAGGCGGGTGACGCGCTCATCGGGTACGCGGGGATGATGTTCACGGGCGGGTCGCAGGCTGACGTGGTCACGCTGGCAGTGGCTCCCGCCCGGTGGGGTGGGGGAACCGGGACGGCGCTGCTCATGGCGCTGGTGGACGAGGCGGAGAAACGCCGTTACGAGGAGGTTCTGCTCGAGGTGCGGGAGGACAACCCCAGGGCCAGGCGGCTGTACCTGCGCCACGGGTTCGACGAGGTGGGAATCAGGCGCGGCTACTACCAGCCGTCCGGCGTCGACGCCGTGGTCATGCGGAAGGTGCTCAGGTAATGCTCTCCCCTCTGGTGCTCGGCATCGAGACGTCCTGCGACGAGACGGGCATCGGGCTGGTCCGCGGCCACGACCTGCTGGCCAACGCCGTCGCCTCGAGCGTGGACGAGCACGCGCGCTTCGGGGGGGTAGTGCCCGAGGTAGCCAGCCGCGCGCACCTCGAGGCGATGATCCCGACCTTTGACCGGGCCCTCGCGACGGCAGGCGTCCGGGCGGACCAGATCGACGCCGTGGCCGTCACCGCGGGGCCGGGGCTGGCCGGGGCGCTGCTCGTCGGGGTCGCCGCGGCCAAGGCGTACGCCCTGGCGCTCGGCAAGCCGCTGTACGGGGTGAACCACCTGGCCGCGCACATCGCCGTCGACCAGCTGGAGCACGGCACGCTGCCGTCGCCCGCGGTGGCCCTGCTGGTCTCCGGCGGGCATTCCTCGCTGCTGCTCGTGCCGGACGTGGCCGAGGAGGTCATCCCGCTCGGCGCCACCATCGACGACGCCGCCGGCGAGGCCTACGACAAGGTGGCGCGGGTGCTCGGCATGCCGTTTCCCGGCGGCCCGCCGATCGACAAGGCGGCCCGCGACGGCGATCCGGCCGCGATCAGCTTCCCCCGGGGCAAGTACCACGACGGCACGCTCGACTTCTCCTTCGCCGGCCTGAAGACGGCGGTGGCCCGCTGGGTGGAAGCGCGGCAGGCCGCCGGGGAACCGGTGCCCGCCCCGGACGTGGCCGCCTCCTTCCAGGAGGCGGTGGCCGACGTGCTCACCCGCAAGGCCGTGCAGGCGTGCCAGCGGCACGACGTCACCGACCTGATCATCGGCGGCGGCGTGGCGGCCAACTCCCGGCTGCGCTCGCTGGCCGCCGAGCGCTGCGCCGCGGCGGGCATCAAGCTGCGCGTGCCGCGCCCGGGCCTGTGCACCGACAACGGCGCGATGGTCGCGGCCCTGGGCGCGGAGATCGTGTCCCGCGGCCTGGACCCGTCCCCGCTCGACCTGCCCGCGGACTCCTCGCTCCCGGTCACGGACGTGGTGGTCCGCTAGAACGTGGCGCTCGCTAGTCCTTCCCGCGCCGGCGGAGCAAGAGCCGGCCGAGCACGACGAGCCCGCCCAGGGCGATGACCACCGGGATGGCCCGCTTGAGGATCGCGGGCCCCACCAGCTTGACCAGGTTGATGGAGTCGTCGCTGGCCGGGGCCGGCTGCGCGGATGCGGCCGGCGTAGCGGATGCGGCCGGCGTAGCGGATGCGGCCGGCGTAGCGGATGCGGCCGGCGTGCCGGCCGCGGCGGGAATGGCGGCCGACGGCTGGGTGCTGCCCGGTCCCGTCTCCCCGGCCTCCGGGGTGTCGGTGGCCTGCCCCGCGCTCGCCTCCTCCGCGGCCGCGGCGGGGTTGCTCCCGCCCGGCCCGGCGTCGTCGGCGATCAGCTGGCGCAGGTTCTGCGAGAACTGCTCCACCAGCTTGCCGCCGACCTCGACCATCACGCCGCGGCCGAACTGGGCCGCAGGCCGGTCACGTTCATCGTCGTGTGCATGCTGGCTTTGGTCGCCTGGCCGCCCGACTCGGGCTCGAGCGTCGCCCGCACGGTCGCCGAGGCGGTGCCCGCGCCGCGGGTCTCCTTGCCGGAGGCCTCGAGCACGATCACCTTGGCGTCGGGATCGCGCTCGGTGAACTTCGCGGTCCCCTTGTAGGTCAGCGATACCGGGCCGACCTTGACTTTTATCCGCCCGGTGACCACCTCGCCGTCGAACTCGTCGACGGTAGCGCCGGGCATGCACGGCGCGATCTTTTCCACGTCGAGCAGGACATCCCACGCCCGTTCGGGCGGGACGGGGACCTCGAAGGAGTGGTCCATTTCCATGGCCATGGTGTGTCACTCTCTCTGGCTGGAGTCAATCAGTGAATTATGCCCGGTATCGGTCCGCGCCAGCAAAGACGCCCAGCCGGCCGTCCCGGGACTCATGCCGTGTCCAGTGCCCGGAAGCCCTCGGCCAGGCGTCCTTCGGACAGGCCGGCCCGACGGGCCACGCCGGACAGCCGGATCCTGAGGCGGTCGGTCAGGTCCTCCATGTGCCCGGTCTGGCTCTCGTGCGCGCTCAGCGCGGCAATCTTGCGCGGGAAGGTCTCGGTCACGTCGACGTAGCGGTCCGGGTCGGGACCGCCCGCGATCCACACCTCGCGCACGGTCCAGGCGGCCAGCGATTCCCGCTCGCGCAGCTCGGGGAACGCGAACGGGTTCCGCGCGTCGGGGTAGACGGCGTCCAGGGCGGCCGAACCTACCGCACGGTGGTCGGGATGGCCGGCTCCGATCCTGGCGTAGCTCCGTTCCGGACTGGGGCAGAGCACGCGGTCCGGCCGGACCTGCCTGATCACGCGGGCCAGGTCCCGGCGCAGCCCCAGGGTGGCCTCGACCTGGCCGTCCGGGTAGCCGAGGAAGCGCACGTCGTGCACGCCGACGCACTTGGCCGCGGCCACCTGCTCGGCCCGGCGCAGGGCCGGCATCTCGTCCCGCGGGAAGTCCTCGTCGAAACCGCCGGCGTCGCCGTCGGTCACCACGCAGTAGACCACCTCGATCCCTGCGTCCGTCCAGCGGGCGATGGTCCCCGCGGCGGCGAAGTCCACGTCGTCGGGGTGGGCCGTGATGGAGAGGATCCGGCTGATCTCGGCGTCATCGAGCACGCCCGCCATCCTAGGCAGGGGGCGCGCGGCCCGGCCGCGCGCCCCCCGGACGGGCTACTCGTCCGGGACCAAGGTCGGGGTGGCCCTGGTCAGGGTTTCCTTCCTGAAGAACGCGGGCGCGGTCGTCCGGCAGTAGAGGTAGACGAGCCAGCCGACGACGGCGGAGAAGAATATGATGATGAACGCGCCGCCGATCTGCCAGTGCGGGCTGAACGGCAGCGTCCACGACGTGTAGCTGTTCTTCGTGCCATCTATGTCCAGCCAGAGGCTCCAGCCGCCGAGGACGAACAGGATGAGCCCGCCGGCCACCGGCAGGATGCCCTGCATCCAGAGGTTGCGTGCGCTGCTGGTCAGGTTGCGCCGGTAGTACCAGGCGCAGGCGAACCCGGTGAGCCCGTAGTAGAACGCGATCCACAGGCCGACCCCGGTCACCGCGTCGGCGATGACGGTCCCGGCCGACAGGTAGTTCATCACCGCGTACAGCACGATCGAGATCCCGCCCATCACCAATGTGGAGACCGTGGGCGTCATGTGGCGCGGGTGGATCTTGGCGAATGACTTGGGCAGCGCCTTGTAGGCCGCCATCGACAGCGTGGTCCTGGCGGTCGGCAGGATCGTCGTCTGGGTCGAGGCCGCGGCCGAGCTGAGGATCATCAGGAACAGCAGCCGGAGGAAGAACGGGCCGATCCCCGACCCGCCGAAGATCGCGTTCCCCTGGACCGAGAGCACGTCGCCGAAGTTGTCCGGGTTGCCCAGGCCGTTGCCCTTAGTGCCGACTCCGGCGAACGCCTGGATCGAGGTGATCACCAGCGCGTAGGTGACGAGCAGGATGAAGGTGGAGATGATCGCCGCCCGGCCCGGGGTCTTGGTCTTGTCCTTGGTCTCCTCGTTGACGGCCAGCGCGGTGTCCCAGCCCCAGTAGATGAACACCATGAGCACGATGCCGGCCGTGAACGCGCTGAAATCCGAGATCTTGAGCGGGTTGAACCAGGAGATGCTCGGATGGATCGATCCCGGGTGCCCGGAGTACACCTTCACCAGCGCGACGATCGACAGCACGAAGAGCATCACGAGCTCGATGGCCAGCAGGGCTTTCTGGAAGTTGGCCGACACCTCGATGCCCCGGTAGCAGATATAGGTCATCGCCACGATCCACAGCACCCCGACCAGCAGCACCCAGCCGCTGGCCGGATTTGCCCCGATGCTGCTGTTCGGGCCGGCGACGAGGAAGAATACGTACTGGCCTGCTACCTGCGCCAGGCTGGCCATCACCAGGACGTCGGCGGCGACGATCCCCCAGCCGCCGGCCCAGCCGGTCCTCGGGCCGAATGCGCGGGTCGCCCAGGTGAACGTGGTGCCGCAGTCCGGGTCGGCCTTGTTTAGCTCGCTGTAGCCGATCGAGGTCAGCAGCATCGGCACGAACGCGAGTACGGCCACGGCCGGCGACTGCAACGCGACCGCCCCGACTACCAGGCCTAGTGTCGCCGCCAGGCTGTAGGCGGGTGCTACCGATGCGGTCGCGATGATCGTCGTGGAGATCAGCCCGAGGGCGCCGGATTTGAGGCCCTTGTCGAGCGATATTTCCTGTTGCTCCGTAGCTTGCTCGGCGGTGGCCATATCTCACTCTCCTGGCTGTGACCCGGCAGGCCGGGCCTGGCAAGCGGTCCCCGGAACGCGGGACCATATGACACGATTTGAGCACCTGGGACGCGGCAACGGAATCAGCACCCAAGATGCTACGGTTCTAGCATAAATTTCGCTTGGCGGCAACGATATCCGTAGTAACGGCTAGATATCACGGCTGGTCTCGTCTGCCGGCCTGGGGAAAGGTCTAGGATCGTCTCATGCGCATACTCCTGGTCGGCGCGGGTGGCGTGGGCACGGCCTTCGCCCGGATCGCCGCCCGCCGCCCGTTCGCTGAGCTGGTCATCGCCGACTACGACCTCGGCCGGGCCCAGCGCGCCGCGGCCGCCCGCGACGGATACCAGGCCGTGCAACTGGACGCGCGCGACGAGCAGGCCACCGCCGGCCTGCTCTCCCAGCACCGTTGCGAGGTGCTCATGAACGCTACGGATCCCCGCTTCGTGATGCCACTATTCCGTGCCGCGCTCCAGGCGGGCACCCACTACCTGGACATGGCGATGTCGTTGTCCTACCCCCATCCCGGCGAGCCGTACCGCCAGACCGGCGTCAAGCTCGGTGACGAGCAGTTCGCGATGGCCGACGAGTGGGAGCGGTCAGGGAAGCTGGCGCTGGTCGGGATGGGCGTCGAGCCGGGGCTCTCGGACGTGTTCGCCAGGTACGCCGCCGACGAGCTGTTCCGTGAGATCGCCGAGATCGGCGTCAGGGACGGCGCCAACCTCGAGGTGGCCGGGTACGATTTCGCGCCCACCTTCTCCATCTGGACCACGATCGAGGAGTGCCTGAACCCGCCGGTGATCTGGGAGCGCGGCCGGGGCTGGTTCACCACCGAGCCGTTCAGCGAGCCCGAGGTCTTCACCTTCCCGGCCGGCATCGGCCCGGTGGAGTGCGTGAACGTTGAGCACGAAGAGGTGCTGCTGGTGCCGCGGTGGGTCGAGGCGCCGCGGGTCACCTTCAAGTACGGCCTCGGCTCGGAGTTCATCAGCGTGCTGCAGACCTTGCACAAGCTCGGCCTGGATAAGACCGACCCGGTGCAGGTCGGCACCGCGAGCGTATCGCCGCGTGACGTGGTGGCGGCGTGCCTGCCGGACCCGGCCGGCCTGGGCAACAAGATGAGCGGCCTGACCTGTGCGGGCACCTGGGTGACCGGCACCGGTGCGGACGGCGCCCCGCGTGAGGTGTACCTCTACCACGTGGTCGACAACGCCTGGTCGATGGCCGAATACGGCTCTCAGGCCGTGGTCTGGCAGACGGCGGTGAACCCGGCGGTAGCGCTGGAGCTGATCGACTCGGGCGCCTGGTCAGGAGCCGGGGTGCTCGGCCCCGAGGCGCTGCCGCCACGGCCCTTCCTCGGCCTGCTGAACGACTACGGTTCGCCCTGGGCCCTCGAGGAACGTTAGATGTCGGCGAGGATCTGCTGGAGCACCTTGGTGGTGTTCGCCACCGGCTCGGCCTGGAGGCAGAGCTGCTCCATGACCTCGAGGTAGCTGTCGACCTCGACCGGCTTGTCCAGGTAGAGCGCGCTGGTGAGCTGCTCGATGTAGACCACGTCCTGCAGGTCGGGCTCGGCGAACCGCAAGATGGTGAACGGCCCGCCCATGGCCGAGTGCGCGCCCGCGCTGAACGACAGGATCTGCAGCGTCACCGCCGGGTGCTCGGCCATCTCGGCCAGGTACTTCAGCTGCTCGCGGACGATGTCCTTGCTGCCGACCGGACGGCGCAGTGCGCCCTCGTCCACGACGACCCACAGCTGCGGCGCGTCGGGCCTGCGGAGGATCTCCTGGCGGCTGGCCCGCAGCTCGCTCCGGCGCGCGATCTCCTCCTCAGAGGTCGCGGAACCCTGGCGGATCAGCGCGCGGGCGTAGCTTTCGGTCTGCAGCAGCCCGGGCACGAACTGGATCTGATAGGTCCTGATGACCGACGCTGCCGCCTCCAGGCCCACGTAGGGCTCCAGCCAGGTGGGAAGGATATCGGAGTAGGCATGCCACCAGCCGGGGGTATTCGCTTCCCTGGCCAGGTTGAGCAGCGCGGCGCGTTCCTCGCTGTCGGTTACGCCATAGAGGGTCAGAAGGTCGCCCACATCGCGCTCCTTGAAGCCGACCCGGCCGTGTTCCATCCGGCTGATCTTGGAGTGCGAGCCGCGGATAGCCTCAGCGGCCTGCTCGGCGGTAATCCCGCGCGACTCGCGCAGCCGGTGCAGCTGGCTGCCGAGCACCAGGCGCTGGACAGTCGGACCGCCTGCGCGCGTGCCAAAAATGCTGGGGGGAACATCCCAGGCCGAGTCTTCAGACGAGACCATCGGCGCTCCTCGCATCGTCGCACCCTGAGTTCCTGGCGGGGTGTGGACCAGTCTCCCACGTGATCTCACGCTTACGGAAGGGGGATATGTGACAATTCAAGAGATGTCTCTTACTCTCCGCGTTTCCGCATGTGCGCGGTACCAGTGTGCCAGGCTATGACCCTCGATTCGCCGCTTGGCGGGCGTCAGCGCTGTTACCAGCGATAACGATGGTTAGTTCAGCCGGTTAGGTGGTCGAACTCGCCATCCTTGGCGCCTGCCAGGAATGCGGTGATCTCCGCTTGAGTGTAGAGCAAGACGGGCCCGCCCGGGAAACGGGAGTTGCGCATCGCGATCTCACCGGTCGGCAGCGCGGCCAGCTCGACGCACTCCCCGTTCGGGTTGCTATGCCAGCTCTTCTGCCAGCGGACCTCTCCAAGTTCGGTGGCGAGCATGCCGTTGTAGGTAGTGACCATGTCTATCCCCTTCCGACAAGGTAACGCGCTCAGGCTCTGGTGATTCACTCGCTGTAGTCCCCAGTCATCAACTGGTGAGCAAGTTGCCTGATGCGTTCTGCCTGTCTGCCGGCCCCCTGTGCGCCTAACCGGAGACCTGTGCACAAAGCGAATGAACGTGCATCTGGTCTTGCATTTGCACAATATATCAGGCAACATGTCTCCAAGCACGCAGTTAACACCGTGATGGGCAAGGGATTTCGTGCCCAATGACATGCAGGAAGCTGTTGCCTTGGCGTATCTCAGTGTCGCGACCGGTAGCGGAGATGACGACGAGGACGTCAGCACCGCCTGGTCTACGGTCAGTGACGGCATGCCACGGCTGCTGCCTGTGCCTTCTGCCTGGTGGGAGACCCCGGCAGTAACCACCCGCGCGCTGAGCGCCCGGCCGGAGGAAGCCAGGACCGCGCGCCGCTTCGTCCGGGAGATGCTGACCTGCTGGGGGCTGGAAGCGCTGGCGGATGACGCCGAGATGATCGTCGACGAGCTGGTCGTCAACGCCGTCCTGCACGGCACGCGGGCGGGCCTGACCCGGGGCAACCCCGGAACGGGCCTGACCGTGCTGCGGCTGTGCATGCTCAGGCGGGCCGGCGAGGTCATGCTGGCCGTGGTCGATCCGGGCAACGAGACGCCGATGCCGAGGGAACCCGACTGGGGCGGGGAGAGCGGGCGCGGCCTGCAGATCGTAGGCGCGCTGAGTCACGTGTGGGGCTGGAGTCCCATCGCCGGGCACGGCAAGGCGGTCTGGGCTGTGCTCCGCCATCCCTGAGAGCTGTGTTTTTCCCCGGGGCGACCCCCGGTGACCCCCCGAATAGGGGGACTGCCCGTCCCCCTATAACCCCCTGGGCCCCCTGGGCTAGGCGATTCCCGAGAGCGGTTCCTCGGATGCGGTCATCAGCACGTGCTCGACCAGCGCGATGAGCACGTCCTTGGCCGATTCCTTGCTGCGCGCGTCGCACAGCACGATGGGCAGCTCAGGCTCGAGGTCCAGGGCCATCCTGACGTCCTCGGTGTCGTACCTGCGGGCGCCGTCGAAGCAGTTGAGCGCGATGATGAACGGAATTTCCCGGCGCTCGAAGTAGTCGATGGCGGGGAAGCTGTCGGCCAGCCGCCTGGTGTCGGCCAGGACCACCGCGCCGAGCGCCCCGATGGCGAGCTCGTCCCACATGAACCAGAACCGCTGCTGGCCCGGCGTACCGAAGAGATAGAGCACCAGATCGCGGCGCAGGCTGATCCGGCCGAAGTCCATCGCGACCGTGGTGGTGGTCTTCCCCTCCACTCCGGCCGTGCTGTCCGTGCGCAGGCTGCCCGCGGTGAGCGGCTCCTCGGTACGCAGCGGCCTGATCTCGCTCACGGCACCGACCAGCGTGGTCTTGCCCACGCCGAACCCGCCCGCTAGCAGGATCTTGATGGCGCGGTGCTGGCCTTGGCTCATTGGGCTCCCGCCGGCGGGATCAGAGACCCCGTAGTCCATTGAGGACCTCCCTGAGAGTGTGCTTGTCGACCCGCTCGGCCATCACGACCGGAGTACGGATCACGACCAGGCCGAGCTCCCGCAGGTCGGCGAGGATGATCCGGACGACGCCGAGCGGGAGATCGACGTCCGAGGCGATATCGGCCACGGTGGTCGGCGTGCGGGCGAGCTGAAGGACGCTCATGTGCTCGGGGGCCAGCGAGCCGGGATCCGCGATCGCGGCCTGCGCGGCCACGACGGTCGCCACCAGGTCGAACGATTCCCCGGTGTGCCTGGTCCGGCCCTGGGTCAGGGCATAGGGCCGGACCACGGGTCCGGCCTCGGCGTCGAGCCACCGTTCGTCGTTGGACGGCATGGCGGTTAGCCCGAGCCGCTCAGCGCCGACGCGCGCGTGTTGACCCGGATGTGCTCTCCGCACCGGCGGACCAGCATCGCCATCTCATAGGCCACCTGGCCCAGGTCGGCTCCTTGCTCGGTGATGACGGCCAGGCTGGTGCCGCTGCCCGCGGCGCAGGTCAGCAGGAATCCCGAGTCCATCTCGATGATGGTCTGCCGGACCCCGCCGCCATTGCCGAAGTGCCGTTCGGCCCCGCGGGCCAGCGACTGGAACCCCGCCGACAGGGCGGCCAGGTGCTCCGCGTCGTCCCGGCCCAGCGTCTGTGACGCACCGAGCGCCATGCCGTCCTGCGACAGGATGACGGCCTTGGTGACCTGCCCGACCCGGCGCACCAGGTCGTCGAGCAGCCAGTCGAGCTGCCCGACCCGCCCGGCTGCGCCGGCCTCATGATCCATCGGAGTCCCCACGTGCCTCCTCGTTCGCGGACGTGTCGTCGGCTGGAGCCGTGTCCGGGCCGGCTTCGGCGGGCGACCCGGGTCCAGTGCCTGCTGGCTCATCCGCGGCCTGCTCGTCCAGCCGCCGCGACCGGCCTTCCTGGCAGCCGCGCTGCAGCGCCGACATGGTCTGGCGGATCTCCATCGGGTTCGGTCCCGCCAGGCCCGTATTCCCGGCCGGGCCCGTATTCCCGGCCGGACCCGGCGCGCCGTCGGACGGCCAGTTGCTGGCCAGCGTCGTCCGCCGCGGCGGAGGGTTGTCCCGCAGCTGAGGCGCCAGGCTGGCCTGCCTGACCCGGCGCGGCAGGCCGTTGATGTCGCCGTCGGTCCCCGGCCCGTTCGGCCCGCCAGGCCCGGAATGCCCGTCAGGCCCGGAAGGCCCGGAAGGGCCGCCGGGTGCGGCGGGCCCCGCCGGATCCGGCACCGCGGGAAGCGGCCCGGTCTGGCGGGAGAGCTCCCACGGCGGCCCGGAGGCCTGCGCCGGACGAGGCGAGGCCACCGGGGTCATCGGGGTGGCGGGCCCGCCCGGACCGGGCGCAGCCCGGCTGCCGGATGGGCCCGGCGTGCCGGGCAAGGTCCAGCCGGGGAACGGCGCCGGCTGGCCTGGATACGGCGGCGACGCGATGTGAGCCCCGTGGCCAGGAGACGGTACGCCGGCACCAGCGCCCGGCCACGTGCTAGCCGGCCCGGGCGTCTCGCCCGGGCCCTGCCGCCGCGGCATGAACACGTCGAAGGAGGACGGCGGGCCGCCGAACGGCGCCGCGCCGCCGAACGGCACCGCGCCGCCGTTCGCGGCCTGGCCGGCTTCTCGCGGCTGGCCGTGGCGCCTGGGCAGGTCGTCCGGCCCGTCGCCCGCCGTGCCGTTCGCCGGGCCAAGCGCGGGCGCGGGCGCGTGTGCGGGCGCCGCCGTGGCGGGGCCGCCGCCGTCAGTCCCCAGCGGGATGATTCCTTGCGAGCGGCGCAGCGGCCCGGAGATGCGAACTCCCGGCAGCTGGCCGAGCCCGGGCCTGTCGCCGAGCTCGCTGATCGCGTAGCCTGAAGCCTGTCCGGCCAGCTCAGCCGGGATAACCGGGATCGAAGGGGTCGACGGGATGGTGTGGCTGCCGTTGGCGGTGAGCTGAGCCATGGCGGGCTCGCCGGGCAACCCGGACCTGAACGCCTCCTCGGTCACCACCAGGTGCTGCGGTATCAGCACGATGGCGGCCGTGCCGCCGTAGGCGGAGGCCTTCAGCGTCACGCGGATCGCGTGCCGCTTAGCCAGCTGGCTGACCACGAACAGGCCGAGCTGGTCGGTGTCGGACGGGTTGAACTCGGGCGGGTTGGCCAGCCGGTCGTTCACCTCGGCCAGCCGCGTCGGGCTCATGCCGAGCCCGCGGTCCTCGACTTCGATCGCGAACCCGTTGGCGACCGTATCCCCCGACACCCGTACCGACGTGTAGGGCGGCGACAGCGTGGTGGCGTTCTCGATGAGCTCGGCCAGCAGGTGGATGACGTCCGCGACGGCCGAACCGGTCAGCGCCGCCTGGCTCCTGGTCGCGACCGAGACTCGCGCGTAGTCCTCGACCTCCGCGATGGCGCCGCGCATGACGTCAACCATCCGGACCGGCGAGCTCCAGCCCCGGCCCGGCGGCGCGCCGGCCAGGATGACCAGGCCTTCCGCGTGACGGCGCATGCGCGTGGTCAGGTGGTCGAGCCGGAACAGGTCGTCCAGCGCCTCGGGGTCGCTGGCCCGCCGTTCCATCTGGTCGAGCAGGGTCAGCTGGCGGTGCAGCAGCGACTGGCTGCGCCGGGCCAGGCTGCGGAACACGTCGTTGAGGCCCTGCCGCAGCCGGGCTTCCTCCACCGCGGCCCTGATGGCGGTCTGCCGGACCAGGTCGAACGCCTGCCCGACCCGGCCGATCTCGTCGCGGCCTACCCGCAGCGGCGGTGCCTCGGCGTTCATGTCGACGTTCTCTCCGCGCCTGAGCCTGCCCACCACGTCCGGCAGCTGCACCTCGGCGAGCTGGAGGGCGTTGCGCTCCAGGCCACGCAGCCGGCGGATGATGCTGCGCGCGACCAGGATGGTGACGGTGATGGTGAGCAGCAGCCCGAGCAGGCCGATGGCGCAGGTGACGGCGACCCTGGTCCAGGCCGACCGGCTGATCCGGTGATCGGCCGCCAGGATGGCGTTCGCGACTGCGACGCCTCCGTTGTACTCGTTCTGCAGCAGCGTGCCGGCCAGATGCTGCCACTGGGCCGGGGTTACCGGCAGCTTGGGGACCCGGGCACCTGCGGAGACCGCCTTCTCGACGGTGGCCAGGTCCTGCTGCATGGCCCCGGATCCGGGCTGCGCCGCGGCGTTGTACGTGGCGACATACGCCGGGGTCAGGATGAAGTTCGCGTAGGCCGCGTCGGCCTGCCTGGTCGCGGCCAGATTCGTGAAGGCGGCGCGGTCCTGCTGCGTCATCTTGTGCGCGGCCAGCACCCCGGCGAGCAGCGCGTGCTCCTGGGAGAGCTGCTCCCTGGCCTGGACGGTGGCGATCAGCCCGATGGCCTGGCTCTGCTGGTCGTTGACCACCACGCTCTCGGTCTGGATCAGGAACAGCTTGACCTCGTTCCCCAGGCCCTGGCTGTAGAAGCCGAGCGCGTCCAGCGGGCTGAGCACCCGCGCCCTGACCGCGTTGCGGAGCTCGGGGAGCTTGTTCAGGCCGGTGACGATCTCGTTGACCGCCTTGACCCCGCTGGCCGTCTCGGACTTGACGGTGGCGTCGGACGTCATGGCGGCGGTGAAGGCCGGCTTGGCCTTGTCCGTCGCCGCGATCGCCGTCTGGTACGCCTGCAGGCTGGCGGTGGTGGGCCGGGAGAGGTAGACCACTGCGGCGGCCCGCTCGGCCTCCACGTAGGTGCCGAATTTAGCGGCCGGCACCGCGGTCGCGTTGACCAGGTTCGGCGCCCGGTCCAGGCTGACGGCGTTGTAGACGGTCGTGGTGACCACGTAGGCGAGCAGCCCGGCCATGGCGATGAGCGGGATCGCCACAAGAAAATATATTCGGAGCCGAATGGATCGGCCGCGCGATCCCATCGCACCCTCACTATTCAGACGCGTGGACGCGAATTGGCCCCCCGCTGCGTCCAGCTAGCGGTCAAGACGGCCAGAATAGCCCATAACAGGCATCGTCCGGAGTCAAAGGAAGATATCGGCGGCGCGCCGCCTGTGCCTTGTCACTAGCGTCTATTTTTCGGCATTATCGCAGGTAATAGCGAATGGCTACGCCCGGTGCCGTAGATGCGGCGCTTCGCGTCCGGCGCTTTTGTCAGCGTGACCGCCTACGCTATGGAACGTGGCCGCTCTCGCGATAGATGCCCTTCTCGACGGACTCAATCCGGAGCAGCGTGCTGCCGTGGTGCACGAGGGCAGCCCGCTGCTCATCGTGGCCGGCGCGGGCTCCGGGAAGACCAGGGTGCTCACCCACCGGATCGCCTACCTGCTGGCCGCGCGCGATGTCTCGCCGCACGAGATCCTGGCCATCACCTTCACCAACAAGGCGGCCGGGGAGATGGCTGCCCGGGTCGCCGCGCTGGTCGGCCCGCGCGCCCGGTCCATGTGGGTCATGACGTTCCACTCGGCCTGCGTGCGCATCCTGCGCCGGGAGGCCAAGCGGTTCGGCTACCCCTCGTCGTTCTCCATCTACGACCAGGCGGACTCACAGCGGCTGATGGCGCTCACCTGCCGTGAGCTCGAGCTCGACGCCAAGGTGTTCCCGCCGAAGGCGATGGCCGCCCAGGTGTCGAACCTGAAGAACGAGCTGATCGACTACGAGACGTTCGCCTCCCGCGCGCGGACCGCCAGGGACAAGGCCCTGGCCGAGGCCTATGGCGAGTACCAGCGCCGGCTGGTCGCGGCGGGCGCGATGGACTTCGACGACCTGATCATGGTCACGGTCAACCTGTTCCAGGCCCTGCCCGAGGTGGCGCAGGAGTACCGGCGCCGGTTCCGGCACGTGCTGGTGGACGAGTACCAGGACACCAACCACGCCCAGTACGTCCTGATCAGGGAAGTGGTCTCGGGTGGTGCTCCGCTCTCTTCTTCCCGAACGGGCGGGCCGGACGCCTCCGCCGACCCCCTCCCGCCTTCCGAACTGTGCGTCGTGGGCGACGCTGATCAGTCCATCTACGCGTTCCGGGGCGCCTCCATCCGCAACATCGTGGAGTTCGAGCAGGACTACCCGGACGCGACGGTCATCCTGCTGGAGCAGAACTACCGCTCCACCCAGAACATCCTGGCCGCGGCCAACGCGGTGGTCTCGGTGAACCGCGGCCGCAAACCCAAGAACCTGTGGTCCGACCAGGGCGCGGGCCCGCCCATCGTCGGTTACGTGGCCGACAACGAGCACGACGAGGCCGCGTTCGTGGCCGAAGAGGTGGACCGGCTCACCGACGCGGGCCAGGCCACGCCGGGCCAGGTGGCGGTGTTCTACCGCACCAACGCGCAGTCCCGGGTCTTCGAGGAAGTGTTCATCCGGGTCGGGCTGCCGTACCGGGTGGTCGGCGGGGTGCGGTTCTACGAGCGCCGTGAGGTTCGCGACCTGCTCGCCTACCTGAGGCTGATTGCCAACCCGGCGGACGAGGTGTCGCTGCGGCGGGTGCTGAACGTCCCCAAGCGCGGCATCGGCGACCGGGCAGAGGAGTACGTGGCCGCGTTCGGGCAGCGGGAGCGGATCACCTTCGCCGCGGCGCTGGCCCGCCCGGCCGACGTGCCGGGCCTGCCGGCCCGCTCGGCCGGCGCGATCGAGGGGTTCAACACGCTCATCGACGGCCTGCGGGAGCTGGCGGAGACCGTGCCGGTCGCCGACCTCACCGAGGCCGTGCTCGACCGCACCGGGTACATCACGGCCCTGGAGGAGTCCTCCGACCTGCAGGACGCCAGCCGGATCGAGAACCTGGAAGAGCTCGTATCGGTGGCCCGCGAGTACGACGGCATCCACGAGGACGGCACCCTGGCCGACTTCCTCGAGCAGGTGTCCCTGGTCGCCGACGCCGACGAGATCCCCGAAGGGGAAGACCACGGCGGCCTGGTGACGATGATGACGTTGCATACGGCCAAGGGCCTCGAGTTCCCCGTGGTGTTCCTGACCGGGATGGAAGAAGAGGTGTTCCCGCACCAGCGCTCGCTGACCAACGCCAAGGAGCTCGAAGAGGAGCGCCGGCTGGCCTACGTCGGCATCACCCGCGCCGAGCAGCGCCTCTACCTGACCCGGGCGCTGACGAGGAACTGGTGGGGCCGCCCGTCCTTCCACCAGCAGTCGAGGTTCCTCACCGAGATCCCGGCAGGCCTCATCGAATGGCGCCGCGACGCGACGGCCGCCCAGTCGTCCGTCATGCCCGCCCAGCAGCGGATGGCCCAGCGGCCCGGGACACGGTCACCGGGAAACCGCGCGGTGCCCGCGCTGTCGCCGGGGGACATGGTCACCCACGACACGTTCGGTCTCGGCACCGTGGTCTCGACGGACGGTTACGGCGACCAGGCCGAGGCGAAGATTGACTTCGGTGCCGACTACGGCGTCAAGCACCTGGTGCTGCGCTACGCTCCGCTGGAGAAGTTGTAGGGCCCGGTTCCCGGCCGCATCTCCGGGCGCCGGGCGCCGCCGCGCGGATCGGCGTCATTCCAGCCCCGCTGATCCCGCTGTGTTCGCGGATCATCCGGAGCCCGCGGCCCCCACGGGGCTCCGGGCGGACCAGGGGGCCTGGGTCCTGACCCGGGTACTGTCGGGTCCCATTCCGCCTGCGGCCGTCGCGGCGGGACGGGCCGGGTGGCGGGCGCCGCCCAGTCCGGGTCGCGCCGCCTGACCTTCCTGAGGCGCCGCCAGATGTACCAGCGGGCCGTGGTGATGACGATGGCCAGCGCGGTAGCGAACGCCATCGCGAAGAAACCGTCGGCGATCCACTGCGCCGCGCCGATGGCCAGCGCCGTCTTGGACGTGCCGGCGGAGCGGTTGTAGACGTACCCGCTGACCAGCGCGCCCGCCAGGTAGGAGAGCACCGGGACGGGGAGGATCATCCAGCCGGCCCTGGGCCGGACGGCCAGCGCCGCGACCACCGTTCCGGCCGCCACGAGCAGCCCGAGCAGGAACCCTGGTGCGCTCCGGGTCACCATGGTGGCGACGGTGCCGGCGGCCGCGCTGATGACGATGATGCAGACCCCGAGGCCGCCCTGCAGGGCGCCCCACCGGGCCGGGCCCGGTGAGCGCCGTGGGTTCCGCCCGCGAGTATCGCGCGGCCCGCCCGGGGCCTGCCCTCCGGCGCCCTGCCCCGTCCAGCCCGGCTGCGGACGGCCCGGCTGCGTCACCCCGGGGCGTGTCGCCTCGGGTTGGCCAGGCATCCGCCGGGTCGGAGGTCCGCCCGGGGGAGGACCGCCCCAGCCGGGATCACGCCGCCAGGGATCGGTATCCCGCGGATCGGTCCCGCCACGGCCGGGATCGCGCCCGGGCGGGACGCCCCCTCCGGGCGGCCGGGCCGGGCCCGGCGGCGGCCCGGGAACCTGGTCGCGCGGCCAGGTCCCAGGACCGCCGCCGTACGGCCTGTTCGAACCTTGCACGCGCCATCGTGGGTCGTTCATATGTGCTTCGGATGTTAGCGCGTTGCACCTTGGTAACGGGACCTTGAAGGTAGGCTTCGACGGACGGTAACGATCCAGAGCTGCGACTGCTGAGGAAAAATGCCATGGTTAGGCCGGGCTCTGCGGCCCCGATGTGGGGCGCCGCCGGAAAGGCCGGGTACGCTCTGAGCTGCGTGGCTGCCGCCCTGGTCCTCGCGGTGAGCGGTTTTAGCTATTTCGTCGTGCGCGACGTGAGCAGCATCGGCGGTTCGCACGCCATCAGCAGCGGGCCTTCCATTGGCGCGCAGAACATCCTGCTGATGGGACTGGAGAGCCGGACCGACTGGAACGGCAACGTCCTGCCGGACGACATCCTGAACGCGCTGCACGCCGGCAGCAGGCAGGGCGTCCTCAACGGCGTCGGCGGGAACGCGACGAACACGCTGATCGTGATCCATATCCCGGCCGGCGGCAAGAAGGCGATCGGCTTCTCGATCCCGCGCGACGACTGGGTTACCTTCCCCCAGAGCTACGACGGGCAGTCCGTGGGCAAGATCGACCAGGCTTACGGAGACGCGCTGGCCGAGAAGGAAGCCCAGGTCAAGCAGCAGCATCCGGGCATGAGCCAGAACCAGGTCGCGTTCCAGGGGAACGAGGCGGGCCGCGCGGCCGCGGTGGCCAGCGTGGAGTCGCTCACCGGGGTGCACGTCGACCACTTCGCCGAGGTCAACCTGGACGGCTTCTACGAGCTGGCCAAGGTGCTCGGCGGCGTGCAGGTCTGCCTCAAGCAGGCGGTCCCGCTCGACACCTACTCGGGCTTCTACGCCAAGAAGGCCGGTTACCAGCACCTGAACGCCCGGATGGCGCTGGCGTTCGTCCGCCAGCGGCACGGCCTGACCAACGGCGACCTGGACCGTACCCACCGCCAGCAGGCGTTCCTCAACTCGGTCATGCAGCAACTGCGCACCGAAGGCGTGCTCAGTGACCTGACCAAGATCAACTCGCTGCTGTCGGTGGCCAAGCAGTACGTGATCACCGACTCCGGCTGGAACCTGCTCGACTTCGCCACCCAGATGCGCAGCCTGACCAGCGGCAACCTGAGCTTCCATACGCTGCCGATTAGCGCCTACGAGACCATCGACGGCCAGGCCGCCAACGTAGTCAACGTTCCGTACATCCAGCAGCTCATACACAACACCTTCTACCCGGCCCCCGTATCTTCCAGCTCGTCCAAGCCGAAGCCGACCGCCACGGCCACGGTCAGCGCGGCCGAGGCTGCCGCGACCACCGTCGACGTGTTCAACGGCGGCAACACCCAGGGGCTGGCCGGGCAGGTCTCGGCCGCGTTGGTGAAGGAGGGGTTCAAGGCCGGGCAGATCTCGAACACCACCGCACTGCCCGCGACCCAGGTGCTGTACGGGGCCGGGGCGGCGGCGAGCGGCGCCAAGATCGCGTCGCTGTTCGGCGTCACCGCGACGGCGAGCGCCGTGGTGGCGGCCGGGCACGTCCAGGTGAACCTGGGCGCGGACGCCAAGGTCCCCGGCGCGTCGCCGTCCGCCTCGAACTCCGCGGCCGGCTTGCCCACCACAGGCGCGCAGGGCGGCGCGGTCGTCGCCAAGAACGGCATTCCCTGCGTGGACTAGGCTTGCCGCCATGGGCAAGATCCGGGTGATCGTCGCGAAGGCCGGGCTCGACGGCCACGACCGCGGGGCCAAGGTCGTGGCCCGCGCGCTGCGCGACGCCGGCGTGGAGGTCATCTACACCGGGCTGCACCAGACGCCGGAGCAGATCGTGGCGGCCGCCATCCAGGAGGACGTGGACGCGGTCGGCCTGTCCATACTCTCCGGCGCGCACATGACGCTCTTCAGCCGGGTGATCGAGCTGTTCGAGGAGCGAGACGCCGCCGACATCGTGGTATTCGGCGGCGGCATCATCCCGGACGAGGACATCGAGGCGCTGTCCGGGATGGGGGTGGCCAGGATCTTCACGCCGGGCGCGTCCACCACCGAGATCGTCGCCTGGGTCCGGGAGAAGTTCGGCCCCGAGGCCGCGCCGAACCAGGCCTGAAGAGCCCGCGTCCTTCCCGATAAGGCGTGAATGTCCCAGCCATGCACATAGAGCGACATGAATGGGACATCCACGCCATAAGACCAGCGAGGCGGGCATGTGCCACTAGTCACATAAGCTCACGGGGATGGCACGAACACCACAGGCCACAAACCGCCGCGGTCTCCCTGGCCCGCGGCACGGATCCGGGCGGACAGAGTTCGACGCCGAAGAAGCCGCGGAGATCCAGGTCGCCTTCGACCTCGGTGACTCCGACCAGCGTGCCCTGCGCGGTGAATACCGCGTGTGCGTTCGCGCGTCGTCGGCGATGGCCTGGCGGGTGTCTGCGATCAGCGTGTCGAGCGACATCGGGCCTCCCGGGTAAAGGGCAGCTACTCCCGCTATTCCCTATTTAGCCGATCGGTATAGTCAATAGGTCGGCGCGCCGCCTGGTGCGCGTGCCTCGGGCCTCGCCTCGGCCAGGACTCTCCGGTCAGGATCAGCGGTGCCCGGCCAGGTACCGCGCGAGGTGCTCGATCACCTCACGTGCGTCGTCCTCGATGCCGCAGATGAAGGTGGACCTGCGCCGCCGCAGCACGGGCAGCCCGAGCGCGAACAGGCCCGGGCTGGCGACCACGCCGCCCTCGTGCAGGAGCTGGCCTTTCGCGTCGAGGGCGGGCACGTCGAGCCACCCGTAGTCGGGCCGGAAGCCCGTCGCCCACACGATCGACCGGATCTCGCCGCTGCCCAGGTCCAGCTGGAGCCGCGTCGACGGCGGCATGCCTGTCGGCGCGGAGCGCTCCGGAGCGACGAACTCGGCGTCACGCCCGCTCGTCAGCGCCCACTCGTCGAACGTGTCGAGCAGGCGCCGCAGCTTAAGGTCCGCGAGCGAGAACACGTTGCGCAGGCCGCCGGAGAACAGCGCGCGCCCGTCGCGGACCATCGTCCACCGGCCCACCAGCTCGACCCCCATCGCGGCGAGCGCGTTGAGATCGAGCGTCGCCCGCTCGGGTGTCCCGACGAGCTGGGGCGACGGCAGCCGCCGGGCCCGGGTGAGGTCATCGATCTCGTCGTACCGCTGATCCCACACGCCCGACACGTCCATCCACCACAGCACGTCACGCCCGCGGTACGTGCGCGGCAACCGCACGTGCTCCCCGACCGCGAGGGTTACCGGCCGGCCTGACCGCTGCAGCTCGGCGGCCAGCTGCACGCCGGTCGCCGACGCTCCCACCACGAGCACGCCGCCGTCGGGGAGCTTGGCCGGGTCGCGGTAGTCGAACGGCGTCAGCTGCTCAACGGACGCCGGCACCGCGTCGGAGAACCGCGGCACCGACGGCTGGTTGCAGGCACCGCTCGCGATGGCCACGGCCCGGCAGCGAAACTCGCCGCCCGTGGTCGTCACGAGGTATCCGTCGTCGGCGCGCCGCACCGACATGACGTTCGTGCCGGTCCGGACGGGAGCGCGCGCGGCCGCGGCGAAGCGCTCGATGAACGCGGTCACTTCCCCTGCTGTCATGTAGCCGTCGGGGTCCGCGCCTTCGTAGCGAAGGCCCGGAAGCCGGCTTTGCCAGTTGGGAGTGAGCAGCCGCAGCGAGTCCCAGCGCTCGGTGCGCCAGGAGTTCGCCACCTCGCCGCGTTCCAGCACGACGTGGTCGACCGAACGGTCGCTCAGGAAGTGGCTCGCGGCGAGGCCCGCGTGCCCCGCGCCGATGACGACGACGGTGGTGCGCTCGATGATCGAGCTCCTCAGGCGACTTCGACGGTGACGTTGGTCGGGTTCGTCAGCGCGTCGTACACGGCGGAACGCTTCTGGGACTGAGCCACCAGCGCCTCGATGTCCTCCCGCGACGCGTCCGCGTCGATGTTGAACGTCACCTTGATGTCGTTGAAGCCGTTGCGGACGTCGCTGTCGGCCCCGAGGATGCCGCGGATGTCGTGCGCGCCCTCGACCGTCGAGGTGACCGAGCGCAGCTGGATGCCGCGGTTCTCGGCCACGGAGGCCACGCCCGCCGTCAGGCAGCTGGCCAGGCCGACGATGAGGTACTCGATCGGCGTGATGCCGTTGTCGGTCGCCGCGAAGACCTCGGGATGGTCGGCCTCGAACACCGCCTGCTGCTTGTGGGCCTGCTCCTCACCGAGGCCGAAGAAGCTCTGGACCTTGATCTGGCTGTGCACGCCGTTCTGCCACGTGGCGGAGGCCCGCCAGGTGAACTGGGCGGCCTCGGGCGCGCCCTTCAGCACCTCGCGCGCGTCGAGCAGCGCCTGCACGTTGACACCATTGGTAACCGTAGTCATATCGCTTATTACCCCTTCTCGTCCCCTGCCCATATTCTCGATGGGGATGATTGAGAATATACCGGCTCGGACCAGCTATGATAGCCCCCATGGCGGAGCCAGCCCCGACGCTCGCGGCCGGCCCCGCCGGCCGAGTCAGCCCCGCCGGCAGTGTGGGCCCCGCCGGCACAGCCGGGCTGCAGCCGGCATTGTCGAGACGCAGTACCTCGACCTGCCGGAGCCGGTGCGGCTCGACTGCGGGCGGGAGCTCCACCCGGTGCGCGTGGCCTATGAGACCTACGGCACCCTGTCGCCGCGGCGGAACAACGTCATCCTGGTGTGCCATGCGCTTAGCGGCGACGCCCATGCGGCGGGCTTCGCGAAGACACCGCCCGAAGCGAGCACGCGCGACGGGTTCGCGGCCGAGGATCGCGACGGCACGGCCGGCAAGGCGCTCGGCTGGTGGGACGGCATGATCGGCCCCGGCAAGGCGTTCGACACCGACCGCTTCTTCGTCGTCTCCACGAACCTGCTCGGCGGCTGCCGCGGGACGACCGGGCCCTCGTCGATCGACCCGGTGACGGGCAGGCCGTACGGACCGGACTTCCCCGTGATCACGGTGGCGGACATGGTACGGACCGAACGGGCCTTCCTGAACGCTCTCGGTATCGAGCGGCTCGCGGCGGTGACCGGGGGCTCCCTCGGCGGGATGCAGGCCTTCGAGTGGGCGATCCTGTTCCCCGATCAGGTCGATGCCGTCGTGGCGATCGCCAGCACGCACGCCCTGTACCCGCAGGGTGTGGCCTGGAACGCGATCGCGCGTGAAGCCATCATGCGCGACCCGGCCTGGCTGGGCGGCCGCTACTACGGCACGGGCCGCGCGCCCGACGGGGGCATGGGCGTGGGCCGGATGGTCGGTCACGTCACGTACCTGTCCGCACTGGCGCTGGACGACAAGTTCGGCCGGCGACTGCAGTTCGCCGACGACATCCGCTACACGATCACCGAACCCGAGTTCGAGGTCGAGAGCTACCTGCGCCACCAGGCCGACTCGTTCGTCAAGCGCTTCGACGCGAACACGTACCTCTATATGTCGCGCGCGCTGACCTATTTCGATCTCGCCCGGCAGTACGGCAGCGGATCGCTCGCGCAGGCGCTCACCAGCGTGTCGGCGCGGACGCTGCTGATCGCGTTCAGTTCTGACTGGCTGTACCCGCCGTCTGCGTCCAGGGAGATCGAGGCGGCGCTCCGCGCTCTCGGCAAGCCGGTCGAGTGCCATGTGATCGAAGCGCCGTACGGCCACGACTGTTTCCTGCTCGAGGAAGCGCGCCAGACGCCCATCATCCGTCGCTTCTTGAATAAGCAGAGCCTGGAGGAACCTTCGTGACCGGCCAGCCCGAGGAAGCCCGTGCGTTCGGATTCGAGACCCGGCAGCTGCACGCCGGGCAGCGACCCGACCCGAACACGGGCGCACGCGCGGTGCCGATCTTCGCCACGACCAGCTACGTGTTCGAGGACCCGGAATCAGCGGCGGCCTATTTCAACCTGCAGGAGTACGGAAACACGTACTCCCGCATCATGAACCCGACCACCGCGGTGTTCGAGGAGCGGGTGGCGAACCTCGAGGGCGGCGCCGGCGCGGTGGCGTTCGCGAGCGGGCTCGCCGCGCAGAACGCCGCCTTGTTCACGCTGCTGGAACCGGGAGACCACGTGGTCTCGTCCTCGGCGCTCTACGGCGGGACGGTGAACCAGTTCAAGCACGTCCTGCGCAAGATGCACGTGGAGCTGACCTGGGTCGATCCCGACGATCCCGACGCGTGGCGCAACGCGGTCCGCCCGAATACGAAGGCGTTCTTCGGCGAGACGATCGGCAACCCGGGCGGGAACGTGCTGGACATCGAGGCGGTGGCGGCCATCGCGCACGAGCACGGGCTGCCGCTGATCGTGGACAACACGTTCGCGTCGCCGTACCTGTGCCGCCCGATCGAGTGGGGCGCCGACATCGTGATCCACTCGGCGACCAAGTTCATCGGCGGCCACGGCACGTCCATCGGCGGCGTGGTCGTCGAGTCCGGCCTGTTCAACTGGTCCAACGGGCGGTTCCCGGTGGTCGCGGACCCGTCCCCGGCCTACCACGGCCTGCAGTTCCACGAGACGTTCGGGACGTACGGTTACCTGATGAAGCTCAGGGCCGAGACCCTGCGCGACCTCGGCGCGGCGCTCTCGCCGTTCAACGCCTTCCTGTTCCTGCAGGGGCTCGAGACGCTGTCGCTGCGGATGGAGCGGCACGTCGCTAACGCGCGCGCCGTGGCCGCCTTCCTCGAGTCGCACGAGCTGGCGTCGAACGTGACCTACCCCGGGCTGCCCTCGAGCCGGTACCGACCACTGGTGGAGAAGTACCTGCCGCGTGGGGCCGGCGCGGTGTTCTCGTTCGACTGCGCCGGCGGCCGGGACGGCGGGCAGGACCTCATCCGGGGCGTGACGCTCTGGTCTCACCTGGCCAACGTCGGCGACGCGAAAAGCCTGATCATTCACCCCGCCAGCACGACGCACCGGCAGCTGAGCGACGACGAGCTGCGGGCCGCCGGGGTCCGTCCCGGGACGGTGCGGCTGTCGGTCGGCATCGAGTCCGCCGAGGACCTGATCTGGGACCTGGAGCAGGGCTTCGCGCTCGTCGCCGCGACCGCAGGCCAGGAACAGGCAACGGCGTCATGAGCGACTTCGATCTCGCGCGGTACCAGGACCCGCTGACGATCCAGCGCGTGCTCCACTCCGCGCAGACGGTCGCGGTCGTGGGCCTGTCGGCCAACGAGCTGCGGGCCAGCAACTTCGTCGGCTACTACCTCCGACGGCATGGCTACCGCGTGATCCCGGTGAATCCCCGCGAGGCGGAGATCCTCGGGCAGAAGTGCTACCCGAGCCTGCTGGACGTGCCCGAGCCGGTAGACGTGGTGAACGTCTTCCGCGCGCCGGACGCGCTGCCGGCCATCGCCCGGGACGCGGTGGCGATCGGCGCCGGCGCCCTGTGGTGTCAGTTCGGCGTAATCAACGAGGAGGGAGCGCGGATCGCCGAGGACGGCGGGGTGACGGTGATCATGGATCGCTGCCTCAAGGTTGAGCACGCACGCTACGTGGGCCGGATGCACTGGCTCGGTTTCAACACCCAGCGCATCACGTCCGTCCGCACCGGGCTCCAGTAGCTGCGGGGGACCCTGAGGGACCAGGGGCCCCAATCAATCAATCAATCAAGCCAGCTTGATTGATTAGATAGGATTGATGTACCGTACGGTGATGGAAGAACCGGCGCCCGGGCCTGGTCCGCCGGGGTTCTTGCAGCTGGCGGGACACCCGGTGCGGTGGCGGCTGCTGCGCGAGCTGGCTCGCAGCGACCGCCAGGTCCGCGAGCTGACCGGCCTCACCGGCCATCCGCAACCCCTGGTGTCCTACCACCTGGGCCGGCTGCGGGCCGCGCGGCTGGTAACGGCGCGGCGCAGCTCGGCGGACGGACGCGACTCCTATTACACCGTCGATCTGGCCCGCTGCGGTGAGCTGCTGGCGGCGGCGGGCGGGGCGCTCCACCCCGCGCTCGGGCCGGGCGAACCTCAGGCCGCCGCGCTCAGGGCGCCCGTGCGGGTGCTGTTCGTGTGCACCGGCAATGGCGCCCGTTCCCAGCTGGCCGAGGCGCTGGCCCAGCGGCGCTCCGCCGGAATGGTGCAGGCGTTCAGCGCGGGCAGCCACCCCAGGTCGCTGCACCCGAACACGGTCCGGGTCATGGCCGAGTACGGGATCGACGTCCGCGGGCGGGCTGCCAAGCATCTGAGCGTGTTTTCCGCGGACCGGTTTGAGTACGTGATCACCCTGTGTGACCGGGTCCGCGAGGTCTGCCCGGAGTTCCCCGGTCATCCCCGGCACATCCACTGGAGCATTCCGGATCCGGCCGCGTCCGGTGACACCGACGAGGCCAGCTATCCGGCCTTCCAGGCCATCGCGGCCGAACTCGAGGCCCGGATCGGCTTCCTGCTCGCCGCGATCGCCGCCATCCCGGCCCGTTCGGCCCACCAGGAGGCGTGATGACCAGCCCGCCGCCTCGCGAGCCCAGACGCCGCGCGTGAGCCTGCCCGCGCCGGCGCAGGTCTCCCTGGCCACGGTGGTGCGGGAGTGGGGCCGGATCGGCTGCATCGGGTTCGGCGGCCCGCCCGCCCACATCAAGCTGCTGCGCGAACTGTGTGTCGAGCGCAGGAAGTGGCTGGACGCACGGGAGTTCGAGGACGCGATCGCGGCCTGCAACCTGCTGCCCGGCCCGGCGTCCACCCAGCTGGCGATCTTCTGCGCCTGGCGGCTACGCGGCCGCCTTGGCGCCCTGGCCGGCGGAGCCGCGTTCATCGTGCCGGGGCTGATCGTGATCCTGTCCCTGTCGGTGCTGTTCCTGGCCGGTTCGCCGCCGCTGTGGGTGCTCGGCGCCGGGGCCGGCGCCGGGGCTGCCGTCCCGGCGGTCGCCGTGCAGGCGGGCTGGTCGCTGCTCGGCCCGAGCTGGCGGGGACGCGCGCGGACGGTGCGCTGGGTTGCCTACCTCCTGGCCGGGGCGGCCGCGGCCGCCACGACCGGGGAGTGGCTGGTGCTGATCCTGCTGGCCTGCGGCGTGATCGAACTGGCCATCCAGCGCCCGCGCCATGCCGCGGCGGCCGGCCATGACAGCGGGCCGCGCGGCATCATCGCCCTGCCGGTGCTGGCGGCCGGCGCGATCACGGGCGGGGTGCTGCTGTCGGTGGCGTGGGTGGCGCTCAAGGTGGGCGCCCTGTCCTACGGCGGCGGCTTCGTGATCATCCCGCTGATGCAGTCGGACGCGGTAGGCCACTACCACTGGATGACCGCGGCGCAGTTCCTCAACGCCGTCGCGCTCGGCCAGATCACCCCCGGCCCGGTCGTGCAGACCGTGGCGGTCGTCGGCTACGCCGCGGCCGGGCTGGCCGGGGGCATCCTGGCCTCGGTGGTCGCCTTCACCCCGTCGTTCACCTTCGTGCTGCTGGGAGCGGGCCGGTTCGACCGGCTGCGCGGCGATCGCCGGGCCCGCGCCTTCCTCGGCGGGGCCGGACCCGCCGCGATCGGGGCCATCCTCGGCTCGGCCATCCCGCTGACCCGCGCCCTCACCCAGCCGTGGCAGTATGCCGTCCTGGGCGGCGCGCTGATCCTCATGCTCGCCTTGCGCCGCGGCGTCGTCCTCACCCTGGTCGCCGCGGGTGCGGCCGGGACGCTCATCGCCCTGGCCGGCGGGCCGCTGCCGCACTGAAACCAGCTGGGACCCCGCCCTAGAGTGACTCCGCGGTTCGGCCCGCCCACGCAGATGTATAGATCAGCTCACGGTTCGCCTGGGCCATGATCCCGGGAGGTGTGCGTGATGGCGGGGCTGCCCTTGGCGGGTGATGAGTTCGCGGGCTACCGGACGCGCGCGGTGCTCGGCCGCGGCGGGCTGGCGGATCAGTACTCGCTGGGGTGCGTGCTGTATGAGTGCCTGACCGGGCGGGTGCCGTTCGAGAAGGACCTGGACGCGGCGATCATCTGGGCGCACGTGGAGGAGACGCCCACCATGCCGACGGTGCTGCGGCCGGATCTGCCGCCGGAGGTCGATGAGGTGTTCGGCCGGGTGCTGGCCAAGCGCCGGACGAGCAGGCGGGTCCGGCTCGCACGCCAGGGCCTCGATGTCGATGACGCCCAAGCCGAAACCCAAGCCGGCGAACGGCGTGCTGATGGACGCGGTGATCCTGGCGAACCAGACCTCCCTGTCCAAGGACAAGATCCGCACCAGGACGTACACCGTGGCCCAGATGGTCAAGGGCGCGGTGACCGATGACCAGGCCGCGGGCCGGGTGTTCTGCACCTATACCCAGGGCCTGGAGGACATGGTCTGGACCGAGAACGACGGCCGGATGCTGGGGTACGTGGCCGGGCCGGTGCACACCGACGTGTGGAACTGGTGGGTCGCGGTCCACCACGACCTGGCCCCCGGCGACGGGATGAACATGACCATGCCGGGCCCGTCCACGACCAGCATGGGCGGATGACCTGACCGCCAGCACGCCCGGCGGCATGGCCCTCTGGACCCGGGCGCCCCGCGAACCTGGCGCAGTCGGCGCGCTGATCACTTAGCGTGAGACCGGTTGGCCGGCCCGGATCTTCCGGAGCCGGCAGCTACGTCCTCGGGACCTGGCAAGACCGAGCGCTCCGGCAGTTATTCACATTTCCACAGGCCCGTTTGTCCACAGCCTCGCCGGTGCTGACCTGCAACTTTGCCCGAATTGTCCACAAATTTATGCACAGGAAGTTATTCTGGCTGGTCAAAGGGTTATGGGCGAGCGCGAGTCAAGGAAGGACGCTGTGAAATCACGCGAAGCGCTCCTGTCAGGTGGGCGGGAGGTGGCCTTGATGCGCATCGCCTGTTAGCCAAGGCGGTCCCGGCCGGTGTTCGCAGCACGCGGCCGGGGCCTTTGCGTCGGACCAAAAATCCTTAGGAGGAATCCCGACATGCTCAGTATGGCAGTTACCGCCATGCGCAAGCGCAGGTTTGCCGCGGCGGCCACACTGGTCGCCGCGCTGCTCGCCCCGGCCGCGGCCGCCGTCGCTGCCCCCGCGGCGCAGGCCTCGGTGTCCCACTCCGCCGTCACCAGCGCCTACGGCGGGAGCCTGGCGGGCAACGACGCTCTGAACTGGGCCGAACAGCACGCGACGGGCTGCTGGTACTCCTACGGCGGGTCGAATTGCTCCCCAGGCTACGACTGCTCCGGCCTGGTGATGGAGGCCTTCGGCCACGGCGCCGGGATCTGGCTGCCGCATTCGACCTACGCGATGCTCGTCAACCCGCACCTGCACCAGATCCCGCTGTCGCAGGCCCGGCGAGGCGACCTGATGTTCTACGGCTCCGGGCACGTGGAAATCAACACGAGGTGGTATCACCAGACGTTCGGGGCGCATAGCACGGGTCAGCGCGTCGGCTGGATCACCTGGGGACCATGGTGGTATCCCACGGCCGCGTACCGGGTCTGGTGACCCTGCCCTAGACGACCCCGTGCTCGATCCGGCCACGGCCCGCCGGCGCCTGACCTTACGGTGCTGGCGGTGACCGGCTGGTGATGATAGGCGACATGGGAACGTCCGCAGACGCCGGTGACGCGCTGGCCGGGCCGGGGCACACGCCGTACCTGCCTGAGCCGACCGGCCCGCACCCGGTCGGCACGACGTCGTTGTGGCTGACCGACACCTCCCGTCCCGATCCCTGGGCCCCGGGGGTACACGCACGAGAGCTGATGATCTCCCTGTGGTATGCGGCGACGCCGTCGGACGGGCAGCGAGCCCGGTACATGACGCCAGCGGAGTCCGGACTCCAGCTGACAAGCAGGGGAATCACCGGCGTACCGCCCGACGCACTGAGCACGGTCCGGACCAACGCCGCCGTCGACGCCACGCCGGCCGGGCGCCCGCGCAGCCTCCCCCTGGTCGTGCTCTCGCCCGGCTTCACCAACGCTCGCAGCACGCTCACCGGGCCCGGAGGCGGTCACGGTGAGCCGGGAGACGATCTCGCTCGCCTTCCTGGCGGCGATTCAGCTGCTGGCACCGCGCCAGCGGGCTGTGCTGATCCTGCGCGACCTGGTCAGCTGGCCCGCCGCCGAGGTCGCCGGGCTGCTCGGCACGAGCGTCCCGGCGGTCAACAGCGCACTCCAGCGCGCCCGCGCAACGCTGCGCGATCAGTCGCCGCAGGGGCGGTTGGACTGGGCGCCGGCCGCCGAGCCCGACGCCCAGCAGCGCCGCCTGCTGCAGCGCTTCATCGCCGCCCATGAACAAGCCGACCCCGAAGCGCTGATCGCCCTTCTGGGCGACGACGTACGACTGGCCATCTCTCCTCAGGTCGGAGAATGGGAAGGCCTGCGGGACGTGGGCGACGCGCTCCGGGGCGGCATGAACGCCCTCGGCCGGTGGCGGCTGCTGCCTATCATGGCCAACGGCCAGCCGGGCGCGGCCGGCTATCTCCGCCGCCCCGGCCAGACCGCGTTCCTTCCGTTCGTGCTCACCGTCCTGCGTATCGAAGACGGCTGCCTGACCGACCTCGCCGCCTTCGAGCAGCCATCCATGTTCACCGCGTTCGGCCTGCCCGCCAGCCTGTGACAGCTGCAGGGCGGGTAACGGGGCCAGGGGCTGCTGGTCCCGGGCGCCCTACCCGGCCCGGGCGGGCGGCCCGTGGCTGTGCAGCACCTTGGTCCGGTCCTTGTTCCACGCCGTCGTCGTGCCGTCTGGGTTCTGGACCAGGGTCCAGCCCCACCGGTGGATGACAACCTGGTGGTGGAACCAGCACAGCAGGACACAGTCCGTGACGGATGTCTTCCCGCCGTTGGCCTTGTGCGTGACGTGGTGGACTTCACAGGCTGCTGCGGGCTGGTCGCAGCCGCCCGCCCACCGGCACCTCTGGTCCCGCAGGACGACCGCGTTGCGGATCCCCGCCGGCACCGACTCGGCGTACCCGATGTCCAAAGGCAGGCTCGGCCCGCCCAGCCGGGCACCCAGCTCGCGGCGGCGCAGGAACGACGCGAGCCCGCCCGGTCCGGACAGCAGGTCCACCGCCGTGCCGATGATCGCCCGCTCGAGCGCCTCCCGGGCCGGGCCCGTGCCCTGGTCCGCGTCCGCGCGGCGGTGCCGGTCCAGTTCCACGCACAGCCGGACCAGGTCCTCCAGCGCGCCGGCGTCCACCTCCCCGGTCACCACCGGCGCCGCCGCCGCGTCGCACGCGATCGCCTCGGCGTCATCCCCGTCCAGCCAGGCGCCGCCGTCGCCGCCGCCCTCGGACGCCTGCGCACGGTGCGCGGCCCAGGCGGCGCGGACCTGACCGGTCCATTCCTCCTGCAGCGCCGAACTGCCCTCCAGCCGCAGCAGGTCCGCCAGCGAGATGTGCGCCCACACCTTGACCGGCTGCCCGGCCCGCTCCGGCACCAGGTTGGCCGCGACCAGCCGCCGCATCGCCTCCTGCAGCCCGTCGTGATACCGCTGCTCCCGGGTCCTGTCATCCTCCGCCCCGGCCGGGGCGGACAGCGCCTCCAGCACCGCGCCCACCACCGCCGCGCACTCCGGGGTCAGGTCCCCGGACAGCACTTCCGCGCCCTGGAATGTGGTCACGAGCCGGACGCCGCGGTCCGCGAACCCGCGGGCGGGGTCCTCATCGGGCAGGTCGGACCGGGACCGCTCGTACATCTCCGCGGCCAGCCCGGCCAGGTCCCGCAGGTCCATCCCGGCCCGGGCGGCGGACAGCAGGATCGCGTCGGCGGCTTCCCGGCAGTCCCCCGGGCAGCTTGCCGGTCCAGGTGCAGATCGTCCGGCCGTAGGACTCCGACAGCTCCCCGGCGGCCAGCGCCGCGACCACGGCGGGGTGGTCCGCGGCCCGCCGGGCCCACGCGGTGTGCGCCACCGCGGCGCCCTTGCTGACCCTGGTCTTGTGGATCAGCCAGGCCCGCGGGCTGTAGTCCGCGTCGCCGGCGTAGCCCTGCCCGGCGGTGAACGCGGCCAGGAAACATGCCCGCACCGCGGTGCTGATCGCGTCCGTCTGCTCCAGTGCCTGCAGGCACTCGGCCTGGGTCTGGGCGGCGAGCTGCGCGGCGTCGGCGGCGGCCAGGTAGGACAGCCCGGCGCGCACCATGTCCATCGCCTCGCTGACGCTGGCGAAGGTTGGGGTATGGTCCATCAGGGCACCTCACTCAGGACCCTTGCAGGCTGGCCTAAGCAGATTTCTAGGATTTCAGTTCGATCATATCGGGCGGCTACGACATTTCCCGGGACATCCACGCCTTCATGCCCGCGACCAGAAATTGGTGCTGACGATTCAAAAGAGTGCCCTGGTGCTGTTGTGAACGATGATTCGTCATACCCGTACACTGGCTCACGGTCGTGGTAGCACTCACCGGACAGCGCCTTCCGGCCGCCGTCAGCTGCAGGTCATCCCGCCTGCCGCTGAGTTCTCCCGTCGTCGCCCGTCGAAGTGGTTATGAAGCGCGCAGTCGAGTTGTTCACGTTCGAGCTCGAGTTGTACTGCGAGCGCCATGGCGACGGGCATCCGCTGGTCCTGCTCCACGGCGCGTTCGGCACGATTGAAAGCTGCTTCGCCGGCCTGCTCCCCGCGCTCGCCCGCAACTTCGAGGTGGTGGCGGTCGAGCTGCAAGGTCACGGCCGCACCCGGGACATCGGCCGGCCACTCGCCCACCAGGACATGGCGGCCGATCTGGCCGCCCTCCTCGAGGCGCTCGGCATCCCGCGCGCGCACGTCGCCGGATACAGCATGGGCGGCGCGGTCGCCCTCCAGCTGGCCCTGGACCGCCCCGAACTGGTCGGCCGGCTCGTCTGGTTCGGCGCCGCGAGCTTTGCTCCGGACGGCATATACCCCGAGTACGCGGCGGCACTCGACGCGTTCGACCCGCACCAGCTCGACGGGTCACGATGGCACGAGGCGTACCGCCGGGTCGCGCCCGATCCCGATGCCTGGACATCGCTCGTCGCCAAGGTGAACGAGCTCGACCGCTCGGGGGAGCCGTCGTGGCCCAGGGAACGCCTCGAGGCGCTGCAAGCCCCTGCGTTGCTGATCAACGGCGATGCCGACATCGTTCGGCCTGAGCACGCCGTGCAGATGTTCGGGCTTCTGTGCGCAACCGCGCCCGGCGGTCCCGCCGGGACGCGGCAAGCGCAGCTCGCCCTGCTGCCCGGCACGTCCCACGAGGACATGCTCGATCGGGTCGACTGGCTCTCTTCCATGATCGCTCGATTCCTGATGCCCTGACCGTGGCCATGCGCCTGCTGCAGGTCAACGTCGGTCTCGAGGAGGAGAACACCCAGCCTGCGCGCCAGTGACCAGGGCACTTGGCAAGCTGGCCAACCGCCTGTCAACCAGGAGCGTTAGGCTAGCCCGGACGATCCTGATCCAGGCCAGCCGGAACGCGAAATAGTTAGGGACTGAGAGTGGACCTGTTTGAGTATCAGGCGAAGGACCTGTTCGCCGAGTACGGCGTGCCCGTGCAGCCGGGCAAGGTCGCGAGCACCGCCGAGGAAGCACGCGATATCGCCGCGGACTTCGCCGCCCAGGGCCACCCGCTGGTGGTGGTGAAGGCGCAGGTGAAGACCGGCGGGCGGGGCAAGGCCGGCGGCGTGAAGCTGGCGGACGGACCGGACGAGGCCTACGCCAAGGCCGGCCAGATCCTCGGCATGGACATCAAGGGTCACACGGTGCACGCGGTGCTGATCGCCCAGGCGGTCGACATCGCGGCCGAGTACTACCTCTCGTTCCTGCTCGACCGGGCCAACCGGACGTTCCTGTCCATCTGCTCGGTGCAGGGCGGCATGGAGATCGAAGAGGTCGCGCACAGCACCCCGGAGGCGGTGGCGCGGATCCCGGTGTCGCCGCTGACCGGCGTGGATGCCGACAACGCATACGAGATCATCGCGGCCGGCCGCATCCCGGCCGAGGCCGCGGAGGGCGCCGCGCTGCTGGCCGAACGGCTCTGGGCCATGTTCACCGACGAGGACGCCACGCTGGTCGAGGTCAACCCCATGGCGCTCACCGAGGACGGCCAGGTCCTCGCGGTCGACGGCAAGGTGACCCTGGACGATAACGCCGCGTTCCGCCAGGAGCATGCCCGGTTCGCCGACACCAGCAGCACCGACCGGATCGAGGCCCGGGCCATCGCCAAGCACCTCAACTACGTCAAGCTCGACGGCGAGGTCGGCATCATCGGCAACGGGGCCGGCCTGGTCATGTCCACCCTGGACGTGGTGGCTTACGCCGGCCAGTCGTTCGGCGGCATCAGGCCCGCCAACTTCCTCGACATCGGCGGCGGGGCGTCCGCCGAGGTCATGGCCAACGGCCTGGAGATCGTGCTGTCCGACCCGGGCGTGCGCAGCGTGCTGGTCAACGTCTTCGGCGGGATCACCGCCTGCGACGCGGTGGCCAACGGGATCGTCTCGGCGATCGGCATGCTCACCGAGCGCGGCGACCACGTGGACCGCCCGATCGTGGTCCGGCTGGATGGCAACAACGCGGCCGAGGGCCGGCGCATCCTGGAGGATGCGGCGATACCCGTGGTCGAGCAGGTGGCGACGATGGACGGCGCGGCGCGCCGGGCGGCTGAGCTGGCGAAGGGAGCATGAGATGGCCATCTTCCTGACCGGCCAGAGCCGGACCATGATCCAGGGCATTACCGGCTCCGAGGGCCGCAGGCACGGCGCGCGGATGCTGGCCGCGGGCACCACGATCGTCGGCGGCACCAACCCCCGCAAGGCGGGCCAGACCGTCGAGCTGAACGGCACCGACGTGCCCGTGTTCGGCACGGTCGCGGACACCATGGCCGCGACCGGCGCGGACGTGTCGGTGGTGTTCGTGCCCGCGTCCGGCACCAAGGACGCGGTAATCGAGGCGATCGAGGCGCAGATCCCGCTGTGCATCGTGATTACCGAGGGCGTCCCGGTGCACGACACGGCCGAGTTCTGGGCCCGGGCGAGCGCCGCCGGCAACCGCACCAGGATCATCGGCCCGAACTGCCCGGGCGTCGCCTCGCCCGGCAAGTCCAACGCCGGCATCATCCCGGCCGACATCACCAGCGAGGGGCGGATCGGGCTGGTCTCCAAGTCGGGCACGCTGACCTACCAGATGATGTACGAGCTGCGCGACATCGGCTTCTCCACCGCGGTCGGCATCGGCGGCGACCCGGTGATCGGCACCACGCACATCGACTGCCTGCAGGCGTTCTCCGAGGACCCGGAGACCGACGCGATCGTGATGATCGGCGAGATCGGCGGCGACGCCGAGGAGCGGGCCGGGGCCTTCATCGAGCAGCATGTGACCAAACCGGTCGTCGGCTACGTGGCCGGGTTCACCGCCCCCGAGGGCAAGACGATGGGCCACGCCGGCGCGATCATCTCGGGTTCCTCGGGCACGGCGCAGGCCAAGAAGGAAGCCCTGGAGAAGGCGGGCGTCCGGGTGGGCAAGACCCCCAGCGAGACCGCGGCGCTGGTCCGGGCGCTGTTCTAGCCCGGGGGGCGACCCCCCGGAACCCCCCGCTGCGCTTCGCGCGGCCGCTGGGGTGCTCGCCGTAGTATCGCGCGGTCGGAGGGGCCTGGCGGCCCCTCTCGGGCCGCGCGATGCGGGCTACGCCCGCGCTGTTCGCCATACCCTCGCTGCGGCGCGCCTCCCCGGTCAGCGCGGGGATCGTTGCGAGGATCGGTGATGTGAGTCTTTCCGCCGAGGCGCCGCCGGCTCCCGACCCGAACGCGGCGCCGGGGTCGTCGGCAGCTGGTGAGAGCGACGGCCGCAAGGCGCGGCCACAGCCCGCCCGTCCGCTGTTCGTCACGGGCGCCATCGCCGCCTGCGCGGCGGCCGGCAGCGGGCTGGCCGTCCTGGTCACGCTGACCGCGATCGGCTGGATTACCGCCCCCCACGTCGGCATCGGCACCGGCCTGGGCGGGGTGCTGCGCACCGCGGCCATGCTCTGGCTGGTGGCGCACCACGTCGGCTTCACCGTCCGCGGTGCCGGGCGGATCGGCCTGCTCCCGCTCGGCCTGGTGCTGGTACCCGGCGCGCTGCTGGCCGTGGCCGGGCGGTGGGTGGTGCGGGCGGGTGCCGTCACCCGGCTGCGTCATGTCGGCTACGCCGCGATAGCGCTGGCGCTGCCGTACGCGCTGCTGGCCGGCGCGCTGGCGGTGGCCAGCGGCACCGCCGTCGCGGCGCCCTCCCTGCTGCAGGCGGTGATCTCCGCGTTCCTGCTGGCCCTGGTCGCGGGCGGACTGGGCGGGGCGCGCGCGCTAGCGCCGTGGTCGCGCCTGGCCGGCCTGATGCCGGCCAGGCCGCGCTCGATCGTCATGGGCATGCTCGGCGCGACCGCTATCCTCACCGCGGCCGGCGCGGTGCTGGCCGGCGCCTCCCTCGCGGTGCACCTGCCCGAGGTCAGGGTGGCCAGCGACGTGCTCGCGCCCGGCGTCGGCGGCGCGGCGCTGCTGCTGCTGGCCCAGCTCGCCTATGTGCCGAACGCGATCATCTGGGCCGTCGCCTACGCCCTCGGCCCCGGTTTCCTGTTCGGCACCGGCACCGTCGTCTCCCCGACCGGGTCGGCGCTTGGCGCTGTGCCGCTCTTCCCCGTGCTGGCGGCGATGCCCTCGGGCGGCCACCCGGGCGGTCCGGTCTCGGTCGCGGTGCTGGCCCTGCCGTATCTGACCGGCGTCTTCGCCGGCATCGTCACGGTCCGGATCGCGCCTACGCCGGTGATCGAGGCCGCCCCCCTGTGGGGCTTCATTGCGGGAACGGCGGCCGGCGTCCTGGCCGGCCTGGCGGCGGCGTTCGCCGGCGGCCCGCTCGGCAACGGCCGCCTCGCCTCGGTCGGCCCGAACGGTTTCCAGGTGGGCTTGGTGGCGATCCTCGAGCTCGGCATCACCGCCGCGCTGTCCGCGGGCGCCGCCAACTGGCTCATCCTGCGCCGTTCCCAGAAGAGGTTCCGCGAGACCGCGCTGATCGGCCCGCAGCTGCCCCCTGCGTCACTCCTGCCCTACGGCCAGCGCGACGAGACCGACGACGCCCACGGGCACCGCATCTACGTCAACCCGTGGGCCGCCTATGAGGAGGAGGGCGAGGAGCTCCCCGTCGGCGTCATCGAGGAGTACCCCGACGAGCCGTAACCGGCTGTTCTGCAGGACACTGATCTCGCTGCCCACCGAGTTGGTGAACTGCTTGTGGCACGCCTGCTGCGCCGTCACCGTGTTCGCCCCGTTCATGCAGGTGTAGTACGTGTTCAGCTGGGGCCAGAACACCGCCAGCACCAGCAGCCACAGCGCGCTGAAGGCAAGGCCTATGCTGCCGAGCACCACGCCGCCGACCGCCGACCGGGGCCGGGACGTGCCGCTGCGCCGCGCCTTCCTGCTCGCGGTGGCGCCGAGCCAGATCGCGCCCGCCGCGAACAGCACGGCGAGGACGGCCACGAAGATCCCGCGGCGCAGGTTGCCGAGCCCGAGCATCAGGGCGATCAGGCTGAGCGCGCCGAGCAGCACCGCCGTCAATGCCCGCTGGCGCACCGGGGGCTCGGGTGGTGGCAGCTGCCGGCGGGCGGGCAGCATTCCTTTCGGTTGCGGCCCGCGCGTGCCCTGCGGCTGATATCTGGCCATCGCTACCTATTCTGCCCTCTGTGCTGACTGGCTGGGCCGGCCGGCTGGGCCGGCCTCCCGGTCCCATACCGTAGGGTTGCGGCGTGACCTCGCGGCTGGTGGTGCTCGTCTCCGGGGAGGGGACCAACCTGCAGGCCCTGATCGACGCGTGCCGCGATGAGGCCTACGGGGCGAAGGTGGTCGCGGTCGGCGCGGACCGGCCCGGCATCACCGCCCTGGATCGGGCCGAACGGGCCGGGATCCCCTCGTTCGTCCTCAGGCTGCCTGACTACCCCGGCCGCGAGGAGTGGGACGCCGCGCTCGCCCGGACCTGTGCCGGCTACCAGCCCGACCTGATCGTCCTGGCCGGGTTCATGAAGCTGGTCGGCAAGCCGTTCCTCGAGGCCTTCGGCGGCCGCTGCCTGAATACGCACCCGGCGCTGCTACCGTCGTTTCCCGGGACGCACGGCGTGCGGGATGCGCTGGCCCACGGGGTCAAGATCACCGGCTGCACCGTCTTCATCGTCGACGAGGGCGTCGACGCGGGACCGATCGTGGCGCAGGCCAGCGTCCCCGTGGCCGACGACGACGACGAGGCGGCGTTGCACGAGCGGATCAAGGTGGCCGAGCGGGCGCTGCTCGCCGGCACGGTGGGCAGGATGGTCAGGGACGGCTGGTCCGTCTGCGGCCGGAAGGTGAGGATCGGGCCGTGAGTGGAGATACCGTGACCAGGATCCCGATCAAGCGAGCACTGATCAGCGTCTACGACAAGACCGGTCTTGAGGAGCTGGCGTCCGGGCTGCACGCCGCCGGCGTCGAGATCGTCTCCACCGGCAGCACCGCGGCCCGGATCGCCGCCGCCGGGGTACCGGTCACCCCCGTCGAGGAGCTGACCGGCTTCCCCGAGTGCCTCGACGGGCGGGTCAAGACGCTGCACCCCCGGGTGCACGCGGGCCTGCTCGCCGACACGGCCAACAGCAAGCACCAGGCCCAGCTGGCCGAGCTCGGCATCGAGCCGTTCCAGCTGCTCGTGTCGAACCTGTACCCGTTCGAGGCCACGGTCGCGTCCGGCGCCTCGCCGGAGCAGTGCGTGGAACAGATCGACATCGGCGGCCCTTCGATGGTCCGGGCCGCCGCCAAGAACCACGGCTCGGTGGCCGTCGTCATCGAGCCGTCGCGGTACGCCGACGTGCTGGCCGCGCTGGCCGAGGGCGGCTTCACCCTGGACCAGCGCCGCCTGCTGGCCGCCGCGGCGTTCGCGCACACCGCCGCCTACGACATCGCGGTGGCGTCGTGGTTCGCGTCCGCCTGCGCGCCCGGCGAGACCGCGCGGGAGGCCGGCTGGCCCGAGGTGGCGGGCGCCCTGTGGCGCCGGGCCGACGTGCTCCGCTACGGCGAGAACCCGCACCAGCGCGCCGCCTTGTACGCCCGGCCCGCCCCGTCAGGCGCGGCCGAGGGCATCGCGGCCGCCGAACTCCTGCACGGCAAGGCCATGTCCTACAACAACTACGTGGACGCGGACGCGGCGCGGCGCGCGGCGTACGACTTCGCCGCGCCGTGCGTGGCCATCATCAAGCATTCCAACCCGTGCGGGATCGCCGTCGGCGCCGACCTCGCCGACGCGCACGCCAAGGCGCACGCGTGCGATCCGGTCTCGGCGTTCGGCGGGGTGATCGCGGCCAACGGCCCGGTGACCGCGGCCCTGGCCCGGCAGATCAAGGACGTGTTCACCGAGGTGGTGATCGCGCCGGAGTTCGACGCCGAAGCCCTGGACATCCTGTCCGCGAGCAAGAACGTCCGCGTGCTGCGCTGCCCCGTGCCCGCCATCGCGTCCGTGGAGTGGCGGCCCATCACGGGCGGGATGCTCATGCAGTCCGCCGACCGGGTGGACGAGCCGGGCGACGACCCGGCGAACTGGCAGCTCAAAGCCGGGGAACCGGTCGACCACGGAGTGCTCGCGGATCTCGCGTTCGCGTGGAAGGCATGCCGTTCGGTCAAATCCAACGCCATCTTGCTGGCCGCCGGCGGTGCCTCGGTCGGGGTCGGGATGGGCCAGGTCAACCGGGTGGATTCGGCCCGGCTGGCGGTGCAGCGGGCCGGCGACCGGGCCGCGGGCTCGGTGGCGGCCAGCGACGCCTACTTCCCCTTCCCGGACGGCTTCGAGATCCTGGCCCGAGCCGGGGTGCGCGCCGTGGCCGAACCGGGCGGCTCGATCCGTGACCACATGGTCATCGCGGCCGCCGAGGCTGCGGGCATACCGCTGTACTTCACCGGCGTACGCCACTTCTACCACTGAGGGAACGGACGTGACCGCACAGGTTCTCGACGGCAAGGCCGTCGCCGCGCAGCTCCGAGCCGAGCTGACCCTGCGCGTGGAGGCGCTGGCCGAGCAGGGAGTAGTGCCCGGGCTCGGCACCGTCCTGGTCGGCGACGACCCGGGCAGCCGCGCCTACGTGAACGGCAAGCACCGGGACTGCGCCCAGGTCGGGATCGCGTCCATCCGCCGGGATCTGCCCGAGGGCGCGACCCAGGCCCAGGTGGAGGCGGTGGTCGACGAGCTGAACGCCGATCCGGCCTGCACTGGGTACATCGTCCAGCTGCCGCTGCCCGCCGGGCTCGACGCCCACGCCGTGCTGAACCGGATGGATCCGGCCAAGGACGCGGACGGCCTGCACCCGGTCAACCTCGGCAAGCTGGTCCTGGGCGAGCCCGGCCCGCTGCCGTGCACCCCGCGCGGCATCGTCGAGTTGCTGTGCCGCTACGGAGTGGCCGTCGCGGGTGCCGACGTGACCGTCATCGGGCGCGGGATCACCGTGGGCCGCGCACTAGGCCTGCTGCTGACCAGGCGGACCGAGAACGCCACCGTGACGCAGTGCCATACCGGGACCAAGGATCTGGCCGCGCACACCAGGACCGCGGACATCGTGGTGGTGGCGACGGGACGGCCCGGGCTGCTGACCGCGGACATGGTCAAGCCCCGCGCGGCCGTGGTCGACGTGGGCATCACCCGTACCGACGCCGGCCTGGTCGGTGACGTCGCTCCCGAGGTCGCCGAGGTGGCCGGCTGGCTGGCCCCGATGCCGGGCGGAGTCGGCCCGATGACCCGTGCCATGCTGCTGACCAACGTCGTCGAGGCGGCACAGGGGGGTCTGGGGGGTAGGCCCCCCAGTCGCGGGGGTTCCGGGGGTCGTCCCCCGGGCTAGCACTGCCGCCCGAGCATGTGCACGGTCCAGCCGGCCTCCCGCCAGAGCCCGGCGTCCAGGCAGCAGCGGGCATCGATGATCACCCGGCGGGCGACGACGCGGGCCAGCGCGGCCGGGTCGATCGCCCGGTAGTCGGACCACTCGGTCAGGTGCAGGACCAGGTCGGCCCCCTCGGCCGCCTCGAAGACCGACGGCGCGTAGCGCAGGGCCGGCCGCTTCCTGGCCGCGCTGGGCATGGCCACCGGGTCGTGCACGGATACGACTGCCCTGTCGGCCGTCAGGCGGTCGCAGACGGCCAGGCTAGGGGAGTCCCGCACGTCGTCGCTATCTGGCTTGAACGCGACGCCGAGCACCGCCACCCGGCGGCCGGCCAGCGAGCCCCCGGCGACCTGGCGGGCCAGCGCGACCACCCGCTCCCGGCGGCCGAGGTTGATCTCGTCCACCGTGGCCAGCAGGTTCTCCAGCGAGCTCACCCCCAGGTCCGCGGCGGTGGCGCGGAACCCGCGGATGTCCTTGGGCAGGCAGCCGCCGCCGTAGCCCAGCCCGGGCGACAGGAACTGGCGGCCGATCCGCGCGTCGTAGCCGAGCGCCTCGGCGAGCGCCAGCACGTCTGCGCCCGCCTCCTCGCACACCTCGGCCATGGCGTTGATGAAGGAGATCTTGGTCGCGAGGAACGCGTTCGCGGCCACCTTGACCAGTTCGGCCGTCTCCAGGTCCATCACCAGCCACGGGGTGCCGGCCTCCAGCGGGCCGCGGTACACCTGCCGCAGCCGCGCCTCAGCCCGGTCTGAGGTCACGCCGAGCACGATGCGGTCCGGGGCCAGGCTGCCCTGCACCGCGAACCCCTCCCGCAGGAACTCCGCGCCGACGTCGGCTCGGCCTGACTCGCCCTCGGGCGTGCCCACGCACAGGAAGTGGACCTCGCCGAACCTGCCCACCTCGGCGAACGACATGGTGAAGCGGAGCCGGCCGGAATCCAGGTTCTTCCGCAGCAGCGGCTCGAGGCCGGGCTCGAAGAACGGAGCCTCGCCGCCAGCGGCCGCCGCGATCTTCTCCGCGTCGACGTCGATCGCCAGCACCTCGTGGCCAAGATCGGCCATGCAGATGGCATGGGTGAGGCCGAGGTATCCGGTCCCGATCACGGTGACCCGCGGCAACTGGCCCTCCTCCTAGTCGATGCTCCCTATGAATTCTTACCCACCAGTGACTCTAGGCGCGGACGTCACGGTGGCGAGCACCTTGCGGTTGCGTGAAACGGTTGTTATCCGCGATTACCCCCTTCAAGCTACCGGCTAGTAACATAACGGTCGCGGACCCGGTGCCGCAGAGCGCTTCGCGGTTTGGCAGGCTGTATGCCAGCAGACAGGGAGGTCGATTCAGCCTATGAACATCGTCGTGTTGGTCAAGCAGGTGCCTGATACTGCTGTCGAACGCAAGCTCAAGGACGCGGACGGCACGCTGGACCGCGCGTCGGTGGACGGGCTCATCAACGAGCTCGACGAGTACGCCATCGAGGAGGGCCTGAAGATCGCCGAGGCCCAGCGCGAGGCGGGCCACGAGGCCGAGGTCACCATCCTGACGATGGGCCCGGAGAAGGCCACCGAGTCGATCCGCAAGGCGCTGTCGATGGGCGCGGACACGGCGGTGCACCTCCTGGATGACGCGCTGGCCGGCTCGGACGCGCTGTCCACGTCCTACGCGCTCGCCCAGGTCCTCAAGCAGACCGGCTTCGACCTGGTGATCTGCGGGTCAGAGTCGACCGACGCCCGGATGGGCGTGATGGCCGCCATGCTGGCCGAGCGGCTCGGCGTGCCGCAGGTCTCGCTGGTGAGCAAGGTGAACATCGACGGCTCGGCGATCCGCGCCAGGCGCGTCTCCGAAGACGGTTACTTCGAGGTGGAGGCCGCGCTTCCGGCGGTGATCAGCGTGGTCGAGAAGATCAACGAGCCGCGCTACCCGTCGTTCAAGGGCATCATGGCCGCGAAGAAGAAGCCAGTTCAAACGATGTCCCTGGCCGACGCGGGCATCGACCCGGCCCTGGTCGGGCTGGGCGGCGCGGCCACCGAGGTGGTCGATCACGCCCAGCGGCCGCCGCGCCAGGCCGGCACGGTGGTCAAGGACGAAGGCGACGGCGGCGTCAAGGTGGCCGAGTTCCTCGCCGCGCAGAAGTTCATCTGAGGACCAGGAGGGAAAACAGAGTCATGGCTGAGATCCTGGTGCTCGCGGAGCACGTGGACGACGACGTCAAGAAGGTCACGCTCGAGCTGATCACGCTGGCCCGCCGGTTCGGCGAGGCGTCCGTGGTGTGGACCGGGCCGGGTGCCGAGCAGGGCCAGGCCCGCTGCGCCGAGTACGGCGCGGCCCGGATGTACGTGGCCGACAGCACGGACTTCGACGACTACGTCGTCGCGCCGGCCGCGGAACTGCTGGCTCAGCTGGTCGGGGAGAAGTCCCCGGCGCTGGTGCTGCTGGCCGGCACGGCCCAGGGCAAGGAGGTCGCGGGCCGGCTCGCGGTCAAGATCGACTCCGGCGTGCTCACCGACGTGGTGGACCTGCAGCCTGGTGAAGGCGGCCCGGTCGCCGAGCAGCTTAACTTCGGCGGGGCGATCATCGTCCACTCCCGGGTCAGGAGGGGGACTCCGATCGTGGCGATGCGGCCCAACTCGGTGGCGCCGGAGCCTGAGGCGGGCGCGGCCGAGATCTCCCAGGTGTCGCTGGCCGCGGAGGCGACCGGCGCCCGGGTCAGCAACCGGGTAGTGGCCGAACGAAGCGAGCGTCCCGACCTCACCGAAGCCTCGATCGTGGTCTCCGGGGGACGAGGCACCGGCGGGGCCGAGGGCTTCGGCATCATCGAGACGCTCGCCGACGCGCTCGGCGCGGCCGTCGGCGCCTCCCGCGCGGTGACCGACGCGGGCTGGTACCCGCACCAGTTCCAGGTCGGCCAGACGGGCAAGACCGTCTCGCCGCAGCTCTACATGGCGGTCGGCATCTCCGGCGCGATCCAGCACCGGGCTGGCATGCAGACTTCCAAGACGATCATCGCGGTGAACAAGGACCCCGAGGCGCCGATCTTCGAGCTGGCTGACTTCGGCGTGGTCGGGGATCTGTTCAAGGTCGTCCCGCAACTGCTCGAGGAGATCGGCAAGCGCAACTAGCGCGAGTAAACCCCAGTTTGCCCGTTACATCTGTTTCACCAGGTTCTTTCCGGCAGCTACGCTGTACAGAGCTATGACTTCGCACAGCACAGATCCGGTCTACCTGGATCACGCGGCGACTACCCCGATGCGTCCCGAGGCGATCGCCGCGATGGCCGAGGAACTCGGTCACCTCGGGAACCCGTCCTCTCTGCACGCCGCGGGCCGCCGCGCCCGGCGGGTGGTGGAGGAGTCCCGGGAGCAGCTCGCCGAGGTGTTCGGTGCCCGGCCGAGCGAGGTCGTCTTCACCAGCGGCGGGACCGAGGCGGACAACCTCGCGGTCAAGGGCCTGTACTGGGCGCGCCACGACGGCGGGGCCAGACGGCGGGTGCTGACCACCTCGGTCGAGCATCACGCCATCCTGGATTCGGTCCGGTGGCTGGCGGAGGCCCAGGGGGCCGAGGCCGTCTGGGTGGTGGTCGGCGACGATGGCCTGGTCCGCCCCGAGGCGCTGCGCGGCGCTATCGCGCAGGCCCCCGAGCGGGTCGCCGTGGTCAGCGTGATGTGGGCCAACAACGAGGTCGGCACGGTGCAGCCGGTCGCCGAGCTGGCCGCGGTCGCCCACGACTACGGCGTGCCGTTCCACACCGACGCCGTGCAGGCCGCCGCGCAACTCAAGGTCGACTTCGCCGCCAGCGGCGCGGACGCGCTCACCGTGACCGGCCATAAGCTCGGCGGCCCGGTCGGCGTCGGGGCGCTGATCCTGGCCCGCGGCGCGGCACCGGTGCCGGTGCTGCACGGCGGCGGCCAGGAGCGGGATATCCGCTCCGGCACCCTGGACACCCCGGCGATCAGGGCGTTCGCGGTGGCGGCCGAGGCGTGCGCCAGGCAGCGGGAGGACGAGGCCGAGCGGCTGGCCGCGCTCCGCGACGACCTGGTGCGCCAGGTGCTGGCTGCCGTGCCCGACGCGACGCTCAACGGCCCGCCGCCGGGCCCGGACCGGCTGCCGGGCAACGCCCACTTCTCCTTCCCCGGCTGCGAGGGCGACGCGCTGCTCATGCTGCTCGACGCGAACGGCATCGCCTGCTCCACCGGTTCGGCCTGCACCGCCGGCGTGGCCGAACCCAGCCACGTGCTCCTCGCCATGGGCGCCGACGACGCGCACGCCCGCGGCTCGCTCCGCTTCTCGCTCGGCCACACCAGCACCAAGCACGACGTCGACGCCCTCGGCCTGGTCATCCGCGACGTAGTAGACCGCGCCCGCCGCGCCGCCGCCCGCTGACCCCGCGGCCCTGGGTAGCCTGGAAGCATGTCTCTCAGGGTGCTCGCGGCGATGTCGGGCGGGGTGGACTCCGCGACGGCCGCGGCTCGGGCGGTGGACGCGGGTCACGAGGTGACCGGCGTCCATCTGGCGTTGTCCCGCAATCCGTCGTCCTACCGGACCGGGGCGCGCGGCTGCTGCACGCTGGAGGACGCCAGGGACGCGCGGCGGGCTGCCGACGTCATCGGGATCCCGTTCTACGTGTGGGACATGGCCGAACGATTCCATCGTGACGTGGTAGCGGATTTCGTCGCCGAGTACGCCGCGGGCCGCACCCCGAACCCGTGCCTGCGCTGCAACGAGAAGATCAAGTTCGCCGCGGTGCTCGACAAGGCGCTGGCCCTCGGCTTCGACGCGGTATGCACCGGCCACTACGCGCGGATCCGTGACGGAATCCTGCACCGGGCCGCGGATTCCGGCAAGGACCAGTCCTACGTGCTGGCCGTACTCACCCAGGAACAGATCGCCCACGCCATGTTTCCTCTCGGTGACACGCCCAAGGCCGAGGTCCGCGCCGAGGCGGCGCGGCGCGGGCTCGCGGTCGCGGACAAGCCGGACAGCCACGATGTCTGCTTCATCGCCGACGGCGACACCAGGGGTTTCCTGGCCAAGCACCTAGGCGCGGCCCCCGGCCGCATCGTCGACCAGGCCGGCGCCGTCGTCGGCGAGCACGACGGCGCCTACGCCTTCACCGTCGGCCAGCGCCGCGGCCTGCGGGTCGGCACCCCCGCCGGTGACGGCAAGCCCCGCTACGTCCTCGACATCGAACCGGTAACCAGGACCGTCACCGTAGGCCCCGCCGAGGGCCTCGACGTCACCGAGATCACCGCCACCCGCCCCGTCTGGACCGGCTGCGCCGCCCCGGACGAGCCCCGCGAGTGCCTGGTCCAGCTACGCGCCCACGGCGAAGTACACGCCTGTACGGCCTGGACAGAGGATGACGCCGTCCGCATTCGCCTGCACCACCCAGCCCGCGGCATAGCCAAGGGCCAGGCCGCCGTCCTCTACGACCGCGACACGGTCCTCGGCAGTGCCACCATCGCGGCAACGTCCGCTCCGGTCCCGGTACCTGACCGAGGGTGAGCCATCGGCCGACGAGCCTCTAGTCGTCTCCGAACAGGTGCTGGTTCAGGCCGGCCGGGCGGGTCGATCCCTCCGGGCACGAACGGGTGTAAAAGTTCATGACCGCTACGACTCGCGTGTCATGTTCGGCGATCAGGGTTCGTGCATAGTGCGGGTATGTCTTCCCGTCGAAGAAGATCAGCTGTCCGACCCGGGGCGTGATGAGGGTGCAATCCCGTTCCACCTCGGCGACGCCGACGGCCGCCGGGTCCCGCGCGACAGCAAGCTCCCCCCCGCCGGCCGGGTTATCGGTGAAGAACAGCAGGCCGGTCACCGGGTTTGAGTCGACGTGGCACTCAAACCGCATCCTGTTGCCGCGTTGCACATTCAGCACGACTCCGTACCGGTCGTCCACGGCCGGGTCGATCGGCTCACCCCAGGCCAGGCTGGCCAGTTCGAGGAAGCGATCCCGGTACAGCTTGTACAGCCAGGGCAGCCTCTGCTGCACCTGGACGGCGTGTACCCGGCCGCGGGTAATGTGCGTGACGTCCGCGGCTTCCCGGGACAGGAACGGCGTGCGCGGGAAATCCCGGAAATCGGCCTCGGCGATGACCGCTGCGATATCTTCCTGCCAGCCCCCGGGAAACTGATCGGTTACATCAAATGGTGTCACGCGTGGTCTCGCGCGGGAATCTAGTATCATTGCAATCCGTCCTGAAGTGGCATTTGCCGGATCGCCAGAAAGCGCGGGCGCAAGCGGTCTATCCGCGCTTTAGGGCCGGTCGGCCGGCAAATCGTATCGGGTTATCGTGTCAGCGGAACTTCGCGGGTCGTCCCGCTCTTCCTCTAGAAGCAATTGTGTATAATCCGAGCCTGACCGGTCCACTGCCCTTTCGAAGAGCGCCTGCGACGGATAATCCGGAGGCGAGGCTGGCTCGCGGACCGGTAGCCGGACGAAACGCTGCCCTTCGTAGTAAGCGTGCAACTCCAGGTTCGTGGTCCACACGTCGATGCGGATCAGCGCGGCCTGGTGGTCTCTTTCCGCCACGCGGGCCGCCCAGTCCAGTAGCGAAGCGCCCAGCCCGCGGAATACAGGCCGGCCAGGAGATCGGGCGAGCGGACAATTTGAAATTTCCATACTCCGGCGGGGCGATACCTTTACCGAGCCACAGTACTAAACCTGTCCCAGATTGCCTCCTAGTGCTCTGTTTCGGCGTGACCCGCATCTGTCCGAGCAGGCTCAAGCGTCACGCAGCTTTACCGTGGGCGCTGCCGTAACGGCCAGCGCCGACGGCTCACGAAGATCCGGTCGGCCGATGCGTGCCGCTCGGATCCGGACCTGTTCCCCTAGAAGCGGGGGTCGTAATGTTCGTACCGGTACTGGTTAGAGGGACGCGCATGAAACTTCGCCATGCCCTCTCCCCCTTTCTGTTGCGCGCCCCGGAGCCGGGGCGTACTGGATTTGCTGTCCGATTAACTTGTGTAACTGCGATCAGCACGAATTGTTATTGCACTAGCTCAGGGCATAAATACCCTGACTGACCGCCACCTCGTGCGGGCGGCGGTCAGAGCCTGGTGCGCGGACAGGATTCCCTTCCGTCTGTCTGGTGCTAGGACAAGAACCTGCCGCCTTGTTAGTCCGCAGCCGCGAGGATCGCCGAATCCTGATTATGTTCAGCGCTATCCTCGCGCTCACAGGTGACACAAACGATCAAGGCTTTATTAACTTTTGGTCTAGCCGCTGCCTAGACGGGCAGCATTCCGTCACCATCCTCGGACTGCGGGACGTCATCGACGTTAACGATGAACTGATTACGATCCGTCGGGTAAACCGTTACGGTGAGCCGCATCGGCGTACCCGTCTGGTCGAACGCGGTCCTGAATACCTCGAAGACGCCCACCCGGCCATCCAGCGGCAAGTTGAAGAACGTGGCCTCGGTCGAGTCAGCCGTCCGTACCGTGATCCAGTCGCGGTATCCGACTTGCTTCAGGCCCAGGGTCTGCTCCAGGTACTTCATCGTGCCGATCGCGATATCTTCGGCCTGGATGAGCCGATCGGCTCCCCTGACGACGAATCCCATTGGGTAGAAGGACGTTTGCAGCGAGTAAGGGGTGCCGTCGATAGAACGCCTCTGGTGTCGGCTGATGACCTGAGAACCTTCGGCAATCCGCAACAGCATGGCCACGCTGGCAGGCGCCTTCTGGATCTCGATCTGGGGGTCGGTACTGAAGAGCGCTCGTTTCCTTCCCGAGGTCTGACCCGCAGCGGAATCATCGACCTCGCCATACAGAATTGGACCCTTGGGGCTGCCCGTGAGGGTCGTGACGTACGGTTCGATTTTCTGCACTACGTAGGTTCCCTGGCCTGGCCTTGTCTCGACCAATCCCCAGGCGGTGAGCAGTTTGACCGCGTCTCGGATGGTGTTGCGCGACGCTCCGTAATGCTCCCTGAGCTCGATCTCAGTTCGTAGCTGCTGACCTGGCTCGAGGTCGCCACCTTCGATTTGCGCGCGCAGATCTTCGGCGATCTGCCGGTACATGGGGTTCGCCATCGACCCTCCCTCCGCGCGCGAGTGTCCTGGTGGTCGGCTGATCCTGACTGTCCAGACCATCCGTGCCAGTCAACTCGCTGGGCTCTTTAGGCTCAGCAGGTTTGTACCCCGTTCGGCCGTGGTCACACTCTACCACAGATACCAAACGTTGGGATGGCTTGGATGGCAGGTTGTAGTGGGTAGATCCTAGCAGTAGGTCTGCTCGGATGCACTAGGACTGCCGGATTGGTCAGCACGGTAGAATGGCTAGGCTCAGTGGTACGTATCGGACAGTACGTGCATATCGTGGACAGACGGGACAGCGTGGCCGCGCGCGCCAGCCCGACGGGTGCCCGTCGCCGGAGTCATCGTGGCTGTCGCGTTGGCATCCGTCGCCAGGACACGCACTACCTGGTCCGCGAGGCGTTCAGCGGTAGCGCCCCGCCGACCTGGCGGCTCACCGGTGCCGCCGGGACCGGCATCTAGCAGTCCGGATGCCGGTTGATCATGTCGAGCAACGCAGTCATCCCAACCAGTGGGCTGGCCCAATCGGATGGAACATCCTCGCTATCCGAATTATTCACCTGAGAGGGGTTTTGGGGCCGATCGCGAGGGTATCACGCCCGACATGTACCAAACGTTGGGATCACCGGAACTGTCCGTAATGGTCCGGTCATTCGGCTGCTTGGTCATGGGAGTACATGTCATACCGGCCCAATGGGTTGTACCAGTCCAGCAGGCCAGATGGTATGAGCAGCGTTCGGGTCGATTGATGACCCTCGCACCAGGCCTCCGGGGACTCTCCGGGGCCGCGAACAGTAGGACCCGGCGGTAACCTGCTCCGCCGGCAGGTTGTGTGGGGAGGCTGTCATGAATGGCAGCGCAGCATCGGTAGCGTACTTGATCCTGTCGGTCTTCTGGGGGGGATTTACCCTCGGCGTGGTGGCGGCGGTGGCGGTGGCCGTCCGGAGAGAAGACAGGAGATTCTCCCTCTACGGCGCGGCACCGGGCGCGACCGCACAGGGCGCGAGAGTGCTCACCCGCTTCGGCAGCGCCGGCTCCCAGTTCGTGCCTCGAGGCTGGGGACAGCGATGAACGACTCGGTTGTAGCCATCGTCAGCGCCTTCTTTGTCATCGGAATCTTCGGCGGGGTTATCGCCGTCATCGCCCTGTCGGCCATCCGGGCCCACCGGCCGGGCCGTCCCGGCGCTCAGCCGGATTACGGGCGCGGCGGGCCATCAGAACCTGGCTGGAGAGTTACCGCTCCCGAGGACCGGCCGCGGTGGCCGGGAGATGACGATACCGATTTCAGCGGCCGGTAGGGCTGCCCTGGGGGAGGGAACGCTACCTCGTGCTCCGGACCGGGGCCCGGGGCGCGAGGTAGCACCCGGCCGGCGCTGATCGCGCCGCAGCCGCCTGGCGGTTCTAAGCTCGACATGTGCCTGATGACCAGAGCTACCCGTGGCCGGCCGGGAGTGCCACCGGGATCGGCTCGATGCCCGGGACCGATCCGGCCGAGGCGATGCGCGTCGTCGCCGGGGAGCTACCCGGCTTTCCTTACCTGCCCGAGCTGCCCGACCGCGGGCCGGGAGCGGACCTCACCGGCCGCACCGCCGCGCTGCTGGTCGAGATCCCGGTCGAGGTCACGCCGCGCGGCTGGCGGCTGGCCGAACGTCCCGGCCGGGACCTGGCCCGGGCCAGGACCATGCTCTCCTCCGACCTGGACGTCATGGAGGAGGTGCTCGACGGCTTCCGCGGGCCGCTCAAGATCCAGCTGTGCGGCCCCTGGACGCTGGCGGCCACGCTGGAGCTGCCGCGCACGCTCAACGTGGCCGTCGCCGATCCCGGCGCGGTGACCGACCTGACCGCCTCGCTGGCCGAGGGGGCAGCCGCTCACCTGGCTGAGGTGGCCAAGCGGGTCCCGGGCGCTCAGCTTGTCGTCCAATTCGACGAGCCCGCCCTGGCCGCCGTGGCGGGTGGCGAGGTGCCCACGGCGAGCGGTCTGTCGCGACTGCGCGCCGTCGAGGCCGAGCCGCTGCGGGAGCGGCTGGCCCAGGTCATCGCCGGCACCGGGAAATACACGGTGATACACAGCTGCTCGACGGCGGTCCCGTTCGGCATCATCAGGGCGGCCGGGGCCGATGCCCTGTCCTTCGACCTCAGCCAGCTACGGCGAGGGGAAGAGGACGCGGTGGCCGAGGCGGCCGAGGCGGGCCTGGGGCTGCTGACGGGGGTCGTGCCAGCCGTGCCCGCCCCCGGTGGCCCGGGACCCGCCGGCCCGACCGGGCCAGGTGACGGGAGCGCCGAGGCCAGGCAGGCAGCCGAACGGGTCATCCGGCTGTGGCGCCGACTCGGTCTGCCGCTGGAAACGTGCCCGGACCAGGCCGTGATCACGCCGGCCTGCGGGCTGGCGGGCGCCACCCCCGAGCAGGCGCGCGCCGCGTTGACGCGGTGCCGGGAGGCGGGGAGCATGCTGGCTGAGCTGATCGAGGAGACGGGGGACGAGGGACGATGAGCGAGAACGAGACGACCGGGGACGTCCCGGAGGCCCCGGCCGACGCGCGGCGGCGGCATGCCGACCTCAGCCTGGACATCACCGAAGCCGACCACCGGTACTACGTCCTGGACTCGCCCACGATCTCCGACATCGACTACGACACCAAGATGCGCGAGCTGCGCGCGCTCGAGGAGCAGTACCCGGAGCTGCGCACGCCGGACTCGCCGACCCAGACCGTGCACGGCTCGATCTCCACCTTGTTCACCCCGGTCGAGCACCTGGAGCGGCTGCTCAGCCTGGACAACGTGTTCACCGACGAGGACCTTGGCGGCTGGGCCGACCGCGTGACGAAGCTGGGCGGTTCGGGCCCGTACCTGTGCGAGCTGAAGATCGACGGGCTGGCCATCGACCTGGTTTACCGGGACGGCGCGCTGGTCAAGGCGGCCACCCGGGGCGACGGGCGGACCGGCGAGGACGTCACGCCGAACATCCGCACGATCTCCTCGATCCCGGCCCGGCTCACCGGTACCGGGCATCCGGCGGTGCTGGAGGTCAGGGGCGAGGTGTTCATGCCGGTCGAGGCGTTCGGCAAGCTGAACGAGTCGCTGCTCGACGCGGGCAAGCCCGCGTTCGCCAACCCGCGGAACTCGGCGGCCGGCTCGCTGCGGCAGAAGGACCCCCGGATCACCGCGTCCCGGGCGCTGGACGCCATCCTGCACGGCATCGGCCGGGTCGAGGGCTCAGCGGACGACACGGGCATCAGCGGAGCGGCGGCGGGTCCGGGCGAGGAAGGTCACCTGGAGGGCGCGCCGGACACCCAGTCCGGCTGGTACGAGCGGCTGCACGTGTGGGGGCTGCCGGTCAGCAGCCTCTACAAGGTCGTCCCGGACATGGGCGGTGTCCGCGAGTACATCGCTCACTACGCCGAACACCGGCACGATCCGCCCTACGAGATCGACGGCGTGGTGGTCAAAGTCGATGAGATCGCGCTGCAGCGCCAGCTCGGCTCGACCAGCCGGGCTCCCCGCTGGGCCATCGCCTTCAAGTACCCGCCGGAGGAGGTCACCACCCGGCTACTTGACATCAGGGTCAACGTCGGCCGCACCGGCCGGGTTACCCCGTTCGCCGTGATGGAGCCGGTCAAGGTCAGTGGGTCGACGGTGGACCGCGCTACTTTGCACAATGCGGACGAGGTTAAGCGCAAGGGCGTGCTCATCGGCGACATGGTGATCCTGCGCAAGGCCGGCGACGTCATCCCCGAAGTCCTCGGGCCCGTCGCCGACCTGCGCACCGGCGACGAGCGCGAGTTCGAGTTCCCCTCTGCCTGCCCGGCCTGCGGCACCAGCCTGGCCAAGGAGGAGGACGAGGTCGACTGGCGCTGCCCGAACAGCCGGTCCTGCCCGGCCCAGCTGCGCGAGCGGCTCTTCCACCTGGCCGGGCGGGGTGCCTTCGACATCGAGGTGCTCGGCTGGGAGGCGGTCGCCGCGCTGCTCGACTGCGGCCTGGTCGCCGACGAGGGCGACGTGTTCGCGCTGACCGCCGAGGCGCTGGAGACCTGCTCGTTCTTCATGGTCAAGCAGGGCACGCTGAGCGCCAACGCCACCCGGCTGCTGGCCAACCTGACCGAGGCCAGGACCAGGCCGCTGTGGCGCATCCTGGTCGCGCTGTCCATCCGGCACGTCGGGCCGACGGCGGCGCGGGCGCTGGCCAGTGAGTTCGGCTCGCTGGACGCCATCCAGGCCGCCAGCGTGGACGCGCTGGCCGCGGTGGACGGGGTCGGGCCGACGATCGCGGAGTCGCTGCGCGAATGGTTCGCCGTCGACTGGCACCAGGCGATCGTGGCCAAGTGGCGGGACGCCGGGGTGCGGCTCGCGGACCCGGACTGGGACCCGAACCGCGCCGCGGCCCGGCTGCTGGCCGGCGTGTCCGTGGTCGTCACCGGCACGCTGGCCGGGATGAGCGCGGGACGAGGCGGGCGAGGCGATCCGCCAGGCCGGCGGCAAGGTGACCTCCTCGGTGTCGAAGAAGACCCACTTCGTGGTCGCGGGTGAGAACGCCGGTTCCAAGTACGACAAGGCCATCGAGCTCGGCGTGCCCATCCTGGACGAGGCCGCCTTCCAGACCCTCCTCACCCAGGGCCCCGGCGCGGTTACCCCGGCCGGGTGAACCGGGCGGCCGGCTCGCCGGTCAGGCGTCCGGCTGGCAGGGTCCGGCCGGACAGCACCAGCAGCAGGTCGGCCGCTGCGCCCGTCAGCGGCGTGCCGGAGCCGAGCGTCCAGTCCATGTCCTGCGCCCGCAGTTCGATCCCGTCCACGTCGACGCCGAAGAACTTAACCGACCTGTCGGCCAGGCTTCCCGGCAGGATCAGGCGCAGCCGCTCTTCCGGCACCGGCCGGTCCAGGCCGAGCGGCACCGTGATGTCCAGGCCGTGGATCAGGTCGTGGGCCAGCGCCCCGGTGAAACCGCCGCCCGGCGGCTTCCACGGATGCCCGATGTTGGACCGGACCGCCCCGGTCAGGTCCGCGGGCGGCATCCGGGCCGCGTCGCGCCGGGCCACCCGGTCGGCCATCTCGTTGAACCGGCCGCGCGACTTCGCCAGCTCGAGCGCGAACCGCCCGCGGCTGTACCGGAACGGCATCGTGATGTGCGCCACGACCTCCCGTACCCGCCAGCCCGCGCAGAGCGTGGGCTCGTCCCAGCTCGGCCCGGGCAGCCCGGCCAGGTCATCGGCAAGTTCGGTGCGCTGGGCGGCGATCATGTCCCTGGTGGTGTCCATCGCTGTCACGTCTCCTCGTGAAGAAGGGGTCTATGTGCCAGCGACGACTGGGCCACTACGGAAATGGACGTTTCAGCCGGAGCCAGTTTCGGCTAGACGGCGGCTGAGGTAGCTCCGCTCGGCGTCGGTGCTGGCCAGCCCGAGCGCTTCGCGGTAGCACACCGCCGCCTCGTCCGCCTGGCCCAGGCGGCGGTACATGTCGGCCTTGGTGGCGGGCAGCAGGTGGTAGCCGGCCAGCTTGCCCGCCGCCTCCAGCTCGCCGACCAGCGCCAGCCCGGCCTCCGGGCCCGCAGCCATGCCCACCGCGACCGCCCGGTTCAGCTCCACCACCGGCGTCGGCAGGAACTGCGTGAGCTGTCCGTAGAGGCGGGCGATCTGGGCCCAGTCGGTGTCCGCCGCGCGGGCGGCGGTGACGTGGCAGGCGGCGATGGCCGCCTGCACCTGGTACGGCCCCAGCCGCCCGAGCCGCAAAGCGCCTTCCAGCGCCGCGACGCCCTCGCTGATCTCGGCGGCGTCCCACGCGCCGCGATCCTGGTCTTCCAGCGTCACGATCTCGCCGTCGGCATCCAGCCGGGCGGCCCGGCGCGCGTCGTGCATCAGCATCAGCGCCAGCAGCCCGGAAGCCTCGGGCTCGGACGGCATCAGCCGGACCAGCACGCGGGCCAGCCTGATCGCCTCCGCCGACAACGCCTGCCGGATCAGGTCCGCGCCGGCCGTGGCCGAGTAACCCTCGTTGAACAGCAGATAGAGCACGCCAAGCACGCCCGGCGTGCGCTCGGGCAGCAGGTGCGCGGGCGGCACCCGGTAGGGGATCCCGGCGTTCTGGATCTTCTGCTTGGCCCGGACCAGCCGCTTGGCCATGGTCGCCTCGCTGGCCAGGAACGCCCGGGCGATCTCCGCCGTGGTCAGCCCGGCCAGCGTGCGCAGGGTCAGGGCCACCCTGGCCTCGAGCGACAGCGCCGGATGGCAGCAGGTGAACATCAGCCGCAGCCGGTCGTCGGGGACGCCGCTGTGGTCGGTCTGGCCGGCCGGAGACGGCTCCGGTTCGACCGACAGGGCGGCGACCTCGCGGAGCTTGGCCGCCCCCACCGTCCGGCGGCGCAGCACGTCGATGGCCCGGTTGCGGGCCGCCGTGGTCAGCCACGCCCCCGGCCGGCGCGGAATCCCGTCGGCAGGCCACCGCTGCAGGGCCATGGCGAAGGCGTCCTGGGCGCACTCCTCGGCCAGGTCCCAGTCGCCGGTGACCCGGATGAGCGTGGCTACGACCCGGCCCCACTGCTCCCGGAAGGCCGCGTCGACCGCGTCCCTTATGGCCGTGACGTCGGCGGTCATGGCGACGGGAACAGCTCACGGACCTCGATGGTGGCGTAGGTCGCGGCCGGATGCTCGGCGGCCACCTCCACCGCCTCGTCCATGGACGCGGCCTCGATCAGGCAGAACCCGCCCACTTGCTCCTTGGTCTCGGCGAACGGCCCGTCGGACAGCATCAGCTGGCGGCGGCGGATCCGCACGGCCTTGCCCTCGGCGGGCGGCCGCAGCCCGCCTCCGCCCTGCAGCACGCCCCGTTCCAGCATCCGCTCGCTCCAGCCGCCGCAGCCGTCATCCGCGTGCGCCGCGGCGCTCTCGTCCCCCCGGATCAGCAGCAGGTATCGCACTAGTCCTCCTTACCAACCGCTACGACGAACGGCCAGACCGGGAATCACCGCTCCCGGCGTTATTGCTTACAGCCTGCCTCCTGATCGCCCCTAGAATCGCGTGCATGCCCATTACCCGTGACGAGGTTGCGCACCTGGCGCGGCTGTCCAGGATCGCGCTCAGCGACGCCGAACTCGACCATCTGGCGCCCCAGCTGGATCAGATCATCACGGCCGTCGCGCAGGTCCAGGAGGTCGCTGCCGAGGGCATCCCGCCGACCTCGCACGCGACCGGCCTGGTCAACGTGTTCCGCGACGACGAGCCGGCCCCCTGCCTGACCCCGGAGGAAGCCCTCGACCAGGCGCCCGCCGTCGAGCAGCAGCGGTTCAAGGTCCCGCGGATCCTGGCGGAGGACTAGAACACCATGGAACTCACCCGCATGACCGCGGCCGAGCTGTCGGCCGCGCTGGACCGCAAAGAGGTCTCCGCGACCGACGTGACCCGGGCGCACCTGGACCGGATCGCCGCCGTGGACGACCGCGTGCACGCCTTCCTGCACGTCGCCGCCGACAGTGCGCTCGAGCAGGCCGCCGTCATCGACGACGAGCGCAGCCAGGGCACCGTCAGAAGCCCGCTGGCCGGCGTCCCGGTCGCGGTCAAGGACGTGTTCACCACCAAGGGCCTGCCGACCACCTGCGGCAGCCGCATCCTGGAGGGCTGGCACCCGCCGTACGACGCGACCATCGTCCAGCGGCTCAGGCAGGCCGGCGCGATCATCCTCGGCAAGACCAACATGGACGAGTTCGCCATGGGCTCCTCCACCGAGAACTCGGCCTACGGCGCCAGCCACAACCCGTGGGACCTGGCCCGGGTGCCCGGCGGCTCGTCCGGCGGGTCGGCCGCCGCGGTAGCCGCCTACGAGGCGCCGCTGGCCATCGGCACCGACACCGGCGGCTCGATCCGCCAGCCCGCCGCCGTCTGCGGCATCGTCGGCACCAAGCCCACCTACGGCGGCTCGTCACGATACGGGGTGGTCGCGTTCGCCAGCAGCCTGGACGCCCCCGGGCCGTTCGGCCGGACCGTGCTGGACGCCGCCCTGCTACACGAGGCGATGTCCGGGCACGACCCGATGGACTCCACCTCGATCGACGCGCCGGTGCCGCCGGTGGTGGCCGCGGCCCGCGAGGCGGACGTGAGCGGCATGCGGATCGGCGTGGTGACCGACCTGAGCGGGGAGGGCTACCAGCCGGGCGTGCTGGCCAGGTTCGCCGAGGCGGTCGAGCTGCTCGAGTCGCTCGGCGCCAAGGTCACCGAGGTCTCCTGCCCGCACTTCACGTACGCACTGCCCGCCTACTACCTGATCGCGCCCAGCGAGTGCTCGTCCAACCTGGCCAGGTTCGACGCCATGCGGTACGGCCTGCGGGTGGGCGACGACGGGACCAGGGACGCCGAGGAGGTCATGGCGCTGACCCGCGAGCAGGGCTTCGGCGCCGAGGTCAAGCGGCGCATCATCCTCGGCGCCTACGCGCTGTCCAGCGGCTACTACGACGCCTACTACGGCAAGGCCCAGCAGGTCCGCACCCTGATCATCAGGGACTTCGACGCGGCCTTCGGCCAGGTCGACGTGCTGGTGTCGCCGTCCACGCCGACCACGGCGTTCCCGCTCGGCGAGCGGGCCGACGACCCGATGGCGATGTACCTGGCCGACCTGTGCACGATCCCGTCCGACCTGGCCGGCAACGCGGCGATCTCGGTCCCGTGCGGGCTGGCCGACGAGGACGGCCTGCCGGCCGGCCTGCAGGTGATGGCGCCCGCGCTGGCCGACGACCGGCTCTACCGGGTCGCTGCCGCCGCGGAAGCGGCCATGGTCGGCCGCTGGGGCCAGCCGCTGCTCGCCGAGGCGAAGGGACTCGACTCATGATCGAGCCAAAGGGGCGCGGTGCCGCCTGGACTGAGGAGCGAGGGACGAGCGACGAGGGAAGGCGGCGCCTAAAGGCGCCCCGGAGGCGAGACTCATGACGACAAACACTGCCACGCTGGTCCCGTTCGCCGCGGCGATAGAGCGGTACGAGCCGGTGATCGGCCTGGAGACCCACGTGGAGCTGGGCACCAGGACCAAGATGTTCTGCGGCTGCGCGACCACCTTCGGCGCCGAACCCAACAGCCAGGTCTGCCCGGTCTGCCTGGGCCTGCCCGGCTCGCTGCCGGTGGTGAACCGGATGGCGATCGAGTACACGATCCGGATCGGCCTGGCCCTGAACTGCACCATCGCGCCATGGTGCCGGTTCGCCAGGAAGAATTACTTCTACCCGGACATGCCGAAGAACTTCCAGATCTCCCAGTACGACGAGCCGCTGTGCACGGACGGGTACCTGGACGTCGACGTGAACGGACGGACCGTGCGGGTCGGCATCGAGCGGGTCCACCTGGAGGAGGACACCGGCAAGTCGCTGCACGTCGGCGGGGCCACCGGGCGGATCCACGGCGCCGAGTACTCGCTGGTCGACTACAACCGGGCGGGCATCCCGCTGGTCGAGATCGTGACCAAGCCGATCACCGGCACCGGCGCCGACGCGCCGGTCGCGGCCCGGCTGTACGTCACCGAACTGCGCGACCTGCTCCGCTCCCTGCACGTCTCCGACGTGCGGATGGAGGAGGGCTCGCTGCGCTGCGACGTGAACACCTCGCTGGCACCGCGCGGCGCCAGCGAGTGGGGCACCCGCACCGAGACCAAGAACGTCAACTCGCTGCGCTCGGTGGAGCGCGCGGTGCAGTTCGAGATCGAGCGGCAGGCTGCGGTGCTCGACGCGGGCGGCCGGGTCATCCTCCAGACCAGGCACTTCCACGAGGACAGCGGGACCACCACCTCCGGGCGGTCCAAGGAGGAGGCCCAGGACTACCGGTACTTCCCCGAGCCCGACCTGGTGCCGGTCGCCCCGCCGGCCGCGTGGGTGGAGCAGATCCGCGCCGCGCTGCCCGAGCCGCCGGCCGCGCGCCGGGCCCGGCTGCGGGCCGAGTGGAACCTGTCCGAGACGGACATGACCGCGCTGTCCAACGCCGGCGCGCTCGGCCTGGTGGCCGACACGGTCGCGGCCGGCGCCTCCCCGGCCGACGCCCGCAAGTGGTGGCTCGGCGAGCTCTCCCGGCACGCCCACGACACCGGCGCCGAGCTGGGCGCGCTCGCGATCACGCCCGCGCAGGTGGCCCGGGTCACCGCGCTGGTCTCCGCGGGCACGCTCAACGACAAGCTGGCCCGGCAGGTGATCGAGGGCGTGCTGGCCGGCGAGGGCGGCCCGGACCAGATCGTCGAGGCCCGGGGCCTGGCCGTGGTCAGCGACGAAGGCGCCCTGGCCAAGGCCGTCGACGACGCCATCGCGGCCAACCCGGACGTGGTGGCCAAGATCCGCAGCGGCAAGACCCAGGCGGCCGGCGTCCTGGTCGGCGCGGTCATGAAGGCCACCCGCGGCCAGGCCGACGCCGCCCGCGTCCTCGAGCTGATCCTGGAGCGCCTGACCTAGCCGGGCAACGAGGATCTGCGCCAGGCCCCGGGGCCGGGGGACAGCGGGCGGCGGAGCTGCCGTGACCGGTCGGACCAGGCCTTAGATACCGAACGGGCCGGGCTGGGAGCCCCGGCGCCGGCGGAGCGCGTCACCAGGACGGCGACCAGGGCGGCGATCTCCTCCGCCGTCGCGTCACCGCGTACCACCCGGAGCACCGGCCGACTGGGAGGCTGATCGTCGTCAGGGGTGCGTGTCATCCCGGCCCGTTCGGTATCAAGGGCGGGACTTGCCGATGCTGATGCCGAACTCGCGGTGCACCCGCTCCCAGAACGCGTCCCGGAGCCACTCGCGGGCCTCCTGGTAGGGGCGCAGCGACAGGCCGAGTTCTTTCTCGGCGTCGACCAGCAGCTCCTTGTCGATGACCGGTGGCAGGATGGGGCCCGGCAGCAGGTCCTTGATGTTGTCCCGGCCGCGGGTCAGGATCCACTTCTGGGCCACGTGCTCGCCGGCCTCCTCGACCCGCGTCCGGTCGGGGCCGAGCCGGGGCATCGGGCCGGTGTCCCTGATCGCCGGGAAGCTCCCCGTGTCCCTGATCGCCGGGAAGCTGCCGGTCCGCGACGACCTGGCGTGCCGCTCGCCGAACAGCTGGGACGGCGACGGCACTGTCGGCGCGGGGCCCAGGCCCGGGTCGGTCCTGGGGTCGACGGCGGTCGGATTCTTGCTGAAGTACGGCCGCAGGAACGCCGCTTCGAGCACGTCGACCGTGTCGGACTCCCAGACCAGGCGCTCGGCCTGGTTGGTGCCGTACGGCGGCTCGATGCCCCACAGGTGGACCCGGACCCCGAAGGCCTGGGCCGCCTCGACCGCGGGCACCATGTCCTCGTCGCCGGCGATGAGGACCGCATCGGTGATCGCCCGGTGCCTGGCCAGTGCCTCCATGTCCGCCCTGATCTGGGCGTCCACGCCTTTTTGCTGGCCGCGCGCGTTCAGGTTGCCGAGCCGCAGCTTGACCCAGGGCATCTGGGCGATGACCCGCTGGTCGATGGTCGGCACCCGGTCCCTGGCGGCGTCGTACCAGTAGACGCGGAGCAATTCACCGCGGATCAGATCGTCGGCGTGCTTGGTGACCACCTGGATCAGCGGGACCGCGTCGACCCGGAAATCCCGCCGCGAGCTCGAGCCGAACAGCAGTTCACCCGCTGCGGCATAGATATAACCAACGTCCACCATGACCGCATAGCGGGCCAGGATGGGAAGCGGGGCTGCGAAGTCGGTCATCATCTCAGACTCTAGGGTAATCGGCTGGGTGCGCGTGCCAGTTGTGCCACTTTGGCCGAGAGTTCGAATCGGTCTGGATACGCATGGTAAACAATTCCTTCACACAATTGCATTAGAGCGGAATGTTGCCGTGTTTCTTGGGCGGCAGGGTCTGCCGCTTGGTGCGCAGGGAACGCAGCGCGCGGATGACCGCGAGCCGGGTTTCCGCCGGGCGGATGACGTTGTCCACGTAGCCGCGTTCGGCCGCGATGTACGGATTGGCCAGGGTGTCCTCGTACTCGGTGATCCGCTGGGCGCGCAGCGCGTCGGGGTCCCCGGCGGCGGCGAGCTCGCGGCGGTACAGGATGTTCACCGCCCCCTGCGCGCCCATCACCGCGATGTGCGCGGTGGGCCAGGCCAGGTTGACGTCGCCGCCCAGGTGCTTGGAGCCCATCACGTCGTAGGCGCCGCCGTACGCCTTCCTGGTGATCACCGTGACTTTCGGCACGGTGGCCTCGGCGTAGGCGTAGATGAGCTTGGCGCCGCGGCGGATGATCCCCTGCCATTCCTGTTCCACGCCGGGCAGGAAGCCCGGCACGTCGACGAAGGTCAGGATCGGGATGCTGAACGCGTCGCAGGTCCTGACGAACCTGGCCGCCTTTTCCGAGGCGTCGATGTCGAGGCAGCCGGCGAAGTGCATCGGCTGGTTGGCGACCACGCCGACGGACGCGCCCTCCACCCGGCCGAAGCCGACCACGATGTTCGGCGCGAACCCGGCGTGCACCTCGAGGAACTCGCCCTCGTCGAGCACGTGGGTGATCACCTCGTGCATGTCGTAGGGCTGGTTCGGCGAGTCGGGGATGAGGGTGTCGAGCTCGGTGTCGGTCTCGTCGGGGGCGGTCTCGTCCCGGGTGTCGGCCGCCTCCCGCCTGGGTGACTCATCCAGGTTGTTGGAGGGCAGGTAAGACAGCAGCTCGCGGGCGAAGTCGATGCAGTCTTCCTCGCCGGAGGCCTGGTAGTGCGCGACGCCCGACTTGGCGCCGTGCGCATGGGCGCCGCCGAGGTCCTCGAAGGTCACGTCCTCGCCGGTCACCGTCTTGATCACGTCGGGGCCGGTGATGAACATGTGGCTGGTGCCCTCTACCATGAGGGTGAAGTCGGTGATGGCCGGCGAGTACACCGCGCCGCCCGCGCACGGGCCCATGATCAGCGAGATCTGCGGGATGACGCCGGAGGCCATCACGTTGCGGTAGAAGATCTCGGCGAACAGGCCGAGCGCGACCACGCCCTCCTGGATCCGGGCGCCGCCGCCGTCGTTGATCCCGATGATCGGGCAGCCGGTCTTCAGCGCGTGGTCCATGATCTTGACGATCTTCTCGCCGTAGACCTCGCCGAGAGACCCGCCGAACACCGTGAAGTCCTGGCTGAATACGCAGACCGGGCGCCCGTCCACGGTGCCGTACCCGGTGACCACGCCGTCCCCGTACGGCCGGGTGGCCTCGATGCCGAAGTCGTGCGCCCGGTGCCTGGCCAGCTCGTCGAACTCGGTGAACGAGCCCGGGTCGAGGAGCATGTCGATCCGCTCCCGCGCGGTCTTCTTGCCCCGCTCGTGCTGCTTGGCCACCGCCTGCTCCGAGCCGGCGTGCACCGCCTCGTACCGTCGGCGCTCCAGGTCGGCGAGCCTGCCCGCGGTGGTGTGCGGATCGGGGGCGGGGCCGGTTTCGGCACCTTGCGTAGTCATAGGGATCAGGCTAACGGGCCGTTCGCCCGCGCGGATTACGCTCGAGGCGTGAACCGAGCCATGGAGCGAACCCGTGACAGAGACCGGGCCGCGCTTCCCGAGCCCATGCGCCGCGATGTCCGGCTACTCGGCGACATCCTCGGCGAGATCATCCGCGACTCCGGGGGACCGGAGCTGCTGGCCGACGTGGAACGGCTCCGCCGGGCGGTGATCGAGGCGCGCCAGCGCGAGCAGCACCACCTGGTCGCGGCCGGCGACGAGATTGTCAGGCTGGTCGCGTCCTGGAGCCTGGACCAAGCCGAGCAGGTCGCCCGGGCCTTCGCCGTCTACTTCCACCTGGCCAACCTGGCCGAGGAGCACCAGCGCATCCGCAACCTGCGGGAACGCGACACCGGGCACGAGCCGGTGCGGGAATCGCTGGCCGCCGCCGTGGCCGAGATCAGCCGTGAAGCCGGGCCGGAGCATCTGTGCGAGCTGCTCGCGTCGCTCCGGGTGCATCTGGTGCTCACCGCGCACCCCACCGAGGCGCGCCGGCGCGCGGTGGTGGCCGCGCTGCGCCGGATCAGCGGGCTGCTCGACGTGCTGGACGACCCGCGCACCGCGGCGGCGGACCGGGATGAGGCCCGGCGCAAGCTGCGCGAGGAGGTCGACCTGCTGTGGCGGACGTCACAGCTGCGGGTCAAGGCGATGGACCCGATCGACGAGGTCCGCACGGTCATGACTGCGTTCGACGAGACCCTGTTCCGGGTGGTACCCGCGGTGTACCGGGAGCTGGACCGGGCGGTGGCCAGCCACGACGGCGGGGAATCCCCGGTACCGGCCTTCCTGCGGTTCGGCAGCTGGGTGGGCGCGGACCGGGACGGCAACCCGTTCGTGACCGCGCAGGTCACCAGAGAGACGGCGACGATCCAGGCGGACCACGTGCTGCGCGCGCTGGAGAACGCCACCACCCGGATCGGCCGGGCGCTGACCCTGCACGCGGCGACCACGCCGCCGTCCGCGGGCCTGCGCCGCGCGCTGGCCGCGGCGCACGCCGCGCACCCGGAACTGCTGGCCGAGATCGAGGCCCGCTCGCCGCAGGAGCCGTACCGGACCTACCTGCTCTACGCGGCGCAGCGGATCAACGCCACCCGGGTCCGGCACGCCGACCTGGCCTACCCGGGCCCGGCCGAATTCCTCGCCGACCTGCGCACCGTCCAGCAGGCGCTGGCTGAGGCCGGGGCGGCCAAGCAGGCTTACGGCGAGCTGCAGCACCTCATCTGGCAGGCGGAGACGTTCGGCTTCCACCTGGCCGGCCTGGAGGTCAGGCAGCACAACGAGGTGCACGCCCGGGCGCTGGCCGAACTCCGCGGCGCCGGCCTGCCCGGCACCGAGTACAGCGCCGGCCCCCCCGGCACCGAGCCGCGCACGCCCTGCTCCGCGCCGACCGAGGAGGTGCTGGCCACGATCCGCGCGGTGGCCTGGGTGCAGGACCGGTACGGCGTGGACGCGTGCCGCCGCTACGTGGTGAGCTTCACCCGGTCGGCCGCCGACATCGCGGCCGTGTACGAGCTGGCCCGCTACGCCATGGCCGGCGGCCGCACGCCCGTGCTCGACGTGGTGCCGCTGTTCGAGAGCGCGGCCGACCTGGCCAACGCGCCCGACGTGCTGACCGGCATGATCGCGCTGCCCGAGGTTACCGCGCGGCTAGCGGCCAGCGGCCGGCACCTCGAGGCGATGCTCGGCTACTCCGACTCGGCCAAGGAGCTCGGCCCGGCCAGCGCCACCCTGCGGCTCTTCGACACTCAGGCCCGGCTGGCCGCCTGGGCCGCGGCCAACGACATCCGGCTCACCCTGTTCCACGGCCGGGGCGGCGCCCTCGGCCGCGGCGGCGGCCCGGCCGGCCGGGCCGTGCTGGCCCAGGCGCCCGGCTCGGTCAACGGCTCGTTCAAGGTCACCGAGCAAGGCGAGGTCATCTTCGCCAGGTACGGCCAGGAGGCCATCGCCAAGCGGCACCTGGAGCAGGTGGGCTCGGCCGTGCTGCTCGCCTCGTCCGCGCGGATCGCCGGACGGACCGCGGCCGCCGCCGAGACCTACTCCGGCATGGCCGCCCGGATCGACCAGGCCGCCTGCGCCACCTTCCGCAGGCTGGTCGAGGCGGACGGCTTCGCCGGCTGGTTCGCCCGGATCAGCCCGCTGGGCGAGATCGGCGGCCTGCGCATCGGCTCGCGCCCGGCCAAGCGCGGCCTTCGCCCCGCGGCCGGTGCGACGCCGGTCATGGACCTGGCCGACCTGCGCGCGATCCCCTGGGTCTTCGCCTGGTCGCAGACCCGGATGAACCTGCCGGGCTGGTTCGGCCTGGGCAGCGGGCTCGCCGCCATCGCCGACGCCGATGGCGCCGACGTGCTGCGCCGCGCCTACCGTGACTGGCCGCTGTTCGGCGTGCTGCTCGAGAACGCCGAGATGAGCCTGGCCAAGACCGACCGGCTGATCGGGGCGCGCTACCTAGCCCTGGGCGGACGCGAGGACCTGACCGAGATGGTGCTCGCCGAGTATGACCTCACCCGCCGGCTGGTAGTCACCGTGACCGGCCACGACCGCTTGCTGGCCAACCGGCACGTCCTCTCCCGGGCCGTCTCGCTCCGCGACCCCTACGTGGACGCCCTGTCCTACCTCCAGCTCCGCGCCCTGACCGCCCTCCGCGACACCGACCCCCAGGGCGACGAACGCGAGCGCCTGGAGCGCCTTCTCCTGCTCACCGTCAACGGCGTAGCCGCCGGCCTCCAGAACACCGGCTGACCCTTCACGACCCACCCGCCTGTCCCTTCACGACCCACCCGGCTGACGCATCACGATCCACCCGCCTGGCCCTTCACGGCCCACTTCCTCAAAGGTGACTCTAGTAACACTGGTATCATCAGCCGCTGCACCTTAGGCGTAGTTGCCCGGTCGGGGACGCGCGACCTGCGCCCGGCCCGCTTGTGTTGCCGTTGCGCTCCCGGCGAACTCCTGTTACCAGCGATACGAATCCGCACCACCCGGTCGGCTCGCTGATAAGGCGTGGATGTCCCAGCCATGTCGTTAGAACTGCATGAATGTGGCATTCACGCCGTATGGTTTGTTACCGGTGATGCTGGCGTGGCCCGAGTGTTCAAGCCCGATATCAAGCACGACAGTTCGCCCGCCCGGGAGCCAGGCCCCCGGATCAACCACGTTATTCGGCCGACCCGACGCCCCAGCTGACGCATAAACCCCATGAGTCGCCAGTAACCGGCGCTCCCGGCCGCGGCGCTCTCCCCGGCGCGACGGCGCGACGGCGTGACGGCGTCCTGCCAGCCCCGCCAGGCGCGGTCCGATCAGTCGGCGATCCGGATGCGCAGGCGCCGGAAGCCCTTGCCCTTGCTCTCGATCTTGACCACCTCGATCCGGCCGACCTGCCTGGTGGAGGCGACGTGGGTGCCGCCGTCTGCCTGCTGGTCCAGGCCCACGATGTCGATGATCCGAACCTCCTTGACCTGCGGCGGCACCAGGTTGGTCGCGGTCCGGATGATGTCCGGCAGCGCGAACGCCTCGTCCCGCGGCATAACCCGGACGTCGATCCGCCGGTCGGCCGCGACCTCCGTATTGCAGGCCGCCTCAACGGCGTCGCGGAAGCCCGGCGGCACCTCCGGCAGGTTGAAGTCCATCCGCGCGGTCAGCGGCTCCATGTTGCCGCCGGTCACCAGCGCGCCGAAGTCGCGGAACACCACGCCGCACAGCACGTGCAGGCCGGAGTGGGTGCGCATCAGCGCGGTCCGCCGATCGTTCTCGAGCGCCCCGCGCACCGAGGTGCCGACAGGAGGCAGCGGGTCGCCCTCGGCCGGGACCAGGTACAGGTCATCTCCCTTGCGGGCGTCCACGATCCTGGTCTGCACACCGCCCCACAGCAGCACCCCGTGGTCGGGCGGCTGGCCGCCGCCGCCCGGGTAGAAGGCCGAACGGTCCAGCACGATGCCCTCGGCACCGGCCGCGAGCACCGTCGCGTCCCACTCGCGCAGCGTCTGATCGTCCAGTTCGAGCCGGTGCGTGCGCCATTGCGTGTCGTCCATGGGACGGAAGCCTAGTCCGCCCCGACCGCCGGAACGCCAGCCACCGGAACGCCAGCCACCGGAAGGCCGGGCGCCGGCTTGCGGTTGCACGCCAGGCCGAGCGCCAGGCAGGCGAACGGAACCGCGGAGATCGCGTACCGGTAGTCGACCTCGGACACCGCGATCGGCACCACCAGGTTGACGAAGGCGACGCCCCAGGGCAGGGCCGCGTACCGCCCCCAGCCGCGCCAGCGGCGGATAAGCAGGACCAGGCCGCCGGCCATCACCAGGAAGAAGACCCACCCGGGGAACCAGACGGGCTGCTGGTACCAGAACATGAGGTACGCCCACGGCTGGACCACGTGCGTGTTGGAATGGGCGTGCGCGTACCTGTTCTCCCAGTACCGCATGTACGGGGCCATCGGGTCGACGTGCGGGGCCACCGTGAACTGCATGGCCAGGTAGTCGGTCGACCGGTCGGTGGCGAAGAAGGTCAGCAGCACGTCCCGGCCCACCGTCTTGACGTAGTCCAGCGGCTGCGCCACGATGGCCCGTTCGGCGAACTGCATGGCCAGCTTGTTGTTGTACGCGTTCACGCCGGGGTGCGCGTTGACGCGATACCAGGCGTCCGTGGCCCACAGGTAGTCGGCCGGGGTGCGCTCGTTCAGCACCGCGGGCACGGACCAGGCCGGGGTGGGCCCGGCCGGGTGATCGGGCTGGTTCTCCGGGCACAGCGGGACCAGGCTGGGCGGCGGCTTGATCACCGCGCAGTTCGCGAACAACATGGTCCGCGACCACAGGAACAACCCGGAGCTGTCGGTGAAGTTGAGCTGGCCGTGCTCGGAGAAGAAGATCAGCGCGTAGCCGGCCAGCGGGACCGCGAACGCGGCCAGGCACGCGGTGACGACCTTCCAGCCGACCCGCATGACCAGCAGGAAGGCGAGGATGACCACGAAGACCGGGGCGCCGTTACCGCGGATGACCGAGGCCCAGGAGACCAGCAGCCCGACCAGGACCGCCTGCCAGATGGCCGGCTTCGGCCGGACGACCAGGATCGCCACGGCGATCATGAGCACCAGGGTGAACAGGGTGTCGGACAGGATCGACGATTCCAGCCAGATCTGCCGCGAGTCGAACAGCGTCGGCACGGCGGCGAGCGTCGCTCCCCAGGCCGGCAGCCCGCGGGTACGCAGCACCGCGTAGATGATCACGCCGAGCGCGATGCCCATCAGGTGCTGCGCCGTGGTCACCAGCAGCAGGCTGTGGAACGGCTGGAGCAGGTGCAGCACCAGCGGGTACCCGGCCGGCCTGAGCTCGGCCAGCGGCAGTAGCTGGACGCTCTGCTTCATGTAGGAGAAGGAGTCCTGGATGAGCAGCGCGGGCTTGAAGCCGAGCGCGGCGATCACCCGCGGGATGACCGACAGGCAGGCCGCGATGGTGAACAGCCGGTGGTTGCGCCACAGCGCGGCAGGCGTCAGCCCGGCCGCGACGGCCCTGACCCTGGCCTCGAACGCGCCGCTGTCCCAGGAGACTTGCGGTGGCCATAGCCGGAAGCCCCGGGCCGGTGCGACCGTGCCCGTGCCCTCCGGTGCGCTGCCGTCGTCGCGGCGCTGGCTCGTTCCGAGGTCGGTCACCGATTTTCCCTTCTCCCCGTATCTAACCAAGGCGGGCACCTGAACAATAGTGGGTTGTCATGCCAGCCGAGAACCATACGCCCGAGCACGAGCCGCTGGACGCGGCCCGGCTGCGCCGCGCCGCCATCGCGCCCGATGGCCTGTGGCGCGAGATCGACGTCGTGCCGAGCACTGGCTCGACCAACGCCGACCTGCTGGCCCGGGCCCTTAGCGGCGAGCCGGAGGGCGTGGTGCTGGCCGCCGAGGAGCAGACCGCGGGCCGCGGCCGGATGGGCCGCAGGTGGACCTCGCCGCCGTACGCCGCGCTGACCTTCTCGCTGCTGACCAGGCCCGATGTGCCGCCCGCTCGGCGCGGCTGGCTCCCGCTGCTCGCCGGCGTGGCCGTCGCCGCGGCGGTCACCGAGGTGACCGGCGTCGAAGCCAGGCTGAAGTGGCCCAACGACGTGCTGGTCGGCGAGGCCAAGCTGGCGGGCATCCTGGCCGAGGCGGCCGGCGACGCGGTCGTCGTCGGCATCGGCCTCAACGTGTCCACCGAACCAGCCGAGCTCAGCCATCTCCTGGCCGGCCCCGGCCCCGGCGCGCTGCCCGCCATCTCCCTGCGCGCATCCGGCGCGACCGTCCTGAACCGGGAGAACCTGCTGCTCGCGATCCTGGCCCGGTTCGAGCGCTGGTACCGCACCTGGCAGCAGGCCGGCGGCGACCCGGACCGCAGCGGGCTGCGTCCCGGATACACCCGGCTATCCGCCACCATCAGCCGCCCCGTCCGGGCCGAACTCCCCGGCGGTCAGGCGCTCTCCGGCCCGGCCGTCGGCGTCGACTCGGACGGCAGGCTGCTGATCCTGGTCTCGCCGGGCTCCGAGGTCGCGGTGGCCGCCGCCGACGTCGCCCACCTGCGCTGAGCCGCTCCCGGGGCGAACGCCAGCGCGGCGGCCAGGCAGGCGGCGGGCACCGCGATGACCACGTAGCGCAGGTCGAAGTCGGCGATCATCGGCGGCACCAGCAGGATCGTCACGGCGAACGCCCACGGCAGCCCGGCGGGATAGACCCGCCGCCGGGCGATCATCGCCGTCAGCGCGGCCAGCAGGATCACCCCGAGCAGCGTCCCCCGCAGGTAGACGTACCGCTGGTAGGTCACCAGCCAGGAGGCGTACGGCTGCACCACCCGGGTCGGGGCAGGCTGCCGCCCGCCGTTGTAGGCGGCCTGGTCGCCGGCCACCGTGCCGCCGCCGGGGGTGTACTCGCTGGCCGGGACCCAGGCCGTGGCCGCGTCGGCGAACTGGTACCGGTCCACGATCCCGGCTTTGGGGTGAACCGGCCGGTCCCAGAAGAAGGTCAGCGCGAAGTCGTGGCCGACCGCGGCGACGTAATCGGCCGGCTGCGCCGTGATGGCCCGCAGCGCGAAGTTCAGCGCGAGCCGGTTGGTCCGGGCCGAAAACCGCCCGCCGGGCATCGTCAGCGTGGGCGAATTCGCGTTCCAGATGTACAGCGACGCGGCGATCCGCGGTCCCGGCGGCGGGCACAGCACCCGCTCGTCGGCCGGCGGCTTGATCACGGCGCAGTCCGCGAACGACATCGTGCGCGACCACAGGTACACCCCGTCGCTCCTGGTCAGGCTGAACTGGTGCCGGTGAATGCTGAACCAGGCGCTGTAGGCCGCGACCGGCAGCGCCCCGGCCAGCAGCGCGGCCAGCACGGTGACCAGGGCCACCCGCCGGAGCAGCAGCGTGGCCAGCAGTACCACCAGCAGCACCGCGAGCAGGACCAGCCCGACCGGCCAGAGCAGCGCGGAGACCCCGAGCAGGAAGGCGGCCGCACTGGTGCGGGCCGGCCGCCGCTGGCCGGCTGACGGCAGCAGCAGGTACAGGGCGAGCATAACCATGAGGCCGAACGGGATGTCGGGCAACGCGTCGGCTTCGAGCTGGAGCTCGTACGCGTCGAAGAGCACCGGGATGGTGGCGAGCGTCGCGGCCCAGGCGGGCAGCCCGAAGCGGCGCGCCATTACATAGATGAGCACGCCGATAGCCAGGCCCATCAGGTGCTGCACCCCGGCGACCAGCGCGAAGCTGTGCAGCGGCCGCAGCACCCACAACATGAAGCCGTAGCCGCCCACCCGGCTCAGGTCGGGGATCAGCCGCAGCCCGGTCGCCAGGTATGACGCCGAGTCGCCGCCGAACCACATGATCGGCCGGAACGCCAGCGCGGTCAGCACCCGCAGCACGAGGGCCGCCACCAGCACCAGCCCGAACAGCCAGTGCTGCCGCGCGCGCCGTGCCAGATCCACTGACACAATCTATGCTGCGTTCCGGCAGCTCGCTCGGACGTGCGACTATTTGCGGTATGACGGTGGACCCTTCGCTCACCCAGGATGAGCACGTGGTGCTGCTGCTGCATCCGCACTGGAAGACGCTGATCCGGCCGTTCGCGGTAGCGGCGCTGGTGATCGTGATCGCGCTGGTGGCCGAGGTGCTGATCCCGTCGGGCTCGGCGGCCGGGGTGGGACGGCTCGTGGTGGGCGCGGTCGCGATCCTGGTCCTGATGGTGTGGCTGATGGTGCCGGTGCTGCGCTGGCGGACGACGACCTACGAGCTGACCACCCGGCGGCTGCGGGTACGCAACGGCATCGTCACCCGCCGCGGCCGGGACATCCCGCTGGCCAGGATCAACGACGTGTCGTTCGAGAAGGGCCTGCTCGACCGGCTGTTCGGCAGCGGGCGGCTGGTGGTCGAGTCGGCGGGCGAGCACGGCCAGATCGTGCTGACTGACATCCCTCAGGTGGAGTACACCCAGGCCACGCTGTTCCGGCTGGTGGAGGACGAACAGCGCAGGCTGGAGCGAAGCGACCGTGATCAGCCATGAGCGCCATCATCACCTCGCGTCCCGCCGACGGGATGGCCGAGATCACGCTGAACCGGCCCGAGGCGATGAACGCCATCAGCACCGCGATGGCGGCCGAGCTCGCCCGGGCCTGCGCCGAACTCGCCGCCGCGCCCGACGTCCGCGTGGTCGTGTTCAGCGCGGCGGGGGAGCGGGCCTTCTGCGCCGGGGCGGACCTGAAGGAACGGGCCGGCCTGACCGACGCGGACATCATGCGCCAGCGGCACGCGATCCGCGGCTTGTTCGGCGCGGTGCTCGCGCTGCCGCAGCCCGCCATCGCGGCGGTGCACGGCTTCGCCCTCGGCGGCGGCTGTGAGCTGGCGCTCTCCTGCGACCTGGTGGTGGCCGACGACACCGCCACCTTCGGCCTGCCCGAGGTGACCGTCGGTCTGGTGCCGGGCGGCGGCGGCACCCAGCTGGCGCTGCGCCGCCTGGGCCCGGGCCGTGCCGCCGACCTGGTGCTGACCGGCCGCAAGGTCGGCATCGACGAGGCCGAACGCCTCGGCCTGGTCGACCGGCGCGTGCCGGCCGGCCAGGACGGCCCGGCAGCCCGCGAGCTGGCCGGGCAGATCGCGGCCAACTCGCCGGTGGCGGTCCGGGCGGCCAAGCGGGCCATCAGGCACGGCTGGGGCGTCTCGCTGGAGGCCGGCCTGGACATCGAGGACGCCGCCTGGCGGACCGCCGCGGTGTCCGCCGACCGGCGCGAGGGCATCGCCGCCTTCGTGGAGAAGCGCAAGCCGGCCTGGCCGGGGCAGTAACCAGGCCCGTTCGGCGTTCGCGGAACGTGCCTGGGCCGCCCCCGGCTGATCGCGCCGCCCGCGGCGGTTAGCCTGATCTCATGAGCTGGGAACTGCCGGACCGGATCTCGGTGCGCGAGGTCGGGCCGCGAGACGGATTGCAGAACGAGGACCCGGTGCCGACCGACGCGAAGGTGGCGCTGCTGGACGCGCTGTCCGCGACCGGCGTGCAGCGGATCGAGGCGGTATCGTTCGTCAGGCCGTCGGCGATCCCGCAGATGGCCGACGCCGACGAGGTGTGGAAGCGGGCCAGGCGGGCGCCCTCGGTGCGGTACTCCGCCCTGGTGCCGAACCTGCGGGGCGCGCTACGCGCGCTGGACGCGGGCTGCACCGAACTGGAAGCGGTCGTCTCCGCCTCGGAGACGCACAACCGCAAAAATGTCAACCGTTCTACCGCGCAATCCCTGGACGAGATAGCCGAGATCATCTCGGTCGCGCACGACCGCGGTGCCACCGTGCAGGTGATCGTGTCCACCGCGTGGGGCTGCCCGTACGAGGGCGACGTCCCGGTTAGCCGCGTGGTGTCGGTGGCCGGGCGGGCCATCGCCGACGGGGCGGACTCGGCCTCGTTCGGGGACACCACCGGCATGGCCACCCCCACCCGGGTGCGGGCGCTGGTCGGCGCGTTCCGTTCGGCCCACCCGGACACCGGGCTGAACCTGCACTTCCACAACACCAGGGGCACCGGGCTGGCCAATGTGCTGGCCGCGTTGGAGCTCGGCGTGTCCGACTTCGACGCCTCGGTCGGCGGCCTCGGCGGCTGCCCGTACGCGCCCGGCGCGACCGGCAACATCGCCACCGAGGAACTCGTGCACATGGTCGAGGACATGGGCGTGGCCACCGGCATCGACCTGGAGGCGATGATCGCGGCCGCTGCCGAGGCGGAGGGCATCGTCGGCCGCACCCTGCCCTCCCAGGTGCTCCGGGCCGGGCCGCGTACCAGGACGATCGCCCCGTAACGGCCCTCAGCGTGCCATCACGCCGGGAATAGCCGAGTCTGGCCCCGAGGGGCGTTAAGTTTTTACCGTTCCTTTACTATTTAGTCATGACCCGCGTGCTGCTCGCTGAGGACGACACCTCGATCTCCGAACCCCTGTCCCGCGCCCTGCGCCGGGAGGGGTACGAGGTGGACGTCACGGCGGACGGGCCCAGCACGCTCGACAAGGCGCTGGGCGAGGGCGTCGACCTGATCTTGCTCGACATCGGCCTGCCCGAACTCGACGGGCTCGAGGTGTGCCGCCGGGTCCGGGCGGGCGGATACGCCGTACCCGTGCTGATCCTCACCGCGCGGGCCGACGAGGTGGATACGGTGGTCGGCCTGGACGCGGGCGCCGACAACTACGTCACCAAGCCGTTCCGGCTGGCCGAACTCCTGGCCCGGGTGCGCGCTCTGCTGCGGCGGGGAACGGCGGAGGGCTCGGCCGCGCACGGCGTGCGGATCGACCCGGATGCCCGCCGGGCCTGGCACGGCGATACCGAGCTCGACCTGACCACTAAGGAATTCGACCTGCTCTGGATCCTGCTGCGGGACGCGGGCAAGGTCGTCACCCGGGAGCAGATCATGCGCGAGGTCTGGGACGCGAAGTGGTGGACCTCGACCAAGACGCTCGACATGCACATTTCGTGGCTGCGCCGCAAGCTCGGCGACGACGCGCACAGCCCCAGGTACATCACGACGGTCCGGGGCGTCGGGTTCCGCTTTGAGCGCGGCGACTGATTACGCCGGCCCGGGCATCGCCTGGCCGTCACGGCCTGGCGTGAGGTGAATGATGCGCAGGAGGCTGTGGTTCTGGAGCTTGGCCGTGGCGGTGCTCGCCGTCCTGATCGTGGGCGTGCCCGCCCTGGTGATCGCCGCCGGCCGCGGCTCCGCCGCCGCATGGGTGATCGCCGTGATGGCCGTGGCGGTCGCGCTGGCTGGCGGGCTGACGGCCGTGCTAGCGAGGCGGCTGGCCCGGCCGGTGGAAGAGCTGGCCGAGGCGGCCGGCCGGCTCGGGGCGGGCGACCCCCGTCCGCTCGGCCGCAGGTACGGCGTGGCTGACCTCGACCAGGTGGCCGACGGGCTGGATACGTCCGCGCGCCGGCTCAGCAGCCTGCTCGCCGCGGACCGCGAGCTCGCTTCGGACGCCTCGCATCAGCTGCGTACGCCGCTGACCGCGCTGTCGATGCGGCTGGAGGAGATGATCGCCGCGGCAGACGACCCCGATGTGGTCCGGGAAGAGGGCAGTGCCGCCCTGGCCCAGGCCGAGCGCCTGGCCGACGTGGTGACCCAACTGCTCGGCCCGGCCCGCCGGGCGACCGCGTCGGCGGCCGCGCTGACTGGCATCGACGAGATCGTGCAGCAGCAGGTCATCGAGTGGGAGCCCGCCTTCCGCCGGGCACGCCGCAGGCTCGTGGTGATCGGCGTGCGCGGCCTGCATGCGTATGTCACGCCCGGCGGCCTGGCCCAGGTGCTCGCCACGCTGCTGGACAACGCGCTCATGCACGGCGGGGGCACGGTCACCCTGCAGACCTCGCAGAATTCGCGCTCGGTGGTGGTGGAGGTGCGAGACGAGGGCAAGGGCGTCCCGCCGGAACTGGTATCCCGGATCTTCGAGCGCAGCGTCAGCGGCCGCCCGGAGGGCACCGGGCTGGGCCTGGCCCTGGCCCGGACGATGGCGGCGGCAGACGGCGGGCGGGTCGTGCTGATCAAGCCGAAGCCCGCCACGTTCGCGGTCTTCCTGCCCAGGAACCCGCCGCGGACGGGCACCCAAGCGGTCCGCGGCCCGGCCTGACAGATCTTGCGGGCCTAACGGGCCTGGGTACCTGGGGCGGCTAACGGCGCGGCGCGTCCGCGGCGTCGAGCCGCTCCCAGGCCGGCCCGTATTCCCGCTCCGTCTCGTGCTGGGCTTCGTGCTGGGCCTCATGCCGGGTCTCATGCTGGGCCGAGCCGGTCAGCACGGTTCCGGTCTCGCTCGTCTCGGTGACATCGACATGCCCGGATACCGCGGCTTCGCCGGCCGCCACGGCGGCGCCCGCGGCACCGGCCAGGAACACCCACTTCTTGTACGAGAAGTACCGGAAGATGGTGCCGAGCCCGGTTCCGGCCACGCTGGCCGCGTTGTAGGCCAGGGAGCCCTTCAGGTCGAGCCCGTAGGTGACGAAGGCGATGACGCATTCGGCGATGGCCAGGCCGACGATGTTGAGCGCGGCGAACAGGACGCCCTCGCGCAGCAGCGCCTGGTTCGCCCGGTGCCGGAAGGTCCAGAACCGGCTGCCGAGATAGGTGACCACGGTGGCCGCGATGATGGAGAGTCCCTTGGAGACCATGGGCCCGATGCCGACGGCGCCGTGCAGGTAGGCCGCGCCGCCCAGGTCGATGACCGAACCGACCAGGCCGACCACGCCGAATTTCGCGAGCTCAGGAATCAGTTCGGCGAAGCGCTTCCGGAGGCTCACCATCCTGGGCATGCCACATGGTCCTTTCGGGACGACATCATCTCTGACCCGTGCGCAAACCCCCGTACAGGCCCCTACTCAAGACCCGCACATGTTACCGGCCGCGGATCAGTGCCGCGCCCCGTCTTCCCTCAGACGGTGATCGTGTCCTCCCGTCCGGTCCCGGCGATCAGGTGCCAGCCCAGGTAGACCGCGGCCGTGATCAGGAACCCGACCTCGAAGGTCAGGTCGCCGACGCTCCCCGCGTGCGTGGGCACCAGCCCGATGTACTCAGTCTGGTTGGAGAACAGCCAGATCGAGATGCCCATCCCGACCAGCATGGCGACCGGCCCGGCCCAGTTCGCGTGCCGCTTCGCGAACAGCAGCGTCTCGTCGGGATTACGCCGCAGCAGCATGTCGCAGAAGTACACGGCCAGCCACGGGGCGATCCAGTACGCGATGATCAGCAGGAAGTTCTCGTACTTGCTGCCCGCGTTGTGCAGGCCGCTCCAGGCCAGGAAGAACCCGATGGTGCCGAACCCGAGGGCCACGATCGCGCGGCGCAGCGAGAGCGGCAGCTTGATGCCGATCGCGGTGAACGACAGGGCGCCGGAGTAGATGTTGAGCACGTTCGCCGAGACGGCGCCGAGCGCGATCGCCAGCAGCGTCAGGTCGGCCAGCGGAGTCGCCAGCAGCCCGGTCATCCCGCCGGGACCGGCGAGCGCCTTGTCCGGGCTGACCACGGTGCCGACGGCCGCCCCGACGATCTCGAGCACGGCGCAGGAGATGAACAGCCCGGTCCCGGACCACCAGGCGATGGCGGCCTTGCTCGTGTCCGGCTTGAAGTAGCGGGTGTAGTCCGACGCGTACGGGTTCCAGCCGACCGCGTAGCCGAACGAGGCGCCGAACGTCAGCAGGAACGCGCCGGGGATCGTGTGGTGGGAGGCGCCGGGATGAGCCTTGCTCAGGATGACGCCGGACGCGATCAGGAAGATGACGGTCAGAATCGGGAAGGCGTACCGCTCGAACAGGTGCACCAGGTTGTAGCCGAAGAACGCCACCGCGACCTGCACCGCCACGATGATGAGCAGGCAGAGCACCTGCGGCAGGTGGGTCAGCACGTTCAGCGCGAGGGCGCCGCTGACGCTGTTCACCGCGAACCAGCCGATGCCGGCGGTGACCGCGTTAAGCCCGGCGGGCAGCACGTTGCCCCAGTAGCCGAACCCCAGCCGGCTCAGCACCATCTGCGGCACCCCGTACTTCGGGCCGCGCAGGGACAAGATCCCCTGGGTGATTCCGCCAATCGCGCTGCCCAGGATGAGGGCGAGCGCGGCCTCCCAGAAACCGAGGCCGAATCCCGCGACGGCGAGAACGCCGACGAAGATCGTGGCGAACTCCATGTTCGGCGAGGTCCAGGTCCAGAACAGCTGGACCGGCCGGCCATGCCGCTCGTTGAGCGGAATGAATTCCGCCCCGCCGGGCTCGACCTCGAAGACCTGGGTGCCGTAGCTACCCTCCCGGACGAGGACGCCAGGCCCGGCGTCGCCGCTCTGTGTGACGTCCTGATCGCGTGTCGCCATCTGCGCGCTCCCCTCCGGAGTGGCCATGATCGTAAGTCTTTTACCCCGATAGAGGCGAGGTGAAAGACTCCACTGTTTCGTAGCAGAAAAACCTGGCCCGCTTGGAAACGGTTGCATCACATCCCGGCCACGTGCGCGGTGCTAGCCGAGCCGGCGGTCCCGTAGGGTACGGAGCGTGACCGATTCTGCGGAAACGCCGAGCTCGGCTCTGGCACCCCCGGTGGTGGGCATGGTCGGCGGCGGCCAGCTCGCCCGGATGACCAGCCAGGCCGCCACCGGGCTGGGCGTCGGCTTCCGCGTCCTGGCCGGCGACGCCAGCGAGAGCGCGGCCCAGGTGGTGGCCGGAACCCGGCTGGGCGACTACCGCTCGCAGGCGGACCTGCGCGCCCTCGCGGCCGGATGCGACGTGCTCACGTTCGACCACGAGCACGTGCCCGCCCCGCACCTGCACGCGCTCGAGCAGGACGGTATCCAGGTCCGGCCGAACGCCGCCGCGCTCCGCTTCACCCAGGACAAGCTCGCCATGCGCGAGCGGCTGACCGGCCTGGGCATCGCCTGCCCGCGCTTCGCGCCGGTGCGCACCGTCGCCGAGACCGAGGCGTTCGCGGACGGTCAGTGGCCGCTGGTGCTCAAGGCGGTCAGCGGCGGCTACGACGGCAAGGGCGTATGGTTCTGCGCGTCCGCCGCCGAAGCCGCCACGGTGCTGGCTACCACTGGGCTCGCCCACGGCATCGATCTGATCGCGGAGGAATACGTCCCCTTCGACCGCGAGCTCGCGGTGCTCGCCGCCCGTTCCCCGCACCGGCAGGGCGCGGTATACCCGGTGGTGCAGACGATCCAGCGGGACGGCATCTGCCGCGAGGTGATCGCCCCCGCGCCCGGCCTGGCCCCCGGCCGCCGGGCCCGGGCCGCCGAACTCGCCCTGCGGCTCGCGGACGAGCTCGGCGTGATCGGCCTGCTGGCGGTGGAGATGTTCGAGACGCCGGCCGGGCTGCTGGTCAACGAGCTCGCGATGCGCCCGCACAACACCGGCCACTGGACCATCGAGGGTGCGCGCACGTCCCAGTTCGAGCAGCACCTGCGGGCCGTCCTCGACCTGCCGCTCGGCTCCCCGCAGCTGGCCGCCCCGGCCGCGGTGATGGCCAACGTGCTCGGCGGCGACGACGAGGACGTCTACGACAGGTACATCCACGTGATGGCGGCCGACCCGGCGGTGAAGGTGCACATGTACGGCAAGCAGGTCCGCCCGGGCCGCAAGATCGGCCACGTCACCGTGCTCGGCGAGGACGTGGCCGACCTCACCGACCGGGCCCGGCGGGCGGCCAGCTACCTCCGCTGGGGCAAGGAGGACGGCGAATGAGCGAGAAGCCCGTGGTCGGCATCGTGATGGGCAGCGACTCGGACTGGCTGGTGATGAAGGCCGCGGCCGAAGCTCTCGACGAGTTCGACGTCCGCTACGAGGCCGACGTGGTATCCGCGCACCGGATGCCGCACGAGATGATCGAGTACGGCTCCTCGGCCGAACGCCGCGGCCTGCGCGTGATCATCGCCGGCGCAGGCGGCGCGGCGCACCTGCCTGGCATGCTGGCGTCGGTCACCCCGTTGCCGGTAATCGGCGTGCCCGTCCCGCTGGCCAACCTGAGCGGGCTGGACTCGCTGCTCTCTATCGTCCAGATGCCCGCCGGCATCCCGGTCGCGACCGTTGCGGTCGGCGGCGCGCGCAACGCCGGCCTGCTCGCCGTCCGTATCCTCGGCGCGGCCGAGAATCCCGATGGCGCCGCGCTGCGGGCCAGGCTGGTCGCCTTCGCCGGCGCCCTGGCCGACCAGGCCCGCGCCAAGGGTGCCGCCCTGCGCGGCCGGCGTTCGTAGTTTCGTACCGAACGAGCGGAGTTTCTGCCCGGACGACGGCGCTGGGCGGATACTGGTCAGAGTACGCTCCCCGAACAGGAGCCGCCCCGGGGTACGAGGAGGCGCGCGTGAGCATCGGCGCGACGCTGGCCGCGGCCCGCCGCCGGGCCGGCCTCACCGTCAGCGAGGTCAGTCGGCGCACCCGTGTCACGGAACCCATCATCCAGGGTATCGAGCATGACGACTACGCCGCGTGCGGCGGTGACTTCTATGCGCGGGGTCATATCCGGGCCGTCGCCCACGCCGTGGGAGAGGACCCGTCGCCGCTGATCGACGAGTTCGACGCGACCTGGCGGTCCGCCGCGGAAATCACCGCCGCCGAAGTCTTCCAGTCGGCCATGCCGCTCAGGAAACGGGAGCGGCGGCGGGTGCGCTGGACTGCCGTGCTGGCCGCGCTGGTCCTGGCGGTCCTCGGCTTCGCCAGCTACAAGTTCGTCTCCGGCGTCGGCCGGACCCCGTCCGCGACCGCGGCCAGCTCCCGTCCCGCGCCGGCCGGCCAGCAGAATCCGCCGCCCACCGCCGCGGTCCAGGGCAGTTCGGTCCAGGCCGGCGCGATCGCGTCGTCCCCGGCGGCCAGCCGGTCCACCGCGAGCCCGGCGACGGTGCAGGCGCTCGCCCCGGCCAGCGTGGCGGCGTTCGGCCCGGCCGGCCTGGCCGACGGCGACGACCCGCAGGGAGCGGCGCTGGCGACCGGTGGTGACCCGGCCCGGCCCTGGACCAGCCAGTGGTACGCGACCGCGCATTTCGGGGCGCTCAAGAACGGAACCGGCCTGCTGCTCGACATGGGCCGGACGGTCACCGTCGCGTCGGTCCGGCTGTCCCTGGTCTACTCCGGCGCGGACATCCAGTTGCGCGCCGGGACCAAGCCGGTCCTGGCCTCGCTGCCTCGGGTGGCGAGCGCCTCGAACGCCGGCGGCACCGTGCGGCTGCAGCCCGGCTCGCCGGTGCCCGTCCGCTACGTGCTCATCTGGTTCACCAAGCTGCCCGCCGACCACGCCGGCACCTACCGGGCCAGCGTCTACCGGATCACCGTCCAGGGCCACCGCTGACCGCCGGCTAGGCCGGTGACGTCAGGCCCGGTGCGGCGCCGGGCCTGACGGCACCTTCCCGGCGGTGGCGGCGGCGGGCGGAGGGGTTCATGATCAGCGATATGGAAAGGCATAAGGGTCGCAAGGTGGCGGTGCTGGGCCCGATCCCTCGCGACGAGATCGTGACCCATGCCGGTGAGCGGTTCGAGAAGTACGGGTGCGTGTTGTATACGGCGGTTGCGCTGTCGGCTCTGCTGGGTGCTGGTGACGTGATCGTTCCGGTATCTCACGTGCGCCGGCAGGATGAGGGCCCGGTCAAGGAGATCCTCGGGTCGTTCCCGAATATCGACACCTCGTGCATTACCTCGGCGGCCGATCAGGGGGATGTCATCGAGCTGCGGTACATCGAGCACAACCGCCGGGCGGAGCGGCAGGCGAGCTTCATGAACCCGATCGTGCCCGCCGACGTCGATAGGGTGCTCGATGCCGACATGTTCGTGTGTGTCCCGATTACGGACTACGAGGTGGGGCAGCCGACGCTGCGGTACATCAAGGAGCACAGCGGGGCCACCGTGGTGCTGGATGCCCATGGACCGACGGTGACGCTGACCCGCAGCGGCGAGCGCCATCCGAGGGTGTGGGCTGACCGGGACGTCTGGCTGCCGTATATCGACATCTTGAAGATGAACCTCGAGGAAGCTAGCTCGACGTGGCTGGGTGAGTCGGCGGAGATAACGGCTGACCCGCCGAGGCTGAGCCCGGGAGAGCTGCGCGACCTGGCGCGTCATTGCCTGGACCGCGGGGTCGGGGCGGTATGCGTGACCCTGGATGAGCGCGGCTGCGTGGCCTTCTGGCGGGACGGTTCCGGCGGCGTCGCCGAGGAGTTCGTCGATCGCATCGAGGTGGCGCATGTCGTGGACACGACCGGTGCCGGCGATTCGTTCGCCGCGGGGCTGGCCTACGGCTACCTGGCGTACCGGGATTACGTCATGGCCTGCCAGTACGGAAACGCGATGGGCGCACAGCGCTGCGCTGGCGCGGAACTGGACATCTACCTGCCGCGAGCGGAGACCGAACGGCAGATCCGCGCGGCTTACGGCTCCCGGTCGTAGTGGAGGAGTTTCATGGACGCGGATCTGAGCGTGAGGATTCGGGCTGGCTGATCGCGGTGGACGGCTTCGCCGCGGCGCGGGCGAATACCCATGAGACGCTGTTCACCGTCGGCAACGGATACCTTGGCACGCGGGGCTCCCTGGAGGAGGGTCATGAGGGCGCCCTGCCGGGAACCTTCGTGCGCGGTGTCTTTGATCACCACGACTCCGCGGTCCCCGACCTGGTCAACGCCCCCGACTGGCTGATGCTGGCCGTCGTGGCCGGCGGCGTCAGGCTGGACGTGACCTCGGTGTCAGTGGTCCGCCACCGGCAGGTCCTGGACATGCGGGAGGGCGCGCTGTTCCGGGACACCGTGTTCGAGGATGACCAGGGCCGCCGGACCCGGGTCGAGACCGTCCGCTTCGCCAGCCGGGCCGACCAGCATCTGTGCTGCCTGCGGGCCCGGATCACGCCGGAGAACCATACGGCGGAGATAATCGTCCGCAGCGGTATCGACGGCACCGGGTACAACCTGGACCGGCGGCCGATCTACGCCGAGCCGCCGCCGGACGATCCGCAGATGACGTGGCACAAGTGGGCCAGGTCCAGGCACCTGGACGAGGTGGCCCGCGAACAGCTCCCGGACGGCATCTACCTGGAAACCCGCACCATCGACACCGGCGTCACCATCGGGTACGCCGCCCATACGACCGTGTTCGCCGGCCGCCGAGTGCGGCGCCGAGCAGCGGTACAAATGCGTCGAACAGGTGGCCCGCGCGCAGGTGGCCGCGGGCGACACGCTCACCGTGGACAAGCTCGTCGCCGTCTATACCTCCCGTGATGTCGCGGCGGCCTCCGTCCGGCCGGCCTGCCTGGACGAGCTCAGCCGTCACGCCGCGACCGGATTCGGGGGGTGCCGGGAGCGGAACCGGTCGGCATGGCAGGCGCAGTGGGCCGATTCCGACGTCACGATCGGCGGGGATCCCGACACGACCCGCGCCGTCCGGTTCAACATCTACCAGCTGCTGATCGCGGCGAACGAGTCCGATCCGCGCGTCAACATCGGGGCCAACGCGCTGACCGGTGAGCGCTACCGGGGGCACACGTTCTGGGACACCGAGGTGTTCATGCTCCCGTTCTTCATCTACACCCAGCCTGCGACGGCCCGCGCCCTGCTGCTGTACCGCTACCACACCCTCGACGGTGCCCGGCAGAACGCGCGCGACGGGGGATTCCGCGGCGCGCGCTACGCGTGGGAGTCGGCCGGCACCGGGGTGGAGACCACGCCGAAGTGGACCTGGGACGGCGCTCACCGGATCTGGATGGGCGAGGAGGAGATCCACGTCACCGCGGCGGTCGCGTACGGCCTGATCGCGTACGTGGCGGCAACCGGCGACCACGCGCTGATGACGGATTACGGCGCGGAAATCCTCTTCGAGACGAGCCGCTTCTGGGCCAGCCGCCTGGAGGCCGTGCCGGACGGCCGGTACGCGCTGAGCCGGGTGGTCGGCCCCGACGAGTTCCACGAGCATGTCGACAACAGCGCCTACACCAACTATCTGGTGCGCTGGCACCTGCAGCAGGCGGCGCACGTCTACGCCGGCCTCGCGGTCAGCCACCCCGGGGAACTGGCCAGGCTGTCCGAACGCATCGGGCTCGACCAGGACGAGGTCGAAGACTGGCTCACCAAGGCCGAGCAGATCCGCCTGCCCGCCCGGAACGGCAACGGGGTGATCGAGCAGTTCGACGGGTACTTCGGGCTGGAAACCCTCCCGGTCGCCCACGACGGCAACGACATGCCGATGTACCCGCCGGGCTACCACCACTACAACCTGGCCGGAATCAACCTGATCAAGCAGGCCGACGTGGTGATGCTGACCTACGTGCTCCCCGACGATTTCGGTGATGACGTCAAGCGCGCCAACTACGACTACTACGAGCCGCTGACGCTGCACAAGTCCTCGCTGAGCACCGCGATCCACTCCATCATCGGCATCGAGGTCGGCGACCCCCGCCGCGCCGTCCAGTACTTCCGCCGGGCCGCCTTCGTCGATCTTCTCGACAATCAGGGCAACACCGCCGAGGGCATCCACATCGCCTCCGCGGGCGGAACCTGGCAGACGATCGTCTGCGGTTTCGGCGGATTCCGCGTCCGGAACGGCCGGATGACGTTCAAGCCATGGCTCCCTCCCGGCTGGAACGTCATCGGCTTCCGGCTCAAATGGCACGGCCACACCGTGTCGGTATCCGCGGATCACACCTCCGCGACATTCGTGCTGACCGGACCCGAAGGCTGCGCTGAGACGATCATCGTCAACGGCCAGGAGACCACGCTTCACGCCAGCACGAAGGTAACGGTCGACCTGCTGCGGGCACGACTTCCCGCCCACCATCATCCACCCGGACAGCAGAACCCCTCGTCCGGCTGAGACCGCCCAGCCGGAGCGATCACGGTCCGTATCCGGCCGGGGTGCTGCGGCTTCCGCACGGTTCTCGGTATCGTCGGCACTGTCAGCTGGCGATCGCAGCGGGAACGGGACGAAGGTGACAGGTAAGGGACTGCAGCGCCGCACGTTCCTGGGCGTCGCGGCGGCGGCGGTCGGTGCCGCGGCCGGCTGCAGCGCGGAAGGCACGGCCCGCCCGCGGCCTGCGGCCAGCGGGACGCGCCGAGCCCGCCCCGCGGCGGTGCCCGAGCGCAACCTGCCGGGCGACGCGGATTTCTGGGTCAGGTCGGTCGGGCCCGCCGATGCCATCGAAGGCTACGCCGACCAGGTGAGCATCCGGTCCGGCCAGGAATTCACGCTGCACGTGTCGACCACGGCGTCGTCATTCCGGGTCTCGGCCTACCGGGTCGGCTGGTACCGCGGCGCGCAGGCGCGGCTGGTGTGGCGGTCGGGTGAGATCCGGGGTTACCGTCAGCGCGAGGTGTCGTTTGCCTCCGCCACCCGGACGGTGGCCACGCGGTGGGCGCCGGCGCTGAGGGTGGCGACCGGCGGCTGGCCCGAGGGAGCCTATCTGCTCCGCCTGGACGGCAACCATGGCCACCAGCGCTACGTCCCGCTGGTCGTACGGTCGGCGGACGGCGCCGGCAAGACCGTGATCGTGCACGCCCCGGAGACCTGGCAGGCCTACAACCTGTGGGGCGGTTATGACCTGTACCAGGGCGAGGACGGGAGCTACGGCACCCGCTCACTGCAGGTGAGCTTCAGCCGGCCCTACGACGGGGACGGGGCGGTCAGGTTCATGACCTACGAGCGGGCGTTCGTCGTGCTGGCCGAACGGACCGGGATCCCGCTGGCCTACACCACGGGAATGGACCTCGAGCGTGACCCGGCCGTCCTGCGCGGCGCCACCGCGATCTATACCCTCGGGCACGACGAGTACTGGACACCGCAGCGGCGCGCGGCCATCACCGCGGCCAGGGATGCCGGTGCCAACGTGGCCTTCCTGGGCGCGAACACCTGCTACCGCCGGATCAGGCTCGCCTCGGGCGCGGCCGGCACCGCGGACCGTTCGGTCATCTGCTACAAGACCGACGTCGGGCAGGACCCGATGTACTCCGCCGACCCCGCGCTGGCCACCACCGACTACCGGCTGGCGCCGGCCCCCGACCCGGAATCGTCGCTGACCGGCGTCATCTACGAGGGCTATCCGGTCGACGCGCCCTACGTGATCCACCAGCCGGATCACTGGCTGTTCGCCGGCACCGGGGTCCGGAAGGGCCAGTCGTTCGAGCACCTGGTCGGCGTGGAGTTCGACCGGGTGAACCTCGGCTACCCGACGCCGCGCCCGATCCAGGTGCTCGCGCACTCACCGGTGGTGTGCGAAGGCCGGCCCGACTACTCCGACACCGCGTACTACACCACCTCCAGCGGGGCGGGAGTGTTCGCCTCCGGCACGATGCGCTGGGTCGAGTCAATGATGGCCGGGCACCACGGCGACGGGGACGACCACGATATCTCCGCCTCCGCCGGGCGCTTCGTCACCCGCGTGAACACGAACCTGCTGCTCGGCTTCGCCCGCGGCCCAGCCCGCGAGTTCCACCCGGCCGCCCAGGACAACCTGTCCACCCTCACCTAGAGATCGGTCCACCCTCACTTTAGAGATCTGTCCACCCTCACTTAGGGATCGCCGATGCCGGACGCTGAGATCGTCGATACCGGAAGTTGCCCCGGCCCGGCCCGGCCCGGCAGATTGCGCGGCGGACCGTGCGCTGCTGCTGCTGCTGCACCACCTGCCCCGCTGGCACCATCCGTACCGCCGCATACGATGTGAATGTCCCATTCATGCAGCTGGAGCGACATGGCTGGGACATCCACGCCTTATAAACGGCGGGGGATAGCCGCCCCGGGCGGGTAAAGGCTTGACCTGGACTTTGAGCTACCGTACTGTCCTGGATAGGGAGAATTGCGCTCTATATGCAGCGCGAAATCGGGATGTCCGGGGGGGCACACATGGATCCGGTCGGATTTTTTCCATTGATCGTGCGTGGCGGCCCGGGAGTCGCGGCCACATTTGCTGGCGGCACCCTTACCGTCCAATTTCGCAAGGCTCCGGTTCCAGCCGGCGATCCCACCACGTTCTCGCGTATGCCAGTGGGTTCAGCAGCCTGGGTGGACCGTCCTCTGAACGATGCTGAACCGTTTACCTTGCAGCAGCAAAACATGAACCAAGCCGACGCCGCGAGCGTCATTTCGGTGCTGCGCCTCACCGAACGATTCTGGATGTTCCTGTGCAGCAACACGAACACCGGCCACTTCGCTGTCTTTCGCTCTGAGCCCGCCTTTATGCAGGTCAAAATCGATTAGCGGCCAGGCAACGTCGGTGACCGTGCCGATGACTGGTGCATGCGCCGGTTATCCCTGGCCCAGGTTAGGCGCCGGGGTCCGCCAGGAGGTCGCGGACCGCGTCCCGGACCTGGGAGCCGAGTTCGGCGCTGGAGACGTTGTCGAATGCGTCCCCGGCCATGAGCAACCCGCCGAACACCGCGCCCAGCGAGCACGCCATCCGGACCCGGTCGCGCAGTGACAGGGACGGATCGGCGAGTGCCTGCCGGTACCGCTGCTGGATGTCGTCGTGCTCGTTGTCGTGGTCGTTGCGATGCAATTTCTCCAGGGCGGCCTGGTTGCGCTCGTGCATCAGGAAGATCTTGGTGCCCACCCAGCACATGCCCGGATGGCTGCAGGCCGTCGCGGACTGGAACCCGGTCAGCGCAGTGACCGCCGCAGCCCGCCAGCTCTGGCACAATCCGAACCCCTCCGGGTCGGTCAGCGCCTGGCCGATGCAACACCCACCGAGGCCTCGCTGGCCTGGTCGGTGCTCATCCTCGTCGTGGCGGCGCCGCTCGCGTCCCGGTATTTCCGGCGCCGGACCACCGAATAACGCTGAGGGAGCACGGCCATCCCTGCCGGGTGATACACGCGCGCCAGCGATGCCGCACGATACAACCAGTAAGGAGCCGGGGAAACCTGCGGGGACCGTCCTCTGGGAGGGGCCGGCCCGGGAGAGGCCGGCCTGGGGGTCGGCTGACAAGTTCGAGGCGGAAGGGCCGATGGCGGTGCAGGAGATCACGTACCCGAGCGGCGCGGGTCGGGGCCGGGCGGCCGCCGTGGCCGTCGGCGCGGGCGGCTGACATGGTGATCGTCTTCGCTCTGCTGGCCGCCCTGTCCAACGCGGTCAACGAAGCCACCCAGCACATCGCCAGTATCGCCGCGCCGCGCCGGTCTTCGGGCTGGCAGCTGGTCGTGTACCTGTTCCGCAATCCGATGTGGCTCTTCGGCTGGGTGGCCCTGGCCGCGGCGTTCGTGTTCCAGGCCCTGGCCCTGCACAACGGCTTGATGTCGATCGTGCAGCCGGTGCTGGCCGTCGAACTGGTCTTCATGCTCCTGTTGCGCCGGTTCTGGATTCACCAGTCGATCCGCCCGGCCGCCTGGGTTTCTGCCGCCGTGACCTGCGCGGGCCTGACCGTGTTCGTCGTCGCTGGGCAGCCTGGAGGCGGCCAGCCTACGCCTGCCAGTAAGCACTGGCTCACGGCCGGGTTGGCCTGCTGCGCCTGTGCTGGCGTCCTGGCCGTCGCGGCGCGGTGGGGGTCCCCGGCCCTGCGCGCGGCGCTCTATGGCTCGGCCTCGGCGGTCATGTGGGCCCTGGTGGCCACGTTCATCAAGGCCACAACCGACACGCTGACCGAGTTCGGCGTGGCCGGGATGTTCACCCGCTGGCCCGTCTATGCCCTGGCGGTGGGAAGTGTGGCAGCCCTGTTCCTGACGCAGGCGGCGCTGCACGTCGGGCCGCTGCGGGCCTCCCAGCCCTTCCTCGTGATCGTCGATCCGATCGTCAGCATCGTCCTGAGTGTGTGGCTGTTCGGGGAGCGCTTCACATCTAGCGCCGCCGTACTGGCCCTGGCGGCCGCCGGCTTCGCGGTGATGTGCGCCGGTGTCGTCTTCTTGACGCAGACCGCACCAGCCACCATGGAGGCCGACCTGCCTAACGACCGTTAACGTCGGAGGTTACGGGCCTTCCGCGGGGTATGCCTGGGCCCGCCTTCGGGGCCGGGCCTTGGTGGAGTGATCCCTGTGGCTGTGGTGGCTCCTGATCCGGCCTGACGGCCGCTGTCCCCGCCGTTTATACGGCGTGGATGTCCCAGCCATGTCGTTCTAGCTGCATGAATGGGACATTCACATCGTATGCCGCGATACGGACGATGCCAGCGGGGCAGGCGGTAGACAGCTACTTCGAAAAATGCTTTGCCGGCGAATGCCGGCGCAGGATGTAATCGGCGGATGGGCGAGGTCTTCGGGCACGTGCTGGCGGTGCTGCCCGCGTTCTTGCTGGCCTGCCTGGCCGTCGCCGCGCTGCCGGGGCCGTCAACGGCTCTGTTCCTGCACAGGACGGTGCGTGACGGGCGCGCCGCGGGACTGGCCGCGGTGGCTGGCAACGAGATCGGCGTCTTCGGCTGGGCGCTGGCGGCCGGGGCGGGCGTGACCGGGATGCTGCGCGCCAACCGGTGGCTGTATCTAGCCCTGCACGTTGTCGGCGCGGTCGTGCTCGTTTACCTCGGGGTATCCGCGTGGCGCAGCGCGCGGCGCAGCGCGCCCGCCAGATCCGACTCGGCCAGGTCCGTAGCCGGGATCACGTAGCCGACCGGACGCAGGCCGAGCACCTCCTCGCTGGCCGCGACCACCACGGCGGACCGGACCCCGGGCTGGGTGAGCAGGAACTCCTCGATCTCTCGCGGGTAGATTTCTCCCCGCCCCGGTTGATCACGTCGTCGGACCGCCCGGCCAGGAACAGGTAGCCGTCCTCGTCCAGGTGGCCGAGGTCGCCGGTCTCGAGCCAGCCGCCCGCGTCGATGGCGCCGCCCTCCGCCGCGTACTCGGTGATAACGCCCGGGCCCCTGATCTGCACCCGGCCGATCGTGCCGGATGGGCACGGCTGGAGCAGGTCCCCTTCCAGGCTGACCACCCGGACCTCGGTACCGGCCGGTCGGCCCGCGGACCCGGCCTTGCGGGGCCCGTCCAGGGGTTGGCGGCGATCATGCTGGCCGCCTCGGTCATCCCGCAGGTCTCCACCACCGGGACGCCGAACGTCTCCTCGAACCGCCTCAGCGCCGAGGGGCCAGCGGCGCGGAGGCCGAACGGATGAAGCGGATTCGCCGCTGTGTCGCCACGGGCGGGTCCATGGCCAGGATGGTGATGATCGCGGGCACCGCGTTGATCCAGCTGATCTGCCGTGTCTCGATCAGCTCCCAGAATCCGCGCCGGCTGAACCTGCGGTCGACCACCAGGCAGGTCCCGGCGGCCAGGGTGGCGAGCAGCCCGACCACCTCGGCGTTGATGTGGAACAGGGGCAGGCAGCAGTAACCGCGGTCGGCCGGGGTCAGCCGGCGGTGCGCGGCCACGGCGGCAGCGACGTGAGTCAGCTGCTCCTCACGCAGCAGGATGCCCTTGGGTGTCCCGGTCGTCCCGCTCGTGCACAGGAAGATCCCGCCGCCGCCGGCTAGGGCAGGGGGCGGAGCCGGGGGCCGGATCGACTCCGGCCCGGGCTCGCCGCGCCCCGGGAGTTCAAGCACGGGAAGCCCGGACTCCAGGTCGTCGCCGGCCAGCGCCCGTGGCTGTGCTACCTTCAGCACCCGCGCCACGTCGGCGGCGGGGGCACCGGGATCGAGCGGAACCGCCACCCGGCCCGCCGCCAGGATGCCGACCAGGGCGCCGGCGTAGCCGAACGGGTCCGGCAGCCGGACCGCCACCCGGGCGTCGGGAGGTATCCCGGCCTCGTCCAGGTGCCTGGCCCAGGCCCGCACGGAACGCTGCAGCCCGGCGTAGGTCAGCGTGGCGACGCCGGCCGCGTCCTCGAGATACGGGCGTCACCCCGGTTGGCGGCCCGCCTCGTCGATCTGCTCAGTCAGCAAGGTCATGGTCCGTTCTGATCGTCGTGGTGCCCGCCAGCGCGACGGCAACTGCAAAGCGGTCGGATTCATCGTTACTCCCTCTCATCTGGATTCGTGATCGGTGCCTGGCCGCCGGCAGGCCAGCCTGCCGGCGACGGCAGGAGGCATCCGTTGCTGAGCGGCTCACACCTCATCTGCTCGACCGGGATGCCGCGCAGGTAGGCGTTCAGCATCCGGAGCGTGCCGCCGTGGGCGATGACGACGATCTCCCCGGCCCGTTCGGCCTCCGTCGCGCGGCCCGGCCCGGTGGCCAGCTCCGCCGCCAGCTCGTCCGCGAACCCGGCCACCCGCCGGTAGATTCGCGCGGCGATTCCCCTCCGTCCGGCCGCGCGTCGGGATCGACCACGCGGTCGCCGCGCAGCCCGTTGGCGGCCGGGCCGATCGCGGCGGTGGCGGCGCCCTCGAGCACGCCCAGGCACCTCTCCCGTGTCAAACGGCCGGGTGACCCGCCCATCGGCCGGTCCCGTCATGTGTCAGACCGAGACGTGGCATCCTCGCGCCCGCCTGCCTGTGTGCAGGCTCGGGCCGCTACCCTGTGTCCATTCACAAATGGGGAAAGGAATACCGTGGCCGACTCTCAGCAGTTGCGGGAGCGCACGCTTGTCGTGCTGAAGCCGGATGCCGTGGTGCGCGGCCTGGCCGGACGCATCATCCAGCGGTTCGAAGATGCGGCCCTGAAGATCATCGGCGTGAAGATGCGCGAGATGGACGCCGACTTCGCCCGCAAGCACTACTTTGACCTGGAACAACGACTGGGAGCGGCGGTCTACAACGCGACCGCGTCGTTCATGCAGCGCGGCCCGGTCATCGCCTTCGTGCTCGAGGGCGAGGACGCGGTGGCCACCGTACGCAAGATCGTCGGCGCCACCTACCCGAACGAGGCCCAGCCCGGATCGGTCCGCGGCGACTTCGCGCATCAGTCCAAGGCCGTCGCGGCTGCCACCGGCAAGGCCGTCGCCAACCTCGTGCACGCTTCCGGTAACCGTGAGGAAGCCGAGTACGAGGTGAACCTCTGGTTCGATAAGACCGAGCTGTTCGAGTACAAGAACCTCGCCGAAGCCTTCAACTGGTAGCCGCGCCGACCCGGTCCCGTCGCTTGCGCCGCCAACCCGGCCGCGCCGAGTCGCCAGCAGCCGCTCATGTCACTCGGACACCAGCATGCCCAGCATGCCCAGCCGCTCAAGCCGCGCTTCCCCCGCAAGTCGCCGCGCCAACAAGAAACTGGACTCTAGTCACTCTGGCATCACCCCTACCAAAACATAAGGCGTGAATGTCCCATTCATGCAGCTGGAACCAGCGTAAGAGGCGGTGTGTCAAGCGTTTCCGGTGATGCTGTGGCGGGTCTGTGAGCTGGGATTATCGCTGAGGGTGGGGCCGGTGGCGGCGGGGTTGCCGGGTGCGGGCATGGCGGAGTGCCGCCCTGGCGGGATGCTGGTGCCGGGGCGGTGCGGGTGCCCGTGGCCGGGGTCTTCTCGCCCTACGTAGTGCAAGCGGGCTCGGCCCGCCCGCGGGTGCGGGCGGGCCTGCCCCGACAGCGTTCAACCGGGCTGGTGAGAAGGCCCCGGCGGCCCGGGGACAGCTGCCCAGGGTTCCAGCCGAGGTGGTCCTCAACGACATGACGGGCTCGCTGTCCCCCCTCTCATCAGGGAGGATGGTCTAGGGCGCCGGTGAGCGGCGCGGGGCGCCGCCGCTGGTCAGGCGGCCTCCGGCTGGCAGGCGAGGCCGGCGGCGACGGCGGGGTCCCAGCTGGTGCCGTGGACGACCAGGCAGTAGATCCAGCGCAGCAGCGAGGCGGCGCAGGCCACCCGGGCTTTCGCGCGCCGGGCGCGGGCCGCGGCCGCCGCGCCGCGCCGCGGGCCGGCGGGCCGGCCGGCTCATCGGCCGCGGCGGTTCCGGCCAGCGCGGCGTACTTGGCGGCCAGGACCGGGTTGTGCACCAGCATCGGCCAGACCGCGCGCCAGGCCGCCAGCCGCAGCCCGGGCCGGCCGCGGCGGGAGATGCGCGCCTGGCCCTCAAAAGCGCCCGAGGCGTTCCCGGCCGGGGACAGCCCGGCATGCTTGACCAGCGAGGAGGAGCTGTCATAACGGCGCGGGTCGCCGGTCTCGGCCAAGATCGCCGCCGCGCCCACCGCGGTCAGCCCGGGGATGTCGCCCAGCCGGGACAGGCCCAGCTCGCCCAGCACCGCGGCCATGTCCGCCTCCACCGCCCGCAGCTGGGCCCGGATCCGGGCCAGGTCGCCCAGCTCGTCGGCGATGCGGCGGAACAGGCCCCGGCGGGACCAGATCACCGCGCCCTCGGCATCGGCCAGCGCGGCGAACACCGCCCGGGCCACCCGGCCGCTGACCCGCTTGCCACCCCAGCCGCCCACCGCCGCGCGGACCGCGGCGGTGAACTCGCCCAGCCCGGCCGCGGCCAGCTTCTCCGGCCGCCCGCCGCACCGGCCCGCCGTCACCTGCACCGCCGCCAGCCAGGTCACCGACTTAAACGGCTCCGCGCACGCCCCCGGCACCACCGGCCAGGCCACCGACAAGAAATCCCGCACCCGGGCCGCCGACGCCGTCGCCGCGGTGACCAGCTGCGCCCGCCGCCGCCCCAGGTGCCGCAGGTGCGCCCAGGTCTCATCCAGCTCCTCCGGCACATAACAGTGCAGCTCGGCCGCCAGCCGGGCGATCAGCACGCAATCAGACTCATCAGCCTTGTGCGGCGTGTAATCCTGCTGCTCCCGCGCGATATGGCTCACCAGCGGCTGGACGCACACCAGCGGCAGCCCCCGCTCCGCGCACAGCCGCTGCACCTGCATCCACCGCGCCCCCGTCGGCTCGCACGCCACCGCCACGTGCGCGAACCCCTTCACCCGGGCCTGCGCCACCGCCCAGTCCAGCGCCTCACCCAGCCGGAACGCCGGCACCCGCACCGTCCGGCGCGCCAGCACCCGCACATCATGATCGGCCGCCGCCAGCGCCTGCTTCTGATCCCCCAGGTCGATCCCGATCACCGCGCCATCGCGCGGCAGCAGCTCCCGCAGCCGCTCCCGCCGCGCATTCCGCCGCGCATCCCCCCGGGTCATGCCGCTACCCTTACCCATCAGAACGTCCTCCTTCTGCGTTTGGGACACCAAGCCCGTACTACCGCACCAGGAGGACGTTCCTGTACCAGCCGCATCACCACAAGACAACCGCCCCTAGCGCGTCGTCCTATTACTACGACATGGCTGGGACATTCACGCCGTATCCCCAGTGGCGGGTCATCGTCGCCGCCGTTCCGGTAAGCCAGCCGCGGGATTTCTTGCCGAAGTGCTCCACGCACGAGCGGGCTTTCTGGCATTGTTGTCGGCCAGCGGTACTTGCGCGCGGCGGCTAGGCGGCGCACCAGGCAGGTGCGGCGGATCGGCAGTGCCGCGGAATGCCGCCAAGCCCCGCAGCTGAAAGCCTGGATTCACTGAAACGGCGGATTGCCGGGCATGGCCGGACGAAGGGATTGCCTTGTCGCGACACCGGACGGGGGCTCGCAGCAGTCGGCGTAGGCGGGGCCTGATCCGGCGGTTCGGCATTGTCTTCCCGGCCGCCATTGTCGCCGTGATCGCGGTCACCGGAGTGGCCGTCGGCATCAAGGTATTCGCGCCAGGATCGAGCGCCTTCAGCGCCGTCCGGGCCATCGAGATGGTGCCGGGAAGCCGCACCATGTCCGCGCTCGAAGCCGAGCGCGTGCAGCTGATCGCGATGACCACCGCGGCGCGCACGCTGACCGTGGTGGCCAAGCCCAAGCTGGCCTCGCCGGCCGAGATTGCCGCGGCCAACCCGGGAACGACCGGGGGTGTCGGCGGCGGGATCGTGTACGTCACGTCCACGCCCCCCGACCCTGGCTCGGCCCAGGCCATCGCCTACAACATGCTGGCCAGCTTCGGCTTCAGCCCGACCACCTTCTTCGGCTGCCTGAAGGACATGTGGGACCGGGAGAGCGGCTGGCGGTACGACGCGGAGAACCCGAGCGGCGCGTACGGCATCCCGCAGGCGCTGCCGGGTAGCAAGATGGCGTCCGCGGGCGCGGACTGGCAGACCAACCCGGCCACCCAGATCAAGTGGGGCCTCGGCTACATCAAGGATATCTACGGAGACCCGTGCAAAGCCTGGGCTTTCTGGCAAGTCAACCACTACTACTGACGCGGCCGTCCTCGCCGTCTGCTCATGGTTTCATTACCGAAAGTCAGGTAATGGCGACAGGTTTACCGCCGTGCGATGCGCACAGTTACCGGATTACCACTCGCTCGTGTCCGTTCCGGGCCGTAATAAGAGGTTTAGTGGCCGGTGTGAGTTTCCTCATAGGGTGTTCGCTGAGCGATGAATGCCTAGGTGAACGCGCCAATTCCGGCCGATTGCCCGGCGCCGCCGCGCTTGTAATGATTTAATCGCCGAGGCGATGCTGGGCTCGTTCGGCTGGTCGTCCAGCCAGTTCTCCTGCCTGGACCCGCTGTGGGAGCACGAGAGCGGCCGGAGCCTGACCGCCGCCAACCCCGGCTCGGGTGCCTACGGCATCCCGCATGCGCTACCCGGGTCGCGGATGGCCAGCGCCGGGCCGGACTGGCAGGCCGACGCGGCCACGCAGATCACGTGGGGCCTGGAGTACATCAAGGGCACCTACGGCTCGCCCTGCGCCGCCTGGGCGCACGAGGAGGCCACCGGCTGGTACTAGGGGTCCGGGCCGCCGCCGTCAGCCCGGCCGCGGGGCGAAGGTCTCCACCTCTTCGTCGAAGACCGGCCGCACCTGGTTGAACTTCGACACCGGCGCGGTCATGTACAGGGCGTACGACTGCGGGCCCGCGGACGTGTGCGCCACGAAGAGCACGTCGAGGCCCTCCTGCGGGACCCCCTTGTTGTTCCAGGTGAACTTCCACCAGGAGCCGGGCATGCCCCGGACGTTCGTCGCCGCCATGCCCACCCGGTGATACGCGGGGAAGTGCGGAATCGACCGCGACTCGATGTACCGCGCTTCCTGCAGCATGTCCTGATAGGTGTGCGGGGTGAGGTCGATGAGGATGTAGGTGTTCGGGTCCGTCTGGTCCCGCAGGTACGTCTGATAGCTGCTCGTCGTCTTTTGCCAGCTGGCCGGCGCGGCAATGCTGAAGCCAGCGGTCTCGTTGGCGGCGGCCTGCTGCGAGGTCGTCGTGAACCCGCTTGCCAGCGGCCCGGTGGCGGGCTGGTTGATCGCATCGATGATCTGCAGTGTCGGGGGCGGGAGCGTGCCGGACGACCCGGACGCTGACCCGGAGGCCGAACTCGTTCCCGTGACCTGGCCCTGCGCCGAGCCGGAATGATCATGGTACAAGAGCACGACCGCGGCCGCCCCGGCCGCGGCGCCGAGGATCGCCAGCGCCACGACGGCGGCCTTCCAGCCCAGGCCGGACTGCCTGCGCCGGGAAGGCGCGTACTCGCCGCCGGACCAAGCCGGTGACCCCTGCGCCTGCTGGGGCGCCTGGCCCGGCCAGCTCGCCGGGCCGTACCCGGCCGGAGGCGGGTAGCCAGAACCGGAGCCGCCGCGGTCGCCGGGCGACGCCCTGGATCCGGGCGCCGCTCCGGACCTGGGCGACTGGTCGTACCAGGACGAGAAATCGGGCGGCGGCCCCTCCGGCCTGGCGGCCGAGCCGGCCGAGCCGCCTGGTGCATACCCGGAGCCCGCGCCAGGCCGCCAGCTGCCCTGCGACGGCTGCGACGGCTGGGACGGCTGCGACGGCTGCGACGGCTGGGACGGCTGCGGCGTGGTCGGGGCGGTCTGCGCCGCCGACGCCTGGATCCCGCCGGCCGCGCCGGTGGCGCCGGCGGCCGCGGCCGGCGAGCCAGGCGGCTTCACCGCCGTCGGCTCGTAGCCGAACGCGTTCCCGCCCGGCTGCGGCGCTCGCGGCCGGACCGCCCCGGGCGAGCCCGCTCCGGGCCGGGCTGACCCGGGCGGGGCCGGGTGGGACGACGCGGACAGCGCCGTGGCCTCGTAGCCGGTCGGCGCGCCGTCCGGCAGCTGCGGCAGGACGTCGGTGATCATCCGCGCGGCCGCGCTGGCGTCCGGCCGGTCCGCCGGCTCACGCGCGAGCAGCGCCGCGATGACCGGGCCGAGCGCACCCGCCGTGGGCGCCTCCGGCGCTTCCTCGTTGATGATGGCGGACATGGTGGTGATCGCCCCGCCGCGCTGGTCGAACGGGCCGTGCCCCTCGACCGCCGCGTAGACGGTCGCGCCGAGCGACCACAGGTCGGATGCGGGTGACGCGTCCTCGCCGCGGATCCGCTCGGGTGCGGTGAACCCCGGCGAGCCCATCACCATGCCGGTCTGGGTGAGCTTGGGGTCGTCGGCGAAGGTGGCGATGCCGAAGTCGGTCAGCACGGCCCGGTCGTCGCTGCCGAGCAGCACGTTGCTCGGCTTGACGTCCCGGTGCATCACCCCGGCGGCGTGCGCCACGCTCAGCGCGGACAGCAACTGGCGGGCCATCTCCGCAGCGCGCCGCGGCGACAGCGGTCCCGAGGCCGTGAGCAGCTGATCCAGCGACTGCGCGTGCACCAGCTGCATCACGATCCACGGGCGGCCTCCGTCCTCGGCGACGTCGTAGACGGTGACCACCGCCGGGTGGTTGAGCCGGGCCGCCGTCTTGGCCTCGCGCAGCGTCCGCTGGAACGCGGTAGCCCGCTCCTCCTCGGTGAGAGTGTCCGCGATCTGGACTTCCTTGATCGCGACGTCGCGGTCGAGCAGCTGATCCCGCGCACGCCACACCACGCCCATGGCGCCGCGGCCGATGGGGGCTTCCAGACGGTAACGCCCGGCGATCACTCGCCCGGTGTCCGCCCATGGGTGCATAGCCGGACCATACACGGTGTTGGCTGAAAGGTCTCTGGGGGCCAGCTAAGCATTGGTGAAGCGTGATGGTCCCCCTTTTGCGGCTTACTCGCCCCGGGTCATGGCGAGGACGTCGAGGGCGGCCTCCAGCTGCTCCGGGGTAATCTCGCCGCGCTCCACGTAGCCGCGCGAGATCACCACCGAACGTATCGGCTCCCCGCTCTCCAGAGCCTCGTGCGCGACCTGGGCGGCCGCCTCGTAACCGAGGTAACGGTTCAGCGCGGTCACGATGACCGGCGACGACTCGACTAGGCGCCGCATGCGATCGGGAAAGGCGCCGATCCCGGCCACGCAACGGTCGGCCAGCAGAGGCGAGACAGAAGCCAGCAGGCGGCCCGAGGCCAGCAGGTTGCGCGCGATCACCGGCATCATCACGTTCAGCTCGAAATTGCCCGCCGCCCCGCCGAACGCCACCGCCGTGTCGTTCCCGATCACCTGCGTGCAGACCTGGCACACAGCCTCGCAGATGACCGGGTTCACCTTCCCCGGCATGATCGAGGACCCCGGCTGCAGGTCCGGAATCGCAATCTCGCCCAGCCCGGCCTGCGGCCCTGATCCCATCCAGCGCAGGTCGTTGCAGATCTTGTACAGGCTGACCGCGACCACCCGGAGCACCCCGCTGGCCTCGACCAGCGCATCCCGGGAACCGCCCGCCTCGAAGTGGTTCCGCGCCTCGGTCAGCGGCAGCTTCATCGAGACCGCCAGCCGGTCGGTCACCCGCATGGCGAATCCCGGCGGTGCGTTGAGCCCGGTCCCCACCGCCGTGCCGCCGAGCGGCAGTTCGCCGAGCCGGGGCACGATCGCCCCGACCCGTTCGGCCCCATAGCGGACCGCCGCCGCATACCCGCCGAACTCCTGCCCGAGCGTCACCGGCACCGCGTCCATCAGGTGCGTCCGGCCCACCTTGACCACGCCGGCGAACTCCTCGGCCTTGACCGTCAGCACCGAGGCCAGGTGCTTCAGCGCCGGGATCAGCTCTCGGACGAACAGCCGCACCGCGGCCAGAGCGACGGCGGACGGGAACACGTCGTTGGACGACTGCGACGCGTTGACGTGGTCGTTCGGGTGCACCGCGCGCCCTAGCGCGCGCGAAGCCAGCGTAGCGATGACCTCGTTGGCGTTCATGTTGCTCGAGGTGCCCGAACCGGTCTGGAAGACGTCCACCGGGAACGCGTCGTCGTGCTCGCCCCGGGCCACCGCGGCGGCCGCGTCGTGGATCGCGCCGGCCATGTCCGCGTCGAGCACGCCCAGCTCGGCGTTGACCTGGGCGGCGCAGCCCTTGATGGACCCGAGCGCGCCGATCAGGTCCCGGCCGATCCGCTCCCCGGACACCGGGAAGTTGTCCACCGCCCGCTGGGTCTGCGCGCCCCACAGCGCGTCGGCGGCCACCTCGACCTCGCCCATCGAGTCGTGCTCGATGCGAAAGCCGGGACGCGTCATGGGTGCGCGCCGATCTGCAGCACCGGCCCGGACGGGTCGGCGAAGAAGTCGTTCCCCTTGTCGTCGACCACGACGAACGCCGGGAAGTCGCGCACCTCGATCTTCCACACCGCTTCCATGCCGAGCTCGGGATACTCCAGGACCTCCACCCGAGTGATGCAGTCCTGGGCCAGCCGCGCCGCGGCGCCGCCGATCGAGCCGAGGTAGAAGCCGCCGTACTTCTTGCAGGCCGCGGTCACCGCGGCGGAGCGGTTCCCCTTGGCCAGCATGACGAAGGATCCGCCCGCGGCCTGGAACCGGTCCACGTAGGAATCCATCCGGCCCGCGGTCGTCGGCCCGAAAGAGCCCGAGGCGTAGCCCGCGGGCGTCTTGGCCGGCCCGGCGTAGTAGACGGGGTGGTCGCGCAGGTACGAGGGCATCGGCTCGCCTGCGTCCAGCCGTTCGGCGATCTTGGCGTGCGCGATGTCCCGCGCCACCACCAGCGGCCCGGTCAGCGACACCCGGGTGCGCACCGGGTACCTGGTGAGTTCGGCGCGGATCTCGTCCATCGGCCGGTTCAGGTCCACGGCCACCACCTCGCCGTCGTCCTCGGCCTCCGCAAAATCCGGCAGGTACTGCGCCGGGTCGGTCTCGAGCTGCTCCAGGAACACGCCGTCGGCGGTGATCTTCCCCAGCGCCTGCCGGTCGGCCGAACACGACACCGCGATCGCCACCGGGCACGACGCCCCGTGCCTGGGCAGCCGGACCACCCGCACGTCGTGGCAGAAGTACTTGCCGCCGAACTGCGCCCCGATCCCGATCCGCCGGGTGATCCCGAGCACCTGCTCCTCGAGCTCGCGGTCGCGGAATCCGTGCCCGGCCGCCGACCCCCCCGAGGGCAGCGTGTCCAGGTACTTCGCCGACGCGTACTTGGCCGTCTTCAGCGCGAACTCGGCCGAGGTCCCGCCGACCACGATGGCCAGGTGGTACGGCGGGCAGGCGGCAGTGCCGAGCGAGCGGATCTTCTCCTCCAGGAACGAGGCCATCCGCGCCGGGTTCAGCACGGCCTTGGTCTCCTGGTACAGGAACGACTTGTTCGCCGAGCCGCCGCCCTTGGCCATGAACAGGAACTTGTACTCGTCCCCGCCGGTGGCGTAGATCTCCACCTGGGCCGGCAGGTTGCTGCCGGTGTTCTTCTCGTCCCACATGGTCAGCGGCGCGAGCTGCGAATACCGCAGGTTCAGCGTGGTGTAGGCGTCGTAGACGCCGCGCGAGATGTGCTCCTCGTCCCGGCCGTCGGTGAGCACGTGCTGGCCGCGCTTGCCCATCACGATCGCGGTGCCGGTGTCCTGGCACATGGGCAGCACCCCGCCCGCCGCGATGCACGCGTTCTTGAGCAGGTCACGGGCCACGTACCGGTCGTTCGGCGAGGCTTCGGGGTCGTCCAGGACCGCCCGTAGCTGGCGGAGGTGGGCGGGGCGCAGCAGGTGGGCGATGTCGTGCATGGCCGCGGCGGTCAGCCCGGTGAGCACCTCCGGCTCGATCTCCAGGAAATTACGGCCGAACGAGCTGCGAGCCGCCACGCCGTCGCGGGTCAGCCGCCGGTAGCTGGTGACATCCTGGCCTAGCGGCAGCAGGTCTGCGTAGCTGAACTCAGGCACTCTTTCTCCTTTCCCGCGGGCCTGTGCTCAGCTTAGGCTCTGCCCGCCTTCCCAAAGCCTCTTGAGCCGTATGCGCCCCACTGATTCCGAAGGTATCGGGCGAAAACGCGGCTGGAATCGGCAGAAACAAACGGTGTGTCTCGCTGATCACGACTTGTACATGTATGAGCAAGCTTGTATCGTGACGCTATGCGGCGGCGCCGCGCCGTGCGGTGCCCCCGTCCGCGCGATGTACGCTAAGCACGCGGTGCCCCCGTCCGCGTCCGGCTAAGCTGCGGCGCCGCCGCCGTACTTTCCTGTTCCCGCCACCCTCGCTCCCCCGAGAACCGGGGCACCCTCCGCAATCGATTGCGTTGCCCGATGCCGTGCCGGTGCGCGGCGTGTGCTGGGCCACGAGCTCAATGGGCAGCGGCCGGCCCCGCGGAGAGCCCGTAACCTGCGTCGGTAGCGGTCGTTCGACCACCTTCCTGCGCCGTTTAGTTCGCTCTGACTGGTTTCTCATCCCCGCGCGGTGGTAGCTGGCAGCCAGCGGGCGCGCGTGCCCGCGGCGGAGCGCAACAAGGAGGGCGCGATGACAGCTACGCCCCAGACGGCGAGCAGCCCAGGCATCCGCAGCCTCATCCCAGCACGGATTGACAGGCTGCCCTGGTCCAGATTCCACACCAGGCTGGTGATTGCACTCGGGGTGGCGTGGGTCCTGGACGGCCTCGAGATCACCATCGCCAGCAACGTGGGCCCGGACCTCACGCAGAAGGCCACCCTGCACATGTCGGCGAGCGCGGTGGCCGACATCGCGACCTGGTACCTGATCGGGGAGGTGATCGGGGCGTTGTTCTTCGGCCAGCTGTCGGACAAGCTGGGCCGGCGGAATCTGTTCATGATCACCCTCGGGGTGTACCTGATCGGGTCCGGGCTGACCGCGCTGACCCCGGCCGGGGGGTACTGGTTCATCTTCCTGTATGGCACCCGGGTCATCGCCGGCATGGGCATCGGCGGCGAGTACGCGGCGATCAACTCGGCGATCGACGAGATGATCCCGGCCAAGTACCGGGGCCGGGTGGACATCGCGGTCAACGGCACCTACTGGGCCGGGGCGTTCCTCGGCACCATCGTCACCCTGGTCGCCCTGAACCACATCAGCACGACGCTCGGCTGGCGGGTTGCCTACCTGGTCGGCCCGGTTCTCGCGCTGGTGATCATCTTTGTCCGGCGCCACCTGCCGGAGAGCCCCCGCTGGCAGATCATGCACGGCAGGCAGAAGGAAGCCGAGGCGTCCATCGCCGAGATCGAGGAGGATGTCGGCAAGACCAAGGGCGAGCTCCCGCCGGTGGACCAGAGCAAGGAACTGGAGATCAGGCCGACCGAGCAGATCGGCTACATAGCCCTGCTGCGTTCCCTGTTCAAGCACTACCCGTCCCGGGCGATCTACGGCGGGACGCTGATGATCACCCAGTCGTTCCTGTACAACGCGATCTTCTTCACCTACGGGCTGGTCCTGCAGTTCTTCTTCCACGTCAGCCCCGGTAACACCCCCTACTACTTCATGGCGTTCTGCGCCGGGAACCTGCTCGGGCCGCTGACCATCGGGCGGCTGTTCGACACCCTCGGCAGGCGCAAGATGATCGCCGGCACCTACCTGCTCTCCGGCGTCCTGCTGGTCATCACCGCCCAGCTGTTCAAGGCCGGCGTGCTGAACGCGGTCACTCAGACGCTGTGCTGGACGGTCATCTTCTACTTCGCCTCGGCCGGCGCGTCCGCCGGGTACCTGACCGTCAGCGAGATCTTCCCGCTGGAGGTCCGGGCCAAGGCCATCGCGGTGTTCTTCGCGATCGCGCAGTGCTTCGGCTCGCTCGGCTCGCACCTGTACGGCCACCTGATCGGGGACGGCAAGGACCCGAACTCGCTGTACTGGGGCTACCTGCTCGGGGCCGGCGCGATGATCCTGGGCGGCGTCGTCGCGGCGTTCCTCGCGGTCGACGCCGAGGGCAAGTCCCTGGAGGACATCGCCAAGCCGCTGTCCGTCATCGGCGGGTCGGCCGAAGGCATCTTCCGCTCCGGTGACCCCCGCCAGGGCGGCCTGGCCGCCGGCGACTAGCCACACCCAACGCAATATCGTGGATCGCCACCGCCCCTACCAGGGAGGTGGCGATCGACGATGATGCTCAGATCTTGGTGAAATGCTCGAAGCACTCGTAGTAAGGGTCGGTGGAGTGGGCGAAGTGGGCGGCTTCCGAGCGCTTGACCGCCAGGTAAGCCGAACTGCGCAGCGATCCGAGCAGGTCCATCAGCATCTCGTCGGCTTCCAGCGCGTCCAGGGCCGCGTTCAGCGAGGCGGGCAGCCGGTGCGTGTTGCTCGCGGCCCGCTCGGCGTCGGTGAGGGTGGCCGGGTCGACGTTCACCGCCTCGCCCGGGTCGAGCTTGCTCCGGATGCCGTCCAGGCCCGCGTAGAGCAATGCGCCGAGGGACAGGTACGGGTTGGCGCTCGAGTCGGACGGTTTCAGCTCGAGGTTGACCGAACTGCCCGGGTCGCCGCGCAGGGGCGAGCAGACCCTGATCGCCGCCTCCCGGTTGTCCATCCCGTAGCAGGTGTACGCGCTGGCCCACATCTGCGGCGCGAGCCTGCGGTAGCTGTTCACGCTGGCGCAGGTCAACGCGACCAGGGCGGGCAGGTGGGCGAGCAGGCCGCCGATGAAGTGGTAACCCACCTGGGACAGGCCGTTCGGGTCGGTGGCGTCGGCGAACGCGTTGCGGCCGGCCGACGCGCCCTCCGATCCGACATCGATGAGCGAGGCGTGCAGGTGCGTGCCGTTGCCGGCCTGGTCGGGGATCGGCTTGGGGGCTAGGCTCGCCCATAGGCCGCGCCGGAACGCCACGCCGCGGACCGTCTCCCGGTACAGCACGTGGTTGTCGGCGGCGCGCAGCGCCTCGGCATGCCGGATGGAGAGCTCGTGCTGGCCGTGGCCGAGTTCGGGGTAGTAGTGCTCGACCTCGAGGCCTTGCCCCTCCATCGCCGCGACCAGTTCCATGGCGAATTCGTGCCCCTGGTGAAAGCCGGTGGAGGAGTAGCACAGGCTGTCGTCGATGGGGATAAGCCGGTCCGGGATGGTCGGCGCGGCCGGCGAGGTCTCGCGGTGGCCGACGGTGAACTCGGGCTCGAACGCGGCCTGCATCGAGTAGCCCTCTCCGGCCAGTTCGGCGAGGGCCTGCTTGAGGAACGTCCGCGGGCACGCCTCCCACGGCGACCCGTCCGGCTTGACCAGGTCCGCGAGCATCGCGCCGGCGCCGGGCGCATAGGGCAGAGCGACGAACGTCTCGGGGTCCGGCACGATCCGGACCTCGCCGACCGGGCCCATCCCGGCTACCGGCTGCAGCTGGTCCAGCATGGACATGGCCATCATCGCCACCGTGTGCCCGATGCCGCTGGACATCCGCTCCCGCAGCCGCGCCGTGCCCGCGGCCTTTCCGCGGATGATCCCGCCATGGTCGGCATAGAGGAAGCGGACCAGGCGAATTTCCTCCTGGCGTGTCCGCTCCAGCACCGATTCGATCGCTCCGTCTGTCATGCACCCATGGGTAGCATGTTCAGCCTCGTGGCGTACAGTTTTCTCCCGGCTCGCTCTGCTAGCCCCGCTCGCCCCCGGGCGCCCCCTGAGCCGACTCCTTCCCTCGTCGCTCGTCGCAGGCTCCTCGCTCCTGAGTCCAGTCGCCGGCGGCGCCCTTTGGCTCGGGGGGATGGGGGATAATTCTCCTCATGAGCCCACGACCGTCGCCTCGTGACCTGCGCGCGTCGGATTCGGACCGGGACCGCGTGCTGGCCATGCTCGGCGAGGCGATGAGCGACGGACGGCTCACCGCGGACGAGCATGCCGAACGGGTGCAGCGGGCCATCACCGCCCGTACGCTCGGCGAGCTCGCGGAGCTGACCGCGGACCTGGCGGTGTCGTCCGCCCAGCCGGTGCGGCTGGACGGCGGCAAGGTGATCGCGGGGATATTCGGGCCCGCCCGCCGGGACGGCCGCTGGGTGGTGCCAGAGAACCTCACCGTGACCGCCATGTTCGGCGAGGTGGAAGTCGACTTCACCCAGGCGATTTTGCAGGCCAGCCGGGTGCAGCTGTACGCGACGGTATTCGGCGGCCGGCTCAGGCTGATCGTGCCCGACGGGGTCTCGGTGATGGTGAGCGGGCACATGGTCCTGGGTCGCAAGCGGGGGAGCACGCCGCCCCCGGACGGGCCGGGCGCGCCGGTGATCGAGGTCCGGGCGCTGGTGCTCGGCGGCGAACTGGCGGTGCGCACGCCGCCGAAGAGCCGCCGCTTCCGCCTCTTCAGCCGAAGTTGACCGAGGCGTAGGCGCGCAGCTTCCACAGCTGGTGCTCGCTCTGGATGCGGCGGATGGTCCCGGACCGGGACCGCATCACCAGCGAGTGCGTGGTCGCGCCGCCCGCCCGGTACCTGACTCCGGCCATCAGCTCGCCGTCGGTGATCCCGGTCGCGGCGAAGAACACGTCGTCCGAAGACACCAGGTCCTCGGTGGTGAGCACGCGGTCCAGGTCGTGGCCGGCGTCCAGGGCGCGGCGGCGCTCCTCCCCGTCGCGCGGCGCGAGCTGGCCCTGGATGACTCCGCCCAGGCACTTGAGCGCGCAGGCAGCGATGATCGCCTCGGGGGTGCCGCCGATGCCGAGCAGAAGGTCGATGCCGGTGCCGTCACGGGCCGCCATGATCGCGCCCGCCACGTCGCCGTCGGTGATCAGGTGGATCCGGGCCCCGGCCTCGCGGACCTGCGTGACCAGTTCCTGGTGCCGGGGCCGGTCCAGGATGACCACGGTGACGTCGTGCGGCCCGCATCCCTTGGCCTTGGCCACGGCCGCGATGTTAGCCGCCGGCGGCGCGGCGATGTCCACCACGTCCGCCGCGGCCGGGCCGGTGGCCAGCTTGGACATGTAGAACACCGCGGAAGGGTCGTACATCGAGCCGCGGTCGGCGACCGCCAGGACCGAGATCGCGTTGGGCATCCCGTTGGCGCACAGCCGGGTGCCGTCGATCGGGTCGACGGCGACGTCGCAGGCCGGACCGGTGCCGTCGCCGACCTCCTCGCCGTTGAACAGCATCGGCGCGTTGTCCTTCTCGCCCTCGCCGATGACCACCACGCCGCGCATCGACACCGAGTTGATCAGCAGCCGCATCGCGTTCACGGCGGCCCCGTCGGCTCCGTTCTTGTCGCCCCGGCCTACCCACCGGGCGGCGGCCATCGCCGCGGCCTCGGTCACCCGGGTCAGCTCGAGAGCCAGGTTGCGGTCGGGGGCGTGGTTGGCTGGCGCGTGGGCTTGCTGCTCCGCGGTCATGGGCTGATGTCCTTCCGCTGGCCTGTTTTGATCCTATGCAGCTACGCCGGAGCCCTCTTTGTCCACCCCGGAAGCCGGGCTAACCTGAGCTGTGCTGAACCGGGTGCTGCGTGGCGGGCTCGCCGCGCTGGGCTGTCTGCTGGCGGCCGCGGTCGTCGTGGTGGCGATCCCGGCGCCGCACGCCGCCGAGCCCGTCCCGGTCAGCTACCGCGCCGACCTGGCCAAGCTGACCCGGCTCGCGCCGTACCCGGCGGTGGCCCCGCACGGGCTGCCCGCATCCTGGCAGCCGGTCGGCTCCGGGCTGGCCGTGGGCGGCGCCAACGGCGCGGGCACCGTCACCTGGCGGCTCGACTACGCGACCCCGGACGGCCTGCTGGCCTCGCTCGAGGAGACGAACGCGAGCGCCGGCGCGTTCGTCCGGCGGATGACCAACAGCGGGTCCGCGCTGGCCCCGTCCTCGGTACGCCAGCGAACCTGGAAGCTCAGCGTCACCCCCGCCCGGGGACAGCGGTCGATGTACCTCACCAGCCCGGCCGGGTTCACGGTCGTGGTCACCGGCAACGCCGGCTGGGCCGAGCTGCGTCAGCTCGCCGCGTCACTGCGCCCGGTCGCGGTCGGCTCCTGACTCGGACCCGGCTCGCTGCTCCGGCACCTTGGCGTCCGCAGGTGGAGCGACCTCGTCGGGCGTCTGCGGGGCCCGGGCAGGCGTCTCCACATCGGGCTCCCGGTCGTGGAACGTCACCTCGACCTGCTGTTCGGGGCGCCGCTGGTTCTGCAGCGCCTGCAGGGCCATGCTGGCCCGGTCGGCCTCGGTCAGCGGCGGCTGCACGATGGACCGTGGCCACAGCCGCCGGACCAGCACCACGTTGATCTCCGCACTGTAGACGGTGATCTCGCAGGCCAGGTAGACCCAGGCCAGCAAGCCGAGCACGGTGCCAAACACGCCGTAGACGGAGTCGCTGTGCAGGAAGTGGTGTACCAGGTAGGTCCCAAGGACCTGCAGCACCGTCCACAAGATGCCGCCGGTGATCGAGCCGGGCAGCAACTGGCGGGTCGGCACACCCTTCGGGGTCAGCGCGCGGAAGGCGCCGAGGTACATGCCCGAGTTGAAGGCCGCCGCCAGCACCTCCACGAGGATCACCGACCACAAGCCCTTAAGGCCGTAGGTGTTCAGGCTGGCCAGCCCCGTGGTGATGATCACGCCGCCGCCGAGCAGGAGCAGGAACAGTCCGGCGCGGCCGAGCCGCTGCACGTACCCGGGCCGGGCCGGCCCGGGCAGGTTCCACACCTGGGCCATCGTGAACATGCCGGCCTGGGCCAGCCCGGCCGAGCCCCAGATCAGGCCGACCAAGCCGACGATCAGCCCGATGACGCTGGAGCGCTTGAGCTGGTGCACGTTACCGGTGAGCTGATGGCCGATTAGCGGTATCTGGCCGGCCACCGCGTTCAGGACATCGGCCCGGAACGACGCGTTGACCGACGCGACCAGGCCCAGGATCGTCACTAGGACCAGCAGCAGCGGGAACAGCGACACGAAGGCGGAATGCGCCAGATTGGACACCAGCACCCCGCCGTTGTCGTCCCCGTATTTCTTCACCACCCCGAACACGAACGCAGTGGGCGTGTAACGCTGCTGCGTGGCGTCTACTTTCCTGATCGCCTTCTCGACGGGGTTCATCGCGCCCACCCTGTTGTCGGCCAGCCCACCGGCTGCCCAGCCAGCAGGCAGGCAAACAGCCGGGCGGCCCCGGCTCAGAAGGGGGCGTCGTCGTCCGCGGCTTCGGCTTTCCTGACGTCGTCGTCGCGGGCGGCCATGGCCGCGGCCAGCCTGGCCCGCGCGCCGTCCAGCCACTCGCCGCACACCGTGGCCAGCCGCTCGCCGCGTTCCCACAGCTCGAGTGACTGCTCCAGGGTCAGGCCGCCGGCCTCAAGGCGCTTGACCACCGCGGCCAGCTTGTCCCGGGCCTGCTCGTAGCTGAGCGTCTCGGACCCCTTCGGGGACCCAGCTGAGGGCCTAACGTCCGCGCCATCCGTCACGACCGCAACCCTATCCGTCAGAACCGTCATCGCCGGCCCGTACGGTGAGCTGATCATCGGCGAACCGGACGGTCAGCATTTCGCCCTGGGTTACCTCGGCCGCGCTGCGTACCACGCCGTCGTCGCGGTGCTGCACGATCGCGTACCCGCGGCGCAGCGTGGACGCGGGTGACAGGGCGAGCAGGCGGGCCTGGGTGTGCGCCACGTCGTCGCTGGCCCGGGCCAGGCTCGCGGTCAGCGACACCCGGGCCCGCTGCACCAGCGCGTCCACCCGCTCGGCCTGGCGCTCGATCTCCCGTACCGGGTCGGCCAGCGCGGGCCTGGACCTGATCGCCTCCAGCCACGCCGTCTCGCGGTCGAGCCAGCCCGTGACGCACCGCCGCGCCCGGTCGCGCAGCTGCCCGATCAGCGCGGTCTGCTCTGCGACGTCGGGCACCACCCGCTTGGCCGCATCCGTCGGCGTGGACGCGCGCAGGTCGGCCACGTAGTCGAGCAGCGGCGTGTCCTGCTCGTGCCCGATCGCGCTCACCACCGGCGTCCGGCACGCCGCCACCGCCCGGATCAGCGCCTCGTCGGAGAACGGGAGCAGGTCTTCGAGCGAGCCGCCGCCCCGGGCGATCACGATCACGTCGACCTCGGGGTCCTGGTCAAGGCGGCGCAGCGCGTCGATGATCTCCTCAACCGCGTAAGGTCCCTGGACCGCCGTCTGCTCCACCCGGAACCTCACGGCCGGCCAGCGCCGCCCGGCGTTCTGCTGTACGTCCCGCTGCGCCGCGGAGTCGCGTCCGCAGATCAGGCCGATGACGCCGGGGAGGAAGGGAATAGCCCGCTTTCGTTCGGGTGAAAAGAGTCCTTCCGCGGCCAGCTGCCGGCGCAGCCGCTCGAGCCGGGCCAGCAGCTCGCCCACCCCGACCGCCCGGATCTCCAGGGCGGTCAGGGCGAACGAGCCCCGGTTGGCGTTGAAATCCGGCCGGGCCAGGATGACCACCCTGGCCCCGTCGGCGGGCGCCGGCTCGGCCGCGTCGAACACCGGCCGTGAGCAGATGACCCGCACCGACACGGCCGCGACCGGGTCGCGCAAGGTCAGGAACACCGCGCCGCCGCGCACGGCGAGCTCGGCGATCTGCCCTTCCACCCAGACCCGGCCGAGTCGGCTGATCCACCCGCCGACCAGCTGCAGCACCGTGCGGACGGGAACGGGTGAATCGGCCGACGTGTCGAGCGGCACTAAGCCTCCGCCTCCAGCTTGGCGATCCGGCGCTCGAACATGGTCAGCACCTCGGCCCGGGCGGCGTGCGCCCGCTCATACTCCGCGAGCTGCCTGACCTGCGTGACGTCGAGGTTGCGGAGCCGGGCGCGCAGCGAGGCCAGCGACAGCTCGTCGTAGTTGGGCAGCGGTGGCGCGCCGGGCGCGGCGCGGACGGCGGCATTTGGCGTCTCGCCGTCGATCAGCCGTACGTTGCCAGTCTTGTCGAGATCCCGGCTGCTCTGGCGCTTGGGCGGCTTCGGCGCCTCGCCCGCGGAAGCCGCGGAATCCGCCGCGGCCGCCGTGACCGTCGCGCGCCGGGGGGCGGGTGGCTTAGCCGTGACCGGCTTGGCCGCTGGCTTCGGGCTAACGGGCTTGCCCGCGGCCGGCTTGGCGGCGCTGCGCCGGGCCGTACCCGGCCTGGTCGCGTTCGGCTTGGCGGCGGCCGTATCGGCCAGAGGGGCCGCGATTCCGGCGTCCTGACCGGCCGGGCTGGTGACGGCCGCGTCAGTGACCGTTCCCGACGTCCTGGGCCCCCTGGCCCGCGGCACATCCTGGTGCGAGGCCTTGTTCCTGATCTTGTCCGTTATCAGCAGCAGCTGGCCGATGCCGGCGAACACGCCGCGCAGGGCCTGCGCCGGAGCTTCCTTGATGCGTTCGCTGACCTGCGGAACGCGCATGTCACACTCTCCCTCGGGGATGGGATGCCACTGAACGCTAGGCAGGTCCGGCGGGACGCCGGCGCCGGTGGCATCGCTGATAGTCAGCGCGTGTTCCCTGACGGGTTATCTTCGCGCCTCCTCGTGTGTGTCGCAATACCCGCACCGTGACGTGGGGTACGCCTGACCAGAACCAGGACTTACTCACCTACCATGGAGGCATGTCTTCTAGCCAGCGACGGGTCCTGCTCGCTAAGCCTCGCGGCTATTGCGCCGGGGTCGACCGCGCTGTGCAAGTGGTCGAGATGGCACTGGACAGGTTCGGCCCCCCGGTCTATGTCCGCAGGCAGATCGTACACAATACGCACGTGGTCAGCACGCTCGAGAAGCGCGGCGCCGTCTTCGTGGCGGAAGTAGACGAGGTGCCGCCCGGCTCAGTCGTGGTGTTCTCCGCGCACGGCATTGCCCCGGAGGTCCGCCGCGCCGCGGAGAGCCGGGGCCTGCACGCCATCGACGCGACCTGCCCGCTGGTGACCAAGGTGCACAACGAGGCGCGGAGGTTCGCGGCCAAGGACTACGACATCTTGCTGGTCGGCCACGAGGGGCACGAGGAAGTAGTGGGGACGGCAGGCGAGGCGCCGTCCCGGGTCCGCCTGGTCGACGGCACCGACGGGGCCGCCCAGGTCGAGGTCAGGGACCCGTCGAAGGTGGTCTGGCTGTCGCAGACGACGCTGTTGGTGGACGAGACCATCCAGACCGTCGACGCCTTGCGCGAGCGCTTCCCGGCCCTGCTCGACCCGCCGAGCGACGACATCTGCTACGCCACGCAGAACCGGCAGGCCGCGGTCAAGGCCATCGCCGCCCAGGCCGACCTGGTGATCGTGGTGGGCTCGCCGAATTCCTCCAACTCGGTCCGCCTGGTCGAGGTGGCCAGGGACTACGGCACTCCGGCCGCCTACCTGGTCGATGACGCCGGGGAGGTCGACGAGCGCTGGCTGGACGGCGTGACCACGATCGGCGTGACCAGCGGGGCCTCGGTGCCGGAAGAACTCGTCGCCGCGGTGCTGGGCAAGCTGGCCGGTCACGGGTTCGGCGATGTGGAGGAAGTCGAGGCGGTCGAGGAGCACATGACGTTCGCGCTCCCGCGCGAACTGCGCGCGGCCGGACGCGCCGCCGGACCCGGGCGGAGCGGCTAGCGCCGCCGGAGCCACCGTCCCAGCCCCGGCAGGTCCGGCCGCCAGCCGCGGCCGAGCGCGATCACCACGGTCAGGCCCGTCCCTGTGAACAGCCACGGCGCCGAGATGCCCAGCGTGACCAGGATTCCGGTCGCGACCGAGAAGGCATCCGGCGCGGTCAGCAGCTGAGCCAGCAGGCTTCCCGCGACGAACGCCAGCGGCGGGCACACCACCACCGCGCGCAGCCCGCTGGCCCGCGTGTAACAGGCAACCAGGCCGCAGGTCATGACGAACACCGCATCGGCGAACAGCTCCCAGCCGGTCCAGGCCGCGATCAGCAGGCCGAGGAAACACGCCGCGAACAGCGCGACGCCTGCGCCGCGACCGGTGAGCGTGACGGACCTCGAACGCGGGCGCGCTGCTGGCACCTGCGTCCCTGTTTTGCGGCCCGGGGCCCGAGTCTGTGTCATCGAACGGCACGCACCAGGCTGACCTCAGCCGGGTCGATCAAGGCTCCGTCCATGTCCATGTCGGCGGAGTCCAGCTCCGGGTCGGCTATCAGTTCGGGAGCCGACAGCGCCCGGGGCGTCTCTTCCACCGCGGCGGGCGCGGTGAGTTCCCCGTCGATCACCCCGAGCTCGCTGAGCTTCCGCGCGCTGGGCAGGACCCGGCTCTCCAGCGAGCCGACCGCCTGGTTGTACGTTGACACCGCCTTGGCCAGCGCGCGGCCCAGCCGGTCCACGTGCCCGCCGAGGCCGGAGATCCGCTCGTAGAGCTGCCGGCCGAGATCGAACACGGCGCGGGCGTTCTCGGCCAGCGCCGCCTGCTGCCAGGCGTACTGCGCGGTGCGCAGCATCGTGACCAGCGTAGTCGGGGTGGCGATGTGCACCTTGCGGCCGAGTGCGTACTCCAGCAGCCCGGGGTCCCGTTCCAGCGCCGGAGCCAGGAAGGCCTCGCCCGGGATGAACAGGATCACGAACTCGGGCGACGGGCTCAGCGCCGCCCAGTAGGCCTTGGCCGCCAGCCGGTCGACGTGCTCGCGCAGGTGCCTGGCGTGCGCGCCCAGCCGGGCCGCCCGCACGTCCTCGTCGTCGGCCTCCGCAGCCTCCAGGTACGCGGCCAGCGAGACCTTGGCGTCTACCACGATGTTCTTGCCGCCGGCCAGCCGTACCACCAGGTCGGGCCGCACCGCACCGTCCGGCGTGGCCACGGTGGCCTGCTCGTCGAAGTCGCAGCGGGGAGCCATCCCAGCCAGTTCGACCACCCGGCGCAGCTGCAGCTCGCCCCAGCGGCCCCGCGCCTCCGGCCGCCGTAGCGCAGTGACCAGCGCCTGCGTCTGCGCGCGCAGCTGCTCCGAGGAGTGCCGCGCGAGGTGAACCTGCTCGGCCAGCGCGGCGTGCGAGCGGGTCCTGGCCGCGTCGGACTCGCGCAGCTGCTCTTCGATCCTGGCCAGCGTCTGCAGCAGCGGCTCGACTAGGTGCTCGACCGCCGCACGGCGCAGCTCGAGTTCACCCGCCGCGGTCGCGTTCGCCGCTTGTAGCCGTCCCTCGGCGACCTCGAGGAACCGGGTGGTGCTCGCGTCCATCGCCTGCGCGGACAGCGCCTGGAACCGCTCGGCGAGCTGGCCCTCCGCGAGCGCGGCCCGCTCGGCTGCGCCGCGCTCGATCAGCCTGGCTCTGTCCTCGGCGGCCCGGGCTCGCTCGTCGGCGGCGCCGAGCCGCCCGCGGGCGAACATGTATCCGATCGCTGCCCCGATGACGATTCCGAGCAGCAGTCCGGCCAGCAACAAGACCGCTCCCATGTGCAGTGATGATCTCACCGTAGGTGCCGGTTCCGGCGCAGACACGCCCGCCCGCATCGCAAAGCGGCACCCCGGACACCGCACCATGGGGCATAGGAGCGTTCGGGCTCGGTGACTGCCCCGGCGCCGGCGCCTGTGGACAATGGTGCGATGACGCATCATCCCTCCCAGCCTGCCCCGGCGTCCACGGCCGCGCTGCTGGCCGGCTGACCTGCATGCGGCCGGCGTGCGGCACGTATTCGGTTATCCCGGCGAATCGGTCATCGATTTCATGGAGGCGGCCCGGCACCGGGGCATCCAGGTGGTGTCCGCGGTGCGTGAGGGTACCGCCGCGTTCATGGCCGCGGCCATGGACTGCGACGGCGCCCGGGCGGACAGCCCGGCGGCGCTGGAGAAAGCCCTGGAGGGGTTCGGCGCCCGGTCGCGCCCCCTGATCGTCGAAGCCCGCGTCGATCCCGCCCAGTACGAGGCCCAGTTCTGACCTCCAGCCGCCCCGTGCGGACGTCGGATCGGACTCCCGTCACTCCGGCACCGCCCCGCACCAGGTCATACGGCGTGAATGTCCCAGCCATGCACATAGAACGACATGAATGGGACATTCACGCCATAAACGCCGGCAGGTGAGCACGTATCACATGTCACGGCAGCCTGCCAGGTGCGCAGCAGCACCGGGGGTTAGGGCTGCGGGCCCGTGCCATGGGTCTCTTCCGGGTCATGCCGCCCGGCTCGGCGGTGGCCAAAGCGTCCCGTGCGGCGTGCGCGTGCTGTGGGGCACGAGCAAAGTGCCCGCCCGTTCGGTTCCAAGGTCCGCCGCCCGCCTGTCGGCGCATCGGTCAAGTCGCCTTCCCCCGCTACTAAACTCGCGCGGGTGAGCCTTTCTATCGGCATTGTCGGTCTGCCCAACGTCGGCAAGTCCACCCTGTTCAACGCGTTGACACGGGCCGGGGCACTTGCGTCCAGCTACGCGTTTGCCACGATCGAGCCGAACGTCGGGGTGGTCGGCGTCCCCGACCCGCGCCTGACCGAGCTGGCCAAGCTCTACGACTCCGCGCGGATCGTGCCCGCCAGCGTGCGGTTCACCGACATCGCCGGCCTGGTCCGCGGCGCCTCGGAGGGCCAGGGGCTCGGCAACCAGTTCCTGGCCCACATCCGCGAGACCGACGCGATCTGCCAGGTGGTGCGGGTGTTCGCCGACCCCGACGTCGCCCACGTGGACGGCGACGTGTCGCCCGAGCGGGACATAGAGACGGTGGTCACCGAGCTGATCCTGGCTGACCTGCAGACACTGGAGAAGGCCCTGCCCCGGTTGGCCAAGGAGACCAAGTTCGCCAAGGATGCTGAGCGAGCGCGGGTAGCCCAGACCGCGGAGGCGGCGGAGAAGCTCCTGTTCACCGGCGTCACCCTGTGGGCCGGCGCCTCCGCCGCAGGCATCGATCTGGCTGCGCTGCGCGAATTGCAGCTGCTGACGGCCAAGCCGTTCCTCTACGTGTTCAACTGCGACGTGGGCGAACTCGGCGACACCGACCTGCGCGAGCGCCTGTCGGCGCTGGTCGCTCCCGCCGAGGCGGTCTTCCTGGACGCCAAGACCGAGGCCGACCTGACCGAGCTGCCCGAGGACGAGGCAGCCGAACTGCTCGCCGAGGCCGGCCTGGGTGAGCCCGGCCTGGTCCAGCTGGCCCAGGCCGGATTCCGCACGCTCGGCCTGCAGACCTTCCTCACCGCTGGCCCCAAGGAGGCCCGGGCCTGGACGATCAGGGCCGGGGCGACGGCGCCGCAAGCGGCCGGCGTCATCCACTCCGACTTTCAGCGCGGCTTCATCAAGGCCGAGGTGGTCTCCTACGACGACCTCATCGCGGTCGGCTCGCTGCCCGCCGCCCGCGCCGCCGGCAAGGCCCGCATCGAAGGCAAGGACTACGTCATGCGCGACGGCGACGTCGTCGAATTCCGCTTTCAAACAACATCAGGCGGCAAGGCCGCGCACTGAGCCACGTCTGCGGTGCAGGCCCAATAAGCGGTCTGCGCCGAATGAGGAGGAGGCAAGGCGGCGCATAAGGCCCCGGAAGCTTGCCCGCATCGGCTTCGTGCACCAGTTGCAGCTCCGCGTCGGAATGGCAGGTCACTGGTTCGAGCCCGGTTGCGCCGGCGAGTTCGAGATCGCTGAATAGGTATCGGTGGAGTTCCAGGTAAATCCCGGCATCATCGCCTTCCGGAGGGTGCCCGCGCCTGCCGGCAGGGCCGGCTGCGTTATGGCAGTGGGCGCTTGATTGCGACGGCGGTGCCGGGGGTGAGCAGATGCGGCTCGCCGCGGATGGTGACCTTCAGTGGTTCCCCTTCGTCGAGGAGGTATTGCTCTTCGTCGTGGCTGAGCTGGACCCGGAGCTGCCGGCCGCGAAACCGGAGCGAGAACGCGAGCTCTTTCCAGCTGCGGGGCAGGGCAGGCGTGAAAGACAGCTGTCCGTCGAAATCGCGGACACCGCCGAATCCGAAGACCAGGGCTGACCATACGCCGGCGGCTGACGCGATGTGAACTCCGTCCGAGGCGTTGCCGGCCACGTCACCCAGGTCCATGTGCAGCGCGTATTCGAAGTACTCCAGGGCCTGGCTCTGGTTGCCTATCTCGGCGGCGATGATGCTCTGCACGCAAGCCGCCAGGGACGAGTCACCGGTGGTCAGCGGATCGTAGTACTCGAAGTTGCGGCGCTTTTGCTCCTCGGAGAACTCATTGCCGAGCAGGAACATGGCGAGCACGATGTCGGCCTGCTTGAGTACCTGGTGGCGGTAGATCACCAGCGGGTGGTAGTGCAGCAGCAGCGGGAATTTCTCGCGCGGTGTGCTGTCCAGGTCCCACACTTCCCGATCCAGGAACGTGTCGTCTTGCGGGTGAATGCCGCGGTCCTCATCGAAGGGCACGTGCATCGCAGCCGCCGCGCGTTCCCACGACTCCACCTCGCCGGGCTGGAGCCGTACTGCGTGCACGAGCGCGGTGTAATCGCCGGGCCGATCCTGGCGCAGCCGGCGCACGGTGGCGGCGGCGAAATTCAGGTTCAGCCGGGCCATCAAGTTGGTGTAGGTGTTGTCGTTGACCACGGTGGTGTACTCGTCGGGTCCGGTCACCCCGTGGATGTGGAACCGCCCGTCGTTGCCGTAGAAGCCGAGGTCGTGCCACAGCCGGGCGGTTTCGGCCAGGATCTCGGCCCCGACGTCGCCGAGCAGCCGCATGTCGCCGGTGATGCTGGCGTTGCGCCTGATCGCGTAAGCGATATCGGCGTTGATGTGATACTGCGCGGTGCCCGCCTGGAAATTCGACGAGGCCTCCTCGCCGTTGATCGTGCGCCACGGGAACAGCGCGCCCTGCTGGCTGACCGCGTGTGCCCGTTCCCGCGCCCGCTCCAGCATGCTGTGCCGGAAACGGAGCAGGTTACGGGCGATCCTCGGCTGGGTGTAGGACAAGAACGGCAGCACGTACACCTCGGTGTCCCAGAAGTAGTGCCCCTCATAGGCCTGCCCGGTCAGCCCCTTCGCCGGTACGCCCGCCCCCTCGGCCCGCCACGATGCCTGCGCGACCTGGAACAGGTTCCACCGGACCGCCTGCTGCTGCCGGACCGACGACAGCCGCCGCTGCACCCGGACGTCGGCCCGGTCCCAGAACCGGTCCAGGTTCGCCCGCTGGGCCGCGGCCAGCGCGTCGAACCCGTCGCGCACCGCTCGGTCCAGGGTCCGGCGGCACCTATTCACAAGCTCGGGCACCTCGATGCCGCGGGAAGCCTGGTAGGCCGCGTACTTGATGATCCGGACAGCCACCCCCGGCTTCGCATCCGCGGTGAGGATGACCTCGCCCGAATCATCGTCCTGGCGCCCCGCTACGCGGTACGGGCACGCCGCATCGATCACGTGGTCGACGCCGACGCCCAGCGTCATCCGGCTGTTCGTCGTCTGGTAGCCCAGCAGGATGCGCTGGCCCTCCAGCTCGGTGACGTGAGCGTTGAGCACCCGGTGCGGCATCGCGGTGGCAAGCCGCGGATCGCCGGGTCGGTGCCCGGGACGGCCGCCTGCCGGGTGGCTATCCTGCCGGTTCAGCACCAGGGAGGAGATCGCCACGGGTGCCGCGGCGTCCAGCACTGTCACCTCGTAGCTCATCGCCACCACGTGCCGGTGTTCGAGCGAGACGATCCGGCACGAGCGGACCCGGACGTGCTTCCCGGCGGCGGTGACCCAGGTGAACTCGCGGGTAAGCGTCCCGGCCCGCATGTCAAGGACCCGCGCATAGTCATGAACGCGCGCCGTCGGCGCGAACAGCGGCTCGTCATCCACGTAGAGCTTCAGGATCGTCACGTCGGGCACGTTGACGATCGTCTGGCCCTTATGGGCCAGCGCGTGCGCCTCCTCCGCATGGACGATAGGCCACGTCTCGTGAAAGCCGTTGATGAACGTTCCGGGTGACAGCGCCGGGCGCCCCTCCTCGAAGGTGCCGCGGACCCCGACGAACCCGTTGCCCAGCGAGAAGATAGTTTCAGCCCGCTCGAAAAACTCCTCCGAGTACCGCGCCTCCACCACCCGCCACTCATCGGGCGGGTACAGATGCTCTGGCGGCACGACAATCTCACGCTTGAGCATTATCCGGCGATCTTCCCGTACACATGAGATGAAGCGGCTGTGAACAGGCAGCAGCAGCCCGGCCCAGGACCGCAACAAGCGCACCATTGAACTCGCCGTGCGCGACGGGTCTACCAGTAAGCTGTCGTGCCGCCGGGCGGCGAGGCACACAAGTGCCGCAGGCAACGAGGTGGACTGCGGTCTCCAGTACGGTCCGCATGCCGCCGGCGGGCAGCTGGCCTGCGCCTTGCATGTGCCCTGGAACGACCATTCTCCGGCCGCCGTCCACCGGTCAGCCTGCGGGCATGCCGTAGCGGAGGGCCGGGTCGCCGTCGCGGCGTTCCACTGCTTCCCGCGAGCCGGTCGAGGCCCCGGACGGCACCCCCGCGCCGGCGGCAGCGCCGTCCGCCAGCCGCACCGTCACCGCCAGGGTGGGACGCCCGCGGGAGTCCAGGATCTCCAGCGCCGACAGATCCACCACGTTGAAAGCAGGCATCTTGTTTCTCCCGTCTGGCGGCGCCTTGTTTCTCCCGCCTGGCGGCGCCCGGGACCGGGCGCCGCTCGTCCTGTCGTTACACCGGGGGATTGTCTCGCCGTCGGAGACCGCGGCGGTAGTGACTTATGGCCCTGTTCGGCGGTCCCTAGAGGACTGCGTCATTCCTGAAGCGGTCCACGCCGCAGCAGGCCGCCGCGGACCAGGTCCGCCAGCGTTACTATTGCGCTGGAAGTCCAAAGGGGTCGGCAGCGGCGTGGTGAGACTACGCCTACGGCGGGTTCGGGGGAGTACGCTCGCGCTTCCGGTGGCATGCCGCTCGCCGGCACCGGAGCAGCCGGGGGCATCTGCCGGTCAGGTGACTACGGCAGGTTCAAGGCTCCCCGGTCGGTGATCCTCACGTTATGGCCCGATCCGACCGTAGGACCGCCGAAGATACGGGCCACGTAGGCGGCCGCGGCAGTGCGCTGCGTCAGGCCGAGCTTGCGGAACATTGCTGAGACGTAGGTCTTCACTGTCTTCTCGGAGATGAACAGCCGCTTGCCGATCTGCCGGTTGGTCAGGCCTTCCCCGATCAGCACCAGGACATTACGCTCGTGCAGGGTCAGCCCGGCCAGCGGGTCGGGCTTGCCGGACGCGTCCAGCAACCTGGCCATCAGCTGGCTCGCCGCGCGGGAATTCAGCAGCGACTGGCCGGAGGCGGCCGCGCGGATCGCGTCGACCAGATCGGAGCCGTCAGCCTCCTTAAGGATGTACCCGGCCGCTCCGGCCATGACCGCGTCCAGCAGAGTCCGGTCGTCGCCGAACGCCGTGAACATCAGGCAGGCCACCCCGGGCAGCCGCGACCGGACCTCCCGGCAGACCGACACCCCATCCCCATCGGGCAGCCGGACATCCAGCACGGCCACGTCGGGGCGCAGTGCCGGGATCCGGGCCAGCGCGGCCGATGCCGTACTTGCCTCGCCGATCACCCGGATGTCCGGCTCGTCCTCCAGCAGGCCGCGCACCCCCTGGCGGACGATTTCGTGGTCATCCAGGACAAACACGCCGATCGGATCTGTTGCCGGATCATTGAACGCATTAGTGCTCACCGGGCCTGACACCTGACCTTCGGATAGGGCCCAGCAAGCTGGACAAGGACACTATCCGGGCAATATATGCAGGTCATAGATGCCCGAGTACCGGCAAAGGTCCCGGGCGGACGGCCCGGACAGCCTGCGGAGGTTGGCACGAGCAGACCCTCAGTCAGGGTCGTTCGGCCCTATTCGCGCGCAACGATGTGCCTACTCCGACGGATCTGGTGCTCCCGAAGAAAGCGCCTACGTGCAGGGGGCAGCCGTTCCATGACAGATCACAGGCGAGAACCCCCAGGCCTGGGCCGGCGGGCGCGCCGGCTCTCCGATCAGGAGACCGAGCGGCGGATGCTCGCCGCGGCCGTGGCGATGGTGCACCGCACCGGGCTGACCGTGAGCCCGGACCACCTCAGCTTCGAGGACGTCATCCGCGACGCCGACGTGGCCCGCAGCGCCGTCTACCGCCGCTGGCCCTACAAGGACCTGTTCTTCAGCGACCTGATCGAAGAGCTAGCCAAGGAGGCCACCCCCCCGGCGATCCTCTACGACGAGTATGAGCTCACTGGCCGCTCTGGGCATCGCCAGCATCGCAGCGGCATTCCTCGAGCCCGACCCCGCGATCGAATGGGACGACCAACGGCTCGCAAGTCCGCCGTGCGCTGACCGAAGTCACCCCCTCGGAAGCTTAACCGGGCCTGGTCACCCCAGCTCTGGCCTCCATGACATGGGCACGCCACGCACGAACCATTCTTAATCACGGCCAACCATCGCCGGGAATGTGTGCCTGACCCGGGTCCAAAGGCCAGTTACATGCTGTGAGATAGCGTAGCGCGGGCGAGCGCGTGGACGAACCCGGGCGGGGGCAGGCCGCTGGTGAAGAGGGCTCGCTGGCGGTCAGCTCCGGTGCCGTCCTGGTCGAGCCTGGCACAGCAGCCCGGTGATTATCTGGGCGTCGCCGTGCTCGCTGAGCGCGGGGTTGAGGTGGTCGATGAGGCGGGACCGGACGCTGCGCGCGTCCGCGGGCTGCCCGGTGAACGGGTCGATAGCGGGCCCGGTCAGTCCGTGCCGGGCCGCGGCGGCCAGGGCCGCGTTGACGTGGCGGGCCGGCGCCGCTGGCACGGGCGCGTACTGGCGGGCTTCGGCCAGGGCGGTCGCGACCAGGGCGCGGGTCAGCCCGGCCAGCAGCACCGTGGTGCCGGCGTCAAGGCAGGCGTCGGCGACCCGGACTTCCACGGTGGGGTAGCGCGGGGACAGTCGCGCGAGGAGGTAGATGCCCTGCTCATCGAGCGCGGCGCCGCGCCCGATGAGGCGGCGGACCGTCGCGTCGTAGGCGGCGGCATCGGGCCACACTGCGGGCGGCACCGCGGTCGGCCAGCGGGACCAGGCGGGGTACCGGCGGCTGGCCCAGGCCGTGTCGCGGCCGTCGGCGATGGGGGAGTTGACGGTGATGGCCAGCAGCGGCGCGAGCCACGGCCGCAGCCGGGCCAGCACCTGGACGCCGAGGTCGCGGGAGGGGACCCCGATGTGCACGTGGCAGCCGCAGGCGCCGCCGGCCGCGGCCACCAGCGGGCCGTAGTGCCGAGCCAGCTCTTGGTACCGCGGCTGGTCCGTCAGGGCGGCCAGCCCGGGCGCGCGGTACGGGACGATCCCTGTTGCCGCCAGCAGGCAGCCCGCCGATGCCGCGGCGTCCGCGGCCAGCCGCCGGAGCCGGGTTAGCTCGCGGCCGAGGTCGTCCAGGCTGGTGCACACCCTGGACGCGGTCTCCACCTGGAACCGCATCACCTCCGGCCGGATCCCCGGCTCGCCAACGCGCATCCGCGCCACATCAGGGCCGGCCAGGGCCGCGGCGCCGGTGCGCGGGTCCAGGAGCACGAATTCCTCCTCCACGCCCAGCGTGATCCCGCCCGCCGCACCCGCTGCCCCCGGCGGGCCGTCCGGCCCCGTGACGTCTGGCCCTGTACCGCGCTGCCTAGGCACCGTCGACCACTCTGTCGGCCTGGTTGCCGCCGACCTCATATTGCCTCCTGTGCCGGGATCACCGAAGACTCCCGTCGGGATCCCTAGGCAGTAGTCCGCCCGGGCTCGATATCGCGAAATACAGTTTGCAGTCGCTTGATTTAACAATCACCGGCGGCGGCTTGATCAGGGCCAGATGTCCCGACGTCCGCGGGACGATCGGCCGCCGCGTGCTGGCGGTCGGCCCGATGAGGGCCAGCAGCGCCCAGAAGGCGCCCTGGGCGACTGCCGTGGTGTGGCGTAACACGTATGACCGAGCGCCGGCCGCCGTCACCAGGTGCCTGCCAGGCCGCCGCCGGGGGACGATAACCGGCCGTGCCTGGTTCGCGCCGTGCAGCTGCCTACGGTCCGGTGGGCCGACCCGACACCAGGGGCTGGCTGCGGCACCCGCCGAAACGGTAAGGGGCTGAGCTGGCGGCGTCAGAGGCTGTCTGGTTCAGCGGGCGGCTGCCGGGCGGTCGGGGACGCGGTGGTTGCGGGGCCGAGCTGGAGCAGCATCTGGGGGTGGCCCGGCAGTGCGAGCTGGCTGCTGATGAGGTCGCGAGTTACGGCGTCTTCCAGCGGCTGGGTGTGCAGGGATGCGAATACCTCCCGGCTGGCGGCGTGCAGTAGCAGCCGGTACAGGGCCTGCCCGGCACGCAGCCAGTCCGCGCGGCGGTCGCCGGAAGTCAGCAGCACGGCGGTGGCGGACGGGGGTGCCCCGCCGGCGGGCAGGCGGGTGATGCCGCGGCCGAGGTCGAAGTCGCGCTGCGTCAGCCGCCCGGCGGGGCGCCCGATGCTGGCGGCGAGCGCGGTGGCGGGGATGCCGTCCCGTGCCGTGCTAGCCGCAGTGCGGGTCCACCGCCGTATGTCGGCCCGGGCGCGCGGGCTGAGGTTGCCGCGGCGAGCCGCCGCGGCGGTGATCCGCTCTAGCCGGTCGTAGGCCAGGCCGCCGGTGATCAGGGCGAGGGTGGCTCCCTCGGCCAGCGCGTCGTGCTGCAGGCCGGCCAGCAGCCCGGGTGGCAGCGGGCCGGGCATGAACGGGCCGCGGTGCGTGTGCCGGTGGGGGACCGCGTCCAGGATCTGGCGTTCCAGCCCGTTTGCCGGAGCTGCCTCCCCGATGCATACCCGGGCCATCAGCCGCAGCTGCGCCGGATCGGGCAGCAGATCGGTCACCGGCAGGTAGCCCAGGGACCGGATCGCCAGGCGCAGCCCGAACAGGGCAGCGCCGCAGCTGATCAGCATTTCCCGGCCGGACGGGTCGACCCGCAGCTTGCGGCGCGGGTCGGTCCGCAGCTCGACCGCGTCCGGGCCGACCCAGAACCGCCACGGCTGGGTGTTGTGGACCGACGGAGCGCGGGCCGCCGCGGTGACCAGGAACTGGCCGTGCCCGGCCAGCACCTGCCCCTGCCGGGCCGCGGTCCCGGTCATGCCGTCGCTGCTGTCGCCCATCCGGCCACGGTCCGCCGCGTCCAGGGCGGCGTGACAGGGCCTTTGGCCGGCTGCGAGGCGGACCAAAGACCCGCCGCGCGGGCCATGGCCTGGTTCCCGGCAGGCATCCGGGCGCCAGGTCCAAGCGGCTCTCACGGAGCGGGACGCCATCGCGATGAGACCCGGCACAGCGGCCCGGCCGCCGACGAGGTCGGCGTGGCGAAGCTGGCGATGCGGCCGGGACTACGAGCAGGCAGGGACCAATGTCGTCGATCTCCCAGCGGATACCAGCCGCCAGGAACTAGTGCAGCAGGTGAACGGATGCCCCCATGGCGTGGGATGTGCCTAAGGACCTGGTTTCCCGGGCTCTTGGGCCCTGCAAGTACCCGCCGCTGCCATCCACAGTGGGATGGCCATGATCGCCTTACCCAGGGTTCGCCGGGCTCGGCAGCCGACCTCAGGGGAGAGTGAGATGCCACGGTATCCGACCGATCACGCAGGGCTTGAGATCTTGCCGGTTGATGAGTGCCTGCGACTGCTGGCCTCGGTCCCTGTCGGGCGGGTCGGCTTCGTCGCGGACGGCGAGGTGGTGATCCTGCCGGTGAACCACGTCGTAGATGGCCAGGACGTGATCTTCCGCACGGCCTACGGGTCGAAGGTCGCCGCGGCGGGGGGACAAGATCGCGCCGCGTTCGAGGCCGATCACTATAACGAGCAGACCCGGTCCGGGTGGAGCGTGCTGGTCAGTGGCCGCGCGGAAGTGGTGGATGCGGAGGCCGACATCCAGCGCTTGAGCCTGAGCTTGAGCCGTCTTGGCGTGTATCCCTGGATCACCGCCGTGCGGCATCCGTTCTGGATCCGGATCCGGCCCACCTCGGTGAGCGGACGGCAGACCCCCGGGACCACGTGGGCATCCCATATCGGTGGCACATACTCTCAGCCTCCAGATACGGTGGACTGATCCCCGGATCCAGGGCCAGCGTCCCGGCCCTGTGCCGCACCGTCTACGGAAAGGGAATCCGCCCGTTCAACGCGGCCGGGTGGATCGCGAAAACGGAACCCTGTTGAGTTTCGGTTTACCGTGTAATCGACGCGGTGACGCCCACCGCCGCGTTGAGCGCGTCGAGCGCCGAACTCTGCCGAGCCGCGTCGGCTCGGTCGAACGGCCCGGTCCATGCCAGCCCCACCTGGTCCCGCCGGTTCCTGGCGTTGCGCCATAGCGAGGTCGCGTTGGTGAGGATGAAGTCGCGGTATTCGGCGCGCGGGCTGAGCCGGTAGAGCTCATACAGGTTCCTGATGAAGATGCCCTTGAACTGCGGCTGGTCGCCCTCCCAGCCCGCGTCTGGCCGCTCGCCCGGCTCGGCCAGGATGCCCGGCGGCACCGTCAGGTCCCGCAGCGCCGCCGCCGTGATGGCTTCCGCCTGCCCGAGGTAGGCGCCGTCGCCGGTGATTTCGTGCAGGACCGTGAGCCCGCCGATGATCACGCCCTGGTTGTAGGTCCAGGCCGTGCCACCGTTGTTCGCGCAGTCGGCGGTCAGCCCGTCGTTGACCAGGCCGGCCGGGCCGATCAGCCCGCTGGCGCTGAACCACCGCCACTCGCGCAGTGCCCAGTCGAGATAACCACTGGCGCGACGGCCTGGATCGGTCATGCGCTGATGCAGGCGGCCTGCGGTGAGCAAGAACAGCTCGTTCGATATCGCGTTCTTGTAGGTTTTCCCGCGTGTCCACCACAGACCGCCGCGGCACGTGTCGTCCCAGCCGGCTGCGATCCCCGCGAACAGCCTGCGCGCCAGGTCCAGGTACTTCTCGTCGCCGATCAGGTCGAACGCCGCGATCCAGGCCAGTGCCCACCAGCCGTCGTCGTCGTAAAATTCGTTGCTGAACTCCGGATTGACCCGCTGGGCTCTGCCGAACGTCGTCTCGATGACGTACCGGTACCTGCGCTCGCCGGTTCGCTGGCTGTGCTGGATCAGCGCGGTCAGCGCGTTCGCGCAGTTCCACCAGCCCGCGGTCTTCCACAGCCCAGTCCTCGGGTTGTACCAGCGCTGCAGCGCGCAGGCGGCCGCGTCGGCCCAGGTCCGGTATTGCTCCGGCTCCGGCCGCATGGCTACGGGCTGGGACCGGCCGGCGGGATCGTCGGATGCCCGGCGTTGAAGTGCAGTAGCGCGAGCGCGCCGGTGGCCAGCGTGAGCCAGCGGGTCAGCGAGTTGCGCGGCAGCAAGGCGAGCGTGACCCACGCTAGCGCGGTGTACCAGGGCAGCGACCATGGGGCCATCAGCACCCAGGCGAAGGTCAGCGCGCAGGTGGCGGCGAGCACGACGGGCACGTCGGGGGACAGCCGTTTGTACAGGTACCAGGCCAGCGCGAGCAGCAGCGGCGGCCACAGCACGCCGATCAGTGTCGATGTCGCCGACGGGCTCGCCAGATGAAAATGGTGGCTGGTCATCTGGACCAGCCGCCAGATCGACGGCGCGATCACCCACGTCGATGCCTTCGGTAGGGGCTTGACCGCATCCAGGCCGTAGCTGAAGTAGTACAGCCCGAACGTGACCGCCGCCGCGACGGCGCCGGTGCGGAGCAGGCGCACCCAGGCGCGTTCGCGGATCAGCGGCACGGCAATGCCCAGCCCGACGAAAGCGGCGTTTATCTTGATCCCGCCGGCCAGGCCGATCACCAGGCCAACCGCGAGGTCATGCCAGACGGTCGCGCCGCGGCGCGAGATCAGGATCGCTACGATCCCGGCCAGCGCGATGAAGGTATCGAGGTGTCCGCTCATCACGAACAGATAGATCAGCAGCGGGTTCGCGGCCCAGAGCAGGCCGGCGCGCACCGGGTTGGCCGCCGATCGCAGCAGCACGTACCCCGCCGCGAGGAACCCGATTCCGGTCACGATCATCAGGACCCAGATGGTCAGCCACGGCCTGCTGCCGTCCACGAGTGCCGCGGCTAGGTGCATCCAGGTGGCAACTGGCCCATACACCGAGGGGGTCCGCACCCACTGGATGCCGACCAGCGCGGTATACGGATTGCGGAGGCCGCCGGGCAGGTCGGCCGGCAGGTAAACGTACGGATTATGTCCGAAGGCCGCGATGCGCCCGTACGCGGCGTAGCTCGCCACGTCCGATGAGCCGATCGGGGTGATGTTCACCAGCACCGCGACCAGCGCCGCCGCGGTCCAGAAGACCCGCCGGGGGTTCGGGCGCCAGCCGCGGCTGTTCGCCCACAGCATCAAGGCCAGGCCCAGGCAGCACAGCATGATGCCAGCGTTCATGATGAGGTTGGTGGGCCAGGGGGACAGCGCCGGCGCGCCCAGCCGGTGCGCCAGCGCGGTGAGCGGCAGCAGCACGGGCAGCGTCGACCCGCCCGTGGCCGGCGCGGTCGCACAGAGCCCGGTGAAGGCCACCAGCCCGAGCCCGAGCGCGGAGATCGCCACCGCGGGCAACGGCCGGGCCAGCGGACTGTGCGCGAGCACCCGGATGAGCACGCCCATCACGGCCTCGACCCGGCCGCCGGGTATTGGCGGTTCGGCGAGCTTGGTGCCCGGCGGCGCGGCGGCGTCCTGCGCAGCGGCGGGATCCTGCGCCGCGGTGACCGTGCCCCGGGTCTGGGTCATCGCGTCATCGCGCGCAAGCAGATCCGCAGCGCGCCCCGGCGTTCACTGGCCGCGCTGAGCACGTAGCCGAACGCGGTACGGCGCAGCCACATCCGTCCGGCTTCATCGAGGGTGCCCAGGCCGCATCGCCTCATCCTCATCTTGACGGTCGTCGTTAAGTAGAGTAGCGCCGTAACGTCCCTGCTGCCGGTGATCGCCCGTCGCCGTGCCGGGCGAGCGCATCACCCTTCCCGCTCTCGCCGGGCTCGCCCTCATCTGGTTGGAATGACGAGTAACCGCCCCATCGGGTGGTGGGGATGGGGTTAGCTGGAAACCATGAGCCCGTCGCCCGGGTCTCGCCTGGTCATGCCGGCGCTCACGCTGTCCCGGCGGGTCGCGCCGGGGATCACCGGACCCTGCCAGCGCGTGCTGCGGCGGCATTGGCCGCTGCTCATCGTGGCGGGGTGTGCCGGCGTGCTGCGCGTCATCGTGCTGCTGGCATACCAGCCGGCGCTGATCTTTCCCGACAGCGTGCGGTACCTGCAGTACACCCAGCAGTACATCTCCGGGCACTGGTACCCGGACTGGCTACGCACCAGCGGCTACTCGCTGCTGCTCATCCCGGCGGTACTGATCCACAACCTCATGCTGGTTCCGCTGGGGCAGCACCTGCTCGGGCTCGCTACCGGCGTACTGATCTATGCGGTACTCGTCCACTTCGGCAGCCGGCGCTGGCTCGCCGCGCTGGCGACCATCCCGGTGCTGTTCGACCCGCTCCAACTCGACATCGAGCAGTACGTCCTCACCGACGTCATCGCGACGTTCCTGCTGACCGCCGCGCTGGTCGTGCTGGTGTGGAACCACGGCGCGATCGGCAGGACGGCGCCCGCGGTCGCCGGGCTGCTGCTCGCCGCCGCCACGATCATCAGGCAATCCGACCTAGTCGTCATCATCCCGGCCGCGGTTTATCTGGTGGCCGCCGTCCGGCCCTGGCGCCGCCTCGCGGTGCGGACGTCGCTGCTGCTCGCGGGTTTCCTGCTCCCCGTGCTCGGCTACCTGGGGTGGTACCAGGTGTCGCGCGGTCAGTTCAACTTCGTCAGCTACAACGGCGAGTTCATGTACGGGCGGATCGTGCAGTTCATCGACTGCACCGGCGTGCCGATGCCCGCGTACGAGCGACACCTATGCCCACGACAACCACCGGCCCAGCGCAACCCGGACTTCTACATGTGGGCACCGCAGTCGCCACAAGTGACGCTCAGGGCGCCACCCGGGATGAGTAAGGACGACATCATCATCGACTTCGACCAGCGGATCATCGAACACCAGCCGCTGACCTACCTCAAGGTGATGGCCGGCGACGTCCTCTACAGCTTCTCGCCGGTCCGCGGCGCAGGACCCGAGCACTACCCGATCTGGTACCACCAGTTCCACCCGTACTACCCGATCTACGTGGGCGCGATCGCGACACTACGGACGTCCGGTCAGGCGAGCCCGCACGTCGAACCCGCGCTCGCCGATTTCCTGTCCGCCTACGGTCGGTACTTCTACGTGCCGGGCCCGCTGCTCGCCGCCGGTCTCGCCCTCGGCGCGGTCGGCATGGCGGGGATCGGCCGGGCGCGGCGCAGCGGGCTGCGGGCGCCCTGCCTGCTGTTCACGCTCGGTACCGTCGCGGCCGTCGAACCCCCGTTCCTCATCGCCAACTTTGACTGGCGGTACGAGCTGCCGCAACTCTCGCTTATCCCGATCGCCGCGGTTCTCGGCGTAACGGCACTGGCCGGTCGGCGGCGTGACACGGCCGCCGGCACATCGACGGAGAACACCGATCAGTCGGACCGCCCCGGCCAGTCCACGAGCAGCGGCGAGCCGCCGGGCACGACCGGCGGGACCGCTGTCGACGTCGATCCGAAGGTCATGTAAGCAGAATCACCGCCCCTCGATGACATCCGGGACCGCCGGACCGCGCCAGCTTGTCCGTCACGACCCCGGCCTCATGATCCGCGTATCGCATCGGCCGCGATCGCTGGGCCGGACACCGTCGTCACCTTCACTAGATCCGGCATCCAGGACGCCCGCTTCATCGTCGCGAACACATGGAAGCTGGCCTGTATTTTCGACTGCTAGGCGTTGGCGGCCCGCCAGGGAGTGACTCGGCTGGCTTTTCTGTGATAGATCGTATCTCGACGTGGATCTCGTGCTCTTCCAGGGTGGGATCCCGGGGGGATTGATGATGGAACGCCTCATTGAGGAAGAGCCGGGACGTATCCCGGAGCCAGCTCTGGCGGCCGATAGGAGCCTGCTGGCCGGGACGCGTTGGTGGCGCCTGCGCCTGAGCCCCGATGACCGGGCCGCGCTGGGCATGTGGGCCGCCGCGCACCTGACCCTTTTCGTCCTCGCCTGGGCTGCCGCGTGGGTGTACCGCGCAGCGCCCAGCCACGCGCCGCTGACCGGAGTGTTCGAGCACTGGGATGCGGCCCATCTGCAGAACATCGCGCAGTACGGCTATTTCTCGCCGCACTCGACGGCGAACAACATCGCCTTCTTCCCCGGCTACCCGGCCACGCTGGCGGCCGCGCACCTGATCCTGCGCAACTGGGTACTGGCCGAGCTGGTCGTCTCCGGGATCGCGGGCTGCTTCGTCGTCGTCTCGCTGTCCCGGCTCGCCGGGGGACGCCGTGCGGTGCTCTACCTCCTCACCACACCCGCCGCGATCTTCCTGCTGGTCGGGTACGCCGAGTGCTTGTTCCTGGCGTTCGCGATTCCCGCCTGGCATGCCGCTGCCCGCGGCCGGTGGTGGCGCGCCGCGTTGCTGGCGGGACTGTCCGGGCTGGTCCGCCCGGACGGCCTCTTCCTGATCCCGGCGCTGGCCGTGATGGCACTGACAGGCCCGCGCGGATCGCGGCTGGCGAACGCCGCGAAGGCCTGCTGCGCTCTCGCCGGGCCCGCGGCCTACGAGATCTACCTGAGGGTGCACGCCGGCACCTGGGAGGCCTGGACCAGGGCATTCCAGGCCGGCTGGGACCTGCACCTGACCCCGCCGGTGCAGGCGCTGAAAACCACCTGGTGGGCGGCATTCCGGCACCCGTTCAGCGCCTCCTACTCGTTCGAGTTCCAGCTGGAGCTCGCCACGATGGCCGTGATGATCCTCGTCACGCTCGCGTTCCTGTGGCGGCGCCGCTGGCCGGAGGCCGTTTACTGCGGGCTAGCCGCGGTCGCGCTCGGCACGTCGACCTGGTTCACGGGCTGCCCGCGCACGCTCCTGGTGCTGTTCCCGATCTGGATCGCGCTCGCCAGGCTGGACGCGCGCCACGCCTGGCTCCGGTACGCCTACCTCAGCGTAAGCGCGCCGCTCGCCGTCGTCTTGGGGCTCTTGTTCCTGACGTACCAGTGGGCGGGCTAAGGCCCGGGACGCGCCGGTCAAGGCGTGAATGGAGCGCTAGGAGGCCGGCCAGCGCCAGCAGCCAGACCCGGCTGAGGAACAACGCCGCACCGCCATCTGGTCACCCGGTCCTGTCGCCACGACCGCCTCCCTAGCCCGGGGAATGGCCACTAAGAGCGTAACGCGCCCCGCCCGGCGGGCGATGCCTCCAGTCGGTCGGCCTCATCTCTTGACAAAATCGTATATATATTCGATTCTGAATAAGATCAGATGTCAGGACTTGATCAGATACGGTACGCGGTCAGCTGCGGCCGCCGATCCTGGCCGTAAGCAACCGTTAATCTTCGCGAGGCGGTAAACGACTTCCGATGGCAGGTTCCCCAGGTCAGGGGCCAGAACCGGGGTTCCCGCCCGGGTCGGCCGATGCGGTCGGCCGTCCGCTCTCGAGCGCACCAGCCGGGTTCGGCCCCAGTCGGCTACCATCCGCCGGAAACGTCATGACCTGCAGTAATGCCGCTAACGGGCGCCGGTTTCTGCCGGCCGCCCGTGTTGCGGGCGGGACATGGCGTAGCGCCGGCCTCGCTGAACACAGTCCGAACTTGATTGAACCCATAGCGTGGTCGCCCCGTATCAGGGGTGCTGGCCGTTTTGTCCGCGCAGATGTTCAGCTGATCGGTTGTATCCGGTTTTGGCCACACGGCGGGATTTCATGGCGCACAATGGACCGCGAGGCCAGCACGGAAGAACCGGCCGCTCCGGGCTTGGCCAGGGCGGAAACGTACGGAGGTGTGATGGTTCGCAGGCCGCGATCCGGTAACGGTACGCATCCAACTGCGTACTACCTGGATTCGGCGGATCTGGTCTCGCCGGGGTCCCGGCCGCGACCCCAGCGGCTGACACTGGACAGCGAGGCGGATCCGCTGGCCATGGGCATGCAGGCGGACGGGTCGCTCGCGGCCCGTCCGGGGATCGACGGCAACTGGCCGGGGGCAGGCGGTAGATGGGTGCTGTGGCCGCTGCGGGTCGTCCTGTGGACGGCGCTCCTGGTCATCGCGTTCCGCGGCATCACCGCGATCATCTTCAGCTCGTCCCTGGCTCCGGCCGGCGGGACCGGGACGGGAACCGGCGAAGAGTTCCCCGTCAGCCTGGCCGAGGCCTACGCGACCGAGTTCGGCCGGGTATATCTCGGATTCACCCCGCAGAAACTGGGCCAGCGGGAACAGGCGCTGGCGGCCTTCGTGCCCGCTAGCGTCTCCGCCGCCAACCCGAGCCTGGGCTGGAACGGCATCGGCCAGCTCGACGTGCAGTCTGTGCAGGTGGCGGGCATCAAGGTGCAGGACCCGCAGCACGCCGTGGTGACACTGCTCGCCCTGCTCAACGGCCAGCTCATGGAGCTCGGCGTACCGGTCGCCGCCACCGGCAGCGGGCTGGTGGTCTCCGCCGAGCCCGCCTGGCTGCCCGCGCCGTCGCAGGCTTCGCCGCCGCCGGGGCCGCGCGGTTCGGATCCGGTGGCCCAGAGCCAGCTGATGAATGAGCTGCCAGCCTTTTTCCAGGCCTACGCCAGCGGCGACAACGCCGATCTGAACAGGTTCCTCGTCCACGGCGCCTCAGTCACCGGGCTGGGCGGCGCCGTGACATTTGACCAGATCAGCGCGCTTCACGTCCCGCCGGGGGGCGCCGCCCGGCAGATAACGGTAACCGTAATATGGCAGCTCTCTGATCCAGCGGGATCGGTGACGGAGGGAAATCAAGGCGTGACATCGAAACTCGAGATGACGTATGGTGTGTCGGTTGTCGACCTGCACGGCGGCAAGTGGTACGTAAAGGAGATTGGTGCGTCGTCCGAGGCGGTGGGAGCCCGATGACCAGGACAGGGCCAGCTGGCGTCGCCATGTCCGCATGTAGCCGTGCTTCAATTAGCCGACCGGTCCTGGCCCGGCCTGGCTTCCGCGAACTGGTCTCTGTCCGGCCCCTCTCCCCTGAGCCGACCGTCGTCCGCGCTGTGTTCCCCGGTTCGGCCTCCCGCAAACCCGGCTTTTACCGCCTAGCCGGCCGGTCTCGCCCGGCCCTGTCGTACCCCCCGATATCGCACCGGCCGGTCCGGGCGCCGGGTCATCCGCGGCCGTCGTGCCCGCGTTCGCCCGCGCTGGCCTATCCGTTTTACTTGTACCTGCCCGAGTGGCCTGGCACAGCATCGCCTGGAAGTTCAGTTGATCCCGGAAGGGACATGTTATGCATACTCACCTCACCGCCGCGATGGCTCCAGTGGCCTTGAGTACGCAGGGTCTCGTCACCTACCTGCAGGGTCTGTTCGGGCCATTGTTCCTCGGCATCGTCGGGATCGTAGCGATCTTCTTCCTTTTCACCCGCGAGATCACCCGGTTCGTGCAGTTCATCGTGCTTGCCGTCGCCATTGCGGTCATCTTCTACACGCCTGGCATCGTGCATACGCTTGCCACCGGCATAGCGAACGCGCTCGGAGTCCACTGATCCTGAATAAGGAAGAAGGAGCGCGCCCCTAGTGGATCTTCCCACCTATACGAATATCTGGCGAATCGAGAAGAGGCTATACAAGCTTTACGACTTTCGGTTGCCAGCACCCTTGCCGATCACCTGGATCGGGGTTTTCGTCGGGATCACGGTCCCTTATGTGCTCTTCCTTATTGCTGTCGGATTGCCGTTCAACCACAACCTCGTATGGCTTTACATACTTCCTCCCGGTGTTCTCACCTGGCTGACGACCAGGCCGGTCATTGAGAGCAAGCGGCTGCCCGAGCTGATGAGCTCGCAGCTGCGGTATGTCGCTGAGCCGCGGAGCTGGTGCCGGATGGCCCCGTTCGCCGAGAAGAACGAGATCCTGGTGACCGCCCGGGTGTGGCACCAGCACCCGCCCAAGGCCCGGTCCAAGAAGGCGAAGAGGCCTCTGGCTGAGGTCCGGCTGGCCGCGTCCGCGCCGCAACTCGCCGCATCGGGAGCGGAGGAAACGGCGCAGGCCGGAGTGCGTTCGGCCACGGCCGGGCGGGCGGTCGTGTGGTCGCTGGCGGCTCCCCAGACGGCCCCGTCGCCGACCCTGTCACCGGCCGTGGCACCTGTCGTGTCACCGGCCGCCGAACCCGTTGTCGCGCCGTCGCCGGAGCAGGTACCAGAACAGGTGCCGGAACGCGCACCGGCCCGCCGGGCGGCCAAGCGCGCCAAGGCGGCGCCGAAGGCGCGGCCGTCGTGGTCTCCGTGGCCCAACGAACCCGAACCTGATACCGCGAGCACCCCGGACGATGGCCAGGCACCCGAAACGGATCAGCGGCTCGCGTGGGCCACTCCGCCGCCGGCCGAGATGCCGCAGGCCAGGGCGCTCGAGGTCGCCCACGACTCCGATCCGGGTCGCCGCGGCCCGGGCGCGCCGCCGGCGTCTTTCGGCCCGGCGTCCTGGCCATCTCCCGAGGCCAACCTGCTCCCGCTGGTCCGCCCGCGCCCTGCGCCGGCTCCGTTCCCGGAAGCTGGCGCGTTCCCCGACGCAGGCCCGTTCCCCGACGCAGGCTCGTTCCCCGACGCAGGCCCGTTCCCCGACGCAGGCCCGTTCCCCGACGCAGGCCCGTTCCCCGAGGCTGACACCGAGCCCGGGCCCGCCGCTGACGCAGAGCCCCCGGTCGGCCGCGAACACCCCGAAGGTGCCGATCCCGCCGCCGCTTTCCGCTCCGGAATCGCTTCGGCGCGCAGGCACCTGTCCGGCCTGATGCCGAGCCTGGGACGCAAGCCTGACCGCTTCGCCGACCCGTCCCGATCGGCCGGGGAAGCTTCCGGCCAGACCGCGTCCGCCGGGCCGGAGACCGCCGCAGACACCCCCGAACCCCGGATGCCCTGGATGCTCCAGGTCCAGGCACGTCCGGCATCCGCCCCGGCCGAGGACCGGCTCGGGCCGGCCGCGCCGTCGCTAGCCGAGCCGTCACTGGCCGCGCCCGCGCCTGCCGCGCCGCCCGCGCCTGCCGCGCCCGCACCTGCCGCGCCCGCACCTGCGGCCGCCGCGCCTGTCACGCCCGAGGCCGCCACTCAGGAGGCCCAGGACCCGCAGGCTGAGGTTCCCCCGCTCGTCACCGAGGTGCCCGCGCCGCACGTCCGGGCACCTGAAGTGCAAGTGCCCGAGGCTCAGGAACCCGCAGGCCGGGAACCCGCAGCTCAGGAACCCGCAGGCCATGAACCCGAGGCGCAGGAACCCGCCTCACCAGTCCCGGCCGCGGTGGTCGGCCTGGAGCGGGAGCGGCCGCTGCCGTCCATCGAACGGGCGCTGAGCGGCCCGGGCTCCCGCGACGAAGTGAGCTGGCGGCGCCAGGTCAAGGTGGTGGCCGGCGGCCAGGGGCCGGGCAAGCGGGACCAGGAGGCGCTAGATCGTGATCGGGCCAGGACGCCGCTGGCCGGCCCGCGCCGGATCGTCGTGCTCGGATGCACCAGGGGGGCCGGGCAGACCCTGACCGCCCTGATGACCAGCCACATCCTGGCCACGGTGCGCGGAATCCCGGTCGCGGCGCTGGACCTGAACCCCGGGCCCACCTCGCTGGCCGCCCGCCGTTCGCCCGCCGTCTCGATCGACGCGCTGCTGGCCAGCCAGCGGGGCGATGACGGCGATCCTGGCCCGGGCGCCCGGCTCGACGTGATCGGCCGCCTGCCCCGCAACGGCAGCGCGAACAACGGCCGCGCGAACAACGGCAGCGCGAACAACGGCCGCGCGAACAACGGCCGCGCGAACAACGGCCGCGGGGAGAACGGCCGCGGGGACAACGGCCGGGGGAACGATGCGGCGCACGCCCTGGACGGCGACGACTTCCAACGGCTCGCCGACGTGCTGGCCGAACGGTACCTGCTGACCATGATCGACCCGGCGGCTTCCGGCCTGACCCGGGTGCTGTCCGCCGCCGACCTGCTGGTGCTGGTCGCCCCGGCCAGCCCGGACGCGGCGACCTCGCTGGCCAACACGCAGCAGTGGCTCGGCGCGCACGGCCACGGCGAGCTGGCGGGCCGTGCCGTCACGGTCGTCAACGGGGTGAGCAGGCGGACGCGGGATGACGTGCTCCGGGCCGAATCCGTCGCCAGGGGGCGCTGCCGGGCCATCGTCCGGGTGCCGTGGGATGATCTCCTGTCATCGCATCCCGGAACGCACCCGCAGACCACCCTGCAGCCGCAGACCCGGCTGGCCTACACGGCCCTGGCTGGCGTCCTTGTCACCGGCCTGGCCGCGCCCAGCCCATCACTGAGCCCCGTCCCGGAAAGGAACCCTAGTGAGCACGCGGACTAAGGGTTCCTGGGGTTCGCGCGGGCGCACCCGCCTGGCCATCAGGTATTTCGACGACCGGATCCTGCTCACCGACAATCACGCGTGGGCGTACTACCGGATTCCCTCGGTGTCGTATGAGTTCACTACCCCCGAGGAGCGGGAGGCGCTGGCCACCAACATCACGGTCGCGCTGGCCGCGATCAGGATGGCCGACGCCGAGGTGCACCTGCGCATCGCGCACCGGTCCTACCCCGCGCACGCGTGGGCGACCGGCCTGGACGCGACCTCGGACGGCGGCCCGGGCTGGCGGGAGTACCTGGAGCAGACCTATCAGCACGTCTGGGCCAAGGACTTCTGGGCCAAGGAGATCTACCTAGGGGTCCGGCTGGGCCAGCGCGGCGTGCGCGCGCAGCTTTCCGGCGGCGTGATCTCCCAGTTCCGCGGCGTCTACGCCCGCGGCGAGAAAGAGCTCGGACTAGGCGACGAGGCGGTCGGCTCGGCGGAGGTCGCCAAGTGGACGGACAACGCCGAGCGGCTGGGCCGGGCGCTGAACGCGAGCGCGCTGGCGGCCAGGCACGCGAGTTCCGGCGAGATCGCCTGGCTGGTCCAGCACACGCTCATCCAGACGGCGGGCGAGCCGCTGCCGTCGGCGGCCAAGCGCCGACGCTGGGGCCTGGGGGAGATCGACACCCTGTTCGAGGGGCAGATCCACAACGGGCGGACCCTGCTGCGCCTGGAGCACATGTCGGGGGAGTCGTACGCCGCTTTCCTGTCGTTTGCCCGCTTTCCCGATCTGATGGCCTTTCCCGACGGCGAGCCGTGGCTGCACTTTGCTGATTCACTGCCGTTCCCGGTGGAGATCAGCTCGCGGATGAAGCTCATTCCGCCGGCCAAGGCGAGCAAGGACGTCAGCCGGCGGCTCGCGCACGCACGCGACATGGATACCCATATCCGGGAGGCGGGCGCGGAGGCGCCTATCGCCCTGGCCGAGCAGATCGCCGCGGCCAGAATGCTGGAGCACGGCATCACGAAGGAGCGGCTGCCATTTGTCTACGGCTGGCACCGGCTGATCGTGGCGGCGCCGACGAGAGACCTGTGCGTCCGCCGGGTGGAGGCGGTCGTCGAGCATTACCGCGATATCGGAATCGACGTGGTCAACTCCACCGGGGATCAGTTCTCGCTGTTGTGCGAGGCGCTGCCCGGTGAGCGGATCCGGCTGAATTCCTATGTGCAGCGGCAGCCGCTCTACACGATCGCCGGCGGAATGCCGACCGCGACGGTGGAACTCGGCGACCGGGCGGACAGCACCAGCGGCTGGGTCGGGCCGTATATCGGCGAGACCCTCGGCCGGGCGCGGTCCATCGTGCATTTCGATCCGCTGCTGGCGGCCGCGCGTAACCGCCCCACCGCGGTGGCCATCACCGGCGAGCCGGGCGCCGGGAAGACGACGCTGGCCATGCTGCTGATCTACCAGCTGGCGCTGCGCGGCGCCACGGTGGCGGTGATCGACCCGAAGGGCGACGCCGAATCGCTGGTGGAGTACCTGTCCATGCAGGGCCGCAAGGCCCGGGTGCTGCCGCTGAACTCGGCGGCGCCGGGGCTGCTGGACCCGTTCTCGTTCGGCCTGGACCTGTCCGAGAAGCGGACCATGGCCACCGAGACGCTGCGGCTGCTGCTGCCGCGGATGAGCGAGGAACGCGAATCCGCGATGATCCAGGCGGTCGGTGCGGTGGCCGGGACGGACCGGCCCAGCCTGGGCAAGGTCATCACCTACCTGGAGCAGGCCGACGATCCGGCCTGGAAGAACACCGGCGCGGTGATGCGGGCGGTCTCGGAGATGCGGCTGGCCCGGCTGTGCTTCGCCCCGTCAGTGGGCGAGCAGATCGACGCGGAGGGCTGGACCACGGTGTTCACGCTGGCCGGGCTGACGCTGCCGGACACCACCACCAGCCGGGACGACTACTCCTACGAGCAGCGGCTGTCGGTGGCCCTGCTCTACCTGGTCTCCCAGTTCGCCCGCAAGCTGCTCAACGGCATGGAGCGGACCGCGCCCAAGGCGATCTTCCTGGACGAGGCCTGGGCGATTACCTCGACGCCGGAGGGCGCCAAGCTGGTGCCCGAGGTCTCCCGGATGGGCCGGTCGCGGAACACCGCGCTCGTCCTGGTCTCGCAGAACGCCGGTGACCTGCTGAACGAGCAGGTGACCAACTGCCTGTCCGGGGTGTTCGCGTTCCGCTCGACCGAACGGGCCGAGGTAGCGAACGTCATGTCGCTGCTCGGGGTCGCGCCTTCGGACGAGCACAAGGCGGTGCTCCGTTCGCTCGGCAACGGCGAATGCATTTTCCGGGACCTGGACGACCGCGCCGGGCGGATCGGGGTCGACCTGGTTTCGGAGGAACTGAAGGACTGGATCGATACCAATCCGACCCGGGTTAAGCACGGCCAGGCTGACCCGGCCATCCGCAGGGAACCCAGCGCGGACGCGCCGCCACCGGACGAAGACGCCCGGGCAGCAGGCTCATCTGCGGCCAGCACGCGAGCGGCGGAAGCGTCCTCGTGAACGCAGAACCAGGAGCTCCCTAACGATGGCTATCTCGCCAGCCTCGCTCGAAGCCGAAGCCGGGTCCTCGGGAGGAGACCGGGCTGGCATCACGCCGCCACGCCGGCGTATCTCACGCTGGGTTATGCGGGTGCTGCTGCTCGCAGTGGCATTGCTCGCTTTCTCCACCCCGGCGTTCGCCGCGACCCACGCGGTCCACGCGCCCCACACGACCCGCGCCACCGCCGTCCAGGCCAGCCTGGCCGCCAGCCTCACCCCGGCCACGCCGGCTGAACCCGGCGGGGTCTGCCAGGTGCCGGGCATCGGGGACATCGGCGGCCTGGTCGGGCTGTGCAACCAGGGCTCGAGCGGGATCGTCGGCGACCTGAACAACATCTGCCAGCCATCGCTGCCGCAACCCGAACAGGCCACCGGCGGCATCAACGCGATGGTCCAGCCGCCGGATGCGGCGGCGGGCGGGAAGACGCTGTACGACAACTACGGGGTGGCCGGGCAGTTCTGGGCCGCGCACGGCCTGCAGTGCTCCGATATGACGTCGCTGATCGGCAACAACGTCGCCGCGATGGTCTTCGACGCGGCGAAATCGATGGACCGGGTGACGATCACCGTGTACCAGTCGGCGGCGGGCAACAGCATCCTGGCCTGGCTGCAGGACGCGGTCGACCGGCTGATCACCGCGCTGGGCAACGCCATCTACTTCCCCTACCTGGCGCCGGTGGTCATCCTGGGCGCGATCTGGCTGGCCTGGCAGGGACTGATCCGCAAGCGCGCCACCCGGACCATCGAGGGCACGCTGTGGATGGTGGTGGCCTGCGTGGCCGCCATCGCGCTGATCGGGCGGCCGGCCGCGTTCACCGGGGTCGGTACCACCGTGTCCAACGGCGTCACCGCGGTGCTCAACACCGCGTTCTCGAAGCTGCCCGCCCCGGCCAGCAGCAACTGCCTGCCGGTGCAGCCGGGTGACCCGCAGGCCGTGACCGGTGACTTCGCCTACACCTCCGGTAACGCCCTGGTGGACGAGAACGCCAACGAGCTGTGGTCGGTCCTGGTGTGCAAGCCCTGGCTGTACGGGGAACTGGGCACCACGGCGTACGCGACCAGCCCGGCCGGCCAGCAGACGGTGGTCAACAAGTACGGCAGGCAGCTGCTGTGGGCGCAGGCGATCGCGGCCAACGAGACGCCGAGCACCACGCTGGTCCAGGCCAAGCAGTCCACCTACAGCGGCATCGCCAGCTCCATGCAGCAGCAGGACCCGGCCGTCTATCCGCTGTTCCAGGGCAACCAGTGGACCACCCGGATGGAGATCTCGTTCGCCGCGATGTTCGCCGCGCTGGTGGCCGGCCTGCTCATCCTGCTGATCGCGCTGACCCTGATCGTGCTCAAGCTCGGCTTCTTGCTGCTGCTGGTGGCCGGGCCGTTCTTCCTGATCATCGGGACGCATCCCGGCTTCGGCCGGGTTATCGCCATCCGCTGGTTCGAGATGCTCGTCGGCGTGCTGATGAAACAGGCGGCGATCGCGATCGTCCTCTCGGTCCTGCTCTACTGCTACTCGCTGATCATGGGCACGCCCGACAACGTGCTGCCCTGGGCGCTGAAGATCCTGATGATCGCGCTGGTCACGGTGGCGGTGTTCATCTACCGCAGGCCGTTCTCGCACCTGTTCTCGGCGGTCGGCTACGGCACCATCGGCTCGACCGAGCGGGCCGAGTACAGCCTGCGCGAGGCGAGTCAGACGTTCCGCCGGTCCACGCTCGACGCCGCGACCGCGGCCGTCCCCGCCATGGCCAGCTACCGGGCCGCCCGGTGGGCACGCCGGAATCCGGGGCAAGCAGCCGCGGTGGCGACCGGCGCGGCGGCCGGCGTGGCCGCTGGCACCGCCGCGGGCACCGCGGCCGGCACGGCCACGGCCACCAAGGCGGCGGACGCCGCCGGGCAGGCCGAGGCCGGCGATGCCTACGCGTCGAGGCTGCGCCCGGACGCGCCGCCCCCGGCCGACGGGGACACCGAGGCGAGCGGCGGTTCCCGCCGGGTCGTCAGCGGGGTCAGCGGCGGGTCAGGGCCGGCCCGGGCCCGGAACGTGACCGAGGCGGGCGGTGCCAGCGTGCGGACCGCCCCGCCGCTCGACCTGCCACCCAGGTCGGGGGCTAACGGGCCGAACGGGTCGGGCGGATCAGCGGCCGCACCGGCTACCGGCTGGTCCCGTGGCGCCGGCCGCTCGGCGGGCACCGGCTCGCGGCCGAGGTCGTCCGCCCCGCCGCCGCCCCCTCCATCAGCCCCATCCCCGCCGGTCAGAAGCCACAGTCGCGCGGGCGGATCCGCGCCGCCGGTCAGCCGCCCGGCACCCCGCCCGTCCAGCGGGTCTAATGGGTCCGGCGGGTCCGGCGGCTCCGGTGGGTCCGGCGGGTCCAGTGGCGGCGGCCCGGCCTGGCCGGGCAGCGGATGGCCGACCGCGGGCCCCCGCCAGCGGTCAGGCGGCCGGGTCAGGCCCAACCCGGCGCCAGCGCCGCCGCCGCCTGCGGACCAGGGCGGCGGCAAGCGATCCAACGGCCAGGACGAACCGTCGGCCATGCCGTTCTGGCTGCGCCCGATCCGCCGGGACAAGTAGCGGGCGGCCCCCGTGGACCTCAGTCCCGGTCAGCAGAAGGCCGTGTTCGCCGTGGTCGTCGTGGTCCTGGCCGCGCTCGGCTACTGGCTCCTGCTGCCCAAGGTGACCCACTCGCACGGGCAGACCCAGCCGGCCGCCTCGCCCGCCCCGGCGGCGAGCGCACCCGGCTCGCCGCCGTCTCAGGGAGCCTCGCCGGCCGCAGGAACGGCGTCCCCCGCCACCGCCGGCGGGGTGGATATCTACTCCTGGCTGCCGTTCACTCAGCAGGGCCTGGCCGCCGCGGCCGCGGTGACGGAGAAGTTCGTCGTCGCCTACAACACCTACACCTACACCGAGAGCGCGGACGATTACGTCGGCAGGATGAACGGCCTGATCACTGCGCAGCTGGCCGACACCCTGCGCGGGCTGTACTCGACGCCGGGGGTGGCCAGGGTCAGGACCAGCCAGAAGCAGGTGTCCACCGGGACCGCGGTGATCGACTCGCTGCGGGCCTTCGGCCCGTCCAGCCTGACCTTCGTCGTCACCGGGACGCAGCACCTGACCACCTCGAAGGGCGCCAGCAGCGGCAGCAGCCAGTACGCGGTGACGCTCACCGGGTCGGGTACCAGCTGGCAGGTGAATGACATCGAGCTGTCCAGCGTGGGGCAGTCATGACGAACAAGCTCCTGATCAGGACCGAAACCCAGCCGAGCACGGCCCGGCAGCAACGGGCGCCGCGGATCCTGGTGCTCGGCATCATCGGCGTGTTCGTCATCCTGGGGCTCGGCCTGCTGGCCGTGCCCATCCTGGTCGGCACGAACGCGTTCTTCGCGGCGAACGCCGGCTGCTCCGGTCAGCAGACGGGCACGGCCGGCCAGCCGCCGGTCAGCGCCAAGGCCAAGGGCATTCCGTCGAGCTACCTGTTCTGGTACAAGAAGGTCGGGCAGCAGTACGGCGTGCCGTGGACGATCCTGGCCGGCATCGGCACGGTGGAGAGCAACAACGGCCAGACCACGCTGCCTGGCGTGCACAGCGGCCAGAACGGTTTCGGCGCGGCCGGGCCGATGCAGATCGGCATCGAGGGCGCGTCCGGCAACACCTGGGGCGGCGCGCCGATCCATCCGGCCAGCCAGGTGGTGGCCGGAGTGGCTACCGACGAGAACGGCGACGGGGTTGCGAACGTGTACGACCCGCCCGACGCGATCGCGGGCGCGGCCAAGTACCTGGTCCAGGCCAACGTCCAGACCAACCCGTCGGCGGCCATCTTCGCCTACAACCACCTGCAGTCCTACGTGCAGAGCGTGCTGATGTACGCGGGTCAGTACGCGGGCGGTAATTTCTCGGTGGTGTCCGCGCAGCTGCCGCCGGCCAGCACCGTGTCGGGCTGCGTCCAGACGGCTGGCGGCGTGCCCGCGGTCCAGGCGCCCACCCAGGCCGTGGCCACCGCGATCTCGTTCGCCGAACAGCAACTGGGCAAGCCGTACCTGTGGGGCGGCACCGGCCCGGACGCGTTCGACTGCTCCGGCCTGGTGATGATGGCCTACCGGGCGGCCGGGATCAGCATCGCGCGTACCTCGCAAGCCCAGTGGGCGACCGAGACCAGGGTCCCCGCCTCCCAGGTACAGCCGGGGGACCTGGTCTTCTTCGCCGGCTCGGACGGCACCGTCACCGACCCGGGCCACGTCGGCCTGGTGATCGGCGGCGGCAAGATGATCGAGGCGTACGCGACCGGGTTCCCGATCCGTGTCGCTGGCTACGCCAACCGCGGCGCGATCGGCTTCACCGAGCCCTGGGCCGGCGCCGCAGGCACCACCCCGAAAAACACGACCACCTCGGGCGCCGCGACCAGCCCGGGCGGCCCGGGCACCCCGACGACCGGCGGCATACCTGCTCCAGGCGCCGCCATCTCCCCCTCCGGACGCGCCTCTCGCTGACCTGGCCGCGTCGTACCTGGCTGGAAAGGACCTGACCGATGGCCGACGATGACGTCACGATCGAGGTCAACGGGCGCGAGGCCGATCAGGCGGCGGTGTCCCTGCTGGAGCATGAGGGGTGGGGCCATTTCACCGCGATGCAGGTCCGCGGCGGGCGGACGCGCGGTCTGGCTTTGCACCTGTCGCGGCTGGAGGCGGCCCATCAGGAGGTGTACGGACGGGCGCTCGGCGGGCCGGAGGTCCGCGCCCGCATCCGGCATGCTCTGGGCGGCCGGGCCGACGCCAGCGTCCGCGTCTACGGCTACTGGGCCGGGCTGATCGTCACGGTTCGCGAGCCGCGGGACATGCCGCTCCGCCCGCACTCGATGACCGCCGTGCAGTTCCAGCGGCCGCTGGCCCGGCTTAAGCACGTCGGCAGCTGGGGCCAGGGCCGGTTCAGCGAGGCCGCCCTGGCCGCGGGGTTCGACGAGGGCCTGCTGGTGGACGAGGCGGGCAGGATCTCCGAGGGCACCATCACCAACGTGGGGTTCTGGCGGGACGGCATGGTGATCTGGCCTGAGGCGCGGAAGCTGGCGGGCATCACGATGCTCCTGCTGCGGCGCCAGCTGGCGGCCGCCGGCATCGGGCAGGCCGAGGAGCCGGTCTACGTGCCGGACCTCGCTGGCTACGGCGGGATGATCTTGTGCAATTCACGCGGCTGGGCACCGGTGAACCGGGTCGACGACCTGAGGATTCCTCAGGATGATGCATTCACTGGCGTCATCGCCGCAGCAATCGACGGCTGCCCATGGGATGAGATCTAACGGGGCTTGGCCCCAGCCCACCAAGCCATGACGTCGTGGCGGGGTGAGCGAAAGGGGCTCCGGCCGGAGCGAGACGGTGGCACTGTGTGCTCCGTTATGTGACCGCCGTTTGGCGGTAGGTGGCCTGCTGGCCTGTGCCCGACCGGAGCCGTGAGATGACGCTACCGCGCAGTGTGGCCGATGTCGTGTCCCGTCATGTGCTGTTCGAGATCGAATCGATTGACCGGATGTACTGCAACTTGTACGTGCCGCAGTTGCAGCGGGTGGAGGGGCTGCTGGCGTTCATCCATGGCCACCTGGGCCAGCGGATCGCCTCGACCTCGGTGATCGCCCCGATGAGCCGGGACTTCATCGCGCGGCTGGATGCCTTCGCCAAGGTGCACGGCATTCCCCGCGTCGACTTTGCCCGGGGCCAGCGCAAGGACGACGTGATGCAGCAGTACCTGGCCGCGTTCCAGGCGGCCGGGCGGACCGAGGGGGTGCTGTTCATCGGGCGGGCGCAGGAGAAGAACACCGTGTTCCGGACCGAAAAGCGCCGTGCTGCGGACGGCCGGTCCTATCCGTGGATAGTGCGGACGACCTCAGTGGTGAACCAGTTCTACGTGCACTGCGTGGATGAGGACTTCGGGGCGTTCTTCCTCAAGTTCTCCTCGTATTTCCCCTATGGCGCCAAGCTGCTGGTCAACGGGCATCACTATGCCCAGGCCCGGGCCGCCGGGGCCGGGATCGGCTTCACCGCGCTGGATAACGGGTTCGCCGCCTGCGACGACGTCGCCGGGCTGCAGGCGGTCTGCGACTCGCTGACCGAGGACAAGATCGAGGCGCTGGCCCGCAAGTGGCTGGCGATCCTGCCGAACCCGTACTCGCCCGCGGACCAGGCCGCCGGGTACCGGTATGACATCTCGGTGCTGCAGGCGGAGTTCTCCCTCACCCAGGTGCTGGACAAGCCGGTCTCCGGGCGGATCTTCTTCAACCAGGTCATCCATGACAACCTGGCCATCGGCCGCCCGGACCAGGTCGGCCTGGTCTTCGGCCGCCGCATCATCCGCAAGGGACCGCACGCCACCCCAGGCCGGTTCCGTACCCGGGTCATCACCGAGGGCGTCACCCCCAGCCTGCACGTCGACTACAAGAACTCGAAAATAAAGCAGTACCACAAGCTGGGCAAGGCGATCAGAACGGAAACGACCATCAACCAGACCCGCGACTTCGGGATCGGGAAACGGCTGGCCAACCTGCCCGCACTGCGGCAGATCGGCTTCACCGCCAACCGGCGCCTGCTGGGCGCCCAGATACTCAGCCATGACCCCATCGCCGGAGCCGGCGCCCTGGCCCAGGTCACCAACCCGGTCACCACCCCGGCCGGCACCCGCGTGGCCGGGCTGCGCCTGACCGGCCAGCGTTCGCTCGCCCTCCTGCACGTCTTGTGCGTCTTCCGCCTGCTGCCCAACGGCTTCACCAACGCCGACCTGCGCCGCCACCTGGCGCCCCTGCTCGGGAAGACTCCCGATCTCATGACCAGCGGGCAGATCACCTACGACCTCAGGCGGCTGCGGCTGCACGGGCTCATCGAGCGCATCCCGCACACCTTCCGCTACCGCGTCACCGACACCGGCATGCGCTCAGCGCAGTTCCTCACCCGCATCCACGACCGGGTGCTGCGCACCGGCCTGGCCCAGATCACCGACCCCCGCCCGCCCACGCCCACGGCGCTGCGCGCCGCCGACCGCGCCTACCAGGCCGCCCTCGACGACCTCACCCGCCAAGCCGGCATCGCCGCCTGACCACCACGCGCCGCCAGCCCCCTATCCTGACCTGCAAACACAGGATTTTGACTCAAAAATCACAGACCACCCCGCCCAAGCCCTCTAGCGGGCCCCGGCATCCCGGCCAGGCCCGACGCCCGGCGTGCCGGCTAGTTGGGCGACGAAACGCCTACCGGACCGACAGGTAGATGAAGCTGCCCAGGCCAGCCGCCAGGCAGTAGATCGCGAACGGTGTCAGCGTGCGCTTGGGGTCGCTGAAGTAGCGGACGAGGAACCTGAGCGCGAGGAAGGCGGCGATTCCGGACAGCAGGCTGCCGAACAGGATCGGCCCCCTGATACCCGCGCCGAGCGGCCCGGTCAGGTCGGGGATCTTCAGCACGCCGGCGGCCAGGATGACGGGTGCCGACAGCAGGAAGGAGAACCGCGCAGCGTCCTGCCGGGACAGCCCGCGGAACATTCCGGCGACCATGACGGTGCCGTCCCGGCTGATGCCCGGCAGCAAGGCCAGGATCTGCGAGGCGCCGAGCAGGAACGCGCCCAGCCACCCGGTGCGACGGACGATGCGCTGGTCTGACTCCACCGTCAGGCTCGCGTGCTGCTGCTTCAGCGCCCGCTGTCCGGCCGAATGGCGCCCGCCGCCGCCCGGCGCTCCCGCCGCCACCGCGGCCTTCTGCCGTTCGGTGACCGCCTGCAGGTCAGCGGCTATCTCCTGAGCCTCCCTGTCCGCGTTGCGGCGCCGCGCCCGCTCGCCCGCCAGCAGGATGAACCCGTTGATGAACAGGAACGACGCGGTGAGAAGCGGCTTGCTAAAGACGGTGCGGAACGTGTGCTCGAGCGCGACGCCGGCCAGCCCGACCGGGATCGTGGCCAGGATTATCATCCAGGCGAGCATCTGGTCGGTGTTCTGCGGCTGGAACCGCCGGGTGTCCGGCGCCGGCGAGATGACATGCCCGATCGAGGCGAAGAACGCCTTGATGATCCGGAGCCAGTCCCGCCAGAAGAAGATGATCATGGCGGTGGCCGTGGCCACGTGCAGCCCGACGATGAAGGCCAGGTAGGGCGATTCGGCCTTGGATACGTCCAGGTCCTGCGCCCAGCTGCCGCCGATGATCGCCGGGACGAGTACCGCATGGCCCAGGCTGGATATCGGGAACAGTTCGGTGACCCCCTGCAGAAGCCCGATGACTCCGGCCTCCGCATACGTCAGAGTTGACATGCCAGCCCTTCGCTCCCCACACCACAACCTGGCTCAACGATCAATATCCCGAACGGCCTGGGTACCAGCCCCGCGGACACGTTCATGTCGACCCGGGCGGGTGCGGCGGGCAACCCCGGCCCAGGCCACCAGCCATGGTAGTTCGGCGCCCACCCCGCCCGGCCCGGTTTCATGCTGTCTTAATAGAGCGTTGGCTCCGCGGGATTCGTACCGCGGAGCCACATGTGTCAGGATTTTCCTGGGATTTTCGGGGTGTCCTTGTGGGTCCGGCGGCCGATCTTATCGCCCAGCCAGACCAGCGGGTCGTACTTGCGGCCCACCACCCGTTCCTTCATCGGGATCAGCGCGTTGTCGGTGATCTTGATGTGCTCCGGGCACACCTCGGTGCAGCACTTGGTGATGTTGCAGTAGCCGAGGCCGAAATCGTCCTGGACGATCTCACGCCGGTCGGCGGTGTCGGCCGGGTGCATCTCGAGCTCGGCTACCCGCATCAGGAACCTGGGCCCGGCGAAGGCCCGCTCGTTGTCGGAGTGGTCGCGGATCACGTGGCAGGTGTTCTGGCACAGGAAGCACTCAATGCACTTGCGGAACTCCTGCGACCGGTTCACGTCGACCTGCTGCATCCGGAACTCGCCCGGCTTGACCGAGGGGTCCGGGGTGAACGACGGGATCTGGAGCGCCTTGGCGTAGTTGAATGAGACGTCGGTGACCAGGTCCCTGATCACCGGGAAGGTGCGCATCGGCGTGATCGTCAGCGTCTCCTCGGGGGCGAATACCGACATCCGGGTCATGCAGGCCAGCCGCGGCCGCCCGTTGATCTCCATCGAGCACGACCCGCACTTGCCCGCCTTGCAGTTCCACCGGATGGCCAGGTCGCTGGCCTGGGTCGCCTGCAGCCGGTGCAGCACGTCGAGGACGACCTCGCCCTCGTTGACCTCGACCTGGTAGTCGGTGAGCTCGCCGTCGCCCGCGTCCCCGCGCCAGACCCGCAGCGCAGCCTTGTACCCCATCGCTCTACTCCTCTGCCTTCCTCGCGGGCGCTTCGCTTGGTCGTGCCGGAGGCGCGCCAGCGGGCGGAGCGGGAGGTTTCTCCTCAGCAGCGCCGGCACTGGACAGGCCGGCCAGCTCTTCCTCGGTCATGTACTTCTTCAGCTCGGACACGTCGAACAGCTCGAGCAGGTCGGTCCGCATCGGCGGGTTCGGCTGCCGCTTCAGCGACACGGTGCTGTCCGGCCCGGCCGAACAGATCAGGTTGATCTTCCGCCACTCCGGCGACATGCCCGGGTAGTCGTCCCTGGTGTGCCCGCCGCGCGACTCCTGCCGCTCCAGCGCGGCCTGCGCCACGCACTCCGCGACCAGCAGCATGTTCCGCAGGTCCAGGGCCAGGTGCCAGCCCGGGTTGTAGGCCCGGCCGCCCGCCGCCGAGACCTGCGCCTCGCGGGCCCGCAGCTTGTCCAGCTCGACCAGCGCGGTCTTCATCTCCGACTCGCGCCTGATCAGCCCGACCAGGTCGTTCATGATCACCTGCAGCTCGCCGTGGATGGCGTAGGGGCTCTCGCCCTCGGCCCGCTCCAGCGGCTCGACCGCCACCGCCGCGGCCGCGTCGAGCGAAGCCTCGGGCACCGTCGGCCGGGACGCCAGCGCCGACACGTACTCGGCCGCGCCCAGCCCGGCCCGACGGCCGAAGACCAGCAGGTCGGACAGGGAGTTGCCGCCCAGACGGTTCGACCCGTGCATGCCGCCGGACACCTCGCCCACGGCGAACAGGCCGGGTACCGAGGCGGCCCCGGTGTCCGGGTCCACCTCCACCCCGCCCATCACGTAGTGGCAGGTCGGCCCGATCTCCATCGGCTCGGAGGTGATGTCGACGTCGGCCAGCTCCTTGAACTGGTGGTACATGGACGGCAGCCGCTGCAGGATGTAGCCGGCCGGCCGCCGGGACGCGATGTCCAGGAAGACCCCGCCGTGCGGCGACCCGCGGCCCGCCTTGACCTCGGAGTTGATCGACCGCGCCACCTCGTCGCGGGGCAGCAGCTCGGGCGGGCGCCGGTTGTTGTCCGGGTCGTCGTACCAGCGGTCCGCTTCCTCCTCGGTCTCGGCGTACTGCGGCCGGAACACGTCCGGCACGTAGTTGAACATGAACCGCTTGCCCTCGGAGTTGCGCAGCACGCCGCCGTCGCCGCGCACCGACTCGGTGACCAGCAGCCCGCGCACTGAGGGCGGCCACACCATCCCGGTCGGGTGCAGCTGCACGAACTCCATGTTCAGCAGCTTGGCCCCGGCCCGCAGCGCCAGCGCGTGACCGTCGCCGGTGTACTCCCAGCTGTTCGACGTGACCTTGTAGGTCTTGCCGATGCCGCCGGTGGCCAGCACGACCGCGGGCGCCTCGAACAGCACGAACCGGCCGGTGTCCCGGAAGTAGCCGAACGCCCCGGCGATCCGGCCTCCCTCCACCATCAGCTCGGTGATGGTCGTCTCGGCGAAGACCTTGATCATCGCCTCGGGATCGCCGAACTCCACCGCGTCCGCCTGCTGCATCGCGACGACCTTCTGCTGCAGGCTGCGGATCATCTCCAGCCCGGTCCGGTCGCCGACGTGCGCCAGCCGCGGGTACTCGTGCCCGCCGAAGTTCCGCTGGCTGATCTTGCCGTCCTTGGTCCGGTCGAAGACCGCGCCCCAGGCCTCGAGCTCCCAGACCCGCTCCGGGGCCTCCTTGGCGTGCAGTTCGGCCATCCGCCAGTTGTTCAAGAACTTGCCGCCGCGCATGGTGTCGCGGAAGTGCACCTGCCAGTTGTCGTTCGGGTTCACGTTGCCCATGGCGGCCGCGCAGCCGCCCTCGGCCATGACCGTGTGTGCCTTGCCGAACAGGGACTTGGAGATGATCGCGGTCTTCTTGCCGTTCAGCCGCGCCTCGATCGCGGCGCGCAGCCCGGAACCGCCCGCGCCGACGACCACCACGTCATACGGATAACGGCCACTCTCGGTCGACACAGCTTCGCTCATACCACAGCCCGTTCGGTCAATTGAAAATTCTTGGATCGGAGAAGGCCCCGCTGGCCAGGAGCATGATGTACAGGTCGCTCAGCATCAGCGTGCCCAGCGAGATCCAGGCCAGCTGCAAGTGCCGCGCGTTCAGCCAGGAGACCTTCGTCCACGCCCAGTACCGGACCGGGTGCTTGGAGAAGTTCTTCAGCCGGCCGGCCGTGATGTGCCGGCACGAGTGGCAGCCCAGCGTGTAGCCCCAGATGAAGATCACGTTGGCCAGCAGGATCAGCGACCCGATGCCGAACCCGAAGTTCCCGTCCGGGCCGCGGAACGCCTGCGCCACGTCGTAGGTGAGCAGGATGCCGACGAACAGGGCCGCGTACCAGAAGTAGCGGTGCACGTTCTGCGCGATCAGCGGGAACCTGGTCTCGCCGCTGTACGTCGCGTGCGGCTCGCGCACTGCGCACGCCGACGGCGCGCGCCAGAACGCCCGGTAGTACGCCCCCCGGTAGTAGTAGCACGTCAGCCGGAAGCCGAGCACGAACACCAGCGACACGAACGCGTACGGGATGATCGGCGGCACGGCCGGGATCCACCGGCCCAGCGTGCTTGAGCCCGGCACGCATTCACCGCTGACGCACGGCGAGTAGAACGGCGTCAGGTAGTGATACTGCGGCACGAAATACCAGTGGCCCATGAACACCCGGACCGTGGCGTAGAGCACCCAGATCGTGAGACCGGTCGCGACGATCCGCGGCGTCTGCCACCACGTGTCCTTGCGGAATGTACGTTCGGAAATCTGCGCCCGCGATCTGGCCGGCGCTTCCGGTGCCTGTGTCATCCTCAGCGTCCTCGCTGCTTTCAAGGTTAACGCCCGCGCTGCCCAGCCGGAACAAGCCGGCTTTTGCGCGTGATAACGAGAACCTATTCCAGTCGGCGGAGTAATGCAGTGACCGAGACCTCATCGTCCTATGTGACCCTGGCTACACTCCTGTCGGGTGACGGTCATCTACCACATCGCCGCCGCGGCGGACTGGGAGCGGGCCCAGCGCGAGGGCGAGTACGCCATATCCACCCGCGGCCGGACCCTGGCCGAGGAAGGGTTCATCCACGCCGCCACGGCCGAGCAGGTCCCGCTGGTGGCGGGCGCGTACTACCAGGGCGTCCCGGACCTGGTGCTGCTGGTCATCGATACCGAACGGGTCCGCCCGGAGCTCCGGTACGAGCAGGTGCCCGGCCAGCCCGACCCCTACCCCCACATCTACGGCCCCCTGAACCTCGATGCAGTCGTGGAAACCCGCCCCTTCCAAGCCCCCGGACCATGATCGTGAGCGGTTAGGGACAAATAGCGCCCCAAAGCGCTCACGATCATGAAAGCCCGAGCGCGCCGCGGAGGAAGTCGAGCTGGAGCAGGAGCAGGTTCTCCGCCACCGCTGCCTGCGAGGTCATGTGCGTGATGCCGGACAGCGGCAGCACCCGGTGCGGGTACCCGGCCGCCAGCAGCGCGCCGGAAAGGCGCAGCGTGTGGGCCACCACCACGTTGTCGTCCGCCAGCCCGTGGATCAGCATCAGCGGCCGCGGCTCGCCCGCCCGTTCGGCCAAGGCGATTAGCGAGGAGCGGTCGTAGGCCTGCGGATCGGCATCTGGGAAACCCAGGTAGCGCTCGGTGTAGTGGGTGTCGTAGAGCCGCCAGTCGGTGACCGGCGCGCCCGCGATCCCCGCGCCGAACACGTCCGGCCGGCGCAGCACCGCCAGCGCGGCCAGGTAGCCGCCGAACGACCAGCCGCGGATCGCGACCCGGTCCGTGTCCAGGTCCGCGAACCGGGCCGCCGCCTCGCGCAGCGCGTCCACCTGGTCCTCGAGGACCGGCCCGGCCAGGTCGCCGGCCACCGCGCGCTCCCACTCCGGGCCGCGGCCCGGAGTACCCCGGCCGTCCGCGATGACCACGGCGAACCCCTGCTCGGCGAACCATTGCGCGGTCAGGTAGGCCGAACGGGCCTTCAGCACGCGCTGCGCGTGCGGGCCGCCGTACGGGTCGAGCAGCACCGGCAGCTTCCCCTGTCCCGCCTGGCGCTGCCCAGGCACGTGCCAGGACGGGAAGAGCACGGCCGTGCGGACCTGGCGCGGCCCGGTGCCGAACAGGACCGGCCGCGGCGCCGGCAGCGCCGGGCTCTCGGCCAGCGAGGCGATGCTCGCTGCCTCGCCGCCGTCCCGGTACACCCGGACCGTCACCCCGTCGTCGTCCAGCCCCCGGCTGGACACCACCGTGGTCCCGCCCGCGCGGGCGCCCGCCTCGACCCCGGCGGCCGGGCCCGTGACCCGGCTGAGCCCGCCGGCGCCGTACGCCCACAACCCGATCTCCGTCGGCTCCTCGGACGCCTGGAACAGCACGGTGTCGCCGTCGACCGCGATCACCCCGCGCACCTGCAGGCCGGGCGGGGTGACGGGTTCGGCCCCGGCCAGGGCACCCGGCGCGGCGGCCAGCAGCCGGCGGGTGTCCTCGCGATCGGCGGTCCACACCAGCCGGCCGTCCGCGGTCCACGCCGGGACACCAGGGACGATCTCCAGCCAGGCCGGGTCGGTGTCCTCGTGCAGCACCTCGGCCCGGCCGGTCCCGGCGTCGACGGACAGCAGCCGCATCCTGCGCTGGTCCCGGCTCTGCACTAGGACCAGCGGGTCGTGCTGGCCGGCCCAGTGCGCCGTCACCAGGTAGGGGAACGCGTCGCGGCCGGTATCCACCTCCACCGTGGTGCCGTCCAGCCTGGCCAGCACGAGGGACACCTCGGCGTTCGGGGTGCCGGCCGCCGGATAGGCCACCTCGGCGGGCATGCGGTCCGGATTGGCTGGGTCGGCGATGTGCCACCGGTTCACCGGCGTCTCGTCCACCCGCGCCACCAGCAGCGCGGAGCCGTCCGGGGACCACCAGTAGCCGCGGGTCCGGCCCATCTCCTCGGCCGCGATGAACTCGGCCAGCCCGAACGTCACGCCATCCGCGCCCGTCAGGACCCTTTCACCCTCTTCATCGTCGGTCGGCCCTCCTCCGGCCGCACTGACCAGGCTGGCCACCCGCAGCGCGCCCGCCCGGACGTAGGCCAGCCGCTTCCCGGACGGGTCCGGGCGCGGGTCCAGCGCCGGATCGGGCACCGCCACCTCGCGCAGGTCCGCGTCCCCGGCCACGTCCGCCAGGTAAACCCGGCCCGACCAGGAGAAGACCGCCACCGTCAGGTCCGCGTCCGTGGCGTACGCCACGATGCCGCCCGCCTGCTCCCTGACCCGCTCCCGGCGGGCCCGCTCCTCCGGCGGCAGGTCCTGCTCGTCGCCGCCCAGGGCCCGCGGGTCCGAGACCAGCCGCTCCGCTCCCGTGCCGACGTCCAGCACCCACAGGCAGGTCACCGGGTCGCCGCCACCCTTGGTCCGCAGGTAGCTCACCCGGGCGCCGTCGGGTGAGACGCGGAACGCCCGCGGCACGCCGAGCGTGAACCGCCTGGTCCTGGCTTCCTGACGCGGGAAAGTCTCGGCCATCAGAATTGCGCGACCACACCCCCAGCCCATAGGGCCGGCGAGGAAGCCGCTCACCTCCCGGGAATGTCGGTGCGAAATGATACCGTCGGGCTGTCCGTAAGAACCAAGCGGGCGCCTGCACTACCTGGTTTTAAACCGCGGCCGGGCATGCCGTGGCTGCGCGGGGAGGCTGCCGGGATGCCGGGCCGGTGAACCGCGAACCTACCGCGCGATCGCAGGTCGCGGCGGGAATCCCAGCCCTTCAGGGCGACGGAGGATGCCAAGGTCAGCATCGTGCCACTTCGGGCGGATCCCATGGCGGCCGGTAGGCTCGCCGCCATGGGGCCGACGGAAGGCGGGCAGCGGCTGCTGCTGGTGCACGCGCACCCCGATGACGAGTCGATCGGCACCGGCGCGACGATGGCCAAGTACGCCGCCGAGGGAGCGCGGGTCACGCTGGTCACCTGCACGCTGGGCGAACTCGGCGAGATCATCCCGCCGGCGCTGGCGCACCTGGCCGGCAGCGACGGCGCCCGGCTGGGGGAGTACCGCATCGGCGAGCTGTCCGCGGCCTGTGCCGAGCTCGGCGTGACCGATCACAGGTTCCTCGGCGGCCAGGGCCGCTGGCGCGATTCGGGCATGATGGGCACCGCAGGCAACGACGACCCGCGCTGCTTCTGGCGGGCCGACGTGAACCAGGCGGCGGACGCGCTGCTCGACGTCATCCGCGAGACGCGGCCGCAGGTCCTGGTGACCTACGACGCCAACGGCTTCTACGGGCACCCCGACCACATCCAGGCCCACCGGGTCGCCTGGCGTGCCTTCGAGCACGGCGGTGCGTACGGGCTCGCTAAGTTCTACGCCACCGCGGCGCCGGATTCCGGCCAGGTAACCACCGAGATCGGCGCCACCGCCTACCTCGGCAGGAAGCTGGCCGCGATGCGCGCGCATGCCACCCAGATCACCGTGGACGCCCCGTTCTTCGCGCTGTCCAACCAGATCAGGCACGAGGCGCTCGGCGTGGAGTACTACACGCGGCTGGCCGGGCCGCGGGGCCCGGCAGGCCCCAGCGGGCGCGAGGCCGACCTGTTCGCGCAGTAGCCTGCTGCCATGGCAGTGCCTACCGGCATGAAGGGCACGACCGGCAAGCGCGGGCCGACCTGGCCCGTGACCGTCGGCGTCTACAGCGCGCTGTTCCTGTTCGGCGCGGTGCAGGGGCTGATCGGCAGCTTCCAGTACAGCCGGACGGCCGGGTCGGTGCCCGTGGCCGCGCTCGTCTGCTGTGCCGTCATTCTCGCTACCTGCCTGCTGGGCGCCTGGGCCACGCGCTCGGTGAGCGGCGCGGTGCTGCCCGGAATTGGCTGGATCATCACGTCGTTCGTACTGTCTATGCCGGTCTCCAATGGCAGCGTCATCATCACCAGCACCACCGCCGGGAAGTGGTACCTGTACGGCGGCACGCTCTGCGTGGCGGCCGGGGTGGTCGCGTCGTTGATCGCCGCGCCGCGCTGGGCCGGGCGGAACTAGTGCGAGCAGGTGCCCAGTGAGCGACGTCGACCAGGCCGCGTTCCGCCGGGCCACGGGGCAGTTCCCTGGCGGCATCGTGATCGTGACGACCAGCGCCGGTCACGCGATGACGGTCAGCGCGTTCGCGTCGGTCTCGCTCGAGCCGCCGCTGGTGCTGTTCTGCGCGGAGAAGATCGCCCGGTTCCACGACGCCGTGCTCGAGGCCGACGCCTGGGCGGTGTCCATCCTGGCCGAGGACGCGGAGAAGGCCGCGCGCTGGCTGGCCACCCGGGGTCGCTCGCTGGAGGGCCAGCTCGACGAGGTGCCGCACCACCCGGGCCTGGCCACCGGTGCGCCCGTGCTCGACGGCGCGCTGGCCGTGCTGGAATGCCGGACCTTCGCCGTCTACGACGGCGGCGACCACAGCATCGTCGTCGGCCGCGTGACCGCCGTGGACGGCCCGGCCGACCCGCCGGCCAGCGGTGCCGCTCCCGGCCCGCCCGCCCGGGGACCCCTGATCCACCACGCCGGCCGCTACCACCGCCTGCGCCCAGCCGAAGGCTGACCGGCCCATGACCCGCTGACTAGGCCGCCCTCGTCGTCCCCAGTAGCCTCCTGCGCTAACCACGTCACGGCAGTTCCGTGCTAGCTCAAGTGCGCTATCCGGGCAAAAGCGGCGAAAAGGGCGTATCGCGCCAGGGTCAAGCCGCTAGCGAGCACTCGGCCGGCCGGGCTGCACGCTACGGCCGCCGGGCTAGGCCCTGAGGCCGCCCGGACTGCACCTGAAGCCACCAGGGGCTACGCCCGGATGGCGTCCTCGATGCGGTCGAGGCCCCAGTCCAGGTCGGCCTCGCCGATGATCAGCGGCGGCGCGAGCCGGATCACGTTGCCGTGGGTCTCCTTGGCCAGCACCCCGAGGGCGGCGAGCCGCTCGCACACCTCGCGCCCGGGCAGCGACGCGAACTCCAGGCCGGCCCACAGACCTCGGCCGCGCACCGTGCTCACTATCGAGGACGGCAGCTCGTTCAGCCGGGCGTGCATCCGCTCACCGAGCACGCGGGCCCGGGCCTGGTACTCACCGGTGCGCAGCATGGCGACGACTTCCCGCGCGACCGCGCAGGCCAGCGGGTTGCCGCCGAACGTGGACCCGTGCTGCCCCGGGTGCAGCACGCCGAGTACCGGCCAGGTCGACACCATCGCGGAGACCGGCACGATGCCGCCGCCGAGCGCCTTGCCGAGCAGGTAGGCGTCCGGCACCACGCCCTCCGCCGAGCAGGCGAACGTGTACCCGGTGCGGCCGAGCCCGGACTGGATCTCGTCCGCGATCATCAGGATCCCGTGCCGGGTACACAGCGACCGGATCCCGGCCAGGAACCCGGGCGGCGGGACGACCACCCCGGCCTCGCCCTGGATCGGCTCGACGAGCACCGCGACCACTCGTTCGCCCAGCGCAGCCACGGCGCCGGCCGCCGCGTCCAGGTCGCCGTAGGGCACGACGTGGAACCCGGGCGTGTACGGGCCGAAGTCCGCCCGCGCGTCGGGGTCGGTGGAGAAGCTGACGATCGTGGTCGTCCGGCCGTGGAAGTTCCCGGCGAACACGATGATCACCGCCTGGTCGGCGGGTACGCCCTTGACCGTGTACCCCCATTTACGCGCGACCTTGATCGCGGTCTCCACCGCCTCCGCGCCGGTGTTCATCGGCAGTACCACGTCCAGGCCGGCCAGGTCGGCCAGCTCGGCGCAGAACGGCCCGAACTGGTCGTGCTCGAACGCCCGGCTGACCAGCGTCAGGTGGTCGAGTTGCCGTCGCGCGGCGGCGATCAGCCGCGGATGCCGGTGACCGAAGTTCAGCGCCGAGTACGCGGCGAGCATGTCGAGGTAGCGACGGCCCTCCACGTCGGTAACCCAGGCACCCTCGGCCTCGGCCGCCACGACCGGAAGCGGATGGTAGTTGTGCGCCCCGTACTCACTGCCGAGTTTGAGCAGGCCGGTGGTGGTCTCGGTCATCGTGTTCCCCTTATCCGACGCTGCCCATTGCTCATGTGCCCAGGGTAGGGGCACGGTGAACGGGAAAACATCCGCCGGTCATGCGTGTCAGCGGAGAATCATTGCGTAATTGCGGGGCAAAACGGCTGTTTGTTGTCCACCTGCCGGTCAGCGGCATGGCTTCCTGGCTACCCCGCAGGAGGCGGCCGGCGCGTCGCCGGAATCGCCGTCCGGCCCGTGCCCGTCCGGGCGCCACGCCAGGCACGGCACGACGCCGGGCTCGATCAGGTCCAGGCCGTCGAAGAAGCTGGTCAGCTCATCTGGCTGGCGCAGCAGGTATGGCGTCGGCGCGCTGGCGCCATACCGCGGCCTGGCGCTCGCGTCGTACCGCCGCTGCGCGCTGCTGATGCCCTGGTGCGCCGCGACCACGTTGGCGATCACCAGGTAGCTGCCCGCGGGCAGCGCGTCCACCAGCTGGCTGGTGATCGACCGGGCGGCGCCGTAGTCCTCGACGTGCCCGAGGATGCCCAGCATAATCAGCGCGACCGGCCGGGAAAGCGTGACCGGCCCCGACGTCGAGGTACTGCCGGATCCTGGCCGGGCCGGCCAGGAAGCGCACCGCCCGGACCAGGAACGCGCGCTCGGCCCGCGCCGTCTCGGCCAGATGCGGGAACTCACGGCCGATCTCCTCGGCGGCGGCCTGGTCGGCGGCGAAGAAGTCGTGGCCGCCGAGCCAGCAGTTCCACACCCGGGCCGGGTGCGGTGCGCTCACGTCAAGCCCGGCCGGGGGCGGCCCCCACGGCTCGGGCGGCTCACCCGCGCCACTGGGACTGGCCGGGCCGGCGCCCTGATCGCGGCCAGGAACGGTGGTCACGTGCTTTACTTCGGAAGCGCGCCTGCGGAACATTTCTCAGATCTTGCCGCACGCGCGCACGGGCGTAAGCCGTTTCCGGCTAGCCCCGCGATTCGCGTCGCGGCGGCGGCGATGCGCTCGTCGGTGGCGGTGAGGGCCACCCGGATGTGCCGTTTCCCGGCCGGGCCGTACAGCTCGCCGGGAGCGACCAGGATGCCGCCCTCGGCGGCGAGCAGCTCGGCCGCCGACCAGCAGTCGTGCGCCGGATGCGTGACCCACAGGTAGAGGCCGGCCTCGGAGTGGTCGATGACCCAGCCTGCCTCGGCAAAGGCCGAACGCAGCCGCGCACGCCGCGCCGCGTACCGCTCGCGCTGCTCCGCCGCATGCACGTCATCGGAGAGCGCGGCCGCCATCGCCGCCTGCACCGGGGCCGGCATGATCATCCCGGCCTGCTTCCTGATCGCCAGCAGGTCCGCGACCAGTGCCGGGTCCCCGGTGACGAACCCGGCCCGGTAACCGGCCAGGTTGGAACGCTTGGACAGCGAGTGGACCGCGAGCACGCCGTCGTGCGACCCGCCGCACACGGAAGGGTGCAGCACCGAGACCGGCGCGGCCTCCCAGCCCAGCGAGATGTAGCACTCGTCGGACGCCACCACCGCGCCGCGCTCCCTGGCCCACGCCACCACCTTGCGCACGTGCTCGGCCGGGAGCACCCGCCCGGTCGGGTTGGATGGCGAGTTCAGCCACACCAGGCGGACCCGGGCGGGTCCCGCGCCCAGCAGGCTGTCCGAGGCCAGCACCGAGGCTCCGGCCAGCCGCGCGCCGATATCGTACGTGGGGTACGCCAGCTCGGGCTGCAGGACGACGTCACCCGGCCCGAGCCCGAGCATGACCGGGAGCCAGGCGATGAACTCCTTGGTACCCACCGCCGGCAGTACATCGTCCGGCGATACCGTTACGCCGTGCGCCCGGGCCAGCCAGCCGGCCGCCGCGGACCGCAGCCGCGGCGTGCCCCAGGTCGCCGGGTACCCGGGCGCGTCGGACGCCGCGGCCAGCGCGTCGCGGACCAAGCCGGGCACCGGGTCGACCGGCGTCCCGATGGACAGGTCCACGGGGCCACCCGGATGAAGCCCGGCCTTCTCGCGCAGCGGCGCGATCCGGTCCCAGGTGAAGGGGGGAAGCCGGCTCGCGAGCGTCATTCCTCCGCGTTGATGCCGGCCGGCAGCGCCGCTACCACGGGGTGGTCTTTGCCGGTCTTGCCGGTCTTGGAGGCGCCGCCGGGGGACCCGAGGTCTTCGAAGAAGTCGACGTTGACCTTGTAGTATTCCTTCCACTGGTCGGGTACGTCGTCTTCGTAGTAGATCGCCTCGACCGGGCAGACCGGTTCGCACGCGCCGCAGTCCACGCACTCGTCGGGGTGGATGTATAGCATGCGCTCGCCCTCGTAGATGCAGTCGACGGGGCATTCCTCGATGCACGCTCTGTCAAGCACATCAACGCAGGGCTGCGCGATGATGTAGGTCACGGGTGAACTCCTGTCGTCGGTCGTCCTGCTGTTAACACAGTATGGCGGGTCGCCGGACGATGCCGCCTCAGCCAGCGACGATACCGTTCTTCCCTGACGTCGATGTCGGGTTTGCTTCGCGCTGCCAGCCCATAGTGCCGTTCACGGCTTCCCAGGTGAAACCGGCATACCGTACGTCGCTGAGGTGGTAGGCCTCGGCGTGCGCGACCAGCCAGCTGGCCACCGTCCAGGCCGCGGCCCCCTGGACGTGCAGGACCGCGGTTCTCTCGGCGTCCTTTTGAGCCGAACGGCCCGTGGTGATCCTCACCACAACGGCTTTCCGCCCCGCTGGCCCGAACGTCTGCCTGATCTGCCGCTCGGCCGCCGCTAGGTTCGCCTGCCCGGCCGGGGTGTACCAGCAGGACACGCTATGCGGTGACTTCCCGGTGAAGTAGCCGGTCAGCTCCCCGGCCAGGTCGGTCCACTGCTGGTAGGCGGAACCGTCCGCGCTGTGCTGCACGGCCTGCGCCGCCTGGTAGACCGGCATCGTGGCGTAGCCGTGTACCCGGGCGAGAGCGGCGTAGAACTTGGTCGTGGCGTAAACCGGGTCCTGGAGCTCGGTGGCCGAGCCCCAGCCTTCCGACGGGCGCTGCTGGAAGATCCCGACCGAGTCCCGGTCGCCGTAGTCCAGGTTGTGCAGCTTCGATTCCTGCAGCGCGGCGGCCAGGGCGATGGTAACCGCCTGCCGTGGCAGCCTGTGCCTGGCCGCGACGCCGGCGATGGTGGCCGCTACGGCGGCCTGCTCGGGGTCGAGGTCGATAGCCTGCGCGCCGGTGCCGGCCTTGCAGCCGGGCGGCGGGGGAGGCGAGGTGACGTTCCGGAAGCTGTGGTAGATGGCGTAACCCGCTACCGCCAGCACCAGCACCAGCGTCGTCCCGACGATGGCCCGGGCCCGGACCCTAGCGGGATGGTACGGCACAGAATCAGAAGGTACCTCCACGCAGCACCCGATGGGCCCAGCCCGCAGGCGGGGGGCGGCCCGCTAAGCTCGCCGGTTATGAGCGACTCAGTGCCAGCCCGGGGGGACAATTCCCCGGGCGCCCCCGGAGTCCTGGCCGACGTGATCGACGAGCTGTGGGAGCGGCGGGCCGACCTGTCGCCGGCTGACACCCAGGCGCGTTCGGATGTCATCGCCGCGGTAGACGCGGTGGACTCGGGCCGGGCCAGGGTGGCGTACGTCGACCCGGCCACCGACCAGGTGGTGGTGAACGAACGGGCCAAGCGAGCCATCCTGCTGGCCTTCCGGGTGCTGCCGATGGCCAGGTCCCAGGTCGGCGACTTCAGGTACGACGACCGGGTCCCGCTGAAGACCCGGCTGGACGGCGTGCGTGTCCTGCCGGGCGCGATCGCGCGGTGGGGCTCATACGTCGCGCCGGGGACCGTGCTGATGCCCTCGTTCGTTAACATCGGCGCCTACGTGGACACCGGCACGATGGTCGACACCTGGGCCACGGTCGGTTCGGCCGCCCAGATCGGCAAGAACGTCCACCTTTCCGGCGGGGTCGGCATCGGCGGCGTGCTCGAGCCGCCGAACGCGGTTCCGGTCGTAGTCGAGGACGAAGCGTTCGTCGGGTCCCGGTGCATGGTCGTCGGCGGCGCCCGGGTGCGCCGCGGCGCCACCCTCGGCGCGGGTGCCATCCTCACCCCCACCACCCACGTCATCGACGTCGAGACCGGCGACGAGCTACCCCAGGGCGAGGCCCCGGCCTGGTCGGTCTGCGTGGGCGGGACCCGGCCGCGCACGTTCCCCGGCGGAGAGTTCGGCCTGCCCTGCCTGCTCGTCCTCAAGCGCCTGCCCGAAGGCTCCCGGCACGACAAGGCGGCGCTGAACGCCATCCTCCGCGACCACGGCGTCGACGCGTAATCAGCGCTGCGCCGAGTAGCCGGCCGCGGTGGTTGACTAGGTCCATCATGAGCGTTAACTCCGAGCCGCACCGGCGGGTCCGTCGCCAGGGACCCGCCACGCTGCGCGGCAAGCAGATCCCGGCGACGACCACGGACCAGCGGCTGCTGGACCGGCGCGGCCCGGCCGACTGGGTGCACACGGATCCCTGGCGAGTGCTGCGAATTCAGGCCGAATTCGTGGAGGGGTTCGGCTTGCTGGCCGAGCTCGGCCCCGCCGTGGCCATCTTCGGCTCAGCCCGCACCAGCCCGGACAGTCCGGAGTACGAGACCGCCGAACGCATCGCCACCGGTCTCGCCCAGGCCGGCTACGCGGTGATCACCGGCGGCGGCCCGGCCATCATGGAAGCGGCCAACAAGGGCGCGGCCGAAGGCGGCGGCATCTCCGTCGGCCTGGGCATCGAGCTGCCCCTCGAGATGGGCCTGAACGACTACGTCGAGATCGGAATGGAGTTCCGCTACTTTTTCGTCAGGAAGACCTGCTTCGTCAAGTACTCCCAGGCCTTCGTGGTGCTCCCCGGCGGGTATGGCTCGCTGGACGAGATGTTCGAGGCGCTCACCCTCGTCGCCACCGGCAAGATCACCAAGTTCCCGATCATCCTGGTCGGCCGGGACTACTGGGCCGGGCTGCTGTCCTGGCTTCGGGACACGGTGCTCGCCAGGGGCAACATCGGGCCAGCGGAGTTCTCGCTGATCAAGGTGGTCGACGATGCGGAGGACGTGGTGGCCATCATCCGCGAGGCCCACAACGGCCAGGGTCTGGGCAGCTAACGACTTTAACGCCGGAGGATAAGGGCTTATCCGCGGGGTCGGCCGGGGTCGGCCGGCCTGCCTCTGGGGCCGGGCAGCCGCGGAGTGATCGCTGTGGCTGTGGTGGCTGATGATCCGACCCGGGGGCCGCTGCGCGCGCCCGTTTATACGATGTGGATGTCCCAGCCATGTCGTTCCAGCTGCATGAATGGGACATTCACATCGTATGCCGCGGTACTGATGATGCCAGCGGGGCCGGTGGTGCAGCAGCGCACGATCCGCCGCGCCAGGCCGCCGCACCGGGCCGCCGCGCCGGGCCGCCGCGCCAGGCCTGCAACGTCCGCCATCGAAGATCTCGAGCGCCCGGTCCGTATCAGGCCAGGCCGCGTACCGCCCACGCCGGGGGCCGGCGGCCGAGGATCGACTCGGTCATGTCAGCGCAGCGCCGGACCTCGGCCACGTAGCGGGTGCGGAGCACGCTCGCGCCCAGCCAGGCACAGACCGCGGCGACCGCCTCGGTGCGCGCCCGCCCGTCCAGGCCCTCCAGGTCGGCGAGCACATGCCAGCCGGCTCGCGCCGCCGCCTCGATCCCGGCCGGGGCGGCCTGGACGAGGATGTGCCCGGCCGCCACCCCCCGCTGCACGGCGGCGGCCGCCGCGTCCGGTCCCGGGCAGATCAGCGCCGCCCCGATACGCGCCGCCAGGCCGGCCTCCCGTACCACCTCGGCGCTCTCGTGCTGACCGCAGACGTGCACGCCGCTGACCGCCCGGCGGATGGCGGGTACCAGCGCGCCGTCCCGGCCGGCGTCGACCAGCGCCGCGCCGGCCGCCGCGGCCGCGGCCGCCTGCGCCACCGTCGTGACCGGCGCGAGCAACGCGATTCGGTGAGAGCTACCCCATGGAAGCGACATCACGGACTGAGCATGGCACGATTCGTATGTGCCCGTTCTCTTCCTCATCGCGATCGTCGTCGTACTCGTCGGCATCTTCTTCGCCGCGACCGGGCGCGGCGGCGAGATGGCCTATGAGCCCGCCGACCACGCTCCGCTCGACCTGGGCCCGGTATCAGCGGCGGACATCGCGCTGCTGCGGCCGCCCACCGCCATGTGGGGCTACAACATGCAGGTAACGGACGAGGCCCTGGACCAGATCGCCCGCGCCGTGCGCGAGCGCGACATCACGATCGCCTACCTGCAGGAGCAGCTGGCAGGCTACGAAGGCCACGGCTCGTACACCGAACCGCTGGACCCGTACGCCCGCCAGGACCCGGAGATCTCCGCCGCAGGGACCTACGGCACCCGCGAAACCCCCGAGATAGCCGAGCCTTTCGACCCCGATCCCTCCGCTGTCGCCGCTACTGTCCCCCAGATGATCGGTCTCGCCGAGCTCTTCGAGAGCCGCGATACCCCTGAGACTTTCAGCGACGCCCCTGAGACTAATGGCGCTTCTCCCGAGGCCCCCGGGGCTTCCCCCGAGGCTTTCAGCGCTTCTCCCGAGGCCCCCGGCGCTTCCCCCGAGGCCCCCGGCGCTCCGGAGACTCACGACGCCCTTGAATCCCACGAACCTCGCCAATACCCCGAAGACCCCGAAGCCTCCCACTCCTCACCGCCCGGCGAATCTCTGGATACCCCCGGCCCGGTCGAGCCCCAGGAGCCCCCGGAGCCCTCCGAATCCCTTGGCGCCGCTGAGCCTCCGGCCGCGGCGGCAGCCACCGACACCCAGGCCTCCGAGCCGCAGCGGACCCCGCTCGTGCTGAAGGCTTCCGCGCCCAAGCCCGAACCTCACGAGGCGACCCAGCCCTCCCAGACGCTGCCGGATCCCGGGGACGTGCACGACGGGACCGAACCCTCGGCGCTCCTCCGGGACGACGGGGAATCCGGCGAGGCAACCCAGCCTTCCGCCACCGTGGCCGCGGACGAGCCGAAGGGTCCGCAGGGTGCCTTCGACACGCACGGCTGGTGGGCCGAGCAGGCCAAGCAGCGGGAAGCCGCGCGCCACGATCAGCCGCGCCGCCAGGCCGCCGCCGAGCAGGAAGGCGATTCCATGGCGGCGGCTGAGGAGCAGGGCCGGTGAGCGACAACGGCCCGGCCGAGGGCCCCGACGGGAAGCTGCGCTGCCCCTGGGGGCTGAGCGCGCCCGAATACCTCGCCTACCACGACGAGGAGTGGGGACGCCCGCTGCACGGCGACACGGCGATCTTCGAGCGGCTCTGCCTAGAGGGCTTCCAGTCCGGGCTGTCCTGGCTGACCATCTTGCGCAAGCGGGAGAACTTCCGCGCCGCCTTCGCCGGGTTCGAGCCCCCGGCCGTGGCCGCTTTCGGCGAGCAGGACGTGGCCCGGCTGATGGCCGACACCGGCATCGTCAGGAACCGGGCCAAGATCAACGCTGTGATCAATAACGCGCGGGCCGCGCTCGGCCTGTCCGACGGGCTGGACGCGCTGGTCTGGACGTACGCGGGCGAGCCGGGACCAGCGCCGCGGACGCTGGCCGATGTGCCCGCCAGCACGCCCGCCGCCACGGCGCTCAGCGCCGAGCTCAAGCGGCACGGCTTCACCTTCACCGGCCCGGTGACCGCCTACGCGACCATGCAGGCCTGCGGCATCGTCAACGACCACCTGGCCGCCTGCTTCTGCCGGGACCGCTAGGGCCCCTCCGCCTTGGACGCCGAGGCCACCACCAGCACGCCGTACCGCCCGGGACCGCGAACGACCCGTCCAGGACGGGGTCCTTCGCTTATCCTGCTCGGCATGAATGCTGACCATCCCGGCGAGCCCGACGTCGCCAGCCTTTTCGCGCCGGTCGCCGTCGAGGAGACCTTCGACGGGGTGCTGACCGAGGCGCGCCAGGTGCTGGGCCGCCTGGATGACCCGGTGGACGCCGAGCTCTGGGGATCGGACCTGATCGGCGCGCTGGCCTCGTCCGCCGCAGGCCAGGCCTCGCTGATGACCACGCTCACCGGGTCGCTGGTGCCGGCGGCCGAGACAGCGTCCACCCCCGAGGCCCTCGCCCTGCTTCGCGTCTTCGCCGCGGTCGGCTCGCCGGCCCTGCGTGCCGCCGCGGGCCGTGCCGCCGAGCGGCTCCGCGGCCATGACGTGGCCGACCCGCCGTGGGCGGATACGATCGGCGCCCCGCGAGTCGGTGCCTGCTGGCACTATGCCGATGTCGGTGGCCGCCAGGAGTCGCTGACCATGTCCTTCGCCTACGGCGACCAGCAGCACGCCGTCAGCGTGCTGATCGACCACGGCCGCGGCGGCAAGATCAGGGACACCTGGGTCACCAAGGGCTCCGGGCTGCGCGACGACACCGAGCGGGAAGCGGGCCGCGACCCGCTGGTGGTGTTCGAGATGATCGACGCCGCCGACGCCAGGCTCCGCCTGGAGCGCGCGATCGGCGCGGGCGAGTGCCCCGAGCAGCCCGATCAGGTCGACGACGTGGTGGCGCACCGCGCCCTGCTGCGCGCCCGCCTGGACCTGCTGGCCGCCCAGGGCTGACGGAGGTGCTCCGGGTCTGGACGCGGAACGCCCGGTTCCAGCAGTGGGAATCGCTGCTCGGCAATCGGGCCAAGCGCCAGCGGAACCGGGAGTTCCTGGTCCAGGGCGTACGCCCGATCACGCTGGCGGCCGAGTTCGGCTGGCCGTTCCGCGCGCTGCTCTACGACGCCGAGCGCCCGCTGTCGGCCTGGGCGCGGACCATGCTGCGTGACGTGCCCGCCCTCCAGGTCGCGATGCCGCGCGACCTGCTGGCCGAACTCGGCGAGAAAGAAGCGGGTCCTCCCGAACTGGTCGCGGTGGTCGGGATGCCAGACGACGACCTGGACCGGATCACGGCCGGGCCGGACTTCCTCGGCGTCGTGCTGGACCGCCCGGCCAGCCCGGGCAACATCGGCAGCATCATCCGCTCGGCCGACGCCTTCGGCGCGGACGGCATCATCGTGACCGGCCACGCCGCCGACGTCTACGATCCCCGGGCGGTCCGGGCCAGCACCGGCTCGCTGTTCGCGCGGCCCGTGGTCCGCGTTCCCTCGCACCGCGAGGTGGCCGGCTGGGTGACGGCCCAGCGCGACCGCGGCTGCCCGATGGTCCTGGCCGGCACCGACGAGCACGGCGGCACCGACGTCTTCGATGCCGACTTCACCCGGCCCACCCTGCTCCTGGTCGGCAACGAGACCACCGGCCTGACCAGCGCCTGGCGTGACCTGTGCGATCTGGTCGTCCGCATCCCCATCACCGGCGCCGCCAGCTCCCTCAACGCCGCCAACGCCGCCACCGCCGTTCTCTACGAGATAACCCGCCAGCGCCTGCTGTCCACTAAGGACTAAGCGCCAGCGCGGCCCCGGCGGGGTCGAGCAGGCGGTACGGCCCGGCGTGGCCGGGCAGCGTGGCCCGGTCACCCCGGACCCGGGCGCATGGCCCCTGTGGTCCGGCCAGCGTCAGGCCGTCGGCGCCCACCGCGACCAAGGCGTCGTCGCGGCGCAGGAGCAGAGGCCCGTCTCGTTCGGCTGAAATGGCCACCCGGCCCGCCCGCAGGCCGTCCAGTACCTCAGCCGGATCGTCCCCCGTGCACTCCACCCACGTGGTCGGGCGTCCGGGCGGCGCGTCCGAACCCTCCTGGTGCCAGTCGCTGCCGCCGACCGGGATCGCCGCGGGATCCCAGGCCAGCCACCAGGACAGCGGCAGGGTCCAGCGCAGGTCGAGCCAGCTCCAGTGCCAGACCTCGAGCAGCGGCGGGCGGCGGCGCATCGGGCGGGTCCAGCTCACCGGGCCGGCGAACGGGTGGTTGACCGACAGCAGGCCGCCCGCCGCCTCGGTCGCGTTTAGCCAGGCGTCCGGCTCTTCGCGGAAGTCGATCCAGCCGACGTCGCCGAACGCGCCGGCGTGCCCGCCGTCGGTCGTCACCTCCTGGCCGGGCAGCAGGGTGATTCCGTACCGCCGGCTCGCGGCGGCCAGTTCGGCGTGGTGGCTGACCGTGTTGTGGTCGGTGACGGCCAGAAACTCGAGCCCGCGGCCAGCCGCGAGGGCGGCCAGCTCGGAGACGGTCAGCGCGCCGTCCGAGTGCACGGTATGCGTGTGCAGGTCGCCGGGCAGCCAGCGGCAGCCCGGCCGGGCAGGCAGCAGCCGGCGCGGCGGCCGGTCCCGCGGTACCGGCGGCGCGGGCGCGGGCGGCGCAGGGTCCAGCGCCGCGGTGGTCGTCGCGGTCTGCGCCGTCAGCCGGTAGGCCACCCCGTCCGGCGGGATGCGGTGCACGCCGATCATTACCTGCCAGGTGCCGGCCTCGAGTTCCCCCGGGAGGTAGCCGGGCGTGGCCGCGTCCCGGGCGATGACAAACGACTCGCGCGAGCTGCCGGACCAGCCGCGGAACCCGCCTGGTCCGAAACAGCCCAGGTCGAGCACGGCCCCGGCGCTGCGGTCGTAGTCGAGCTCCACCCGCAGTCCGGCCGACCCGGACGGCACCTCCACCGGCAGGTAATGCCAGGGGGATGCGAACCGGTCCTCCAGCGTCCACCGTCCGGCGTGCCGTATCGATTCCGTCATGCCACTAATTCACCAGATCCGGACACCCAGGCCAAAATTTCACCAGCTGTTGACTTATTCTGCTGAGCGTTCCTATCGTGCTGGCCATGAGGGCCATGATTGTCAAGGAGTTCCGGGAACTCGTCCGTGACCGGCGCACTCTGGGCATGCTGATCGTGATGCCGCTGCTCCTGCTGGTGATCTTCGGCTACGCGGCTAACTTCTATGTCTCCAGCCTCAAGACGGCCGTCGTCGGCCCGCAGGCTGCGCAGACGGCCACGATGCTGCCGCCCATCTTCGACGTCGCGGTGACCGAGCCATCGGGCACCCAGGCCGACGCGGAGACGCTGCTGCGGGACAACAAGGTGGACGTGGCCGTCGTCACCGGGACGGCACCGCTGCTCGCCCTGGTGAACGGGTCCAACCTGTTCGCCGCGCAGTCGGCCGTGGCCGCGCTCAACAAGGTCGGCAGCCAGGTCAAGACGCAGGTGCTCTACAACCCCGACCTGAAGACGTCGTGGGTGATGGTGCCGGCCATCATCGGTCTCATCCTGACCTTCATCGGCACGATCATCACCAGCATCGGCATGGTGCGGGAGCGAGAAGCCGGCACGCTCGAGCAACTCGCGGTGATGCCGATCAGGCCGAGCCGGGTGATCCTGGGCAAGATCGCGCCCTACTTCCTGGTCGCGGCCATCGACATGATCATCGTGACCGTGCTGGGGATCCTGCTCTTCTCGGTCCCGTTCAACGGCAACCCGTTCGCGTTCGCGCTGGGGGCCGCGATCTTCCTGTTCGTCGTGCTCGGCCTCGGCGTGTTCATCTCGACGGTCTCGCAGACCGCCGGGCAGGCCATCCAGACCGCGTTCTTCTTCCTCCTCCCGCAGATCCTGCTCTCCGGGATGATCTTTCCCCTGGAGGCGATGGCCGTGGGGGTTCGCTGGATCGGCTACCTGCTGCCACTGACCTACTTCACCATGATCTCGCAGGGAATCATGCTGCGCGGCGCCCCGATCACCTCGCTGTGGCTGCCGTTCGTCGTGCTCACCGTGATGGCGGTCGTGGTATTCACCGGCGCAACGCTTCGCTTCCGCCGGGATCTCGCCCCGGGCCGCTCCGCCAGCCCGGCCGCGCAGCCGGCCGCGACCGAGACGGTGGGAACCGCGTGACGTACTCGGTGCGTTCGGCCACGGTTCGCTTCGGGCGCACGGTGGCACTGGACGATGTCACCGTCGAAGTGCCAGCCGGATCCGTCGTCGCCGTGGTCGGCGGCGACGGGGCGGGCAAGTCGACGCTGCTGCGCGCGCTGGCCGGCGAGGTGGCGCTGGACGCCGGGCAGGTTGAGGGGCCGCCGCGGAAGCGCCTGGGCTACCTCCCCGCGTCAGCGGGCAGCTGGGCCGCGCTGACCGTGACGCAGAACATCGACTTCGTCGGGGGAATCTACGGCCTGGCCGGGGATGAGCTCGCCGCCCGGCGCGCCGAGCTGCTGAACCGGGCGTCGCTTACGCCCGCGGCCGGGCGGCTCGCCGCGCAGCTGTCCGGGGGCATGCGCCGCAAGCTCGGTTTCGTCATGGCGGTCGTGCACCGGCCCGCTCTGCTCATCCTCGACGAGCCCAGTACCGGCGTCGACCCGGTGAGCCGCATTGACCTCTGGCGGCTGGCGTCGGAGGCCGCGGCGTCGGGTGCGGCCGTGCTCATGTCGACGACCTACCTCGACGAGGCCGAGCGCGCCGCGCACCTCGTCGTGCTCGACAGCGGCCGGGTCCTCGTCCAGGGGTCATACGATCAGGTGCGCGCGGGCTTCGCGGGTATGGTCACCGAGACTGACCAGCCCGTCCGGGCCGAATGGGCCTGGCGCCGGGGGCGGGTGCTGCACGAGTACTGGCCCCCCGGCGCCCCTTCGGCCCCGTCGGCTCCGCCGGCCGGGACCATCACCATCGCGCCCGACCTGGAGGACATCGTCATCGCGCTGTCGCTCGCCCGCCGTCACGCGGTTCTGTCATGACCGGTGTTCTGCTGAGCGCCGCGCACGTGACCCGCCGGTTCGGCGCGTTCACGGCGGTGGACGACGTGTCGATGCGGGTGCAGCCGGGTGAGGTGGTCGGCCTGCTCGGCGCCAACGGAGCTGGCAAGACCACGCTCATCCGGATGCTCCTGGGTCTTATCGCGGTTACCTCAGGCCGCGTCGGCCTGCTCGGCGGCCCGCCCGACCGGGAGCGCCGGCGCCGGCTCGGGTACGTGCCGCAGGGCCTGGGCCTGTACGGCGACCTGACCGTGCGGGAGAACCTGTCGTTCAGCGCGCGAGCCTACGGCGCCGCGGAGCCCGCGCTGCCGCCCGCGCTGAAGGACTATGCCGATGTCCTGGTCCGCGAGCTGCCGCTCGGGGCGCAGCGCCAGGGGGCGTTCCTCGCCGCCCTGGCGCACGCACCCGAGGTGCTCGTGCTCGACGAGCCGACCTCGGGCGTCGACGTGCTCGCCCGCGCGGACTTGTGGGACACGATCCGGGCGCAGGCCGAGCGCGGCGCCGGAGTCCTGGTCACGACCCACTACATGCAGGAGGCCCAGCAGTGCGACCGGCTGCTGCTCATGGCGGACGGCCGGCTCGTGGGCCAGGGCAGCGAGGCTGACATCATCGGCTCGACCACGGCCGTCGCGGTCCGCACCGGGGACTGGGCGCGGGCTTTCGCCGCGCTCAACGCCGCGGGTGCGCCGGTCATGCTCGCGGGCCGGGCGATCCGGGTGGCCAACGCCGACCCGGACGAGCTGGCGGAGGTGCTCAAGGCCGCCGGGATCGAAGCCAGCCTGCAGCCGGTCCCCGCGACGATCGAGGAACGGATGCTGATACTGTCCCGCCGGGCGAAGGCTTCCTAGTGCCGGTCCGGGGCCGGCGCCCGCTGGGCAGCCCGGACGCACGCCAGGCCGTCCTGGACGCGGCCAGGGAACTGTTCGCCGAGCTCGGGTTCGAGCGCACCACCATGCGCGCCGTGGCCGCCCGGGCCGGGGTCGATCCGGCGCTCATCTACCACTATTTCGACGATAAGGACGGGCTTCTCTTCGCCGCGCTCCAGCCGCCGGCCGACGCCGCCACCGTGTTCGCCGGCCTGGCTGCCACCGCAGCCGGCCGGACCGGGGAGGAACTCGTAGCGCGGATCATCGGGCTGTGGGAGGAGCGCCCCGAAGTCCGCGAGCAGATGGCGGCCATAATCCGGACCGGCCTGTCCCACGACCGCGCCGCCGGGCTGCTGCGTGACATCCTCAGCTCATTCATCCTCGCGGCGCTCGGCGATGTCCTGGCCGATGACCGCCGTGAGCTGCGCACGGCGCTCATCGGCTCCCACGTCGGAGGCCTGATGCTCGCCCGTTACGTCCTTAAGGTGCCGGGCGCGGCTGCCGCCAGCCCCGAGGACCTGGTTCGGGCCGTGGGGCCGGTCGTCCAGCACTATCTCACCGGGGACATCGGCCCGGCGAGCGGGAAGGACCTGGCTTGTGACGCGTTAGTGCGCATCCAAGCGGCCTCAGATGCGGTAACGAGCGGCAGTCAGGCAACATCCGCCTCAGCAGCCCCGCGATTCACTCGGGCGGCAGGCCGGGCCGATCTACTCCAGATAGCGTGGAGGATCCGGGTTATACGGAGCTTTTGGTACCCCCTGGGGCCTGTTGCGATTTCCGCGTGGCCTGGGCTCATTCCTTTACATTAGCGAGTTCCAGGTGCCTCGGCAGGCTGCTGTGGCCCGGGTCTGGCCTGGTGGAGGCCGGTTCGAGGGGCTGTGGATAGTTTCCGGGCGTGCTGGCGCCGGCTGTGGGGAAAGTTTCCGCGCCCGGGCCCGGGTTAGGGCAGGCGGGACAGCAGCAGCAGGTTGTGGCACAGCCCGGCGAGCAGGAACTCGCCGGTGGCCAGGGTCAGGCCGCGCATGGAGAACCGGCGCAGCCCGATGAGGTCCTCGATGCTGGCGTGCACGCCCTCGATGTCGGGGGCGCGGCGCTTGTAGGCGGCGCGGCCCTGGGGAGTGCGCAGCCGGTGGTCCATCTTCTCGGTCGCGGTGGCGTCTTCGGGCGGCGGCCCGGCCGCGGGATTGTCCCGGGCGGCCTTGCCCATGCTGGCGCGGTTGCCGGTGGCGATAAGCCGGTCCACGCTGCCGCCGGCGGTGAGGTTGGCCTCGGAGCAGTACCCGGCGTCTTCCACCAGCACGCCGATCCCCCCGGTCATCCGCGCGTGGCAGGCGGTGACGTCGTGGCCGGGATCGGCGGCATCTTCCGCGGTGCACATCCGGGCGTGGCAGCCGGCTACGGGGTGCCCGGGATCGGCGTGCGCGGCGGCGACGACCTGCGCGCCTTTGACCGCGACCTGTTCCAGGCGGGCGGCGTGCACGGTGTCGGCGGCGCAGGAGGAGGCGAACCCGCCCAGCATCAGCCGGTCATCGGCGGCGGCGTCCTGGCAGTTGTACCCCTGCTTCAGCCCGCCGCCGCGGACCGGCATCAGCGCCGAATCCGGGTCGGTGACGTTGCGCACCGGCCTGGGCTTGTCCTTCTTCTTCCCCGTCCCGTCCGGCTCACCGCCCCCGGCCTGGTCCTCCTCTTCCTCCTGCCGCGCGGCGGCGGCTGCGGCCTCGGCGCGGGCCAGCCGTTCCCGCTGCCGGGCCACCCGGCGGGACGCCTCGGCCGGCACCGGCTTCTTGCCCGCCCGGCCCCCCGCGGCCCGCTTGCGGTCCCACTCATCGACCAGCGCCTGCTGCCGGGCCACCTCGGCCTCCAGGGCGATCCGCGCCGCCTCCACCGCCACGGCCGCCGGCGGCCTGGTCACCGGCTTACCGGCGGCCTGCGCGTCCAGCCACGCCTGGCCGGCCGCCCGCCGCGCCGCCTCGGCGGCCTCCCGCTGCGCGGCGAAGTCCGCCAGGCACGCCCGCACCCGGGCCAGCCGCGACCGCCGATCGGCCCACCCCGGCGGCAGCGCCTGCCCGCCGAACAGGTCCTCGCCGGTCTCCGCCGCGTCCGGCTCATCGGCGGCCGCGGCCCCGGCCATGACCGCCGCGGCCAGCTTGCGCAGCCCGGCCTCGGTCCGGTTCGCCTCCTTCGACGCATTCGCCCCGATCTTGACCCCGTCCGCCGCCACCACGCTCAGCCGGCCCAGCCCGGCCGTCGCGCACACCCGCAGCACCGCGTAAAACACGTCCTCCATCGGCCCGCCCTCCCCGCAGGCCCGCTGCCGGAACCGGGAGATCGTCGTATGATCGGGCACCAGCCCGGCGCACGCCAGCCGGAAGGTGGCATCCACCCGGCACCGCGCCTCGACCGCCCGGGTCGACAGCACCCCGGACAAATACGCGTACGCCAGCAAGGTCAGCAGCATCACCGGGTGATACGCCCGCCGGCCCCGGGCGCTCTTCCGCGTCCCGCCCGCCAGCCGCGCCGCCAGCTCCGGGGTGCCCAGCTGCTCAACCGTGTCGATGACCAGCCAGACAACATGGTCCTTCGGCACCCAGTCACGCATATTCAGGGGCAGAAAGGCCGGCTGATCCCGGTCCACCGGAAGGTACCTGTGCGCCATAAACCCTGTTCTAGCAGGCCAAACACCAAAATCTATTTTGCAACACGCCCCCTGGGGTGCCAGATCCTCCACGAAGGCCATATCCTCCACGCTAATCCGCGCTGATATGCCGCCCGGGCCGGACAAAGGCACATAACGCGCCGCAGACTCCCTCGGATGCCCGGCTGCCCGCTATGTGGTAGCGGCGTAACCGCCGTCGATGACGATCGTCTCGCCGGTGACGAACGGGTTCGAGGCGATGAGCGAAATGAGACGACCTCAGTCGGACGTCAGGCCGTGATGGCGGGCTGCTCCGTGCCGCAGTACTTGCACTTGGACGCGGCCGCCGGCAGGTCGCTGGACAGGCACGCCGGGCAGGTCTTGACCGGGGACGGATCGCCGAACACCGTTTGCCCGCGCCGGGCCTGGACGGCCTTGTAGGGCACCACGATGATGAAGTACACGGCGGCTATGAAGATAATGAAGTAGATGATCGCGGAAATGAACGCGCCGAAATCCACCGTCGTCTTCGGATTGCCGCTGCGGATCTGGAAGCCCAGGCCGAGCTTGCTGCCGGTGAAGCTCTGCACGATCGGGTTGATGATGTTGGTCGTGAATGAGGTGATAAGTGCGCTGAACGCGAGGGCCACGACGAGCCCGACCGCGACAACGATGACATCACCGCGCAAAAGGAAATTCCTGAAGCTCTTCATACCTTCTCCATTCGAAGAACACGCGGGTGACCCTTGCGGACCCCTGGCGACGGCACCCTCTCCCGCAATTGCGTGGCGTTTGCGTTTAATGGACATGCCATACGATTCCGGTTCGCGGCCGGCGGCGCAAGCATTTCGCCGAGTCGGGATCAGCCTGACCTGCGGTTCAGCGGCCCGTGGTTCAGCGCATCCGTGGTTCAGCGGGCCGGTGGCTTAGCGGGCCGGTGGCTTAGCGGGCCGGTGGCTTAGCGGGCCGGTGGCTTAGCGGGCCGGTGGCTTAGCGGGGGAGTGCGGGAGCGGGCATGACCGGATCGGCGGCCAAGGCGAGCAGCCAGTCGGTGTCCTCCAGGCGGATGGACCGGGCGTAAGCCCGGTCCCCGGCCGTGCCGGGACCGCTGTCGCCGGGACCGGCGGGCCGGCGCACCAGCCGCGCGCTGACGAACTCGCCGGGACCCGGCCGGGGCAGGCCGAGGGCCGAGGCGAGCAGCTGGTCCCCGGCGTAGTCCCCGAAGATCACGATGCCCTCACCCCGGAGCTGGTCGCGCGCCCCGCCGCCGCCGCGGACCCGCTTCATGTAGTCGTCCTGCATGGCCACCGTGGCCACCACGGTGCGGCTGATCCGCATCCGCTGCGCCCGCCGGAACAGCTCGTTCACCCGCTGCTGGCCCGAGGGCAGCGCGAAGATCACGTCCACGTCCCGACCGGGCAGCCTGATCAGCGCGTTCTCCGGCAGCCGGGCGCGGGCGTGCAGCCAGCACACCGCCGCCCGGCCGTGTTCGGACACGGCGCGCTTGCCGTCCCGGTTGCTGGCCGGGCGCAGGTTCGCCTCGGCCGCGCGGAGCAGCCCGGCCGACCAGGTGCCGTCCTCATCGCTGGCCTGGACCAGCAGCATCAGCTTGCCGTTGGCCTCCGGCGGGATCATCCAGCCGCCCATCCGGTGCGAGAACTTGCAGTCCACGTCCGCGCCCGCGATGGTGTAGTCCAGCGTCATCCCGTCGGCCAGCCGCAGCGACCTGGCCAGCGCGATCTCCACCAGCGTCCCGGCGTGCGTCTTCTCCGTCTTGTGCAGCTGGTCCCACCGGTAACGGCCGGTGTGCTGGCCGTCCAGCAGCATGTCCAGCGCGCCGCGGATGGCGGCGGCCATCCGCGTTCCGTCCCCGTCGAGCCCGCGCAGCTCCGCGGCCACCGCGGCCAGTTCCGGGTCGGCACCGGTGTTCCGGTCGTCCCCGGCCCGGGGCTCGACCGCGATAACCTCCAGGCCGGGCAGCGTGGGCTGGCCCCCGGCACCCGCGCCGGCCCCGGCCGCCGCGGGCATGCCGGGCAGCGCGAGCTGGCCGGGGATGGGCTCGAGGTCGCCCGCATCCGCCGGGTTCACGCTGGCGACTGTAGCTGAGCTGCGTCGCCGTCGCAGCTACCCGCCCGGCCGTCGGCAGAGCGCGGCGGCGGGACGGCCGCCGCGCGGAGCACCTCCATCAGCAGGCTCACCGCGGGTGGGTCGGGCGGGTCGCCGTACCGGACCGCGAACACGTACCGGCGGGAGCCCGGCAGCGGCACGGTCCTGATCCCCGGGTGCCGCGCGGCGCGCAGGCAGAGCGCCGGCAGGGTGGAGACCCCGAGATCGGCGGCCACCAGGGCCTGGACCGCAACGTAGTCGTCGGTGGTGAACGCGATCATCGGGGTGAACCCGGCGAGCGCGCACTGCCTGAGCAGGTTGGCCCGGCAGCGGTCGCAGCCCGCGATCCACCGGTGCCTGGCGTAGCCGGCCAGCTCGGCCTGCGGTCCGTGGCCGGCCTGCCCATGATGGCCCGAAGCCGAGGTCACCAGGTGCACCGGCTCCTCCAGCAGGAGCTTCTCGCGCAGGCCCTCGGTCAGGTCGATGCCGGTCTCGTCGTCGAGCCGGTCCACGCTGCCCGGCCCGGCTTCCTGGCCGTCCGCGCCGGGCGGTTCGGGCGAATACCTGAACACCAGCGCCACGTCGACGTAGCCGGCCCGCAGCATGCGCAGCGCCTCGGGTGGTTCGGCCTCGGTCAGCCGCAGGTCGACGCCGGGCTGGTGCTCGCGCAGCATGGCCGCGGCGGCCGGGACGATGGTGCCTAGCGCGGAGGGGAACGCCGCCAGCCGCAGCCGCCCGGCGCGCAGCCCGGTGTAGGCGGCCAGCTCGTTCTCCGCGGCGTCCAGCCTGCCGATCACCTCGGCGGCCCGCTCGGCGAGCAGCCGCCCGGCGTCGGTAAGCCTGATCCCGCGGCCCGCCCGCTGGATCAGCTTGGTCCCGGTCTCGGCCTCCAGCCGGGCCAGGTGGTGGCTCACCGACGGCTGCGCGTAGTTGAGGGCGCGCGCTGCCGCGGTGACCGAACCATGCCGGGCCACGGCAACCAGCACCCGCAGCCGGGTGACGTCCAACATGCACCGACTATAGATCGTGCCGATCGGTCCGCCCAGAGTGCTCAGTACTATCTTTAACTCGCTCGCCCTTAGCGGCCTTCGAGCAGCGGCGCATCCGGTGGCCGGGCGGGCAGGCCCGCCGCCTTCCGGAGCCGCCAGGCGATGCCGGACAGCGCCTCGAGCACCACCCGATTGCCCAGGAACGCGGTCACCTCGGCGTGATCGTAGGGCGGCGAGACCTCCACCACGTCGATCCCGGCCAGCGGCACCGTCATCGCGATCCGCCGCACCGCGTCGAGCAGCTGCCGGCCGGTGAGCCCGCCCGGTTCCGGCGTGCCGGTGCCCGGGGCCATGCCCGGGTCGACCACGTCGACGTCCACCGACAGGAACACCCCGTCACACTCGTCGGTGGCGATGGCGAACGCCTCGGCCAGGCACTCGTCCAGCCCGCGGGAGACGATCTCGCTCATCTCGAACGAGCGCATCCGCTGCTCGGCCATCCAGGCCAGCGTGGGCGGCTCCGGCCAGTACCCGCGCAGCCCGATCTGCAGGAACCGGTCGCCGCGCACCGCGCCCGACTCGATCAGCCGCCGCATCGGCGTGCCGTGCCCGTACAGCGAACCGAACTGGGTGTCCCCGGTGTCGGCGTGCGCGTCGAAATGGATCAGCGACACCCGGCCCCAGCCCACGTGCCGGGCCACCCCGGTAGCGTCGGGGAAGGTGACCGTGTGGTCCCCGCCCAGGATTACCGGGACCGCGCCCGCCGCCGACACGGCGTGCACCGTGTCTTCCAGCCGCTTCAGCGACTTCTCCGTCTCGCCCGACGGCATGTTCACGTCGCCGGCGTCGCCGATGCGCAGTTCGGCCAGCGGGTCCACCCCGAGCGCGAGGTGCGGCCGGGACCCGTCGTGCGGCAGGTAGTCGGTGATCCGGATCGCCTGCGGGCCGAACCTCGTGCCCGGCCGGTGCGAGGTCCCCCCGTCGAACGGCGCGCCGAGGAACACCACGTCGTACCCGTCGAGCGCGTCGAGTTCCACCCGGGGCACCCCGAGAAACGTGACGTCGGGTCCGTACATTCCGCGCAGGATGGGCTCGTTGTCTCCGGCATCGCCCGCCATGACCGCTCCCTTCGAAAACCTAGACCCGGCTCTCGCACCATACAGGGGCGAGAGCCGGGTCCGTTCGGCGCCTCAGTGAACCTCGGCAGGCTCGGGCGCCGGCCTGGTTTCGGACCTTTCGGCCGGTAGCCGCCGCGCCAGCCAGCCCGGCAGCCACCAGTTGGCCGGCCCGAGCAGTTCCATCACCGCCGGGACCAGCACCAGCCGCACCACGGTGGCATCGACCAGGACGGCGGCGGCCAGCCCGAGGCCGATCTGCTTGACCGAGACGTCCGGGGTGAGCACGAAGGACAGGAACACCACCACCATGATCGCCGCCGCGGCCGAGATCACCCGCGCGGTGGCGGCCAGCCCGCGCCCGACGGCCAGCGCGTTGTCGCCGCACCGGTCGTACTCCTCGCGGATCCTCGACAGCAGGAACACCTCGTAGTCCATGGACAGGCCGAACAGGATCACGAACAAGAACACCGGCACCCATGTCGTCACGGGCATCTTCTCCGGGAAGCCGAGCGCATGCCCGAGCCAGCCCCACTGCGTCACCGCGACCAGCACGCCGTAGGCGGCGCACACCGACAGCAGGTTCATCACCGCCGCCTTGACCGCGATGACCACCGAACGGAACACCACCAGCAGCAGCACCATGGACAGCGCGACCACCACGCCGATCAGAGCGGGCAGCCGGCTGCCGATCAGGTTCGCGAAGCTGACGTTGCCCATGTTCGGCCCGGTCAGGTACGCGCCGGAGGGCAGGACGTCGTGCTGGATCCGGTTGACCAGCGCGTTGGTAGCGGCGTCCTGCTCGCCGGTGGCGGGGTAGGCGATCATCATGGTCGCCTGGCCGTCCCGGCTGACCACCGGCGGCGTCACTGCCGCGACCCCCGGCGTCCGCTCGATCGCGCCGCGCAGCGAATCAACTCCTGCGTGTCCCTTCGTCACCACGATCAGCGGCGCGTCGAAGCCCGGCCCGAACCCCCGGGCCATGGCCGCGTAGCTGGCGTACCCCATGGTGCCCCGGGCCTGCGCCGACTCGTCCGGCATGGACAGCTTCATGGCCAGCGCGGGCGCCGCCAGGATCAGGATGACGGCCGCCGCCGCCAGGGCCGCGGGCACCGGGTGCCGCTGGATCACGCCCGCCCACCGCTGGGCGGCCGGGATTGGGGCCGAACGGGCCTGGCTATCCGCCCCCGCGCCCGCGGCCGCCCGCCCGGCGCTGTGCCCTGGCCGGGAGCGGCCGAACACCTTGCCCCCGAGGAAGGTGTTCAGCCGCGATGCCCGGGCCAGCCGGGTACCGGTGAACGAGAGCAGGGCCGGCAGCAGCGTGAGCGAGGCGATGACCGTCATGGCCACGGTGGCCGCGGCGGCGATCGCGACGCCGTTCAGCAGCGACTGGCGCAGCACGAGCAGCCCCAGCATGCCGATGACCACGGTGCTGCCCGCGGTCAGCACGGCCCGGCCCGCGGTGCGCATCGCGGTCACCATCGCGTCGCCGGGCTGCGCGCCCTCGTGCAGTTCGCTCCGGAACCTGGTCACGATGAACAGCGCGTAGTCCACCCCGACGCCCAGGCCGATCATGGCCGCGACGATGGCGGAGAAGCTTGGCGCCGGGAAGACGTGCCCGAGCAGCGCGATCAGCGCCAGCCCGGAGCCGATGCCCATCAGCGCGGTCGCGATCGGCAACCCCATCGCCAGCAGCGAGCCGAACGCGATCAGCAGCACGATCGCCGCCGCGCCCACGCCGACGCCGTTGGACGCGCCGCCGTACGGCGTCTCGGCCTGGTCGACCACGTCGCCGCCCAGGCTGAACACCAGGCCGCTGCCGTGCCCGCTGGCCGCGGCCGCGTCATGCATCAGCGCGGTGGCCTCGCCGTTGCTGATGTGCGCGCCGGTGATGTCGAACTGGATGGTGGCGTAGCCGATGTGCCCGTCCGACGCCAGGTGCCCCGGCGTGGTGTACGGCCCGGCCACCCCGGTGACGTGCGGCGCCGTCGTGAACGGCGCCAGCGCTCGGCTAACCCTGGCCTTCGTGGACGGGTCGGTGATCTTCGGCCGCGACTCGATGGCCAGCGTCAGCGTGTCCCCCGACTGCCGGGCGAAATGCTGGTTCAGCAGCGCCTGCCCGGGGTCGCTTCCGGTGAAGTCGTCCTGCGCCGCGGCCCCGAACCTCGTCCACAGCGTGATGAGTGCGGCCACCCCGGCGATCCACACCAGTACGGTGACCCAGCGATGCCGGTAACAGGCGCTTCCCAGTCCGCCCAGCGCCCCAGGCCCAGTTGAGTAAGTCACCCCCCCAGGTTCGCGCGCGGCCCGCTACACCCGCGTCCCCCCACCGAAGACACTTCCCCGCCCCATGTACTCCCGCACGTACTCCCCTCACGTACTCCTCCCGCAGTACTCCCCCCGCTGACCTGCGCCCTACGGGTACGCCCCGGCCGTGCTCGGCCGGCTGTCTGGTGGGACGCGAAAAGCCCACGGCGGACTTGCGTCAACCAGCACGGCGGGCTCTGCGTCTCATCAAGTGAGGCTCGGTGAAAGCGGGACGCCGAGCCTCGTTTTATGCCCGGAACCCGGGAACCGCGCGGCAGTGCCATGATGAGGTTCCGTGAGCCTGGTCACGATCAAAGTCACGATCAAACGCGGGCGCCTGGCGGCGGTCCTGGCCGTAGCCTGCGCGGCCACGCTGGCGGCCACCGCGTGCAGCGCGACGGCCCAGCCCGGCTTGGCCGGTCCCAGCCCCGCCACCTCGGCGCCGTCGCACCCGGCCGCCCGGCCGTTCCCCGTCGCGGAGAACAGCCGGCCCGGCACCTCGGCCTGGCGGATCACCGATCTCGGCGCGCCCGGCGCCATCGACGGGTACGCGGACCAGCAGAGCGTGCTGCCCGGCCAGAGCTTCCGCCTCTACGTGTCCACCACGGCGAAGTCGTTCCAGGTCAAGGCGTTCCGCTTCGGCTGGTACCAAGGCCACCAGGCTCGTCTGGTCTGGACGTCGCAGCACCTCGCAGGCCGGCAGCAGACCGCCGCGAACATCGCCTCCGGCACCCACATGGTGACCGCTCCCTGGCGTCCCTCGCTCACCGTCACCACCACGGGCTGGCCGTCCGGCTCCTACCTGCTGCGCCTGGACGCGTCCAGCGGCGCCGAACGCTACGTGCCGATCACGGTCCGGTCGGCGAGCACGGCCGGGGCGGTAGTCATCCTGAACGACAACACCACCTGGCAGGCGTACAACACCTGGGGCGGCTACAGCCTCTACCAGGGCCCGGACGGGCTGCCCAGAGACCGCGGCTACGCGGTGAGCTTCGACCGGCCCTACGACGGGGACGGCGCGGTGCGGTTCCTCGCCTTCGACCAGGCCGCCATCGCCCTGGCGGAGAAGACCGGGGTCCCGCTCGCGTACGAGACCGACGTCGACATCGACCAGCACCCGGGCATCCTGGCCCGGGCCCGCGCAGTCATCACCCTCGGCCACGACGAGTACTACTCCCTCGCGATGCGCCACGCGCTCCTCCAAGCCAGGAACGCCGGGACCAACCTGGCCTTCCTCGGCGCGAATGCCATCTACCGGCACATCAGGTTCGCCGACGGGGACCGCGTCATCATCTGCTACAAGGCCGCCGCCATCGACCCGCTGTTCGGCACGGACAACGCCGACACCACCCAGCAGTGGCGGGACCCGCCCGACCCGCGGCCGGAGAGCGTCATCACCGGGGTGTTCTACGAGTGCAACCCGGTCAGCGCCCCCTGGGTCGTCTACGACCCGGCCAGCTGGATCTTCCAGGGCACCGGCGCCTACCAAGGCGAGCGCTTCGCCGGCCTGGTGGGGCCGGAGTACGACCGGCTCAATCCGTCCGTCCCGTTCCCCCGGCCGATGCAGGTGCTCGCGCATTCCCCGCTGACCTGTGACGGCTTCTCCACCTTCTCCGACTCGGTGTACTACACGGTCGCCAGCGGGGCCGGCGTGTTCGCGTCCGGTACCATGCGCTGGGTGTGCGCGATGCGCGGCCCGCACTGCGGGCACGGCCTGACCAGGGCCGCCGAGCGGTTCGTCGACCGCGCCACGCAGAACCTGCTCCGGGCCTTCGCGGCGGGTCCGGCCGGGCGGATCCATCCGGCGCAGGACAACGTTGCCCGGGTGAAGCCGCCGCGCATCGCGGCCCTGTACGACGGCGTCGACTGATGGACGACATCGACGCGCGCATCGTGGCCTTCCTGGTCAGGGACGCCCGGGCCAGCTACGCGCTGATCGGCGGGGAGATCGGCCTGTCCGCGCCCGCGGTCAAGCGGCGGGTGGACCGGCTTCGCGCCGCGGGCGCGATCACCGGCTTCTCGGCCCGGGTGGACCCGGCCGCGATGGGCTGGACCACCGAGGCGTACGTGGAGCTGTACTGCGGCGGCCGCACCTCCCCAGAGGAGATCGGCGCGGCGGTCCGGCGGTATCCCGAGGTGGTGGACGCGTGCACGATCACCGGGGAGGCTGATGCCCTGGTCCACATCAGGGCCAGGGACGTCAGGCACTTCGAGGACGTGATGGAGCGCATCCGGGCCGAATCCTTCGTGGTCAGGACCAAGAGCGTGATCGTGCTGTCCCGGCTGGTCGACCGGGCCGACGCTCTGGCCCCGTTGCGCTGAAGTTGCACCGAATCGCCAATCCTGGTAAGGCCCGACCAGCTAGAGTCGTCCCCATGTCGGAGTATGAGCAGGATCCGAGCGCGAGCACCGGACGGTTCCAGGCCTTCGTCGAGCGCGGCGACGACGACACCTCGCGAGCGCGGCGCTCGTCGGTGTCTCCCGCCGTGCTGATCGCCGGGGCCGTGGTGGTCATCGCGGTCATCATCATCATCATTGCGGTGGCTTAAAGGCTCTAGCCTGGAACGATGAGTGTCACTGCCACGTCGCGGGTCGCGACGGAACGCGGCGAGCGCTATCGCAAGCAGCTCGCCAGCCATTTCGGCAACAAGATCGAGGTCGCCGAGGAGCGCTCGGTGACGGTGCTCACGTGGGGGTTCGGCGGCACCACGACGCTAACCGTCGAGCCCGGCACCCTGGTCCTGCGGGCCGACGCCGAGGACGTCGAGACGCTCGACCGGGTCAAGGACGTGACCGGCCGGCGCTTCGAACGCTTCGGCGAGAAAGACGGCCTGGTCGTTACCTGGCAGTAGCCTCGCCATCCTGGGCCGCCCAGGCCCCGGCGCCATGCTTGGGCCATGACCACGACACCGGGTCATGACGAGAAGCACCGGCTGACCGCAGTCCAGGGCCTGGCGGCACTCTCCCTCGACGCGCTTTCCTCGGTGGCCTACGGCCCCGAGGCCATCCTCGTCGTCCTGGTCGCGGCGGGCACCGCCGGGCTGCACTACTCGCTGCCGATCACCGGCGCGATCATCATCCTGCTCGCCGCGCTGGTGGTGTCCTACCGCCAGGTGATCGAGGCGTTCCCCGGCGGCGGCGGCGCGTACGCGGTGGCCAGGGCGCACCTGGGTACCCGGGCCAGCCTGGTGGCCGCCGCGTCGCTGATCGTCGACTACGTGCTGAACGCCGCGGTCGGCGTGTCGGCCGGCGTCGCCGCCCTCACCTCCGCGTTCCCGGCGCTCTACGGCAGCCGGGTCTGGCTCTGCCTGGCCGCGCTGACCCTGATCACCGGCCTGAACCTGTGGGGCGTAGCGGAATCGGCCAAGGTCTTCACGGTTCCGACCGAGAACACGGTCAGCCCGGCGTACCATCCGGCCGCCAGCGTGCCCTGGCCGGAGGGCGGGCCGAGCCCGGCCACGCATGCCGGGATAAGCAGCCCCGCCACCACGTTGATCGCGTTGCTGTTCAGGGCGATGCTCAGCACCGCGGCGCCGCGTCCCCGCCGGGCCAGGTACACGGCGGCCACCGCGTTCGGCAGGCTGGTCACCACGACGAGTACCAGCCCGCCGGTGACAATGTCGGCGACCCCGTACCGGTGCCCCGCCGCGGTGGCCGCCACCTCCATGGCGGCGACCCGCCTGCACCGGCCGCCAAGCGCTCGCCGGCCCGCCGCCGTGCGCTTAGATGACGATTTGGCTTCTTGGGGGTCAGGGCGGTGAGCAGCGGGTGGCAAGATGACTGGCATGAGAAACGTCGCGGTCCTGGCTAACGCTGGTGATGCGTGTGAACCCTGACCAGCCGGTGGCTGTGGTGACTGGCGGCAACCGCGGCGTAGGCCGTGAGGTGTGCCGGCAGCTGGCCCTGCTCGGCTTCGCGGTGGTGCTCGGCTCCCGGGACCTGCGACGGGGGGAACTGGCAGCCAAGGAACTCGATCCCGAGGGGAACCGGATCGTCCCCTGCCAGCTCGAGGTGGACAACTCGGTCAGCGTCGCCTCCGTGGCCGAATGGGTGAAGAACCGGTTTGGCCGCACCGACGTGCTCGTGAACAATGCGTCGACCATGTACGACCGCTGGGCGACGGCGAGCAACGCCGACCTGGGCACGGTCGCGGAGGCGATCGACGTCAACCTGTTCGGCCCCTGGCGGGTGATCGACGCGCTGCTGCCGATGCTGCGCTCCAGCACCCGGCCCAGGATCGTGAACGTGAGCAGCGAGGGCGGCTCGATCTCCGTGATGACCGGCGGCTCGCCCGCCTACAGCGTGTCCAAGGCCGCGCTCAACGCGCTCACCCGGCTGCTCGCCGCGGAACTGGCCCGGGACGGCATCCTCGTCAACGCGGTCTGCCCGGGCTGGCCCGCCAGCGAGAATCACCCCGATGGCCGCTCCATCACCCAGGCCGCCGCCAGCGTCATCTGGGCGGTCACCATCCCCAACGGCGGCCCGACCGGGACCCTCACCCGGGACGGCCAGCCCTACCCCTGGTAACGAACCCTCGGTCGGCCTCCGGGTCCGGCTGGTAGCGGTAGCCCATGCCGGGCTCGGTGATCAGCCAGCGCGGCCTGGCCGTGTCCGGCTCCAGCTTGCGGCGCAGCTGAGCCATGTACAGCCGCAGGTTGCCGGTGGCGTCGGCGTAACCGGGCCCCCACACCTCGGTCAGCAGCTGGTTCCGGCTGAGCAACTTGCCCGGGTTCCTGAGCAGCACCTCGAGCAGGTGCCACTCGGTCGGGGTCAGCCTGATGTCGTCCGCCGGAGCCGCGTCCGCCGCGTCCTCACCGCCCAGGTCCCGGCCGGCCGCACGGCGGCTTGCCGGATGACCCGCTTGGCGGCCAGGTCAACGACCAGGTCCCCGAGCCGGATCCGGGGGAGGTCCTCGGCGGTCCCGGTGCGCCGGACCGCCGCCCGCATCCGGGCCAGCAGCTCCTCGACCCCGAACGGCTTGGTCACATAGTCATCGGCTCCGGCGTCGAGCGCCTCCACCTTGTCCACGCTGTCGGCCCGCCCGGACAGCACGATGATCGGGGCCTTCGTCCACCCGCGCAATCCCTCGATCACCTCCACGCCGTCCAGATCGGGCAGGCCGAGGTCCAGGATCACCAGGTCAGGCGGGTACCGCCCGGCTACCTCCAGCGCCTCGGCCCCGGTCGCCGCGACATGCACGTCGTAATCCCGCACCCGCAGGTTGATCCGCAGCGCCCGCAGGATCTGCGGCTCGTCGTCGACCACCAGCACCCGTGTCATTCAGGCCCCCTGTTGACTTCCTCGCGCTCGCGGTGGCCGGGCTCATATTCGTAGCCGGGCTCAGTGACCGCGGGGACCGAGACCGTCATGGTCAGCCCGCCGCCCGGGGTGTCGTCGGCGGTGAGGGTGCCGCCCATCGCCTCGGTTAGGCCAAGGGACAACGCCAGGCCCAGACCGACGCCGGTGGTGTTGTCGGTGTCGCCGAGCCGCTGGAACGGCACGAACATCCGGTCCCTGTCCTTCTCCGGGATACCGGGGCCGCGGTCGACCACGCGCAGTTCGACCCGGTCGCCGAGGGCGCTGGCGGCCAGCAGCGGCGGCTTCGCCGGCGGGGAGTAGCGGAGCGCGTTCTCGGTCAGGTTCACGATGATCCGCTCCAGGATGGCCGGGTCCACGTTGATCTCGGGCAGTGACTCCGGGATCTCGACCGTGACGGCCCGGGCCGCCGGATCCAGGTTGTCCAGCGCCCGGGACACGATCTCCTCCAGCCCGGCCGGGCGCGGGAACAGCGACAGCGCCCCGGCCTGCAGCCTGCTCATGTCCAGCAGGTTATCGACCAGGTGAGCCAGCCGGTCCAGCGATTCGTCCGCGGTCGCGAGCAGCTCGTCGCGGTCGTCGGCCGCCCATTCCACGTCGGGCGACCGCAGGCTGGTCACCGCGGCCTTGGCCGACGCCAGCGGGGTGCGCAGGTCGTGGCTGACCGCGGCGAGCAGCGCGGTCCGCATCCGGTCCGCGGCCGCGATCGGCTTGGCCGCCTCGGCCTCGGCGGCCAGCCGCTGCTGGTCCAGCGCGACGGCGGCGTACGAGGCGAACGCGCCGAGCACGCGGCGGTCCGCGGCAGGCAACGGCCTGCCCCGCAGGGCCAGCAGCAGGCTGTTGCCCACCGGCACCTCGACGTCGGCCTCGCCCGGCCAGGTAACGGCCGGTTCACCGCGGCCGGCGACCACGTGCCAGCTGCCCGGCGTTCCCCTGATCCGCTCCGCAGAGGCGTCGGCGGGCTGGTCACCACCGGGTGAGGCGCACTCGAGCAGCGTGACCGAGTCCATGCCGAACGCCTCGCGGATCCGGTCCAGCAGCGCGCTCAGCCCCTGCTGGCCGCGCAGCACGCTGCCAGCCGTCGTGGTCAGCAGCTCGGATTCCGCATTGGCCCGCGCCGCCTGCCTGGTACGCCGGGCCGCGATGTCGACCACCCGGCTGACCAGCAGCGCGACACCGACGAACACGCCGAGCGCGAGCGCGTTGTTCGCCTGGTAGATGGTCAGCTGGTGGATGGGCGGGATGAAGTAGTAGTTGAGCAGCAGCGATCCGATGATCGCCGTGAGCACGGCCGGGGCGAACCCGCCCACCAGAGCGACCACGATCACCGCGACCAGGAACAGCAGCACGTCGCTGGTGAGGTTGACCGAGTTGCGCCAGTTGGCCAGCACCACGGTCAGCGCCGGCGCGAGCGCGGCGGCCAGCACATACCCGGCCACCTTCCGCCGCAGCGTGATCGCGCCGCGTGGCCTGGGCAGGCCCCGGCCCCGGCCCATCTGCGCATGGGTCACGATGTGCACGTCGATGTCGCCGGAGCCGCGGATGGTCCGGGCGCTGATGCCAGGTCCGGTGAGCATGGCGGTCAGCCACGACCGGCGGCTCGCCCCGAGCACGAGCTGGGTCGCGTTCTCGGCCCGGGCGAAGGTCAGCAGGGCCTCGGAGATGTCGTCGCCGACGACCTGGTGGTAGGTGCCGCCCACCGACTCGACCAGCCGCCGCTGGGTGGCCAGCGCGGCCGGGTTCGCGCCGGTCAGGCCGTCGGACTTGGTGACGTGCACGGCCAGCAGGTCGCCGCCTGCGGACCGGGCGGCTATCCGGGCGGCCCGGCGGATCAGCGTCTTGCCCTCGGGCCCGCCGGTCAGCGCCACGACCACGCGCTCCCTGGCCTCCCACGCACCCTGGATCTTGTGCTCGACGCGGTACCGCTGCAGGCCCTCGTCCACCTTGTCCGCCAGCCAGAGCAGGGCGAGCTCGCGCAGCGCGGCGAGGTTCCCGGAGCGGAAGTAGTTGGTCAGCGCCGCGTCGATCTTCTCCGGCGGGTAGATGTTTCCGTGCGCCATCCGGCGGCGCAGCGCCTCCGGCGTCATGTCGACCAGCTCAACCTGGTCGGCGGCGCGGACGATGGCGTCGGGCACGGTCTCCCGCTGTGGCACGCCGGTGATCTTCTCGACCACGTCGTTGAGGGATTCCAGGTGCTGGATGTTGACCGCGGAGATCACGTCGATCCCGGCGTCCAGCAGTTCCTCGACGTCCTGCCAGCGCTTCTCGTTGCGCGACCCGGGCACGTTGGTGTGCGCGAGCTCGTCCACCAGCGCGATCTGCGGGTGCCGGGCGAGCACCGCGTCCACGTCCATCTCCTCGAACGTCGCGCCGCGATACTCCAGCGTGCGGCGGGGCACGGCTTCCAGCCCGTCGAGCAGCGCGATGGTATGCGGCCGCGCATGCGGCTCGGCGAATCCCACCACGACACCGGCGCCGCGTTCGGCGCGGCGGTGCCCCTCGTTGAGCATGGCGTAGGTCTTGCCCACGCCCGCCGCGGAACCCAGGTAGATCCGCAGCCTCCCGCGTCCCGGCCGGGCCGCGGCCTCGCGCGCGCCGTTGTTCTCAGCCATGGTCTTCTTCGCGCACCTTGCCAGCTCGGGTCAGCCGCTACTGACCTCCATTGTGAAGCACGGCCACCAGGCCACTAATTCCGCATGTCAGGACGGCTAGCCGGGTCCTAACGGGATTCATGCGCCGCTCATACGAGATCCATGCGCCGGGCCTGGCTAACGGTTCAGTGGCGCCCGCGCGGCGAAGAAGGCGCTGGACGGGCGCTGCCATAGCGCCACCACCGCGCCGAGGCCGATCAGCCACCCGATCAGGGTCAGCGCCTTGGCCGGGCCGAGTCCCGCCTGACTGCTGGCCACCACGCCGAGCATGCCCACCGTATGCAGGGCGAACAGCACCGTGCCGGCCACCCGGGCCCCGCGGCTGCCGCGCCGGCAGGCCCGCGCGACGCCGAGCCAGAGCGCGATCTCGGCGGCGCACAGCAGGACGGCCAGGGTCACCGCCCCGGCCAGCGTCGCCGTCGCGCCGCGCGATGCCATCCGGGACGGCTGCGGGTAGCCAGACTGCTGAGCCACTGGAACGCCGTTGCCCGCCAAATAGCCGCGCGGCGGCGCGTACTGCATGCCCACGCTGCCCTTCGGCATCGCCTGCGAGCCGGCCAGCGCTTGCGACCCGGGCACCGCCTGCGAGCCCATGCTGGCCTGCGCGCCGCCGGGCCCGGAGTACGGCCAATGCGGCGCGGGAGGCTGCTGTCCAGCCGGCTGCGCCGGTGGCGCCTGCCGGTAGCGCGCCGGATCCGACGGCATCGTCGGCCGGTGCGTAGCCGTGGCCCAGGAGAACCCGTCGGCTTCCGCCGGCCTGCTCCGCGTCTCCTGCTCCAGCCTGGCCTGGTAGGCGCCGATCAGCCGGGCCACCGGCGACGGCCCGAACGCGACCGCGGACGGCCCGGTGGTCGGGCGACATGTATCCCGGCGTGCCGAACACCACCCCGGTCGCCGTCAGCGAGGTCCCGTCGGCGGCGCGCGCGATGCCGAAGTCGATGACCCGCGGCCCGTCGGCGGCCAGCAGCACGTTGGCGGGCTTGAGGTCGCGGTGCACCACGCCGCAGGCGTGGATCGCCTGCAGTGCCTCGACCAGCCCGCCCAGCAGCGGCCACAGCGCCTGCTCGGGCAGCGGCCCGTGCTCGGTCACCATCTGGTCCAGGGCAGGTCCGGGGACGAACGCGGTGGCCAGCCACGGCGGCCGCTCGGCCAGACCGCTGGCCACGACCGGCGCGGTGTAGATTCCGCTGACCGCCCGGGCTGCCGCGACCTCCTGGCCGAACCGGCGCAGGAAGCCGGCGTCGCTGGCCAGGTCCGGGTGCACAACCTTGATCGCCACCGCCCGCCCGGCCGGGGAGAGCCCCAGGTAGACCCGGCCCATGCCGCCCGCGCCGAGCTGCGCGCGCAACCGGTACTCCCCGATCACGCGCGGATCGTCCGCGGCCAGTGGCTTCATCTGCTTCCCAGGGTAGGTCCCGCGGTTCACATTCTGCCGCCTACCCCGCGACGCGCGTGCGGCAGATGAGCGGAAAGTCGCGCCCGCCGCGGTCACGGCTGGTAGCGGTACCCCATCCCGGGTTCGGTGAGCAGATGGCGCGGACGCGCCTGGTTGTCCTCCAGCTTGCGGCGCAGCCGCGCCATGTGGAACCGGAGGTAGTTGGTGCGCTGCTGGAACCCTGGTCCCCACACCGCGGTCAGGATCTGCGCCGACCCGACCAGCTGTCCCGGCCGCCGGAGCAGGATCTCCAGGATCCGCCACTCGGTCGGCGTGAGCCGGAGCGTGTCCCTCGCGTCGCCGGTGCCTTCCCGCCGGACCTGGTGCGCGGCCAGGTCGACTAGCCACCGGCCGATCGTGACCTGGCGGATCCGGCCCGGCCCGGTCCCGCCGCCCTCGCCGTCATCGCGGCGCAGCACGGCGCGCAGCCGGGCCAGCAGCTCGGCCATCGCGAACGGCTTGGTCACGTAGTCGTCCGCGCCGACGTCCAGAGCGCCGATCTTGTCGCCCGGGCTGGTCCGCCCGGACAGCACGATGATCGGCGCGTGGTACCACCGGCGCAGTGCCACGATCACCTCGGTGCCGTCGATGTCGGGCAGGCCGAGGTCGAGGATGATCGCGTCCGGCGGGTGACTCGCGGCCATGGTCAGCGCCTCCCGGCCGGTGCCCGCGGTCAGCACGGTGTACTGCCGGGCGCGCAGGTTTATCCGGAGCGCGCGGACCAGCTCGGGCTCGTCCTCGACGATGAGGATGCCGGCGCCCCCGGGTCACTTCCGGCCGAGGTTCGGGGGCAGGCGACGTCATCGCGGGCTCAGCCGCCGGACTTCGCCGACAGCTGGTCGAGCGCGATGTTCAGCTCCAGCACGTTCACCGCCGGCTCGCCCAGGAAGCCGAGTATCCGGCCCGAGGTGTACGTGGCCACCAGGTTCTTGACCACGGAGACCGGCAGGTGCCTGGCCGCCGCGACCCGGTTGACCTGGATGGCCGCGTTCTGCGGCGAGATGTCCGGGTCGAGCCCGGAGCCGGACCCGGTGACCGCGTCGGCGGGGATCTGCGACACCGGGACGTGGTCGAACGCCGCGATCTGCTTCTGCCGCTGCGTGATCGCCTGGACCAGCGTCGGGTTGTTGGGCCCGAGGTTGGACGCGGCCGAGTACGTCGGGTCGCAGCCGTAGTCGCCCTTGGGCGCCGGCGACGGGATCGCGTACGAGGGCCGTGGCTGGAAGTACTGCGGCAGCGGGTTGCCCTTGGCGTCCGTGAACTCCTGGCAGAGCAGGGCGGACCCGGCGGTCTTGCCGTTGTACGACACCATCGAGCCGTTGGCCTGGTGGTTGAAGGCCAGCTGCGAGACGCCCACCATGACGAACGGGTAGATGAGCCCGCATAGCACGGTGAACACCAGCAGCGCGCGGAAGGCCGCGATGTGCTGCCTGACGATGACGGGAAGGCGGTTCATGCCCCGCTCACCTGCCAAATCCTGGGATGTACTGGACGATCAGGTCGATAGCCCAGATGCCTATGAACGGGATGATCAGCCCGCCGACGCCGTAGATCAGCAGGTTCCTGCGGAGCATCGACGAGGCCGAGGACGGCTTGTAGCGCACCCCGCGCAGCGCCAGCGGGATCAGCGCGACGATGATCAGCGCGTTGAAGATGATCGCCGAGGTGATCGCCGACTTCGGGCTGTACAGGTGCAGGATGTTGAGCTTGCCGAGGGCGGGGATCACGGCCGAGAACATGGCCGGGATGATGGCGAAGTACTTGGCCACGTCGTTGGTGATGGAGAACGTGGTCAGCGCGCCCCTGGTGATCAGCAACTGCTTGCCGATCTCCACGATCTCGATGAGCTTCGTCGGGTTGGAGTCCAGGTCCACCATGTTGCCGGCCTCCTTGGCGGCCGACGTGCCGGTGTTCATGGCCACGCCGACGTCGGCCTGGGCCAGGGCGGGGGCGTCGTTGGTGCCGTCCCCGGTCATCGCGACCAGCTTGCCGCCCTGCTGCTCCTTCTTGATCAGCGCCATCTTGTCTTCCGGCGTGGCCTCGGCCAGGAAGTCGTCCACGCCGGACTCGTCCGCGATGGCCTTGGCCGTCAGCGGATTGTCGCCGGTGATCATGACCGTCCTGATGCCCATCTTGCGCATCTCGTCGAACCGCTCGGAGATGCCCTGCTTGACGATGTCCTTGAGGTGGATCACGCCGAGGGCCCGGGCCGGGCCGCTGGCCGGCTTCTCGGCCACCACCAGCGGGGTGCCGCCGGCCGCCGAGATGCCGTCGACCAGCGGGCCGAGGTCGGCCGGCACGGTGCCGCCGCCGTCACGGATCCACGCCTGGACCGCGCTGGACGCGCCCTTGCGCACCTGCCGCCCGTCAGCGAGGTCGACGCCGCTCATCCGGGTCTGCGCGCTGAACTCGACGAATTCCGCGCCGGCCAGCTCACCTTCGGCCCGCTCGCGCAGGCCGTGCTCGTTCTTGGCCAGCACCACGATCGACCGGCCCTCCGGGGTGTAGTCCGCCATCGACGACAGCTGCGCCGCGTCCGCGACCTCGGCCGCGGTCGCCCCGCCCGCCGGGAGGAACTCGCTGGCCTGCCGGTTCCCGATGGTGATCGTGCCGGTCTTGTCCAGCAGCAGCGTGTTCACGTCGCCCGCCGCTTCCACGGCGCGGCCGGAGATGGCCAGCACGTTGCGCTGGACTAGCCGGTCGATGCCCGCGATGCCGATTGCGGACAGCAGCGCGCCGATCGTGGTCGGGATCAGCGCCACCAGCAGCGCGACCAGGATCACCAGCGACTGCGGTGCCTTGGAGTAGAACGCCATCGGCTGCAGGGTGATCACCGCGAGCATGAAGATGATGGTCAGCGAGGCCAGCAGGATGTTCAGCGCGATCTCGTTCGGCGTCTTCTGCCGCTCCGCGCCCTCGACCAGGGCGATCATCCGGTCGATGAACGTCTCGCCGGGCTTGGAGGTGATCTTCACCACGATCCGGTCGGACAGCACCGTAGTGCCGCCGGTGACCGCGGACCGGTCGCCGCCGGACTCCCGGATGACCGGCGCGGACTCGCCGGTGATGGCCGACTCGTCCACCGAGGCCACGCCCTCGATCACGTCCCCGTCGCCGGGGATGACCTGGCCGGCCTCGACCACCACGTAGTCGCCGAGCTGCAGGCTCGTGCCGGGCACGGACTCCTCGCGCAGCTCGGCCGGATCCGCGCCGGTCCTCCAGTTGGTCAGCCGGCGCGCCATCGTCTCGCGCTTGGCCCGGCGCAGCGTCTCGGCCTGCGCCTTGCCGCGCCCCTCGGCCACCGCCTCGGCCAGGTTGGCGAACACCACGGTCAGCCATAGCCAGACGATGATGGTCCAGTTGAAGACCGACGGCGAGCGGATGCCGGTGTACATGCACAGCACGGCGCCGACCTCGACCACGAACATGACCGGATTCTTGATCTGGACCCGGGGATCCAGCTTCTTGAACGCGTCCGGCAGGGACTTCCAGAGGATCTTCGGGTCGAGCAGGCCGCCGCCGACCCGGCGCGGCTCGGTGACCTGCCGGGGGGCGGCCGGAGCCGGGGTCCCCGGGCTTTCAGTGGTGACAGACATCAGTGCAGTCCTTCTGCGAACACGCCCAGAGCGAGCGCGGGGAAGTAGGTCAGGCCGACCAGGATGAGGATGACGCCGACGAGCATGCCGACGAACAGCGGCGTTCTCGTATCCAGCGTGCCGGCGCTGGCCGGCACCGGCGTCTGCCGGGCCAGCGACCCGGCTAGGCCCAGGGCGAAGATCTCCGGCGCGAACCGGCCGAGCAGCATCGTGATGCCGCCGGTGACCTGGTACCACGTCGCCGCGGTGCCCAGCCCGGCGAACGCCGAGCCGTTGTTGTTGGCCATCGAGGCGAACGCGTACATGATCTCGGTCAGCCCGTGCGGGCCGGGGTTGAAGATCGCGGCCTGGCCTGGCTTGCTGGCGATCGAGAGCCCCGCCATGGTCAGGACGACCACCGGCAGGGTCAGGAAGTACAGCGACGCGTACTTCATCTCGACCGGCCGGATCTTCTTGCCGATGTACTCCGGCGTCCGGCCGACCATCAGCCCGGCCACGAACACCGTGACGATGGCCAGGATCAAGATGCCGTACATGCCGGCCCCGATCCCGCCGGGCGCGACCTCGCCGAGGGCGATGTCGAACAGCGCGATGCCGCCGCCGAACGGTGTCAGCGAATCATGGAAGCAGTTCACCGCGCCGGTCGACGTCACCGTGGTCGACGCGGCGAACACCGAGCAGCCCGGGGTGCCGAACCTGGTCTCCACGCCTTCCGTCGCGCCGTGCGCGAGCTGCGCCGCGCTGCCCGCGGTGCCCAGGTGGGCCTCGAACAGGCTGATCCCGCCGACGGCGGCCGCCCAGATGATCACCATGACGGCGACCAGCGCGTAGCCCTGCCTGTTGTCGCCGACCATCTTGCCGAACGCGCGCGGCGTGCTGAACGGGATCAGCAGCAGCAGGAAGATCTCGAAGATGTTCGTGAACGGGTTCGGGTTCTCGAACGGGTGGGCCGAGTTGGTGTTGAACCAGCCGCCGCCGTTGTTACCCAGGTCCTTGATGACTTCCTGCGACGCCACCGCGCCGCCGGGGATGGTCTGGTGGCCGCCGGCCAGCGTGGTGATCGTGTGGTAGCTGGCCAGGTTCTCAATCGCCCCGCCGGCCACCAGGATCAGGGTGCCGATAACCGCGATCGGCAGCAGGATCCGGATCGTCCCGCGGGTCAGGTCCACCCAGAAGTTGCCGAGCCGGTCCGTCCGGGACCGGGTGAAGCCGCGGATCATCGCGATCGCGACCGCCAGGCCGACCGCGGCCGACATGAACTGCTGCACCATCAGGCCGGCCATCTGGGTCAGGTAGCCCATGGTGGCCTCGCCGGCGTAGTTCTGCCAGTTGGTGTTGGTAGTGAACGAGACCGCCGTGTTCCACGCGGTGTCCGGCGTGACGTTGGCCATCCCGACCGAGAGGAACAGCCAGTGCTGAGTCCGCTGGATCAGGTACACGAACAGCACGGCGACGATCGAGAACGCCAGGATGGAGCGCACGTAGACGGTCCACCGCATGTCCGCTTCCGGATCGATGCCGACCAGCTTGTAGATGCCGCGCTCGACCCGCCAGTGCTTGGTGTCGGTGAAGGTGCGCGCGATGTAGTTGCCCAACGGCACGTAGCACGCGGCGAGGGCCGCGAACAGCAGCAGGAACTGCAGCCAGCCGGCGGCCGTGGAATTCATCAGAACCTCTCAGGAAGTACGAGGGCCACGAACAGGTAGATCGTCAGCAGGACGCCACCGATCAGGCCGATCCAGTTCTCAGCGCTCAAAGCTCTCAATCCCCTTCAAGATCAGGAGAAGCACGGCGAAGACGACGAGCGTCAGGCCGACGTAGAACAGGTCCCACACGGTGACTCCTAGCGATGTGCCGTCATAGATGGGCTCGCCCCGGCTGGTCCGGGCGCGAAGCACATCTGACGTTAATGTTCACGAATCGCCAGGTAGAAGGGCCCTTACGTGAACCATGCGCGCGCCCCCTGGTTCCTAACAGAACCCATGCGCGGACGCCCCCGGCCTCGCCGCGCGCCGCAGGCCCCCTGCCGCGGAGTCCCGCACCCGTGCCCCAGCAGTCTCCTCAGTCACTCCAGCACCGCTAACACCGCGGCATACGATGTGAATGCCACATTCATGCACCTAGAACGACATGAATGGGACATTCACGCCGTACGTGCCGGTGGCGAGCGGGCTGAAGCTCACTGGAGTGTGCTTACGCGTCCGGAGTGTCGGGGATGAGCTCGTGCCGGCGGACGTGCCACGAGTGCAGCGGCTTGCTCATCTCGTCCATCAGCGCCGACGGCGGGACGGCGAGGACCGGGCAGCGCGCGTGCGCCAGGCAGTACCGGCTGACCGAGCGCCGCATCAGCCGGCCGAACCCCGCTCGCCGGCCCGTCCCGATAACGAGCAGGTCGTCCGGCTGATTGGCGGCGTCCACCAGCACCGGGCCAGTCTCGCCGCGGACCGCCTGGGTCTCGACGTCCAGATCGGCGGGCAGCCCGCCCAGCCCGGCGTCGAAGGCGGTCCACAGCCGCTCCCAGGCCGCCTCACGCCAGATCTTGCGCAGGTAGGGAGAGGAATGCCGGCGTTCCGCCATGTCGCCGCCGGGGGGAATCCAGGCGGTAACGGCCAGCAGCGGCACGTTCCGCTGCCTGGCCTCGTCCGCCGCGAACCGCAGCGCTTGCAGGCTCCCTGGAGACCCATGCACGCCAACAATAATCCGACGCACCGTGGGCACGGCAACTCGCCTCCCGACCAACACCGGACGCCGCGATCTCCAGCGGCGCCCCGTCACCGCTTACCCACCTATTCAACCTCTATCCGGGCCCGCTGGCACCGTTCCTAGCGGGACTCTTGCGGAAACCGAAGCAATGCACACGGCTTGCCGCCGGCGTGCCCATCCCGTTCGTCACGCCGGCCGCTCCCGTACCTGCTTTCCCGTCGGTCCCGCAGCAGCAGACGCGGCGGACGCGCGCGCTAGTCGCCGCGGACGCCGACCTCGTCGATCCGCGCCAGCATTTCGGCCGGGTCGGCGTAGACCCGGTACGCGCCGGCCCGCTCGAGTTCCTCCCGGCCGTACCCGCCGGACAGCAGCCCGACCCCGAGCGCCCCGGCCCGCCGCGCCGCGAGCAGGTCCCACACGCTGTCGCCGACCACCATCGCGTACCGGGTATCCACGCCGAGTTCGGCCGCCGCGGCCAGGAACAGGTCGGGGTCGGGCTTGGCGTGCCGGACCAGGTCCCTGGTAATCATCGGGGTATCCTCCGGCAACCCGAGCAGGGCCAGCGCGGGCCGGGCCGTCGCCGCGTACCCGCTGGTCGCGATGGCCCAGCGGACGCCCGCTTCGGTCAGCGCGGCGAGCAGTTCACGCGCCCCCGGCAGGGCGGTGACGGAATCCAGCTGCGTGCGGTACTCGGCCGCGTGCGCCTGCTGCAGCGCGTCGATGTCCGCCTTGGACAGCGACCGCCCGGTCTCCCGCAGCAGTGCGGACACGAACAGCCCGCCGCTCATCCCGATGCGCCGGTGGATCCGCCACACCGACAGGTCGATGCCGATCCGCGCCAGCGCCGTCCGCCACGCGATGACGTGCTGGTAGACGCTGTCGATCAGCGTCCCGTCCAGGTCGAAGAGGAAGGCAGGGGCCGGTGACTCGAGGTAGGACACTGCTGAGGCCATGGCCCAAGTCTTCCTTCATCCCTAACGGGCCGGGTATCCGCCCCCGGGCCGGCTCCCGCCCCGCCCGGCTCAGACACCGCCGGCCGCGATCACGCCCTGCATCGTGCCGAGGAACGCGTGGCTGCCCGTCATCGACATGGACGAGAAGTGCGGCAGCGTCGTTCCCAGGCCCAGCGACGCCCTGATCGCGCCGGTGCCCGGGTCGAGCTCGTAGAGCGTACCCGCGCTCCAGTCGGTGACCCAGACCCGCCCGCCGCCTACCACCGGGGAGCCCCAGGCGCTGGCCGGCCCGCGCCACCGCACGTGGATCTGGTTTCCTGCGGTGTCGATCGCGGCCAGGCCCCCCTGCTCGCACGGCTCGTAGACGATGCTGCCCTGGACCGCGGCCGCGCCGAAGGCCGGGCAGACCGGCGCCTGCGCCAGCTGGCCGCCGACGCCGCCCAGGCGGGCCGCGCTGACCAGGTACGCGGTACCGCTCTTGCCGTCCGCCAGCAGCATCCCGTCCGGCAGCAGCGCGGGCTGCGTGGAGCCGAGGTCGAGGTCGTCCTGGCTGTCGCTATACCAGCTGGACGGCGCGAAGATGCCGGTCCGCTTGAGGTTCGGGGACAGCGCGGTCACCGCATCGCTGCCATCGAACGTGGTGCTGGTCACCGAGCCGTTCCCGACGCTGACGTACATGGTGCCGTCCGGGCTGGTGACAGGGCCCGAGGTGCCCCAGATGGCGCCCTCACGCTCCGTGGGAACCACGTAGGAGATCACCGGTCCGGTCCCGCTGAGCGGGATGCCCACCACCGAGCCGCGGTACGGCCCGCAGTCCCCGTACAGGCCGCCGAACGCCACGTACACCCGCCCGCCCTGGATGGTGAGCCCGGGCCGCTGCTGGTCGTACCGCGGCTGCCCGTCGGGCGTGGCGATGTCCCGCTCCACCGGCACGGCGCCGTCCCGGACCGAGACGCCGACCAGCACGTGGTGGTAGCCGGAGGTCTCGGCCACCGCGTAGACCAGCCCGCTGGCCGGGTTGTAGACCGGCGTGCCGGTGATGCCGAGCGGGTCGATGTTGCCGCACGGCAGGTCGGCCAGCGGCACCGGCGTGCCGACGTGCCTGCGCCAGATCACATGACCGGTCGCCTGGTCGAGGCCGTAGATCGAGTCGTTCTCGGTGGCCGCGATCACCAGGTCGCCGACCAGCAGCGGCTGGCCGTAGACGGCGCCGTCCAGGTGCGCCCGCCAGGTCACCGTCAGCCGGCCCGGCGCGGCCACCCCGGCCGCCACGCCGGAGCGGGCGAGGTCGCGCCCGTAGGTCGGCCAGGCCGCGGCCGGCGCAGTCCCGCGGCCGGCACCGCCGCTGGCACTATCGCTGGCCGACGTCAGTGCCCTGGACGGCGGCACCGATCCCGTCGACGTCCCGCCCCCGCCCCCGGCCGAGACGCTGCATGCCGCCGCGGCGGCCAGCACGGCCCCGGTGAGCACCGCCATCGCGAGCCTCATCGTCATGCCCTCACCGTCACACGCCGCCGACCGAGACCACGCCCTCCATGGTGCCGAGGAACGCGTGGCTGCCCGTCATCGACATGGACGAGAAGTGCGGCAGCGTAGTTCCCAGGCTCAGCGAGCTCCTCATCACCCCGGTCGCCTGGTCGAGCTCGTACAGGGTTCCCGCGTTCCAGTCGGTCACCCAGACCGCTCCGCCACCGATCACCGGGGAGCCCCAGGCATTGTCCGGCCCGTGCCACAGCACGCGGATGGCGCGTCCCGCGGTGTCGATCGCGGCCATCCCGCCGCGCTCGCACGGCTCGTAGACGATGCTGCCCGCCACCGCGGCCGCGCCGTAGCCGGGGCAGACCTGTGCCTGCGCGACCTGGCCGCCGACGCCGCCCAGGTGAGCCGCATCGAGCAGATACGCGGTGCCGCTCTTGCCGTCCGCCAGCAGCATCCCGCCCGGCAGCAGGGCCGGCTGGGTGGAACCGAGGTCGAGGTCATTGTCATTGTCGTGACGCCAGGTGGACGGCGCGAAGACGCCGGTCCGGTGCAGCGCGGGAGACAGTGCCGTCACCGAGTCGCTGTCGTCGAAGCTGGTGCTGCTCTCCGAGCCGTTACCCACGCTGACGTACATGGTGCCGTCAGTCCCGGTGACCGGGCCTCCGGCGGCCCAGACGGCTCCCTCGCGCGGGGTCGGCACCACGTAGGAGATCAGTGGTCCGGCCCCGGTGAGCGGGATGCCCACCACCGAGCCGCGGTACGGCCCGCAGTCCCCGGCCAGCCCGCCGAACGCCACGTACACCCGCCCGTGCTCGATGGTGAGCCCGGGCCGCTGCTGGTCGTACCGCGGCTGCCCGTCGGGCGTGGCGATGTCCCGCTCCACCGGCACGGCGCCGTCCCGGACCGAGACGCCGACCAGCACGTGGTGGTAGCCGGAGGTCTCGGCCACCGCGTAGACCAGCCCGCTGGCCGGGTTGTAGACCGGCGTGCCGGTGATGCCGAGCGGGTCGATGTTGCCGCACGGCAGGTCGGCCAGCGGCGCCGGCGTGCCGACGTGCCTGCGCCAGATCACATGACCGGTCGCCTGGTCGAGGCCGTAGATCGAGTCGTTCTCGGTGGCCGCGATCACCAGGTCGCCGACCAGCAGCGGCTGGCCGTAGACGGCGCCGTCCAGGTGCGCCCGCCAGGTCACCGTCAGCCGGCCCGGCGCGGCCACCCCGGCCGCCACGCCGCTGCGGGCGAGGTCGCGCCCGTAGGTCGGCCAGGCCGCGGCCGGATGCGCCCCGTGGCCCGGGTCGGGGGCCAGCGTCCTGGCCGGCGGCGCCGAGCCAGCCGACGTCCCGCCCGGATCTGAGCACCCTGCCGCCACCGCCAGGACGCCGCCGGTGAGCACCGCCGCCAACCGGGCCTTGCACCGGAATCTGAACCGCATCCGTCCAGTCTGCTCCGGGCCAGCCACCGCCCGCGCCCGTAACTCGCAGACCCGCCCGCTCCTGCCTCTCTCCGCCGCTACTCCCGGACCCCGCCCGTTACTCCCGGTTCCGGGTGGCATCATTGTTCCGATGCTTGAACGTAACGTGCCGTCCGGGATAGACGCATTCGTCGCGATCGGTGACAGCTTCACCGAGGGGCTCAACGACCCGGCTCCCGGCGGCGGGTTCCGCGGCTGGGCCGACCTGGTGGCGGGCGCCCTGTCCGCGCCGAACCCCGGCTTCCGCTACGCCAACCTGGCCGTCCGCGGGAAGCTGCTCAGCCAGGTCGTGGCCGAGCAGGTGCCGCGGGCCGTCGAGCTGGCGCCGGACCTGGTCAGCCTGGCCGCGGGCGGGAACGACATCCTGCGCGGCACCGACGTGGACGCGCTGGCGGCCATGTTCGAGTCGGCCGTGGCCAAGCTGCAGGCGGCAGGCTGCCGGGTGCTCATCTTCACCGGCTTCGATCCGCGCATGTTCCCGGTGATCAGGCTGCTGCGGGGCCAGATCGCCGCCTACAACATGCACCTGCGCGGCATCGCCGATTCCTGCGGGTGCGATCTGGTCGACCTATGGTCCATGCCGGCGCTGAAGGACATCCGCGCCTGGAGCCCGGACCGGCTGCACCTGACCACAGAAGGCCACCGCCGGGTGGCCCTGCGGGCCTGTGGGGTGCTCGGAATCCCGGCCGACGAGGACTGGCGGGTACCGCTGCCGGCCGCCGTGCCGCCCTCGGCCCTGCCCCGCCGCTCCCAGTGGCTGGCCGCGCGCCGCCAGGACGCCCGCTGGGCCATCGAGTACGCGGGCCCCTGGGTGCGGCGGCGCCTGGGCGGCACCTCCAGCGGCGACGGCGTGCCGCCCAAGCGCCCCGACCTCCTTCCCGTCTAGGTCGGCTCCTGAGCCGTTCATCCAGAGTGTTCCCGGCGTCGGGCTCCGCCATGATGGTGGTCCCGACGGAGCGAGGAACGATGAGCACAGCCGATAGGCCGATACGGACCAGCAGTGGCGTGCTGGGTGCCCGGCCGCTGCCAGGGCAGACGCTACCCCAGCCACCTGTTCCTGACCGCCTACGCGACCCAGCTGGACACGGCCACCGGAGAGCTGGCCGCGAGCGAGCTCGCCGCCTTCATCACCCGCCGGGCGCTGGTCACCGTGCGCAAGGACGACGGCCTGGACATCGGCGCGGTGATCGGGCGCTGGGACGCCCGCCCCGAACTGGCCAGGTTCGGGGACGGCTACCTGCTGTACGGGCTGCTCGACTACATCGTCGATACCAGTTCGAGGCGGCGCAGAGCCTGGATGACTTCGCCGAGCAGCTGGAGGACCAGCTGTTCGACAACGTTCCGCATAGCATGGACGTCCAGCGGCGCAGCTTCTAGCTGCGCAAGAGCCTGGTGCTGCTGCGCCGGGTGGTGTTCCCCATGCGTGATGTGGTCGACGACCTGATGCAGCCCGACCTGCACGTCGTCGGGAACGAACTGGAGCCCTACTACCAGGACCTCTACGATCACGTGCTGCGAGGTGGAACGCCGAACTGGTCGCGGCCATCGGGAAGGCGGCCATCATCATCGGGGACCAGGACTGATCAGCCGGCCAGGTCGGCGAGGACCTCCTCCAGCGCCTCTGCTACCAAACAGAGGTCCCGCACGGCCGCGGCCGCAGGCTGTCGACCTGCGGGCGCTGCGGCACGAGCCGTGGCTGGCCGCGCCGGCCGGGGAGCCGTCCCGGCAGGCCGTGGACCGGCTCCTCGCCGCGGTCGGCATGACACCGCCGGTGCTGTCGGAGTTCGAGGACATGTCGACCATCGTCAGCCTGATCGCGCGCGGCATCGGCATCGCGGTCCTGCCCCGGCTGGCCGTCGCCGCGGGGGACCGCCGGATCACCGTCCGGGATCTGGCCGCACGGCCCGCCTGAGCCCCTCCCTTTGCAGCTGGGCCCTTGAGCGCTGGGTCCTCTAGGCTGGCCGGATGGATCTTCGCATGGACGGGGCGGCCCTGACCGCATGGCTCGTGGACACCCCGTCGGTCAGCGGCGAGGAGGGCCCGCTCACCGACGCCATAGAGGGGGCGCTCCGGGTGCTGCCGCACCTGACCGTGCACCGGGACGGCAACGCGATCGTGGCCCGCACCACGCTCGGGCGGCCGGAGCGGGTGATCCTGGCCGGCCACGTCGACACCGTGCCGGTCGCGGATAACCTGCCGTCCCGCGTCGAGGGCACCCGGCTGTACGGCTGCGGTACCTCGGACATGAAAGCCGGGGTGGCGGTGCAGCTCAGGCTGGCCGCCGGCCTGACCTCGCCCGGCCGGGATGTCACCTACGTCTTCTACGACTGTGAGGAGGTCGCGGCCGACCGCAACGGACTGCTCCGGCTGAGCCGCAGCCGCCCGGAGCTCCTGGCCGGCGACTTCGCCGTGCTGATGGAGCCGAGTTCGGCCGAGATCGAGGGCGGGTGCCAGGGGACGCTGCGGGCCGACATCGTGGTGCCGGGCCAGCGGGCGCACACCGCGCGTTCCTGGATGGGCCGCAACGCCATCCACGAGGCCGGCGCCGTGCTCGACGTGCTGCGCGGGTATACGCCGAGGGAGCCTGAGGTCGACGGCCTGCGCTACCACGAGGGGCTCAACGCCGTCGGCATCCGCGGCGGCGTGGCCGGCAACGTCGTGCCCGACGAGTGCGCGGTCACCGTCAACTACCGGTTCGCGCCCGACCTGTCCGGGGAGCAGGCGGCCCAGTACGTTCGGTCGCTGTTCTCCGCGTGGCCGGTCCGGATCCTCGACGTGGCGGACGGCGCCCGGCCGGGCCTCGGCCAGCCGGCTGCGGCCAGGTTCGCCGCGGCGGTCGGCGGGACGCCGCGGCCCAAGCTCGGCTGGACCGACGTGGCCAGGTTCTCTGCCCTCGGCATCCCGGCGGTGAACTACGGGCCTGGCATCTCAGAGATCGCGCACACGCCCGGCGAGTACGTGGAAATGCCCAAGATCGCCGAGTGCGAGGCGCGGCTCCGGGCCTGGCTGAACGGCTCCTAACGGGCCCGGTTAGCGGGCAGGGCCCGCGTCCAGCCGCATCCTGGTGGTGTGCTCGACCCCGTCCAGGCTCACCCAGAGCACGGAAACCACGTCGCCCGGGTTGGACTGGCCGGTGATGGTAGTCAGCGAGCCTGGTGTGGTAACCGGCTGGCCGGAAACCGACGTGATCACATCGCCCGGCAACAGGCCTGCCGCCTGGGCCACCGAGTTGCACAAGACGCCGACGATGAGCGCGCCCGCCGCGATCGGCGCGACCCGCGCCGGGACGCCCGATTGCTGGCTGCTGGTTGAGCAGGAGCCGGTCCCGTTGGACGTCCCGCCGTTGCGGCCGCCCTGCGCCGCGTCGGCGGCCTGCTGACGCGGATCGGAACTGTCGCTCGTCGCGACCTGCACGCCGAGGAAACCAGGCAATCCGATGTGCACGGCGGCACTCGGCTGGCCCGCGGCGATCTGCCTGGCGATGGCCAGCGCGCTGTTGATCGGGATGGCGAAGCCGAGCGTGCCGACGGAGGAGGACTGGCTGGAGTTACTGGTGTTCGCGGCGGTGATCATGCCGATGACCTGGCCCGCGTTGTTCGCCAGCGCGCCGCCGGAGTCGCCCTGTTCGATCCGGGCGTTGGTCTGCAGCATGTGGTTCAGGTTCTCGGTACTGTCCGAGCCCTCGTCGCTGGCCTGGATCGAACGGTCCAGGGCGGTGATGATGCCCGCGGCAGGCTTGGTCCCGCCATGGCCCTCGGCGTTGCCGAGCGCAAGCACCGGAGTGCCCAGCCGGACCTGCGAGGAGTTGCCGGAGCTCACCGGGGTCAGGCCGGAGGCGCCCTGGAGCTGCAGCAGCGCCACGTCGTGGGTGGCGTCATAGCCGAGGACCCTGGCCGAATAGGCCTCGTTCGAGGAGGTGACCAGGTTCGCGCGCACGATCGTGGCGCCGTCGATCACGTGGTTGTTGGTCAGCACGAGACCCGACGATGAAATGACCATCCCGGTGCCCTCGGCCGTCTCGCCGTCGTACTTGAGGTTCGACATGATGTCGACGAGGCCGGGATCCACCTGTTTCTGCACCGCCTGCGGGTTGAGCGGCGCCGAGGATGCTCCGCTGCCCGTCGCGTTATTGTGCGGCCGGGGGACGTCGCCGGAGGGAACCGCGGCCACGGGGGCCGCGCGATTCTGGCCGAACGCAATGGCCGCCCCGGCGCCGATGCTCGCCGCGAGCGCGGCGATGACCACGTAGACCAGCAGTCGCCCGCCACGAGCGGAACGCCTCGGCGGGGGGTCGGGCACCAGGCGGCCGGGCGCGCCTCCGCCGGCCTCCTGGGTTCCGTAACCGCCCTGGTTCTCATAGCCGACCTGGTTCTCGTATCCGCTCTGGGTTCCGTAGCCGCCCTGGGTTCCGTAGCCGCCCTGGTTCTCGTAACCACCCTGGTTCTCGTACCAGGGCTGTCCGTGACCGGGCCCCCCGGCGGAGCCGGATGGCGAGCCGAAAGTGCCGGTGTCCGGGTAGTCGCTTTCCGGCTCGGGAGTGGCGTCCGGGGTGGGCCAGCGCGTCCACGCGCCCGCCTCGCGGTGCTCGCCACCCGGATCCCCCTGGCTGCCGGGCGACGGCCACCAGCCGCCCGCGCCATCGCTCTCGTTCTCTCGCATCGTCCTCGCCCTCAACCAGACCAGGGTACGTTGCGGCTGATCATGCCGGCCATGATCTCCTTCAGCGGGCCGTCACTCGGCCGGCCCTGCGGTGAGCCTGATCACCTTGGTGTGCAGGCTGCCGCCCGGGGCAACCCAGGCCAGCGGGACCCAGCTGCCCGGGTGGCAGCGGCTGACGAGGGCGGTCAGCGAGCGGGGCGAGGTCACGGGCTGCCCGCCGACCGAGGTGATGACGTCCCCGGCGATCAGGCCGGCCTGGTCGGTCGGCGTCCCGCATAGAACCCCGTCGACCAGCGCGCCGGTCCCGGCCGGGGCGATGCTGGCCGGGGTCGCGGTGGTGTCGCCGCTGGTGCAGCCCCCGCCGCGGCCGCTCATGGTGCCGGTCTGGTGCAGTTCCTGGCTAGCCTGCCGCCGGGGATCGGTGCTGCTGCTGTCCGGGAGGAGCACGCCGAGGAACGCGGGCAGGCCGATCTGGATCCGGCTGCCCTGGCGGCCGGCCGCGATCTGCCTCGCGATCGGCATGGCCCGGTCGATCGGGATGGCGTAGCCGGAATAGACGGTGCTTCCGCCGGCGGCCGTGTTGATCCCGATTACCCGGCCGTCGGCGCCGGCCAGCGGCCCTCCGGAATCGCCCGGCCGGATGTCGGCGCTGGTCTGCAGCATGCCGTACAGCGTCTCGGTCAGGTCAGAGCTCCTGTCGCTGGCGATGATCGTGCGGTCCAGGCTGCTGATCACCCCGGGCGCGACGGTCGGCGGGCCGCCCCTTCCGCCCACGTTGCCGATGGCCAGCACGGGCGTGCCCACCCGCGCCCGCGCCGAACTGCCGATCCTGACCGCCGCCAGCCGCGGCACCCCGCGCACCTGGAGCAGGGCGAGATCGTCGGCGCGGTCGTAGCCGAGGATTCGCGCCGGATAGCTCCGGCCCGACGTCACCGGCGTGACCGTGACGCTGGTTGCGCCGTCGATGACGTGGTTGTTGGTCAGTATCAGCCCGGCCGCGGCGTCGATGACGAAGCCCGTGCCCTCCGCCGCTTCCTGGAGATACCGCAGGTTGCCGACCACGTTTACGACACCGGGCTCAACCGCGCGGTAGACGGCCCTGTCGTTCATCGTGGCCGCCCCATTGAGCCGGTCCGCCGCGGCCTCGTGCGGCATCCCGGTGGCGCCCGGCCGGGGGGCGGTGACACGCTGCACGGTCAGCGTGGCGCCGACCCCGGCTGCGGCCGACAGGGTCGCCACCACCAGGTACGTCAGCAGGACCCGGAGCAGGCCGGGCGGACGCGTCATCGCTGGCAGGGCACCCCCGTCACTCCTGTCGCCCTCGTGCATTCCACAGCCCTTTGCCCGGAATCGACCCTCGCCAGTAGGCTTCCCGTCCGGCGGGAAGATCAAGCGTGCCGGTGAGGGCGAAGCACGTGCTTCACGCGGAAAACAAGACCCCCTCGCCGCCTCCGGAGCCACCTAAGCGCCCCGGCCGGGGATGTCCGGCGCACGATGGACGGCCTACGCGTAGTGCCGTGATACTCTGCCCCCAAGACACGATATGACGTGAATATCGTGGCTAGGGGATTGAAGGGCAGGAATCCAGATGTCCGCGTCGACTCAAACTGACCACGACCTTTCCCGGCGCGAGGAGATGAGCGTCTCCAGCGCCGCCATGTCGGCCGCACCGTGGGGTGCCGCTGCGGTGACCGGCGGGGTCGTCGCAATCGGCGACCTGGGCCTGCATGTCATCGCGGGTCACATCGGCCTCAGCGGGCTGAGCGGTTCGGTGGCCACGGGGGCGGTCGCCTTCTTCGTGGTGGCCGCGGCCGGCGCGCTGTGGCGAGCCCGGCCGAGCCGGGCGATCCGCTGGGCCAGGAGCAATCCGTGGCGCTTCGCGGTGCTGCCCGCACTTGCCTGCGCCGCCGTTGCGCTCGTGCTTTCCGTGGTCACCGGGGGCGGCATCATCGCCCCGGTGCTGAGCGGCCTCTGGCATGGCGGCGTCACCTTCGGGCTGGTCGGCGCGGCCGGCGTTCTCAGCAAGTCACGGAAACAGGAGTCGTAGCCGGCTGTCAGCCGGCGGTGGCGAGCGCGATGCCCTTATGCAGGCTGGCGAGCGTTACCGGGCCGAAGATGCGGTCCACGATCTGGTGCCTGGCGTTGAGGAAGAAGGTCTGGGGCAGCGCGTTGACGCTGTACGCCGACGCCACGGTGAAGTGCGGGTCCCAGCCCACCGGATAGCTGACGCCGTCGGCGCGGGTGAACGACGTCGCGTTGCCGAGGGTGTCGTTCTCGTCCAGTCCGACCAGCGCCACCTTTCCCTTCTCGGTGCGGTAGAACCTGGCCAGCAGCGGGGTCTCGGTCTTGCACGGATCACACCAGGATGCGAAGAAGTTGACGATGAGCGGTTGCCCCTGGTACTTGCTGAGCGCGACCTGCTGCCCGGATTCGTCGCCGAGGAGCGGGAGGCTGAACGCGGGCGCCGCGACCGGTGTCGGCCGCGCGGCCTGACCCGAAGCGGAGCCGACCACGCCGATCGCGATCAGCGAGCCGGCCACGCAGACGGCGATGGTAGCGGACAGGACCTTGTGCCTGAGCGCCGCCCGGCCGACCTCGCGCGCCGCGCCCTTCCACGTCTGCTGGCCCATGCTCCGCTTCACCTAGTCCGTCGTCGCCGTGGCTCCCGCATCCCGTCCTGCCCGGCCGTCCGTGCCGTCAGGGCTTGCGTGCCAGTCTGCCATCGGCGGCATCCGCTCCGGTAACGTTCCCCGGCCCCGGCGCCTCGGTTACGTTCCCCGGCCCCGGCGCTCCGGTGACGTTTCCCGGCGCCGGGCCCGGCATGAGCGCGAGTGGTCCGGCCGGAGCGGGGAGCAGGAGCTCGAACTCGCTGCCTCGTCCGGGAGTGCTGTTCACCAGGACGTCGCCGCCGTGCGCCCGCGCGACCGCGCTCACCAGCGCCAGCCCGAGGCCGGTGCCCCGGGTCGGGCCGCTGTCGCCGCTGCGGAACCGGTCGAATACGTGCCGCACCAGCCCGGCCGGGATCCCCTGGCCGGTGTCCGCGACGATCATGCGGACCGGAAGGCCGTACCCGACCGCCACGACGGAGAGCTTGATGACGTCCCCGCTGACGGTGTGCCGTACCGCGTTCTCGAGAAGCGCGTCCACGGCCAGCCCAAGCCGCTCCCGATCGGCTGGCACGGTGACCTGGTCCAGTCGGCCGAGCTGCCAGCGGCGGTCGGCAGTTGGTCGCCACCGGCGCAGGATCTCCATCGTGAAGCTGTCCAGCTCGACCGCCTCGGGTTGGAGGAACTCCGGGCCCTCGGCGGCCGCGATGACCAGCAGCCGTTCGGCGATCCGGCGCAACCGGTTCAGCTCGCCCAGCACGACCTCGATGTCGTGCCCCTCCTGACGGCTGGTC
>CAWJDK010000030.1:0-16892 GCA_963841585.1 uncultured Actinomycetes bacterium
GGCCGGACGTGGACGTGACCGTGCTGGACCCGGGGATGGTGATCGTCTCCCGCGAGCCGGACGGCCGCTGGTATCTTACCTTCACTATTGACACGGACGACCCGGAACCGCTCCCGCCAGCCCGGCATGCCGTCGGTGTCGACCTCGGCGTGACGGACTTCGCGGTCACCAGCGACGGGCAGCGGATTCCCAACCCGCGGCACCTGGAGCGCAAGGCCCGGAACCTGGCCCGCTACCAGCGGCGGATGGCCCGCTGCCAGGTCGGCAGCGCGAACCGAGCCAAGGCGAAGGCAAAGGTCGCCCGCGCGCACCGCAAGGTCCGCCACGCGCGGGCCGACTTCCTGCACCGCGCAAGTACCCACCTGGTCCGCAGCCACGACATGATCGTCATCGAGGACCTCGCGGTGAAGAACATGCTCCGCAACCGGCACCTGGCTCGGGCAATCTCTGACTGCGGGTGGAGTGAGTTCCGCCGTCAGCTTGCGTACAAGTGCCAGCGGTACGGCCGCCAGCTTCTCGTGACCAGCCGGTGGTATCCGTCCTCGAAGACGTGCTCGGTATGCGGGCATCGGCTCGCGGAGCTGAGCCTCACGACGAGGCACTGGACCTGCCCCCGATGCGGCACTCGGCATGACCGGGATATCAACGCCGCGAAGAACATCCTGGCGGCAGGTCTTGCCGCGTCTGCCTGCGGAGCTAGCGTAAGACATTCCGGGTCCTCCCGGATGCGGCCGGCTGTGAAACAGGAACCCCAGCCGGTGACGGCCGGAATCGCCGTCCTTCAGGGCGGGGAATAGTCAAAACTGCCTCCTGGACCCATTAGTAACTGCCAGAACCGCTGAGGGCGAGGCCAGTCGGCCCGGCGTTGCCCTGATGTCATCCGCTTTGACGTCGGTTATCACGCGTGACATTGGTGAACGGCATATGCGAAGTTATCGTCGTGATCAGTTTACGCAAGACCGCCTCGGTGGCCAGCGGCCTGAAGCGCACCGGCGGCCTGATCACCAGCCTGGGCCTGCTCCTGATCATCGTGGTCGGCGCGTTCTCGGCGTCCGGCATCACGTTCATCAAGCTGATGGGGGTCGGCATGATCGTCGCGCTGCTGGTGGACGCCACCATCATCCGGGTGCTGCTGGTGCCGGCTACCATGCGGGCTGCTCGGCCGGGCCAACTGGTGGGCGCCGCATCCGCTGCGCCGGCTCTACGCCAGGTACGGGATCAGGGAAGAGATTCAGGCCGAACGGGCAGGCGTTCCCGTCTAACCGCATCCTCCTCGCCCAGGCGCCCGAGAGCGCGGCCAGTGGCCCGGCCACCGTGGGTTATGCTCGGCTGCCCGTGCCTTTCGCGGCGAGTACAGTATCCACCGCGGCCCGGGACTCCCAGGCCGCTGCCGTCCCGGCTGAGGAGTGACCGATGAACCAGCCCGTCACTGTGCCCGAAGTGATGTCGGCGGACCTGCCCGCGGGGGTGTTCCTGCTCGACGTGCGCGAGGACGACGAGTGGACGGCCGGCCACGCGCCCGAGGCGGTGCACGTGCGGCTCGGTGAGCTCGGCGCCCGGTTCGGCGAGTTGCCCCGCGACCGTGAGCTGTATGTCATCTGCCGCAGCGGCAACCGGTCCTCATACGCGGCTCAGGCCCTGGCCGCCCGCGGGCTGAACACCATCAACGTGTCCGACGGCATGACCGGCTGGGCCGTCGCCGGCCGGCCCATGGTCAGCGAGGACGGCACCGAACCCCACGTCGCCTGACCCGAAAATAGGACCTTAGCTGGGCGCGCGGCAGCGGCCGGCGGCGGAGCCGCCGGCAGGGGGAGCGGGCGGGGCGGCGGGGTCTGGCCGGTCCCTGGTCAGGTTCTGTGCGGCGCGGTGTGGGTCAGGCGGTTCCGCTGCTCGGGTGGGCGTCTTCCGCGGGTGCTTGTTCGCGGGGGGTGATGGTGACGTCGAAGCCCTCGGCTTGGATCTGGCGGATGTGCCAGGTGACCTTGCGGCGGGTGGCGGCGCGGCGCTCGTAGTAGTCCGGGCCGGGGTCCTCATACCGCATGCCGGGGTTGGACAGCAGCTTGTGGCAGGCCTTCAGCTGGGTATTGCCGACCGCGACGCAGGCCTTGGCCTTGCCGCGGCTGCGGGCGAGCTTGCGGTAGCGGGCCCCCTCGCGGGTCTGGGTTCTCCCGGCGGAGATGGCGGTCTCGCCGAGGACGCCGCCCAGGTAGGTGTTGCCCTTCTTGTGCCGGGCCTGGCCTTTGCGCTTGCCGGACTGCTTGTCCAGCGGGGCGCGCCCGCCCCAGGACACCAGGTGGCCTCCGGTGGCGAACCTGGTCATGTCCACGCCGGTCTCGGCAACGGCGTCCTCGGCGGAGCGCCGGCCCCACCCGGGCATCGACTCGGCCTGGGCCAGCTGCTGTTCATACGGGGCCAGGAGTTCCTCGATCACGACGGTGAGGTCGCTGATCTGGGCGTCGATCTGGCCGATGCGCTCCAGCATGGTCTTGAGCAGGCGCGCGTGGTGTCCGGTGAAGAACTCCGCGCCCTCCAGGGCGTGCTGCAGCTCGGTGATCTTGGCCCGGGCCCGGGTGCGGGCCAGCTGCGCGAGGACCTTCGGGTCATGCTCCCCGGCGATGAGGTGCTCCATGATGTCGCGGCCGGTGACGCCGTGCAGGTCCGTGATGACCGATGACAGCTTGATCGCGGCGGTTTCCAGGAGCTTCCCGGCCCGGTTCTTCTCCCGGGTGCGCTCGTTGATCAAGTCGCGGCGGTAGCGGGTGTGCAGCCGGATGATCCGGAATTCCGCGGTAGCCACGAAACACGGCCGGACCGCGCCGCGTTCGAAGCACTGCGCCAGCCAGCTGGAATCCGACGGGTCCCGCTTCGGCCGCCCGGGCAGGTTCTTGACCTGCTTGGCGTCCGCCAGGACGCACTCCAGCCCCTCGGCCTCCAGCCGGAAGAACGGCCCCATCCAGTAGGTGGACGTGGACTCCATCACCACCGCGGGGACCTGCCAGGACCGCAGCCAGTCCGCCAGCGCCAGCACCCCCCGCCTGGTGGTCGCGAAGGAGCGGGTCTCGCTCATCCGCCGCTGCGGGTCCTTATCCGACGGGACCCTGATCGTCGCGTGCAGCGCAGCCTTGCCAATGTCGATGCCGCAAACCCGGTCCCGGTACAGCGGCTCGTCGGTGACCTCTTCCACCGGCCTCTCACCTCTTCCCTTCCTGGACGGCCGGCGCTGGAGCGCGCTAGCCTGCGAGGCGGGACCGCCCGGCGAGCCGAGGGCTGCGCGGAAACTGACCCGCGTGCTCATAGCAACACTCAACGGCCCCTCGGAATCCGGCTCCCGGCGTCAGGCTAGCCCGCGGCCTCAACCGCGACCAGGGAAGTAACGACGTCACGGGCGGTCCCGCCGGCTATTTTCACGCCGGTACGGCGCCGCGCGCAGCGGGATCAGGGGCTAGCCCGTCTAACCCGCCGTCACCGCTAGCGCGAGGGGTAGTGCGGCGGGCGCACCTGCCTCGCGGAGCAGCCGGGCCGCCACCGTCATCGTCCATCCGGTCTCGATGCGGTCGTCCACCACGAGCACCGGGCCGTCCAGGCCGCTGATCACGTCCCGGACATCGTCCGGGATCTCGAACGCGAGCCACAGCGAGCTCAGCCGCTGCGCGCTGTTGTGCCGCCGCGGCCCGGGGTCGTCCGCGCCGGCGTAGGCGAGCGCGCCGAGGTAGGGCAGCCGGCCCACGCTGGCGAGCTGGCGGCCGAGGCTGGTGATCAGGCGCGGCCTGGTGCGTGACGGCAGGGTCAGCACGCCGGCCGGGCGCTGGGCCCAGTCCCAGGCGGCGAGCACCTTGATCACGGCGGCCACGACCGGCTCGGTGACCGGCTCGTCCGGAGCGCCCTCGGCCAGCAGGATCCTGAGCTGGCTGCCCCAGCCGATGTCGGTGAGCCGGCCCAGGACCCGGCCCGGCCCGGCGGTCAGCTCGGCCGGGATCTTGCCGGCCACGTCAACGCCGAGGGCGGCCATCCCGGTCGGCCACATCCGCCGCGGCTCGACGGTCACGCCCGGGCGGAGCAGCCGCTCGCGCGCCGCGGCCGTGCTCGCCTCGGGGACCTCGCCGTCGGGGCGCCGCCCGGTGCAGTTGTCGCAGCGGCCGCATGGCCCGGCGGCCGGATCGTCGAGCTGGCGCCGCAGGTACTCCATCCGGCACCCGCCGGTGGCCTGGTAGGCCAGCATGGCCTCCTGCTCGCGGGCGCGCTCGGCCGCGACCCGCTGGTAGCGGTTGGCGTCGTAGTGCCACGGCTGGCCGGTCGCCGTCCAGCCGCCGCTGACCCGGCGCACCGCGCCGTCCACGTCGAGCACCTTGAGCATGGACTCGAGCCGTCCGCGGGACAGGTCCACGTACGTCTCTAGCACGCTGGTGGACAGCGGCCTGCCCGCCTCGGCCAGGACCGCCAGGGTCGCGCGGACCTGCCGCTCCGGCGGGAAGGCGAGCGAGGCGAAGTAGGCCCAGATGTCGCGGTCCTCGCGTCCCGGCAGCAGGATCACCTCGGCGCTGTCGCCCTGCTCGGCCGACAGCGCCCGGCCGGCCCGGCCGATCTGCTGGTAGTAGGCGACCGGCGACTGCGGCGCGCCCAGGTGCACGACGAAGCCGAGGTCCGGCTTGTCGAAGCCCATGCCGAGCGCGCTGGTGGCGACCAGTGCCTTGACCCGGTTGGCGAGCAGGTCCTCCTCGGCCCGGGTTCGCTCCTCCGGGGCGTCCCGGCCGGTGTAGGACGCCACCGTCAGGCCCTGCTCGCGCAGGAAGGCCGAGGTCTCCTGCGCCGCCGCGACCGTCAGGGCGTAGACGATGCCGGACCCGGGCAGCTGGCCGAGCCGGGCCGCGAGCCAGCCGAGCCGCTGCTGCGCGGTGGGCAGCGTGACCACGGCCAGCCGCAGCGACTCCCGGTCCAGCGGCCCGCGCAGGACCAGCGTCTCGCCCTGCCCGCCGGTGCCGAGCTGCTCGGCCACGTCGCGGGTCACCCGGGCGTTCGCGGTCGCGGTGGTGGCCAGCACCGGAATGCCGGCCGGCAGGTCGTCGAGCAGCGTGCGCAGCCGCCGGTAGTCGGGCCGGAAGTCGTGGCCCCAGTCGGAGATGCAGTGCGCCTCGTCCACCACCACGAGGCCGGCCGACCGGCTCAGCCCGGGCAGCACCTGGTCCCGGAACGAGGGGTTGTTCAGCCGCTCCGGGCTGACCAGCAGCACGTCCGCCCGGCCCGCGGCGACCTCGGCGTACAGCGCCTCCCACTCCGCGGTGTTGGCCGAGTTGATCGTGCGGGCCCGGATGCCGGCCCGCTCCGCCGCCCCGACCTGGTTGCGCATGAGCGCGAGCAGCGGCGACACGATCACCGTGGGACCGGCCCCGCGGGCACGCATCAGGGCGGTGGCGACGAAGTACACCGCCGACTTGCCCCAGCCGGTCCGCTGTACCACCAGTGCCCGGCGCCGCTCCGCGACCAGGGCGCGGATCGCGGTCCACTGGTCCTCGCGCAGCCGGGCGTGCTCGCCGGCCAGCGCCCGCAGGCACGTCTCCGCCTCGTCCCGCAGTTCCGCTTCATCCTCGGCCATACCCTCATTGGTACCAGCCGCCGCCGTGAGGCGGCCCGGACCGTATGTCATACTCGGGGGCAAACATCCGATCTCTTTGGGCGGGACTGGCGGCGGAGGCACGGCTTGGCGGTAACCGACGAGGCCATCGAGAAGATCAAGGCCATGATCACGTCCGGCGCGCTGCGCGCGGGCGACCGGCTGCCGCGCGAGGCGGACCTGGCCGCCGACCTCGGGCTTTCCCGCAGTTCGCTGCGCGAGGCGGTGCGCGCGCTGTCCCTGGTCAACATCCTCGACGTGCGCCGCGGCGACGGGACGTACGTGACCAGCCTGGAGCCGCGGCTGCTGCTCGAGGCGCTGAGCTTCATCGTCGACTTCCACCGCGACGACACGCTGCTGGAGTTCCTCCGGGTCCGGCGCATCCTGGAGCCCGCCGCCACCGCGATGGCGGCCGAGCGGATCACCGACGAGGAGAGCGACGGCCTGCGCGCCCTGCTGGACAGCATCGAGCCGGACCCGGCGGCCGAGGAACTGGTGGCCAACGACCTGGAGTTCCACCGGCGGATCGTGGCCTGCTCGGGGAACTCGGTGCTCTCCTCCCTGCTCGAGTCGATGTCCGGGCCGACCACCCGGGCCCGGGTCTGGCGGGGCCTGACCCAGACCGGGGCCCGGGCGAACGCGCTGGCCGAGCACCGGGCCATCGTGGACGCGCTCGCCGCGCACGAGCCCGAGGTGGCCAGGTCCTGGGCCACCGTGCACATCGCCGGCGTCGAGCAGTGGCTGGCCTCGGTGCCGTGACCGACTACGTCTCGGTCCGGGACCTGAGCGTCCGCGCGGTCATCGGCGTGCACCCCTGGGAGCGCGAGGTCGAGCAGACCCTGCTCGTCAGCGTGGACATGGAAGCCGACGTGCGGAAAGCCGCGGCGACCGACGACCTCGCCGACGCGCTCGACTACTCCGCCGTGGCGGAGACCATCGTGGCCGTGCTGCGCGAGGGCAAGTTCCGCCTGATCGAGACGGCCGCCGAGCGGGTGGCCCGGCGCCTGCTCGCGGACTTCCCGCTGTCCTGGCTCCGCCTCGAGGTCCGCAAGCCCATCACCAGCGCCTCCGATCCCTACACCGCCGTCATCACCATCGAACGCACCGGCGAAATCTAATGATCACGATCTACGGTCCAGCAGCTGGCTGGCGTTGTTCTTGTTCACTCCGCCACCCCGCATAAGCTGTCGGCACTGCTCCAGGTAACCCGGCGGGCTCATCCGGCCCAGATGCCAGTGCGAGTGCTGCTCGACCGCGAGGTTCCAGGCATACCGAGCGTGTGCGCAATGGTCGCGCAGCACTGTCTCTTGAACGGGCGAGGGGAGCAGGCGGTATCGGCACATACGAATATTAGCGACCCATACTGACATCTCTGGGGAGGAAGCGGCGGTCTTGTCCGGCCTGTAGGCCAGGGTCTCCGTACCACGATCGCGATCATCGCGATGACCGCCATGTCGGCTTCGCGCAGCTGCCGGGCGCGCTGAACTGACGCGACGGATGTCCGGATCGCTTATGCGTCTTCCGCTCGCTCTGGCCGTCAGGCCGGTCTCGGCCGGATCCGCAGGCCCTGCATCCCGCCGTCCACCGCCAGCGCCGTGCCGGTCGTGGCCCCGGCCAGCGGGCTGGCCAGGTACGCGATGGCCGCGGCGACTTCGTCCGCGCTGACCAGCCGGCCCATCGGCTGGCGCGCGCTGAGCGCGGCCCGTTCGGCCGCCGGGTCGGGCGCGGCGTCCAGCAGGCGGCCGACCCACGGGGTGTCGGCCGTGCCCGGGGTCACGCAGTTCACCCTGATGCCCTCGGCCACGTGGTCGGCCGCCATGGCCAGCGTGAGCGAGTAGACGGCGCCCTTGGTCGCGCTGTAGAGCGCCCGTTGCGGCAGGCCGGCGATGGCCGCGACCGAGCAGGTGTTGACGATCGCGGCCTGGCCGCGCTCCCGGGCCGCCTGGCGGAGCAGCGGCAGCGCCGCCCGCGTGGTGCGCACGATGCCGAGCACGTTCACGTCGAGCACCCGGTGCCATTCGGCGTCGTCGTTGTCCTCGACCGTCCCGGCCGCGCCGATGCCCGCGTTGTTCACCACGATGTCGAGCCCGCCGAGGGCCCGCTCGGCCGCGGCGACGGCGGCCCGGACCGCGGCATCGTCGGTCACGTCGGCGACGACCGGGTAAAGGCCGGCGCCTTCCCCGTCCGGCTCGGTACCGTGGTCCAGGTCCAGCACCGCCACGCGAGCGCCGCGGCCGGCCAGCAGCCGGGCCGTGGCCAGGCCGATCCCGGAGGCACCCCCGGTGACCAGCGCCGCCAGCCCGGCGAACTCTCCCGATTGATCGCCCATAGATCTGATGTATAACGCATTCCGCCGCTGCCGGTCCAGGGGTCGGCGCCCAGCCTGGAACGCCATGAAACCCGGAATTCAGTGCGTTTGAACGCCGTGAACCCCGGGTTTCATGCGGCTGGGTGCGGCTTCGCGCGGGCGCGTCCAGCCGCGGCCGTCAGCCGAGGACCTTGCGACGGAACTGGCGGACCGCCAGCGGCGCGAAGACCAGCAGCATCCCCACCGACCAGCAGACCACGGCGAGTTCCGGGTGCTGCATCGGCCAGGCGTCCACCGCGGCGGCCGGGTTCGGGTTTCCGAACAGCTCCCGGCACGCGGCGGCCAGCGCGGACATCGGGTTCCAGATCGCGATCGGCTGCAGCCAGCCCGGCATGCCCTGGATCGGCACAAACGCGCTGGATATGAACGTCAGCGGCAGGAAGATGATGAACCCGGTCTGCTGCGCCGCCTCCGGGCTGCGCAGCACCATGCCCAGGCACACTCCCACCCAGGTGAACGCGTAGCCGAACAGCAGCGCCAGCGCGAACGCCTCGGTTACGTCGGCCGGGCCGGTGTGTACCCGCCAGCCGATGGCCAGGCCCACGCCGACCACGACGACCGCGCTGATGATCTGGGTGAGCAGCTCGGCGATCGAGCGGGCCCCCAGCACCGCCCAGCGCGACATCGGCAGCGACCTGAACCTGTCCATCAGCCCGGTGGACATGTCCGTGACCAGCGCGACGGCGACGCCGGGGGCCGTCTGGGCCAGTCCCATCCCGAGCATTCCGCCGATCAGGTACTCGTGGTAGCTTCCGCTGCCCGGCAGCGCGATCGCGCCGCCGAACACGTAGGCGAACATCAAGATGAAGATGACCGGCATGAAGGTGACGTCGGCGAGCGTCTCCGGCTCCCGCCTGATCCGGGCGATGCTGCGCTTGGTCAGCACCCACAGATCGGTGACGAAGTGCACGACGTTGCTGCGCTCGTAGGTGACGTCCTGCTCCGGTATGAGTTCGGCCGTGATAGCGGTCATACTGCCTCACTCCCTTCCTCGTCGGTGGATGCCGCCGGGGCGCTGATCTGGCCGGTGAGGGCCAGGAACACGTCGTCGAGCGACGCGCGCTGCATGGTCACGTCGTTGACCCGGATCCCGGCCTGGTCGAGCGCGCGCACGACCCGGGTGGTCAGCCCTTCGGCCGCCGCGACTGGAACGGACAGGCGCTGCCCGCTCTCGTCCGGCTGGATGCTGCCCAGGGCGTACGGCTTGACCGCCAGGACCGCCGCCTCGACGTCCGAGCCTGCGGCCAGCACCACCTCGAGGTGCTCGCCCCCGACCGAGGACTTGAGCTGGTCCGGCGTGCCTTCGGCGATGACCGCGCCGCCGTCGATCACCGCGATCCGCCGGGCCAGCTGGTCGGCCTCTTCCAGGTACTGCGTGGTGAGCAGGAGCGTCGTCCCCGAGTTGGCCAGCTCCCGGACGATCTCCCAGGTCATGGCGCGCGCGTTCGGGTCCAGGCCGGTGGTCGGCTCGTCCAGGAACAGCACCGACGGATAGCCGATCAGGCTGGCGGCCAGGTCCAGCCGCCGCCGCATGCCGCCCGAGTAGGCCTTGACTGCGCGGCCGGCCGCCTCGGTCAGGCTGAACCGCTCGAGCATCTCGTCGGCCCGGCGCCGGGCCGCGCTCGCGGTGAGCCGGCTCAGCTGGCCGATCATGATCAGGTTGGCCCGGCCGGTCAGGTACTCATCCAAAGCCGCGTACTGGCCGGTGAGGCCGATCTTCCGGCGCACCTGGTCCGCCTCGGTCAGCACGTCGTGCCCCAGCACCTGCGCCCGGCCCCGGTTCGGGCGCAGCAGCGTGGCGAACACGCGGACCGCGGTGGTCTTGCCGGCGCCGTTGGGTCCGAGCAGCCCGTAGACCGTGCCGGCCGGCACGGTCAGGTCGAACCCGGCCAGCGCCCTGGTCGTCCCGTAGTCCTTGACCAGTCCTTCCGCCCAGATGGCGGGAGTCTCGCCCATTGTTACTCCCCGTTACTCGTACGCTGTACGTTCTAGTACGATGTACCATAGCAGTACGGTGTACGAGAGCGCAACTGCGTATCAGGCCGTCGCCGGGACGTGACGGGCCCGGCTGGTTCGGGCATGCTGGGCGGCGGGAAAACACAGTGAACGAGCAGGAGGGGCGCCGGTGAAGACAGGCGGGGAGGTAGGCGGGCCCCCGGCGGCGCCCGGTGCGGACCGGCACGACGAGGAGCAGTGGCCGTTCTTCCGGTACCCCCGCGAGTACCCGCGCTCCGGGCGGCCGGCCCGGGAGGCGGCTCGCGAGGAGAAGATCGCCGGGCACGTCCAGCGGCACCGGGCGCGGGGGTCGCAGCCGCCGCGCCGTGACCGCGGGCTATCCCGGGCCGAGATCGTCAAGGCCGCCATCGCCGTGGCCGACGCCGAAGGACCCGAGGCGATCAGCATGCGCCGCATCGCGCGGGAGGTCGGGGCCGGCGCGATGTCCCTGTACTGGTACGTCGCGTCCAAGGAAGAACTGCTCGACCTGATGCTGGACGCGATCGAGGCAGAGATCGAGGTGCCCGAGCCGACCGGTGACTGGCGCGCCGACCTGGGCGTGTTCGCCCACCGGACCCGGGCGGCGCTGCGTCAGCACCGCTGGGCGGTGGAGTTCATCGGCACCAGGCCGCCGTCCGGGCCGAACGACCTGCGGAATCTCGAGCGCCTGCTCAGCCTGCTCGACGGAATCGGCGTGGACGACTACCACGTGATCATGGGTGTCTTCATGACGGTCGCCACCTTCGTCATCGGCGCCGTGATCCGCGAGGCCCAGGAGGTGCGCTTCCAGGCCGAGCAGGAGCGTGTCGAGGCCGGCCTGACCGCCGAGGAGATCCAGGCCGAGCACGAGCGCTTCCGCAGCTGGTTCGAGAACACGGACCGGTACCCGCACATCGCCCGGCTGATGGAGGCCGGCATCGACCCGGACGACCCGAACACCAGGGAAGAGCGTTTCCAGTTCAGCCTGGACTGCGTGCTCGACGGCATCGCCGCGCGCCTGGCGCCCCCGCGCGGGCCTGCCTGAACCGGCTGCCGAACTCAATCAGAGCGGAGCTCTGGTAGCGCCCGGCCGCCTTGGCCAGCCGAACGGCCTCGGCCACGCCCTCGGTCCACGGATCGCCGTGCCCGGGCAGCAGGGCGGCGTCGATCCCGAGCAGCGCATCCAGCGAGGCAAGCGCCTGGTCGGTGTCCTCGTTCAGGCCGGACGGCATGATCTGCGGGCCGATCCGGCCGGTAAGAGCATTCTCCGTGGCCAGGACGTCGCCGGTGACCAGCACCCGGCGGTCCTCGAACGAGAGCGCCGCGCTGCCCGGCGTGAGCCTGCCGTTAGGCTGGCGACGTGGCTGAACTGGCGGGCCAGGACCCGCTGCCGGACGGGACCGCGGACGTCTGGTGGGCCCGCAGGAAGGACGCTCCGGACCGGCTCGCCGGGCTGCTCGACGAGACCGAACGGCGGCGCTGGGCGGCCTACCGGCGCCCGGAGGACCGCGAGCGGTTCCTGGTCGGCTGCGCGCTGGCCAAGGCGGCGCTCGCCCGGTACACCGGCCGGCGCCCGGCGGACGTGCGCTTCGACCGGAGCTGCGTTACCTGTGGCGAGCCGCACGGCAAGCCGGTCCTCGCGGGTGGCGGCCCCGGTCACTCGGTCGCGCACTCGGGCGACCTGATCGTGGTGGCCGTGGCCGGGGCGCCGGTCGGCGTGGACGTCGAGCAGGCCGAGGGGCGGCCTCACCTGCTGGGCGGTGATGGCGACCCCGAGGCGCTCGCGCGCCTGGTGTTTTCCGAGGCCGAGCGGGACGCGCTGGCCGCCGTCCCGCCCGGCGGCCGGGCCCGCGCTTTCCTGGTCGGGTGGACCAGGAAGGAAGCCGTGACCAAGGCCACCGGCGACGGCATCCGCGCCGCGTTCAGCGAGGTGGTCGTGGCGGCGGACGGCGGGCCGCCCCGGGTGGCGGCCTGGCCCTATCCGCGGTCCCCGCGGGACGTGTCCCTGTTTGACCTGGACGCGGCGGCCGGGTACGTGGCGGCGCTCGCGGTCATCGGCCGCTGCGACACGGTGCGGGCCCGGGATGGCTCGGCGCTGCTGGAGCGCGTTGTGTAGCGTGGCGGGCGGAGGCGGCTGATGCGTATCGGGTTGTTCGTCACGTGCCTGACCGACACGCTGTTCCCGGAGACCGGCAAGGCCGTGGTCACGGTGCTGGAACGGCTCGGTCATCAGGTGGATTTCCCGGCGGGCCAGACCTGCTGCGGCCAGATGCACTTCAACACCGGCTACCGGCGGGAGGCGGTGCCGATGGTGCGCGGGTTCGTCGCCGCCTTCGGCGGCTACGAGGCGGTGGTGACCCCGTCGGCCTCGTGCGCCTCGATGGTCAGGGAATACTTCCCGGCGCTGGCCGCCGAGGCGGCCGATCCCGGCCTGGCCCGGGCGGTGGCCGAGGTCGCGCCCCGGACCCATGAGCTTTCCGCGTTCCTGGCCGACGTGCTGGGGGTGACCGATGTGGGCGGGTACTTCCCGCACCGGGTGACGTATCACCCGAGCTGTCATTCGCTGCGGATGCTCAAGGTGGGCGACGCCCCGCTGCGGCTGCTGCGCGCGGTGCGCGGCCTGGATCTGGCCGACCTGCCGGACGCCGAGGCGTGCTGCGGGTTCGGCGGCACGTTCTCGGTGAAGAACCCTGACGTGTCCGCGGCGATCTGCGCGGACAAGGTGGCGGCGGTCCGGCGCAGCGGGGCCGAGGTGCTCTGCGCGGCAGACAACTCGTGCCTGATGCACATCGGCGGCGCGCTGGCCCGGCAGCGGTCCGGGGTGGCGGTCATGCACCTGGCCGAGATCCTGGCCCGGACCGAGGACGGCCGGTGACCGCGCCGGCCGGCGGCAGCATGCCCACCTACCTGGGCATGCCGTCGTTCCCCGCCGCCGCCAGAACGGCCGTGGCCGATTCCCAGCTGCGGGCCAACCTGGCGCACGCCACGCACACGATCCGGGCCAAGCGCGCCGGAGCGGTCGCCGAACTGTCCGACTGGGAGGAGCTGCGCCAGGCCGCCAAGGCGATCAAGGACCACACGCTGGCCCACCTGGACACGTACCTGCTCCGGCTGGAGGCCAGCGTCACCCGGGCGGGCGGTCACGTGCACTGGGCGGCCGGCGCCGACGAGGCGAACGCGATCGTGGCCGGCCTGGTCCGCGGCGCCGGCGCGGACGGGATCGTCAAAGTCAAGAGCATGGCCACCCAGGAGACCGGGCTGAACGAGGCGCTGGCCGCCGACGGCATCACCGCCCTGGAGACCGACCTGGCCGAGCTCATCGTCCAGCTCGGGCACGACCGGCCCAGCCACATCCTGGTCCCGGCCATCCACCGGAACCGCGCCGAGATCAGGGAAATCTTCCGCCGCCAGATGCCGGGCGCGCCGGCCGGGCTGACCGACGACCCGGCGGCGCTGGCCGCCGCGGCCCGGGCGCACCTGCGCCAGGCGTTCCTGTCCGCCCAGGTGGGCGTGTCCGGCGCGAACTTCGCGATCGCCGAGACCGGGTCGCTGGTGGTGGTGGAGTCCGAGGGCAACGGCCGGATGTGCGTGACGCTGCCGCGGACGCTGATCTCGGTGGTCGGCATCGAGAAGATCCTGCCGTCCTGGCGGGACCTCGAGGTGTTCCTCGCGCTGCTGCCGCGGTCCTCCACCGCCGAGCGGATGAACCCCTACACCTCGACCTGGACCGGGATCACGCCCGGCGACGGGCCGGAGGACTTCCACCTGGTGCTGCTGGACAACGGCCGCACCTCGGCGCTGGCCGACCAGACCGGCCGCCAGGCGCTGCGCTGCATCAGGTGCTCGGCCTGCCTGAACGTGTGCCCGGTCTACGAGCGGACGGGCGGCCACGCCTACGGCTCGCCGTACCCGGGCCCGATCGGCGCGATCATCTCCCCGCTGCTGCGCGGGGTCACCTCCCCGGCTGACGCGTCGCTGCCCTTCGCCTCCACTCTGTGCGGCGCCTGCTACGAGGTGTGCCCGGTGGCGATCAACATCCCCGAGGCGCTGGTGCACTTGCGGGCCAAGGTGGTCGACGCCAGGAGAGAGAAGGGTTTTTCGGCCGAACGGGCGGTGTTCTCGCTCGCCGGACGGGTGCTCCGCTCGCCCCGGCTGCTCGCCGCCGCGCAGCGTACGGCGGCGGCCGGAGGCAGGCTGGTGGCCAGGTCCGGCCGGATCAGGCGGCTGCCGCCGCCGCTGTCCGGCTGGACCGAGACCAGGGACGCCCCGGCCCCGCCGCCGGAATCGTTCCGCGCCTGGTGGTCCCGGACCCGGGGGAGCCGCTTATGAGCGGCAGCAGAGACCAGATCCTGGCCCGGATCCGCGCCGCCAACCGGACCGCTACCGCCGGTGACGCCGACACGGCCTACGCCGCGCTGCCCCGCCCCTACCTGCGCGCCCACCACGATCCCGCCGCGCACGACATCGCCGCGCTGTTCGCCGAACGCGCCGCCGACTACCGCGCCGTCGTCGAGCGGGTGCCCGGGTCTGACCTGGCCGCCGCCGTCGCCCGCGTGCTGTCCTCCCGGGCCGGCGCCGAACCAGGCCCGCTCGTGACACCAGACGGGCTCCCCGGCGAGTGGCTGTCCGAACTGCCCGGCAAGATCACGCTGGCCCGCGACGATCCCCCGCTTCCTCCAGCCGAACTCGACCGGATGAGCGGCGTCGTCACCGGCTGCGCGGTCGCGGTCGCCGAGACCGGCACGATCATCCTGGACCACGGTCCCGGCCAAGGCCGCCGGGCGCTCACCCTGGTGCCCGACTTCCACCTGGTCATCGTGCGCGACGACCAGGTCGCCGCGGACCTGGCCGACGCGTTCGCCCGGCTCGACCCGGCCCGCCCGCATACCCTGATCTCCGGCCCCTCCGCCACCAGCGACATCGAACTGATCCGAGTTGAGGGGGTGCACGGCCCGCGCACCCTGCACGTCCTCCTCGCCGGACCCTGAAGCCACATCAGGGCCGCCGCGCGGATGCCGCAACCCTTCCGCCGGAACTCCTTCGCGACCGCGAAATTGCGTCAACGACCGGAGCGTTTATCCAGAATCCGCTGCCGCGGGGTGTGGACCGGGGCGGCGGAGCGCGCGGCCCGGTACCCCGGGGGCGTATCGCTCCCGGCGAACACCAGCCGGAAATTATTCTCGGCTCTTCTTTCTTGAGTGTGTATGACTCAAGCTTTGGAGGCCATCAATGAGTGAAACGCTCACGCTGCCGGTGCTGCCCGTCGACGACGAGGTGGTGCTGCCGGGGATGGTGGTGCCGCTGGAGACGTCGCAGCCGGAGGTCGGCGCCGCCATCGACGCGGCCCGGATGCCGTCCCGGCAGGTTCCCGGCATGGGCATGCGTTCGGAGACAAAGGCGCGGGTGCTGCTGGTGCCCCGGCTGCCCGACCGCGGGCTGGCCGGCGTCGGCACGCTCGCCGTGGTCGAGCAGGTCGGGCGGCTGCCCGGCGGGCAGCCCGGCGCGGTGGTGCGCGGCACCGCCAGGGTCAAGATCGGTTCCGGTACCACCGGCCCCGGCGCGGCGCTGTGGGTCGAGGGCACGGTGATCGAGGAGACCAACCTCGGGCCGCGCGCCGACGAACTGGCCCAGCAGTACAAGACCCTGATCACCAGCATGCTGCAGCAGCGCGGCGCCTGGCAGGTCATCGACGCGATCCAGCAGCTCACCGACGCGTCCGCGATCGCGGACCGCGCGGGCTACTCGAGCTACCTCTCGACCGAGCAGAAGCTGCAGCTGCTCGAGACCGCCAACCTGGTCCAGCGCCTGGAACTCGTGATCGGCTGGGCCAAGGACCAGCTGGCCGAGATGGACGTGGCCGAGTCCATCCGCAAGGACGTCTCCGAGGGGATGGAGAAGCAGCAGAAGGAATTCCTGCTCCGCCAGCAGCTCGCCGCGGTCCGCAAGGAGCTGAACGAGCTGACCGGCGGGGGCAAGGGCACCGAGGAAGACGACTACCGGGCGCGCGTGGAGGCGGCGAACCTGCCGGAGAACGTCCACGAGGCCGCGATGCGCGAGGTCGACAAGCTCGAGCGGACCTCGGACCAGTCGCCGGAAGTCGGCTGGATCCGGACCTGGCTGGACACCATCCTCGACATCCAGTGGAACGAGCGGACCGAGGACGCCTACGACATCGCCGGTGCGCGGCAGATCCTCGATGAGGACCACACCGGGCTCGACGACGTGAAGGACCGGATCATCGAGTACCTGGCGGTGCGCAAGCGGCGCAGCGACCGCGGCCTCGGGGTCGTCGGCGGCCGGCGCTCCGGTGCCGTGCTCGCCCTGGTCGGCCCGCCCGGCGTCGGCAAGACGTCGCTCGGCGAGTCGGTCGCGCGGGCCATGGGCCGCAAGTTCGTCCGGGTCTCCCTGGGCGGCGTCAGGGATGAGGCGGAGATCCGGGGCCACCGGCGCACCTATGTCGGCGCGCTGCCCGGCCGGATCGTCCGGGCCATCCGCGAGGCGGCCACGATGAACCCGGTCGTGCTGCTCGACGAGGTCAACAAGGTCGGCAGCGACTTCCGGGGCGACCCGGCGGCCGCGCTGCTCGAGGTGCTCGACCCGGCGCAGAACCACACCTTCCGCGACCACTACCTCGAGGTCGATCTGGACCTGTCCAACGTGGTCTTCCTGGCCACGGCGAACGTGCTCGACTCGATCCCCGGGCCGCTGATCGACCGGATGGAACTGGTTCAGCTGGACGGTTACACCGAGGACGAGAAGGTCGCCATCGGCCGCGACCACCTGCTGCCCAGGCAGCTGTCCAAGGCGGGCCTGAACGCCGATGAGATCACGCTCACCGACGACGCGCTGCGGCTCATAGCGGCTGAGTACACCCGCGAGGCGGGCGTCCGGTCGCTGGAGCGGGCCATCGCCCGGGTGCTGCGCAAGGTGACCGCGAAGGAG
>CAWJDK010000031.1:0-323926 GCA_963841585.1 uncultured Actinomycetes bacterium
CTGCTAGCCCATGCTCCTGACCGCCCACAGGTCGGGGAAGGTCGGCTGGCTCAGCGTGGTCCGCAGGTAGGTGGCTCCGGCCGAGCCGCCGGTGCCCCGACGGCCGCCGATCGTCCGCTCCACCATCTTGATGTGGTGATAACGCCATTCCTGCATCCCCTCGTCCAGGTCGACCAGGAGCTCGCACACCGCGGTCGCGTCGGTGTCGTCGTCGTAGACCTTCTTCAGCACCTGCTGCATCGCGTCGGAGGCCTCCAGGGGCTGGCTGACGTCGCGGTTCGCGATCTCGGCCGGCACGTCGTAGCCCTGGCCGGCCAGGTAGCGGACGAAGGAGTCGAACAGCGACGGCCGCGACATCGCCGCGGTGATCCGCTCCCGCTCGGCGCTGCCCTGGACGTACTGCGCGACCATCATCCGGTCCCGCCGGCCGAGGACGGCTTCCAGCTCGCGGAACTGCGCCGACTCGAACCCGCTCGAGGTGCCGAGCCAGTCCCGGAACCGGGTGAACTGGGTGGGCGTCATGGTCTCGAGCACGTCGAGCTGGGCGACCACGATCTTCAGGATGGCCAGCGACCGCCGCAGCGTGCGCATGGCGTGCGTGGTGCTGCCCGCCTCGAGTTCGGCCTGCAGCTTGCCGAACTCGTGCAGCAGCTGCTTGAACCACAGCTCGTAGATCTGGTGGATGACGATGAAGAGCATCTCGTCGTGCTCGCTCGACTTCGGCTGCTGCGCGGACAGCAGCTGGTCGAGTCGCAGGTAGCCGGAGTAGGTGACGGGTTCAGCCATGGCTCTCGCAGCGTTCGGTCTCGATGATGGCCCGGGTGGCGGCGACGGCGGCCCAGACGTCGGTGTAGCGCGTGGTGAGCGGGGACAGGCCGAACCTGAGCCGGTCCGGGGTGCGGTAGTCGGTGACGATGTTGGCCTCGGCGAGCAGCTCGACGATCCTCTCGGCCCGCGGATGGCGGTACGTGACGTGACCGCCGCGGCGGCTGCCGTCCCGCGGCGTGGCCAGGGCACAGCCGAGCGGCTCCAGCCAGGCGTCGCCCAGCTCGATGAGGTAGCTGGTCAGCTGCAGGCTCTTGGCGCGCATCAGGCCGGGGCCCGCCTCGAGCAGCAGCCGCGCGCCCTCCTCCACCGCGGCGGTGCCGGTGATGGACGGGGTGCCCGTCATGAACTTGCCGACCCCGGCCACCGGGTCGTACCTGGGTCCCATGGCGAACTGGTCGCGCTGGGAGAACCAGCCCCAGATCGGCTGCCGCAGCACCTCACGCAGCCGGGCCGAGACGTAGAGGAACGCGGGCGCGCCCGGACCCGCGTTGAGGTACTTGTAGCTGCAGCCGACCGCCAGGTCCACGTCGCAGCGGTCGAGCTCGACCGGCACCGCGCCGGCCGAGTGGCACAGATCCCAGAGCATCAGCGCGCCCGCCTGGTGGACGATCTCGGTGATGGCCGCCATGTCGGCCAGGGCGCCGCTGCGGTACGCCACATGGGACAGGCTGACCAGCGCGGTGTCCTCGTCCACCGCGGCGCGCACCTCGCCGGGGTCGAGGCCCTGGTCGATGTCGGTGTCCAGCATGCGCAGCTCGACGCCGCGCTGGGCCGCGATCCCCTCGAGCACATAGCGGTCGCTGGGGAAGTTGTCCTGGTCGGTGACGATCACGTGCCGCCCGGGCCGCGCGTCGAGCGCCGCGCAGGCCAGCTTGTACAGGTTCACCGTGGTGTTGTCGGCCACCAGGACCTGGCCGGGCGCGGCGCCGGTCAGCTCGCCGACCACGTCGCCCGCCCGGGCGGGCAGGTCCACCCAGTGATCCCACGACCGGGCCAGCGCGGTGCCCCACTCCTCCTGGATCACCGTCTCCAGCCGTCGCAGCGTGTCCCGCGGCAGCGCGCCGAGCGAGTTGCCGTTCAGGTAGACCAGGGACGGATCATCAAGCGCGAACCGGTCGCGGAACCCCGCCAGCGGGTCGGCCGCGTCCAGCCTTTCCGCGTGCTCCCGCACCAAGGACACCTGGGACATACCGCTCACGATAACCCTTGGGTTTGACGTGTCCGCCCGGGGACACTACTGTTCCGGATTAGCACTCACTGCTGTAGAGTGCTAACGCGACGAGGCAGTCTGGCACCCGCGACGACAGGCCGCCACGCTCGCCCTCTCTAGCAACGATTCGCCAATAGCCTTTCCGGAGGGGGAGGTCAGATCGTGACGACCGCCACCAAGGTAGTAATCAAGCCGCTCGAAGACCGGATCGTGGTACGGCCGCTCGAGGCCGAGCAGACCACGGCATCCGGCCTGGTGATCCCGGACACAGCCAAGGAGAAGCCCCAGGAGGGCGAAGTCCTTGCGGTGGGCCCGGGTCGCTTCGACGATGCGGGAACCAAGCGCGTGCCGATCGACGTCAAGGTCGGCGACGTGGTGCTGTACAGCAAGTACGGCGGCACCGAGGTGAAGTACGCGGGCGAGGAGTACCTTGTGCTCTCCGCGCGCGACGTACTCGCCATCATCGACAAGTAGTCCTGGTCACGCGCTCCGGCGGCTTGAGCCGCCGGAGCGCGTGAGCACGCTGACTGAGAACTCGATCCAACCGTAGGTTGAGGTAGTAAATGCCCAAGATCCTGGAGTTCGACGAGGACGCGCGGCGCTCGCTCGAGCGCGGCGTGAACAAGCTCGCCAACACCGTCAAGGTGACGCTGGGCCCGCGCGGGCGCAACGTCGTCATCGACAAGAAATGGGGCGCCCCCACCATCACCAACGACGGCGTGACCGTCGCCAAGGAGGTGGAGCTGGAAGACCCGTACGAGAACCTGGGTGCCCAGCTCGCCAAGGAGGTCGCCACCAAGACCAACGACATCGCCGGGGACGGCACCACGACGGCGACCGTCCTGGCCCAGGCGATGGTGCACTTCGGCCTGCGCTCGGTCGCGGCCGGGGCCAACCCGATGGACCTTAAGCGCGGTGTGGACGCGGCCGCCGCGGAGGTCTCCGAGCGGCTGCTCGCCGTGGCGCGTGACGTCGAAGAGCAGACCGATATCGCGCACGTCGCGACGATCTCCGCGCAGGACGAGAAGATCGGCGAGCTGATCGCCGAGGCCTTCAGCAAGGTCGGCAAGGACGGTGTCATCACCGTCGAGGAATCGCCGACAATGGGGCTGGAACTGGAGTTCACCGAGGGTCTCCAGTTCGACAAGGGCTACATCTCGCCGTACTTCATCACTGACCCCGAGCGTCTCGAGGCGGTCCTTGAGGACGCGTACGTCCTGGTCCACCAGGCCAAGATCTCCTCGATGCAGGACTTCCTGCCGCTACTCGAGAAGATCGCGCAGGTGAAGCGGCCGATGCTGGTGATCGCCGAGGACCTCGAGGGCGAGGCGCTGGCCACCATCGTGGTGAACAAGATCCGCGGCCTGCTCAACGTGGCCGCCGTGAAGGCGCCCGGCTTCGGTGACCGCCGCAAGGCCATGCTCGCCGACATCGCCACGCTGACCGGCGGCACCGTGGTCAGCGAGGAGCTCGGCATCAAGCTGGAGTCGGTCGGCCTCGAGGACCTGGGCCGCGCCCGCCGGATCGTGGTCACCAAGGACGACACGACGATCGTGGACGGGGCCGGCGACAAGCAGGCGATCGAGGACCGGATCAGGCAGATCCGCACCGAGATCGAGAACACCGACTCCGACTGGGACCGGGAGAAGCTGCAGGAGCGGCTGGCCAAGCTGTCCGGCGGCGTCTGCGTGCTGCGCGCCGGGGCCGCGACCGAGGTGGAGCTGAAGGAGAAGAAGCACCGCCTCGAGGACGCCATCTCGGCCACCCGGGCGGCCATCGAGGAAGGCATCATCGCCGGCGGCGGCAGCGCCCTGGTGCACGTGGCCAACGACCTCGGCGACCTCGGCCGCAAGGGTGACGAGGCCACCGGTGTCAGCGTGGTCAAGCGCGCGCTGAGCGAGCCGGCCCGCTGGATCGCGCTGAACGCGGGCCAGGAGGGCTCGGTCGTGGTCGCCAAGATCGCCACCCTGCCCGCCGGGCACGGCTTCAACGCCGCCACCGGCGAGTACGGCGACCTGGCGGCCCAGGGTGTCATCGACCCGGTGAAGGTGACCCGGTCCGCCGTGCAGAACGCCGCGTCGATCGCCGGCATGCTGCTGACCACCGAGACCCTGGTGGTCGAGAAGCCGGAGGAAGAGAAGGCCCCCGCGGCCAACGGCCACGGGCACAGCCACCCGCACTAAAGCACACGCGGGCCTGTCAACGGCCTACATGAAGGCCGGGTTTCCCTGAAACCCGGCCTTCATGCCGTTCCGGGCGTGAGCTAGGGCAGTCCGCCCCGGCCGGCCCGGGGGCTCAATAGGATGGGTACATCCCCGCTGCCATCCCGGTGAAGGTGTCATGACCGATCAAGCACACGATGACAAATTCGCGCCCGTCGGCCTGACCTTCGACGATGTGCTGCTGCTGCCCGCCCACTCCAACGTGCTGCCCAGCGAGGCGGACACCAGCACCAGGATCACGCGCCGTTACCGGCTCCGCGTCCCGCTGGTCTCCGCGTCGATGGACACCGTGACCGAGGCGCGGATGGCGATCGCCATGGCCCGCCAGGGCGGCGTCGGCGTGCTGCACCGCAACCTGTCCGTGGAAGAGCAGGCGCAGCAGGTGGACATGGTCAAGCGGTCCGAGGCGGGCATGATCACCGATCCGGTGACCTGCGGGCCCGACGCCACCATCGCGGACATGGACCGGCTCTGCGGCCGCTACCGGATCTCCGGCGTTCCCGTGACCGACAGCGACGGCGTGCTCCTGGGCATCGTCACCAACCGCGACATCAGGTTCGAGACCGACCAGGACCGCCCGGTGGCCGAGGTGATGACGCCGATGCCGCTGGTCACCGCCCCGGTAGGCGTGCATCCGGACGAAGCCCTGAAGCTCCTGCGCCAGCACAAGGTGGAGAAGCTGCCCCTCGTTGACGAAAAAAACCGCCTCAGGGGCCTGATCACCGTCAAGGACTTCACCAAGAGCGAGAAATTCCCCCACGCCACCAAGGACCCCGCCGGACGGCTGGTGGTCGGGGCCGCGGTGGGGGTCGGCGAGGACGCCAAGCGCCGCGCCCAGGCGCTGGCCGAGGCCGGGGTGGACTTCCTGGTGGTGGACACCGCGCACGGGCACGCGCAGGCCGTGCTGGACATGATCGGGCAGATCAAGGCCAACTCCGACGTCGAGGTGATCGGCGGCAACGTCGCGACGAAAGCGGGGGCCAAGGCCCTGGTGGACGTAGGCGCCGACGGCGTCAAGGTCGGCGTCGGCCCCGGCTCGATCTGCACCACCCGGGTGGTGGCCGGCGTGGGCGTCCCGCAGGTCACGGCCATCTACGAGGCGGCCAGAGCAGCCCGAACGGCCGGGGTGCCGGTGATCGGCGACGGTGGCCTGCAGTACTCGGGTGACATCGCCAAGGCCATCGCCGCGGGCGCGGACGCCGTCATGCTGGGCAGCCTGCTCGCCGGATGCGAGGAGAGCCCGGGCGAGATGGTCTTCATCAACGGCAAGCAGTACAAGCTGTACCGGGGCATGGGCTCGCTCGGCGCCATGCGCAACCGGGAGCGCGGCCAGTCTTACTCCAAGGACCGGTACTTCCAGGACGACGTGCTGCGCGAAGACAAGCTGGTGCCGGAGGGCGTCGAGGGACAGGTGCCGTACCGCGGCCCGCTGGCCGCCGTGGCCGGCCAGCTCGTCGGCGGGCTGCGCGCGGCCATGGGCTACTGCGGCGCGCGGACCATCGCGGACCTGCAGGAGGCCCGGTTCATCCAGATCACCGCGGCCGGCCTGACCGAGAGCCACCCGCACGACGTCAAGATGACCGTCGAGGCACCCAACTACAGCGGCCGCGCGGGCGGAAGCGGGGCCACCACATGAGCGACGTGGAAATCGGCCGCGGCAAGACCGGGCGCCGGGCGTACTCGCTCGCCGAGATCGGCATCGTGCCCGCCCGCCGTACCCGGGATCCGGAGGAGGTCTCGATCGCCTGGCAGATCGACGCCTACCGGTTCGACCTGCCGCTGATGGCCTGCCCGATGGACAGCGTCGTCTCGCCGGCCACCGCGATCCAGATCGGCCGCCTGGGCGGGCTCGCCGTGCTCGACCTGGAAGGGCTGTGGACCAGGTACGAGGACCCCGAGCCGCTGCTGGCCGAGGTGACCGAACTCGACGAGCAGGCGGCCACCCGGCGGTTGCAGGCCATGTACGCCGAACCGATCTCCGAGGACCTCATCGGCCGCCGGATTGAGGAGATCACGCGGGCCGGCGTGACCAGCGCGGCCAGCCTGTCCCCGCAGCGCACCGCGCGGTACGCCAAGGCCGTCGTGGACGCGGGCGTGGACATCTTCGTCATCCGCGGCACCACGGTGTCGGCGGAACACGTCTCCGGCCGGGCCGAGCCGCTCAACCTGAAGCAGTTCATCTACGAGCTCGACGTCCCCGTCGTGGTCGGCGGCTGCGCGACCTACACCGCCGCGCTGCACCTGATGCGCACCGGCGCGGCCGGGGTGCTGGTCGGCTTCGGCGGCGGGTCCGGCCACACCACGGTGAAGGTGCTCGGCGTGGCGGTGCCGATGGCCACCGCGATCGCCGACGTGGCCGCGGCGCGACGCGATTACCTGGACGAGTCCGGCGGCCGCTATGTGCACGTGATCGCCGACGGGTCGATGACCAGCAGCGGCGACATCGCCAAGGCGCTGGCCATCGGCGCCGACGCGGTCATGGTGGGCTCGCCGCTCGCCCGGGCGGCCGAAGCGCCGGGCCGGGGCTACCACTGGGGCAGCGAGGCCAACCACACCGAACTGCCCCGCGGCGCCCGGGTCAAGGTGGGCACGATCGGCACGCTCGAGCAGATCCTGCACGGCCCGTCGACCGTCCCGGACGGCTCGATGAACCTGATGGGGGCGCTCCGCCGCACCATGGCCACGGCCGGCTACTCCGACCTGAAGGAATTCCAGCGGGTTGAGGTGGTCGTCGCCGATTCCAGCCCGTCGGCCGGTCGCCGATAGACTCCAGCCCATGTCACCACGGCTTCGCGTCCTGTCCGGCATCCAGCCCACCGCCGACTCCTTCCACCTCGGCAACTACCTGGGCGCGCTGCGTCAGTGGGTGAGCTTGCAGGACAGCTACGACGCCTTCTACTGCGTGGTCGACCTGCACGCGATCACCGTGCCGCAGGATCCGGCGCTGCTGACGCGCCGGACCAGGGTGGCTGCCGCCCAGCTCCTGGCGGCCGGGCTCGACCCGGACCGGTGCACCCTGTTCGTGCAGAGCCACGTGCCCGAGCACGCCGAACTGGCCTGGGTCCTGTCCTGTATAACCGGGTTCGGCGAGGCGAGCCGGATGACCCAGTTCAAGGACAAGTCGGCCCGCGAGGGCCAGGAGCAGGCCTCGGTCGGCCTGTTCACCTACCCGATCCTGCAGGCCGCGGACATTCTCCTGTACCAGGCCGACCAGGTGCCGGTGGGCGAGGACCAGCGGCAGCACCTGGAGCTCAGCCGGACCCTGGCGCAGCGGTTCAACCACAGGTACGGCCGGACGTTCGTCCCCCCGCAGCCGTACATCCTGGCCGACGTGGCCAAGATCTACGACCTGCAGGAACCGACGGCCAAGATGAGCAAGTCATCCTCGTCCCCGCAGGGCATCATCGACGTGCTCGACGACCCGGCCGTGATCCGCAGGAAGATCGCCCGGGCCGTCACCGACCCGGGGTCCGAGGTCCGCGCCGACGCCGAGGCCAAGCCGGGCGTGACCAACCTGCTGCGGATCTACTCGGCGCTGTCCGGCGAGCCGGTGGTCACCCTGGAGGCCAAGTACCAGGGCGCGGGCTACGGCGGGTTCAAGAAGGACCTGGCCGAACTGGTCGTGGCCAGCTTCGCCCCGATCCGGGAGCGGACCGAGCGGATCCTCGCCGACGAGGCCGGGCTGGACCGGGTCCTCGCCGCCGGCGCCGCCCGGGCGCACCAGGTCGCCGGGCAGACCATGGACACGGTACGCGAGCGCATGGGCCTGCTTCTCCCGCGCTAACCCCGCTGGCGGCGCCGGGAATAAGCGCTGTAGGCGAAGCCGATACCAGCGGCGAGCACCGTCATGCCGCTGAACCCGGCCGTGGCGATCACCGAAGGGCCGGTCACCGCCTGCGCGCGGATCGCTAGCCGGTCCATCCTCCGCTGGGCGGCACGGACCGAACGGGACGAGGCCGCCGGCTGCCGCGCGCCCACCAGCGTGCCCACCGGCCTGACCGTTCCATCGACCGCGAAACCCCAGTTCAGCAGGCTCTTGGCCGCGTCAATCTCGGTCAGCGCGGGGCAGTGCAGCAGGGTCACGATCAGCGTGACGCCGTGCCGCCTGGCCATCCCCACGTAGGTCGCGCCGGCCGCGCTGGTCCAGCCGATCTTGCCGCCGATCGCGCCCTGGTACGTGCCGAGCAGCGTGTTCTGGTTCCACAGGCCGACCGACTTCTGCTTACTGATCCGGAACAGCCCGCCGGTCGCCTGGTCGTATCTGAGGAACGCCGGCATCTGCAGGCCCTGCCGGGCGAATAGCGCCAGGTCGTAGGCGGATGTGTGCTGGCCGGGGGCGTCCAGCCCGTTGGGCGTGACGGCCACGGTGTCGTCCGCCTGCAGGTGCCTGGCCTCGGCGTTGATGTCCGCTATGCCCTGGCTGAGCGAACCGGTCGCCTGCGCCAGCGTCATCGCGGCGTCGTTGGCGGAGATCGTCAGCATCGCGGTGAACAGATCCGAGACCTTGTAAGCGTGCCCGGCCTGCAGTCCCACGATGTTCGGCGACACCGTGGTGGCCTGCTTGCTGGCCACCACCATGGCGTTCGGGTTGAGCACCGGTATAAGCGAGATCGCGGTGAGCACCTTGATTGTGCTGGCGGGCCGGTACTGGCCGTGCGGGTCCCTGGCCGCGAGCACCTGTCCGGTGCCCGCGTCCGCGATGACCCACGCCGACGCCTGCACCTTCGGCAGCCGCGGGATCGAACCGGACGGGTAGTTGACCAGCACGCCGTGGCCGGCTAGCTGCGCCCCGCCAATAGCTGGGCCAATAGCCGGAGGGGTCGGGGACGCGGCCGCCGCGGGAGTGACGGCGGCGACGGCGGCCAGGACCGCCGCCGCAGCGCCCAGCGCGGTGCGCAGCATGAACCTCCCGCTCTCCGTCCTGGGTCGTCCGTCCGCTCCGAAGTAACCTGAGCACATGGAGCGCACGTCCGAGTCAGGGCTTCCCGTCGATCCCGTCTACGGCCCAAGCAAGCTTACGGATTTCCGGCCCGAAGAACAGCTAGGCAGGCCGGGAGAGTATCCATTTACTCGCGGCGTGCATCCGCGGATGTACGTGGACCGCCCGTGGACGATGCGCCAGTACGCGGGGTTCGCCACCGCCCAGGAGTCCAACCAGCGCTACCACGAGCTGATCGAGGCGGGCAGTACCGGGCTGTCAGTCGCCTTCGACCTGCCCACCCAGATGGGGTACGACTCCGACGCCCATGTCGCGCACGGCGAGGTGGGCAAGGTCGGCGTGGCCATCAACGCCGTCGGCGACATGCGTACCCTCTTCGGCGGCATCCCGCTGGACAAGGTGTCCACGTCGATGACGATCAACGCGCCCGCGGCCGTGCTGCTGCTGATGTACCAGACGGTCGGCGAGGAACAAGGCGCCCGGCCCGGCCAGCTGACCGGCACGATCCAGAACGATGTGCTCAAGGAGTACATCGCCCGCGGCACCTATATCTACCCGCCCCGCCCGTCGCTGCGCCTGGTCGCGGACACGTTCGCCTACTGCCGCGCCGAGCTGCCCAAGTGGAATACGATCTCTATCTCCGGGTACCACATGGCCGAGGCAGGCGCCACGCCGGTGCAGGAGATCGCGTTCACGCTGGCCAACGCCAAGGAGTACGTCCGGGCCGCCCTGTCATCGGGCCTGGCCGTGGACGACTTCGCCCCGAGGCTCTCGTTCTTCTTCGTCGCGCGGACCACGCTGCTCGAGGAGGTCGCGAAGTTCCGTGCCGCGCGGCGGTTGTGGGCGCGCATCATGAAAGAGGAGTTCAAGGCCGCCGATCCCCGGTCGCAGATGCTGCGCTTCCACACCCAGACGGCCGGCGTGCAGCTTACCGCGCAGCAGCCGGAGGTGAACCTGATCCGGGTGAGCCTGCAGGCCCTCGCGGCGGTGTTCGGCGGGACCCAGTCGCTGCACACGAACTCCTTCGACGAAGCGCTCGCGCTGCCCAGCACCAAGGCGGCCCGGCTGGCCATCCGGACCCAGCAGGTCATCGCCAACGAGACCGACCTGACCGCGACGGCGGACCCGTTCGCGGGCTCGTACGCGATCGAGTCGATGACCGATGAGATCGAGGCGGCCGCGGAAAGCCTGATCAACCGCGTCGAGGACATGGGCGGCGCGGCCGCGGCCATTGAGCGCGGTTTCCAGAAATCCGAGATCGAGGCCTCGGCGTACCAGATCGCGCGGGAAATCGACGAAGGCGAACGCATTGTCGTGGGCGTGAACAAGTTCGTCGCCGACGGCGAGGAGCCCTATCAGCCATTGCGAGTGGACCCGTCCATCGAGGCCGCGCAGGCGGCCCGGCTGGCCCGGCTGCGGCAGGAGCGGGCCTGGGAGCCGGTGGCCCGCGCCATTTCCGCGCTCAAAGAGACCGCGGCAGGCAGCGGCAACGTCCTTTACCCGCTCCGGGACGCGCTGCGGGCCGACGCCACCCTGGGTGAGGTCTGCGACGCGCTGCGGGATGTCTGGGGCGAGTATCAGCCCGGCGAAATCTGAAAATTAAACAGGGAGCACGAAGGGCCGGGCATGGCTATCGAATGGAATCCTTCCCGCGGCGCGACGCTCGGCGTCGAATGGGAGGTCCAGCTGATCGACAGCAAGACCAAGATGCTGCGCCAGGAAGCCGGGAAGCTGCTCGACGGGCTGCCCGTGGGCTCCGATACCGGGGAGCATCCGCGCATCAGGCACGAGCTGATGCAGTCGACTCTTGAGCTGGTCACCGGCATTTGCAGTACCGTGTCCGAGGCGAAAGACGACCTCGCGGCGACGATTACCGAACTCCAGCGCATGGCGGCTGAGCACGGTATCCTGTTGGCGTGCGCCGGGACTCACCCGCTGAGTGACTGGCGAGACGCGGCGATGGCGCCTATCCAGCGCTACGCAGAACTGGTCGAGCAAATGCAGTGGCTTGCCCGCCGGATTCAGACGTTCGGCTTGCATGTCCATGTAGGGATTAGGGACGGGCGCAAGGCGATACCTATCGTCAATGCCCTGGCCGCTTACCTTCCGCATTTTCTCGCCATTACCGCGTCGAGCCCGTTCTGGTGCGGGTATGACACCGGGCTTGCCTCCAGCAGGTCGGTGACATTCGGTGCGCTGCCGACAGCGGGTCCGCCGCATCGGCTAACCGACTGGAAGCAGTTCGAGGATTACATGGACACCCTGCTCCGCGCGGGGACCATCCGCAGCATCAAGGAGGTGTGGTGGGACATCCGGCCGCACCCGGACTTCGGCACCGTCGAGATTCGCATGTCCGATGGTGTGCCCACGCTGCGCGAGGTCGGCATGGTCACGGCGTTGTCGCAGTGCCTGGTCCAGCTGTTCGACGCCCAGCTGGACCGCGGCTACACGCTGCCGTGCCCGTCGTCGTGGGTGGTCAGGGACAACAAGTGGCGTGCCACCCGGTACGGGCTGGACGCGATCGTGATCACTGACGAGGCCGGCGCCACCGCTCCGCTGCGCGATGAGCTTTTCGAGCTCCTCGCCGAGCTGGAGCCGGTAGCCTCGAGGCTAGGCTGCCAGGACGAGCTCTCCGTCGTCTCGGAAGTGCTCGAACTCGGCGCCTCATACGAACGGCAGCGGGCCGTCTACGCGCGAACCGGGGATTTGATCAGCGTGGTGGACGCCCTCGTGACCGAGTTCGCCGAAGACAGATTCTGCACGCACGGGGATGGTGGGCATGGCGGATAATGAGCCCGGAAATGAGCCCGGAAATGAGCCCGGAAATGAGCACTGCAATGATCTGCTCGCAGGTCTGGATGCGTTCCTGGCAGAGCACGAAGCCGAGCTGATCGAGTTCCGCCGCGATCTGCATGCTCATCCTGAGCTGGCCTTCAACGAGCACCGCACCACCCGGCGGGTCGCACTGCGGATGGCCGCGGCGGGCTTGCGGCCGGTGATCCTGCCCAAGGGGACCGGCATGCTCGTGGACATAGGCTCGGAGCAGGTTCCTTATACCGAACGGCCGGTGGTGGCGCTCCGCGCCGACATGGACGCCCTGCCCATGATGGACGACAAGGACGTCCCCTACCGCTCCACGGTGCCGGACGTCTGCCACGCCTGCGGCCACGACGTGCACACCACCGTGCTGCTCGGGGCCGGCCTCTTCCTGGCCGAGCAGGCCGCTGCCGGGGTGCTGCCCGGGCGGATCAGGCTCATCTTCCAGCCGGCCGAGGAGTCGGCCGGCGGCGCGCTCGATGTGCTCGCGGCGGGCGGGATGGCGTCGGTCGGACGGATCTTCGCGCTGCACTGCGACCCCCGGCTGGACGCGGGCCAGCTCGGCGTGCGCTCCGGCGCGATCACGGCGGCCTGCGACAAGGTCCAGGTCCGGGTGTCCGGGCCCGGCGGGCACACCGCCCGGCCGCACCTGACCGCGGACCTGGTCTACGCGCTCGGCAAGATCCTCACCGAGGTCCCCGCGGCGCTGTCCCGGCGGGTCGACCCGCGGTCCAGCCTCAGCCTCGTCTGGGGCCGGGTCAGCGCGGGCACCGTGGCCAACGCGATCCCCGACGAGGGGGTGGCCGAGGGTACCGTCCGCTGCCTCGACGACGAGGCCTGGCATTCCGCGCCGGACCTGCTCAAGGGACTCATCGACTCGATCGCCCAGGCGTACGGCGTGAACGCCGAGCTCAGCTACCAGCGGTACGTGCCGCCCACGGTCAACGACCAGGCTAGCGCGGCCATGATCTCGGCCGCCGCGCTCGACGTCCTCGGCGCGGGCTCGGTCGTGCAGACGCCGCAGAGTCTCGGCGGTGAGGACTTCGCCTGGTACCTGGAGTCCATCCCCGGCGCGCTGGCCCGGCTCGGCACCCGGGTGCCCGGCTCGGTCGTGTCGCACGACATCCACCAGCCGACGTTCGACGTGGACGAGCGCGCCATCGGCGTCGGCGTCCGGGTGATGTCCGCCACGGCGATCACCGCGTTGTGGGACGACGGCGCGATCGTGGCCCAGCCGCTGCCGGGCGTCACCGGAGCGTGACCCTCCAGGGGCATCACGGCGTTACCCTGAGCACGTGGAAAAACCCGTGACGTTCCGCTCGCCGACTGCGGTCGTCGTCTGGGTCGTGGTCCTGCTGTTCGTCGTCGGCAACTGGATCGACCTGGCCGTCCAGGGCCGGGACCACCTGTCCGTGGTCGCGGCGGCCGTCCTGCTGCTGGGCGCCGGCGTCGCCTACGTCACCGCGCAGCGGCCCCGGATCATCGCCGACGACGCCGGGGTGACGGTCCGCAACCCGCTGCGCGATCACCGGATCGGCTGGGCGGGCGTGGCCGACGTCGACCTGGTCGACTTGCTCCGCGTGCACTGCGCCTGGGGCGGACCGCCGGGCGCGGCCCCGGCCGACCGGGAACACCACAAGGTCATCAGCGCCTGGGCTATCCACTACTCGCGGCGCCGCCAGTTCGCCGCCGACGTCAAGGCGCGCCGGCCGGCCCGGCGTTCCGGCACGGGTTTCCCCGGCGGCTTCGGCGGCCGCGGCCTGCCCTACGGCACCTCGGCACCGGCCAGTGACCGCACCTCCCCCGAGGCCGATGCGCAGAGGGTCGTCAAGCTGCTGCAAACGCGCGCCACCGCCGCCCGCGCCCAGGCCATCCTGGCCGACAGCACCGTGCCTGCCGCGGACACATCAGCCGCCAGCACCACCGCCGTGGCCGAACCCGGCTTGACCGAACCCCTCACCAGCACCTGGAGCCGCCGCGCCCTCGCGGCCCTGCTCATCCCCGCCCTGGTCCTGCTGATCGTCGTCCTGGTCTGACGCTAAGGCCCGGGGGAGGGCCGAGGCCCCTCGTACCACGTGTTCGAGTCGCCCATCTTGGCGCAGGGCAGGGCCCGCAGCGCCGAAACGTAGTCGGCCGGGGCACCGGCCCGCTCGGCCGAATCGGCCAGGATGCCGATGCTCCTCGCCGACGGCAGCCCGCCCTCGTAGAAGTTGAGCACGTACAGCCAGGCCAGCACGTCGCCGTCGAGGGTCTCGGCCCGGACCTTGGCCTTGCGGTAGTAACCGAGGGAGAGACCGTCCCAGTTATCGAGTTCCTTCTCGTCGCCCTCGGACACGTCGTAAAGCGCGACGAAGACCCGGGAGCCCGGATGTTCGACCACGGTCGCGAGGGCACCGTCCCAGCCGATGTCCTCCCCGCCGAACGCCAGCCGCCAGCCCTCCAGCCACCCGGTTCCGCGCTGCGGCGAGTGCGGGCAGCGCAGCAGCATCTGCGCCGGGTCCATGTTGCTGCCGTAGGCCGCGTACAGTGCCACGGGGGCAAGCGTACGGTGTCGCGTCGCCGGAGGAAGCGCATTGCCCCGCCGCTGATACCTGACTGCGACCAATTCACGGTGCCAATGCCATGCTCGCGTTATGGAATAACCCGGTGGAGGTTGCTGTCCGTGTTATCGCACCGGCCGCTCGCGCAGGCCCTGAGGGCCTGCACTCGCAACCGGTATTCCGTAACGCTCGCGAGGGAGAATTACCCACCGTGACCTTGCCACGCCAGAGAATCGCGATCCTCGGCGGCGGCCCCGGCGGCTACGAGGCCGCCCTCGTCGCCGCCCAGCTCGGCGCCGATGTCACCGTCGTCGATTCCGACGGGCTCGGCGGCGCCTGCGTACTTACCGACTGCGTGCCCTCCAAGTCCCTCATCGAGACCTCCAACGCGATGACGCTGCTCAACCGGAGCTCCGGCCTCGGCATCGCCGGCGGAGGCCTGCACACGGTCAACGCCGTGCGGCTGTACGAGCGGATCACCGACCTGGCCCGGGCCCAGTCCCGCGACATCACCGCCCGGATCGCCGCCGAGGACATCAGGGTGATCAAGGGGCACGGCCGGCTGGACGGCCCGGGCACGGTCCGGGCGGGCGACGAGGAGATCATCAAGGCGGACGCGATCCTGGTCGCCACCGGCGCGCTGCCCCGCATCCTGCCCGGCGCCGAGCCCGACGGCGAGCGCATCCTGACCTGGCGGCAGCTCTACGACCTGACCGAGCTGCCGCCGGACCTGATCGTGGTCGGCTCGGGCGTGACCGGGGCCGAGTTCGCCAGCGCCTACCAGGCGCTCGGCTCCCACGTCACCCTGGTGTCCTCCCGGGACCGGGTGCTGCCGCAGGAGGACGAGGACGCGGCGAACCTGATCGAGGACGTGTTCCGCCGCAGCGGCATGACGGTACTCGGCCGGTCCCGGGCCAAGGAGGTAAGCCGCGACCGCGACACCGTCACCGTGACCCTGGCTGACGGACGGAGCGTGACCGGCAGCCATTGCCTGATGACCGTGGGCATGGTCCCGCGGACCAAGGGCTGCGGCCTGGACGCGGCCGGGGTGAAGGTGGACGAGCGCGGCTTCATCGAGGTGGACCGGGTATCCCGGACCTCGGTGCCCGGCGTGTACGCGGCCGGGGACTGCACCGGCGTGCTCATGCTGGCCTCGGTCGCCGCCATGCAGGGCCGCGTCGCGATGTGGCACGCGCTGGGCGAGTCGGTGCATCCGATCCGGCTCGGCCACGTCGCCGCGACCATCTTCACCGACCCTGAGATCGCCACCGTCGGGGTCTCGCAGCGGGCGGTCGACGCGGGCGAGGTTGCGGCCCGCACCCAGAAGCTGCCGCTGGCCACCAACCCGCGGGCCAAGATGGCCGGGTTCCGCGAGGGCTTCGTCAAGCTGTTCACCAGCCCCGGCACCGGCGTGATCCTGGGCGGCGTGATCGTGGCCCCCCGCGCGAGCGAGCTGATCCTGGCCGTCTCGGTCGCCATGGAGCAGCGGCTGACCGCCGAGCAGCTGGCCCAGACGTTCGCGGTCTACCCGTCCCTGTCCGGCAGCGTGACCGAGGCCGCCCGCAAGCTGATGGAGTTCACCCCCGGACTCGCCTAAATGCGAGGGACGCCCCAGGTCCGGGTCGTCGGGTGCCTCCAGCCCGTGCCGCCGCAGCCGGGATACCCGGATGTCGTCGGCGTACATCGCGACGATGCCCACGCTGCAGATCAGGAACAACCCCGGCACCGCGATGCGGATCCACAGCGCACCGGGCAGCAGCGCCAGCACGGCGCACAACGGCAGCATCACGACCAGGTGGCGGACGGTGAGCCGGCCGCGCCAGCCTGCGTCGATCAGCTCGTGCCTGACCCACTCCCGGTTCCGTTCCGGCAGCCGGCCGCCGAGCGCGAACAGCGCCTGACGTCCCAGGCCCGGGTCCCCCGGGATCCTGCTCACGGTGATCAGTCCGTGAGCTCGCAGATCGATGCGCCGGCCGAAACGGTCTGGCCCACCTCGACGGACAGCCCGGTCACCGTGCCGTCCTTATGCGCTGTCAGCGGCTGTTCCATCTTCATCGCCTCGAGCACCACGATAACCTCGCCGGCCGACACCCGCTGCCCCTCGGTGACCGCGATCTTGATGATCGTTCCCTGCATGGGGCTCAAAAGTGTGTCGCCCCCGCGGGGGGACGACCCCCCGCGAACCCCCCGCGCACGGGGGGACTTCCCGTCCCCCCGTACCCCCTTGGGGGGGCTGCCGCCCCCGGCCATCGTGCCTGCTGGCACGATTACCTCCAGCCGCTTCCCGCCCACCTCCACCGTCAGCCGCTCCCGTTCGGCCGGCTCGGCGACCTCCGCCGTGTCCTGGGCAGGCATGGGCGTGTTGAACTCGGTCTCGATCCAGCGGGTGTGCACCCGCAGCGGCTCGCCGGCGAACGCGGGGTCCGCGACCACGGCCCGGTGGAAGGGGAGCACGGTCGGCATCCCGCCCACCTCGAACTCGGCCAGCGCGCGGGCCGAGCGCTCCAGTGCCTCGGTCCGGCTGGCCCCGGTCACGATCAGCTTGGCGATCAGCGAGTCGAACACCTGCGGCACCGTCATCCCGGCTCTATATCCAGAATCAACCCTTACTCCGGGGCCGGAGGCAGGATTCCAGCTGGTGATCGTGCCCGGGGCGGGCAGGAAGTTACGGCCCGGGTCCTCGGCGTTGATCCGGAACTCGATCGAGTGGCCGCGGGCCGGCGGGTCGTCGTAGCCGAGCGGCTCGCCCTCGGCGATGCGGAACATCTCCCGGACCAGGTCGATGCCGGTGACCTCCTCGCTGACCGGGTGCTCGACCTGCAGCCTGGTGTTGACCTCGAGGAAGCTGATCGTGCCGTCCTGGCCGACCAGGAACTCGCAGGTGCCCGCGCCGGCATAACCCGCCCGCCGGAGGATGTCCTTGGAGGACCGGTAGAGGACCTCCGTCTGCGCCGCGGTCAGGAACGGCGCCGGCGCCTCCTCGACCAGCTTCTGGTGCCTGCGCTGCAGCGAGCAGTCCCTGGTCGAGATCACCACCACGTGCCCGTGCGCGTCGGCCAGGCACTGCGTCTCCACGTGCCGAGGCCGGTCCAGGTAGCGCTCCACGAAGCACTCGCCCCGGCCGAACGCCGCGGTGGCTTCCCGCACCGCCGACTCGTACAGGTCCGCGACCTCCTCGTCGCGCCAGGCCACCTTGAGCCCGCGTCCGCCGCCGCCGAACGCGGCCTTGATCGCCACCGGGTAGCCGTACTCGCGGGCGAAGGCCAGCACCTCCCCGGCGTTCCGGACCGGATCCGGGGTCCCGGGGGTGAGCGGCGCTCCGGCCTCCAGCGCGATGTGCCGGGCCCGGACCTTGTCCCCGAGCGCCTCGATGGCCGCGGGCGGAGGGCCGATCCAGGTCACGCCGGCCGCGGCGGCCGCGCGGGCGAACTCGGCGTTCTCGGCCAGGAAGCCGTAGCCCGGGTGCACCGCGTCCGCGCCGGACTCCAGCGCCACCTTGATGATCTTGTCGATGTCAAGGTACGTCTCCTGGCTAGTCGACCCTCCCAGCGCGTACGCCTCGTCGGCGATCCGTACGTGCAACGCGTCCAGATCGGGTTCGGCGTACACGGCGACGCTGCCCAGCCCGGCGTCGCGGCACGCCCGCACCACCCGCACCGCGATCTCACCGCGGTTCGCGATCAGCACCTTCCGCACTGCGACCTCCCTACTGCGCTGGAGTCTAGGCCACGAGTTGTCTCCCGCTGTAGGCCCTTCCTCAACCGAAGTGTGATCTCGGGTACGTAGAGTGAACGCCAGACCGGTTGCGAGACCGTCGCTTGGGGCTGGGGCTCTCGATGGTCGTCGGCGCACGACCTGCGTAACGACCAGGACTTTTCGTTACGACGAGGTAACGAAAGCGTGACCAAGCTATCCGCTTTTGCCCGGCGGGCGTTGAGTACTTCAGAACAGCGGGGGGAACGGAAGGAGCCCGGGTGCGGCTGATCATGTCGGAGCGCCGAGCATGATGGTGCTCGGCATGCTGGCGTGGTGCGCGGCGGCGGTGAGCCTGTGGCTCGGCGCGCGCCGGTACGAGGCTGCCCTGGCCCGGGGCTACCGGTGGCTCGCGGTCAGCGCCGCGCTGTACTGCGCCGGCCTGGTCGTGCAGGGGATCCTCGGCGGAACCCTGAACCCAGCTCCCGGCCTGTCCTTCACCGACCTGCCGCAACTGCTGGCCCTGGCCGCCGTGGCGGTCGGCATCGCCGTGCTCGCCATGGCCGAACGGGACAGTACCTCCGCCGCCCAGGAGGGCTCAGCGGGCTCGGTGCTGCCCGGGCTGGCCGACGGCTACGTGATGGCCGTCGCCCTGCTGGTGATCGGCTGGTCCACGCTGTTCAGCGCGGAGTTCCACCGGTCCGGCGAACGGCCGGGTACCTTCCTGCTGGCGCTCATCCACCCGCTGGCGGACCTCGCCGTGCTGGGTGCGCTGCTGCCCCTGGTCGCCGCCGCCTGGCGGCGGGCCATGCTCCCCTACCTGTCCCTGGTCGCCATCGCCATCGGCGACGCGCTGGCCGTGGGCCAGCGGGTGCTCGGCGGCCACCTGGGCGTCGCGGGGCAGCTGATGCCGGTGGTCGCGGCGGCACTGCTCGGCGCGGCCCCGTGGCGGATGACCGAGGGGTTCGGCGCGAGCTGGACCCGCCGGACGACGAGTACCGCGGCGGCGACCGTCATCGGGGTGGCAGCCGCCTCCGTGGCCACCCTGGTGGTGATCGCGAACGGACTGGCCGGCGCGCTGGCCTCCGGGGTCGCGCTGATCGTGGCGGGCGGTGCCGGGGTGCTCGTGCTGGCCTCGCGGGTCTTCATGCTGGTGCGGGAGAACCTGGCTGTGCTCGGCATCTGGCGCGAATCCAGCCGCAGCCTGCGTGACCTGGCCAGCCGGACCAGCGACGTGGTCCTGGTCTGCGACCTGGACGGCGCGATCAGGTACGCGAGCCCGGCCGTCGAGGACTACGGCTACCCGCCCGGGACGCTGACCGGCCGGCGGCTGCTCGACTTCGTCCACCCGGAGGACCGGCCCGCCGTGCTGGCCTCCGTCCGGCTCGCCCTCGGCGGCTACGCCGAAGGGGCCGAGGGCATCGAGGGACTCGAAGGGTCCGGCCGGTTCCCGGTCCGGGTCCGGGCCGCCGACGGGACGTGGCGGCACGTCGAGTCCACCCTGCTGCGCTACCAGGCGCCCGGCGAGCCCATCCAGATGCTGGTCACCGCGCGCGACGTCAGCGACCAGGTCGCGCTGCGCCAGCAGGTCACCCATCTCACCTTCCATGACGGGCTGACTGGGCTGCCAAACCGGGCCTATGTCGAGGAGCGCGCCCGGGACGTGCTGCGCGACGCCGCGGCGGCCGGCCGGACCGGCGTCATCTTCCTGGACCTGGACCGTTTCACCGCGGTCAACGACTCGGTCGGCCACGGCGCGGGCGACCTCGTGCTGGCCCAGGCGGCCAGGCGGCTGCGCGCCGTCGTCCCGGTGCACGACACGGTGGCCCGCTGGGGCAGCGACGAGTTCGCCGTCCTGGTCGAGGACACGGGCAGCGTCCAGGAGGTGACGGAGATCGCCGAGCGGCTGGCCGTCGCGGTGGCCACCGAGCCGTTCCGGGTGGCCGGCCAGCAGATCGCGCTCACCGCGAGCGTGGGTGTCGCACTGGCCGACGTGGATCCGCCCGGGCTGGTACTGCGCAACGCGGACGTGGCCATGTCGCGGGCCAAGGACGCCAGCGGTGACCGGGTCGAGGTCTACGCCGCGCACATGCACGCGGACGTGGTCCGCAGGCTGGAGATCGTCAGCGGCCTGCAGCAGGCCATCGGCAACGGCGGGCTCACCCTGCAGTTCCAGCCGGTCGTGGAGCTGGCGACCTCCCGGGTGACCGGGGCCGAGGCACTGGTTCGCTGGTGGCAGGATGACCAGGTGGTGCCGCCGCGGGAGTTCCTCGGCGCCGCCGAGGAGTCCGGCCTGATCGTCCCGCTCGGCGAGTGGGTGCTGCGCGAGGCGTGCGCACAGGGCGCCGCGTGGCGCCAGTCGTCAGGCGCGTCATCGTCGAATGTCGGGGTCGCGGTGAACCTGTCCGCCCGGCAGATCACGTCCCCCTCCTTCACCGCGCGGGTCTCGGCGATTCTCGCCGAGACGGGGCTGCCGCCCGGGGCGCTCACGTTCGAGGTGAACGAGCGGATCCTGGTCGAGGAGGACGGGCTGATCGTCGAGCGGCTCGCCGACCTGCACCGGCTTGGCGTCCGGATGGCCATCGACGACTTCGGCGCCGGCTACGCCTCGCTGGCCTCCCTGCCCCGGCTCCCGCTGGACATCATCAAGATCGGTCCCTCGTTCGTGGCCGGCCTCGGTCACGACGACACGCTCACCCGGCTGACCAAGACCGTGGTGCAGGTCGGACGCGACCTCGGCCTGCGGGTCATCGCCGAGGGCATCGAGCAGCCACGCCAGCTCACCGCGCTGTGCGAGATGGGCTGCGGCTACGGCCAGGGATTCCTGGTGGCCAGGCCGATGGCTGCCGCCGCCGTGGAAGCCCTGATCAGGACGTCAGACGACGGTACCGATGAGAGGCCCGTCTCGGAATGTGAGACAACCCGCGTCAGCGGTTGACGCGCGGATTCCAGATAGCAGTAAGGTGGTACCCGTGAAGTACCCGCAGATCCTCGTACTTGGCCGGCGCGCAGGCAGCTGACCAAGAAGCTCGCTGCGCGCTCCCCTCGACTGCCGTCAGGCACGAGGGGATTTTTTATGCCGCCGGATCCAGCCGATGGACATAGCCGATGGAGACGTACCGATGACCGAGCAGATGACGGGCCGCAAGGGGACCGAGGGCACGGAACGGCCGCAGGCCGCCGCCACGCCCCCGGCTCCCAGCCCGCGGGACCTGGCCGCCCGCTCACCGCACCCGGCCGCCCGCGACGGCCAGCCGCGTCCCGCCGAAGCGCCGCCGTCCGCCCCGCCTCAGGTCGCCGCGGCCGTTCCGGCGCAAGGCCCGGCCGAGCCGCCCCGGGTCCAGGTCACCAGCCCGGGCAAGGTCCGGGCCACCGGCGCCCAGGCGCTGGTGTACGCGCTCGAGCGGGTCGGCGCGGACGTGGTATTCGGGATTCCGGGCGGCGCGGTCCTGCCTGCCTATGACCCGTTGCTCGACTCCAAGGTAATCAGGCACGTCCTGGTCAGGCACGAGCAGGGTGCGGGTCACGCGGCCACCGGCTACGCCCAGGCCACCGGGCGAGTCGGCGTCTGCATGGCGACCAGCGGCCCGGGTGCCACGAACCTGGTGACGCCGATCGCCGACGCCTACATGGACTCGGTGCCGGTCGTCGCGATCACAGGGCAGGTGTCGACCAACCTCATCGGAACCGACGGGTTCCAGGAAGCGGACATCTCCGGGATCACCCTGCCGATCACCAAGCACAACTTCCTGGTCACCAAGCCCGAGGACATCGCCCGGACGATCGGCGAGGCGTTTCACGTGGCCTCGACCGGCCGGCCGGGCCCGGTGCTGGTCGACGTGGCCAAGGACGCCATGCAGGCGACGACCGAGTTCAGCTGGCCGATCCCGTTCGACCTGCCCGGCTATCATCCGGTGACCCGGCCGCACGCCCGGCAGGTGCGCGAGGCCGCGCGGCTGATCAGCGAGTCCCGGCGCCCGGTGCTCTACGTCGGCGGCGGCGTCATCAAGGCGCGGGCCGTCGCCCAGCTGCGCGAGCTCGCCGAGCTGACCGGCATCCCGGTGGTCACCACGCTGATGGCCAGGGGCGCCTTCCCTGACCGGCACCCGCAGCACATGGGCATGCCCGGCATGCACGGCACGGTGGCGGCGGTCGGCGCACTGCAGCAGGCGGACATGATCGTCGCCCTGGGCACCAGGTTCGATGACCGGGTGACCGGCAAGCTCGACACGTTCGCACCCGGGGCGCTGATCGTGCACGCGGACATCGACCCGGCCGAGATCTCCAAGAACCGCCGCGCCGACGTGCCGATCGTGGGCGACTGCCGCGAGGTCATCGCCGACCTGGTGGCCGCGGTGCGGGCCGAGTTCGAGCAGGGCCGCCGGGCCGACTTGACCGCCTGGCGGGCGCAGCTGGACTCCTGGCGCTCCACCTACCCGCTGGGTTACGACCAGCCGGACGACGGTACGCTCGCCCCGCAGCACGTGATCGAGCGGATCGGCAAGATCGCCGGTCCCGACGCGATCTACGTGGCCGGCGTCGGCCAGCACCAGATGTGGGCCGCCCAGTTCATCGACTACGAGAACCCGGGCACCTGGATCAACTCGGGCGGCCTGGGCACGATGGGCTTCGCGGTCCCGGCCGCGATGGGGGCCAAGATGGGCCGCCCGGACCCCACCGTGTGGGCGATCGACGGCGACGGCTGCTTCCAGATGACCAACCAGGAGCTGGCCACCTGCGCGATCGAGGGCATCCCGATCAAGGTCGCGGTCATCAACAACGGCAGCCTCGGCATGGTCAGGCAGTGGCAGACGCTGTTCTACAACGAGCGCTACTCCAACACCGACCTGCACCGGACGCAGCAGGAGAAGCTCGCGGGCACCCGCATACCGGACTTCGTCAAGCTGGCCGAGGCCTACGACTGCGAGGGTATCCGCTGCGAGGAGACCGCCGACGTGGACCGGGTGATCGAGCGGGCCATGGCCATTGAGGACCGCCCGGTCGTGGTGGACTTCATCGTGCACCGGGACGCCATGGTCTGGCCGATGGTCGCGGCCGGCACCAGCAACAACGACATCAAGTTCGCGCGCGGCCTGGCGCCCGACTGGGGAGGCAGTTCAGAATGAGCCACACGCTGTCCGTTCTCGTGGAGAACAAGCCGGGCGTCCTGGTCAGGATCGCCGGGCTGTTCGCGCGGCGGGGCTTCAACATCGACTCCCTCGCCGTCGGGCCCACCGAGCACGAGGAGATCTCCCGCATCACCATCGTGGTCAACTGCGACGAGCACCCGCTCGAGCAAGTCACCAAGCAGCTGAACAAGCTGATCAACGTGCTGAAGATCGTCGAGCTCGAGCCGGGCTCGACGGTACAGCGCGAGCTGATCCTGATCAAGGTGAGGGCCGACGCCGAGAGCCGGTCGCGGGTGCTCGAGACCGTCAGCCTGTTCCGGGCCAAGGTGGTGGACGTCGCCCTCGACGTGATCACCGTCGAGGCGACCGGGAACCGGGAGAAGCTCGACGCGCTGATCAAGGTGCTCGAGCCGTTCGGCCTCAAGGAGCTGGTCCAGTCGGGCATGGTGGCCATCGGGCGGGGCGGCCGCTCCATCACCGATCGCGCCCTGCGGCCGGTCGAGCGCAGCGCTTAGATCTAGATTCGTTCCGACGACAACGACAGAAGGGCCCGTTTCAGTGGCAGAGATTTTCTACGACGACAGCGCCGACCTTTCCGTGATCCAGCGCAGGCACGTCGCCGTGCTCGGATACGGCAGCCAGGGGCACGCGCACGCGCTCTCGCTCCGCGACTCCGGCGTGGACGTGCGCGTCGGGCTGCCCGAGGGGTCGAAGAGCCGGGAGAAGGCGGCCAACGAAGGCCTGCGGGTCACCACGCCCGCGGAGGCGTGCGAGGAAGCGGACCTGATCATGGTCCTCATCCCGGACCACCTGCAGCGCCAGCTGTATGCCGAGGCCATCGCGCCCGCGCTGGTCGAGGGCGACGCGCTGTTCTTCGCGCACGGCCTGAACATCAGGTACGACCTCATCTCCCCGCCGGACGGCGTGGACGTGTGCATGGTCGCGCCCAAAGCGCCAGGCCACCTGGTACGGCGCCAGTTCGCCCAGGGGCGCGGCGTGCCCGTGCTGGTCTGCGTCGAGCGGGACGCGACCGGCCAGGCCTGGCCGCTCACCCTGGCCTACGCCAAGGCCATCGGCGGCACCCGGGCGGGCGCGCTGAAGAGCACCTTCGCCGAGGAGACCGAGACCGACCTGTTCGGCGAGCAGACGGTGCTCTGCGGCGGCGTGGCCGAACTGATCAAGGCCGGCTTCGCGACCCTGGTCGAGGCGGGCTACCAGCCCGAGTCCGCCTACTTCGAGTGCCTGCACGAGATGAAGCTGATCGTCGACCTGATGTACGAGGGCGGCATCTCCAAGATGTACTGGTCGGTGTCTGACACCGCCGAGTACGGCGGCTACACCCGCGGCCCGCGGCTGATCAACGAGAACACCCGCGAGGAGATGCGGCGCATCCTGGGCGAGATCCAGGACGGCTCGTTCGCCCGCGAGCTGGTCGAGGAGTTCGACGCGGGCAAGCCGAACTTCCTCAAGCGCCGCGAGGCCGAGCACAACGAGCAGATCGAGCAGGTCGGCGCGCGGCTGCGGCCGCTGATGTCCTGGCTCGACGCCGACGAGTAATCGCACGTTTAGCCGCCCCGGACGGGGTAGCTGGTCCTGATGGCTATCACTACCACGCACACCAGGACCCCCGCCGACGCCCGTCCGGGGCAGGCGAACCTGGCCCAGCTACGGCAGGTCTCCGTCGCCGGGACCAAGCCGCGCCCGTCGGCGTCGGCGCTAGACGTAGTGAAGGCTTATCTCAAGGTTCAGGTCGCGAAGCTCAGGGAACTCGAGCCGCAGGTCCGTGCCGACGAGTTCGATTCCGTCCACCAGATGCGCGTGGCCACCCGCAGGCTGCGCGGCACGCTGCGGTCGTTCGGCACGGTCATCCCGCGCTCGGAGACCAGTGACCTGGCCGCGGAGCTCAAGTGGCTCGGCGGCCTGCTCGGCGAGGCCAGGGACGGCGAGGTGCTGCCCAGCCACCTGCAGGCCGCCCTGCGGCCGGTCCCGGTTGAGCTCCTCATCGGCCCGGTCCAGGCCCGCATCCAGGGCTACTTCGCCCCGCGGCGGGCGTCAGCCCGCGAGCAAGTCATCGAGGCCTTCGGCTCCGCGCGATACGCCAAGCTGCTGGCCAACCTGGACCGGCTGGCCCATGACCCGCCGCTCGGCCCGCAGGCCGCAGCCCCGGCCCGCCATGTGCTCCCGGCCGCGGTGCGCAAGGCGTACCGGCAAGCGGACAAGCGGATGCGCCGGGCCAGGCGCGCTCCGCGCGGCCATGATCACGATGTTGCCCTGCACGAGGCCCGCAAGTCGGCCCGGCGCGCCCGCTACGCGGCCGAAGCGGCCCGCCCGGCCGCGGGCAAGCCCGCCCGCAGGTTCGCCCGGCAGATGAAGAAGGTCCAGTCGGTCATCGGTGATCACCAGGACACCGTGATCGCCCGGCACGCGGCCCGGGACCTGGGCATTGGCGCCCACCTGGCCGGCGAGAACGCGTTCACCTACGGCCTGCTCTACGAGCTCGAGCTCCACCAGGCCGAACGCCTCCAGGCCCGCACCCGCACCGTGTGGAAGAAGGCTTCCCGCCGCCGCTACCGCCGCTGGATGTCCTGACCCGGGACCCCACCGACCCCATCCGCCCTGACAGCACCTCATCACCCCCACGCACAAGCGTCCTACCCTCACACACCAGCGTCCCCCCTGACGCACCAGCGTCCCCCCTGACGCACCAGCGTCCCCCCTGACGCACCAGCGTCCCCCCTGACGCACCAGCGTCCCGGTTGAGGCGGGTCGCCGCGCCGGTGCGAGAGCCGGTTTCTGTCACTCCAGCATCACCCGTACCAGATCATTCGATGTGAATGTCCCATTCATGCACCTAGAACGACATGAATGGGACATTCACATCGTAAGAACGGGCGGCGGACGGGTTCCGCGCGTCAGGGCAACATGCCGGAGCGCAAGGGTCACCGGAGCGTAAGGACACCAGAGGGCACGGCTGGACGCGCCGCCGGGCTGGACGCGCCGCCGGGCTGGACGCGCCGCCGGGCTGGACGCGCCGCCGGGCTGGACGCGCCACCGACTGGGGGGCGGCCCCGGCCCCGCCCCGGCCCGCCCCATGAACTAGGAACTAAAAATAGTGTCTCAGATATCGAGATAGTCGTCTTGAGGGGCGTCCGCTCAGTTCGGGGCCCGTGTAACGTATCAGGCATTATGCGGCATGTCGTACTTATCGCCCGCCGCAGCGGGGCCTGATCGAAGGCAGGCCGGCAACCCGCTGCGGGGGTTAGCTGCTGGCCGTAAGTCCGATCCGGACCCCGATCAGGAGCATTTCTGTGTACGACATGTATCCCTGGGACTCTGCTAGCCAGGGTGACTACCCGCCCGAGCCCCTCCGTTCCCGGCGAAGCCCGAAGACCCGTGAGACGCCTGCCCGGGCCGTGCAGATTGCGTTGGACCGGCGGGACAACGGCGGCGACGCGGTTCCGGCCGGCCAATCCGCGGTTCCGGCCGGCCAATCCGCGGTTCCGGCCGGCCAATCCGCGGTTCCGGCCGACCGGTCCGCGGTTCCGGCCGACCGGTCTGCGATTCCGTCCGGGCGGTCCGCTACTCCGTCCGCGGCCCGCCTGACCCGCCAGTAAGGTTCTGGCATGAGTTCACGAACCATCAGGCTGGCCGTCGTCGGCGGCGACGGAATCGGCCCCGAGGTGACCGCCGAAGCACTCAAGGTGCTCCGCGCCGCTACCCCCGGGGTCGGCATCGACGAGACCAGCTACGACCTCGGCGCGCGGCGCTGGCACCGGACCGGAGAGACGCTGCCCGACGCGGTGCTCGAGGAGATCAAGGGGCACGACGCGATCCTGCTCGGCGCGGTCGGCGACCCGAGCGTGCCCAGCGGGGTGCTCGAGCGCGGTCTTCTCCTCAGACTCCGGTTCGAGCTCGACCACTACGTCAACCTGCGCCCGGTCCGGCTGTACCCGGGCGTCGCGACCCCGCTGGCCGCGGCCCGGCCGGAGACGCTGGACATGGTGGTGGTGCGCGAGGGCACCGAGGGCCCGTACACCGGCGCCGGCGGGGTGATGCGCAAGGGCACGCCGGCCGAGATCGCCACGCAGGAGAGCATCAATACCGCGTTCGGCGTGGAGCGAGTGGCTCGCTATGCGTTCGGCAAAGCGCTGACCAGGCCGCGCCGCAAGCTGACGCTGGTGCACAAGACCAACGTGCTCACCTACGCCGGCGACCTCTGGCAGCGCACGGTGGACAGCCTGGCCAAGGAATTCGCCGACGTGTCGGTGGATTACTGCCACGTCGACGCCGCGTCGATGTTCTTCGTTTCCCAGCCCGAGCGCTTCGACGTGATCGTCACCGACAACCTCTTCGGCGACATCCTCACTGACCTGGGGGCCGCGGTGGCGGGCGGGATCGGGCTCGCCGCGAGCGGCAACGTCAATCCGGAGGGGACCGCGCCCAGCATGTTCGAGCCGGTCCACGGCAGTGCTCCGGACATCGCCGGCCAGAGCAAGGCCGACCCGACCGCGGCCATCCTTTCCGCCGCCATGCTCTGCGATCACCTGGGTCTTTCCGCCGAGGCGGCGCGGATCGAGCAGGCGGTCGCCGAGGACCTGGTCGAGCGCCAGGGTGCCTGGGCGGCGCGCACCACCGTCGAGGTCGGCGACGACATCGCCGAGCGAGTAGCCGGTTAACCCCGGCCATGCCATCGCGCCTGCCGGGCTGCCCGGCAGGCGCCCCCGCCAGGCAGGCCCGGCCGTGCACCCACCGAAAGGTGAGACCCTAGATATAACGTCTGCCCGCGGGGGCGAGGAGGAAGTTCCCGACCATGATTGATTTCGATATCCGCCCGACTAACCACCCGGTGCCCGACGCCGAGCGCGAGAGCCTGCTCAAGGCGCCCGGGTTCGGCCAGCTCTTCACCGACCACATGATCACGCTGCGCTGGACGGCCGAACGCGGCTGGCATGACGGCCGCCTCGAACCCTACGGACCGTTCACCCTCGACCCGGCCACCTCGGTGTTCCACTACTCGCAGGAGTTCTTCGAGGGCCTCAAGGCGTATCGCCAGGACAACGGCTCGATCACCTTGTTCCGGCCGGACGCCAACGCGGCCAGGTTCAACAGCACCGCGCGCCGGATGGCCATGCCCGAGCTACCCGGGGAGACCTTCATCCGGGCGCTCGAGCTGCTCGTCGCCCAGGACCGCGAGTGGGTGCCCGGCGGCGAGGGGAACAGCCTCTACCTGCGGCCGTTCATGATCGCGACCCAGCGCGGGCTCGGCGTCAACCACCCGTCGAGCGAGTACCTGTTCTGCGTCATCGCCTCGCCGGCCGCGTCCTACTTCGCCAGCGGCGTCAAGCCGGTCGCGGTCTGGCTGTCGCAGGAGTACACCCGGGCGGCGCCGGGCGGCACCGGCGGGGTCAAGACCGGCGGCAACTACGCGGCTGCCTTCGTAGCCCAGCAGCAGGCCGTGGAGCGGGGCTGTGACCAGGTGGTCTGGCTGGACGCCGCGGAGCACCGCTGGGTCGAGGAGATGGGCGGGATGAACCTGTTCTTCGTCCGCGGGTCGGCCAGCAGCCAGCCCTGGATCGCGACCCCTCCGCTGACCGGGACGCTGCTCCCCGGCATCACCCGCGACTCGCTGCTCAAGCTGGCGCCGCAGCTCGGCGTCAAGGCGGTCGAGGAGCCGATCACCATCGACCAGTGGCAGGCGGAGTGCGAGGCCGGCGAGCTGACCGAGGTCTTCGCCTGCGGCACGGCCGCGGTTATCACCCCGGTCGGCCGGGTCAAGGGCGAGCAGGCGGAGTGGCTGGTGGCGGACGGCGAGCCCGGCCCGGTGACCATGCGCCTGCGCGAGGAGCTGATCGCCATCCAGTACGGCCACAAGCCTGACCCCTTCAACTGGATCCACAAGGTCTGCTGAAGGCCGCCGTCCTCATGATCGTGAGCAGTTCGGGACAAATAGCGCGTTCTGGCCCACATTTCGTGATGGTAACGGCGCATCCGATCCGCCGGAACATGACAAACCGGACATCGGCAGCGCCGTCTCAATGATTGCGTGACGTTACACCCCTCATGGGGGGTGTTCTGACACGCAATCCTCAGGCGACGCGATGCGCGGCAGTGGCCCGCCCGTGATCCAGGCGATGCGTTCACGTTATTTGCGCCAGAGCCAAATAGCGCCCAAAACTGCTCACGATCATGAAAAGACCAAGTTGCCGTCTCGGATGCTGAGACAAAGGCATCAAAGTACCGAACGGGTGTGGCAGACTGTCACCGTGACGTCAGGCCGCATCATTATCGGCTGGCGCGTCGGCACCTAGGGCAGCAGCCCTAGCGCCGGGCACGGTGTCGGCCCGGGGACGACCCCCGGACCCCCGAAGGCCTGGCACGTCGGCGCGCAGACCTCTCGCGTACTCGCGAGGGGTCTTTTTGTTTGGGCAAGCGGGCCGGCCTGCGAACACAACCAGAAAACCCAGGAGAAAATCCAATGCTCGACGACACCTTTCACGTCTACGACACGACCTTGCGAGACGGCGCGCAGCAGGAGGGCCTGAACCTCACCGTGGCCGACAAGCTCGTCATCGCGCGGCAGCTGGACGAGCTCGGTGTCGGTTTCATCGAGGGCGGCTGGCCGGGCGCGATCCCGAAGGACACCGAGTTCTTCCGCCGCGCCGGCTCCGAACTGGACCTCAAGCACGCGCAGCTCGCCGCGTTCGGCGCGACCCGCCGGCCCGGCGTGAAGGCGGCCGACGACCCCCAGGTCGCCGCACTGCGCGAATCGGGCGCGCCGGTCGTGACTCTGGTGGCCAAGAGTCACGACCGGCACGTCCTTCTCGCCCTGCGGACCACGCTGGAAGAGAACCTCGCCATGATCGCGGACACGGTGTCCCACCTGCGCGAGAACGGCCAGCGGGTGTTCCTCGACGCGGAGCACTTCTTCGACGGCTACCGGTCCGACCCGGACTACGCCCTCGAGGTAGTCAGGACGGCGGTGCAGGCCGGCGCGGACCTGGTCGCCCTGTGCGACACCAACGGCGGCATGATGCCGAACGAGCTCGGCAACGTGGTCGCCGCCGTGGCCGGCGCCACGCAATCCCGGCTGGGCATCCACTGCCACGACGACACCGCCTGCGGCGTGGCCAACACCCTGGTCGCGGTCGACGCCGGGGTGACCCACGTGCAGGGGACCGCGAACGGGTACGGCGAGCGGGCGGGCAACGCCAACCTGTTCAGCGTGGTGGCCGGGCTGCAGCTGAAGAAGGGCCGCCAGGTCCTGCCGGAAACGGGCCTGCAGGACATGAGCCGGATCGCGCACGCGATCAGCGAGGTCACCAACGTCGCGCCGGACACCCACCAGCCCTACGTGGGCCTGTCCGCGTTCGCGCACAAGGCCGGGCTGCACGCCTCGGCGGTCAAGGTCGACCCGATGCTCTACCAGCACATCGACCCGGCGCTGGTCGGCAACGACATGCGGATGCTGGTCTCGGACATGGCCGGCCGCGCGTCGGTGGAGCTGAAGGGCCGCGAACTCGGCTACGACCTGTCCGGCGACAAGGAGACCATCGGCCGGGTGACCGACCGGGTCAAGGACATGGAAGCCCGCGGCTACACGTTCGAAGCCGCCGACGCCAGCTTCGAGCTGCTGCTCCGGGACGAGCTCGGCCAGCGGCAGGAGTACTTCGCGGTCGAGTCCTGGCGGGTCATCGTCGAGCGCCACCCCGGCGCCCGGATGACCAGCGAGGCCACCGTCAGGCTGACCGCCAAGGGGGAGCGCCTGGTCGCGGTGGGCGAGGGCAACGGCCCGGTGAACGCGCTGGACAAGGCGCTGCGTGCGGCGCTCGAGCAGATCTACCCGGAGCTGGCCGCGCTCGAGCTGACCGACTACAAGGTGCGGATCCTGGCCGGGACGCACGGCACCGGCGCGGTGACCCGGGTGCTCATCGAGTCCGACGACGGCACCGGCGACACCTGGAGCACGGTCGGCGTGGACGAGAACATCATCGCCGCATCCTGGCATGCCCTGGAGGAGGCCGTCACCTACTGCCTGCTCCGCTCCGGCCGCGAGCCCAGCTAACCGCCCCGACGCCATGAAACCCGGGATCCAGCGCGTCCGAACGCCTTGGATCCCGGGTTTCACGCCCTTCCGTGGGCGCCCCTACGCGGCCGGGACCTTGTCCAGGAAGCCGTAGACGCTGCGGATCTGGCCGCCCCCGTTCAGGACCGCGACGTCGAAGCCGATCACGACCGGCTCGCCGCCGGCCGGGCCCAGGTGCCAGGTGAACCGGGCCTGGTCGTGGTGCGCGTCGACCGGGCCGCCGAGCGTGAACACGAAGTCCGGGAACTGGTCTTGCACCGCGCCGATGAGCCCGTCGATCTCGGCCCGCCCGTGCGCGTCGCCAGCGGGTCGGTGTAGCTGCCGTCCTCGGCCCACAGCTCGTCGACGAGCTTGCGTCGCCGCGAGGCGTCCGTCTCGTTCCACGCGGCGAGGTAGCGCTCGGCCATTTCTTGCATCGGATCATTCGTTCTATCCCGCGATGACCAGACCGCGGCGGCCCTCAGGTGAGCCCGCTGACCCGGGCCGAGCTCGGCGCCCGGCTGGCCCCACGCTGGCCGGACCACGACCCCGCCGCGCTCGCGTACGCGGTCGGCCACCTGCTGCCGCTGGTCCAGGTGCCGCCGCGCGGCCTGTGGGGCGAGCCCAACCACCGTGCCGCGTTTATGCTGGCCGACGCGTGGCTCACTGGGCCCGCCCCGGCTCCTCTATCGCAGTCGACCATGCTCGACCAGCTCGTACTGCGCTACCTGGCCGCGTACGGACCGGCCAGCGCGGCCGACGTCCAGGCCCGGTCCGGGCGATCCCGGCTGCGCGAGGTGACCGAGCGCCTCCGGCTGCGCGCCTCCACCGGCCCCGCCGGGAATGGGCACGGCGCTGAGTTGCTCGACCTGCCGGACGCGCCCCGCCCGGACCCGGCGTGTCGGCGCCGCCCCGCTTCCTGCCCGCGTACGACAACCTGCTGCTCTCCTACGCCGAACGCAGCCGGGTCATCCCGCACCGCCGGCCGGTCCCGCTGCCGCCGGGCCACGGCGGATGCGGCGGCACCCTGCTCGTCGGCGGCTGGTGGCAAGCGGACTGGAAAATCAGCCAGGGCATCCTGCAGATCCCGCCGTTCGCCCCGCTGAGCGCCGCGGACCGGGACGCCATCGTGGCCGAGGGGGAGCGGCTTCTCGGCTCCGCCGCCTCCGCGACCGCCGTCCGCGATGTACGTTTTGCCCCGGTTCGTTCGGGCTAAATAACAGACCCAGGGCCGCATCCGGGCGGCCAGGGACTTACGGTAGGGGCATGGACGACAAGGAGATCATGGCTCACATCGACGAGCTGATCCAGACGGAGCACCAGCTCCGCAGCCAGCTCGCAGCCGGTGAGCTGAGCGGCCAGCAAGAGCGCGAGCGGCTCCGGTCCGCCGAGGAGGCGCTGGATCAGTGCTGGGACCTGCTGCGGCAGCGGCGGGCCCGCCGCGAGTTCGGTGAGAACCCGGACGACGCCATCGTGCGGCCGGTCGGCGAAGTCGAGGGCTACCAGCAATAATGCGTATCGCGAGATTCGCCAAGGGTGATGGGGTCGCGTACGGCGTAGTTGAGGGCGAGCCAGCGAGCGGAGGAGCGGGGCAACCGCCGCGGCCAGGACTGACGATCGCGGAACTGCACGGGCACCCGTTCGGCGTCGATCCGGGCGGCGTCCGGCTGACCGGCAACCGGTACCCGCTGGCCGAGGTCAGGCTGCTGGCGCCGGTGCTGCCGAGCAAGGTGGTCGCCGCGGGCCGTAACTACGCGTCGCACGCGCGGGAGATGAGCGGGGAACCGCCCGCCGAGCCGGTGATCTTCCTCAAGCCGTCCACCTCGGTGACCGGACCGGGAGACGCAATCAAGTACCCGGTAAAGCTCACCGACCGGGTCGACTTCGAGGGCGAGCTCGCGGTCATCATCGGCAGGCTCTGCCGCGGCGTGCCGCGGGAACGGGCCGAGGAAGTGGTGTTCGGCTATACCTGCGCCAACGACGTCACCGCGCGGGACCTGCAGGCCAGGGACGGGCAGTGGACCCGGGCCAAGGGCTTCGACACGTTCTGCCCGCTCGGGCCGTGGATGGAGACCGGGACGAACCCTTCCGACCTCGAGCTCACCACCACGGTCAACGGCGCGATCAGGCAGCAGGCCCGCACCTCCGAGCTGCTCTGGGACGTGCCCGGGCTGATCGCATACGTCAGCCAGGTGATGACGCTGCTGCCCGGCGATGTCCTGCTGACCGGGACGCCGGCCGGCGTGGGGCCGCTGACCGACGGGGACGAGGTTTCCGTGACGATCGAGAGCATCGGCACGCTCACCAACCGGGTGGTAATCGGCGACTGAAAATCTACCCGCATTTAGTTTAGGATTAGCGTTCGGAGCAGGCGCAACCGTGCGCCATGACACCTACTCCGGCGGGTTCGCGCAAGGGTGGGCATTATGGGTGGGGGCCACGTTCGGAATTCCGGTCGGCAATCCCCGTCGTATTCCTTCTCCCACCTCGTGCCGATACGCCACTGGGTCCGCGACCCGGCCCTGCGCAGCTGGCCGGTGCTGCTGCTGGTCGCCCTGGTCTGCGTGCCGCCCATCGCGCTGATCATGCTCAACAACCCGACCGAAGCCAAGATCCGCGACATCGCCTGGATCTTCGCGGTCTACTTCGCCGTCGCCTGGCTGCTACTGCTCGGCGTCATCGTCCGGCCGCAGCACGTCAGCCGGGCCATGCTGGCCGCGATCGCGGTGGTCGGCGTCGTCACCCAGGCGCCCACCGCGATCTTCCTCGAGACCAGGCTGCACAGCAACACCAGCAGCCTGCTCAACGTCGTCACCATCGGCCTCCCGGAGGAACTGGCCAAGGCCATCCCCATCGTGGTGGTGGCGTGGATCTGGCGGCAGTACTGGCCTACCCAGACACCACGGGACTACCTGTTCCTCGGCGCGGTGAGCGGGCTGGTGTTCGGCGCGGCCGAGGCGGTGCACTACTTCACCGACGTCCTCGGCTCGATCTCGGGCAATGCCACCGGCGGGGACCTGCAGAGCATCACCATCCAGTACGTCTGGCGCTTCCTCACCGACCCGATCGACCACGCCTGCTGGGCCGGCATCACCGGCTACTTCATCGGGCTGGCCATCACCGGCCCGTACCGGAAGTACTCGATCGGCCTGGTCGGGATCGGCATCGCGGCCGTGCTGCACGGCCTCAACGACTGGGACCCGATCAACAGCCACCCCGCCTGGGTGCTGGTCACGCTGATCAGCGTGCTGCTGTTCCTCGGCTACGCCCGGGCCGGGGCCTGGGTGCCGCAGCAGGAGCTGGCCTCGGCGGACGGCCTGGCGATGGCCCCGGCGCAGGCGATGTTCCCGGCGCAGGCACCGGCCGCGTCCCGGCCCGTGACTCCGCCCGCCCCATCCCAGCCAGCCCCGGCCCAGCCAGCCCCATCCCAGCCAGCCCCATCCCAGCCAGCACCGTCAGCCCCGCGGGAATGGTGGCAGCACGTCCGTGCGGCCACCTCCCCGCCCGCGCGGCAGGCGGCGCACTCCGTACCCGCGGCGCACTCCGTACCCGCGGCGCACACTGCCGCCGCGCCGCCCACCGCCCCGCACCCCGCCGCCACGCCGTACATTCCGCCCGCCGCCCCCACCGTGGTCCAGCCGAAGCCGCCGGTTAGGCCGTGGTGGGAGCAGTAGCGACGGGTCCGTGACAGGCTAGTAGCGCCCGAGCCGGGAGAGGAGGGGATTTCTCCAGTGGTCATGCTCGACCGCAGGAAGCTGGCCGCGCCGTTGTTCGCGCAAGCCGCCGCGTTCGTCGCCGTGCTGGTCATTGGCTGGTTCACCGGCCATTCATCGACGAAGGCCGCGCCCCCGGCCGAGTCGGGCCATACGGCGAGTCCCACCGCCGCCGCCAGCGCCAGCTCGGCCGCGGGCAAGGGGGCCGCGCTCAAGCTCACCGTCAGGGTGACCAAGGACGGCGGAGGCCTGCCCCTGCCCGGCAGCCACGTGAACGTGCTGCAGGACGGCACGCTGACCAGCGTCATGACCGGCACCCTGAACTCGGCCCTCGAGTTCGCCGCGAACGTCCCGTCCGGGCAGTACCAGGTGTGCATCGACCCGCCGATCGGCTGGGAGAGCCGGGTCCGCACCACGAACGTGCTGGGCGGCTGGATCTGCTCTCCGGCCGACCTCAGGACCAGTCCCCAGCTGGTGACGTTCCGCCTCACCAGCCAGGTCCCCCAGGTGGGCCAGTGAGCGCGCACGGCCGGCCCAGACCCGGACCGAAGGCCGGCCCGGCTCGATCTGGCTGGGCCCTGCTGGTGATCGCCGCGGCGCTGGTCGGCGGCCTGGCCGCCGCCGCCCTGGTACACGCCTCGCTCGTCATCGCCGTGGTCGTCTCCGTCGTCATCGGCGCCATCGGCGCGGTGGTCCTGTTCCGGTCGCCCGCGCGGGAACCCGAGCCGACCTCCCCCCGCACGACTACCATGCCGCGGGCCCAGGTGCGCCGGGCCGCCCCGCCGCCCGAGTCCTACCCGCCCGACCCGGTCGCCCCGGTCACGGCCCCGGCACCGGTGCAGGCCGGCCCGGACGCGGCCGACGGCCTGAACCGCGGCAGCACCCCCGCCGTAAACGAGTCTGTGGTCCAGTTGCTGCCGCTTACCCCGCCCGGAACCGCAGGCCCGGCCGACGCGCCCTGGTGGGATCCGGCTCATCCGGCGCCCGCGCCGAGCGCGGGCGCCAAGCGGGCGCCCGCCCCTGACCTGTCCACCTACCTGGCGTCCACCTTCATCGCGCAGTGCCCCCGCTGCGGCGCGTTCCGGCTCGACATCAGGCGGGCCAGGAGCGCCTGGGATTTCCGCTGCGAGGTATGCGGGCACACCTGGAGCTGGCAACCGGGCACGCCGTGGCCGCCGGTCCGGGTCATGCCGCCCTGAACCCCCTCATGTTTTGCGTTATCACCGGAAAGCAACGGAGGTCATTTCATGTATGAGAGGGATATCAGCCGGAGAGATCCCGGCTGCGTGGTTTTCCTGCTCGACCGCTCCGATTCGATGAAATCCGCCTGGGTCAACAGCCAGGAGACCCTGGCGCACGGGGCGGCCCGGGTGCTCAATGAGATCTTGCTTGAATTGCTCTTCACGTCGCAGGGCGAGCCGGGGAAGGCGCGCCATTATTTCGACATCGGCATCTTCGGCTACGGTCTGCGCCCGGTGGCCGGCGGTGAGGGCGTCGAGCCCGCTTTCGGCGGCAAGCTGGCCGGCCAGCCGCTGGTCGCCCTGCCCGACCTGCGGGACAACCCGATCGCGGTCCGGGAGAACGCCGTCGGTCGACATCGGCGCGCCGCCGAGCCGGGTACCGGTCTGGGTCGAGCCGGTGCACGGCTACCGCACCCCGATGTGCCAGGCCGTCGCGGTGGCCGGCGCGCACGTCTACGAGTGGGCGAACGCGCACCCGGATTCGTTCCCGCCGATCATCATCAACATCACCGACGGCATGGTGACCGACAGCCCGTACGAGGGCGCCGGCCTCGACGAGTGGGCGCAGCGGCTGGTCAACATCCAGACCAGCGACGGGCCCGCGTTGTTCTTCAACATCTTCCTGTCCCCGGCGGCGTCCAACGGCGTGCTCTTCCCCGCGACGGACTACGGCCTGCCCGAGCCCGGCCCGCAGCTGTTCCGGATCAGCAGCCTGCTCCCCCCGCCGATGATCGCCAACGCACAGAGCACCGGCGCCACGCTGGAACCAGGAGCGCGCGGGTTCGGCTTCAACGCCGACGCCACCATGCTGGTCAGGTTCCTCGAAGTCGGCACCAAGGTCGACCTGCGGGACTGAGCTCAGGAACCGGCGTCATGCAGATCCAGATGGTCACCTTCAGCGCGGCCAAAGACGGCAACGCGCCCGGCGAATGGCAGGACGGCGCCTGCGGCGGCGTCGCCGCCGACGGCAGCTGGGCCAGGTTCGTCGTGCTCGACGGCGCCACCACCGCCTATGACCCGGTGCGCTGGGTGGACCAGCTGGTGCGGTCGTTCGCGCCGCCGGCCGGCGGCGCGGCGGGGTCCCGGCTGCCCCGGCTCGAGCCCGCCGCCCTGCGGGCCTGGTTCGCCGAGATGCAGGACCAGTGGGCCGCGGACGTGCGTGACTTCGACAGCATCATCGAGGAGCGTAAGTTCGCCGAGGTCGGCTCGTTCGCGACCCTGCTTGGCTTCGACATCTACGGGCTCGACGGACCGGAACCCTACTGGCAGGCCGTGGCCCTCGGCGACACGGTGCTCTTCCACGTCCGGGCGGGCCGGCTGATCGCCGTGTTCCCCCAGATGGGTCCCGATGACTTCGGCACCCTGCCTGACGGCGTGCACACCTCGCCCGCCAGCCTGGACCGGATGACCGAACGCCTGCTCGCCGGCGGCGGAAAGCTCGAGGTCGGCGACTTTCTCTTCGCCGCCACCGACGCGATGGCCCACTGGATCTTGCGCACCATCGAGCGGGACGAGGCCAAGGTCTGGAACACCCTGACCACGCTGGCGCACCCCGACGTGTTCGCCCGGCTGGTCGGGGACCAACGCAGAGAGCAGGACAGCGCTAAGAGGATGAAGAACGACGACGTGACGCTCATGCGCCTGCGGATGCTGGCCGGCCAGCCCGCCTACCTGCTGGCCTGCCGGTGAGCGCCTTCCCCGCGGCCGGCGATTACTACAAGGCCGTGCAGGCGCCCGCCCGGTGCTTCACCGTGCCCAGGCTCCAGGGCGCCGAGTTCGTCTGGGACAGCCTCGGGCCGACGCTGGCCCGGGGCAGCAGCGCCGTGGTGTTCCAGGCCGCGGTCGACGGCAGGCCGCAGGCGCTGCGCTGTTACATCAGGGAGGACGCCTCCAGCCGGGACCGGTACAGCGCGCTGGACGCCTACCTGGCCGGGCATGACCTGAGCCCGTACGTGTCCGGCACCACCTGGCTCGACGGGGCCATCACGGTCAACCGGCTGACCTGGCCGGTGCTGACCATGGACTGGATCGACGGCCGGACGCTCAACGAGTACGTGGACTTCCTGGTGACCGGGTCCAACGCCGCCGCCCTGACCACGCTGGCCGGCCGGTGGCGCGAGCTGGTCGCCCTGCTCCAGCGCAGCGAGTTCGCCCACGGCGACCTGCAGCACGGCAACGTCATGGTGGACCAGGACGGGCAGCTTCGCCTGGTCGACTTCGATGGGGTCTGGATCCCGCAGCTGGCCGGGCAGGCGCCGCCCACCGAGTTCGGCCACCCGAACTACCAGCACCCCCTGCGGCACGTCTGGGACCGCTGGCTCGACACCTTCTCCGCCCTGGTCATCTACACCTCGCTGGTCGCGCTGGGCAAGGATCCGGGCCTCTGGCTGGCCCTGTACAACTCCAAGAACCTGCTGTTCGCCAAGAATGACTTCTTCCCCCCGTTCACCACCCAGGCCTGGAAGCAGCTGGCCGCGCTGCGGGACCCGCAGGTCGACGCGCTGGCCCGCAAGCTGCAGGAATGCTGCGACCCGCTCTGGGTCTCCGACCGGAGCCTGGAGATGACCCTGGAGCGGCCGGCCGCGGCACCGGCCCTGCCCATGGTCCCGGCCGACCAGCGCTGGTGGGAGAACAAGCCGGTGTCCGGCCCGAGGCCCGCGGCCGCTGTGGTGCCGTCCCGGGCCTGGCCGCAGACACCCCCTCCGGGATCCTCGCTGCCCGCCCCGCCGCCGCTGTCCGCGCCGCTCAGCACGTCGGGCACCGGGCCGATGCCGCAGCTGAGCCAGCAGATGGTGCCGCCCGGCCAGACGATCTGGTGGCGGCTGCCGCAGGCCGGCCAGGACCAGGGTCCGGTCGGACCCGGATACCCCGGATACAACGGGCCCGCGCCGCCCGCACCCGTGCCCCGGGGTTACGCGCCCCACGCGCCCGTGCCGGCCCCGCCCGGTCCCCCCGCGCCGCGCCCGTCCGCCCCGGCGGCCAGGAGGCAGATGGGGCCGGTCATCGGCGCGCTCGCGCTCGCCCTCGGCATCCTGCTGCTGGTCATCGGCGCGGTCGGCAACGTCCCCGTCGTCGTGGTCGGCGGCCTGGTGGCCGGCGCCTGGGGCATGTGGCGCCTCGTCACCGCGACCGGGAAGGGCGGCCAGCCGCCCGGCCAGACCTGAGCGGGGCTACCGCACGATCCAGTTCAGCTGCTTCCAGTAGGTGAGCAGGTCGCCGGGGTTGGTCCCGACCAGCACGGCCATGACGTTCTGCTGGTTGTCGCTGGTGACGATGATGGGCTGGTGGCTGGTGTTGATGTACTCCGCGATACTGCCCGTCATGAACGGCGTCTGGTTGTGGAAGTCCGTCTGGCAGTCGACGAGGAAGTCGGTGAAGTCGTTTCCGGTCGTGCACGCCCGCTTACGGTGGAAGCCCGCCGTGCTGTACAGGGCGCTGATCCCGCTGGCGAGCCTGGCCGGGCTGGGGTACAGGTAATAGACGATCGTCCCGGCGGCCAGGCCGGTCAGCCGGGCACACTGGGCCACCGCGGTCGCGCCGTACTGGGTGCCGGCCAGCTGGCAGTTGTTCTGGCCCTGCACGGTGGCCGGGATCTTGCTCAGCAGGATCTGGTAGTCCGACGTCGGGCTCACGTCGGGGGATGCATCAGGTGAGGAGGCCGTGCTCGTGCCTTGGCCGGTGCCCGGCCCCGTGCTGGCGGGCGGGGACGAGGCCGCCGCCACCGTCTTGGCCGGGAACGGGCTCAGGTGCGCCACCGCCGCGACCCCGAGGTAGCCCGCGACCAGCGCGACGGCGGCGGCCACCCCGATCGTGTTGCGGGTGAGCACCCGCGACCTGGGCGACGCCTGCGCTGGCGGCGGGGTTCCGGTCCCCCCAGCCCCAGCACCAGCCCCAGCACCAGCGCAGCCCCGGTACCTGCCGCCCCGGCGGCCGGACCGCCCGGGGTGAGGCGGGGCATCGACTGGGTTCCGCCCGGCGCGATCAGGCCCAGGGTGCGCGCGAACTCGCGCACCACCCACAGGCACGCGGCGCCGTCCAGGTCACTGGCCCGGGACAGGGTGGCCGCGACGTCCTGGATGGCGCCGTAGTTGCCCAGCTCCGCGATCTTGCTCCTGAGCATCGCCGGCACGTCGGCCCTGGCCGCGCTGACGATGAGGACGGACTCGCCGGGCAGGGCGGCGAGCTTGTTCCGGCAGAGGTCGTCCATGATGGTCGCGTCGGACAGGGCCTCCGGCCCGTGCTCGGCCACCGCCTCGAGCAGGGCCCGGCGGGCATCGCCGTCCGGATCGATGACGTGCCCAGTCCCCTCGGTCACGAAGGCCCTCCCCACAGGTATCCGCAGCGCTGCTACCGGTCACCTTAAAGGACAAACGCAGCTCCGGCTGAGCGCAGGAACTTCCGCCACCATAGGTCGAGGTCAGGCGGCTCCGCGGTATCCGTGCGGTAAGTCACGCAACTGGTTCAATGGCCGGTCAAACCAGGGCATTCATCCCTCCGGCCAGTCAAGGCGCCCGGATCTGGCCCTACCATTTCCCTTGTGACGGCGGATCCCGGGGCACGCGGAGACCAATGGCCGCACGCGCCCGGGGCCTACGCTGACCGTCCCCCAGAGCCTTGCCGGAGCGCTGGCTCCGGGGGCCGCAGTGTCCGGGCCCGCCGCGCCGCCGCGGTCATCGCCCTGATCCTCGGCCTGGCCGGGTTCGCCGTCGCCGCGTTCGGAGTAGCGGTCCAGCTGCTGCCCCGGCAGTTCACCGCGAGCCAGCAACGCCAGATCGAGGCGTGGGAGGTCATGCGCCGCTGGCAGACCATGCCCGCCGGGAAGATCTTCCCGGCCTCGGTCTCCTATCAGCTGCCGGCCAGGGTCCTCCAGGACACGGTCCCGCTCAGCCTGGACGCGATCCGGGTCAGCATCGCACCCCAGGAATCGGACTGCGCCAAGGCCGTGACCAGCGAGCCGGCCGCCGCGGCGCTGCACAGGAACAGGTGCGAGACGGTGCTCCGGGCCACCTACGTCGACGCCACCCGGAGCTACGTGATGACCGTCGGCGTCGCCGTGCTGCCGAACGCCGTCGCCGCTACCAGCGCGGACAGCGGGCTGACCACGCCGCGGCTGGCCGTGGCGCGGCAGGCCAGCATTCAGCACCAGCTGCCGGGCGGGGTCCTGCTGGTCAGGTTCCGCGGCGCGGACGCCGGCCGTTACGACTACCACCGGCAGATCTCCGCCAGCTTCGCGGCCGGCCCGTACCTGGTCATGTACGCCGCCGGATACGCCGACGGCCGGCCGCGGGTTCCGGTGGCCCAGGACAAGTACTCCGACGCCGAGATGACCAGCATGGCCGAGGGCGTCGCGCGCACCGTCGCGCACACCCTCGCCGCCAGCCCCGCGCCGCCGCACTGCCCCGGAGCGCCCGGATGCTGAACCACGGGAGGCTGGGGCGCCTCGCCCGGATCATCGCGGCCGGCCTGGTCTGGATGGCCGTGCTGCCCGCCGCCCCGGCCCTGGGCGCGGTGGCGGCTCCTGCCGACGCCATCAGGACCAACCAGCTGTGGGTGCTCGACATGCTCGACGCCGAAGCCGCCTGGTCGATAACCCGCGGCGCCGGGGTCACCGTCGCGGTGATCGACAGCGGGGTGAACCCGTACGTCAGCGACCTGGCCGGCTCGGTCATCACCGGTCCCAACTACACCGGCGTGTACACCAGGCCGTCCAGCCCGCAGTGGGGCGTGCACGGCACCTGGATGGCGTCGCTGATCGCCGGGCACGGCCACGATGGGGGTTTCAGCGGGGTCATCGGCGTGGCCCCAGCGGCGCGGATCCTGTCGATCCGGGTGATCCCCGATCGCGGGGACCCGCACTACGGAAAGTACGAGCACGAGCGGGAGACCCTCATCCAGCAGTCGCTGGCCGACGGGATCAAGTACGCGGTGACGCACGGCGCGAAGGTCATCAGCATGTCGATCGGCTACAGCGCGCCGAGCGCCACGGTCCGGGCGGAGCTGCAGGACGCCTACGACCACGGCGTGGTGGTGATCGCCTCGGCCGGGAACTCAGGCGGCCCGGGCTCGACCCGCGGGGCCGGGGCACCGGAGTCCTTCCCCGCCAACTACCCGGGGGTGATCAGCGTCGGCGCGGTCAACTCCAGCGCCGAGGTGGCCTCCTTCTCCAGCGACAACCTGTCCGTCCAGGTGGCGGCGCCCGGCGTATCGGTGCCCGCCCAGGGCCGGGACGGGCAGTACTGGTCGGTCAGCGGCACCAGCCCGGCCTGCGCCCTCGTCGCCGGGGTGGCCGCCCTGATCAAGTCGAGGTACCCGGATCTCCCGCCCGACGTGGTGGCCAGCGCGATGACCTCGACGGCCACGCACCGGCCGGCCGCGGGTTACGACAGCCAGGTGGGGTTCGGCATCGTGGACGCGGCCACCGCCCTGACCATGGCCGGGCGGCTGGCCCGCGGACGGCCCGCGGCGAGCAGCATCGCGGCCGCCGCCACGTACCACGGCGCGCTCCCGCCGGAGCCGGTCGGCCCGCGCGGCCCCGGCCAGCTCATCCTGTTCATGCTGCTCGCGCTGGCCTCGCTGGCGCTCATCGCCGGCGCGGTGACCCGGCTGGCCGTGCTCCGCCGATCACCGGGCCGATCACCGGGCCGGTCACCGGGCCGGGCGAACCGGTGACCCGCCCCGGGGACGCCGCCGGCCCGCCGCCGGTCGACGACTTCGCCAGCAGCGTGCTGGACGTCGTGGACTCGATCCCGCCCGGGCGGGTCATGTCCTACGGCGACATCGCCGAGTACCTGGGCGCGGGCCCCGGCCCTCGCCAGGTCGGCCGGGTGATGGCCGTCTACGGCGGCGCGGTGGCCTGGTGGCGGGTGATCCACGCCGACGGTACCCCCGCCCCCGGGCACGACAGCGTGGCCCTCCGGCATTACCTGGCCGAAGGCACTCCGCTCCGCTCCGCCCGCCCGCCGGTCCGCGTCGACATGCGCCGCGCCCGCTGGCCCGGCGGCTCCGGATTACCCCCTAAATGTCAGTGCCGTCTGCTGGAATGCCAGTAATGGATCAGTCCCGCGCCCCTGCGTACCGCCTCGTCCGCCGTCCCCTGGCCGGCGCCGGCGCGGCAGGCGGACCTCCCCGCCTGGACCAGGCACAGCAGCAGGTGGTGGACCACGCGGCCGGTCCGCTGCTGGTGCTGGCCGGGCCGGGCACCGGCAAGACCACCACGATCGTGGCCGCGGTCGCCGACCGGATCGAGAACCGCGGCATAGCACCCGAGCGGATCCTGGTCCTTACCTTCAGCCGCAAGGCCGCCGCCGAGCTGCGCGAGCGCATCACCGCCCGGCTGCGCCGCACCACCCGCGAGCCGCTGGCGGTGACCTTCCACAGCTACGCCTACGCCCTGGCCCGGCGCGAGTTCGCGCTGGCCGGCGACGAGCCGCCGCGGCTGCTCTCCGCGCCCGAGCAACTGCTGGAAGTCCGCCGCATGCTGAAAGGCGAAGCCCAGGACGGCGGCGGCCGCTGGCCGGAGCGGCTGCGGCCGGCCCTGGGCACCAGGGGCTTCGCCGAGGAGGTGCGCGACCTGCTGCTCCGCGCGGCCGAGCGCGGCCTGGACGGTCGCAGCCTGCGCCAGCTCGGCCAACGCAAGGACCGCGACGACTGGACGGCCGCCGCCGGGTTCCTCGACCGGTACGCGGCCCGCTTCGACCTGGCGCCGGTCCCGGCCTACGACTACGCCGAGATCGTGCGCATCGCCGCCGCCCTGCTCGGCCGCGAGGAGACCAGGCGGCGCGAGCGCGGCGCCTACGACGTGGTGCTGGTCGACGAGTACCAGGACAGCGACCCGGCCCAGGAGTCGCTGCTGATGGCGCTGGCCGGGGACGGCCGGGAGCTGATCGCGGTCGGCGACCCTGACCAGTCCATCTACGCGTTCCGCGGCGCCGACGTGCGCGCGCTCACCGAGTTCCCGGACCGGTTCCGCACCGCGGACGGCCAGCCGGCGCCGGTGCTGGCGCTGCGCACCTGCCGACGCAGCGGCCACGTCCTGCTGGCGGCGTCCCGGCGGGTGGCCCGGCGGCTTCCCGCCGCGCCGGGCGCAAGCGCGGCCCAGGCCCGGCACCGGCTGCTGGTGCCCACGCCGGAGAGCCCGCCCGGCGAGATCCGCATCCTGATCGCGGACAGCTCCACCCAGGAGGCGGCGCTGGTCGCCGACACGCTGCGCCGCGCCCACCTGGCCGACGGCGTGCCCTGGTCGAGCATGGCCGTCCTGGTCCGCTCGGCCACCCGGCAGGTGCCGCTGCTGCGCCGGGCGCTGACCGCGGCCAACGTCCCGGTCGCGGTGGCCGGGGACGAGCTGCCGCTGGCCGAGGAGCCCGGCACCCGGCCGCTGCTGATGCTGCTGCGCTGCGCGCTGCACCCCGGTGAACTCGACGACTCCACCGCGGCCGAGCTCCTCTGCGGCCCGTTCGGCGGCACCGACGCCCTCGGCCTGCGCCGCCTGCGCCGGTCCCTCCAGCTGCTCGCCGACGCCGACCCCGAGAGCCAGCGCACCCCGGCCCGGCCGGCCGCGACATGCTCACCCACGCCCTGCTCGACCCCCGCGACCTGGCCGTGGTGCCGGATCGCGTGGCCGGGCCGGCCAGGCGGCTGGCCACCCTGCTCGCCACCGCGAAGGAGGCCATCGCCAAGGGCGGCAGTGCCGAGGACGTGCTCTGGGCGATCTGGGACGCCTCCGGCCTGGCCGCCGAATGGCAGCGGGCCAGCGCGGCCGGCGGCCCGGCGGGCTCGGCCGCCGACCGGGACCTGGACGCGGTGCTGGCCCTGTTCGACAAGGCCGCGCACTTCACCGAGACCATGCCGCCCGGCGTGCCCGCCCTGTTCGCCGACAGCCTGTCCAGCCAGGAGATCGCCGGCGACACCCTGGCCGAGCGGGCCGTCCGCGAGGACTGCGTCCGCATCCTGACCGCGCACCGGTCCAAGGGCCTGGAGTGGGACGTCGCGGTGGTGGCCGGCGTCCAGGAGGAGACCTGGCCCGACCTGCGGATGCGCGGGTCGCTGCTGGGCGTCGACGAGCTGGCCGAGACGGCCCGCGGCCCGGGCCAGGACCAGAGCGCCGACGTGGACGCCGCCATGCTGGCCGCCAAGCTGCTGGCCGAGGAACGCCGGCTGTTCTACGTGGCGGTCACCCGCGCCAGAAAACGGCTCGTCGTCACCGCGGCGGGCGGCGAGGACACGGATCTGCGCCCGTCCCGGTTCCTGACCGAGCTGGCGGGCGACGACATCCGCATCGAGCGGGTCGCCGAGACGCACGGCGGGCACCGCTGGCTGTCCATGCCCGCACTGGTCGCCGACCTGCGCCGGGCCGCGGCCGGCACCGAGCTCTCGCCGGCCGTCCGGCAGGCCGCCGCGGCTCAGCTGGCCCGGCTGGCCGCCGCCGGGGTCCGGGCGGCCCACCCGCGCGACTGGTACGCGCTGACCGAGCTGTCCGACGCCGGCCCGATCGTGACCGGCGGCGAGACGGTCCGGCTGTCCCCGTCTCAGGTCGAGTCGTTCACCCGGTGCGGGCTCCGCTGGCTGCTCGAGGCGGCGGTCGGCGCCGGGCGCACGGACGTCCTGCGCCTCCTGGGGACGGTGATTCACGCCGCCGCCGTACTGGCTGCCGAAGGTGCGGCCGAACGGGCCGTGGCTGATCGCATCGATGAAATCTGGCACCATCTCGACTTCGGCAGCGCCTGGTACAGCGCGAAGCAGCGGGCGCTGGCCGAGCGCATGGTGCGGCGGTTCCTCGACTGGCACATGGAGAACCCGCGCGAGCTCGTCGCGGTGGAGCAGGCGCTCAAGGTGCGGATCGGCCAGGTGGAGATCACCGGCCGGGTGGACCGGCTCGAATCAGACCAGGCGGGCCGCGCGGTCGTCGTGGACCTGAAGACCGGTGGCACCGCGCCGCGCGAGGACGAGCTCGGCCGGCACCCGCAGCTCGGCGTCTACCAGCTGGCCGTGCTGCTCGGCGCGTTCGAGCGGTTCGGCCTGGCCGAGCCGGGCGGCGCGGAGCTGGTCCAGGTGGGCAAGGCGGCCGGCGTGACCCTGCGGGCCAAGGTGCAGCGGCAGGGCGCGCTGGCCGAGGACGACGAGCCCAGCTGGGCCAAGGACCTGGTGGAGACCGTCGCGGCCGGCATGGCCGGCCCCGTCTTCGAGGCCCGGGTGAACCCCGGCTGCCGCACCTGCCCGGTCGCCTCCTGCTGCCCGGTCAACCCCGAGGGCGAGCAGGTCACTCCGTGACCGGGCCGGCCGGCAGCGCGGCCAGCGCCTCGCGGGCCTCGTGCGCGATCGGCGGCGGCACGTCGTCCAGCGCCAGCACGTGCTCCAGGGCCTTGGCGTAGGCGACCTCGCAGGCCCGTTCCGCCTCCGCGGGCACGTCCGGCACCACGCCGGTGCCCTGCCAGTTGGTCCCGGTGACCGGGTTGACGGACCGCGCGAACGGTATGCCGATGTGCACCGCGGCGCTGATCGGGAAGCCCCGGGTCGGGTGCGCCCCGCCTCCGGTCGTCTCGCCGACCACCGTGGCCCGGCCGAGGGCCTGCAGCGTGTACGCGAAGTCCTCGCCACCGGAGAACGTGTGGCCGCTGGTCAGCACGTAGACCGGGCGGTCGGTGTAGCGGGTCCCCGGCACGTAGGGCAGCGCCCAGAACTGCCTGGTCTCGCCGGTGTCGGCGTGGAAGATGTCGTTGAGGTGGGTCGGCCGCTCGTCGAGCAGGTAGCTGCACCAGAAGACCACGCCCTCGGGCGCGCCGCCGTGGTTCTGCCGCAGGTCGATGATGAGCGCGTAGGTCCCGGCGACCAGTTCCATGGCCGCGCCGATGGCCGGGCCCGCGTTGGCCGGGACCGGGACCCGGCGCACGTCCAGGTAGCCGACGTTGCCGTCGAGCCGCTCGACCTGCCGGATGCCGAAGTTGTCCAGCCGCCCCCGCTGCCGCATAGCCAGCCGCCTGGCCTCGTGGTCCTTCGGCTCCTCGGGTGCGGGGACCCGCTCGCGACGGGGACCGGGGCCGCCGCCGAGCACCACGCGCAGGTGCCGGTCACCGGTGATCTCCTGCAGCTGGCTGGTGAGCAGCTCGGTCAGGGTGATCTCGTCCAGGTCGTCGTACTCGCCGGCCTCCAGCCTCGCCTCGATCGCCGTGGCGGCCTGCTCGGCCTGGTCCGGGAACACGTAGTTGGCCCGCAGCAACTCCATGGCCCTGGTCACGATCTCCCGCCCGGACAGCTGCTCGGCGGCCAGCGACCCGTCGTCCGGCACGCTGATCCGTGGCGCGCCGGGTTCGTCGAACGTGAACTCGAGTAGCCGGGCCGCGGGCAGCCGCAGCGAAAGCTCGCGCCGGATGCTGTCGATCCCTCCCTGGTGAGCGCTCTGCCACGCGGTCAGGCCCGGCTCGTCCGAGGCCTCGACGAACACCCGCACCATGAGCTGGCCCGGCTCGATCGCCGGGTCGTCGCGGGGCTGCAGCAGCACGGCCCGCTGCACCGCCCCGGCGCCGAAGCGCTCCTGCATCTCGTGGTTGATGACTCGTTCCACCATGGCCTGCTCGGCCTGATCCATGACGCCTCCACCCGTTGGATCCCCCCGGTTACCCTGTCAACGACACCTCCCGCGCGGCGGTTCCGGCCCGGAATGTCGGTGGCCTCTGCTGGAATGAGGGAGTGACCACGCCCAGCCCGATCGGGCCGGCGCAGCTGGCCCGGCTGCTCCGGCTGCCCGAGCCGACGCCGGAGCAGGCCGCGGTGATCTCCGCGCCGCTCGGCCCGCTGGCGGTCATCGCGGGCGCGGGCTCGGGCAAGAGCGAGACGATGGCGGCGCGGCTGGTCTGGCTGGTCGCCAACGGGATGGTCCGCCCGGACCGGGTGCTCGGCGTCACCTTCACCAGGAAGGCCGCCGCCGAGTTCGCCGACCGGGTCCGCTCCCGGCTGGAGCGGCTGCGCCGCGCGGGCACCGACCTAGGCGGCGTCGCGGATACCGAGGACCCGTTCGGCGGGGACCCGGTGATCGGCACCTATCACGCCTACGCGGGCCGCCTGGTCAGCGACAATGCCCTGCGGGAGGGCCTCGAGCCGTCCATGCGGCTGATCACCCCCGCGCTGTCCTGGCAGCTCGCCGCGCAGATCGTGGCCGCCTACGACGGCCCGATGGACGAGATCATCTGGACGCCGCAGACGGTCACCGCGGCCGTGCTCGAACTGGCCGGCGACCTGTCCGAGCACCTGCGCGACACCAGTGACGTCACCGCCGTCGGTCTCTGGCTCACCGCCGAGCATGACGCGTTGCCGGGGCGGATCACCGCGTCCGTTCGGAAGATAATCGCTACGCAGCGCGCCCGGGAACAGCTTCTGCCGCTGGTCAGCCGGTACGCGGCGGCCAAGGCGTCGCGCGAGGTGCTGGACCACGGGGACCAGGTGGCCCTGGCGGCCAGGATCGCCAGCAGGCATCCGGAGGTCGGGGCGGCCGAGCGCGCCCGCTACCAGGTCGTCCTGCTGGACGAGTACCAGGACACCAGCCACGCCCAGCTGGTGCTGCTGCGGGCGCTGTTCGGCGGCGGGCACCCGGTGACCGCGGTCGGCGACCCGTGCCAGTCCATCTACGGCTGGCGTGGCGCCAGCGCCGGCAACCTGCGCCGGTTCACCGCCGACTTCCCCGTGGTGGCCCGGGTCCGGCCGTTCGGCGCCTCGGCGCCCTCCGGCCCGGCCCCGGTGCTGCAGCTGTCCACCAGCTTCCGCAACTCCGCGCAGGTGCTCGACGCGGCGGCCGCCATCCAGGAGGAGCTGCGGTACGAGGCGCCCGACGTCCCCCGGCTGACCTCGGCTCCGGACCGGGCCGCGCGGGGCACGGTCACCTGCGCCCTGCTGGACACCAGTCTCGACGAGGCCGAGTGGGTGGCTGCCCAGGCCGCCGCGCTGCTGGCCGGAGCGGGAGCCCAGCCCGGCGGCGCGCCGGACGGGCAGCCGTGGCCGGACGGACGCCAGGCCGGGGTGCGGCCGTCGGACATCGCGGTGCTGTGCCGGAAGCGGTCGCAGTTCGTGCCGCTACGGCACGCCCTGGAGGCGCGCGGCATCCCGGTCGAGGTGGTGGGCCTCGGCGGGCTGCTCGCCGTGCCCGAGGTGCAGGACGTGGTGTGCACGCTGCGGGTGCTGCACGACGCGGGCGCCTCCGACGCGCTGGCCCGGCTGCTCACCGGGCCGCGCTGGCGGATCGGGCCGCGCAACCTGGTCGCGCTCGGCCGCCGCGCCCGCGCGCTGGCCAGCGGCGAGGGCGACGGCCGCGCCGTCACGCGGGCCGCCGCGGTGGAGCAGGACGCCCAGGACGCCCTGGCCGAGGCGGTCACCGACCTGACCGCGGAGACCGGCAGCCTGGTCGAGGCGCTGGACGACCTGGGCGAGGCCGCCGCCTACTCGCGGGCCGGCTACGCCCGGATGCACGCGCTGGCGGGCGAGCTGAGGCGGCTGCGCGCGCACATCGGCCGGCCGCTGGCCGACCTGACCGCGGAGGCCGAGCGCGTGCTCGGGCTCGACATCGAGGTCGCCGCGCGGCCCGGCGTCGAACCCGGTCGCGGCGCGAGCCGACCTGGACGCCTTCACCGACGTGGCGGACGCGTTCACCGGCGAGGGCGCCGAGCCGACTCTGGGCGCTTTCCTGGCCTACCTGACCGCGGCCCAGCAGGAGGAGTTCGGCCTGGAGACCGGGCGGGTCGGCGAGTCGGATTCGGTCAAGCTGCTCACCGTGCATGCGGCCAAGGGCCTGCAGTGGCCGGCCGTGTTCGTGCCCGGCCTCGCCCTGGGGGAGCGGTCGCAGGTGTTCCCGGCCCGGCCGCGGGTGTCCACGCGGTGGACCGACAACCCGCGGCTGATCCCGTTCGGCCTGCGCGGGGACGCCGGGGACCTGCCGGAGCTGCTCGGCCTGGACGCCGCCTCGCTCGACGCCTTCGGTCAAGGCTGCGCGGCCAGGGACCTGTCCGAGGAGCGCCGGCTGATGTACGTGGCGGCCACCCGGGCGGCGTTCTGGCTGGGCTGCTCCGGCTACTGGTGGGGCGAGGGCGGCAGCAGCCGCCTGGGACCCTCGCCGTTCCTCGAGGAGGTCCGCAAGTCTGGCGCGGCCCGGGTCGCGACCTGGGCCGCCGAGCCCGAGCCCGACGCGGAGAACCCGCTGCTCGCCGCCGTCGAGGAGGCCGCCTGGCCGGTCACCCGGGCGGGCCGCCGCTACCAGGCGGTCCGCGAGGCCGCCGCCCTCGTGGAAGAAGCCCTGCTAGCCGGGGGGACGACCCCCCAGACCCCCCCGCTCATGGAGGGGCTGCCCGCCCCCCCATACCCCCCGGGGACCGCGAGCTGGCCGAGGCCTGGGAGCGGGACACCGGCCTGCTGCTGGCCGAGCGGGCGCAACGCCGCGGCGACGGCGCGACTCAGGTTCCGCTGCCCGCCCGGCTGTCGGTGTCGTCGCTGGTGGCGCTGGCCCGGGATCCGGCCGAGCTGGCCCGGCAGGTCCGCCGTCCGATGCCGCGCCCGCCGGCCAGCCAGGCCCGCCGCGGCACCGCCTTCCACCAGTGGCTGGAGCAGCGGTACGGCCAGCAGCTGCTCATCGACGACAGCGCGCTGTTCGGGCCGGATGAGGACGACGACGCCGCGGCCGGCGACCTGGCCCCCCTCCGGTCGAGGTTCGAGCAGAGCGAGTGGGCCGAGCGCTGGCCGCAGGCGGTCGAGGTGCCGTTCGAGACCCTGGTCGGCGACCGGCCGGTCCGCGGCCGGATCGACGCGGTGTTCGCCGACGCGCCCGGGGGCGGCTACAACGTCGTCGACTGGAAGACCGGCAGGCCGCCCGGCTCCGCAGCCGAACGGCGCGCGGTGTCCGTCCAGCTCGCGGCCTACCGCCTGGCCTGGGCGGCGCTGGCCGGGGTGCCGGTGGCGCAGGTCCGGGCGGCGTTCTACTACGTGGCCCACGACCAGACCGTCCGGCCCGCCGACCTGCTCGACGAGGCCGGCCTGGCCGCGCTGATCGAGCAGGTCCCGGCCGAAGCCTAGAGACCATCCGTGCCGGGTGATGCGGGCTCCGCCACCGCGGCGCAGGATACGGGCTTGTGGCGGCCGATAACGATCAGCGCGAGAGGTCCGGATGGCGATAATCGAGTATGAGCCGGGCGCGGCGTTCCCGGGGGTAATCGGGCGGACCGCGGAGGAATCCACGCCGGCCTGGCCAGCGCCGGTGCGGGCCCGCGACGGCGCGCCCAATGTGGTGTTCATCGTGCTGGATGACACCGGGTTCGGCCAGCTGGGCTGTTACGGCAGCCCGATCCAGACACCTAGCTTCGACGCGCTCGCGGCGGACGGCCTGCGGTACAGCAACATGCACACGACGGCGCTGTGCTCGCCGAGCCGTTCGTGCATCATCACCGGCCGCAACCACCACAGCAACGCGATGGCGGCCATCACGGAGCTGGCGAGCGGCTACCCCGGGTACAACGGGGTGATCCCGTTTGAGAACGGCTTCTTGTCCGAGATGCTCGTAGAGCACGGCTACAGCACGTTCATGGTCGGGAAGTATCACCTGACGCCGAGCAACCAGGAGACGGGGGCGGGCCCGTTCGACCGGTGGCCACTGGGGCGCGGCTTCCAGCGCTTCTACGGCTTCCTGGGCGGTGACACCAGCCAGTGGTATCCGGACCTGGTCTACGACAACCACCAGGTGGAGCCGCCGCGCACGCCCGAGGAGGGCTACCACCTCAGCGAGGACCTGGTCGACAAGGCGATGGAGTTCATTTCCGACGTCAAGCAGGTCGACCCGGCCAAGCCGTTCTACCTGTACCTGGGCTTCGGCGCCACGCACGCGCCGCACCACGTGCCGAAGGAATGGGCGGACCGGTACGCGGGCGTATTCGACGAGGGCTGGGACGCATACCGGGAGAAGGTGTTCGCCCGGCAGAAGGAACTCGGCATCGTTCCGGCCGGCGCTGAGCTGTCGCGGCACGATCCGGACGTGCCCGACTGGGGGTCGCTGCCGCCGGAGGCGCGGCGCCTGTACAGCCGGTTCATGGAGGTGTTCGCCGGTTTCCTGTCCCACACCGATCACCAGGTGGGACGGCTGGTCGAGTTCCTGCGCGGGCTCGGCGAGCTGGACAACACGCTGATCATGGTCATCTCCGACAACGGCGCTAGTGCCGAGGGCGGGCCGACCGGGACCACGAATGAGGCGCAGTTCTTCAACAACGCCCAGGAGCCGCTGGAGGAAAGCCTCAAGCTGATCGATGAGATCGGCGGGCCCAAGCACTTCAACCACTACCCGTGGGGCTGGACGTGGGCCGGGAACACGCCGTTCCGCCGGTGGAAGCGGGAGACCTACCGGGGCGGCGCCAGCGATCCGTTCATCGTCTCCTGGCCCCTGCGGATCACGGCCCGGGGCGAGGTCCGCACCCAGTACGCGCACATCATCGACATGGTGCCCACGGTCCTGGACCTGCTGGGCATCGAGCCCCCCAAGACGATCCGCGGCGTCACCCAGTCACCCCTGCACGGCGTCAGCTTCGCCCGCACCCTGCACGACGCCGCGGCGGAGAGCGATCATCACACGCAGTACTTCGAGATGCTGGGTCACCGGGCCATCTACTACGACGGCTGGCGGGCGGTCTGCCCCTGGCCCGGCCCGTCGTTCGCCGAGGCGGGCATGCCCTTCGGGCAGCCGATCTCGGCCCAGACGCTATCTGAGCTGGACGCCAACGGCTGGGAGCTCTACCACGTGGCCGAGGACTTCGCCGAGAACCACAACGTGGCCGCCGGCCATCGCGACCGGCTGATCGCGATGATCGGGACGTGGTACGTGGAGGCCGGCAAGTACAACGTGATGCCGGTCGACGGCAGCGGCCTGGCCCGGATGATCGCCGAGAAGCCGCTCGTCGCCCTGCCCCGGGACCGCTACACCTACCGGCCCGGCACGCAATCGATCCCGTTCTTCGCCGCACCCCGGGTCCTGAACCGCCCGCACGCCATCACCGCGGACGTCGAGATCCCCGAGGGCGGGGCCGAGGGGGTGCTGCTGTCCCAGGGCACGTCCGCCGGCGGATACTCGCTGTTCGTCCAGGACGGCAAGCTCCGCTACGTCCATAACTACGTGGGCCGGGCCGTGTACGGAGTGGAATCCAACCAGGTCCTGGCGCCAGGCAAGCACTCGCTCAGGTTCGAGTTCGAACCGACCGGACAGCCGGACATGCAGCACGGCAAGGGCACGCCCGGCAAGCTCCAGCTCTACGTGGACGGCACCCTCGCCGGGAACGCGGAAGCGCCCGTCACCAACCCGTTTGTGCTCAACCCGGGCGCGCTCACCTGCGGCGCCAATCCGGGCTCCGCGATCACCGACGACTACGCCAGCCCGTTCAAGTTCACCGGCACCATCCACAGCGTGACGGTGGATGTCAGCGGAGAGCTGATCGAGGACTCCGAAGCCGAACTGCGCGTGCACCTGGCCCGCCAATAGTGACCCGACCGCGCTGATAACCAGGCCGGCTGCGCAGGCGACGGCGCCAGCCCAACGGCCATGGCCTCTACTAGACGTGCTCCGAGAGCAGGACGGCCAGCGTCCCCGGTTCTAGCGCCTCGAGCACGTGCGCCACGTCGCCCGGGTACCTGATGTAGTCGCCCGGGCCGAGCTCGACCGCCTCACCGGCCACCCCGACCAGGGCCCGGCCGGTGCCGAGCATGACGTGCTCGACCACCCCGGGCATGTGCGGCTCGGACTCCCGCGCGTGCCCCGGCTCGGCCTGGATCCGGTAGATGTCACGGCGCGCGCCCGGCGGGCAGGCGGCCAGCAGGGTGGCCAGGTAGTCGGCTTCGGCCGCGGCCACGGTGGGGCCCTCGTCGGCCCGGATCACCTGGGTCTGCGACCGGGGCGGGTCGAGCAGCCGGGAGAACGGCGTGTCCAGCGCGACGCAGATGGCCCACAGCGTCTCCACGCTGGGGTTGCCGGTCCCCGACTCCAGCTGGGACAGCGTGGATTTGGCGATCCCGGCCCGGCGGGCCACCTCGGTGAGCGACAGCCCGGACCGGCGCCGCTCCCGGCGCAGTGAGGCCGCGATAACCTCCAGCGGCGCCTTGTCAGTGTTCGTCATATAAGTCCATCCGTTCGGTTTGACGAACAGCGGGTTCTGTGTTCAGAATAAACTCCATGCGTTCGATATGGCGAACCCTAGACCATCGGGTGCTGACCGAGATCGCCTTGGCCTGCCTGGCCGTGTTCTTCATCGGCCTGTCCTACGGGGCCATCGCGGTAGCCTCCGGGCTCCCGCTCTGGGTGCCCGCCGCGCAGAGCGTGCTGGTGCTGGCCGGCGCGTCGGAGTTCCTGTTCATCGGGATCGTCGCGGCGGGCGGCAGCCCCATCGCCGCGGCGCTGGCCGGCCTGCTGGTCAACTCTCGCCACCTGCCGTACGGCTTGGCCCTGCCGCCCGGCGTGACCGGCCGGCGCTGGGCCGGCTGCTCGGCACCCACGTGATGAACGACGAGAGCGTGGTCTTCGCCCTGGCTCAACCGGATCTGCGGCGCAAGCGCGCCGCCTACCGGGCCTGCGGCCTGGGCGTGCTGGCGTGCTGGCCCGGCGGCGCGGTGGTCGGCGGGCTGATCGGCTCCGCGGTGCATGACACCAGCGCGTTCGGCCTGGACGCGATGTTCCCGGCGGTCATCCTGGCGCTGATCGTCAAGGACCTGCGGGACCCCAGGACGCTCCGCGCCGCGCTGGCGGGCGCGGCCATCGCGCTGGCCGCCGCCCCGTTCCTGCCTGCCGGGCTGCCGGTGCTGCTGGCGCTGGCCGCTGTGCTGCTCCTGGCCCGGGCACCCGCGACCGAGGCCAGCACCAGCCCCGACGAGGAGCCGGCGGTGGCCCGGTGAAAGACAACACGCTGGTCGTGGCCGGGATGGCCACCCTGGCCGCCGGCACCTACGCCTTCCGCCTGTCCGGCCAGCTGCTGCGCGCCCGGATCACCTTCCCGCCTCGCGCCACCCGGCTGCTCGAGGCCGCCGCCGTGATCCTGCTGGCCGCCCTGGTCGCCACCACCGCGCTGACCGAGGGCCACGGCTTCTCCGGCTTCGCCCGCCCGGCCGGAGTCCTGGTGGCAGGCGTCCTGGCCTGGCGCAAGGCCCCGTTCCTGGTCGTCGTCCTGGCCGCCGCCGCGGTCACCGCCCTGCTCCGCGTCCTCGGCGTCGCCTGACCCCGCTCAGCACTCCGCTCAGCCCTCCAGGTAGCGCTCCACGGCCTCGACCTTGGCGGTGAGCGCACCGGTCACGCCCGGCCTGATGTCCGCCTTGAGCACCACGCTCACCCGCGGCGCCCGGGCCGCGACGGCGTCCACCGCCCGCTTGACCACCGCCATGGTCTCGTCCCAGTCGCCCTCGATGGTAGTGAACATGGCGTCGGTCTGGTTCGGCAGCCCGCTCTCCCGGACCACCCGCACAGCCTCGGCCACCACCTCGCCAACCGCCTCCCCGGTGCCGAGCGGCGTAACGGAAAACGCGACGAGCACAGCCTGCTCCTCTCCTTAGTCAGCCCTCACCTCACGCTATCGACCCGCCCCAGCGGCCAGCCAGCGCACGGCCTGGCCAAGCCCCTGGTGCTCCTGTGTTCTTGGACCGTTTCTGTGACCACAGAATCGCCCGCCCGCGGCCTGAGGCCGCCCATTTATACGGCGTGGATGTCCCAGCCATGTTGTTCCAGCTGCATGAATGGGACATTCACGCCTTATCATCTGGTACGGGAGGCGCCGGAGTGACTGGAGTGCGCTGGCGTCCCAACGGCGCGCGGTCACAGTGCCAGCTGACCGCCGTGGCCGCGAGCCGGGCACTCCGCACCGGGAATGAGCCGGCCCTCCATGCCAGGAACTCGCATAACATTTAAAATTAATGAAAATCCCTGGTCAGGTGGCCCTGGTAGGCGAACGCTTGTGGCCAAGCGCGCGATTGAGGCCACACAATGACGGAATGACCGGTTCTCTCGTCGCCTCCCGGCACGCCCGGCGCCGGGCCAACGCCGCGGCCGGCGACGCCTGCCCGGCAGCATCGAACGGGCCGGCCACCGGAGCGGAGGCCGGGGGCTCACCGCTGCTGACCGTATCCGGGCTCAGCCTCAGCTACGGCCGGCTCCGCGCCCTGTACGACATCGACCTGAGCGTGCGGAGCGGCGAGCTGGTCGCCCTGGCGGGCGAGAACGGCGCGGGCAAGACCACCCTGGTGCGCTGCATCGCCGGCGACGTGATCCCGGCGAGCGGCGAGATCTTCCTCGGCGGCAAGCGGGTGCCGCCGGATCCGGGCGGCGCGGCCCGGCTGGGCGTCGCCGTGGTCTGGCAGGACCTGGCACTATGCGACAACCTTGACGTCGCGGCGAACATCATGCTCGGCCAGGAATCGAAGCGTCTCATGCTGTCCGAGACCCGCTTCCACGCGGCGGCCGCGGAGCTGCTCAAAGACCTGAGTATCCCGCTGAAGGACACCACCCGCAGCGTGCGCTGGCTGTCCGGCGGCCAGCGCCAGCTGGTCGCGGTGGCCCGGGCGATGGGCCGCCGGCCGCGGCTGCTGGCCCTGGACGAGCCAACCGCGTCGCTCGGCGTGAAAGAAGCGGCCCAGGTCGAAGAGCTGATCATGACCCTGCGCGAGCAGGGCACCACGATCCTGCTCGCCTGCCACGATATCGACCAGATGTTCCGGCTCGCCGACCGCATCGTGGTGCTGCGCCAGGGCCGGGTGGTCGCGGACCTGCGCCCGGCCGACACGCACCCGGACGACGTGGTGGCCCTGCTCTCCGGTCAGCAGATCGACTCCTCCGCGCGCCGCCAGCTCACCCGGCTGCACGGGCTCACCGACCGGCTGGTCTCGGCGGATCCGTCGTCGAGCCTCACGCTGATCCTGTCCGCGCTGGGCGCGGCGCTCAGCAGCGAGCGGCTATGCATCCACCTAGTCAGCGACCGGACGCTGTTCTGCGCCGCTTCGCTCGGCTTCACGCCCGGCGAGCTCGAACCGTGGGCCCGGCTGCCGTTCGGTCCCGGCGGCGGCCCGGTGGGCCTGGCCGCGGCCGACGAGCACCCGGTGATCGCCGACAACGTACGGGCCGGCGCGGCCTGGCGCAGCTTCCGCGACCTGGCCAAGACGGTCAACGTGGCCAGCTCGTGGTCGGTTCCGGTGCTCGGGCCGAGCGGCCTGTCCGGCGTGATCACGGTCTTCCGCACTCAGCACGGCGCGCCCCAGCGTGACGAGCTCGACCTGGTCACCGTCTACGCAGGCTACGCCGCCAGCGCGATCGAACGGGACTGGCTGCTGGACCAGGTGACCACCAGGAACCGGGTGCTCGAGACGATCAGGGAGATGCTGGAGACGCTGGCCGGCCCGGTCCAGGTCGGCGAGGGACTGCCCATCGCGGTCCAGTCACTGCGCCGCGGCCTGCAGGCCGAGGAGGTCGCCCTGATCACCCAGCCCGCCGGGCGGCCGCCCGAATGGCGCGCCTACGCCGGCCCGGACGGCGCCGACCCGGCCTCGGCCCCGTCCTCGCTGCGGGAGATGGCCGCCGACGCGCTGTCCAGCGCGCATCTGGACGGCGTGGCCCGGCAGTTGCGCAGCAGCCGCAGGCGCCGGGCCCGGGCGGTCGCGTTTACCGCGGTCGGCGGCCCGACCGTACTGCTGGCCAGCTGGCGGCGGGTCCCGCCGACCAAGGAAGAGACCGCGCTGATGGAGGACGCGGCCAACTCGCTCCGGCTCGCGCTGGAACGCGAGGAGGCGGCGCACGCGCACCAGGAGACGGCGGCCCTGCGCCGCTCCCGCGAGCTGCAGCGCGGCTTCCTGTCCCGGCTCAGCCACGAGCTCCGCACCCCGCTGACGGCCATCCGGGGCTACGCGTCTAGCCTGATGCAGCCGGACGTGACCTGGGACCGCGACTCCCAGCAGCGCTTCCTGGACCGGATCGCCGCCGAGTCCGCGCGCCTCGGCCGGCTGGTCGACGACCTGCTCGACTTCTCCGCCATCGAGTCGGGCATCATGCGCCTGCAGCGGGACTGGTGCGACATCCGGCTGGTGATCGAGGCAGCGATCGCCTGCCTGCCGCCGGAGAACGCCAAGGAGGTCACGCTGGACTGCGACGCCGGCCTGCCCGTAGTGTGGGCCGACCACGACCGGATGGAGCAGGTCTTCGTGAACCTGCTTACCAACGCGTTCGGCCACAACCCGCCGGGAACGAAGGTGCAGGTGACCGCCAAGGCCGGCCCAGCGGAGGTGGTCATCAGCGTGCTCGACGACGGCCTGGGCCTGCCCCCTGAGCTCGCCGCCGCTCCGTTCGACCCGCCCCGCCGCCCGCGCACCAGCACGGGCGCCGGCCTCGGCCTGTCCATCGCCAAGGGCATCGTGCAGGCACACGGCGGCATGCTCGAGCCGGTCGTGCTGGCCAAGGGCACCTGCTTCAGCGTGTACCTGCCTGTCGAAAGCGAGGCCGGACGATGACGGCGATGAACGAGGACGTCCGCAAGACCTGCGCCCTGGTGGTGGAGGACGACCCCAACATCGTGGACCTGATCAGGTCCAACCTCGCCGTCCGCGGCTTCGACACCGTGGTGAGCGTGGACGGCATGCGGGCGCTGCAGCTGCTCGAGACCGAGGACCCGGACATCGTGCTGCTCGACCTGATGCTGCCCGAAGCCGACGGGTTCGAGCTCTGCCGCCAGATCCGCGAGCGCTCGCCGGTCGCCATCATCGTGGTGTCGGCCCGCGGCGGCGAGCGAGACAAGGTGACCGCCCTGCACATGGGGGCGGACGACTACATGACCAAGCCGTTCAGCATCGAGGAGCTGCTGGCCAGGATCACCGCGACGCTGCGCCGCACCCGCCCGGCCGCGCCCACCGAGCAGCAGGCGCCGCCGGTCATCGTGGTCGGCAACATCGTCATCGACCTGGCCCTGCAGCAGGTACGGCGGAACGGGCAGCCGGTGCACCTGACCCCCACCGAGTTCGCCCTGCTGCGCGAGCTCGCCGTCAACCGGGGCAAGCTGCTGACCCACGCTCACCTGCTCCGCCGGGTCTGGGGCCACGGCTACGAGACCGAAACCGAGTACCTCCGCGTCTACGTACGGCGGCTGCGGGCCAAGCTCGAGGCGGATGACAGCGCCCCGCTCATTCTGACCCAGCCGCGGGCCGGCTATCGGCTGGCCCCAGAATGATCGCGCTAACAATAACGCTCGGGTGACAAAACCAAATCGGTATTAACACGACATGATCGCTGTTCACGGTATCTTCACGGACCCACGCCGATGTTAAGGCTACGTTAATTTCTGTCGTTCTAAGGTCATGATCGAGACGTTATGGCCGCGACGACCGCCAGGTCAGGGGGTCAGTCCGCATGCCTGGATGTGACCCGACGGCCCTTCCTTTAGACGCAAGGTGGTTTATATGATCCGAATGGTCAGGAAAGGGGCTGTTGTTACGTCAGCGTCGCTGGCCGTGTGCCTCGCCGCTGCGGCCTGCAGCAGCAGTTCCTCCTCCCCCTCAAGCACCAGCACGAGCAGCAGCAGCGCCACCAGCTCGTCATCAGCGGTCTCGGTATCGATCTCGGTGGCCCAGTTCGACCGGACCCTGGCCGCGATGTCCGTGCTCAAGCCGCTCACCGCGGCGGGCAAGGGCAACGTGGCCGTCATCCTCCCGGACACCGTCTCCTCCGCCCGGTACACCCAGTTCGACGCGCCCTACCTGACCCAGGCGCTGACCAAGGCGGGTCTTTCGTCCTCGCAGTTCACCGTGCAGAACGCGCAGGGTAGCGACGCCACCGAACTGTCCGACGCCCAGACCGCCATCACCAAGGGCGCCAGCGTCCTGATCATGGACCCGCTGGACTCCGGGGTCGGGGCGCAGATCGAGTCCTACGCCAAGGCGCACGGCGTCGGCGTCGTCGACTACGACCGGCTCACGCTGGGCGGCAGCCGGGCGTACTACGTCAGCTTCAACAACGTGCTCGTCGGCACCAAGATCGGCCAGGGCTTCACGTCCTGCGCCGCCGCCTGGCACGTCGCCAAGCCGAACGTGCTGGTGATGAAGGGCGCGCCGACCGACAACAACGCCACCCTGTTCGCCCAGGGCTACGACGCGGTGCTCGCCCCGTTCTTCTCCAGCGGGAAGTACGTCCAGGTCGGCTCGGCCGCCGGAACCTGGGACCCGCCGACGGCGCTGAGCGAGTTCCAGCAGCAGTTCACCGCGCACAAGAACATCAACGCCGTCCTCACGCCGAACGATGAGAATGCCGCCCCGATCATCCACTACCTGCAGACGAAGGGCGTCAAGGCCAAGACCTTCCCGGTCACCGGCCAGGACGCGACCACGGTCGGGCTGCAGAACATCCTGTCCGGCTACCAGTGCGGCACCGTCTACAAGCCGATCTACCTGGAGGCGCAGGCCGCGGTGGCGCTGGCCATGTTCATGCGGGCCGGCAAGACCCCGCCGACCAGCCTGGTGAACGGCGCGACGCAGGACTCCAAGGCCAACGTCTCGGTGCCGTCGGTGCTGCTCCAGCCGACCTGGGTCACCACGTCCAACATGGCCTCGACCGTCATTGCGGACAAGTTCGTGACGGTGGCGCAGCTGTGCGTCGGCCAGTACGTGGCCCTCTGCAAGACCGCAGGGATATCGTTATGACCAGCTTCTGGCCTAACGTAAGGAGGCGCGCCCGGTGACCAACCCGAGCGCGGACGACGCCCGGCCCGCCACCGCGGGCCGGGCGCCGGCTCCTGAGTCCGGCCAGCCTCCGTCGGTCCCCGGGGCCGAGGAGACGCACCCCTCCGAGCCCAGCCCGGCCGGCCACTCCGGCGCCCCCGGCGAGCTGCCCGCCGAGAACGCCGCCGTCCAGGCTGAGATCGCCGCGACCGAGGCGGAGACCGCCGCCGCGGAGGCCGAGGTCGCCGCCTCCCGGGCCGAGGCCGCCTTCGCCGAGGCTCCCGCCACCGCGGGCAGCAACGGCGACCAGCCGCTGCTGCGCCTGGTCGGCGTGGGCAAGAACTTCGGTCCGGTACGCGCCCTTACCGACATCAATCTGGACGTTCCGATCGGCCAGGTGACCGCGCTGGTCGGCGACAACGGAGCCGGCAAGAGCACGCTGATCAAGACGATCTCCGGGATCTGGCAGCAGGACCACGGGCAGATCATCTGGGAGGGCCGGCCGGTCCGGCTGCACTCGCCGAAGGACGCCACCGATCTCGGCATCGCCACCGTGTACCAGGATCTGGCGCTGGCCGACAACCTCGACATCGTGCAGAACATGTTCCTGGGCCGGGAGCCGGTCAAGCACTGGGTGCTGGACGAGGTCGCGATGGAGAAGCAGGCCAAGCAGACGCTGGCGGACCTGTCGGTGGTGACGATCCGCTCGGTGCGGCAGCCGGTCGGGTCCCTGTCCGGCGGCCAGCGGCAGGCCGTCGCGGTGGCCAAGGCCGTGCTGCGCCAGGCCAAGCTGGTGATCATGGACGAGCCGACCGCGGCCCTGGGCGTCACCCAGACCCGCGTCGTGCTCGACCTCATCCACCGGCTGAAGAGCCAGGGCATCGCGGTATTGGTCATCTCGCACAACCTGAACGACGTCTTCGAGGTGGCGGACCGGGTAGCGGTGCTGCGCCTTGGCCGCATGGCCGCCGTCGGGCCGCTGGCCCAGTTCGATACCGAGTCGATCGTCGACCTGATGACCACCGGTACCTCCAAGCGCCTGGCCGCCGTCCCGGCCGAGCCCTCCTCAGGGAGCTCCAGTGAGCACTGACGTCCAGCCGCCGGCCGAGGCCGACGAGGTCGCGTCCGAGGCCGCCGCCACCGCCGCCCCCGAGGTCATCGCCGACTCGTTCGGTGAGTACGTCAAGATCTGGTGGGCCCGGGTCCGCAGCGGAGACAGCGGCGCGCTGCCCGTCCTGCTCGGCCTGGTCGCCATCGTCATCTACTTCCAGGCCCGCAGCTCTCTGTTCCTGTCCGCGGGCAACCTGGTCAACCTGATGACCCAGGCGGCGTGGATCGTTCTGCTGGGCATGGCCGAGGTATTCGTGCTGCTGCTCGGCGAGATCGACCTGTCGATCGGGTACACCTCCGTGGTCGGCGCGGTGTTCACCTGCTGGCTGCTGGAACCGCCCAATCCCGCCCCGTGGCCGCTGGCGGTGCTGGTGGGACTGGCCTTCCCCGCGCTGTTCGGCGCGGTCGAGGGCGTGATCATCACCCGGCTCCGGCTGCCGTCCTTCGTCGTCACCCTGGCCGGCCAGCTGGCCGCACTGGGCCTGCTGCTGACCGTCATGGACGCCGCCGCCCCCAACGGCGGCGGGACCATCCGGCTGTACAACAACGTGCTGTCCGACATCGAGGGCGGTGCCATGAGCCCGGCGGCCGGCTGGATCATCATGGGCGTCGCCGTGATACTGGCCGGGGCCCTGTTCGTGGTGCGCGACACCCGCCGGCGGTCCAGCGGGCTCGCCGCGCCCCCCGCCAGCGTGACCTGGCTGAAGGTCGGCGCGATGGTGGTCGCGGGCGTGGTCCTGGTGCTGGTCGGCAACACCAACCGCGGCATCGCCGTCGCGGTGCGCGGGCTGCCGTGGGTGGTCCTGGTGGTCCTGGTAGTGCTGGTCGCCTGGAGCTTCCTGCTCGGCCGCACCCGGTACGGCCGGTACATCTACGCGATCGGCGGCAACGCCGAGGCGTCCCGGCGGGCCGGGATCAACCTGAGCCGGATCCGGGTCACCGCGTTCGCCCTGGCCGGCCTGACCGCGGGCATCATGGGCATCGTCTACGCGTCCTACCTCGGCTCGGTCTCCACCAACGTCCAGGGCGGCAACAACGTGCTGTACGCCGTGGCCGCTGCGGTCATCGGCGGGACCAGCTTGTTCGGCGGGCGCGGCAAGATGCTGGGTGCGGTGCTCGGCGGGATCATCGTCGCGGTGATCTACAACGGTCTGGAGTTGCTCGGCCTCGGCGCCGCCGCCCAGAACCTGTGGACCGCCGCCGTCCTGCTCGCCGCGGTCACCGTGGACACAGTAGCGCGCCGCAGCCGTCCAAACACGTAACGGCGTCGACCCGCGGGCCCTCAGGTCACAAGGTCATTAATCCCGAACGGTCCGGTGCATGCTCGGGTCACGGTGGGCAGATACCTGCCATGCGCCTTCTCGTTCTATCGTCGGAGCAGATGACCCCCGAGCAGAAGAACCTGTACCGGGAGATCCTGAGCGGCCCGCGCGGCCAGGGGCCGCGCGCGGTGCCGCTCGCCAGCGGCGCCGGCGGCCTGGCCGGCCCGTTCAACGCGATGCTCTACGCGCCGCCCGTCGGGCACGCGCTGCAGGAACTGGGCGCAGCCATCAGGTTCCGCACCGAGCTCGCCCCCCGGATCAGGGAGATGGCGATCCTGGTGGTGGCGCAGGCCTGGGACAGCGCCTACGAGCGTGCCTCGCACGAGCCGATCGGACGCGAGGCCGGCCTCACCGACCAGGAGATCGAGGCACTGCGGGGCGGCACCGATCCCGGCTTCGCCGACAAGCAGGAGCAGGCCGCCTACTCGGTGGTGCGGGCGCTCACCGGCCTGGACCGCGATAGCGCCGACCTTGACGACGAGGAGTATGACACCGCGGTGGCGGTTCTCGGGGAGCGTGCCCTAGTCGAGCTGTCCACGCTGGTCGGCTACTATGCGACGCTGGCCCTGCAGATGCGCATCTTCCGCGTCGGCTCGCCGGCCTTATTCTCACCGCTGCTAGGATGCCGCGGTGGTGTCGGTTTTGTTCGCGCTGCTGACGGCGCTGTTCAACGGCCTGGCGTCAGTCCTGCAGCGGATGGCCGCCATAACCGCCCCTGCCTCCAAGGCGCTGCACCTGTCGCTGCTCGGCTACCTGGTCAAGCGCAGGGTCTGGCTGGCCGGCATCGCGATGGTCGTCGTGGCCTCGGTGTGCCAGGCCATCGCGCTGGCCACCGGCCCGGTCGCGCTGGTGCAGCCCATCTTCATCATCGAACTGCCGTTCACCCTGCTGGTGGCGAGCATGCTGGCCCGGCGCAAGCTGCCGCAGCGGACCTGGTGGGCCGTGGGCCTGGTCACGGTCGCCCTCGGGATCGGGCTCGCGGCCGCCGCGCCGTCCGGCGGCGGGACGAGCGCGAGCCTGCGGGTCTGGGCCACGGCGCTCATCGTCACCGCCTGCTTCGAGGCGGTGGTGATCACTATCGGCGTCAAGACCAGCGGGAACGCCCGCGGGGCGGCGTTCGGCCTGGCCGCGGCCTGCGGCTACGCGCTGACCGCGACGCTGCTGAAGAGCGCGGTGGCCGCCCTGGATACCAGCGTGGCTGCGTTCTTCAGTTCCTGGGAGCTCTATGGGACCGCGGTCGCCGGGGTCGGCGCGCTGTTCCTGCTGCAGAATGCCCTGCAGGCCGGTTCCCTGGTCGCCGTCCAGCCGCCGCTCACCCTCGGCGACGCGATCATCAGCGCCTGCTACGGGGTGACGGTCTTCGGCGAGGACGTGAACATCGGCGGCGGGCTGCTCGTCATCGAGATCGTCGCCGTGCTCGCCATCGCCATCGGCTGCGTCGAGCTCTCCCGCTCACTGGCCATGGTGCACCAGGTCCAGCCCGCGGAATTACCCGGTGCCGCCCGCTAGCTTCCTAGCGGATGTAGACCGGCTCGCCCGGGATCTTCAGCAGCTTGTGGAAGAAGGCCGCGATGTCCATCGGGATCCGGACACAGCCGTGCGAGACCGGTACCAGCGGCACGTCGGTGTCGCCGTGGATCGCGTACGCGGTGCCGATGAAGAACACCGGGTTGTACATCTCGCCCAGCGGCACCTGCACCCAGCCGCGCATGAACACCCTCGTGCGGAAGTCGCCGGTCGGGGTGACCGCGTACCCGCAGCCGCCGCCGGGGTTGCAGAAGTAGTAGCCCCCGCCGCTCGACACGTGGCTGATCAGCTGGACCTTGTTGTTGCGGTAGAGGACGAGGACCTCGCGGTACAGGCTGATCTCGATCCGGTTGGCACCGCCGTGCTTGACCAGCACCTTGGGTGCCCGCGGGTGGGCCAGCGCTTTCTTCATCGCGGAGCTCACGTAGTCGTGCGGCGCCAGCCCCTGGACCTCGTAGAACGCCCACACGGCCTCCAGGGTGCTGGTGCCGAAGGTCCCGTTGATCGAGCCCGGATAGTACTTCAGCGCGGCCAGTCGCTGCTGCAGCGCCTTGACCTTGGCGCCCGTCATGCCGGGCTGCAAGGCGCGGGCCGGCGCGGCGGCCTGGGTGCGGCTCGCGGCCGCCGTCCGCGCCGCGGGCGTTATCCGGGCTGCGGCCGCCGTCCGGGCCGCGGGCGCCATCGGAGAGGCGCCGGCCGCGGAGGCCACGGCCACCACCATGACCGGCACGAGCAGCAAAGACATCCACAGGCGACGCATTGGCGACCTCCGCAGCGCTCCCGGGGCATTAGCTTCCCGCCCCGCTAATCGCTTGATACCCCAACATTAGGTCTGGGTATCACTGACCCCCAGAACCGGTACATCTCGATCAGATACCGGCGTACGCCCTCGGTAACGCAGATCGCCCAGCGCCGGCGTGCGCCAGCCGCACTCCCGGCACGAACTGGCCACCCACCCCCGCCGATGACGCCCCCGCCGATGACGCCCCCTTCCGGCGCCCATGCATCCGTTTTCCGCCCCACCTGACCCGTACCCCACACGCGTCCCGCCCGCGGCTTGGCGCGCCTCGATTTACGGCGTGAATGTCCCAGCCACGTCGCTCCAGCTGCATGAATGGGACATCCACGCCGTATGACCGGGGCAAGATGTGCCGACGGAAGCGTATCACCGGACGCAGAAGCTTCGTAGGATCACATGGGCACCAGCACTTAAGCCTGAGCCGGTGCCGCCATGATCAACTCGGCGGCGTCAGACAACACGAACGCGGCATCCATGCCGCATGAGCGGTTCGGCCGGGAAACGCGTCCCGCCCGCGGGCTCCTTCCCCGTTCACCCCCAGCTCACCGCCGCCCGCGGGCTCCTTCCCGGTTCACCCCAAGCTCACTCCCGCCCGCGGGCCTCGTCCCGGTTAACCCCCAGCTCACCGCCGCCCCAGAGCCCTCAGTGCTTCATATGTCAAGCGTCACGCTTGACATCTCAATCATGCTTGGTAAAGTTTGCATAGAAGTTCACGAGGAGGCATACACATGGCCAGCACCCCCACGCGGGACCTGCCGGAAGAGTTCCTGGCCGCCACGCGCAAGAGCCAGGAAGCCATGATCCGCGCGATCAAGACGTGGGTCGAGACGGTCAGGACCGTCACCCCCAAGCTGCCGCCAGCCTACGCGGAGCGGCTCCCCAGCTTGCCGTCGGTCACCGTGCCGTTCGCAGACAAGCTGCCCAGGCCGGAAGACATCGTGGCCAGCAGCTATGACTTTGCCGAGCACCTGCTCGCCATTCAGCGCAAGTTCGCCGAGGACTTGCTGCAGGCCACGGAGCCGCTGATCCCGGCCAACGCCAGGCGCGCCTGGCAGGACGCGACCAAGGCCGACGCCGCCGCGGCGGCCAAGAGGACGGCAGCGGTCGCGAAGACCGCGGTGACCGAGACCGTCCAGGCCACCGGGAAGGCAATCGCCGACGCCACGCCGAAGCCCGCCACGCCGAAGCCCGCCACGCCGAAGCCCGCCATGCCGAAGCCCGCCACGCCGAAGGCCGCCGAGGTCGCCCCGAGCGCGCCGAAGGCTGTCGCGACCACCGGCCCGGAGGCTCCGGCCCAGACCGCTCCCGAGGCCCCCGCGGCCGCCGTCCGCAAGGCCCCGGCCGCCAAGCCCGCGCCGAAGCCCGCCGCCACTACGCCGGCCGCCACTACGCCGGCCGCCACTACGCCGGCCGCCACTACGCCGGCCGTCACTACGCCGGCCGCCACTAAGCCCACGCCCGAGGCCACCCCGGCCAGGCCCGCGCCCAAGGCCACCCCGGCCGCAGGCGCATCCAAGCCCGCGGCGCCCGAGAGCGCCCCGAAGCCAACCGCCGCCGAGTCGGCCGCCCCCAAGCCGGCCGCGCCCAACCCGGCCGCCGCCCCGCGCGCGCCGAAGAGCACCGGCACCAGCTGACGCCCAGCGACCGGCTGCAAAATAAACCAAGCACCTCTGCTTGACATGCCAAGCATTGCTTGGTAAAGTTAGCAGCAGAAGCCAACAGGGAGGCATAAAAAGATGGCCAGCACCAGCACCAGCACCAGCACCCAGGAGGAACTGCAGGACCAGTTCCTGTCGATCGTTCGCAAGAGCCAGGAGATCGCCCTCGACGCGATCAAGTCCATGGTGGACACCGTTCAGACGATCACCCCGAAGATTCCCTCCGTCGACGTTCCGTTCGCCGACCGGCTGCCGAAGCCGCGGGACGTCGTGGCCAGCGGTTACGACTTCGCCGAGAAGCTGCTCAGCAGCCAGCGCACGTTCGCCGACGAGGTGGTCAAGGCCGCCGCGCCGCTGCTGCCCGGCAACGGCGACAGCGACAGCAAGTAAGACGCAGGAGGCAACATCATGGCTAACACTGCCACGCAGGACCTGCAGAACGAGATCCTGAGCACGGTCCGCAAGAGCCAGGAGACCGTCGTCGACGCGATCAAGACCTGGGTTGAGACCGTCCAGTCCATCACCCCCAAGGTCCCCGCGGTCGACATTCCGTTCGCCGGCAAGCTGCCCAAGCCGGAGGAGGTCGTGGCCAGCGCCTACGACTTCGCCGAGCAGCTCCTGGCCAGCCAGCGCAGGTTCGCCGAGGAAGTCATCAAGGCGACGAGTGCGCTGACCCCGGGCACCGAGGACAGCACCAAGTAGCTCCACGCGCATGAATTACGCGGCAGCCCCGGGACACTCCCGGGGCTGCCGCGTACTATACCTAGCACAGCCAGCCAGAGGAGGCGCCATGTCAGACCCGTGGGAAGCGCAGCGGGAGGCACTCGGCGCCTTCATCCGTGAGCAGCGCAAGCGCGCCAACCTGTCGCTCCGCCAGCTCGCGGAACTGACCAGCCTGTCGAACCCCTATCTCAGCCAGGTCGAGCGCGGCCTGCACCAGCCCTCGGTGCGCGTGCTCAAGGCGCTCTCCGGCGCGCTCAACGTTTCCGCGGAAACGCTCATGGCCCAGGCCGGCCTGATCGACGCGATCGCCCGTGACGCGACCGACACCGAAGAGCAGCAGGTCCCCGGCACCGAGGCCGCCATCCGCGCCGACCCGCGCCTCGGCGAGGAGCAGAAGGCCGCGCTGATCGCCGTCTACCGCAGCATGCTCGGCTCGGCGCCCCCGCTCACGACCGAGAAGGACTAACGGGGCTTGGCCCCAGCCCACCAAGCCATGACGTCGTGGCGGGGTGAGCGAAAGGGGCTCCGGCCGGAGCGAGACGGTGGCACTGTGTGCTCCGTTATGTGACCGCCGTTTGGCGGTAGGTGGCCTGCTGGCCTGTGCCCGACCGGAGCCGTGAGATGACGCTACCGCGCAGTGTGGCCGATGTCGTGTCCCGTCATGTGCTGTTCGAGATCGAATCGATTGACCGGATGTACTGCAACTTGTACGTGCCGCAGTTGCAGCGGGTGGAGGGGCTGCTGGCGTTCATCCATGGCCACCTGGGCCAGCGGATCGCCTCGACCTCGGTGATCGCCCCGATGAGCCGGGACTTCATCGCGCGGCTGGATGCCTTCGCCAAGGTGCACGGCATTCCCCGCGTCGACTTTGCCCGGGGCCAGCGCAAGGACGACGTGATGCAGCAGTACCTGGCCGCGTTCCAGGCGGCCGGGCGGACCGAGGGGGTGCTGTTCATCGGGCGGGCGCAGGAGAAGAACACCGTGTTCCGGACCGAAAAGCGCCGTGCTGCGGACGGCCGGTCCTATCCGTGGATAGTGCGGACGACCTCAGTGGTGAACCAGTTCTACGTGCACTGCGTGGATGAGGACTTCGGGGCGTTCTTCCTCAAGTTCTCCTCGTATTTCCCCTATGGCGCCAAGCTGCTGGTCAACGGGCATCACTATGCCCAGGCCCGGGCCGCCGGGGCCGGGATCGGCTTCACCGCGCTGGATAACGGGTTCGCCGCCTGCGACGACGTTGCCGGGCTGCAGGCGGTCTGCGACTCGCTGACCGAGGACAAGATCGAGGCGCTGGCCCGCAAGTGGCTGGCGATCCTGCCGAACCCGTACTCGCCCGCGGACCAGGCCGCCGGGTACCGGTATGACATCTCGGTGCTGCAGGCGGAGTTCTCCCTCACCCAGGTGCTGGACAAGCCGGTCTCCGGGCGGATCTTCTTCGACCAGGTCATCCATGACAACCTGGCCATCGGCCGCCCGGACCAGGTCGGCCTGGTCTTCGGCCGCCGCATCATCCGCAAGGGACCGCACGCCACCCCAGGCCGGTTCCGTACCCGGGTCATCACCGAGGGCGTCACCCCCAGCCTGCACGTCGACTACAAGAACTCGAAAATAAAGCAGTACCACAAGCTGGGCAAGGCGATCAGAACGGAAACGACCATCAACCAGACCCGCGACTTCGGGATCGGGAAACGGCTGGCCAACCTGCCCGCACTGCGGCAGATCGGCTTCACCGCCAACCGGCGCCTGCTGGGCGCCCAGATACTCAGCCATGACCCCATCGCCGGAGCCGGCGCCCTGGCCCAGGTCACCGACCCGGTCACCACCCCGGCCGGCACCCGCGTGGCCGGGCTGCGCCTGACCGACCAGCGTTCGCTCGCCCTCCTGCACGTCTTGTGCGTCTTCCGCCTGCTGCCCAACGGCTTCACCAACGCCGACCTGCGCCGCCACCTGGCGCCCCTGCTCGGGAAGACTCCCGATCTCATGACCAGCGGGCAGATCACCTACGACCTCAGGCGGCTGCGGCTGCACGGGCTCATCGAGCGCATCCCGCACACCTTCCGCTACCGCGTCACCGACACCGGCATGCGCTCAGCGCAGTTCCTCACCCGCATCCACGACCGGGTGCTGCGCACCGGCCTGGCCCAGATCACCGACCCCCGCCCGCCCACGCCCACGGCGCTGCGCGCCGCCGACCGCGCCTACCAGGCCGCCCTCGACGACCTCACCCGCCAAGCCGGCATCGCCGCCTGACCACCACGCGCCGCCAGCCCCCTATCCTGACCTGCAAACACAGGATTTTGACTCAAAAATCACAGACCACCCCGCCCAAGCCCTCTAGCCGCCGACACCACGTGCCGCAGCAGCAGCGCCGTGGTCACCGGCCCGACCCCGCCCGGCACCGGGCTGAGCGCCCCCGCCACCTCCGCGACCGCGGGGTCGACGTCCCCGGCCAGCCCGCCGTCCGCCGCGGCGCTGGTCCCGACATCGACCACGACAGCACCACCAGCGACGAAGCCAGGCCCGATCAGCCCCGCCCGTCCCGCCGCCACCACGAGCACCTCGGCCGTCGACGTCACCGCGGCCAGATCCACGGTCCGCGAGTGGCATACGGTCACGGTCGCGTCCCGGGCGAGCAGCAGCTGCGCCACCGGCTTGCCCACCACGGCCGAACGTCCCACCACCACCGCACGCCGTCCGCTCAGCGCCACCTCGAAATGATCGAGCAACGCCAGCACCGCCGCGGCCGTAGCAGGCGCGAAGGCTGGCAGCCCGGTCATCAGCCGCCCTAGCGAGGTCGGGTTCGCCCCGTCCACGTCCTTGGCCGGGTCGATCAGGCCGCGGCCAGCCGCGCGCCTCCCGGCAGCGGCGTCTGCAGCAAGATTCCGTGCACGTCCGCCCGGCCGCTCAGCCCGGCCAGCGCCGCCCGGATCCCGTCCGGCGACGAGACCAGGTCGGTGACTTCGCAGGCGATCCCGGTCACCTCCGCGGCCCGCGCCAGTGTCCGCACGTACCAGGCGCTAGCCTCGTCGGCGGTCGCGGTGACCACGGCCAGCCGCGGCCGCCGTCCGGCCGCGGCGAGCTCGGCCGCCCGCGCCGCCGTCTCGGAACGGATCGAGGCGGCCAGCTCCCGCCCGGACAAAACCAGGCTCACCGTGCGGCGCCGGCCCGGGCTGAGGATATTGAGGCCGAACGGTCCGCCGGTTCCTGCTCCGCCGCCCGCGGGAGCCAGTTGACGCGGTTGCGCATGCGGCGAGGTTACCCTGGCCTGCGCAAGCCCTTACAGTTGGATCATGCGCGGCTATACGCAGGACAAAGAGGCTTACCTCAAGCGGCTACGGCGGATCGAGGGCCAGGTACGCGGGCTGCAGCGCATGGTGGAGTCCGACACGTACTGCATCGACGTTCTCACCCAGGTATCCGCGGTGACCCGGGCGCTGCAGGCGGTCGCCCTGGGACTCGTCGAGGACCACCTGGGTCACTGCGTGACGCAGGCTATCGAGGCCGGCGGCCCCGAAGCCGACGCCAAGGTCAAGGAAGCCTCCGAAGCTATCGCCCGCCTTGTCCGCTCCTGAGCCCGCGCCCATGTCCGGCGCCTGCGCCGACTGGCGGCGCTGGGTCGTCTACCAGATCTATCCCCGTAGCTTCGCTGACTCCGACGGCGATGGCATCGGCGACCTGCGCGGCATCATCGGCCACGTCGACTACCTGCACCGGCTGGGCGTGGACGTGGTTCTGGCTGTCCCCGGTCTACCGGTCGCCGATGGACGACAACGGCTACGACATCAGCGACTACCAGGACATCGACCCGCTGTTCGGCTCGCTGGCCGACCTGGATCAGCTGATCGCGGAGCTGCACGCCCGCGGCATGAAGCTGGTCATGGACCTGGTGGTCAACCACACCTCCGATGAGCACCCCTGGTTCATCGAGTCCCGGTCCCGCCGGGATAACCCCAAGCGGGACTGGTACTGGTGGCGCGACCGGCCCACCAACTGGGAATCCCACTTCTCCGGCCCCACCTGGACGTGGGACGAGACGACCGGGCAGTACTACCTGCACATCTTCTCGACCAAGCAGCCCGACCTGAACTGGGAGAACCCCGAGGTCCGCCAGGCCATCTACGCCATGATGCGCTGGTGGCTGGACCGCGGCGTGGACGGCTTCCGGATGGACGTCATCAACATGATCAGCAAGGACACGTCCCTGCCGGACACCACCCCCCGCCCCGGATCCCGGTACGGCCCCGGCGACCAGTACTTCACTTGCGGTCCGCGCAACCACGAGTTCCTCCAGGAGATGTACCGGGAGGTCTTCGCCGGCCGCGACGTGCACGTGCTCACGGTGGGGGAGATGCCCGGCGTCACCATCGGTGAAGCGGTACTGTTCACCGACCCGGCCCGGCACGAGCTGGACATGGTCTTCCAGTTCCAGCACGTCCACCTGGACGTCGGGGCGAACAAGTTCGACTTGCTCCCGCTGCACCTGCCGGACCTGAAGGCCGCGATGGCCGACTGGCAGCGGGGCCTGGCCGAGCGAGGCTGGAATTCCCTCTACTTCGGCAATCACGACCAGCCCCGTTCGGTATCCAGGTTCGGCGACGACGGCCCGCACCGGGTCGCCTCGGCCAAGACCCTGGCCACCGTCCTGCACCTGCACCGCGGGACCCCGTACGTGTACCAGGGTGACGAGCTGGGCATGGCCAACGCGCCGTTCACCGCGATCACCGACTTCCGCGACATCCAGACGCTGCGGTTCTACGCCGAGGCGGCCGAACGGGCGGAAAGGGACAAAAGGGGCGGCATCGACCTGCCCGCGCTGCTGGCCGCGATGACCAGGATGAGCCGTGACCAGGGCCGCACCCCGGTCCAGTGGGACGCCTCCCCGGACGCCGGCTTCACCACCGGCACCCCCTGGATCGCCATCAACCCCGATCACACGACGGTCAACGCGGCCGCCCAGGTCGGCGACCCCGGCTCGGTCTTCGAGCACTACCGCCGGCTCATCGCCCTGCGCCACGAGGACCCCGTCGTCACCGACGGCGACTTCGAGCTCCTCCTGCCCGAGCATCCCGCGATCTGGGCCTTCCTCCGCCGCGCCGCCGACGCGGAACTCCTCGTCGCGGCCAACTTCTCCGCCGACGTCGTGGACGCCGAGTTGCCCCTTGACCCCGACTGGACGGCTGCCTGCGTCGTCCTGACCAACCTCAACGGCGAAGACCCGCTCCAGCCGCCGCCCGGCCTCAAGCTCCGCCCCTGGGAATCCGCCGTCTGGCGACGGAGCAGAAGCTAGAGCCAGTACTTCGATCAGCGCAGCTCTCGTTCGTGCTGACTTTCGTCACCCAGTCCATGTCGTTGAGGTCGCTGACCCATGTGTGCGGCCGGAACACCGGCTCGCGGGCCTGCTCCCGGTCGGCCCGTTTCTGCTCCTTGGTGCGGGCGTTGGCGAAGCAGACCCAGATGGCGTGGTCTAGGTCCAGCCGCTCGCCGTACCACGGCGGAACGATCGTCTCCGAGGTGATATCCGCGTCGTTGACCCGGTTGATCGGACCGTCAGGCTCGGGCAGGGGCGGGCAGGATGGCAGCCGGGTGCCGTCGGGACGGTAAAAAGCGAACGTGCCCCCACCGCCAGGTGGAGCGGCGATGAGGTAGCCGCGGTCGTGCACCAGCTTGTGGTGGTAGGGGCACAGGCTGACCAGGTTCTCCAGGTCGGTCCGGCCGCCATTGATCCAGTGCTGGATATGGTGCAGGTCCACCCGGCGCGACTCGCAACCAGGGAACCTGCACCGGCACTTATCCCGCTCCCGGGCCGCCCGGCGGATGGCGGCGCTGGGGCGGCGCCTACGGCGGCCCAGGGCGAGCACTGCGCCGCGGTCGTGCCGCATCCATGACAAGGCGGCGGTGCAGCTGAGCATCTGCGCTGTGGAGACGCTGATGGCCGGGCCGTCCTCGACGTGGCACCGAGCCGGGTCCGCGGGGTCGCCGGGGACCCGCCGGGGCGTTTCCGCGGAAACGTCTCCGCGCGGATCACCCGCCGCGTCCGCGAGGTCATCGCAGGCTGCGCGCAGCGCCTTCAGCATCACCGCGCCGGCCAGCGGCGGCAGGCGGAACGTGCCGGACAGCGAGCCGTCCTCCTCGAACCGCCAGACCAGGCGGCGGCGGACCCTGGCATTCGCGTCATCGGACTGGGTCACCTGGCGGTGCGCCCGGGCGAATCGCTCCAGCTGGTTCCCCGTCATCGGCCCGGCGATCTCGGCCAGGCCCGCCTCGTTCTGCGGGGTGGCGATCCGGGTCAGCGCGCGGACCTTGGCGTAGGAGAGCCTGGCCGCGGCGAACCGGGCCCGGATCACCGGCAGGTCCCGCAGGGCCCGGGCCACCCGGACGTGCTCCCGGGCGGTGCCCGAGGACATCTGGCACTTCCAGGACAGCCACTGCGCGCAGCTGGTCATCTCCCATGACGCCCAGCCGCGGCGGGCGTCGAAATCGGCCAGCAGGACCAGGAACCGGCAGGTCGCCGCGGCCAGGTGCCCGGCCAGTTCGCAGATCTGCGCCTCCAGCCGCTCCAGCGGCATCCGGTTCGGCTTGGCAGGAGACGCGGCTACATCAGCCGGCGGCAAGACAGCAGCGACGATCGAGCCCGGACCTTCAATGTTATCGAACATAGATCTGATCCTAGAATCTAGGTCTGACATTCTCGCCACGCCGGGACGCGGATGCCTACCGTCGGCCCGCCTCTCCCGTAACGCATTGACGCAACTAGATGGTTGCTATAAAGTGGCAACCGTTCGGTTGCTATGTATCGGAGGCCGCTATGCATTCCCCGCCCACCCCCCGCCTCACTCCGTTTCGCCACCCGCCGGCTGTCCATCCGGGCCGAACCGGTTCGTCGGGTTAGTGACGGGAGTCAGAATCACTGACCCGTTCACTCACAGGAGGTTTCGGATGAGTCTTCCCGATGTCGTGTCCCGCGAGCAGTGGCTCGAGGTCCGGCGCCGCCTGCTGGCGCGCGAGAAGGAGTTCACCCGCTCCCGCGACGCGCTCAACGCCGACCGGCGCAGGCTGCCCATGGTCAAGGTGGACAAGGAGTACGTGTTCGGGGGCCCGGACGGTCCGATCACGCTGGCGGAGCTGTTCGGGGGCCTGCGCCAGCTGATCGTCCAGCACGTGATGTTCGGCCCGGACTGGGACAGGCCCTGCCCGGGCTGCTCGGCGGCCATCGACGAGCTGTCACCGGGCGTGCTGACGCACATCGGATCCCGGCAGACCGCGTTCGTGCTGGCCTCCCGCGCTCCGTACGACAAGATCGCCGCGACGGCGAAGGAGCGCGGCTGGACCGTCGCCCCGTGGTACTCCAGCTACGGCAGCGACTTCAACTACGACTACCACGTCAGCCTGGACGAAGCCCGCGGCCAGATCGACTACAACTACCGCTCCGAACCCGGCCTGCTCGGCGGCGACCACTCCGCCGAGATGCCCGGCTATAGCGCCTTCCTGCGCGAAGGCGACGAGATCTTCCACACGTACTCGGCCTTTGCCCGGGGCACCGAGTACGTCGGAAACGCCTACACCTACCTCGACATGACCGCGCTGGGCCGCCAGGAGGACTGGGAGGAGCCCAAGGGCCGGACCATCCCGGTCCGCGGCGGTGACCCGACGTTCACCAGCTGAATGGCGCGGTTACCGAATTGGCACGATACCCGGGCCGGGTTTATCCAATACCCAAGCGGGGTTTATTGAATACCCGGCCCGGGTTTCCGGAACAGCCCATCCGGCCCGGCAATTCGGCCATTCTCTTGTCTGATCTGCAAGCGGTCTTTTACCGTCGTAATAGTTTGGCGAAGGGGACACCACATGAGCGAGAGCCTCGCGGTCGCCGTCGACCGCGCCGCCGGTGCCGTCGGCACGGCCGCGCTCGACCCGCGCCGCAAGCTGCAGCTGGCCCTCGGCGTCATCTGGGTGCTGGACGGCATCCTGCAGTACCAGCCGTCCATGTTCACCAGGAGCTTCCCGGACATGCTGGCCGGGAGCGCGCAGGGTAACCCCGCCGTGGTCGCCGGCCCGATCACCTGGTCCGCGCACCTCATCGGCCACCACGTGGTCGTGCTGAACGCCGTCTTCGCCACTATCCAGCTGGCCCTGGGCCTTGGCATCGCCTGGCGCCCGACGGTCAGGCTCGCGCTGGCCGCGTCGATAGCCTGGTCGCTGGCTGTCTGGTGGCTCGGCGAGGGCTTCGGCGGCATCCTGGCCGGAACCGCCAGCCCGGTCAACGGCGCCCCGGGACCGGTCCTCCTCTACGCGATCCTCGCCGTCCTGCTGTGGCCCGCCGACCGCGACCCCGCCGCGCCCTCAGTGGCCGGCCGCGTCATCGGCCGCCGTCCGGCCCAGGCCGTCTGGTTCGTCCTGTGGGGCAGCCTGGCCGCCTTCGCCCTGCTGCCCGCGTCCCGGGCTCCGGGCGCCATCAGCGACGCGTTCTCCGACGGCGCCGACGGCGCCCCCGCCTGGCTCGCCTGGATCGACACCCACGCCGCCGGTGCCCTGAGCCACCATGGCCTGGCCGCCTCGGTCGTGCTCGCGGTCCTGCTTGCCGTGGTGGCCGTCGCCGTCTACCTGCCCGCGCCGGCCGTCCGCGCCGCCGTCGTCCTGGCCATGGCGCTGGCGGCAGCGCTGTGGCTGGCCCAGGGCATGGGCGAGCTGTTCACCGGCATGGCCACCGATCCCGAATCCGGCCCGCTGCTGGCCCTGCTGGCCCTGTCCTTCTGGCCTGCCGGGCCCATGGCCGTACCAGGGAAGGGGGCCTGACATGGGCGGCCCCGCCTGGCTCACCGGCATCTTCGCGGCCGCGGGCATGGCCGTCGCGGTCTACTGCGCCGGCCGCCTGATCACTGCCCGCCGCTGGCGGCGCCCCACCGAGCTCGACACCGACGGCGCTCACGTGGTCATGGGCGTGGCCATGGCCGGGATGCTCGTCTCCGGCCTGCGCACCCTGCCCAGCGCGATCTGGGAAGTCGTCTTCGCCGCGGGCGCGGCCTGGTTCGGCTACCGGATGCTCCGGGCCCGCCGCGGCGCCCGGTCAAACCCCTGGCGCTCCTCCCACCCCCTGCCGCACCTGGTCGAGTGCGCCGCCATGGTCTTCGTGTTCCTGATCCTGCCCGCCACGGTCACGGCCGCCTCCAGCGGCACGAGCACCAGCATGCCCATGACCGCGACGGAGTCCCGCTTCTCGTTCCTGACCCTGCCGCTGGCCCTGTTCCTGTTCGGCTACGTCGTCTGGATCGGCGACCGCGTGACCCTCCACGCCCCCGCGCTCGCGGCGCCCGCCGGAGACACCCGCCCGGGCATCGGGTCCGGTCCCGGCTTCGCCGCCACCCAGTCCTACCTAGCCCCACGGTGCGCAGCGATCTGCAAGATCACCATGGGCATCACCATGGGCTACATGCTGATCCTCATGCTCTAGCCGCGCCGCGGCTGGGCCGTGCTCATCGTCCCGGCTAGACCTGGCCCGTTCGGTCCGCGCTGCCCTGGAACCGCTTCAATGAGAATGTGCTCATGCCCGCCACGGTAGAAGGTCACTGCGACCCGCGGTTCGGGCCGCTGCGCGACGCCTTCCAGGCCAACTTCGCCGAACGCGGCGAGCTCGGCGCGGCGGTCTGCGTCATGGTCCACGGCCGTGTCGTCGCGGACCTCTACGGCGGCTGGGCCGACCAGGAGCACGGCCGCCGCTGGCAACCGGACAGCCCGGCACCGCCCACGGCTACCACGTCAACACCTTCGGCTTCCTGGTCGGCGAGGTGATCCACCGCATCACCGGCACTACGGTAGGAGAGCTGCTCCGCGAAGAGATCGCCCGCCCGCTCGGCGCCGACGTGCACATCGGCCTGCCCGCCTCCGAGCACGAACGCGTCGCCACGTTCATCTGGCCCGGGCCGCCGCCCGCCGAGGAAGAACCGCCCGGGCTCGAGCCCGCCCAGCTGATGGAGCACAACTCGTACTTCAACCCGGGGGGCCTGTCCGGTTCCGGCGTGGTCAACACGCCCCAATGGCGAGCCGCGCAGTGCCCGTCCACCAACGCGCACGGCACCGCCCGCGGCGTCGCCCGCGTCTACGCCGCCCTGATCAGCCGAACGGCCATCATCGAGCCCGCCGCCCTGAAAGAAGCCACCACCGAGCAGGTGTACGGCCAGGACCTGGTGCTGCACCGGCCGTCCCGCTTCGGCCTCGGCTTCCAGCTCACCCAGCCCGAACGGCCCATCGGCCCGGGCCAGGCGACGTTCGGCCACTTCGGCGCCGGCGGCTCGCTCGGCTTCGCCGACCCCGAGAACCGGGTCGCCTTCGGCTATGTGACGAATCAGATGGGCCCGCGCTGGCAGAGTCCCCGCACCCGCGCCCTGATAGACGCCGTATGGGCGTGCCTGTAAACGTATCTGCGCAGCCGCCCGCCCACGTCTCGATCTGGCTGGCCGAACGCTCGTAGCCCCGCGCTCCCGGCTCCCACCTCGCGTACACGCGGTCTCCATCCAGGCTCCATGGCTTTCGCGGTGCTCTGCACCGATGCAGGGAAATGTCACTGATGGGGACATCACTGAGCTCGTCGGCAGCACGGCGGAAGCCGCCTCCGCGTATATCCGGGGAGACATTCTGAGCCAAGGTTGACCACCCGTCTCCACCCTGGGATGGATATCCGGATCTCCACTCCCAGGCCGATGCGCCCGGGTCCGCCGGTAGGTAGCGTTCAGTACATGAGTACCGCCACCCAGGACCACCCGTCCGGCCGCCTGCGCGTGTCCGACGCCGACCGCGACCGGGCCATCGCCGAGCTCAGCGAGCACTACCAGGCCGGCCGCCTCAGCACCGAGGAACTAAAGGACCGCACCGGCCGCGCCCTTCAGGCCCGCACCGCCGCGGACCTGGCCGCGCTGTTCACCGACCTGCCCCGCCAGCGGCAGGTTGCCGCGACCCCGGCCGCAGCTCCGGCCAGCCCCGGATTCCGCCTGCCTGCCCGGCCGCACGTCGCTCCGATCGCCATCATCGCCATCGTCGTCGCGGTCGCCATTATCAGCGGGCACCCCGGCCTCATCACCCTGGTCCCGATCGTCGCCCTGATCATCGTCCGCCGCCTGACCGGCACCACCCGCCGCGCCCCACGATGATCTAGTCGAACATCAGCTTCAGCCCGGCGCGCAACGCGGCGGCGTCGGTGTCGACGCCGAGCAGGTCGACCGCCGGGAGCAACCTGGTGAGCTCGCGGTTCCCGGTGAAGATCCCGGCGATACGCCCCCGCCCGCCCGTTCGGCCTATCACGGACGTGATCGCCGACACCACCGCGTCGTCCAGCACCGATTCCCGGCCGAGCGAGAGGGTCAGGGCGTAGGGGCCGAGGAAGATGCCATCCACGCCGTCGACGCCGAGGATATCGTCGAGGTGGTCCAGGCCCGCACGGGTCTCAACCATCGGCAGCAGCAGCGGCTGGTCGCGCGGGCCGAGCATCGAAACGCGCGCCGGGCCCTGGCTGCGCCGTCCCCGGGGCGGGTAATAAGCGGCCCGCACCAGCTCTTCGGCCTGGCTGGCGGACTCGACGGCGGGGACGATCACGCCGTCGACCCCGGCGTCCAGCACCCGCGCCAGGTGCGCCTCGTCGTGTGAGGCCAGGCGGACGAGCACGGGCACCGGGCTGACCCGCGCCAGCGGGGCGACGTCGGTGAGCTCGAGATCGCCGTGCTGGATGTCGATCCCGAGCCATTCGGCCCCGCAGCCACCCGCCACCTCGAGGCCGAACGGGCTCAGGAACGTCAGCCACAAGCCCCGCCGGCAGGCCCCGCCGCCCGTGCGCATCTGTCCCGCGAAGCCGGTCATGCGGCACCGAACAAGCCGTCGGGGTCGTGCACCGGACGACCGCCGGCCAGCGTCAGCGCAGGCTGCTGCGACGGCAGGTAGACCCGGGGGTCAGCGGTCATCTCGTACGCGCGGCCGAGCCGGAATATGGCGTCTGCAGGCATGTCCCCAGATTATTGACTCGGCTGCGAACCGTGTATCAGGGTCCCCCCGGCCTCCCTCTGCCAGGAAAAGGCAGTCACGGGGGGGATGACGTCGATGCGGATCTTGCTTATTGCCAGCGCCTACAACAGCATGACGCAGCGGGTGCATGCCGAACTCGCCGACCGGGGGCACGAGGTGTCGGTCGAGCTCGCCCTGGGGGATGAGGTGATGCGGGACGGGGTCCGCCGGTACGATCCGGACCTGATCATCGCCCCGATGCTGACCCGGGCGATTCCCGAGGACATCTGGTCGGCCTGGCCCTGCTTCATCGTCCACCCGGGTCCCATGGGTGACCGCGGCCCGTCCTCGCTGGACTGGGCGATCATGGGCGGCGCCAAGAACTGGGGTGTCACCGTGCTGCAGGCGAACGCGGAGATGGACGCCGGCGACATCTGGGCCAGCGTGGGGTTCGCGATGCCCGGCTGCTCGAAGAGCTCTGCGTACCGGACCGAGGTCGCGGACGCCGCGGCCGAGGCGGTGCTGCTGGCCGTAGCCCGGTTCGCCGAGGGCCGGTACCGGCCCGAACCACTCGATTACGGCCGAACGGACGTCACCGGGCAGTTGCGTCCGCCGTGCCGCCAGCCCACCCGCGGGATCGACTGGCTGACCGAGCCCACCGAGGCGGTACTGGCCAAGCTGCGCGCGGCCGACTCCAGCCCCGGCGTCCTGGACGTGTTCGGTGACCGGGAGTACTACCTGTTCGGCGGGCACCCCGAAGACGAACTGCGCGGCCGGCCCGGGATGATCCTGGCCCACCGGGACGGCGCGATCTGCCGCGCCACCGTGGATGGCGCGGTCTGGATCCCGCAGCTGCGCCGCCGCCCGGCCCGCGGCGGCCCGGGTACCTTCAAGCTGCCCGCCGCGCTCGCGCTCGGTGCAGCCCTGGACGGCGTGCCCGAGGTTCCCGCGCCGCTGACGCTGCCGTCGGCGCGGCGCACCTACCGGCAGGTCAGCTACCGCGAATCCTGCGGGGTCGGCTACCTGGAATTCAGTTTCCCCGGCGGGGCCATGAGCACCGGCCAGTGCCGCCGCCTGCTGGCCGCCTACCGGCACGCCCAGGCGCGCCCGGTCAAGGTGATCGTGCTCGGCCCGCCCCGGGACTTCTTCGGCAACGGCATCCACCTGAACGTGATCCAGGCCGCCGCCGACCCTGCCGCGGAATCCTGGCGGAACATCAACGCCATCGACGACCTGGTGCACGCGATCCTGACCAACACCGGCCAGCTCACCGTGGCCGCGCTGGCCGGAAACGCCGCGGCCGGCGGCCTGATGCTGGCGCTGGCCGCCGATCAGGTCTGGTGCCGGGCCGGCGCGGTCCTCAACCCGCACTACCGCCTGATGGGCCTGCACGGCTCGGAATACTGGACCTACACCCTGCCCCGCCGCGTCGGCGCCAGCGAGGCGGCCCGGCTGACGGAGGCCTGCCTGCCGGTCACTCCCGGCGCGGCGCTCCGCCTGGGCCTGGTCGACCACGTGATCGACGACACCGCCGCCGGCTTCCGCGGGCAGGTGGCGGACCTGGCCGAGTACCTGTCTCGCAACCCCGCTTACCCGGCGCGGCTGACCGCCAAGGCGCACCAGCTCGCAGCGGCCGAGCAGCAGCGCCCGCTGGCCGCCTACCGTGCCGCCGAACTGGCCATCATGAGCCGCAACTTCTCCGATCCGCGCGAGCCCTACCCCCACCTCCGCCGGGCCTTCGTCTACAAGGAGAAGCCCTCGCACACCCCGCCCCACCTCGCCCGCCACCGGACGCACCCCGATCCGTCCCGTACCGCCGCCTAGCGCCGCTGCCGAGGGGGCGTCCCTTACCGCCGCTTAGCCACGTTACCCAGGCGCGTAGCTGCGGTCCGCACTCGCCCAGCGTGTCCTGGCGAAGGTCCCTGGTGCTCCTGCGTTCCCGGGATATTCCTGTGACCGCTGATCCCTGCCCGCTGCCCCGGCCCGGCGCGTTCATACGATGTGAATGTCCCAGCCATGTCGCTGGAGCTGCATGAATGGGACATCCACGCCGTATGATCTGGTACGCGCGGTGCCAGAGTGACTGCGGGCCGGCTGACCCGGGCGATGCCGGCGACCCCGACTAAGCCGGCTGCGGCGGCGAGTCGGCGCTCATGGCGTTCGGCGCGCGACGCCGACGGCCCCGGTGCTGACCGGACGGGGCCGATCGCGGCATGATGTCCGGTGACAGCTAACTTGTCCAGCGAACTGCGGCGGAAGGATTGCTGGTGCCCGATCGCAAGGTCCTGTTCGGTGCCTCCCGGCTGCCGCCTACCGGACTGGCGGCTCGCCGCGTTCGTATGCTGGCAGGCATGTTGCGTCCTGGAAGCTGGTCCAGGCTTACAGGTGGAAGTCCTGTCCGGGTAGGCACCGGAGCGCCCGGTAGCAGGCCCCGGTTCGTCGTTGAGAGGCGGCGGGCTGAGCGGGGTGTCAAGAGCCTCTTTGGAGGGAGCAAGCGTACGGGCCGTAGCGTGAAGCGAACCTTGCAGCCTCGTCACAGTCACAACGGAGGAGCCGAGCCGCTCATGTCACGGCGGAGGCCATGTCCGGCAGGTCCTGGTCCGGGGTCAGCCTGCCGGGTCCTCCCGGGGTATGGGGGGCGGCACGTGCGCACAGTCTGGGCTGGAACAGGAGAGGCCCGTCTGCCTGGCCTGCGTCGGGTGAAGACCAGGTGTTTAAGCCGATGGTGAAGGCACCTGGAGGGCAGCGGGAGTCCGAGGGGGTCGTAGTACCGGTGATCGGCGTGCAGCATAACGCGCCGGGAGGGAAGGACCCTTGCTTTGATCACGCTGGCGGAGAGGGTAAGCGCGAGGGCATGACCGGGATCGCCCGGTCCGACGACCCGGGCGGGCCTGAGCCTGCCGTGCTGCCGTGGGTGTCCACGGTGAGAGTGCGAGAACTTCAATGCAAGCTATGGGCTGCGGCCAGGCAGTCTCCGGAGCGGCGTTTCCACGCCCTGTATGACCGTATCCACCGGGGTGACGTCCTGTGGGAGGCGTGGGAGCGGGTCCGGAAGAACCGAGGGGCTGCGGGGGTGGATCGGGTCACCTTGGCGTATGTGGAGGAGGTCTACGGGGTTCCCCGGCTTCTGGGGGAGCTTCAGGCTGATCTCCGCGCAGGCACTTACCGGCCCGCGCCCGCCAGGCGCGTGGACATCCCGGAACCAGGTGGCGGCAAGCGGCCGCTCGGCATTCCTTCCGTGCGCGACCGGGTAGCCCAGCAGGCGGCCAGGCTCGTGCTGGAGCCCATCTTCGAGGCAGGTTTCCTGCCGTCCTCGTACGGGTTCCGGCCAAAGCGGTCAGCCACGCAGGCGATGGAACGGCTCGGTACCGGGTTCATCGCCGGGTACCAGTTCGTGGCGGAGTTCGATATCCGGAACTTCTCCGGCGAGATCAGCCACGAGCGGCTGCTCGCGGAGATGGGGAAGCGGGTGCCGGGCCGGCGGGTGCTGAAGCTGGTCCGCTTGTGGCTGCAGGCGGGAGTGATGGCTGAGGGGCAGTTCCAGCGGACGGTCGCGGGAACGCCTCAGGGCGGGGTCATCACGCCCCCAACGCAACAGCGAACTTTCGTGCATGTCACTCTCCGTGTCGGTGGTGTCGTGGTGGCCGCCGCCGCTGGATGGTTCCCGGACCGGGATGCGATGGCGGATGGTTATCTTCTCGGGGCCGACGAGGACGTCCTGGACGACGGCGCGCAGGACGCGCTGCCGGTCCTCGACGGTGGCGGTGGCCGAGTTCTCGCGGAGCCGGGCGAGGAAGCCTTCGAGGTCGCCGGCGAGTTTGAGGTAGGCGTCGCGGTCGGCGGCCTGGGCATCGAGGGCGGCGATCTGGTCTTTCAGGCCGGTCTCGCGGGCGCGGAGGCCGGGCATGCGGCCTCGGAGCTCGTCGATGGTGATGAGCTGCTCGGAGAACGCGGTGACCATCGCGCTGATCGACGTGCTGGTCTTGGCGAGGGCCTGCCCGAGCTGGCCGCGCTTGCGGGTGACCGGGTCCGATGTCCGTGCCCTTTCCAGCCTCTTGCCGATCTCGGCGCGGATGAGGGCGGGGGCGGCGAGCAGGGCCGTGACGTGGTCCCAGACGACCTGGTCGGCGTAGTCGGCGCGGACGGGCTTGTTCTGGCAGACCCGGCCGCCCTGGTAGCGGTAGTCGTCGGAGCCGAGGCAGCGGTAGTAGTAGATCTTGTTCCCGGCGGTCGTGGTCGTAGTGGTGCGGTAGTAGCCGTAGCCGCAGGACGGGCAGGCTGCGATGCCCTGCAGCAGGGACGGGACCTTCGTGTTGCGGGAGGCGAACCGCTTGTTGTCGGCGAGCCGCTGCTGCACCCGGTCGAACGTCTCCTCATCGGCCAGGGCGGGGACGGGGATGCCCGTCCATTCCTCCCGGGGCCGGTCCTGGACCCGGACCTGCCTCGGGACGGTGCGGCCGGCGAGGCGGGCGGTGCGGTTCAGCCCGGCCGGCTCTTGCACGGCGCGGGTCTTGCCGAAGACCGCGGTGCCGGCGTAGGCGGGGTTGCGGAGCATGCCCCAGATCACCGACCGGTCCCAGCGTTCCTTCCCGGTGCGGGTGCGCACTCCCAGGTCCGTCAGCCAGCGGCGCAGGCCGGCGATGGAGGCGCTGTCGTCGGCGTAGCGGCGGAACATCTCCGCGACCAGCACGGCCTCGTGCTCGACGACCTCGTAGGAGGCCCCGGACCCGGGGGTCTTGCGGACGTAGCGGTAGCCGAACGGGGCGCCGGACAGCACGTTGACGCTGCCGGACTTGGCCCGCCATGCCTTGCCGCGCCGGTACCGCTCCATCAGCTGGGCCTTCTCGTACTCGGCGAACATGCCCTGGAACTGGATCAGCAGCTGGTCCTCGGGGCTGTCGCCCCGCGGCCCCTGCACGAACTCCACCTGCGTCCCGCAGCGGGCGAGCTCCTCGATCAGCAGCGCCTGGTAGGCGAACTTGCGGGCCAGCCGGTCCGGGGAGTAAACCAGCACGACGTCGAGGCAGCCCTGGGCGGCCAGGTCCCGCAGCGCCTCCAGGCCCGGGCGCACCAGCGTCGCGCCGGAGTGCCCGTCGTCGGCGAACACCCAGTCTTCCGGGACCTCAAGCCGGCTGGTCGCGGCGTGGTCGCGCAGCGCGGACAGCTGGGAGCCGATCGTCTGGTCCTTCGCCTGCCGGGCGCTGGAGACCCTCGCGTAGATCGCCGCTGCCGTCACCGGTTCCTCCCTCCGCCGCTGGGGCGGCGGTCCTGGCCCGCCGCTGCGGCACCAATATCCCGTAGGCCACTGACATCTCGGCGGCGGCATGGCGGCTGAAGACGTGCTCCGTCTCCACCGCCAGCTCTCTCACCTGGACGGACGGCTCCCGTGAGCGCGGGCGAGGAATTCCTCCAGGGCCTGCGCGGCGACCGAGGAAACCGTCCGGCCCGAGACGCGGGCGTGCTCGCGGACCGCAGCCGCCAGCCGGACGGGAAGCCGGACGGTGAACACAGCGGCCTCCTCAGGGACCGGGACCCGGCCCGATGCCGATGCCGAGGCGACGTAGCGGCGGGCTTGCCGCTGCGAGCAGCCCAGCCGCCCGGCCAGCAGCCGTGCCGCCTCCGCGGCCGGAGTCCCGGCTTCCAGCAGGACTGCGGCCTCGTTGACGTGCGCCGCGTGCTCCGCGGCACCCGCGCGGCGATCTCCAGGCATGACACGAAAATACTACAGATAATGTCCAGTGGCGGGCGGAAGCCCTCATCCTGTTCCATGATCATGCCCACCGGCCCGGTCCCGTCTCCCGCGCCCGCGCGATCAGCGACGCGATCGTCAGCGCCGTCGACGTGTCCAGCCCGGACAGCCAGCCGACGATCCGGAGATCCCAGGCACCCAGCTCGATCCCGTCCAGCACGCTCGCCAGGAACGCCAGCCGCTCCTCCCCGGGCAGGAACCCGCCCGGATCGGCTTCCAACGGCCCCGCCGGCACCACGGCGCTCACCGGCCCCGCTCCAGCCGCCGGTAACCCAGCGTAGCCTCGAAACAGAAGTTGCCTTTTGCGTTGGGGGCGTGATTTCCCCGCTGCTGGCCAACATCTACCGGCACGTCCTGGACGCTGAGTTCACCCGGCGCGGGCTGGGGGAGCTGGTGCGCTACGCCGATGACGGCGTGGTGCTGTGCCGCAGCGCGGCGCAGGCCAGGACGGCCCTGGATGCCGTCGGGGAAATCCTCGGCTCACTGGGGCGGCGACTGCACCCGGACAAGACGAAAGTAGTGGACCTGCGGCAAGGGCGGGAGGGACTGGACTTTCCCGGCTGCCACTTTCATGCCCGCATGTCGGGGCGGCTGCGGGAGCAGAAGCGGATCATCCGCTACTACCTGCACCGCTGGCCCTCACGGCGGGCGATGAACCGGCTCCGGGACAAGATCCGGGCCCGCACCGGCCGCAACCGCGCCGGAACAGATATCCGCGAGGTGATCGCGGACCTGAACCCCATCTTGCGCGGCTGGGGCAACTACTTCCGCACCGGGAACGCCGCCGTCAAGTTCCGCCAGGCCGACGACTACGTGGTGCAGCGGCTGCGCTCCTTGATGATCAAGAAGCGAGGCCGGAACCTGCACGCGGGCCAGGTTGATGCGTGGACTGAGGAGTGGTTCAACGGGCACGGCCTGCACCGGCTCCGCGGCACCATCCGCTATCCGAAGGCAGCGTAACCATGCACAGAAGATCATCGGTAAGCCGTATGCGGGAAAACCGCACGTACGGATTGAAAGGGGGATGGGGAACCGGGCCGCTCGCGGCACCGCGCCCCTGACTACCAATGACCATTCAGCGGATGGACAACGTCGCCATCGTCGTCGACGACCTGGACGCCGCCGTCGCGTTCTTCGCCGAGCTCGGCATGGAGCTCGAAGGCAAGGGGCAGATCGAAGGCCGCTGGGCGGATCGCACCGTCGGACTCGACGGCGTGCGGACCGACATCGCGATGATGCGGACCCCGGACGGCCACGGCAGGCTGGAGCTGACCAGGTACCACACCCCCGCGGCGGCCAGCGCCGGGCCGGAGAACCCGCCGCCCAACACGCTGGGCCTGCATCGCGTCATGTTCGCCGTCGACGACATCCACGACACTGTCGCCCGGCTGCGCGCCCACGGCGCCGAACTCCTCGGCGAGATCGCCCAGTACGAGAGCACCTTCCTGCTCTGCTACCTCCGCGGCCCCACGGGCATCATCGTCGCCCTGGCCGAGCAGATCGGCTGACGCGAGCCTGCGTCTCTGGCTCTAAAGAATCCGCCCGGTCCGCCACCCTGATGCCGCCCTGGTATACGGCCCGGCGGTCCGGCCCGCCCCACAGCACGGACGGATCCTGCAGCGGATCGCCGTCCAGGACGAGCAGGTCGGCGACCGCGCCCGGGCCGATCCGGCCCAGGTCGTCCCGTCCGAGCAGCTCCGCGTTGACCGAGGTGGCGGCCCTGAGCACAGCCAGCGGGCCCTCGACCTCGGCCTGCAGCCGCAGCCCGTGAAGCTGCTCGCCGTCCAGCCCGCCCATCAGGTCGGTGCCGAACCCGATCCGGACTCCCGCCTCCCGGGCCAGCTCGATCGCCGTCCGGCCTGCGTGGAGGACCTCGCGGTTCTTGGCCTGGGCCACCGGGGCCAGGCCGAGCTCGGCGCCCCGCCGTTCCATCGCGTCGTACGTGGCCAGCGTCGGCACCAGGAACGCCTCCCGTTCGGCCATCAAGGCGGCGACCGGCTCGTCCAGCAGGTTCCCGTGCTCGATGGAGCGGACCCCGTTGGCCACGGCCGCGCGGATCGCCTCGGCCGAGTAGGCATGGGCGGCCACGTAACTGCCCCGGCGGGTCGCTTCATCGGCGACGGCGCGGATCTCCTCCGGCGAGTACTGCGGCACCCGGAGCGGATCCGATGGCGAGATGACACCGCCCGAAGCCATGATCTTGATGGCGTGCGCGCCGCTGCGCAGCCGCTCGCGGGCCGCGCGGCGCAGCGCGTCCACGCCGTCGACCACCTCCGCCATGTGACCGCCGCCAAGACAGCAGTCCAGCTCCGGCGGCCGCGGATCGCCATGGCCTCCGGTCTGGCTCAGCGCGGGCCCGCAGAACAGGTACCTCGGAGCTGCCGTCAGGCCCTCGCGGACCGCCCGGGCCAGGCCCGCGTCGCCGCCGCCCGGATCTCGGACCGTGGTGAAGCCGCGGCCCAGCGCGCCGGCCAGCCGCCTCGCCCCGGCCAGGGCCAGGTAACTCAGCGGGCTGGTCTCGATCTCCAGCAGGCTGAGGCCGGCGGCGTAGGCGTGGAAGTGCGCGTCGATCAGGCCGGGAATGATCGTACGGCCGCGGCATTCGATGACCCGGTCGCCCGGCTCCGGCCCCTCGCCGACCTCGACGATCGTGCCCGCTGCGACCCGGACGCAGCCTTCCCGCAGTTCAGCCGACACACCGTCGAAGATCAGCGCATGGGCGAACGCCGCGGTCTCCTCGGTCACTCCCGGCGCGAATGTGGTCATGCCAGGATCACACCACATCCCGCCCCGTTGCTGGTGACCATCCCGTTCCCCCGCCACCCATTAGATGCGAGGGTAAGAGTATGCGGCTGAGGGCGCGGATCGTCTCGCTGACCGTGGCTGCCGCCATCGCCTGCGGCGTCGCGGCCTGCGTACCCGCGGCCGGGGGAGACAGTCCATCGCCCGTGGCCAAGCAGGCCACCATCGCCGCGACACGCCCGCCCGCCAGGCGGGCCTCTCCCCGCCCGTCCGCCTCCCCGGCGATCCAGGTGAGCGGCGCGCCCGGCGGGGTTAAGGCCAAGGGGGCGGTGCTCGCCGACGCGGCCACCGGCCAGGTGCTCTGGGGCCGTGATATAGGCACCGAACGGCCCATGGCGAGTGTCACCAAGGTGATGACGGCCCTGCTGGTGCTGGAAAACGGCAACCTCGGGCAGCAGATCCGGGTGCCGAAGGCGGCCATGGACTACGCCTGGACGAACGGCGGCGAAAGCGCGGGGCTGCACCCGGGAGACGTGCTCACCGTGCAGCAGCTGCTGGTGGCGCTGCTGCTGCCGTCCGGGGCGGACGCGGCGTACACCCTCGCGAGCACCTACGGTCCTGGCATGAATGCCTTCGTGGCCCGGATGAACGCGACCGCGGTCCAGATGGGCATGACGCATACCCACTTCACCTCGCCGGACGGGCTGCCGTATCCCACCGAGACCGCCACCTACTCCACGCCGTCTGACCTGCTTACGCTCGGCCTGGCGGCGATGCGGTACCCCGTCTTCCGGTCGATCGTGGACCTGCGGTTCTACCACCTGCCGAAGGGGCACGGACACCATCAGTACTGGTGGGACAACACCGACGGGCTGGTCGGCTCGTATCAGGGCGCCGTCGGGATCAAGACCGGTTACACCGACGGGGCCCGGCACTGCCTGCTGTTCGAGGCGGTCAGGAACGGCCGGGCGCTGATCGGGGTCGTGCTGGGCAGCCCGGCCAGCGGCATCGATGCCGGCGTGCAGGATGCCGAGAAGATGCTGAACTGGGGCTTCCGGCTCCGCCCGGCCTAGCCAGGGTCCTGGACCAGCTACTCACCCAGCGGAGCTGATGACCGGGACGACCGGGATGGGCCCGGCCTGCGCGAGCAGTGCCAGCAACGCCACCGCGTCGGTCCAGGAGAGCGGAGCGGTGGAGGCCGGCTGGCCTGCGGAATTTACCTGCTCGGCCAGCGAACCGAGTTCCGTCCGGTGGGCGGCGAGCCAGTCCAGCAGCGCCGCGGCCTGGCCGTGCTGCTCGGTCGAGGCGTCGAACAGGGCGAAGAACGCGGTCTCGGCGGTCCAGGCGACGTCGGGCGTGCCGGACCACACCGCGCCGGGAGCCAGGCCGCCGTTGGCAACGCTGAGAGCCTGCTGTGCTGATCTAGCCGCTCGGAGCACCTGAGGGCCCGGCTCCGCGAACGGCGGCCCGAGGAACGTGACGGCCGCGTCGAAACCCGAGTCGGCCAGGGGAAGCCGCTGGTAGCCGGTGCGGCCGAACGCCGTCGTGATGGCACTGGCCAGCCGGGCCGCCGCGGCCGCCCAGCGGTGCCCATCGCGGGCGGCGGCCGCACCGCCGATGTCGGCGGCCAGGGCGGCGGCGGCCCGCAGACCGGCCAGCAGCGGGGCGGCGGTACCGAGCGTGACCTGGACCGAATTCTCCCAGTAATCCATGGCCGGACCCGGTAGGCCGTCGCTGGCCAGCGAGCCGTCGGCGGCGTCAGCGGCCCGGACGACCATCGGCCACAGCTGCGCGAGCTCGCGGCGCGCTCGGCCGCCCGGTGTCATCGGCTGGGTGGCGGCCCAGGACCAGACCGCCCACGGAACCCAGCCGTCCGCGTCAAGCTCGGCCAGCGGCCGTCGCGCACCGGACCCGAGCCGTCAAGCAGGTACCTGGCCGCCCAGATCCCGTTGCCCGGCTGCATGCGCTGCAGGAAGCGGAGGATCCGGTAGGCCATCGACGGGTGCCCCGTCTCGGCCAGCGCCACCGCGACCCAGCTCGAGTCACGCGGCCAGTCGTACTCCCAGCCGGAGCGCCAGCCGGCCGCCACGGCGCCGTTCGGCCGGACATCCAGCCTCAGGTCGAGTAGCGCCCTGGTGGCCATGGATCGCCAGGCTGCGGTGTCACCCGGAACGGTCCCCGTCCGCAGCCATTCGCGGTCGGCCTGTTCCGCCACCGCGGCGCAGCCCGACTGGACCAGGTTCGGCTGGGCTGACCGCTCAGGCGCTACGTAAATCTCCCCGGCCGTGCGCAGGATGCTGGAGTCCGGCTCGAACTGCCCGCTCAGCCCGGCCGGAACCGGCAGCGCCCGCTGCTGCTGACATGGCTCCTCGGCCACGCCGGCGACCGCGAGCGAGGGCTGCCCAGGCTGCTGGCTGGAGGTCGAGACGGGCGCCGCGGTTAGGCCGAAGGCCAGCGCCAGGACGCAACCGAATACGGCGGCCTGCCGGAAGCCGGAACCGGCTTCGCCGCGAAGGCCGGCCGGCGTCCTCTCAGGCCGCTCCACCCCGCCTCCCCGCGCTAACCCAGACAGCACGGTTAATACCCTGATTTCTCGCAGGCCACGCAGCCGCCTCCCCCGCCAGATCCGCCATCCCGGCTTCCCGGCCGCCATCCCGGCTTCCCGGCCGCCATCCCGGCTTCCCGGCCGCCATCCCGGCTTCCCGGGCTCAACGTGTCGCGGCTGCGGTCCCTGTTGCTCCTGCGTTCCTGGGGTATTCCTGTGACCGCTGATCCCTGTCCCCTGCCTCGGCCCGCCGCGTTCATACGATGTGGATGTCCCAGCCATGTCGCTGGAGCTGCATGAATGGGACATCCACGCCGTATGTTTTGGTACGGGACGATGCCAGAGTGGTCCCTACGCTGAGAGATTGTCCAATCCTTCGTGCATGCTGGATGTGAGGCTCAGGCCCAGTTCGGTGAGGCGCCGGACGAGGGCCAGTTCGACGGCATCCCGCGGCGAGTACTCGCGGTAGCCATTCGCCCGGCGCGCCGGCTCGGCCAGCAGGCCGACGCGATGGTAATGCCGGATGGCCCGGGTGCTGATGCCGACGAGCTCGGCGAGTTCTCCGATCCGCATGCCACCAGGAAACACCGTGACGCTGCAACAAGGTCAAACGGTGCCCGCCGTCAGCGGTGCGCCCCGGCCGGCCACCAGGACCGCCGCCGCCAGCTCTCTACCGGAGTCGCGATGTAATGAAGCCGTTCGGTTTATCCGACGGCCGTCCAGCGAATATCACTTAAAATGATCCTTCAATCACAGTAAGTTCCGCAATGGGAGGGCCGTGGGGTCCGTTGACCTGCCGGACCAGCCAGAAGAACCCAGCCGGGCGGAGCGTGCCCGCGACGACGGCGCGGCCCGGCCGCCGAGGCAGGAGATGCCCGACCCGGACGAACGAGGCCGGGCCTACGAGGCAATGCGGGTGCACGCTTCCGCGGACGCGACCGACCAGGGGAGTTACTGGGACAAGGTCCCGAGGTTCAGGCAGATGTGGGCAGACCACGAGAGACGCTGGCCGGAGCGGCAGCCCGCTGCTGAACCGGACCGTCCGGCCGATCCGCCGGGGACGTACCGCAGCAGGGGCGGCTTCAAGCTGAACCCGGAACGGCATGCCGAAACCATTGGGGCAATCGGTCGGCTGCGAGAGACCGAGCCGTCGATTTCCGCGGCTATGCAGGCGGTGGAGACGGAGAACGCCTGCGGCGGCTGGCTGGCAGGCTTCGACCGCCGCATCAAGGGCGACGACCGCCTGAAGGAGAAGGTGGCCGAACAGGCGGCGGCCGAGCCGGACAAGCCATCATCCGCAATCCTGCGGAAGATTCCAGATGCGTTGCGCTTCACGTGCTGCCTCGAGCCGGACAGCTACGTCAGGGGCTATTACGACATCAAGGCGCGGCTGGAGGACGCGGGACATGAAATGTACCAGAGCACGAACCACTGGGCCGATCCTGAGTACAAAGGGATCAACACGCGGTGGATAACCCAGCCAGGACAGCGGTTCGAGGTGCAGTTCCACACCCCCGAGAGCTTCCACGCCAAGCAGCACGTGACCCACGAAGCATACGAACGGTTGCGCAGCCCGCATACCGCTGACGAGGAACGTGGCGAGCTCGAGGACTTCCAGCGCGACGTGTCGTCGCACATACAGGCCCCAGAGGGCGCCGCAGACATTCCGGACGTCAAGAAGAAAGGGTTCTAGGTGCCAGACAAGATCACTTATTACGCCGTCATCGGCGAGGATCGGACGGTCGATAATCCGTACGGGCTGGTACGCCGACTGGAGTTCGACGGCGACGGGTTCACCGACGAGGGCCTGAGGAAGGACTTCAGCTGGGCGTTCACTCCCGCGATCGTCGAGTGGAAACACGGCGACTTTGCTGACGAACTCGTCGAGGTCAGCCACGAACAGGCCGAAAGAATCCTCCAGTACTTTCGCGAGCGCTGGGGGCCGCCCAGGCCGTTGGCCGGCCTCTGAGCTGAGCGTCGCGCTACCCGAGCTTGCCCCCGAGGCCGCTTGCCTTCGCACTCGCCCGGCGGCCCGGCAGGGTGCTGCCTCGAATCGCTACGCTGGCCGCGTGGCATCAAAGAAACGACGTCCAGGGAAGGGCAGTGGGCCCCGCCAGGGCATCAGTGGCAACCCGAAACTGCGTGCCGAGCAACTGGCTCAGCGGCGGGCAGTCGCCCATGGGCCGGATCTCCCGCCGCTAGTGCGGGACTTCCGGTCCGGTAAAGCGGATAGCCCGCTGTGGGATGTGGCCTATGCCCTGGCCGGCGGGGCGGAGCCCCGGCCCTGGTGGGCTGAGTCCCATGAGCGGATTCTCGCCGCCGCCCGCGCCCTGACCTGGCCATCCCGGCTTGTCGAGTTGGAGACGCAAGCCTGCCGGATCGTGGGCGATGAGTTCTACGAGCGGCTCAACTCGCAACTGAGCGGGCACCACCCGCCGCAGTGGCTGCGCATGCTGGCAGAGGAGACCGCAGCGGCGCTGCGGGCATCGGTGGCCGACGGGACCGGCGACTGGCGGCAGCTGTGGGCGCTGCTGTGCGGGCTGGCGCTGACGGTGCCGCCCGGCGACACCCAGAGCACGACCGCGAGACTGGCCCGCGAGCAGTTCCCTGACATCAAGGATCCCTACGTGACCGCGCAGGCCGAAGCGGGCAAGGCCGCCAGGCTGCTCGCAGACCGCGGGCTGGCTTCCGGCCTCGGGCACGCGGTTGACGGCTGCCGGGCGGCTGGAGACCCCCTAGTCGCGCGCGACGCGTACGGCAGCCGGTTCCTGCTCGCGGCCCCGTTCGGCTACGAGGGGGAGGCTCCGGACCACTGGTACGCCTGGGACATCGACGCGTGCTGGACCCTCACCGTCGTGGGGGCCGGGGTGTTCGGGTCGGCGCAGGACGCGGTCGCTGAATGGCAGCACGCCGTCGGGCCCGCCGCCGGGACGGCGCTGTCGCCGAGCACGCCCGAGACGACCGCCCGGCTGCTGGCAGGCTGCCTGGCGACCGGGCCGCTGTCGGACATGCTGGAGGGAAGCGAGCCTCGGGAACTCATCTGGGAGTACTACCGGCACCGGCGGCGCGCCCACGTGCTCGCCGACGCCACGGCCGCCAGCGCTACGGCCTCGGCTGGCGGCGACGACGACCCCAACCCGGTCCGCGAGGCCTTCCTGGGCTGGTACGCGGCACGGCACGGCGACGTCCCGCAGGACGCCGCCGACGCGGTTGGCACGATCCTCCAGGAGTGGGGACCGCGGGCACTTCCCGGAGAGCGCTCGCGCTACGCCTGCTCACCACATCGGATCGAGATGGCGGCGCGCCTGATCCGTGACGTTTACCTCCCCGACCACGCTAATGTCGCGCTGCGTCTGCTGCCGGAGTGGGCGCAGTGGTGCATCGGGCAGAGCGGGCTCACCGGCGACTTCGCGGCCCGGTCTCGGGCCGCCGCGCTCACCGAGGCCCTAGCACTCGTCGACGAGGAGACACACCATCCAGCCACTGAGCGGAACGAGCCGCCGTTCCGCCGCCCCGAGTGAAGGGGCCGGGTCACCCCTGAAGGCGGCAGGGGTCGCGTTTCCGCGGAAACGGCTTGTGAAATCGTGCACAAGGCGTCTCCGCGGAAACGCCGGCCAGCAGGGCCTGCTTGACGCGCCGTCGGCCCCGGCGCACTGTTTCCGCGGCCCCGGCCGCTGACTCTCCTACCGCTCCGCCGTCTGACAGGGGAGACCCGACCGAAGGAGGCTCGCATGGCCCGGCTGATCTACTCGGCCATCATGTCACTCGACGGCTACGTCGCCGACGCGGACGGACGCTTCGAGTGGGCAGCGCCGGACGAGGAGGTGCACGCGTTCGTCAACGAGCTTGAGCGCCCGGTCGGCACCTTTCTCTACGGGCGGCGGATGTACGAGACGATGCGCTACTGGGAAACCGCGCACACGCTCCCCGGCCAGCGGCCCGTCTCGTTCGATTTCGCGCGGATCTGGCAGGCTGCCGGCAAGATCGTGTATTCCACCACCCTCCAGAGACCGGACACCGCCAGGACCCGCATCGAGCGGACCTTCGACCCAGAACCAGGTCCGCAAGCTGAAGGAAGCGGACAGCGGTGACCTCACCGTCGGCGGCGCGCACCTCGCCGCCCAAGCCATCGCGGCCGGGCTGGTGGACGAATACCAGCTGTTCCTCGTCCCGGCCGTCGTGGGCGGCGGCACCCGCGCCCTACCCGACCAGGTCCGCCTGAACCTGTCCCTGGCCGGGGAGCGCACGTTCGGCAGCGGCACCGTCTACCTGTGTTATCGCCCGGCAGCGACTGGCTGATATCCAAGCTGCCATCGGTGCCATCCATTCCCACCTGCAACGCGGTGACCTTTCTGGCGGCCTGGTATTCGATGGAGCACCCAGGGGAGTCGCCCTGGATCAGCAGCGGAGGCAGGTCGGCCACGGTCAGCTCGATGGCGCGGCCAGTCGGCCGGGTACGGGCGGAGCGCGAACGCCTGGAACGACTTCCGGTGCTCGTCCGTACCCTGGTTCAGGCCGAACGGTCCGGGCCCGCAGCGCCGAGTCAACGGCGTCTCGCTGCTCTTGCTCATGGCGTTTTCCCCAGGGTTTCAGGGAATGAGAATGGTCTTGCCGGGCCGTTCCCCGGAGGCCGCCTGGTCGTGGACGGCGGCCAGGTCGCCCAGCGGCCGCCGCTGGGCCACGTCGATTCTCAGGTCGCCGGCGTCGACCCGGGCCACCAGCCCGCCGAGCCGGGCGGCGTCGCTGCGCGCGGTCATCTGCACCGCCCGTACCCCGCACCCCGGATCGGGGGGCCGGGCCGGTGATGATGACGAAGGCGCCGCCGTCGGCCGTCAGGTGCGCCAGCGCGGAGGTCTCCTCCGGTCTGGTGCGCACCAGGTTGAGCACCACGTCGAACCGCTGCCCGGCCACGGCCTGCGGGAGCGGGGTGGCGGTGTAGTCAATGACCTGATCGGCGCCGTAGGCACGGACCCGCCCGGCGCTGCTCGCGCTCGCGGTGGCGGTCACGGCGGCACCGGCCTGGCTGGCCAGCTGGACAGGGCACGGGACGATGCGGGAGAACGGCATCGGAAAGGCGCACGCCTGGCTCGCCGACCGGCTCTGAGCCTTACGGACTGTCACATGCTCCGCTCAGCGCGAGGCCGACGCCCATGGCCCAATGCCCCCGATGCGCTCGACGGAGTAGCGCACGACATAGCCGGGACCTTTCGGCGCCGGGAACTCGGTGTCAGGGGACATGTAGACCCTCGTCAGGCGGTCGAGCAGATTCCATGCCTCGTCGCCCGGCTCGATAGCCGCCCGCGCGTGCAGCACGGCGTACGGGTTCAGGAAGACGCCGGGCGTCCGCGGCGCGTCGAAGGACAACACGACCCGCGGGTCTCGGTCGATGTTGCGCAGCTTCGCGTACCACCTCATATGGCCGCTGACGAGATCATCGCCGTCCAGTCCGATCCAGATGACGCTCACCTGCGGGCTTCCGTCGGCGTTGATGGTGCTCAGGTGAGCCATGGGGCCGGACTCGATCAAGTCCCGCAGCTCACGCGGCAGACCGCTCATAGCTTAATCGCCTCTATCACGGGGCTCATCGTACCGATCCTCCGCGGACTTGACAGGAAACCAAATGGTTTCCTATTGTGAGTCACGTGGATCTCGTGTTCCGGGCACTGGCCGATCCGACCAGGCGGGCGCTGCTTGATGAGCTGTTCGCCCGCGATGGTCAGACGCTCGTGTCCCTCACGGCGCGGCACGACATGACCCGCATCGCCGTGGCCAAGCACCTGAAGATCCTCGAGGATGCCGGGCTCATCGTGAGCAGGCGGCGGGGCCGCGAGAAGCTGCACTACCTCAACCCGGTCCCGATCCGCCTGGTCCACGACCGGTGGGTCAGCAAGTACACCGAGCCGTGGGCTGCCGGGCTCGTCGGCCTGAAGCACGAGCTGGAGGATCAGATGGAGAAGGTCTTCGAGATCTACATCCGCACCACGCCCGAGCGGCTGTGGGAAGCGATCACCGACCCGGCGATCAGGGCGAAGTACCAGTTCGGCGCGGCGGTCGAGTCGGACTGGACGGTGGGCTCGCCTTACCGGCTCGGTCATCCGGCCGCCGAGCGGTCGCTGATCGAGGGTGAGAACCTGGTCGTTGAACGGCCGAACCGGCTCGTGCAGACGATGCGCGCGCTGTGGGGTCCCGATGCCGAGCGGGCAGGCACGTCCCGGGTGACCTGGGAGATCGAGCCGGTCGGCGACTCGTGCCGTCTGACGGTGGTCCACGATCAGCTGCCACCGGGCGCGCCGGCCGAGCTTTACGGCGGATGGCCGATGATCTTGTCCGGCCTGAAGACGTGGCTCGAAACCGGGCAGACGCTGACCACTCCCGGCTCGCTTATGTACCAGCCGCGGCAGTAACCGCTTCCATCGACGCGAGGAGATCGTCATGTCCCAGACCACCATCACTGACATCGGCACCGTGGGAATCCCGGTCAGCGACCAGGACAAGGCGGTGGAGTTCTTCACCGGCACGCTCGGCTTCGAGAAGCGGCTCGACGCGCCGATAGGAGAGAGCCTCCGCTGGGTCACGGTCGCGGCTCCCGGCGCCTCCACGTCGGTCGCGCTGATCGCCAGGCCCGACACCGGGGCCGACACCGGCATCCGGTTCCTGGTTCCCGACGCCGAAACCGAGCACGCCGCCATGCGGCAGCGGGGTATCCAGGTCGGGGACCTGCTCCGGTGGCCCGGTGTCCCGCCCATGTTCGAGTTCAAGGACCTGGACGGGAACAGGTTCGAGATCGTCGAAGCCAGCGCCTGAGCCGTCACCCGCGTCCGGCCCGGTGCGGCGGATCGTCCGCTGTGCGCCACCTGCCCCGCTGGCATCATCAGCACCGCGGCATACGATGTGAATGTCCCATTCATGCAGCTAGAACGACATGGCTGGGACATCCACGCCGTATAAACCGCCGGACCAGCGGCCGCCGGGCGGGATCAGGAGCCACCACAGCCACAGCGATCACTCCGCGGACACCCAGCCCCGAAGCCAGGCCCCGGCCGACCCCGCGGCTGCGTAACTCCTCGGCTAGCGCGCCTGCCACGCCCGTTCGATCTGGCGCAGCAGGGCCGGGTAGACGACCCAGTGCCGGAACGGCACGATGAACGCCATGTACTGCTTCCCGAGCCGCCCGCGCGGCTTGACGTAGACGGCCATCTGCCCCTGGTAGCGGCCCTCGCCGCGATCGACCCAGGCCAGATGCATCACGCCGTGCACTGTCTGGTTCGAGATCTCCGCGGCGAATTCGGTGTCGGTGCAATACAGGGGCGCGAACCGGGAGCCGAGCCTGAGGCCTGCGGCCGTGCCGCGCAGGTCGTCCGGCAGTCGTTCGGCCAGCGTGGTTCCGGCCTGGCCTGGGATCGGCCGTTCGGCGCCATCATCCCAGCCGAACCACCGGCCGAGGAGCCAGCGGACCTCGAACAGCAGGCGGGTTACCGGGGACGCCTCGCGAGTCAGATCGTGGGACGCCATGACCGCGAGCAGCGCCGGGAAGTCCCCGGCGCCCCCGTGCGCGGGAAGAGCCCAGACATCCTCCAGCGTGAAGTCCGGCGCGATCTCGCGGATACGCCAGGGGCGGGATTCGTGCGTTGCGTTCGGAAGCCTCATGGCCGATCCCCTCGATCCGGGTCCCTGATGCGGGCCCCCTCGTGCCGACCCCCGGTCTATACGGCATCGTATGGATCGTAGGCACAGTCGCTTGCATCCGTCAATACGGTGCCGTATAGATGTGTCGGTGGCCAACATCCGGACTCCGCGCGGCGCCTGGGTGCACGCGGCGCTGCAGGCCCTGGCGGCCGGAGGCCCGGACGCCGTGCGGATCGAGGCGCTGGCCGTGTCCCTGGGGGTGTCCAAGGGCGGTTTCTACTGGCACTTCGCGGACCGTCAGGCGCTGCTCGAGGAGATGCTCGACACCTGGGAGAAGACCGGGACCGAGGACATCATCGCGCGGGTCGCGAGCCAGCCGGGCGACGCGCGAGCCAAGTTGCGGAAGCTCTTCGAGGTGACCTCCTGGCCCGAGGGACTTGGCGTCGAACTGGCCGTCCGGGACTGGTCCCGCCGCGACAGCGACGTCGCCGGGCGGCTGCGCCGAGCCGACAACCGGCGCCTGGAGTTCGTGCGCTCGCTGTTCCGGCCGTTCTGCGCGGACGAGAACGACGTCGAGGTGCGCAGCATGCTGGCCTACTCGGCGGTGATCGGCAGCTACTTCGTCGCCGCCGAGCACGGTGAAATGACCCGGTCCCAGGTCCTGCGACTCGCGCTCGACCGGCTGCTCCGGTGAGGACGGTCCAGGGAAACCCGACCGGCCTCACCGCGGCCGTAGCCTACGGTGAGGAGGCGGTTATGAGCTACCAGCTGGAGATGTCCGCGGAGATCTATGACTGGCTGGCCGAGCTGCGGGACAGCGACCCGCCGGCCGCCGTCATAACGGCCCGGGCGCTGGCCGCCCTGGCCGACGGCGGTGACCGCCTCGGGCCCCCGCTGGTGACCGCCGTGGCGGCGGTCCGGCCGCGGCCAGACGAGCTGTGGCCGGCGCTGGACCAGCACTATCAGGACCAGCTGGAATCGATGACCCTCATGCGCCGCCGGGTGGCCCAGGCCGCGACGCTGAGGAAGGACCTCGAACGCCAGCTTGCCGAGCTGGAGCCGTCGGCGGACTCCGCCGGGCTGCGGGAGCGGCTCGCCGCGGCGATCGAGGAGGAGGAGCGGCTGACTGTGGCGTCCCAGCGGGAGCAGATGCAGGTCGACGCCTTCCGGACCAGGAAGGAAGTCCTGACGGCGGCGTATACGGCGGCCGAGGCCGAGCACCTGATCGAACAGGCTCAAGGCGTCGACGACGATGCCGTCCGGTCGGACGATCCCGTCGGAGCGGCGGCCAGGCTTGACGAGATCATCGGCCAGATCGAACAGGAGCTGGGCCTAGAGGCGCCGGCCGAGGGCCTGATGGAGCTCCGCCCGGGTGCGCCCGCCGACAGCCACGTCCGCATCCTCTTCGGGGTCGAGCCGCCGGGCACCGCGCTGCTGATCGCCGTGCTCGAGGGACGCGACGCGGTCCAGGATCACTACCGCGAAGCCGTCCTCCTCGCCTCCGAGGTCCTGCAGGAGGCGCGGGCCGGATCCTTGGACCAGACCGCACGAGGAGGCAGGGCACACGTTCGGCGATGCTCAGTCGTTCCTCGAGGAGTTCTTTCCCGGCCGCGCGGACGAACTCCGCCCCGGCCGATGACGCGACCGCCGTATCCGGGTGCTGGAAATCGGCAGAGCCGCTAGGGCCGGACCTAGGATCGCCGTATGACTGATGCGCATCCTGGGGCGGCCACGACGATCCGGATCGGGCGGAAGCCGGACAACGACATCGCGCTGATCGAGAACCTCGAGGTCTCCCGGTATCACGCTGAGGTGCGCCGCAACCCCGATGGCAGCTTCGAGATCATCGACCTGGGCAGCCGCGACGGGACATATGTCAACGGCGAGCGGATCACTCACGCGCTACTGACGGAACAGGACATCATCAGCATCGGCCGCGCCACGTTCCGGTTCAGCGGCGGCGAACTGCGCCAGGACGCGGACGAGAGTCCCGGTGGCTTTCCTGCCAGCACCAACGCGCATGAAGTGGTCGCGGCCTACTGGGCCGCGGTCGAGGCCCGGGACTGGAATGCGGTCGGCGCGCTGCTCGCCGACGACGTGATTTACCGCGGCCCCCAGGCCAGGGAGCAGGTACGCGGCCGGGACCCCTACATCCGGTTCAACGTGGAAGGCTTCCGCTACGACTGGCATATCACCGTGCAGCGAATCGTCGGCGAAGGCCAGCGCGCCGCCAGCTGGATCGAGTTCACCGGGCCAGAATGCACCCAGCCCGGACTGTGCTTCTTCGATCTCGCCGGCGACGGCAAGATCGCCCTGATCACCGACTTCTGGCCCGAGCCGTACGATCTTCCAGCCAGCCGCGCTCATCTGGTCGAACGCTACTGAGTTCCTAGTCTCTACGCCCAAACACCTGCAACCATCGGTTGCGTTCTATTCCTTGATGTGCAACCATTGGTTGCAGATACACGATGGGAGCAGATACCGATGCCAGGCCTCGTAATCGAGCGGGAGATCCTGATCGAGGCGCCGGTGGAGGTGGTGTGGCGCACCATCACCGAACCCGATCAGATAAGCCAGTGGTTCGCCGACAAGGTCGAGCTCGTGGTCGAACCGGGCGCTCATGGCTACATGGAGTTCGGGGACCAAGGCGGCCCGGTCGTCGTGGAGACCGTCGATCCGCCCACCCGCTTCTCGTTCCGCTGGAACCATCCCCGCGGGCAGGAGCCGGTACCCGGCAACTCGATGCTCGTCGAGTTCACCCTGACACCCGAGGACAACGAACGGACCCGCCTGCGCGTGACCGAAACCGGCCACGAGCTGCGAGCATGGCCTGACGCGGAGAAGCAGCGCTATGCGGACGAGCACAGCGGCGGCTGGGGTGACTTCCTGGACCGCTTGGCCACGCTGCTCGCGAAACGCTAACTCCGATGCCAGCGGAGACGCCAGCGCAGGCCGATGACAAGCTGTGGTCGGCCATCGCCGATCCGTCCCGCCGCCAGGTCCTCGACCTCCTGGTCTTCCACGGCGAGGTCAGCGCCAGCTGGCTGGCCGAACGGGTCCCGTTCTCCCGCCAGGCCGTCTCCAAGCACCTTATCGTGCTCGAACGGTCCGGGCTGATCAGCCGGCGCAGGCAGGGCCGGGAGGTCCTCTACCTCGTAGAAGCCGGCCGCCTCGACCAGGCCACCCGGGCCATGGCCGAGCTCGCCTCTCAGTGGGACCGGCGCCTCGCCACGATCAAACGGCTCGCAGAAGCCGCGCATGCGGAAGACCAGAGGAGACCGTCATGACGAACGAATCAGCAACCTCCGGCAGGCCCCCGGCCGTCGACCGCGCCACCTTCCAGGCCGAACTCGCCCAGCTGCGTGCCCGGGAGAAGGCGCACACCCGCGAAGGCGACGCGATCGCCGCGGCGCGCAGGCGCCTGCCGATGGTGGAGATAGACGCCAGCCTCACGCTGACCGGGCCCAGTGGCCCTGTCACCCTGCTCGACGCGTTCGAAGGCCGCCGGCAGCTCATCGCCTACTACTTCATGTGGCAGCCCGGCGCGCCCGCGGCCCAGCAGTGCGAGGGCTGCACGTGGTGCGCGACCCAGGTCGCGGAGCTGTCCTACCTGCACTCCCGCGACATCACCTACGCGGTCTTCTGCCAGGGCCCGTACGCGGAAAGCATCCGCTACCACGACTTCATGGGCTGGAACATGCCCTGGTACTCGGCCGAGGACTCCCGGGACGCCCTGCTGTCCCCGCCCCGCGTACCCGGCATGATGCACCTGGTCTGCTACCTGCGCGACGGCGACCGCGTCTTCGAGACCTACTGGACCACCCTGCGCGGCGTCGAGCAGATGGACAACAGCTACGCGCTCATGGACCTCACCGTGTACGGGCGCCAGGAGTCGTGGGAGGACTCACCCCCCGGCTGGCCGCAGCAGTGCACCAACACCCGGACTGACGGCGGGCCGCCCGCCTGGCCGCCCGTGCCAGAGTGGCCGGCTGGACGCCCCATCCCGCAGTGGCCGCGCCTGGAAGCCGGCCTCTCCGACGACCTCACCGCCGGGCACTGACGACCGCCGCACTCCGAGACGGAGGCTTGTCCTCACGCCGGTGCCGTCGAGCAGATCGGCCAGCAGCGCCCGCGCCTGCCCCTCAGTGTCTTCATCGCCCCTCACCTACCCGCGGTGTCCACGCTGACCGCCATCACCCCGGCCCGGCGCGGAGCGGTATCGAGGAGTGCCTGGACGGCTGGGGTGAGCAGTTCGGTGAGCTGGCCGGCGTCCAGCGGGCGCAGGCCGGGCGCCTGTATCCGGTGCCGCATGAAGCCGGCTCCCACGACGAGCGCGGCGATCGCCTCGATGTGCACGCGGCCCGCTGGCGCCAGCCCGAACGCGTCCATAAGGGGCCGGACCAGCATCGTCTCCATCTGGTCCCGGAGGAGTTCGGTGGCCTCGGGCCGGCCGACGGTGGTGACGTCGAACAGGCGGGTGACCTGGGCCAGGCTCAGCTCGACCAGCGCACGCGTCACGTTCTGCGCGGTCAGCGGCTGACCTGGCGCGGGAGTGAGCTGGAGATCGGGCTGGCGGACCAGGACGAACAGGTCGTTCTTCGATGTGAAGTACCTGATGACCAGGGCCGGATCGGCGTGGGCGGCGGCGGCGATGTCCCGGATTGTGACGTCTTCGTAGCCGCGGGCCGAGAACAGCTCCCCGGCGGCCGCCAAGATGCGCCGCCTGGTGTCCTGGCCGCTGGCCCGGGTGCGGTCAACGTCCTTTGTACCCGTCATGTCGCGGCCATCGCCGGGGCGCCGATCACGGCGGGACGGTGACGTGGCGCCCTCAGGCCCGCGACGCCCAGCAAGACCAGGCCCGCCGCGGCCCAGATCGTCAGGCATAGCAGCCCGGTACCCAGTCCGCGGTCGCCGAAGTACTGGACGCCGCGCAGCGCGGACAGCGCGGCTCCCTGCGGCAGCACCGGGTTCAGGGCGGAGAAGAAACCGTCGAGCAGCGGGCGGGGGACCGCTCCGCCTGAGCTGGTGTTGCCGAAGGCGATGAACAAGCCGATGAGCACGATCGATGCTAGCGGTCCGGCGAGCTCGGCGGTCCCCGTGATGGCCAGGCAGACCGCTGCGACGTACAGCCAGAGGGTCAGGAAGAGGCCCCAGAAGTGCCCCGCCAGGGCGCCGTACACGACGTCGGTGACGAGCGTGATGGCGGCGCTGAGCAGTGCGGCGTGCATCATCATCAGTTCCAGCCGCTTCAGCGCACCGCGCAGATGGGGCACCGGGCCAAGGTTCCTGGCCAGCATCGTCGCCCCGACCGCGGCGCCGATCCCGAGGAACACCACGCAATAGAATTCGACCAGCCCGTTGGGGTCACCGGGGCTGGTCGGCGCGACGTCCACGGTGTTCAGCGCGGTGCCCGCGGCGTGCTGTCCCAGTTGCACCAGGACGGCCTCCACCGCGTGGCCGCCGCCGTTGGCCACCACGAGGGTCGCCCGTCCGGTACGGGCGAGCACCAGGCCGCCGTAGACCGCGCGGTCCTCGACCATGCTCCCCGCGGCCGCGAGGTCGCGAACCGGGTGCACCCGGAGCGCGGGGGAGGCCTCCAGCTTGGCGAGCACCGCGGGCGATGCCGCGACCGCGACCGGGATGTGATGGGCGGCGGGCTTGCCGAACGCGCTCGAATAGCTGCAGAAGACCGCCACGATCACCGCTGTCAATCCGATCATGGCCAGGATGACCTTGCGCATCTTCTCTCCGTCCATTTGTGTCAACAATGTTGACACTACCGAGCGCGCTGATTTATGTCAACACTGTTGACACGATACTGACGTCCTGCGGAGATCATCCGGACAGGGTGGTTAATCTGCAGGACAACCCGCCTACGCTGCATTTGATGAGCCGATCAAGCCAAGATCAATATCAGACGCGGGAGGCGGGCAATGAGCGCCGATGAGCTGCCGAGCTGGCGTGAGACGACCGCCAAGCAGTCGATTGCGGAGTTCGTCGCCGCCGTGACCGACCCCGATTCGCCGGACTTCATCCCCGAGCGGGACCGCGTCGCGGTATTCGACAATGACGGCACGTTGTGGACGGAAAAGCCCGTGTACGCCCAGCTGGTCTTCGCACTGGACCGCGCCGCCGAGCTGGGCCATCCCACCAGCCTGGAAGAGCTGCGCGCGGGCGGGATGGAAGCCCTGATCAAGCTGCTGGCCCTTACCCACGCTGGCATCACCACCGACGAGTTCGACGCCGTGTGCGGGAGCTGGCTGGCGTCGGCCCGGCACCCGCGCTTCGGGCGGCCCTATCCTGCGACGGTGTACCAGCCGATGGTGGAACTGCTCGGCGTGCTGGACCGCAGCGGCTTCTCTTGCTGGATCTTCTCCGGCGGCGGCACCGACTTCATGCGGACCTGGACGGCCGATGGCTACGGCCTGCCGCCGCACCGGGTGATCGGCAGCGTCGGGGAAACCGAGTTCCGCATCGGCGACGGCGGCGCCGAACTCGTCAAAACCGCCAAGGTCGGGATCATCAACGACGGCCCGCAAAAGCCCAGCTCCATTCACCGGCACGTCGGGCAGCGCCCGATCGTGGCCGCCGGGAACACCGACGGTGACCTGGCCATGCTCCAGTGGACCGCAGCCAGCCCGTACCGGACCCTGGAACTGGTCGTCCACCACACCGACGGCGACCGGGAGTACGCCTACGACCGCGACCCGATCCTGGGTAGCGGCACCGGCCAGATCCTCGCCGCTGCCGCCGAGCACAACTGGACCGTGATCGACATGGCCGCCGACTGGGCCACCATCCACCCGGGTACCTAAGTGCCCTGGCGGCGGGCCCGCGAGTGGCGCAGCTTCGGGAGTGTCCAGCGGAGCCATCGCTAGGAGGCAAGCATGGCTACTCGCGATCAGCCCGGGAACGGCTGGATAGTGGTTTCCGCCGCGAGCCGGTTCGCATGGTTGAGGGCCGGCCGGAAGGCGGCCGCACGGACCAGTATGAGATCGTCCTGCTGCTCGGCGGCATGACCGTGGCCCTGACGATCGGCCTGCTGGACGTGCTCGTCGTCCGCGCCGATGCCATCAGGGCCCAGGGCACGGTGAGCGCGGGCGTCGACCTGGCTCTCGGCCTGCTGCTGCTCGCCGCCGGAGCGCTGCTCGCCACGGGCCGCCTAGGCAGCCGGCGCAAAGCACCAGTCCGGCCATCGCCCTGCTCCTGGGTGCCTACCTTGCCGTCAGCGGCCTGGTCCGGCTGAGCTGATCGCCAGCCTGGCCGTCGGCCCGATTGCGACGTACCACCCCGGAAGGGTGAAGCGCTCAAGCCCAGGACGTGCGACTCTAAGCGCAGGTGGCGCGCACGCGGAGCAATCCGCCGCCCGCCGTGACCTGGGGGAGGCTGTCATATTCCGTCGAAGACGCCCGCGCGGCACCGTGGTTGCCCGATGAGCTGAACCAGCTCGCGCCCATGCACCAGCAGGGCGCGCTGACCGAGGACGAATTCGCCACCGCCAAAGCCAGGCTGCTCGGCGGTAAGGCGCCGAGCAGCCGCCGGACCTAGATCCCGGGTATCGGGGTCGCTTGAAGGAGCACAGGATGAGCAAGCAGTTCAAGGGAACGATCAACGTCGATATCCGGGACTCGGTGCCCGACTGGGAGCCGTTCGAGCCGCCGAAGGCTCCCGACGGCGCGGCCAGTGTCGTCTACATCGTGCTGGACGATGTCGGGTTCTCGGCCATGTCGTGTTACGGCGGCCCGATCGAGACGCCGAACATCGACCGGATCGCGAACGACGGGATCCGGTACACCCAGTGGCATACCACGGCGTTGTGCTCGCCAACCCGGTCCTGCCTGCTCACCGGCCGGAACCACACGCGCAACAGCATGGCCTGCATTACCGAGGCCGCGATCGGGTTCCCGAACGCCAGCGGCACCATCCCGCCGGAAAACGGCATGCTGCCGGAGATCCTGGGCGAGCAGGGCTGGAACACCTACATGGTGGGCAAGTGGCACCTGTGCCCGACGGTGGAGATGAACGTTGCCTCGACCCGGCGGAACTGGCCATCCGGCCGCGGGTTCGAGCGCTGGTACGGTTTCCTGGGCGCGGAGACCAACCAGTGGTACCCCAACCTGGTCTACGACAACCACCCGGTCGACCAGCCGAAGTCACCGGAAGAGGGTTATCACCTGACCGAGGACATAACCGACAAGGCGCTCGAGTTCATCAAGGACGCCAAGGCGGTCGCGCCGGACAAGCCGTACTTCCTCTATTACGCGCCTGGCGCCGCGCACGCGCCGCATCATGTCTCAAAGGAGTGGGCCGACAAGTTCAAGGGCCGCTTCGACATGGGGTACGAGGCGATGCGAGAGCAGACCCTGGCCCGGCAGAAGCAGATGGGCATCGTCCCGGCCGACACCGAGCTGCCGCCGGTCAACCCGATCGGTACCCCCGAGACCCGCACGGGGCCCAAGGGCCAGCCATTCCCGCCGCTGGACGTCACCCGGCCGTGGGATTCGCTATCCGCCGACGAGAAGCGGCTGTTCGCCCGGATGGCCGAGGTGTACGCGGGGTTCCTGGCTCACGCCGACCACCACATCGGCCGGCTGCTCGACTACCTGGAGGAGTCTGGGCAACGCGACAACACGCTGGTGATCCTGGTATCGGACAACGGCGCCAGCGGTGAGGGCGGCCCGGACGGGTCGGTGAACGAGATGCTGTTCGCTAACGGCATCCCGGACAATATCCAGGCGAACCTGGCGATGCTCGACGAGCTCGGCGGGACCAAGACCTACAACCATTACCCGAACGGGTGGGCGATGGCCTTCAACACGCCGTTCAAGATGTGGAAGCGGTACGAGTTCAACGGCGGCACCGCCGATCCGTGCATCATCTCCTGGCCCTCGGCCACGGCCGGCCAGGGCGAGATACGCCACCAGTACCACCACGCGGTCGACATCGTGCCCACCATCCTCGACGTTCTCGGCGTCGAGGCCCCGGCTACGATCAAGGGCCACGTGCAGAGCCGGCTCGACGGCGTGAGCATGCGCTACAGCGTGGATGACCCGTCCGCGCCGTCGGCCCGCAAGACCCAGTTCTACTCCATGCTCGGCTCACGCGGGATCTGGCACGATGGCTGGAAGGCGGTTACTACCCACCCGACGCTCAGCGGCTGGAGCGACTTCAACGACGACACCTGGGAGCTGTACCACACCGATGTCGACCGCGCCGAGCTGCACGACCTGGCCGCCGAGCACCCGGAGAAGGTCCGGGAGCTGGTCAACCTGTGGTTCGCCGAGGCCGGCCAGAACGATGCCTTCCCTCTCGATGACCGGTCCCCGCTGGAGATCATCCTGACGCCGCGACCGCAGCTGGCCTCCCCCCGGGAGCGCTACACCTACTTCCCCGACACCGCCGAGGTGCCCGAGGCGCAGGCGGTGAACATCCGCAACCGGTCCTTCACGATCGGGGCGCTGGTGGACATTCCCGCGCCCGGCGCGGAAGGGGTCCTGTTCGCGCACGGGTCGCGGTTCGGCGGGCATGCCCTGTACGTGAAGGACAACCGGCTGCACTACGTCAACAACTTCGTCGGCATGATGGAGCAGAAGATCGACAGCACCCAGGACGTGCCCACCGGGCAGAACTTGATCCTGTCGGCATCCTTCGAAAAGGACGGCGAGGATCCGCCCCATGTGTCGACCGGGATCCTGTCCCTGTACCACGGGGACCAGAAGGTCGGCGAGGGCCGGATCAAGACCCAGCCGGGCCAGTTCATGTTCGCCGGCGAGGGCCTGTGCGTGGGCCGCGACAGCGGTGAGGCTGTTACCAGCGACTACCCGAACGGATCGCCGCACCGCTTCACCGGCGGCACGATCAAGCGGGTCGCCGTCGACGTCAGCGGCGATCCCTACGTCGACCTCGAACGCGAAGCGCAGGCGATGCTAGCCCGCGAGTAGCGTCCCCTGATAGACGACTCCGGCACCGCCCGGTACCCGGCAGCACCTGCCGGGCACCGGCGTCCGGTGGCTGGTGCTGCGTCGGTTCACTGGCTGCCCGGGAGGGCCGTTTCACCCGTCCGTTCGGCCCGTTCGGCGGCAGCCGTGATGTTCCGGAGCATGCCGCCGAACACGACGCCGTGAAACGGCGAAATGGACCGCCAGTACGCATGACCTGCGAGCCCGCGCGGCCGGAAGATCGCCCGCTGGCTGTAGGTCGTCATCCCGTCGTAGTCCTGGCCCACGGACAGCTCCAGCCAGGCCAGGCCCGGCAGCTTCATCTCCGCGCGCAGCCGCAGCAGTTTTCCCGGCTCGATCGCCTCTACCCGCCAGAAGTCCAGGGCGTCGCCGGCGAGCAGATGCCGGGGGTCGCGGCGGCCGCGCCGGAGCCCCACCCCGCCGGCCAGCCGGTCGAGCAGCCCGCGGGCAGCCCAGGCGGCCGGGAAGGAGTACCACCCGGTCTCGCCGCCGATGCCCTCGATCACCCGCCACAGCGCCGCGGGCGAGGCACGCACCACGCTGTTGCGCGCGTCGACGTACAGGGATCCGCCGGCCCACGAGGGATCGGTCGGCAGCGGGTCGCTGGGTGCGCCGGGCGTCGCGGCCGACGACCAGCGGGTCGAGACGGCGCCCTCGCGGGTGTACCGCAGGGCCGCGGTGATGGCCTGGTCGAGGGTCAGCAGCCCTTCGGGCGGATCCGGGATGTACTCGGCGATATCGTGCTCGGAGCAGACGACCTCGTTCCGCAAGGATTCGACGAGCGGCCTGGCCAGGTTGGCGGGCACCGGTGTTACCAGCCCGACCCACAGCGACGACAGCCGCGGCGTCAGCAGGGGCACCCTCACGATGACCCGCGACGTGAGCCCGGCCACGTGGGCGTACCGGCGCATCATCTCCATGTAGGTGAGCACGTCGGGGCCGCCGATGTCGAAGCGGCGGCTGACCTCCGTCGGCAGCGTGGCGCTGCCGACCAGGTAACGCAGCACGTCATGGACGGCGATCGGCTGGATGCGGGTATCCACCCACTGCGGGGTGATCATGGCCGGCAGCCGCTCGGTGAGGTAACGGAGCATCTCGAACGAGGCTGACCCGCTGCCGATGATCACCGCGGCCTGCAGTGCGGCGGTCGGCACGCCGCTGGCTAGCAGGATGTCGCCGACCTCGGCGCGGGAGCGCAGGTGCGGGGACAATTTCCCGGGCTGCCCGGAGATGATGCCGCCCAGATAGACGATGCGCCGCACCCCCGCGGCCTTCGCGGCCGCGGCGAAGGTGTGCGCAGCGGTGCGGTCGCGCCGTTCGAACGACGCGTCCGTGCCGAGGGAGTGGATCAGGTAGTAGGCGACGTCCACGCCCTCCAGGGCGCGCCGCACCGCGCTGTCGTCCATCACGTCGGCGACCGCGATCTCCACGTCGTCCGACCACGGGCGGTCGCTGAGCTTCCCCGGATCGCGCGCCATGCACCGGACCGCGTATCCCGCGCTCATCAGCTCCGGGACGAGGCGGCCGCCGATGTACCCCGAAGCACCGGTTACCAGGCAGCGCAGTGGCGATGACATGCTGTCAGTCTTACACGGACTCGCCGTGGTCCCGGCCACGGAGAAGTTGTCTCGGCACCGTAATACATAGTTCCGAGACGAACATCTTTACTCGGAGGCAAAGACCGCTAGGTTTATCCCAGGAGGCAGGCAGCCTCCACTCAGGGGAGGGAAACCAGATGAGCGCCACACTTGCCGTCCGGCACAACGTTCGTGACTACGCCGCATGGCGCAAGGTCTACGACGAACTCGAGCCGCTGCGAGCCCAGCATGGCTGTACCACGCAGCGCGTGATGCGGCTTCCCGATGATGGCAATGACCTGTTCATCACCCACGACTTCCCGACCGCCGAGCAGGCGGCCAGCTTCGCGCACGACCCGGGCCTGCGGGCCGGGATGGAGCAGGCCGGAGTCGAGGGTGCACCGCGGATCGAGATCTTCACGGATGTCTGACCCCAGGCCACTGAGGCCGGGGAGGGGCAGCCGCCCCTCCCCGGCCTCGCTCGGCGTGGTCAGGGTTGACGCCGATTTCCAGGACGAGTATCCCGGCGGCGACACCACCTGCACGGAGGCATACGCGTCCCTGTGCCGCACCGGCGAAGCCCTCCTCGGCGAGCTTGACCGCCGCATCGCCTTGACCTTCGACATGCCCCAGGCCGCTGCGACGGCACTGGCCGTCATCGACGGAGCCGCCGCGCCGCTGACCCCATCGCAGGTCAGCGACCGGATCCTGATCGCCTCGGCCACCATGACGGCAACGCTCGACCTGCTCGAACGCCGCGGCTGGATCCGCCGCACCTCCAACCCCGGCGACCGCCGCAGCGTCCTCATCGAGATCACACCCGACGGCCGCGCCACCGCCGATCAGCTGCTCCCCGGCATCCGCGCCATCGAACGCAGCATCCTGTCCGCCCTCACCCAGGACGAGCGAGCTCACCTGCTTGACCTGCTCGCCAAGGTCCTGGCCCGGGCCGCCGAAGTCGCCGCCGAGCAACCCGAACGCCTCAAGGGCCAGCGCATCCGGCCGGTCCGACTCGACTGACTTTCGCTCGGTTCGGTCACGCAGGCTGCTGCGGCGCTGGCGCCGTGTGACCGCGCGGTACCAGGGCGAGCTGGCGCGACTGGGCGACAAGACGCCCGGCCGAGTCCCAGATTTCGCCGTCCTCTTCGAGGAAACCGCCGGTCACAAAGTGCGTGGGGAATTCTGCCGGACATCCACTGAGATGAGGGCATACATACCTGGCTGCTGCCCCGTGTGAGCAGCTTCACGGCGGCGACACCCTAGCCTCGCTCTGCCAGCCAGATCGAGTCAACACCCGGCCGCGTCCTGGCCTGGGCGACGCTGAAAGCGCTCGGACGCCGCGCTCGTTCGCAGGACCCGCCCCGCGGTGGCGCCCACGCTGGTATAGACGACCGCGCAGTTGGCGGTGTGCACCGCGCCCAGCAGCGCGATCTGAGCCGCGAAGGGCCAGGCCGCGCCCCCTTCGTCAACCGGCGCACCCAGGACTGGCTGGCCCGGTCCGCTGCGGCTCCCGGTGCCGGAGGCCGGGTCACCGTGGTGATCCCGAGCCAGAGCAGGTACACCGCGCCGAACGTGGTCAGCACGGTCAGCGCCAGGGGCGTCCTGCGCGTTAACTCCACCCTGGTCATGAAGAGCGTCGTCGCCGCCCGCCCCCTGCCCCTCTGATTTAGACTGGCCAGTTAGGCAGGCGGTGACGGCGTATGAGCGCGGAAGACCGGATCGAACGCGCCAGGCTCCTCTACGAACGCGCCGTTTACGGTGGCGATGCCGACGCGCTGGCGACCGCCGACCGGGAACTGGACGCGGTCGAGGCTGATCTTGCCCTGGCCCGTGGCCGCGTCATTCACACCCGATTTCTTGTGCAGCTAGACGAGGAACTGGAGCGGCTGACCGAGGACCCGCGCGAACTGGCGTTGTTCGAGCGGGCGGCGAACCTGTATCGCGAGCTCGGCGATGTGCGCGGCGAGAGTGAGTCGCTGTTCTGGATCGGCTGCTTCCATCAGGTCGTTCGGCAGGACGATGACACGGCGGTTCCTCTTCTTGAACAGTCGTACGAGCTTGGGTTGCAGGTCGGTGACAAGCGGACCATGTCCGAAGCGCTCCGGCACCTGGGTATCGCCGAGCACCGCGCAGGCCGGCTGCACACGGCACGTCAGCGGCTGGAGGAATCGGTGCGGCTGCGCCAGGAAATCGGGCTCATGCCTGGCGTAGCCGCGAACCTGGTGGGGCTGGCTTACATTGCCGCCGGGGACGGCTACCATGACGAGGCGCTGGCGCTGCTCAAGGAGGCGGGCGCGATCGCCGAGGCCAGCGGCGCTCATCGCATCACGCGCCAGGTCGAGGAGTCGCGCGCACAGCTGTAGGTGTCAGGGACAGCCGCGCGCGCCATCCGATGACCGAACGGGCGGCAGGAAGGGAGACAAGTGACGCAGGGCACGCCACCGGCCCGGACCGAGGGCAGAAAGCTGCCGCCCTTCGACCCCAGCGTGCCCAACCCGGCGCGGATGTGGAACTACTGGCTGGGCGGCAAGGACAACTTCGCCGCCGACCGGGAAGCGGCCGAACGAGTCCTGGAGGCGATGCCCTCCCTGCCGCTGATCGCCCGGGCCGCGCGGCTATTCCTGATCGACGCGGTGCACCAGCTGGCGACCGAACATGGCATCCGCCAGTTCCTCGACATCGGTACCGGCCTGCCCACCGCCGACAACACCCACGACGTCGCCCAGCGCGCCGCCCCCGAGTCCCGGATCGTCTACGTCGACTACGACCCGGTGGTACTCACCCACGCCCAGGCCCTGCTGACCAGCAGCCCCGAGGGCGTGACCGATTACATCCAGGCCGGCCTGCGGGACACCGACAAGATCCTCAACGGCGCCGCCCGCATCCTCGACTTCACCCGCCCGGTCGCCATCCTGCTGATCGCCGTCTTGCACTTCATCCCCGACGCCGACGACCCCTACGCGGTGGTGACCCGCCTGATGGACGCCGTCCCCTCCGGCAGCTACCTACAACCGGATGGCGTCCGCAACGGTCACTCCGCGCACCCGCGACCAGGTCGCCCGCTTCTTCACCGGCCTGGACCTGCTCCCGCCCGGCCTGGTCCCCATCAACCAGTGGGCCCTCACCGGTCACATCGACGCCACCACCGGCGCCCTGGTCGGCTACAGCGCCATCGCCCGTAAACCCTGACTATCCGACCGCGCGCACGCAAGGGCTAAGGTCACCAGCGACAGGACCAAGGCCGCTTAGGCCGGGATAGCCAGGGCACTTACTCTGTCTGCCTGGTTAGCACCCCCAGCGGGGGTGGCCAGGGTGAGAGGAACATGCCATGACCCACGAGGACGACCTGCCCGCCGAAGTGCGACAGCAGGACGAAGAGGACGAACTGCAGATAGCCGCGCAGCTAGCCGAGCTGCGCAAGGAAGAGCATGTCCCGGCCGCCAGACGACGGTGGAGCGCTCTCAGCAGGCGCACTCGCATCCTGCTGATCACCGCGGCGGCTGCCGACGGTGCCCTCCGGGTTGCGGCGCTCATCGACATCCAGCGCCGTCCGGCAAGTCAGATCCGGGGCCGGAAGGGGATGTGGGCGGCAGCCGTGGCACTGGTCAGCTCCGCCGGAGTCGTGCCAGTCTCATATTTCGTCTTCGGCCAACGTCGCGCGCCCTGACCACGCCAGATGAGCGCGGTAGATGCGACCGCCCTCACCGGCTCCTGAGGATCGTGAAGAGCACTCGCAGCGCGAGGATGGCGGCGACGATGAGCAGGTTGTAGCCGATGAACTGGTAGAGGCTGAGGGTGGAGGTGATCTTGGGGCCGCCGGACGTGCCGAGCAGCATGGCGGCGACGATGCCGGAACCGACGCCGAGGTACGCCATCAAGAACTGATTGACCAGGCCAGTGATCACCCGGCGGTCACGTTCGTCGCCGAATTGCCGCACGTTGACGCTGAGCCTGCCCTGTTCCAGCGCGCCGCGGGCCCAGGACAGTCAGGAGCTTTCTCGTGCACCGCAAGATCACTGCGCGATCGTACGGCGTGGAGCCGCGAGCAGGTGGCCCGGTTCTTCCGCTGCCCGGTGCGCCGACTCAGGGCCGCAGATCGCTCGCCTGCGTGATCACCTGGCTCACCGTTACTTCGACACGGATCACACGGTTTTGCAGGCCACCGTCGACAATGACCTGCCTGAACTTGAACGTGCGGTCCAGGCGCTTGCCGAGATCCTGTCCGCCGGAGAGCAGCAAGAAGAAGGTCCGCCCGACCCGCCCGCATCTCGGTCTGGCTAGCCGTCCGGGCGGACCGCGGCGGTCTGCTGGCAGGCATCGGTTCTGCTGGAGGGAGTGCGAGCCGTGCTGACCGGCCTGCGGCAGGATGTCCGGTGAAGGCTGATTGCCCGGCGAACTGCGGCGGAAGGATTGCTGGTGCGCGATCGCACGGTCCTGTTCGGTGCCTCCCTCGAACGATCCTCGCCCCTCGCCCGGCACGGCAACACTCAGCCCAGTTAGCCGTTTTTCGCGGCGACGGCCGTACTAAGCACAGTCGCGAACGCGGTCCAGGCGACCTCGGGGACGGCGAGCACGGCAGCGGTTTGGTCGACCCGGCGGGCCAGGAATGCATAGCGCACCATGACGGCGAAGAGAAGTGCGGCGTCGGCGGTGGCCGCCCACAACCGGCGGCCACCGAAGGCCAGCGGCGTGTAGCCGCTGCGGATGATAACGGCGAGCACCCACCAGGCCAGAACCTCCCGGCGTGACGGTGCCTGCGGCCCGGGCTCGCGGGCACGCCAAACACGCCATACCGATGTGGCCGTGGTAAGGTTCAACGCTGACCACACGACCGGGAACACCGCGCCAGGCGGCGCGAATGCCGGGCGTTCGAATTGCTCGTATTGAGGCCTGGTCCCGCGACCTTGCGCGCGCTGGGCTGCCCAGGCCGACAGTCCCTGCGCCGCGCCGTAGATTCCAGCGGCGCCGATCCAGGCCGCGCCCTGGCGCAGCCGCCTATCGCGGCGAGAGAAGCGGTCATCAGATTCAGACATCAACCTGCCATTCCCGCAATCCTTCGTCATACTCGCCGCTGGCCACTTATTAACAGCACCAGCCGTGCGCCATGCTCCGCCACCCTGATGCCGCCCTGGTACACGGCCCGCCGTTCCGGGGCGCCCCACAGCACGGATGGGTCCCGCAGCGGATCGCCGTCCAGGACGAGCAGGTCGGCGACCGCACCCGAGCCGATCCGGCCCAGGTCGTCACGTCCGAGCAGGTCCGCGTTGACCGAGGTGGCGGCAGTACCTTAGCGGGACCTCACATGGACCCGGCGATGATGGTCAATTCTTACTGCGGCATCTACCAGGCCGAACGCGGCAAGACCACGGCCGGGATCCGGGCGGTCGATGCCCGGCTCGGCGGGTTGGCCGCCGAGGTGATGGCACCGGTGCAGTGGCGCGATGCCACCGCCGGCGGGCAGGACACGACGGGGCTCAGCCCGGTCCTGCCGTGTACGGAGGATCCGGAGCTGTTCTTCGCCGAGTCTCCGCAGGACGTGGAGCAGGCGAAGGCGACGTGCCGGGGATGCCGGGCCAGGCTGGCCTGGCCTGAGCCGCTGCCGTCGATCTCGCGCAGCCCGGATAGGGCCTCGCTGGCGGCGGAAATGCCGCCGTACGGGGCCCCTAGGATGGCTGAATGCCTGTCCTGGGCACCAAGCTGCACGTCCCCGCGATGCGACGGCGGCTCGTTCCCCGCCCGCGGCTTACCGGTCGCCTTGAAGGCGACCCGGCGTCGTGGCCCCGGCTCGTCCTGGTGTCCGCGCCGGCCGGGTTCGGCAAGACGACCCTGCTCGCGCAGTGGCTGGCGTCGGGTGACCGCGACGAGGGGGAGAGCGAGCCGCCGCGCGTGGCGTGGCTGTCGCTCGATGCCGAGGACAGCGAGCTGCGCCGGTTCGTCACTCACCTCGTCGCGGCCATCCAGACGAGTAGCCCCCAGGTGGGTGCGGAGGCGCTGGCGCTGCTCCAGAGCGACCGGGTCCTTCCGGCGGAGGCCGTGCTGGTCAGCCTGGTCAACGATCTCGACGAGCTCGCCGGGCCGACCGTGCTGGCTCTCGACGATTACCACGTCATCGGCGCGCCGGACATCCATGAGGCCGTGACGTTCCTGCTCGACCACCTCCCGCCGCAGGTCACCATCGCCATCACCACGCGCGCGGACCCGCCGCTGCCCCTGGCCCGGCTGCGCGGCCGCGGCGAGCTCCTCGAGCTGCGCGCCGCGGACTTGCGCTTCACCGCCGAGGAGGCGGACGCATTCCTCAATCACGTCATGGACCTCGACCTCGATCCGGCGCACGTCGCCGCGCTCGAGCACCGCACCGAGGGCTGGGCCGCCGGGTTGCAGCTGGCCGCTCTGTCGGCCCGCGGCCGCACCGACGCGGGGGACTCCGGCGGGGTGGCGGGCTTCGTCGACGCGTTCACGGGCAGCCACCGCTTCGTCCTGGACTACCTGGTCGAGGAGGTGCTCACCAGCCAGCCCGACGACGTTCGCAGGTTCCTCCTCGACACCTCGGCGCTCCAGCAGATGACCGGCACGCTGTGCGACGCGCTGACCGGCCGCGACGACGGCGGCCAGACGCTGGAGAGCCTCGAGCGCGCGAACCTGTTCGTCGTCCCCCTCGACGACCAGCGGCAGTGGTACCGCTACCACCACTTGTTCGCTGACGCACTACGCGCCCGGCTCCTCGCCCAGCATCCGGACCGGATACCCGAGCTGCACCGGGCCGCCAGTCGCTGGCACGCCGAACACGGCGTGCTCGCCGACGCCGTCACCCACGCGGTCGTCGGCGACGACTACGAGCGCGCGGCCGATCTCGTCGAGCTCGCGCTGGCCGACCTCCGCAAGCACCGGCAGGACCGCACGCTACGGGAGTGGTTGCGCGCCCTGCCGGACGATGTCATCCGGGGGCGTCCCCTCCTGGTCGCGTTCCTGGCCTGGACGCGGCTCGCCGAGGGCGATCTCGATGGGGCCCAGGTGTGGCTCGATGAGGCCGAACGGGCCTTGGACGCCGCTCCACCGGAAGCAATCACGCGTATCCCGGGTTCGCTGGCGGAGGCGGCCCGCGGCCGGAACGAGGAGCTGCGGACCCTCCCGGCCACGATCGCGGCCTACCGCGCCGCCATCGCCCAGGCCCGCGGCGACGTCGACGGCACCGTTGCGCACGCCCGCCGCACACTGGAGCTGGCCGGGCCGAACGACCATCTCGCCCGCGGGGCCGCCGCCGGCTTCCTCGGCCTGGCCGCGTGGGCCGCCGGTGACCCCGTCACCGCCGTGGACACGTTCGGCACGGCGGTCGCGAGCCTGCATGCGGCCGGCAACATCGCGGACGAGCTCGGTGCGACCGTCGCCCTGGCCGGCATGTGGCTCACCCGCGGCCGGCCGGCGGAGGCACGACGGTTGTACGAGCGGGCGCTCGCGGTCGCCGAACGTCATCAGGGCTTGCTGTCCTCGACCGGTGACCTGCACGTCGGCCTGGCCGACGTGCTCCGGGAGCAGGGCGACCTCGACGCGGCCGCGAACCACCTCCAGGTGGCCCGGGAGCTCGGTGACCGGGCGTCGTTCCTGGAGAACCGTTACCGCTGGTACACGGCCATGGCGGGGCTGCTGCAGGCCCGAGGCGACCTCGACGGCGCCGTGCGGATGCTCGACGACGCCGAACGGGAGTACCTGCCCGGCTTCTTCCCCGATGTGCGGCCCATCCCGGCCTCGAGGGCGCGGGTCCGCATCGCCCAGGGCCGCCTCGCGGACGCGTGGGACTGGGCGCACGAGCAGCATGTGACGGCGGCCGATCCGTCGGCCTTTCTGGCCGAGTTCAACCAGCTCACCCTGGCGCGCCTGCTCATCGGGCAGTACCGGGCCGACCGAGACCAGAGCGGCATCGAGCAGGCCCGCGCCCTGCTCGATCGCGTCGCCGACGCCGCGCAAGCAGCAGGCCGCGCGGGCAGTCTCGTCGAGACCCGGCTGGTCCGGGCGCTGGCCCGGCACGCGGCAGGCGACACGGATGCAGCGATCCCGGATCTCGCCGCGGCCCTTGCCGACGGCGTCCCGGCCGGCTATGTCCGGCTCTTCCTCGACGAGGGACCGCCGATGGACGAGCTGCTCCGGGCGGCCGCGCGCCGGCCGGAACCCGCAGCGTCCGCCGAGTACGCCGCCCTCGTGCTGCGCGCGGCCGAACGCGGCCAGGCCGCCGCCGCAGCGGCGGCAGCCGCAGCGCCCTCTGGCGACGAGGGCCTGAGCGACCGTGAGCTCGAGGTGCTCCGGCTGCTGGCGACCGAACTCACCGGGCCAGAGATCGCCCGTCACCTGTACGTGTCGGTCAATACGCTGCGCACCCACACCAAGCACATCTTCACCAAGCTGGACGTGAACACCCGCCAGGCCGCGGTCCGCCGCGCCACCGAACTCGGCCTCCTGTAGCCCGGCCGGCGAATCACCAACCGGGTCACATCACATGGTGATGCGAGGTCACCACGCCGGTCCTTAGCGTCCATGACGTGGCCGGACATCCCGCCCGGATCACGACCCAGGACCAAGGAGCCCGCCATGACCGTCACCACGACTGGCCTCACCAAGGCCGCTGCCGCGGCCGTCGGCGGTACGGTCAGGGGTGACATCGGCCTGATGCAGCCGGCCTTCGTCATCTCCTCCGTCGGATACCTGGCGGGCGGTGTCCTGTTCGGCATCGCGCTGTTCCGTGCCCGCGTCCTGGCCCGCTGGGCTTCCGGGCTCCTCGTCCTCGGCACCCTCGCCACGCTCGCGATTCCCGTGCTGCCGCACTCGTTCGAGAGGCCGCTCGCGGTCCCGACGGGCGTCGCCCTGATCGGCCTGGGCATCTCCCTCTGGCGCGACCAGCGAAAGACCGCCGCCATCACCGCCAACGGCCTGACCCCCGCCCGCGTCGAGCCCGCCGCAGTCCGATGACCAGTCAGCCGCAGACCGGCCGGCCAGCTCCCAGCGGAGCTGGCCGGTTCCGGCCGCCTGCGGGAGCACCGTCATGACCACCAGCTCGACCCTGACCTACGAGTTCCGGGTCGAGGGCCACCTCGACGACCACTGGTCCGCCTGGCTGGGCGACCTCACCATCACCCGCCGCCACGACGGCACCTCGACGCTGACCGGACCGGTCGCAGACCAGGCCCAGCTCCACGGCGTGCTGGCCCGGCTGCGCGACATCGGCGCCACATTGCTGTCGCTGAACGCCCTCGAAGCATCACCTTTACCCGGCCAGCCCGGCCGGGGGCACCGAGTTCGCGGACCGCTAGATGGGGTACCGGGTCGGCTCGGTGTCGTAGCTGCGCCCGGACGGGGTGGTCCACCGGAAGGTGCCGTCGGGGAGCTGATCGACCTTCCACCTGGGCTGCTGCTTGAGCCGGTGGTCATGCCGACACTTCGGACCGCCATTACACAGGCACGTCCGGCCGCCCGCCTCATACGGCGTGTTGTGCTCGAAATCGCTCTGGCTGGCGGGTCTGCGGCAGACCGGGCTGGTGCAGGTGCTGTGCCGGACCTGGGACAGGTGCCGGAGCCTGACCCCGGGATCGTGACCCCGGGCTTGGTACTGGTGCTGGCAGTCGTGAGTGTCCAGGGTGTCGATCCCGACGATCAGGTCGGGCCCGGCGCCTGGAATTCGTAGCCGCCAGGTGCCGTATCCATTGGGCGGCCCGTCCCGGCTGGCGGGGGTGCAGGAGAACCCCGGCGGGCCGGGGCCTGCGCGTTTCCTGTGGCTTGTGGGTTCGGGCCGTCCGCAGCCGTGGCCGACGGCGTGGCCGTGCTCGTCGGTTACCGTCACGCACCACGTCGTCTTCGGATTCCGCGCGGCCGCGGTCACGAGGTCGCGGGCCAGCCACGGGTCGACCGGGCCCAGCCCGGACAGCTCGCCCGGGCGGTCAGCCAGGCCGGCCGCGGTCCCCAGCGGCACGGTCAGCGTGACCCGCCCGGCGAACCCGCCCGCCGCCTCACCGGCCGGCCCCGCGCCGGGAGACTGCTGCGCCCCGTCGCCGGTACTGGCGCCGTCGACGGCGCCGTTGTCCTTCGCGGCGGCGTCCGTGGCCTCGGGAGCGCGGGGACGGGAGTCCTTGCCGAGCACCAGGTCGAGGAAGGCACGGGCGCGCAGTTCGTCCATGCCGCCCTCCAGCCCGGCCTTGCGCAGCTCGCCCGCCCACCAGCAGATCCGCTGGTCGGCGGCCAGCACCTCGTCGGGCGGCAGCTCGCGGCCCATCAGCGCAGCGTTGCCGGAGTCCTCGGCCCACCGCTCCACCCGCGCGAACTTCGCCGCGGTCTCCCGCCGCTCCCTGGCCTTGTCCGGCGCGACCTCCATTACCGCGCGGGCGATCGCAGAGCGCAGCCCGCCCGGGGTCAGCCGCCCGGCCCGGTCCAGGATCTTCGCCTCCACCGCCTTGGCTTCGTCGTCGGACAGGTACTGGGTGAGCCGGACGATCAGCTCGGCCTTGACCCGGGTGATGATCCCGTCCCGCAGCCCATCCAATGTCGCGGTCAGCCTGGTGGCCAGGTGCCACGCCACCGTCAGCAGCCAGTCGGCCGTGGCCCGGGACTCGCCCAGCGCAAAGGCCAGCTGGTCACGGGTGAACTCGTGCACCACCATGGGCATCTGCCCCGGCTCCGGCTCGAATCCGTCCTCGGGGTTACGCCGGAACACTTCGGCGATGGCGACCAGCTTGCGGGCGGCCATATGCGCCTCGAGGCGGTCCAAGGCGCAGACCAGCCCGACCAGCTCATGATCGGCCACCCCGTTGAACCGGTCATCCGAGCCGCCACCCATCGCGGCATCGGCGGCCACGGCCAGCTGGGCGCAGCCCGGCATCACATCCCACGCCATCCCGGTGCCGAACCCCGCCGCGCGGCTCGCCGACGCGCCCGGGAAGACCCGGGCCGAGCCGGCCTGGCCCGGGCCCCGCCGCCCCGTACTGGCCGCATCCAGCGCGAGCATCTCATCGGCCGCAGCCTCACCGATTCCGGCCAGCTCCCCGGCGGTCAGCTCGTCCTCGCCGGGCGGCGGCGCGCAGGACTCGGGGTCCCAGTACTCCTCGGGGTCATCGAACGGGTCATCGTCCTGCTCGCACAACCGGTCCAGCCACGCCTCCCGCTCCTCGGCGGTCATCGGGTCGCGGTCCAGCCAGGCGGGATCCTCGTCCCACCCGGGGTCCGCGGAAGCTGGTACCGAAGGCATGAACCACATCCGTTCGGCAGAAGGATTGTTCTTCGAACATGATACCGTAAAATAGCCTCGAAGTGCCAGTATTTCAGTTATATTTCGAATAGGAAGGCGAATGTGGCGAATGAGGTCCGAATTAGCGGATGAGGACAAAGAGCCCAGATCAGTGATCCCGAATCCAAGCGCATTACGTCCGCATCACCCACCAGCAGACCGGCATAATCGGCGGCCGGCGTCGCCGGGCAGTGAGGCCGAGGTGGTGATGCTGCGCACCCGGCCGGGATGCCGCAGGGCGGCGCCGACCGGTGACTGGCTCGCCGACCTCCTCGACATCGGCGACCAGGCACGCGCGATCATGCGACGCCACCCGTGGCCCAGTCGAGGCAGCCGCTGAGCCTGCCGACCGCTACCGCGACATCCTCGCGCGCATCTTGAGCGGCCTCCTGTGCTCCTAGCCCGAGGATGGCGAGTTGCGAGCTCAGGGCCGCGTTGGCCTTACCGGAGGCGCGCACCCGCACCCGTTCGGCGGCCAGGATCAGACCTTACCGCCTGCGGGATCCGGCCCAGACGTTGAACTCTTCGGGATGGTCGCGCCGGGCAAGTGATTCGGCCATAAGCCGGTCGCCCTCGGCCTGGGTCCTCCGGTCGCGGACGCGCTCCAGGTGGGTCTTCTCGCTCATGTGCCTCGCGACCCGGGGGGGCGGATCGAGCGGGTCGGTCCCGGCGGGCTGCGAGCAGACCCGGCATTCCCACCGCGGAGGTGGCGTCGCGGTCCAGATAAACGGCACGAGGGTCTGATGCTTGTTCGCGCAGTGATAAAGCACAACGACTTTGGCGAGGGTGCTTCCACGGTCATAAGGCTCACCGGCAGGACCAGCCCCTACCCTCGTCCCCTGCATTATGCCGTTGTTTGCAGTCCGCATAAATTCCTCCGTCAGTCCTCATTATACAGGGCAAGTTCCACGTGGTTTGACCGTTGACGCCGGGTCGTGACATCCCTGAAGGGGTGGGTGGTCCACAGGTTAATCCGGCGGGTCGGACCGACTGATCAGGCCTTCCGCCTAGGCGACGGCCCGGCTGTCCAAACGTCCTGAACTCCTCCGGACTCCCGCGGCGGTCAGCGATCCTTCTGACTGCAGGCGACAAATAGGACAATGGAAGGCATGGTACGAGCGGGGCGATTTCTGCATGGGGAGGAGTTGTACGCGGTTTATTTGAAGGAACCGGCGGGTGACAGCCCCGAGGTGAGGCTTACCCGCCGGCCCAGACGCCATCGGTCAGCTCGAGGCGGGCGCGGACATCAGAAACGAGCGCGCCCAGGTCCGGCCCGGGTTGCGCGAGCCGGTCCTGGATGGCGTCGAACCCGGCCCGTTCGGTAAGCCGCTTCTCGTTGAGTACCCACTCGCCCGCAGCCGCCAGCCGGCCCTGCGCGGTAGCCAGCACCGCCTGGCACAGGTTGGCCAGGCACGCCACCCGGTCCTGCCGCCCGGCGTAGACGTCCGCGAACGACAGCGCGCCGGCCGCCAGCCGGAACCAGGCGGCGGGCGCGGTCTCCCGCAGCCGGGCCGGGAACGCCGGCCGGGGCAGTTCGCCCGCCAGCACCCGGCCCAGGGCCAGTTCCCCGGCCAGGATGTAGGTCGCGATCCCAGCCACGTAACCGACCTCCCGGCGGATCTCGAACCGCCCCTCGCCGGCCGCCGCGGTCCACCGCAGCACCTCGTCCAGGTCCCGGTAGATGAGGTCCACCCTGGCCCCGCCGACCGTCAGCCACGCCCCGCCGTTTACGATGCTGCCCCACTCGCCCGGCGCGAAGACCCGACCGGGCCAGCCCAGCGCGCTGATATCCGCCGGGTCAAGACCGCCCCGGTAATACAGCCCGAAGTCCCAGTCCGAACCCTCCACCGCCGCGCCGACCGCCCGCGACCCCCCGAGGGTCACCGCCACCACCCCGGGCACCGCGGCCAGCCGTTCGGCGAGATATTCCACCGAACGAGTATCGAGCAGCGGTCCTTCAGCGAGCACGCCATTATCCGGCCGGATCCTGCCCTACTGCCTAGCGGAACGGGTTGGTGACCCGGACGCCGCCGTAGTCGTGGCCGTCGCTGAGGTCCTCGGACAGGACGTGCGTGCAGCCCATCGCGCGGGATGCCTCGATGATCGCGGCATCCCAGTACGAGAGCTGGAAGCGCTGGCGGGCATCAAGGGCCGCCATCATGATCTCGCTCGTGATGTCCTGGATCGGGAAGCGCCGGAACGACTGGGTGAGCAGGACCGCCTGCCGGTGGGCGATGGCATCCGGGCGGCTCGCGCGGGTCGCCTGGACGTAGAACTCCTGCAGCACCTGTACCGACAAGGCGACGACCAGTGCGCTCACCGAGGTGTCACGTTGCGCGGCGGCGACCCTGGCATTGCGGTAGACGTCATCCGGGACGGAAACCGTAATATTCTTCACAGTTTCACAGCAACACAGTTTCTGTGAAATCAGTTCCGGCGGAATCCTGTTGCATCCGGGCGGTCGGCGGGCCATCGTGACCACGTGCTGATCCGACGCGAGACCGAATGCGACGCCGACGTCATCCGTGCCATCACGACCGCTGCGTTCGCCCCGAGCCGGCCGCCAGGCCAGACCGTGCCCGAGGCCAGGCTGATCGACGAGCTCCGAGCCAGCCCCACCTGGATCCCAGCGCTGTCCCTGGTCGCGGCCACCCCCGCAGACGAGGTAATCGGCCACGTCCTGGGCACCCGCGGGCACGTCGGCCAGGATCCCGTCGTCGCACTCGGCCCGCTGGCGGTCCGGCCGGACCATCAGCGGCACGGCGTCGGCAGCGCGCTCATGCACGCCGTCCTAGGCGCAGCCGACGCACTCGGCGAGCCACTGGCCGCGCTGCTCGGCGACCCGGCCTACTACCGCCGGTTCGGATTCGAGCTCAGCATCGTCTACCAGATCACCCCGCCCAAGCCGGAATGGCAGCCGCACTTCCAGGTCCGCGCCCTGAGCGGATACCAGCCCCGGCTGCTCGGCATGTTCACCTACCCAGAACCCTTCGACCGCACCTGAGCCACGATGACGCCATCCGCTCCGCCCGCAGGTCGAAGGTCACCCGCTGTGGGGTGATGCCAGAGAACGTCATTGCGCAGCACGCTGGTCGTAAGCGCCGGCGCTTGACGAAGGGCGGAGAGCACGACAGCTGACCAGTCTCCGAAGCAGCCCGGGAAGGCGGGGGCGGCACTCAGCAGGACCGTGCGGGCGGTCACCCAGCCGGGCGGAAAGTGGGCCGATTGGACTGAAGCTGGTTTTTTTGGGAAGGTCCGGGTCATGAATGCCACGGAACCTGTCCGTAATGCGTCTGTGCTGCTCGGTTTCCGGGCTGAGAACATCCGATCGTTCCGCGATGAATTCGAGCTGTCGATGCTCGCGACCAGGCTCGCGGACGAAGATGCCGTCCGCTATGTAACCTGGCGTGAGGACGGACGTCCGATCGGCATACTGCCTATAGCGTCAGTCTTCGGTGCTAACGCCTCCGGTAAGACCAATATGGTCAAAGCGATGGACGACATGCGTTCGTACGTCCTGCACTCCTTCCGGGCTGGAAGCCCGACGGGAGGGATCTCCCGGCGGCCGTGTCTGCTCGAGCCTGATGGGGACAGCAAGCCATCACGGTTCGAGGTAGACCTCGTTATCAGCGGGATCTGCTACGAGTACGGGTTCGTCATCGATGATGAGTGCGTCCAGGAGGAGTGGGCCTACCACTATCCGCATGGCAAGGCGGCTCGGATCTTCCACCGTCACGGAAGCGACCTGGAGTTCGGCGCGACCGGACGGGCCAAAAGCCGGGCGGTTGCCGAGTTGCTGCGGCCGAACGCCTTGTACCTGTCGACAGCCGCCTCGGCCAACCATCCTGCCTTGCTCCCTCTGTACGGCTGGTTCGCGCGGAACTTCGTCTTGGCCGAGGAGAATACCCGGCAGCTCCGGCAGGCACTCACTACCCAGTTGCTGAACGATGATGGCAAGCGCAAGCCTGTGCTAGCCCTCCTGCGCGCCGCGGCTATGGGGATAACGAACGCGAAAACGCAGCCGCTCGACCCGATTACCGACGAACGCATACAGAGAGCCGTGCGGATCCTCGCCGGCCTGGAAATTGATGCGGACGGGACCGACGAAGGGCCGCACCTCGAGGACCTCGGGCTACGCCTCGTCCACCAGGGCGCAGGCAACGACGTTGAGTTCGCCCCGCAGGATGAGTCGTTCGGTACGCTCGTGTGGTTCGGCCTGGTCGGATCCGTTATCGAGGCGCTTGCCCAGGGGACGGTCCTGCTGGCCGATGAACTCGATGCCAGCCTTCACCCCAATCTGGTCCGGCAGCTGATCCGCCTGTTCCAGAGTCCGCAAACAAATCCGCGACGAGCCCAGCTGGTGTTCAATTCGCACGACATGACGATCCTCGGCGACTCCGCCAGCGACCGCCTGATCGGTCGCGACCAGATCTGGTTCACCGAGAAGGGTGACGACGGCAGCACAAGCCTGTACTCACTCGCGGACCTCGAGCCTCGCAAGAGCGAGGCCATCGGCCGCCGTTACCTAGCGGGCCACTACGGGGCCACGCCAAACCTTTCCAGTCAGGAGTTCGAGGCTGCGGCCAAACTCGTCGGGTCGGGCGACCATGGTAGGTCGCTGCGGACCGATCAAATCCGCTGACGGCACCGGTTGTAGGCTGCAATCCGGTCTTTACTGCAGAGTCTCGTCGCAAAACGGCATCTCACCGGATGTTGCGCTCGCATAGAGTGCTCCGGCCGCATCCGGGCCGGTTACCAGGTCCCGGGCGTCTTAGGGCTTTTGCTTACCGCAGCGGCCAGGATCGTGACAGTTACCCCCATTTTCCGCGGGTTTCTGTCCACGATCGGCGCTGTCTCAATGAGTGCGTGACGTTAGACCCCTCATGGGGGTGTTCTGACACGCAATCCTTATGCGACGCGATGCGGGGCAGTGGCCCCCAGCCCGTTCGGCACCACCACATCAACCAGCACTTTCAACCGCAAGGTTGACAGGCGGACGGTCGACGGCCTACTCTTCTTTCAACCATCAAGTTGAAACGGGGGCCTCGATGACCACAGACACGTTGTCTCAGGTCTTCGCCGCCCTCGCGGACCCGACCCGGCGCGACATGGTGGCCCGGCTCTCGGCGGGCGACGCGACCGTGGGCCAGCTGGCCGAGCCCTACCGCATGTCGCTGCAGGCCGTCTACAAGCACCTCAAGGTCCTCGAGGACGCCGGCCTCGTCAGCCGCCCGCCAGGTCCGCAGCCCCGGAAAATAAGCCTGGAAATCCAGGCCCTCGACCTGATGGACACCTGGATCGAGCGCCACCGAACCCGCGTCGAGCAGCGCTACCGCCGCCTCGACGCCGTACTCAACGAAATGAAGGGGGAAGAACATGAACAAGATCACCGAGACGGCCATCGAGGCCGACCCGAACCTGCCGGTCATCCGGATGGCCCGTGACTTCACGGCCACGCCAGAACAATTGTTCCGCGCCCACACCGACCCCGCGCTGTTCGCCCGCTGGGTCGGTCCTGACGCCCTGACCACCCGGATCGAGCACTGGGACGCGCGCACCGGCGGCAGCTGGCGGTACGTCTCGGTGCACGACGGCACGGAGTACGCGTTTCACGGCTGCTTCCACGAAGTGCGCCCGGACCGTATCGTGCAGACCTTCACGTTCGACGGCGAGCCCGACGGAGTGGCGCTGCAGACGCTGTGGCTCGAGGACCTGGGCGACGGCCGGACCCGGCTGCGGACGCAGTCGCTGACCGACAGCTTCGAGGGCCGCGACGCCTGGCTCCGCAGCGGCATGGAGACCGGGGTCGACGAGGGTTACGCGAAGCTGGACAGGATGCTGGCCGATGGCGCTATCTGACCTTCCGGCCGAGCGGCACCGGCAGGTGGCCGGGCTATTTACCGAACGGGTCGGCGCTACCCGCTCCTGGGATGCGCCCTCGCCGGTCCCGGGCTGGGCCGCGCGCGACGTGGTGGGTCACCTGACCGGATGGTTCCCCGCGTTCCTGGCCTCCGGCGCCGGTATCGACCTGCCCCGCGGACCGTCGGCGGACGAGGACCCGGTCGCCGCGTGGCACGTTCACTGCGACGGCGTTCAGGCGCTGCTCGACGATCCGCAGACGGCCCACCGGGAACTCGCCAACCCGCACATCGGCCGCCTGCCGCTGGATACCGCGATCGACCAGTTCTACACCGCCGACGTGTTCATGCACACCTGGGATCTGTCCCGGGCCACCGGCCAGGACGACCGGCTGGATCCGGGCTTCTGCGCTCAGCTCCTCGGCGGGATGGAGCAGATGGAGGAGGTTATCCGCTCCTCCGGCCAGTACGGCCGCCGCTTCGAGGTACCCGCCGACGCGGATACCCAGATCAGGCTGCTCGGTTTCATCGGCCGCGACCCGTTCTGGACCAGAGCGTTAAACTCATCCATATAGTGACTCGCTCAAGCATTGGCGGGATGGGCAGTGAGCCAGAAGCAGCCGTCTGACCGTGCTGACGTCATCGTCGTGGGGGCGGGTCCCGCCGGATCCTCGACCGCCTACCATCTCGCCGCCGCCGGGCTGGACGTGCTGCTGCTGGAGAAGACCAGCTTCCCGCGGGAGAAGGTCTGCGGCGACGGCCTCACCCCCCGGGTGGTCAAGGCGCTGACGGGGATGGGCCTGCCGGTCAGGCAGGAGGACGGCTGGCTGCTGAACAAGGGCGTGCGGTTCATCGGCGGCGGCGGCCGGATCGAGCTGGCCTGGCCGGAGCTTTCCGCGTTCCCCGGCTACGGCGCGACGAGGACCAGGCTCGACTTCGACCAGATGCTGGCCGGGCACGCGGTGAAGGCGGGGGCCCGGCTGCTGGAGAACGTGACGGTCACCGGCCCGACGATGGACGAGCGCACCGGCCGGATCACCGGCGTGACGGCGCGGGACACCGGGCCGCAGGCCGGCAGGTCCGAACGGACCTTCCGCGGCCGGGTCGTAGTCGCCGCTGACGGCAACTCGTCGAGGCTGTCGGTCTCGATGGGCCTGCACAAGCGGGACGACCGCCCGCTCGGCGTCGCGGTCCGCACCTACTACGCCACCCCGCGGCACGACGACGAGTACAGCGAGGTCTGGCTCGACCTGTGGGACGGCGAGCAGCTGCTGCCAGGCTACGGCTGGATCTTCGGCCTGGGCGACGGCACGAGCAACGTCGGGTGCGGACTGCTGAACACCTCGGGGGCGTTCGGCCATACCGACTACCGCTTGCTGCTGCAGCGCTGGCTGAAGTCGATGCCGGCCGAATGGGGTCTGGTGGAAGAGAGCCGGACCCAGCCGGTGCGCGGGGCGGCGCTGCCGATGGGCTTTAACCGCACGCCGCACTACACTCGCGGCCTGCTGCTGGCGGGCGACGCCGGCGGCATGGTGAACCCGTTCACCGGCGAGGGCATTGCGTACGCGATGGAGTCCGGCGAGATCGCCGCTCGCTCCATCGTCCAAGCGCTCAGCCGCCGGACGGCGGCCGGTGCGGAGAAGGTGCTTCAGGCTTACCCGGCGGTGCTCACGAGCGAGTACGGCGGCTACTACACTCTCGGCCGGGCGTTCGTGAAGCTGATCGGGAAGCCGTCCTTCATACAGTTCGCCACCAGGCACGGGATCAAGCGGCCGGCGGTGATGCGGATGACGATGAAGCTGCTCTGTAACCTCACCGAGCCGCGCAACGGCGACGCGGCCGACCGCGTCATCAACGCGCTGTCAAAGCTGACGCCGGCACTCGGATAGCGCATCGGGGTATCAGATCTACTCTCTGATCCCGATCGCCTCGACCGGCCGCGTGCGTAGCGCCCGCCGCGTCGGTACCAACAGGGCCACCAGGGCCAGCAGCGCCGAGACGCCGAGGATCGCCGCGAACCAGCCGGCTGGCGCGTACGGACGGAAACCTCCGGTGAGCGCATGACTGAGCGGCAGCAGCGCGGTGGCCGTGATCGCCAGCCCGAGGCCGAGGCCACGCCGCTAACCTCAGTCCGCTTTCATCGGTGATGCCGGACTCCCGGTGTCAGCTTCCGGTGGCGTTGCTGCCGTTGTCTAGTCCGAGCCGCTGGCGGACGACCTGGCGGGCCAGGTCCAGGGCGGCCGGGTCGTCGTTCAGGATGAATTTGGTGTCGGCGCCCAACAGGATCGCGTGCAGTTCGAAGGCCAGCCGGTCGGGGTCCTCGCGGGCGGGAAGCTCGTGCTGCTCGATCGCGGTGGCCGCGAAGGCCGCGAGCAACACCGTGAAACCGGAGGAGATGGCGGCGACCCGGTCCTTGACCGGCCCGGGGCGGGTGCCCATCTCCAGCGCCGTGGCGGCGAAGAAGCAGCCGCCGGGGAAGACGCTGCGCTCCACGTAGCTGAAGTACGCCTCGCAGACCGCCGCCAGCTGGGCCAGGCCTGGGCGGGCCGCGAGGGCGGGCTGGACGACTTCTGCCTGCAGGATCCGCTCCGCCTCGTCCACGGTGGCCAGCTGGAGCTCCTGCTTGGAGCCGAAGTGCGCGTACAGGCCGCTCTTGCTGATGCCGGTCGCGGCGGCCAGGTTCCCGATCGACAGGCCTTCCAGTCCGTCGACGGTGGCTAGGTCCGCGGCCGCGCGCAGGATCGCGCTGCGGGTGCGTTCCCCGTCGGCCCGCGGGTGCCGCGGTGCGCGGCCGCGCTGGTTCGTCGTGCCGGTTGTCATGTTGACAATTTAGCACGATCGGTCGTACTATTCAAATTAGCACGAACGATCGTGCTAATTCTGAGGCGACCCCAAGCGAGGCCGCTCGCCAGATACCCCACTTCAACGTAAGGAGCTCACCATGCACGTCACCAGCACCCTCAACGGCGTCGACCTCGGCCGCCTCTCCGGAACCATCGACCATGTCACCGCCGACCCCGCACTGGCCCGGTTCCAGTTCCGGGCCCGCAACCACTGGATCGACGGCGGCTACAGCCGCACCACGATCAAGGACTTTTACGGTGCCGGCCAGGAAGATGCCACCCGCACCGAGCCGTTCACCGTGGACAGCGACGAGCCGCCGGTCCTGCTCGGCCAGAACCGGGCACCCAACACCGTCGAATACGTCCTGCACGCCCTCGCGGCGTGCGTATCCGGCACGATCGTCTACCACGCCGCCGCCCGCGGCATCGCCCTGGAAGGCGTGGAGACCACGATCCACGGCGACCTGGACCTGCGCGGCTTCCTCGGCCTTGACAGCGATGTCCGCCCCGGTTACGAGCAGATCCAGGTGGCCATCAAGGTCGCTGGCGACTTCGACGACGATCAGTTCGCCGAACTCGCCAGCCTCATCCGCTACTCACCCGTCCGGGACATCGTCAGCAACCCCGTCCCCGTCGCCGTCGACGTGGCCCGCGCCTGAGCGATCCGCACGATGTCCGCGCCAGCCATCCCGGCGGCGCGGACATCGTGCCCGGCGTCCGGCGTGGACCAAGGTCCGTTCGGCCCCTGGTCGTCAGCAGGGGAGAAGCCGATCAGGCTGATCCCTCGGGCTGGCCGTCCTGGCCGAACCGTACCTGGATGCTGCGCTCTTCGGTGCCGCGCAGTACGGTCAGCTCGATGGTGTCGGTGGCCGCCCGCAGCGCGCCGGACAAGTCATCCACCGAACGGACCGGCTGGCCCGCAGCCGTCACGATCAAGTCACCAGCCGCGAGGCCGGCGCGGGCGGCCGGGCTGTCCTCGGCGACGCCCCGGATGAGCAGGCCTTCGGCGTCGGGCAGGCCGACGGCGCGCCGCATCCGCCGGGCCAGGTGGCCGGGAGTGATCGTGATGCCGAGCTGCGGTGCCTGGACCGACTCCCCGCGGGCGAGCGCGCCGACCCGGCCGCGCAGCGCCTCGTCGGCGGGTATGGCCAGGTAGAAGCCTTCACCAAGGCGGTTCGTGTTGATCCCCAGCAGATGTCCTTCGGCATCGAGAACCGGGCCACCCGAGGAGCCGGGCAGCAACGGGGCGGTGTGCTCGAGGCTGCCGGTGATGCGCAGGCCGCGGGGGCCGCGGAAGCTCCGGTCGATGCCCGAGACGGTCCCGAACGTCACCCGCAGCCCGCGCCCGCCCGGGTTGGACAGGGCGAAGACGGGCATCCCGATGGAGGGCGCCGTGGTGGCCCACGGCAGCGCGGCCGCCTGGCCGGTATCGGCCTGGATGACGGCCAGGTCGCCGGCCATGTCGTGCCCGGCCACGGTCCCTTCGGCTGTGCGTTCGTCGGCGAAGGTGACCGTCGCCTGGCTGCCGCGGATGTTGTGCGCGTTGGTCAGCACCTGTCCCTCGCCGAGCACGATGCCGGAGCCGATGCCCCACCGCTGGCCGATGCCCACGACCGAGGAGCCGGCGTTCTCCGCTAGCCGCGCGATGCTGGCCTGGATCTCGTCGAAGATTGTCATCGTCGTCATACCCTCTCACTAGGTAGTAACTTGCAAGTTACTACCTACTAGGGAGATGTCAATGCGGCGGACTACGATTGCGTTATGGCCCAGAGCGAAATCGGCTCATCGCCGCTGTCCGAGGCGCTAGCCAGGGTGGGCGACCGGTGGACGCTGCTGGTCGTGGAGGCGCTGCTCAACGGGCCGCAGCGGTTCAACGACCTGCTCGGCCAGCTCCCCGGTATCGCCGCGAACATCCTGTCCGACCGGCTCAAGCGGCTCGAGCATGACGGGCTGCTCGTGGCCCGGCCCTACTCCGATCGGCCCCCCCGCGCCGCCTACCACCTGACGGCCGACGGCCAGGAACTCGCCGGGGCGCTCCGCTTGCTGGCCTACTGGGGATCCAGGCACGCCGATCCGGCCCAGGCGCCCCGGCACCCCGCCTGCGGCACCCCGATCGAGGCCCGCTGGTACTGCCCGACCTGCGACCGCCTGGTCGACCACGAGCCAGATCACGCCGACGTCTATTTCGCCTTATCGGATAATGGCGTCATGGCGTCCCCTCGCACCGGCCTGCCCGATGAACTCACTGGCCATCAGGTCGGACAACGTCCGTCCAGCCTGGTTCTACCGGACGGTCCTCGCTACCCGCGCATCGTGCAGGCGTGGCTGTGGCTGAAGAGACCGACGTGGTTTCTCGACCGTTGCTCACGGGCCTACGGAGACGTGTTTACCCTGCGCCTTCCGCTCGGCATGACCATGGTCCACTTCACCCGCCCCGAACTGGTGAAGGCCGTCTTCGGCGGCGACAATGAGGTGCTCCGGGCCGGCGAGGCTAACGCCACGATCCTGGAGCCCCTCGTCGGCCCGCATTCGGTCCTCGTCCTCGACGGGCCGGAGCACCTGCGCCAGCGTAAGCTGATCCTGCCCGCGTTCCATGGCGATCGCATGCGCGCCTGGGAAGCCGCCGTCCGCGAGATCACCCGGGCCGAGATCGCTCGCTGGCCGGTGGGCCAGCCGTTCGCGCTGCGGCCGAGCATGCAGTCGATCACCCTCGATGTGATCGTCCGGGTCGTCTTCGGTGTCGACGAAGGCGCGCGCCGCGATGAGCTGCGCCGTCATATCCTCGCGGTCGCCGCTACCGGCCGGAACCCGTTCATGCTCTTTGCCACGCGCGATCGCAGGCTCGGGCCGCACGCTCCGTGGGCGCGGTTCATCCGGGCCCGGGATGCGCTCGATGTGGTGCTCATCGCGGAGATCCGGCATCGACGCCACGCGCCCGACCTCGAGCAGCGCAGCGACGTCCTGTCTCAGTTGCTGCTCGCACGCGATGACGAGGGCCGCGCCATGACCGACGACGAGGTGCGCGACGAGCTCGTGACCTTGCTGTTCGCCGGGCATGAGACGACGGCAACCTCGCTGGCCTGGGCCTTCGACCTGCTGCTGCACCATCCTGAGGCGCTGCGCCGCCTAGTCGCGGAGCTGGACCAGGGCACGTCGGAGTACCTGGACGCCACGATCACCGAGACGTTGCGAGTCAGGCCGGTGGTCGCGCTGGTAGATCGCCACGTACGCCAGCCGGTCCGGATTGGCGGGCATACGATCCCGGCGGGAGCGACGGCGTGCCCCAACATCTACCTCGCTCAGCGGCGTCCCGATCTGTACGACGACCCCGCTGCGTTCCGTCCGGACCGGTTCATCGGCCAGCCGCCCCCGTCGTTCGGGTGGTTTCCCTTTGGTGGCGGTATCCGGCGATGCCTTGGGGCCAGCTTCGCCACCTTCGAGATGCGGATCGTCCTGCCCGAGGTGCTGCAAGCTGTGACGCTTCGTCCCGCCTCCCCGCGGCCCGCACGGATCCGCCGGGAGGCAGTGACGTTCGTTCCTCACGACGGCGCGCGCTGCGTCGTGACCGCCCGGACCGGACCCGTCAGCTAGGCTGGCCCGCCGGATCGAACCGAACGGGCAGGTTCGGGGGCGACCGGAATATCAGCCCGTGGATGTGCGGGTCGTCGGCGTCCGGATCGAGCCGCAGCCCCGGCAGCCGGTCGAGCACCGCGTTCAGCAGGACCCGCATCTCCAGCCGGGCCAGGTGCATGCCGAGGCACTTGTGCGCCCCGTCGCCGAACGACATGTGCTGCCCCCCAGCCCGGAAGATGTCGAACGCATCGGGATCCGGGTACCGCCCCGGGTCCCGGTTCGCCGCGCCGAGCGAGACCGCCACGAAGCCGCCCGCCGGAATCCGCACCCCGCCCAGCTCCACCTCCTCGGCGGCCGTCCGGGCCACGGTCAGCAGCGGGTTCTCCCACCGCAGCGCCTCCTCGATGGCCTGCGGCACCAGGTCCCGGTCGGCCCGGACCGCCTCCAGTTGACCCGGCTCCGACAGCAATCCGAACAGCAGGTTGCTCGACGACCGGTAGGTGGTCTCCGCTCCGGCGGGCAGGAGCAGCAGCAGGAACGGGTAGATCTCGTCGTCGCTGAGCCGGTGCCCGTCGACTTCTGCCTCGATCAGCTGGCTCACCAGGTCATCGCGCGTATGCTTCCGCCGGTCGGCGATGATCTCGGCGAAGTAGCCGCGCAGTTCCCGGCTCGCCGCCAGGGCGCCCTCCCAGTTCCGCATGACCGCGATCAGCCGGGTCGACAGCCGCAGGAAGCGAGGCCAGTCGGCCTCGGGCAGGCCGAGGATCCGGGCGATGACCCGGACCGGGAACGGGAAGGTCAGCTGCGGGATGAGGTCGGCCTGGCCGTCGCCGGCGAAGGCGTCGATCAGCTCGCCGACCGTGGCGCCGATGATCGTGTCGCTCCACTGGTCCAGGACGCGGGCGCGGAAGGCCTTGGCCACCAGGGCGCGGTGGCGCTGGTGCTCGGGCGGGTCCATCTCGAGGATGGTCCGGCCCATGACCGGCCCGATGGTCATCGCGTTGGCGGCCGAGGAGAACCGCACGTTGTCGGTCAGCACCTGCCGCGCGAGCTCGTAGCTGGTGACGGTGAACAGGGACGTGATCCGCGGCGCCTGCTCGTCGTGCCGGTACCGGCTGCCGGACCCGCCCAGCTCGACATGCAGGACCGGGGTGTCCGCCCGGATCCCGGCGAACATCGGGTACGGGTCGCGCACGTCCCCGGCGAGCTCGGCGAACTGCTGCATCGGATCGTAGCTGGCCTCGGGAGGACCGTCCTGCTGGGACGCCATGATCATCCCAACCTACCCCCGGACCGACGCAACCGGTTCCGGCGTGGCGGCCGTGGCGGGCGGCCCAGCCTCTACGGTCTCAGTCTCGGCGGCCTCAGCCGCGGCCTCAGTCTCGGCGGCCTCAGGCTCGCGCGGGCGGCGGGGCAGCGCCCAGGCCAGCCCGAAGAGCACGGCCGCGATGCCGAGCTGGATCTCCAGGCTCTGGCTGATGGCCGCGGTGAAGCCGTGACGGCTCAGCGTGCTGAAGAAGATGGTGCCGATCGCCGCGACTCCGATCGCGCTGGCCAGTTGCTGGACCGCGTTCAGGACGCCGGAGGCCGAGCCGACCTCGTGATCGCGGACCGAGGCCAGGATGAAGTCGAACAGCGGCGAGATGAGCATGCCGATGCCGGCGCCGAGGACGAGCTGGGCCGCGATGAGCTCGGCCGAGCTGGTGGCCAGCCCGTGCGCGGCGATGACGTCGCGCAGCCACCAGGCTCCGGCGGCGATGAGCACGGCGGCAATCTGGAGGCCGCCGCGGCCCAGGCGGGGTACGACCACGGTGGCGGCGAGGACCGCGCCGGCCGCCGAGCCGGCCGCGAACGGCGCGAGCGTCAGGCCGGCGTGGATGGCCGAGAAATGCTCGCCGAACTGCAGGTACACGGTGAGCGTGAGCAGGGTTCCGGCCATTCCGGCGAAGAAGACCACGACGCAGCCGAGCCCGGCGCTGTAGCCGCGGTGCCGGAAGACGCTGGTCTCGATCAGGGTGCCCTGCCCGCGCAGGCTCCGTCGGCGGCTCCAGGCCGCCAGCAGCCCGGCGGCCAGCACGCTCGCCGTCATCATGACGTAGGTCCAGGCGGGCCAGCCGGCCTCACGGCCCTGGATCAGCGGATAGACGAGCAGGCCCATCGCGGCCGCGCAGAGCACGGTACCCAGCCCGTCTGGGCGCGGGGCCCGCGGCGCGCGGGATTCGGGCATGATCGGACGGCGCCGATGGCCGTGGCGAGGCCAGCGGCAGGTTGACCACGAAGATGAGCCGCCATCCGGTGCCGAACGCGTCCAGGCTGACCAGGGCGCCGCCGATGATCGGCCCGAGCACCGCGGACAGCCCGATGACCGGGCCGAAGACGGCGAAGGCCCGGCCCAGCTCGGCGCGGGGGAAGACGTCCCGGATGATGCCGAGGCCCTGCGGGATGAGCAGCGCGGCCGCGGCGCCCTGCGCCAGGCGGCAGCCGATCAGCATCGCCGGGCTGACCGCCAGCGCCGCGGCCAGCGACGCTACGGCGAAACCCGCCGAGCCGGCCACGAACAGCCGCTTGCGCCCGTACCGGTCACCGAGCCTGGCCCCGGTGATCAGGCCGATCGCGAAGGCGAGGGCGTACCCGCCGATGATCCACTGCAGCGCGGCCGTGCTGGCGTGCAGCTCGGTCCTGATGGCGGGCGCCGCGACGTTCACGATGGAGCCGTCGAGCAGGTCCATGCACTCCGCGGCCAGCACCAGGGCCAGCACGGCCCACCTGCGCGAATGGCCGCCGCCGATCTCAGTCATCTCGCCGTACCTCTTTCCGATCTTTATTCCGAACGATGTTCGTTGCGGTATTACGAACACCGTTCTACACTGCCTGGCATGAGTTCGTCAAGTGAGCAGGAGCAGTCCGCAGGTCCCCGGCGTTCCGGCGCCGGACCGGACGGCGGCCAGGCCGTCCTCCCGGCGGCGCCGCCGCGGGTGGCCAGGCGCAGGCTCGCGGCCGGGCGGAAGCCGGCCCTGTCCGTCCCGGTGATCGTGGCCGCCGCGATCGAGGTCCTGGACGAGGCGGGCTACGCCGGGCTGACCATGCGCCGGGTCGCCGACCGGCTCGGCACCGGCGCGGCCTCCCTCTACGCGCACGTCTCCGGCCGGGAGGAACTGCTCGAGCTGGTCTTCGACGCCCTGGTCGGCCAGGTCAAGCTGGAAGAACCCGATCCGGCCAGGTGGCGCGAACAGGTCCGCCGGCTGCTGCGTGACCTGCGTGACATCCTGGCCTCGCACACCGACGCCGCCCTGGCCGGGCTCGGCCGGGTGCCCACCGCGCCGCAGACCCTGGCCGCCGCCGAGGTGCTCACGGCGGTGCTGCGAGCCGGCGGGCTGACCGACCGGGTCGTGGCCCTCGGGTTCGACCAGCTCGTCCTCTACGCATCAGCCAGCGCCTACGAGGCCGGCCTGTACCGCAAGGCCGACCCGGCGGATATCGAGCGGTACTTCGCCGGGGTTCACGCCTTCTACGCCTCGCTGCCCGCGAGGCGTTACCCGGTGCTCGCCGCCATCGCGCCGGAGATGACCGGTCCCGACGGCGACGACCGCTTCGAGTTCGGGTTGAACGCGCTCATCGCCGGGCTCGAGGCGATCAGCGCCGCGGAGAAGGCCGGTCAATGACTCAGCCACCTGGCCCACGGGCCACGTCAGATCTCGAAGGCGTCCGCGCGCTCGTCACCGGGGGCACCAGCGGCCTGGGCTTCGCCATGAGCCAGGCGCTGGCCGAAGCCGGTGCCCGCGTCGTCCTCACCGGCCGGACCGATGAACGCGTCCAGGACGCCGCCGCCCGGATCGGACACGACGCGACCGGCCTGGTCATGGACGTCCGCGACGAGCCGTCCGTCACCGCCGGCGTAGCGCGCGCGCTGACGAGCCTGGGTGGCGTCGATGTGCTGGTCAACAACGCCGGCATCGGCATGCGCACGGTGAACCCCGACTTCATGACCGAACCCATCGGCTTCTGGCAAGTCAGCCCCGGGCACGGCAAGATCGTCAACATCTCGGTCAACGAGACCACGATGCGCCGCCGCGGCTTCACGCCGTACGGGCCGTCGCGCGCGGCCACCGACGCGCTCTCCCACGTCATGGCCGCCGACCACCTGGCCGGCACGGGCATCGACGTCAACCTGCTGCTTCCCGGCGGCGCCACCCGGACCGGCATGGCGCCGGATTCGGTGCCGCAGGACTCCCAGGCGACCTGGCTCGACCCCGCGATCATGGGGCCGCCGATTGTCTGGCTCGCCTCCCCGGCCTCGGACGGCGTCACCGATCAGCGCATCATCGCGACCGAGTTCGCGGCTAGATAGAGGTCCGCGGGCACCAGGCTGATTCATCGCATGTACGGGAGAAAGGCGGGGTAAGCCATCCACGTCACATTTCCCGATCGCCCGGCGTCATGCGGATGAGGCCCATGACCCAGCCGATGTGACAGGAGGTGCCCGATGGCACGCATAGAGGGCGTATCAAAGTCCCAGGCCGGCCCGATCGTCAGGCTCGTGTACCGGTTCGGCCCGAGGATGATGAAGAAGATGACCGGCCGCGATCCGCAGACCGGCAACGGCATCGAGCCGATCGAGATCTGGGCGTACCAGCCGAAGATGATGATGGGCATGGGCTGGTTCAACCAGGCGGTCCGCAGCGGCAAGACCGTCGATGAGCGGATCAAGAACCTGGTCGAGCTGAAGGGCGCGCAGATGATCGGATGTGAATTCTGCGTCGACCTCGGCTCGCAGATATGCCGCAACTCCGGATTCTCCGACGAAGAGCTCCTCGCCCTGCCGCGATACCAGTCCAGCGACCTGTTCACCGATCGCGAGAAGGCGGCGCTCGACTACGCGGTCGCGGTGATGCGCACACCGGTCGAGGTCACGGACGAGCTGTTCGCGCGCATGCGGTCGTACTTCGACGACCGCCAGCTGGTGGAGATCACCGCCCTGCTGACGCTGGTGAACCTGGACCGCTTCAACGCCGCGTTCGGGATCGGCTCGGCGGGCTTCAGCGAGGGAATGGTGTGCGTCCCGCCCGACCGGCCGGCGGTCGTCTCGTGACCATCCCTACCGCCGGCCCTTGCGCTGGGATCTGGCCGGCCGCGACCGGGGCTGGCGGCGCGGCCCGGTCTCACCGGTGACGGGACGGGTGAGCCGGATTATCCGGGAGGTCAGGTCACCGATCGCCTTGTAGTCCTGAGCCTGCTCGGCCAGCGGCAAGGCGGCTCGGACCTGCGCCAGCGCCGCTTCGGTATCGCCGAGGGCGGCCAGCGCGTCACCCGCGAGTATCCGGGCCCTGACGTCGCCGGGCCAGCGTTCCACCGTCTCGGCCACCTTCGCCCGCGACTCTTCGGGCTGCCCGGCTTCGGCCAGCGCCACCGCCGCCTCACCGGCGAAGAGACCGTGCCTGGCCGGGTCGACGACGGCCAGCGCCTCGGCCAGCCCGACGGCCTCGGCTCCCTGGCCCGCCCCGCCGAGGTCACGGATGAGCCTGACTGGCCAGCCCGGGAAGCTGCCCGCCCGATCCTGGGTCTCCGCGAGCGCGCTGCCGAAGTCATCCGGGCGGCCGGCGAACCCGGTCGCGGCCTCGGCCAGCAGCCGGGCGCGGCGAACCGGGTCCTGCTTGGCCGCGGCGAGCCTTGTCGCCAGCCCGCCAGGCAGGTGCGGCAGCGTCAGCCGCGCCGTGGCGTCGGTGATCATCCGCCATCCGGCCAGGTTGCTGCTCTCGGCCCGGGCTATCCGCTTCCTGATCACGACGTTGGCTTCTCTCCGGTGCGGCGGGCACATGTCCTCACTGGATTCGGCCAGGTCGGCGGGGAAGTTGAAGCGCCTGCCCGCGCAGGCCGGGCAGCCGGGCGAGGGAACATCCGCCACGGTGAGCTCGACCAGCGACCGGTCCAGCTCGACCGGGCCGAACGCCTGCTGGACGAAATCGGTGATCGCGCCGAGGCCGATTGGCTCCCACGACGGGGAATCGGCCACGATGACAGCCTCGCTCAGCGATGACGCTGAGTGGCCGGACAGGAGGTCCGGCGCCTCCCCGCGGGCGGCCAGCCCGGCGTATCGCCCGGACGTGACGGCGTCTTCATGAGCCGCGGCGCGCGTCACGGCACGGCGGCCGAGCCCGGCCAGGACGGCCGCGATCGTCGTTTTCTCGCTCATAGCCATCTCGGCCAGCGACCACACCGGCACGTAGATCACGATCTCCAGCGGCCATGCGTTGGTGGTAGCCACCGCCTCGGGGCGCGGTGCCAGCCATTCGAGCGGATCCCAGGTGACCACGAACAACCGCAGCGCGTCGGCCATCGTGGCCAGCGCCGGCGTGAGGCCATCCCAGCGAGCGTGCAGCTCGAGCAGCCGCGTGTCGGTGAGCGGCGGGCTGGCCAGCAGGGGCCGGACGTCTTCGGGCAGCCCGGCCAGCAGGGACGCGTCCATCTCAGGATTCTGGCACGGGTTCTCGAACGCCGCGCTCCGGGCCCTGGCTAGGCCGGCTGCTTTTCCCACTTCCGCACGCTGCCGTCGGCCATGACGTCGCCGCCTTCGCAGCACCACTGGACCCGGCCGCCCTCGAACTGCTCGTTGTAGAGGTCGGCGTACAGCCCACCCTCCCGGAGCAGGGTCCGGTGCGAACCCGACTCCGTCACCCGGCCGCCGTCGATGACGTTGATCACGTCGGCGTTGACGATGGTGGACAGCCGGTGCGCGATGGCGATCGTGGTCCGCGACCCCATCAGCGCGTCCAGGGCCTTCTGCACCTCCCGCTCGCTGGCCGTGTCCAGTGCCGATGTCGCCTCGTCCAGGATCAGGATGCGCGGGTCGTGCAGCAGCACCCGGGCGATGGCCAGCCGCTGCTTCTCCCCGCCGGACAGCCGGTAGCCGCGCTCGCCCACGATCGTGTCGTAGCCGTCGGGGAACTCCATGATCCGGTCGTGGATGAACGCCGCCTGGGCCGCCTCCTCTATCTCCGGTAGCGACGCCCCGGGCCGTCCGTACCGCAGGTTGGCCAGGATCGTATCGTGGAACAGGTAGCTTTCCTGGGTCACGAACCCGATGGCCGTGGCCAGCGAGGCCTGCCGGACCCGCCGTACGTCGATCCCGTCGATCTCGATCGACCCGCCGGTGACGTCGTACAACCGTGGGATGAGGTAGCTGATCGTGGTCTTCCCGGCCCCGCTCGGCCCCACCAGCGCCACCAGCTGCCCCGGATCCGCCTCGAAGCTGATCCCGCGCAGCGCGTCCGCGGACACCCCGGAGTACCGGAAGTGCACGTCATTCAAGGCCACCCGCCCGCCGGTATCCACGGAGGGCAGGTCCACCGCGTCGGGCGCGTCGGTGATGTCCGGGGTTACGTCCAGGTACTCGAAGACCCGGTCGAACAGGGCCAGCGACGAGCGCAGCTCAACCGAGACCTGGAGCAGCTGCCCGATCGGGAAGTACAGCCGGGTCTGCAGGGTAGTGAAGGCCACCACGGTGCCGGCCGAGATGGGGTTGCCGTGCGCCAACAGCAACCCCGTGACCAGGTAAATCGCCGCCGGGGTGATGGACAGGAACGCCTGCACCACGGCGTAGAAGCCCTGGCCGATCATCTGCTGCCGGACCTCGAGGTCGGCCAGCCGCTGGTTCTCCTGCCGGTACCGGGCGATGTCCCGCGCCTGGCTGCCGAACACCTTCGCCAGCAGCACCCCGGACACCGAAAGGGTCTCCTCGCTGATGGCGCTCATCGAGGCCAGCGACTCCTGGGTCGACCGCGACACCCGGCGGCGCCGCTGGCCGACCGTCTTGGTCAGATAGAAGAAGGCCGGCACGGTGATCAGCGCCACGATGGTCAGCTGCCAGCTGATGATGATCATGGCCACGACGCTTGAGACGAACGTGACCACGTTGGCCAGGATGGTCGAGGCGGTGGTGGTGACGACCGTCTGGACCCCGCCCACGTCGTTGGCCAGCCGCGACTGGATCTCGCCCGTCTTGGTGCCGGTGAAGAAAGCCAGCGAGAGCGTCTGCAGGTGCGCGTAGAGCCGGTCCCGCAGGTCGCGCATGACCGCCTGCCCCACCTTGGTCGTCTCGTAGACCTGCAGGATCCCGATGCCGCCGTTGATGATCGGGACGGCCGCCATGATGGCGACCAGAATGTACAGCAGATCCAGTTTCGGGCCGCCAGGGACGAACAACGCCTTGTTAAACACCGCCTGGATGAGCAGCGGGTTGACGATGCCGATCGTCGAGGTCAGCACGATGAGACTGACCACCATCACCACCCGGCCCCGGTACGGCCGGAACAGCGGTATCACCCGGCGGGCGGTGGCCCGCCCCGACCGGGCGGTCGGGTCCGCGCTTGTCATCCGTCCACTATCGCACCGGAGCCGCGAACCCCAGGCTCAGCTACCCGGGCGGCGGCCAGTCCCCTGGAAGCTCATTGAGCTGCCGGACGAACTCCTCGCGATCGAACGGTCGATTCCTGGCCATGGCCTGGTACACGGAATCACTGACCGGTCGCATGATCATGTGCATCACGTTGTGCCAGTCGTAGCCGAGCCCGGCCAGCCGCTGGACCGTCTGCCACGTCTCCGGCGGATTATCGGCCAGCAACTGGTTCGCGACCACTCCGTGCAGCGTGACGTGCAGCGTCGGGTTCACCATCTCACCGCTGTCGGTGACGATCTCTTCGTGCGCCTCGAGCGCCTCGTCCCACTCCAGATGCTGAGCCTCGAGCAGGAACCCGCGCTCGTCCTCATTGTCCGGATCCAGCAATTCCAGCTCGAGCCCCTGATAGGTGCCATGCCCCGCCGGCGCGGCCCAGGACCGCCGGTCTCCCGGGGCCGGATCGTCGAACCAGCAGTCCGTCGTCTCCTCGGCCCACGCCGTCACACCCGTGATCGGCCGTCGACCCGATGCCGGACGCCGGACCGCCTTGCGGCTCCGCCCGCGGCCGGGCGGACGCCCGCGACTCTTCGGACTCATCGCACAATCATCCCACTAGCAATCTTCCAGCGCCCGGAGTTAGAGCCCATCCCCTGCCTCGTTCCGTCTGCCTGGTTCCGCCTGCCTCGTTCCGCCTGCCTCGTTCCGCCTGCCTCGTTCCGGCCGCCTGGTTCCGCCCGCCTCGTTCGGCTGCCTCGTTTCGGATGGCGCCTGTCGGCTGGCCCGTTTCGGATGGCGCCCGTCGCCTGTCGGCTGGCCCGTTTCGGATGGCGCCCGTCGCCTGTCGGCTGGCCCGTTTCGGATGGCGCCCGTCGCCTGTCGGCTGGCCCGTTTCGGATGGCGCCCGTCGCCTGTCGGCTGGGTCATTTTTGCTGGCTCGTTTCAGCTGGCGTGCCGGGACCGGGCGGCTGGGTTCCGCGAGGTGATCCTGCGGCTGCCGTGGCTCCTGTTACGTTTCGCTGTCCGCCGTCCCGCTGGTTATAAAGGCGTGAATGTCCCAGCCATGTCGCTGGAGCTGCATGAATGTGACATTCACGCCTTATGCCCGGACGCCCGCGAGGCCGGGCTGCGGGGCTGATGTGGTCAGTAGGGCAGGCGGTACCGCCGGTGACCGCGTCGACTCCTCTCCCTAGCCTCCGCCCATCCCTAGCCTCCGCCGCTCCCTAGCCTCCGCCCATCCCAAGCCTCCGCCGTTGAACGGGATGCGCCGATGAACCGGCTGAACGCTGGAATCGTTTCACGGAGTGCGTCGGATCCTTGGTCCCTACGTCACACCTACACACTATGCTACCTACTGTGATGACTTGCACCCGTTACGTCATATCACACGGTCCTGGACCTCGGTGAGGTCCAGTGGGACGCGACCTGCCCGACGAAGCGGACGAGCCACCCGATGGGCGCATAGATCGTCGAGACGACCAATCCGGCGGCGCCCGGCCTGCCCGCCCCAGTGGCACCGAAGCCGAGACGCGCAGCCGCCAGCAGTGCTACGACGAGCTACGCGTAGCCGAAGCCAAACAGAAGGCCGTCGCGACCCAGCGGATCACGGCAGAGGAGCAGGCCGCGGCCGACAAGTGGAACGAGGACGTAACCGAATCCCGCTGGATGTGGACCGAGTACCAGCGGAAATGGCCTCCGAGCGACCGCGCGTCATCCGACAGGCCTGATAGTCCGTCAGGCTCATGGCAAGGAGAAGGCAACAGAGTCCTGGATCGCACCGCAAACGCCCGAGTCGAAGCAGAATGTGATGGAATCACCGAACGGGAGCGAGAGAAAATCACGCCAGCAATGCGCACTATTGAGAGCCAAGATCCTGACCGGCACCTAATAGGCTTCGACAACCGCCTGAAAGACCACGACCGCATCAAAGAAAAAGTCTATGACACTGTTGAAGAACGTGGCCACTCTCTAGAGGATGCTGTTTCGCTGGTTCCTGACACGATCCGGTACACCTTCCAGTACCGGGAGACTTACTATACTCAGGGCGTTTGGGCCGACATCGGACGTCTGAAAGAGCAAGGCTTTGAACTGAGCAAACTCTGGAATGCTTGGTCAGATGACCAGTACAAGGGCATCAACAGCCAGTGGATCGATCCGGACACAGACCAGCGGTTCGAAGTGCAGTTCCACACCCACATCAGCTACGAGGCAAAGCAACTAACACACGATGCCTATGAGCGGCTCCGCACCCATCAGGCCGACGTGTTCGAAGAGCTTGTCCTGGAAGCGTTCCAAAAGAAGGTCGCCGCTGAGGTGCCGGCCCCGCCTGGCGCCGCTGATGTCCCCGACTATCCATAGAGAGGCCACACATGCCAGATAAGGTCACGTACTACGCCGTCGTGGACGACCTGAGTAGCCGTGAACGGCCGGCAGGAGTGTTCCGCAGAACGTATTTCGAATCGGGCGGTAGGCGCGATGAAGCATTTACCAGAAGTCTCGTATGGGAGAGGAGCGCCACGCTGGTTTCAGCCGAGCGTGGAGATCTGCAAAACAAATTCGTCGAGATCACCGAAGATGAAGCGAACCAGATCGTTGCGCGCATCCGCGCCAAAGTAACCGGCACGAGCAACGCGTAGCGTCTGTCAGGCCGCCTCTACCCGCTCGGGTGCTCGTCCCACCCAGCGATGTACCGTTAGTTCGCTAACGTGGACCGCCGAGCGCAATGGGGGGACGTGGGCGCAGACTTTCCGTCGGCAGGTGAGCCTCTGGAGCCCGTGCCCGCACCCGACATGAGGGCCTCAGACGCCGACCGGGACCGGGTCATCGACGTACTACGCGCCGCCACGGCGGACGGCCGCTTGACCGCTGATGAGTTCAACGAGCGCATGGAAGCCGCCCTGGCCTCCCGAACCTTCCGTGAACTCGCCCCGCTGACCGCCGACCTGGCCACCCCTCCGGCCAGCCGCGCCCCGGAACCCGCGCCAGCCGAGGACGTGATGCGGATTGACCAGCGCGGAGGTTCGGTCGAGCGCACCGGCCGCTGGGTGGTCCCGCGGCGGCTGGAACTGAATCCATCCTGGTCTGACGTGACAATCGACTTTACCGACGCGGTGATCAGGCACGACACGTTGCACGTCGAGATGAAGATGCGTGGCGGGTCACTGGTCCTGGTGGTCGGGCCAGGCATCGTCGTGGATGCCGATTTCCTGGCGACGCGCTACACCGACGTCGTTATCCACCCGCCTATGGAGCCCGACGCGCCGGTTCGCCTCCGCATCCACTTGGCCGGCCGGATGCGCTACGGCTACATCGAGGCGCGCGGTCGGCCTACCCTCGAGGACTGACGTTACCGGCCTGAGCAACCCACCTGAGATCATCACCACATGGCCGCGTACGTGATCTCCGAAGTCGAGATGCTGGACAAGACGCAGGGTCGGCGCTATCACGAACTGGCGGCGGGCTCGATTGCCCGGCATGGTGGCCGCTACCTCGTTCGCGGCGCCGCCCCGGAGGTAGCCGAAGGCGACTGGTCGGCCAACTGCCGGATCGTCATCGTGGAGCTCAATAGCATGGAGCGGCTGCGGGCTTGGTACGCCTCCGCCGACTACGCCGAGGCCCTCGCCGTCCGGCAGACCGCCCTGGACCGTCGGCTCCTCTTCGTCGACGGTGCGCACATATCGCCCGGCCTGGGCTGGCCGGACACCGCGGAAGACCTGCATCCCGCACCATGACCGGCAGGTTAGTGGCGTACTTCCTGGAAATCACCGACCGGCCGGCGATTCCCCATGTCATGTCATTGGCGAAGATGCTGCTGATGTACCGGGTGTCTCACCTACTTGCGCCCCACTACACTCCCGTTGTGGCCGGGATTTCCGTCGCCTTCACCAGTCCCGCCGGGATCAGCGCCGAAGCGAGCGGTGCGGCGTCACCAGACGGCACCCCGCTCACGCCCGACTCGATGTTCCAGGCCGGCTCGGTGGGCAAGGCCGTCACCGCTTACGCCGCGCACCGGCTCGCCGCCGAAGGCCGCCTGGACCTGGACGCGGATGTCAACGCGATCCTGACCTCGTGGCAGCTGCCGCGGGTCCGTGAGTGGCGCCCCGGCGTCACTGTCCGCGACCTGCTCGCCCACGTGGCGGGCGTGAGCGGCAGCTGGGGCGAGGGGACCGCCCGGGACGAGCCCGTTCCCGGCCTGCTTGAGATCCTGGCCGGCACCGCCGCCGCCCCGCCGGTCGCGTTCGAAGCGCTACCCGGCCTGACCTGGTCGTATTCGGGTGGTGGCTACCTGGTCGTGGCCCAGGTGATCTGCGACGTCACTGGGCTCGCCTTCGCCGAGGCCATGGCCGAACTGGTCCTGGAACCGGTCGGCATGACCGCGAGTACGTTCCGTCAGCCGCTGCCGAGTTCGCTGGAGCCGGCGGCGGCATGGGGCCACCATGGCAGTGAGCCGGTACCGGGTGTCTGGCGGAACCAGCCCGACACCGGGGCGGTAGGCCTGTGGACCACGCCATCGGACCTGGTCCGGTTCGCTCGTGCCGTCAGCGCGGACCGGTCGGTGGAGATGCTGAACCCGCACCCCGCGGAGCCTCGCATGGGCAGCGGGGTGTTCCTCGCGACCAGTGATCGCGGCGTCCGCTGGTGGTCCCACAGCGGGCTGGTGACCGGGTACGCGAGCCTGCTCGCCTGCACCGGCGGCTTCGCGGTGGCGATCATGTCCAATGACTCCCAGGCTGAGGACCTGATCGGGGAGTTGTTCAGGGACGTCGCCGTCAGCCGCGGCCCGGGGCCGGTCGAGCTGACGAACCTGTTCGGTGAGTCGATCAGGCGATGGATCGAGATGACCGCCCGCCAGGACCGCTTTGTCGGCACCTACGTGCTGCCGTGGGGTGCGGAAGTGCACGTCAGCGCGCCGATGGGCCAGCACGCGCCCGAACTTCACCTCACCCTGCCCGGCCAGCCGCCGGTCAGGTTGCTCCCCGCGACGCCGCACCGCTGGTACGTGCCTGGGATCGCAGGCACCGACGTCGCCTTCATTCCCCCGGACAGCCTGCGCATCTCCCAGCACGGCCGCCAGCTTGACGCCAGGCGCGCTCAGGCGCCGTAACCGGTGGCCTTCTCTACCACCATCCGCACCACCACGCGGACCGCGCCGGGCCGGTCCTCGCCGGGGTCCCTGCCGTCGTACTTCCAGGAGAGCTCCGTGTCGACCCGGCGGCCGACGTCCGGCGTCATCGACACCCGGCCCCGCAGCTCGACGTAGTTCTCCGGATCGGCCGAATCGATGATGCTGACGCTGACCCGCGGGTCGCGCACCATGTTCCGGTGCTTGACGCGTCCTTCCACCGTTGAGAACAGCAGGTCGCCGCCGTCCCGGCCGACCCACACCACCGAGGTCTGCGGGCTGCCGTCGGGGTTCACCGTGGCCAGGACCGCGTAGTTCCTGTCGTCGACCAGGCGCAGCGCCGATTCGCTTAGCTGGATTCCCATCCCGGCACGGTAACAGCCTCCCGACCGGCCCGCGCTGGCACCTCGTGGCGGCCGCTTCGGCTGGCTGTATCGTGGCCTGATGCGGCTCACTAAGCTCGGGCACTCGTGCGTCAGGCTGGACAAGGACGGCGCCATCCTGGTCATCGACCCCGGCGGCTGGAGCGATCCGGCCGCCGCCCTGGACGGAGCCGCCGCGGTGCTGGTCACGCACGAGCACCCGGACCACCTGGACGCGGATGCGATCCGCGCCGCGCTGTCCAGTGACCCGGGCGTGACGCTGTGGGCCAACCAGTCGATCTGCGCGCAGTTCGCTGAGTTCGGCGACCGTGTGCATGAGGTCAAGCACGGCGATGCCCTCGAGGTGGCCGGCTTCGACGTGCACGTCTACGGCGTGGACCATGCGCTCATCCACCCGGACATCCCGCTGGTCGTGAACACCGGCTTCCTGGTCGACAGCGACCTGTTCCACCCCGGCGACTCGTTCACCGTCCCGGAGGACCCAGTCAGTACCCTGCTGGTCCCGATCAGCGCTCCGTGGCTGAAGGCGGGGGACATGATCGACTACTTCCGCGCCGTCGCGCCGGCCCGCGGTTACGCCATCCACGACGCGATCCTCAACGACAACGGCCTCGGCCTGATGACCCGCATGCTGTCCGTCGCCGCCTCCTCCAGCGGTGCCCCGGTCGCCCGGCTCGACCCCGGCACCAGCGTTGATCTCTGACGGCCCCTTCCCCTCGACGAGCAGCTGACACGGTTCCGGGCGGTGCTGCGCCGCAAACCGAACGCTCACCGAGGCGGCGATCGACACCTTCGAGGCCACCACCGCCTGCCTCGGCGTCCGCGCCGAACCCGGCGGCCGGTGGCGCGTCTACGCCCCGTACGGCCTGTCCGACGTGTTCAACCTCGTGGTGCGTCCCAACCCGATGCTCGCCGCGCGTGAGGTCTACCAGGCCAAGACCGCCCGCTGGCGTCGGCAGTGGCCCGCCCTAACGGTCCTGCCCTGGCCCGCGACTGGCTAGCCGCGCCCCCAGGGAGCCTCCGGGGCCGCCTCGCCCCTGGTGTTCCTGCGCTTCGGCACGCTGTCGTGACTGATGATAGATGCCCGCTTGCCCTTCATAAGGCGTGGATGTCCCATTCATGCAGCTCCAACGACATGGCTGGGACATCCACGCCATATCCGCCGAGCTGGGCCACGACGGCGGCCAGGATTACCGATCACAGGAATATCTCTGAAACGCAGGAACACCAGGGGCCACGGTCGCGGCCGCGCGCTCCGTGCACGCTCAACTTCCGGACCAAACGCCATCCCGGACTAAACGTCCATCACGGACTAAACGCCATGTCGGGCTAAACGCCCTGAACCCCGGGTTTCACGGCGTCAGAACGCCCTGAAACCAGGGTTTCATGCGCCGGCCGCCTCACCCGCCGCCGCGGCCACCTCACCCGCCGCCGCGACCGCCTCACCCGCCGCCGCGACCGCCTCACCCGCCGCCGCGGCCGCGCCACCCGCCGCAACCGCGCCACCCGCCGCCGCGCCCGCGCCTTCCGCACTGCGACCCGACGGCGCCCCGCCCGCCCGGCCGCCCAGCAGCAGCGCGGAAACCACTCCCGCGGCGGCGAAGAACGCGATCACCAGCACCAGCCCGTTCCGGTACGTCGCGACCGGATCGGCCGCCGAAACCCGGGACAGGATCGCCACCAGCCCGGCCACGCCCAGCACCGTCCCTATCTGCCGTCCCATATTAAGGATCCCGCTCCCGGTGCCGAAACGCGCTGGCGCCAGCCCCGCGCTCCCCGCCCCGAGCAGCGACGGGATGGTCAGCCCCACTCCGGCCCCGCCGAGCAGCTGGGCGGGCAGCAGATGGCTCACGTACGCGGGCGTGGCCTGGATCCGGGCCAGCCACAGCGCCTGCGCCAGGGCGTTGACGAAACACCCGATCACCGCGACCCGGCCGGGTCCGCCGAGAAGAGCCGCCAGCCGCGGCGCCACCACGCGGGCGAACGGCAGCACCATCAGCGGCCCGGGCGCGATGGCCAGCCCGGCCTCGACGGCTGAGTAGTGCCACACGCCGGTGAGGAACTCGACCGTGCTCAGCACGAACGCGCCGAACCCCGCGTAGTACAGCATCGAGGCGGCGAACGCGCCGCTGAACGTCCGCGACCGGAGCAGCCCGAGCTCGATGACCGGGGCGTGGTGCCGCCGCGAGCGCAGGACCATCAACGCCCCGCACAATACCGACGCGGCCAGCAGCCCGATGAACCCCACCGAACCCCAGCCCCAGCCGGGCGCCTTGACCAGCGCGAGCGCGACCAGCCCGACCGCCGCGGCGAGCAGTCCCGCACCCACCACGTCAGGCCGCCCGGAAACTGCCGGGTCCCGGCTCTCCGGCACCACCCTGACCGCCAGCACCATGGCGGCCAGCCCGACCGGCACGTTGATCCAGAACACCCAGCGCCAGTCGACCTGCACCAGCGCACCGCCGACGACCGGGCCGAGCGCCGCGCCCAGCGCGCCCAGGGCCGACCAGGTGCCGATGGCCTTCGGCCGGGCCGGGGCAGGGACCGCGGCCAGTAGCAGCGACAGCGACGCCGGCACCATCGCCCCGGCCCCGGCGGCCTGGACGACCCGGGCCGCGATCAGCGCGCCCACCCCCGGGGCCAGCCCGCACAGCACCGAACCCGCGGTGAACCCGGCCAGCCCGGCCACGAACAGCCGCCGCCGCCCGATCCGGTCGGCCCAGCGGCCCGCGGGCACCAGCACCGCCGCGAACACGATCGTGTACCCGTTGAGCACCCAGGACAGCGAGCTCAGGCTGGTACCCGGGTACTGCCGGCTGATGTAGGGGAACGCCAGGTTGACGATGAACAGGTCCAGGCTGGACATGAACACGGCCAGCGAGAGAACGCCCACCACGGCGGTGACCCTGCGGTTATCCACCAGCCCTCCAAGGGGTAAGTCCGATTTCTGGACCCACCATAACTCATCACCCGTCAGTGCGTCCAGAAATCCAACTTAGGAGGTATTATTGCTGCCATGGCTACCACCGAGCCGCGGGTCTGCTCGATCGCGCGCACCCTGGACATCGTGGGGGAGAAGTGGGCGCTGCTGGCGATCCGCGAGGTCTTCCTCGGCGACCGCAGGTTCGACGAGATGGTGCGCCGCACCGGCGCACCGCGTGACACGCTCGCGGCCAGGCTCCGGACCCTGGTCGCCGCCGGGATACTCCACAAGCGGCAGTACAGCGATCACCCGGCCCGTTTCGAATATCACCTGACCGAAGCCGGCCGGGACCTGTATCCGGTCATCGCCACGCTGATGCGCTGGGGCGACACGTACCTGGCCGGCGACGACGGCCCGCCGCTGGTCCTGGAGCACACCTGCGGGCACCAGCTGGTGGCCGAGCTGACCTGCCAGGCCTGCGGCGAGCCGCTGGAGTCAGGCCAGGCCAGGATCGTCCGCTCTGCTAGCTGAGGCGGCTGCGCCGCGGGGTTAGCCCGTAGAAGTGCGCTTGGCCCCGAGGAACAGCTCGATCAGCTCGCGCGTGGTGGTGGCGTCCTCCGCGGACTTGTCGTCGCGCCAGCGCCCGGTGAACCGGGGGAAGCGCATGGCCAGCCCGTTGTCGGGCTCTATCTGGCCCCAGGCGGCGGTGTTGTTCGGCGACAGGGTGAGCTCGGCGCTGAGGATCTCGAGCACCAGCCCGGGTTCGCACCACACGTCGGGTTCCTGCCGGGCGTCCACCCGGGCGGGCTTCTCCGGATGGACCAGCGGGGCCAGCCGGGCGTGCAGCGTGGCCAGGTCGGCGTCGGTGAACCCGGCGCCGCACTTGGATACGGCGCGGAACATGTCCGCGTCGGCGTCGTAGGCCGCCAGCAGCACCGCGCCGTACACGCCGGTGCGGCGGCCGCGCCCGGCGTACGCGCCGATGACGACCAGGTCGACGGTGTCGGACAGCTCGGTGCGGTAGTCGCGCTTGAGCTTGATCCACTGCCAGCCGCGGGCGCCGGCCTGGTAGATGGAATCGGGCCCGACCGACTTGCACACCAGGCCCTCGCAGCCGTCGGTGACCGCCTGGGAGAACGCCGCGTCCAGCGCGGCAGGCTCGGTGACCTCGGTGGCCGTGGTCAGCCGCAGCCGGGGGCCGGGGGTGATGGCCGCCGCCAGCCTGGCCCGCCGTTCGGGGTAGGGCAGCATGGTCAGGTCCTCGCCGTCGGCGTACAGCAGCTCGAAGCAGAACAGGCCCACCGGCACGTCCTGCATGGCCTGGTCGATGCCATACTTGCGGCGCCGTAGCATGACTTCGCCGAACGGTCTGAGCTCATCCGTGGCCGTGTCGTACGCCACGACCTCCCCTTCGAGGATGGCCTCGCGGGGTCCCAGCCCGTCCTGAAGCACCTCAACGACGTCGGGGAACTGGGTGCTGATCTCTTCGAGCCGCCGGGTGATGAGCTCGATCTGCCCGTCGGCGGTGCGGTGCGCCTGGACCCGGACGCCGTCGTACTTGTACTCCGCCGAGCACCGCCCGCCCAGCTTGGCCAGGATCTCGCTGGCGACGGACAGCCGCTGGGCCAGCATGGCCCGCACCGGGTTGCCCGGCCGGACGTGCAGCTCCTGCACCGCGCTCAGCCCGCCGCTCACCAGCGTGGAGGCGACCAGCCCGATGTCGCAGCAGATGTTGTAGGCGCGCTCCAGCACCTTCCGCTGGGCCCGCCCGCCCGCGTAGACCTGCGCCAGCGCGTCCAGGATGGTGGGCGTGCCGATGCCCAGCCGCAGGTTCCCGGTGACCAGGCGGAGCAGGTACCTGGCCTCCAGCGGGGTGGCCCGGCCGAGCAGCCCGCCCAGAAGCTCCAGCTTGCGTCCCTGCGAGCCCTGCCCCTCGGCCGCGGCGATCTGGCGCAGGGTGTTGACCACGGTGACGACCGTCAGGCTGGCCTCCCGGCCGGTCCCCGTTTCGGCCAGCCCAGTCTCGGCTAGCAGTTGCTCCCCGGCCTGACCCAGGTCGCCGGCCACCCGTACCCGCACCGCGACCTCCGCGGGTTCGGCGCCGATGGCCGCGGCGAGCGCCCGGATGGCCATCTTCTCGGCCAGCCCCAGGTCGATCCCGGCGAACTCCGGCGCGATCTGCCCCTGGCACAGGTAACACACGACGGGCAGCAGCTCGGCCTGGGTCTGCGTCACCAGCTCCGCCATCCGCTCGATCAGCACAAGCCGGCCAGTGGCCTGCTCGAGGTCACGGTAGGCCTCGGCCACGATCAGGTATCGCACGGGTGCCCCCTTTCCCTCACCTGATCATGACACGCCCCCCTGCCCCAACGCCGCACCATCCTCAGCCGGTCGTGAGCGGACGGCTTCATGCCTTATGCCCTGGTACGGGCGGTGCTGGAGTGACGGGAGCCCGCACTGGGCGCGGCCGCGGGCGGTGCGACGGGCGGCTTGTCGGCCTGCCTGCGCAGGGTCATCATGACCAGGCCGCCGAGCACCAGCGCGATCGCGAGTACCACCGCCGTCGACATGAAACTGCCGCCGCTGGCGTCCTGCAGGAACCCGCCGACAGTGGGACCGACGAAGCCGCCGAGGTTGCCCAGGGCGTTGATCAGGCCCATCGCGCCTCCGGCCAGCGCCACTGGCACAGCCCGCGAGGCGCTGGCCCAGAACGGGCCGTCGTAAGCCAGGGCGCCCGCCATCGCGATGCTGACCAGGAAGACCGACAGCGCGACGATCGAGCCGGTGGCCACCGACAGCACCAGCGCCACCGCCCCGATCACCAGCGAGGCAAGCACGTGAATGGAGTACCGGCCGGTGCGGTCGGCGGAACGGGCGTTCAGCCAGAGCCCGACGATTGCGAACAGGTAGGGGATCGCGGTGATCGCCCCGACGACCATGTACGAGCCGCCGATCGTGTCCTTGACCAGGTGCGGCAGCCACAGGTTCAGGCCGTAGAAGCCGACCTGGATGAAGAAGTACACCAGCACCAGGCGCCACACCACGCTGCTGCGGAACACCTCGCGGTACCCGGCGGCCCGGGGCGCCCCGGCGTTCTCGCGGGCCAGCGAGGTCTCGATGTACTCGCGCTCGTCCCGGCTCACCCAGGAGGCCTGCGACGGGCGGTCGGCGACCAGGCACCACCAGATCGGCGCGGCGATCACGAACGGGAAGGCGCCCTCGATGAAGAACAGGGTGCGCCAGTCACCCCAGGTCAGGATCCAGCCGGACAGCGGCGCGCTGATGATCGAGGAGATGGCGATGTTCATCATCCAGAACCCGTAGGCCCGGGCCCGCTCACGAGCCGGGAACCAGTGGCTGATCAGCACCAGGATGGCGGGCCAGATGCCGCCCTCCGCCACGCCGAGCAGGAAGCGCACGATGAGGAGCTGGGTGTAGTTCTGCACCAGGCCCGCGGCGAACGCGAACACGCCCCAGATCAGGATCATGATCCCGACGAACTTCTTCGCACTCCACCGTTCGGCCAGGTGCCCGCCGGGGATCTGCATGACCAGGTAGCCGATGAAGAAGATTCCTCCGGCCAGGCCCTTCGCCGCCGAGTCGAGGTGCAGGTCCTTGCCCATCCCGTCGAACGCGAAGCCGATGTTGGTCCGGTCCATGAACGAGATGATGTAGACGATGATCGCCACCGGAATCAGCCGGGTCCAGCGCGCCCGGCCAGCCGGCGCGAGAGCGGTTTCAGTGGCTGCCATACTCAGCCTTCTTCCTGGCCGTTTACCCGCTCGCCGTGCTCAGTCACCGCCACACGGCCTTCATGACGCGGCCGGGTATATCGCATGGCGAAAGGTTTATGCCTACCCCGTCGTCAGCCCGTAAACGTCCCGGCGTGGGCGTCAGGGGCCGCCCGCATCCAGGCGATGGCCCCACCCGGATATTCTCCGGGCATGAGCGTGTTCACCGACTCCGAACTCGAGTACCTGGCCGGGCAGCGGCTCGGCCGGATAGCGACGGTCGGCCCGGACGGCCAGCCGCACGTGGTACCGACCTCGTTCCGCTATAACGCCGAACACGACGCCATCGACGTGGGCGGCATGCGGATGAGCCAGACCAAGAAACTCCGCGACGTGCAGCGCACCGGCCGGGCCAGCATCGTGATCGACGACGTGCTGCCCCCGTGGCAGCCACGCATGATCGAAGTACGCGGGACCGCAGCCGTGATCCCGTCGGGCGGCAAGGCCTTCGGGGAGCGGTTCGAAGACACCATCGTCCGTATCCGGCCCACGCGCATCATCGCGTTCGGTATCGACCCTGGGGATACCGCCAACGCGCGGTCGGTCAGCGCAACCTGACCGGTCCGGCTCCACCGCCCATCGAGGCTATCTCCATGTGCATCCGGGGCGCCGGGCCGAACATGGTCGTGACCTCGTGGTCGACGACGAAGCCGGTCGTCTCGTAGAAGGCGAGCGCGTGCTGGTTAGCGGTCACCTCGACGCGGCGGACCCCGTGATCGCGCGCGATCGCGATCAGGTCCAGCACGAGCGCCCGGCCGATCCCCTGCCGCATCCGCTCAGGATCCACGAACAGATCCTCGATCTCGAGGATGTTCCCGGTACCGAGCCAGGTGGCAAAGCCGACGAGGCGGTCATCGGCGACCGCAGCTCGGGTGCGCCCCTCCCGTACCGCCAGATCGGAGAACTCCAGGACCTCAGGATGGGTGAGCAGGTTCGCCCGGTCGCCGTCGTTCGACAGGGATGACCTGCGGAACACGTCCCGCAGTGCGCTCATGTCACCGAGCCCGGCCGCGCGGATCACGAACGTGGCCTGTTCAGCCTCGGCGGCCGGCCGGATGACCCAGCGGACTTCGCCGTCGTGGACCTCCCCGGTGGGTGATAGCCCGGCGGCGCGCGCGACCCGCTGGGAGGCCAGGTGAGCGGGATGAATATGGGCTATGACGCTCCAGCCAGCCTCCCGCAGCATGGCCACCAGGCCGGATGCCGCTTCCTTGGCGTAGCCGCGGCCCTGGGCCTGCCGGCCCACCACCCAGGCGACCTCGGCTGGGCCAGCCGCGGGCCCGTCCGCTGGCAATGTCACCTGCATCGTCCCCACCGCCATGCCGGTTCCGCGGACCCGCATCACCCAGTTTCCCCACAGCTGGTGACCGTCGGGTGAGCGCCGCTTCGCGAGGCGTGCGTAACGCGCGGTCAGCGCGGCCGGAGACAGCGGCGCGCCGCCGGTGAATTCGTGCAACGCGGCGTCGTCCAGCACCGGCGCCAGTTCAGCAGCATGCTCTGACGCTGAGCGGCTCGAGCTCGAGCCGTTCGGTTCGCCAGCCCTGGTCAAGATCGATCACCCGCCGACCATAGCCGCCCGTTCGTCCGCTCGCCACGAGCGGGAGGATGTAATCGAGAAGCGTGTGCCGCTGTCCCAGGAGGTCCGATGACGGATAACGAATTCCCGGCCCCGCATGAAGGGTTCGTGGTCACCCATTTCCTGGTGGTGGCCGACCAGGACCGGTCCCGCGAATTCTACCGGTCGGTGTTCGGGGCGACGGTGGTGCTGGAGCGCGATCCGGTCATCTTGACGAGATCCGCGCCTACATCCGCGACCCCGACGGTCACCTGATCGAAGTCGGCCAGGCTAAGGCGCCGCCGGGCTCACCGTAGCGCGGGCGGCTATGCTGCCTCCGGATCCGCGGGCGCCAGCAGCAGGACGGCGATAATCGTCAGGGCGCCGCCCGCATACTGCGGCGCACGGAGCGTGACGCCAAGGAAGACCGCGGCGGCCACCGCCGCCAGGGCAGGCTCGAGAGTGCTGGTGACGGCGAACTCGGTGGGCGTGATCCGCCTGAGGCTGGCCTGTGACAGGCTGAAAGCGATCGCGGTGGCAGCGACGGCCACGACCACGGTCAGCCCGGCGACGACCAGCGGATCGCCGGACGGATGCGCCGTCCACAGGGGAAAGCACACCAGCATGGGAATGCTCCCGATGCTCAGCCCCCACGCGGTCGCCGGCCGGGCACCGGTATCGCGGGCCAGGCGCGCCGAGCCGAGCAGGTAGAAAGAGAACGCCACGGCCGAGGCCACCGCGAAGGCGACTCCGGCCTGATCCGCGCCTGAGGCACGCAGTCCGCCGGGTACGCCGGCCGCGAGAAGCCACACGCCGGTTCCCGCCGCGGCCACGGCGGCCAGGCGCCTGGCCGTGGGGCGGACCTGACCGCGGAGCATCTGCCACCCCGCCGCATCGGAACCGCGCTGTACTGGACGAAGGTGGCGAGCGCGACATTGGACTTGTCAATGGCCACGAACCACGTGTACTGGGCGCCCGCGATGCCCAGCACCGCGACGGCGATCAGCAGTCCCGTCTGGCGGCGCGGCCATGCGGGCCTGAACGCGAGCAGCAACAGCAGCCCGCCGCAGGCCATGCGCACGCCGGCCAGCCAGCCGGGATCGACATGATGGCGCGAGAACAGGTCCTGCGCCGCGATGCCTCCGATGGCCCACAAGGCCGCCGACATCGCGGCCAGGCCCAGGCCGGCGATGCGTCCGGACGCGCCAGCCGAGCGGATCGTGTCTAGCCGCAATCAGGTGTCCAGCCAGGCGCGCGGGTATTTACAGGAGTGAGGCCGGGCTGGAAGGCTGTGCTGCACTCGATGGAGCCGAGAGCGGGGGAGGATGTCATGCCTGCGGATCATGTCCATTTCAACGGCAGCGTCAACCTGGATGATGCCGAGTCGGTGATGCGCGAGATCGCCTCGCGGGTCCCGGCCGGCCTGCGGCGGATCCCGGACGGGGAGACCGGGGACCGGGGCAACTGGATCTTCTTCCAGTTCCAGAGGTTCGCGCAGCTGCCCTGGCTGGTGCCCACGCGGCCTCCGGGCGCGCCGGAAGGGGAGTACGAGCAGGTGCCGCAGCTGCGGTTGGCCGACGGCGCGGATCCGGCCCAGGTGAGCTGGCCGGACCTCGGCTACGCCGATGCCTACCTGGGGTCGTACCAGGTCTTCGCCGCGCTGCGCGCCGACGGCGTGATCCCGGCCGGCGTCCGCTTCCAGGTCGAGTACCCGACACCGATGGCCTCGATCAGCGCCTATATCGTGCCGGAGCAGCAGCAGGCGCTGCTGGACTCCTACGAGCGGGCGATGTTCGCCGACCTGGGCCGGCTGCTGGCCGCGGTCCCGGCCGACGAGGTGGCGGTGCAGTGGGATGTCGCGGTGGAGTTCGGCACCTTGGAAGGGGCCTTCGGGCCCGGCGGCGCGCAGGCCTTCGACGCGATCATCGCCGCCCTGGCCCGGTGCGTCGACCAGGTGCCCGGCCAGATCCCCGTCGGCCTGCACTTGTGCTACGGGGATTACGGCCATCAGCATTTCATGCAGCCCGCATCCCTGGCCCTGCAGGTCCGGGTGCTGAACGCGGTCACGGCGGCGGCCGCGCGGCCGGTGAGCTTCGTCTCCTTCACCGTGCCGCAGTACCAGCGCGACGAGGCCTACTTCGCGCCGCTGGCCGGGCTGGCCGCGGATCCGGGTACCGAGCTGAATTTCGCGCTGGTGCCGTATCACCCCGCCGAGCAGGCCGGGGGGACGACCGGTGACCAGGTACGGCTCATCGACGCGGCCCTGGCGGCCAGCCCGGGCGGCCGCCGGGACTGGGGCGTCTGCACCGAATGCGGAATGGGCCGCGTAAGCCGGGAGGACATCCCGATAATCCTCGACCTGCATCGCCAGATCATCGCGGCCCCGTAGCGATCCTCGGGAGGTGGCCTAGACCGCGTGGCGGGCCGGGCACCCTCTGGCCAGCCAGGCAGAACTCGCACTACCGGCCCTGCGGCCAGTCCCGTAAGGTCTGCTCGTGGCTACCGGGGAGAAGGCCGAACCGGCCGTGGCCAAGACGATCTGGACCGAGGCCGACTTCGACGCGATGAGCTGGCACGACAATGCCATCCACGCCGTGGCCGTCGAGCCAGTGCCGGATCATCCCGGACGCCTGCTGCTGGACCTGGACTACATCGTCGGAGGAGTCCGGCCCGAGCCGCCAGCCACCAGGCTGAGCTTCTGGATCTGCCCGGCCACGCTGGTATTCGACGAGGCGTGGGACCTGACCGCCGACGTCGACCTGCGGGGGTGGAGCTTCCAGCTGTTCATCAGCGACATCAGCCGGTCCGGACCTGACGAGCGCGGCTGGTTCGACTGGACCGTGGCCGGTGACCGCTTCACCATCGAGCTCAGCTCGCGCGGCTTCACCCAGTACCTGCGCCACGCCCCGGTCCTCGGCGACGGTCCCTGGCTTTCCGTGGCGGACCGGGGAGGATTCAGCTTCGCCCGGGAGAGCTACCGCGGCTGACCGGCGGATGTCACGGCTCCACCACGCGCCCCTTGCCCACCACGGTGATTCCGCCCTCGGACACCGTGAACCCCCGTTCCCGGTCCCGCTCCTTGTCCACCCCGACCACGGCGCCCTCCGCCACCACCACGTTCTTGTCCAGGATCGCGTTCCGCACCACCGCCCGCCGCCTGACCCGCGCGTTGTGCAGCACCACCGAGTGGTCCACGGTGGCCCGGTCATCGACCCGGACCCGTCCGGCCGGCCCGGCAGGCCAGGCGGCGAAGCGGGCTTCTCCAGGAATGCCTCGACCACGTGCCCGTCCGGAGCAGGCCGCACCACGCCGAACGACGCGGCCGACTCCCGCGGCACCGGGAGAGCCGCCACCGTGACCCCGGCGCCCCAGGCCAGGTGCGCCTCGATCATCTGCGCCGGGTCCATCCGGTACACGTCGTCGGCCCCGAACACGACCACCAGGTCGGGCCGCTCGCTGCGGATGAGGTTCAGCGACTGGTAGATCGCGTCGGCCGAGCGGCCTGCCAGTACGGGCCGAGCCGCTGCTGCGCCGGCACCGGCGCCACGTAGTTGTCGAGCAGGCTGTTCAGCTGCCAGGTCGTCGTGATGTGCCGGTCAAGACTGTGACTCTTGTACTGGGTGAGCACGCAGATTTTCGTGATGCCGGCGTTGACCAGGTTCGACAGCGCGAAGTCGACCAGCCGGTACAGGCCGCCGAACGGGACGGCCGATTTCGCCCGGTCTTCGGTCAGGGGCGCCAGCCGCTTGCCCGCCGCGCCCGCCAGAACGATGCCCAGGACCCGCCGACTGGCCATCTGCCCACCTCCCGGCCCTCAAGGAAACCATAAGAGGCCGGGGGCCCGGGCCTCAGCCGAGCCGGTCGATCAGCTCCTGGTGCAGGTCCCAGAGCCGTTCCGGCAGGTGGTCGCCGAATCCGCGGAAGAACTCCGGGATCTGGTCCGCCTCCAGCTTCCAGGCCTGCCGGTCCACCGTGAGCAGCAGGTCCAGGTCGGCCTCGCTGATCTCGAGCCCGTCCAGGTCCAGCGCGCCGGGCGCGGGCAGCCGCCCGATCGGCGTCTGGACCGCCTCGGCCTCGCCGTCCAGCCGCTGGATGATCCACTTCAGCACCCGGATGTTCTCGCCGAACCCGGGCCAGGCGAACCGGCCCGCGGCGTCCTTGCGGAACCAGTTGACCGAGTACAGCCGCGGCAGCCGGGCCGGGTCCGGGGCGGTGCCGCCGAGCCTGAGCCAGTGCCCGAAGTACTCGCCCATGTTGTACCCGCAGAACGGCAGCATCGCGAACGGGTCGTGCCGCAGCTCGCCGACCGTGCCCTCGGCCGCGGCGGTCTTCTCCGAGGCGACGTTGGCGCCGAGGAAGACCCCGTGGTCCCAGTCGAAGGACTCGACCACCAGCGGCACCGTCGAAGCCCGCCGGCCGCCGAACAAGATCGCCGAGATCGGCACCCCGGCCGGGTCATCCCACTCCGGCGCGATCACCGGGCACTGGCCCGCCGGTGTAGTGAACCGCGAGTTCGGATGCGCGGCCGGCTCCGGCGAGTCCGGGGTCCAGTCCCGGCCCCGCCAGTCGGTCAGGTGCGGCGGCGGTTCGGAGGTCAGCCCCTCCCACCACACGTCGCCGTCATCGGTCAGCGCCACGTTGGTGAAAATCGAATTGCCCCACATCGCCGCGACCGCGTTCGCGTTGGTCGCGACGCCGGTGCCCGGCGCCACCCCGAAGAACCCGGCCTCCGGGTTGATCGCGTACAGCCGGCCGTCCGGGCCGAACCGCATCCAGGCGATGTCATCGCCGACCGTCTCCACCGTCCAGCCCGGGATGGTAGAGGCCAGCATGGCCAGGTTGGTCTTGCCGCACGCGGACGGGAACGCCGCCGCCACGTACCGGGCCTGGCCGGAGGGCGGGGTGATCTTGACGATCAGCATGTGCTCGGCCAGCCAGCCTTCGTCCCGCGCCATCACCGACGCGATCCGCAGCGCGTAGCACTTCTTGCCCAGCAGCGCGTTCCCGCCATACCCCGACCCGAACGACCAGATCTCCCGCGTCTCGGGGAAGTGCGAGATGTACTTGACCGGGTTGCACGGCCACGGCCCGTCCGCTTCCCCCGGCGCCAGCGGCGCGCCGACCGAATGCACGCACCGCACGAACTCACCGGAGGACTCGATCGCGGCCAGCGCCTCCGCGCCCATCCGGGTCATGATCCGCATCGAGACCACCACGTACGGCGAGTCGGTGATCTCCACCCCGAGCTCGGAGATCGCCCCGCCCACCGGGCCCATGCAGAACGGCACCACGTACATAGTCCGGCCCCGCATGCACCCGTCGAAGACCTCCCGGAAGGTCGTGCGCATCTGTTCGGGCGCGATCCAGTTATTGGTCGGCCCCGCGTCTTCCTCCCGCTCGGAGCAGATGAACGTGCGGTCCTCCACCCGGGCCACGTCGCCCGGGTCTGACCGGCACCAGAAGCTGTTCGGCCGCAGCTCCGGATTCAGCCGCGTGAATGTCCCGGCCTCCACCAGCAAGCTGGTCAGCCGGTCCCATTCGGCCTGCGACCCGTCACACCACACAACCGCGTCCGGCTTGGCTAGCTCCGCGATCTCACCGACCCACCCGGCCAGCTCGGGCAGCCTCGTCGCTGCCTGTTTGTCGATAGGGCCTGCGCTGGCCATGGCTATCACTCCCGGAGGACTAGCGTGCGGCGGCACGCACGACGGTGTGCGTGTGGACTCCAGGCTAGAACTCCGGCACCATGCGCGAGCCAAGGCCCCGGGCTTCGGCCTGTGATGTCCCTCTCATATCCGGGTGCGGCCTGCCCTTCGGCCAGCCATTACGCCATGACGGCCGACGCCTGCGACGTGCGCCCGACTCCGCCGTAAGAGTAGATCTCGGCCTGCTCGGTGTCCGGGGGCGGCCGCCACTGCACGATCGGCACCACGCCGGGCTCGACCAGTTCCAGGCCCTCGAAGAACCGGTTGAATTGCTCTGGACTGCGCAGGTAATAAGGCACCGCGCCGCTGGCGTTATAACCTTCCTGCGCCTGGTTGAAGGCTTCGTTGGTGCTGGCGCCGTCGTAGAGCGCGAAATAGCTGCCGGAAGGCAGCCCGGCCTGCAGGGCGCTGACGATCGGGTAGGCCTCGTCGTCGGTGAAATGGCCCATGATTCCCATCAGCATGAGGGCGACGGGCTGCTTGAAATCGAGCAGGCCGGCGGCGCGGTCCAAGATGGCGGCCGGATTCCTGATATCCGCGTCCAGGTAATCGCAGGCACCTGCGGAGCTGCTGGTCAGCAGCGCGCGGGCATGCGCCAGCACCAGGGGATCGTTGTCCACGTAGACGATCCGCGATTCCGGCGCGACGGACTGGGCCACCTCGTGGGTGTTGTTCGCGGTAGGCAGGCCGGTGCCGATGTCGAGGAACTGCCGTATCCCGGCCTCCCCGGCCAGGTAGCTGACCGCGCGGGTCAGGAAACCCCGCGAGGTCCGCGCGACCACGGCGATGCCGGGGAAAATCTCCTTGTACTGGTCGCCGGCCTCGCGGTCGACGGCATAGTTGTCCTTGCCGCCCAGCCAGTAATTCCAGATCCGGGCCGAGTGCGGCACCGTGGTGTCGATTCCTGTCCCGGCCGGGTCCGGTGCGTCGTGCGATGAAGAAACGTCAGTCACGGGGAGTCCCTAAGGGTGTTGAGTGGCTTGCGGCGGCTCGGTCTCCTGGTCCGGGCATTACACATCCCGGATCATCTCGGCGACGAAGCGCGCACTGCTGGCGGGGGTGAGGGCTTCGGTGGACAGGTGGTTCATGACCTCCATGTAGTGATCGACGTCCTCGTGCTTGTCCAGGTAAAGAGCGCTCGTCAGCTGCTCGATATACACGACGTCCGGCACTTCGGGCTCGCTGAAGCGCAGCACGGTGAACGACCCGCCCGCGGCCGCGTGCCCGCCCCGGCTGAACGGCACGACCTGAACGGTGACGTGGCGCAGCCCGGCCACCTCGATGAGGTGCTCCAGCTGGGCCCGCATCACCGCGGGCCCGCCCACCGGGCGGCGCAGCGCTCCCTCGTCGATGACCGACCAGACCTGAGGCGGCTCGGGGCCGGCCAGCAGCTCCTGCCGCTTGAGCCGCAGGCTCACCCGCCGCTCGATCTCGTCCGCCGCCGCGCTCGTGTGGCCGAGCATGGTTACGGCGCGCGCGTAGTCCTCGGTCTGGAACAGCCCGTTCACGAACTGCAGCTCGAAGGTACGGATGACCGAGGCGGCCGTCTCCAGGCCCAGGTAGGACTCGAACCAGTCGGCCATGATGTCGCCGTATCTCGACCACCAGCCCGGCGTGTTGGCCTGCCGGGTCAGCGTCACCAGGGCGGATCGCGTCTGCTCGTCGGTGATCCCGTACAAGGTGAGCAGGTCGGTCACGTCCCGCTCCTTGAACCGCACCAGGCCGTTTTCCATCCGGCTGATCTTGGACCGGGAAGCCCGGATTTCGTACGCCGCCTGCTCCGGCGTTATGCCGGCCGCGTCACGGAACCGGTGCAGCTGGATGCCCACCAGCATGCGGGGTACGGTCGGCCCCTGGGCATCCCCAGAGCGTCCGCCGTCCCGCTGATCCGTGCTCATCCCGACTCCGTGAGCTGATGAACTTTCCGCCAGATTGGTAACGGCGGTGCTCATTGGGCACATTACCACCGTGCCAGGGCACCGCCGGATACGATTTTACCCACGTTCCCGGTAATGCCGGGACATCTTTCCTGAAGCGCCGGTCCAGTCTTCAAACACATAACCCCAGGTCGTCGAACTCGCCATTCTTGACCCCGATCACGAACGCCTCGATCTCGGCGCGGGTATAGATCAGGGCCGGCCCGGACGGGTGCCGGGAGTTGCGGACGGCGATCTCGCCGCCGTCCAGCTCAGCGACCTCGACGCAGCTCCCGCTGGGATTGCTGGCCTGGCTCTTGCGCCACCGGGCCGAGACTAGCCGATCGGCAGGAATGCCGTTGTTGACCTGCATCTTTCTCCTTTTTCTCAGCTACTGGGAAAAGGGACCGAATGCGACCCGGTACCCCAGGCCAGGCCGCTGAGCACCGTCTGCACTGCGCAGCCTAACAGAGCAAATGCACTTGCATAAGTACGTGCAAAAAAATCTTGCAGACGAAATGCGTAAACGCAAAGTGCATGCGGATGAGAATGTCGCGAGTGAATACGAAAGGCCGTCGTCAGCAGCGATTACTCCAATCCGGGCGGCCGAAAATCCTACGCTCCCGGCTCGCCGCCCAGTGCCCGCGGCTCGCCCCGCACGATGGTTCCGTCTTCCGACCTGACCAGAACGAACCCGGTGAACCCCGCCGCCTCGAGCCGCTTCAGCTGCGCGCCGAACTTCCCGCTCCGCCGCACCGTCTCCACCACCCGCCCGGGTCCGGCCCGCTCGCGCAGCTCCCGCGCCACCGCGACCGCGTCCGGCACCGGCACGTCGGCCTCCACCAGCACCGCGATCGCGTCCCGCGCTCGCTCCCCGGACAGCAGGTCCACGATCGGCTCGAACCCGAGGGAGAACCCGCAGGCCGGCACGTCGTGCCCGAGCGACCGGCCGATCAGCTTGTCGTACCGCCCGCCGCCGGCTACCGACCGGCTCATGTCCGGGTGGACGATCTCGAACACCTGCCCGGTGTAATACCCCATCCCGCGCACCAGCGTCGGGTCGAACTGCCAGCTCAGCGACCGGTCCTTGGCCAGCCGTTCGAGCGAGGCGGCCGTCGCGGACAGGTCCGCCACCACCTCGGCCGGCATCCCGGGCACGCTCCGGTCCAGCGCGTCCGCCAGCATGTCCGCGGGCACCCCGATCAGCCTCCGGATCTTCTCCTCCGCCGCCGCGACCTGCGCCGGGCCGAACCCGAGCCCGATCAGCTCGGCCCGCACCCCGTCCCAGCCGATCTTGTCGAGCTTGTCCAGCGTGATGAAGAACGCGTCCTGCGCCTCGGCGGGCACCCCGCAGTCCGAGGCCAGCGCGGCCAGGAACCGCCGGTCCGACACCCGGACCGTGGTCCCGGTCAGCCCGATCGCCGCCAGCGCCTCGGTCGTCGCCTCGATCAGCTCCGCCTCGGCCAGCACCGAAGGCTCGCCGATCATGTCGATGTCGCACTGGTAGAACTGCCGGTACCGGCCCCGCTGCGGCCGGTCCGCCCGCCACGCCGGCCCCACCTGCAGCGACCGGAACGGCATCGGCAGCGACGCGTGGTTGTTCCCGTAGAACCGGGTCAGCGGCACGGTCAGGTCGTACCGCAGCCCCAGGTCGACGAGCTCGCGCACCGGCGTGCCCGGCGGCACCTCCGGCGGCAGCCCGCGCCGCAGCACCTCGAAGATCAGCTTCTCGTTGTCGCCGCCCTCGCCGCTGCTCAGCCGGTCGATGTGCTCCAGCGCCGGCGTCTCGATCCGCTGGTAGCCGAACCGCCGGTAAACCGCGGAGATCGACTCGAGCACATGGTCACGGACAGCGACGTCAGCGGGCAGCAGGTCCCGCATTCCCCTGGCCGGACTGTTGTCGATCTTCATGAGACCTTCCCCTAGCGATACCGAGCGGCACGACCGTAACAACCACAACCATTATTCCGAACGGGCCGAGGTTTCCCGCTCCCGTTCCCCCTCGGGCACCCCGGGCGGGACGCCGCCCCGCCGGGCCATCGCCAGCGCGCCCACCTCGAAGGCGAGCAGCAGGCCGGCCGCCGCGGGAGCCAGCACGTCACGCACCCCAGGCACCCAGTCCGCGGCCAGGCTGCTCGCCGCGATCCCGCCCAGCACCCCGGCGACCAGCACGCCCGCCGTGGGCCAGATGACCAGCCCGGCCCGCTTCGGCACCAGGTAGCAGCGCTCGACCGAGCCGATGTGCAGCGGGATCCGCACGCCCCCGGGCAGCACGATCGCGGCCCAGACCGCCGCGACGATCATGGCCAGCGTGAATATCCCGCTCACCGCCAGCGACGCCGTCACCCGCCCCAGGCTATCGCCGGAATTCACTCGTCCGGGGTTGTTCTCGATCACCCGAGCGCCTACGTTGGGTAACCAACTGCACGAAACTGGGGAAGGAAGATCCATGTCTGAATTCATGGACCAGGCGAAGAAGCTCGCCAGCGAGCACTCCGACGTGGCAGACCAGGGTATGGACAAGGCCGCGGAGATGGCCGGGGAGAAGACGGGCGGGAAGTACGACAGCCAGATCCAGGGCGGCGAGCAGAAGGCCGAGGATTTCCTCGGCGTCCAGGACCAGGACAACCAGGGCAACCAGGACAACCAGGGCAACCAGGGCAACTAGGAGAACCGCTCAGCCGGGCCGCCGGGCCGCCCGCAGCACGGTGTCCCGCACCGTCACCGGCCGGCCGTCCAGGTCGGCACCCCCCACGATGGCCCGCCACCCTGGCCCGCCCGTTTATTCGGCGTGAATGTCCCAGCCATGTCGTTCTAGCTGCATGAATGGGACATTCACATCGAATGACCTGGTACGGACGGTGCGAAAGTGACGGAGGTTTGCTCACGCGGACGCGGGCCGTCTGACCGCTACCACCGGCAAAGCCGCATTGTCCCGTCGTCTCCAAGACCGCCCCGGCCGGACCGGTACGCCGTCCTGGCGCAAGCGTTTGCATAACGAGGGTGTAACGAATATCCGCCCAAGTCTCTACAACTTTGCCCAATTCGGATCAGATAGAAGAAATCGAGCCTGGAAAATCTTGCCAGCGCCGGGGGACCTTACCCAGGGGAGGCTTCGTGGGCGTGATCGCTCGCCCGGTCCGCGCAGGCGCCGTCGCCGTCATGGGACTGGCCCTCAGCGCGTTCACCGGTACGCTCGCCAGCGCGGGCGCCGCCACGGCGGCACCAGCCGCCAGTCAGGGCTTCGTCGCGCTCGCCAGCAGCGTGTCGCCGACGACTGACATCACCACCGGCAGCTACACCAGCTCGCACATGCAGGTCGAGGTGGCCATCGCTCCTCGTGACGAGGCCGGGCTGAACCGCATGCTGGCCGCGCTGTACGACAAGAACAGCCCGTCCTACCACCACTGGCTGTCGACCGGCAAGTTCGACGCCCGCTATGCGCCCGCCGTGGCGACCCGGTCGGCGGTGGCGAAGTTCCTGAGCAGCAGCGGCCTGACCGTGGTGCCGTCGGGCTCGCCGTTCCTGGTGCGCGCCACCGGATCCAGCGCCTCGGTGCAGAGCACCTTCCACACCACGCTGAGCGCCTTCAAGGACCCGCAGGGCATCTCCTATTTCGCGAACACTAGCCCGGTCTACCTTCCGGGTTCGATCGCGGGCGCCGCCCTGGGCGTGATCGGGCTGACCAACACGGTGCGCGACACCCAGCACGTCCTCCGCGTCAACAACACGATGCGCTCGGGCGCGAAGGCGTCCTCGGCCAGCAACTGCGAGACGTCCTACCCGACCGTCCAGCAGCTCATCAGCGAGCGCGTCGGCGGCAATCCGCTGAACCTCGGCTACGGCGCCGGACCTGGCTGCAGCGGCCTGACGCCGTCGCAGGACAACTCGCTGTACGGCGCGCCCAGGGTCGGCCCGCGGGGCAAGGGCCAGGGCGTCGACATCGCGGTGTTCGAGCTCTCGGCCTATCTGCATTCCGACATCGCCACCTGGGCGCACGAGTTCTACGGGCCCGGCTACCACCCGCCGCTGGTCGACGTGAACATCGACGGCGGCCCGCTGAATCCGCAGTGCCCGGTCGGCGACCAGTGCCCGCCGGACTCGGAGGGGTACGCCGGTGACATCGAGGTAGTCGCGGACATCGAAACCCAGCTGGCCATCGCCCCCGACGTCAGCCACCTCATCGTCTACAACGCGCCGAACGACATGACCGGTCAGACCGCGCTCGACGAGTACGCCGCGATCGCCAACGCCAACGTGGCCAACTCGGTCAGTTCCAGCTGGTCCGTCTGCGAGAACGACGTGACCCCTGGCTACGCCCAGGCCGAGAACACCATCTTCCGGCAGATGGCGGCGCAGGGGCAGGCCATGTTCGGGGCCGCGGGTGACACCGGCGCCTTCGCGTGCATCCGATCCGACGCCACCACCATCGTCAACGTCCTCGACCCGCCCTCCCAGCCCTGGGTGACCAGCGTGGGCGGCACCTCGTTCGAGACGTTCAACCCGGGCACCAAGGCGCACCCGCACTACCCGGCCACGGGCGAGGCCGTGTGGAACCCGCACAACCTGTGCAGCGACGCCGGGCCCAGCCCGGCGAATGACAACCAGGGTGGCTTCTTCTGGTGCGCGAATGCCGGGGCCGCCGGCGGCGGGTCCAGCCAGTACTGGGGCATGCCGAACTACCAGAGAGGCCCGGGCATCATCAACCCTGGCACCACCTACGGCAACGGCACGACCCACTGCACGCTGGCCACGGCGGGCGCGCCGTGCCGCGAGGTGCCTGACGTCTCCGCCAACGCCGACGAGTACACCCCGTACGTCGAGTACTGCACGGGAAGCGCGGCCACCCCCAACAGTGCCTGCGCCCAGTTCAGCGCCAGCCAGCCGGTCCCCGGCTGGTTCGGGATCGGCGGGACCAGCCTGTCCTCGCCGCTGGTGTCGGCGATCATCGCCGACCGGGACAGCTACCGCGGGTACCGCAGCGGCAACATCAATCCGACGCTGTACCGGCTGTACCAGATTGATCCGCAGTTCTACTTCCACGACGTCACCAGCGCCGGTCATTTCGCCACGAACAACGGCCTGTTCCCGGCGGTGCCCGGCTTTGACCTCGCTACCGGAATCGGCACGATCAAGATGGCCCCCATGATCACCGGCTTCTAGCGGGAAACCTCCGGCCCGCGCTCGCGCCGGTAGGGTGGGGCAGCGTGTCGACAAACCATGAGCTGCGGCTGTACAACTCGCTGGGCCGGCGGATGGAGGACTTCGCCCCCGCCGCCGAGGTGGCCGGGCTGTACAGCTGCGGGCCGACCGTGTACGCCTATCCCCACCTGGGCAACATGCGCGCCTACGTGTTCGCGGACACGCTACGTCGCGCGCTGCGCTGGAAGGGCATCAGCGTGCGGCACGTGGTCAACATCACCGACGTGGGGCACGCGGTCGCCGACACCGAAACCGGCGAGGACAAGATGGAGGTCGCGGCGGCCAGGGAACGGCGCTCGGTCATGGACATCGCCGCCTACTACACCGACGTCTTCTTCGTCGACTGCGCCGCGCTGAACATCCTGCCCGCCGACGAGTACCCGCGGGCCAGCGCCTACGTCGGGCAGATGGTCGAGTTCACGAAGAAGCTCGCGCAGGACGGCTTCACCTACCAGCTGCCGTCCGGCCTGTACTTCGACACCGCCAAGGACCCAGGCTACGGCGAGCTGGCTCAGATGAGCACCGAAGGGCAGCTGGAGGCGGCCCGCCTGGAGCACGTCGAAGGCCGCCGCCGCAAGACCGACTTCGTGCTGTGGCGCACCGAGGAGCCCGGCCGGCGCCGGGTGCTGCGCTGGGACTCTCCGTGGGGCTGGGGCGCCCCGGGCTGGCACCTGGAGTGCTCGGTGATGAGCATGGCCCTGCTCGGCCAGCACTTCGACCTGCACACCGGCGGGGTGGATCACCGCGAGCTGCACCACGTGAACGAGATCGCGCAGAGCCAGGCGTTCCTCGACGACGGCCGGCCGTGGGTCCGGTACTGGCTGCATGTCGAGTTCCTGCAGCTCGGCGCCGAGAAGATGGCCAAGTCGGCGGGCGGCGCGCCGCGGCTGGCTGACCTGACCGAGGCGGGCTACCACCCGATGGCCTACCGGCTGTTCCTGCTCGGCGGCCACTACCGCAGCCAGCTCGACTTCACGGTGGCGGCCATCGACGCCGCCCAGGCCACCTTGCGCCGGCTGGTCACCCGGCTCCAGCCGCTGCGCCCGCTGCCGCCCGTCGAGACCCTCGCCGACGCCCAGGCCCGCACCAGAAACGACCCCGTTGCGCAGCGCCTGCTCGACACCATCGACGCGGCGGCAGCGGCCGACCTGGGCACCCCGAAGATCCTCGCCGCCCTGCAGGACGCGCTGCGCGAACCCGCGCTCACCCCGGGCGGCCAGCGCACCGTCGTGGCCGCCGCCGATGCCCTGCTCGGCCTGGGCCTGGCTGCCTTCGACCCCGCCGACCTGGAGCACCGCCGCGCGCTCACCGACCTGTCCGATGAGGAGAAGCAGGCCATCGAGGAGCTCGTCGCGGACCGGACCCAGGCCCGCAAGGAGCGCGACTGGGCCCGCGCCGACCAGATCCGCGCCCAGCTCGCCGAGCTCGGCGTCGACCTAACCGACACCCCCGAAGGTCCCCGCTGGCACCTCCGCTGACCCGCGGGCTCCGGCGCAATCACGTAATGCTGTAATTATGTAAGCCATGAGCGATAAAAACTAGCCACTCGAGGTCCTCTCATCCGAGGATGGGACGGTGAGGTCCGATCTGCCACGGGAGGCTGGCGGCTGATGACGGAAAGCACGAGGGCACGGGGGCGGCTCGCCGAGGTAATCGCCACCCGGGGCGGCCTGGCGCCACCGGAAGAACCGTTCGTCATCGAGCACCGCGAGGCGCTGATCTACATGCTCTGCGAGGCCGCGGAGCTTGAGCACGGGATCATGTGCCAGTACCTGTACGCCGCGTTCAGCCTGAAGCAGTCCGCCGCCGAGGGCCTCAGCCAAGCAGAGGCAGACGCGGTTCGGAAGATGGCGCAAGCACATCTTCGGCATCGCCGCGCAGGAGATGCTGCACCTGTCGCTGGTGCAGAACCTGCTGTCGGCCATTGGCGCGGCTCCGCACGTGTCCCGGCCGAACTTTCCCCAGCCCGCCAGCCACTACCCGGCCGGGGTGCACCTGGCGCTGCTGCCGTTCGGCGAGGAGGCGCTGCGCCACTTCATGTTCCTCGAGCGCCCGGAGGGCATGGACCTCGAGGACGCCGAGGGGATGGCCGCGTTCGCGAAGGCCGCGCCGGCGCCGATGCCCCGCGTGCAGGTCGGCGAGATCGTCCCGCGCGGCCAGGACTTCGCCACCGTCGGGCACCTGTACCGGTCCATCGAGGCCGGGATCGCGCACCTGGCCGGGAAGTTCGGCGCGGAGGCGCTGTTCGTCGGGCCGCCGCGGGCGCAGGCCACCCAGCAGTACTTCGGCTGGCCAGAACTGGTCGCGGTGACGGACGTCGCGAGCGCACAGCGGGCCGTCGACGAGATCCTGGAGCAGGGCGAGGGCCCGCGCGGGCACTGGAGGGACGCGCACTTCGGCCAGTTCGTGGCGATCCTGGACGAGTTCACCCAGCTCCGCGACGCTAACCCGGGCTTCGACCCGCTCCGGCCGGTGATCCCGGTCAATGTGCGGCCGTCCGAGCGCGACACCGGCGTCCCGCTGGCCACCGACCCGATCGCCCGGCAGGTCATGGACCTGTTCAACGTCAGCTACGAGATCCTGCTGCTGATGCTGCAGCGGTTCTTCGCCCACACCGAGGAGACCGATCCCCAGCTCAAGGCGCTGGCCGACGCGAGCGTCAACCTGATGTTCGGTGCCATCGAGCCGCTCGGCGACCTGGTCACCACGCTCCCGGCCGGCCCGGAGTACCCGGGCCGCACCGCCGGGCCCAGCTTCGAGCTGTTCTACGAGTCCGACTACGTGCTGCCGCACCGCGAGGCGGCCTGGGTCCTGCTGGTCGAGCGCATCCGCCAGGCCGCCGAGTTCTGCGAGCCCGGCGCCCCCTGCGACCAGCAGGTGGCCGACGGCCTCCGGGAGGTGAGGTCCGGCCTGACCGGGATCGCCGACGCCCTCGCCGTTCACCTGCCAGCCCGTTACGCCCCCCAGGCTCCGGCCGAGGACCCGGGCCCCCTGCTGGCCCGCGCCGACGGTTACTACCGAACGGGCCAGGCCTGCGCCGCCAGCGACGACCCCGCGCGGTCCGGGGTAGCCGCCCTGCTCGCCTCCGCCTACCAGGTCCTCAGCGCCCCCCAGCCCGAACCCCTCACCCTGGCCCGCCTCGTCACCAGCGTCCTGCGCCCCCTAGCCGAAGCCCTCCCCGCCCTCGCCTCCGCCCCCCAGACCACCCCCACGCCCCACACCACCCCCACGCCCCACACCACCACACACCTCACACAACCCCTGCGTCACATAAGCCCCAGCCGTCACTCTGGGACCTCGCCGTCACCGCCACCGCCTTGCGCGCCCGCCTCGCCGCATCCGCTCCGCCCGGCCTGCTCGAGGCGGCCGCGGCACTGCAGGACCTGGCCGTCCAGTCCGCCCCCGCGGTCGACCGGGCCGGCCTCATCGCCGAACTCGGGCAGCTCCAGCGTGCGCTGCCGCCCGCCGTCATGACCGCGGAGAACGGCCCCTACCTGGTCACCAACGTCACCGTGCTGCGCACCCCGCTCGGCGAGGAGCGCCCGGTGCCGCCCCAGCTGGCGCTGTGCCGGTGCGGCGCCTCGGCGCTGAAGCCCTTCTGCGACGGGTCGCACGCGACCAGCGGGTTCACCGGCGGCAAGGACCCGAACCGGGTGCCCGATCAGCGCGACAGCTACCCGGGGCAGCAGGTCACGATCTTCGACAACCGGGGGATCTGCCAGCACTCCGGGCTGTGCACCGACCGGCTGCCGGCCGCGTTCCGCACCGACGCCGAACCGTTCGTCGCGCCCAGCGGCGGCCGCCTCGACGAGCTCGTCCATGCCGTGCGCGACTGCCCGTCCGGCGCGCTCGGCCTGGCCTTCGACGGCGAAGAAGCCCGCGACCTGGCCGACTGGCACGGCACCAGGGAGCGCGCCATCGAGGTGACCCAGGACGGCCCGTACCGGGTGACCGGCGCGATCCCGCTCACCGGCCCCGACGGCGCGGACGTGCCGCGGGCCGCGGGATCGTCCCGCGAGCACTACGCGCTCTGCCGCTGCGGCCACTCGCAGAACAAGCCGTTCTGCAGCGGCATGCACTGGTACGTGGAGTTCCGCGACCCGGCCCGCGCCGCGGACCCGACCCTGTTCGAATGGGCCGGCGGGCTGCCCGCGCTGACCCGGATGACCCGCCTGCTGTACGAGAAGCACGTGCCCGCCGACGACCTGCTCGCCCCGCTGTTCGCCGGCCTGGCCCCCGGCTACCCGCAGCGCGAAGCCGCGCAGACCGCCGCCGCCCTCGGCGGCCCCGCCGCGGCCCCGACGCCGTCCCGGCCGCAGTTCACCGAGGAGCAGCGCGCCCGCTGGGTGGCGCTGGCCATCCGGGCGGCCGGCGAGGCCGGCTTGCCGGCCGACCCGCAGTTCCGTTCGGCCCTCGTGTCCTACCTCGAGTGGAGCTCGCGGGCCACCGACGCACCGGCGCCCGCCTGGGACTGGGGCCCCGCGGGCCCGCCGGAACCGGCCCGGCCTGCCGCCGCCGAGGAGGCACACGTCACGCTGCCCGGCCCGGACGAGGCGGTCAGCTTCGCGGCGCACATCAAGCCGCTGTTCCGCGAGCACGACCGCAAGTCGATGGCGTTCGCCCTCGACCTGTGGTCCCAGGCCGACGTGCAGGCGCGCGCGGCGGGCATCCTGGACCGCCTGCGCGACGGCACCATGCCCTGCGACGGCGCCTGGCCGGCGGACAAGATCGAGGTGTTCCGCCGCTGGACCGAATCCGGTTTCCAGCCCTGAGGGGCGTGGTAAGCCTGAAGTAGGACCTGGCTTTTCCGAGGAGACGGGTGCTGTATGAGGGCTACCCGGAAGATCGCAACCGGCGCCGCCGTGGCCGCGCTAACCCTGCTGGCCGCGGCCTGCACCGGCAGCGGATCCGGGACCAGCGGACCGGGCACCGCCCACGCCAGCCCCGCGGCCGCGGCCAAGCCGACGGCCAGCGCCACGGCGTCCGGACCGAGGGTGGCGATTACGCCGGGCAACGGCGCTGCCGGCGTCAATCCGTCCGCCGGGATCACGGTCACGGCAACCCGCGGCACCCTGACCGACGTCACCGTGCGTACCGCGGGCGACCCCGTCTCCGGCCAGCTGAGCCAGGGCGGCCGGGTCTGGCGCAGCCAGTGGACCCTGGACGTGTCCCAGGCTTACACGGTGACGGCCACGGCCACGGGTCAGGGCGGTACTGTCACCACTACCACGAGCACGTTCCGCACGCTGGCGCCGCCTGCGACGTTCCGGACGTTTATCTTCGAGGGCTACCACCAGACGTACGGCGTCGGCATTCCGATCATGCTGGTCTTCAGCCAGCCGATCACCGACAAGGCCGCGGTCGAGCGGTCCCTGCTGCTGACGACGTCCAAGCCCGTGGTCGGCGCGTGGTACTGGGACGGCAGCCAGACCCTGGACTTCCGGCCCAGGGACTACTGGCCGGCCGGCACCACGGTCAGCTTCACCGGGCACCTGAACGGGGTGCGGGCCGCGCCCGGCCTGTACGGCGCGCACACCCTGACCCAGACGTTCTACATCGGCCGGTCGCTGGTGGCGATCGGGAACACCGCCACCCACCGCACCCAGATCTACTACAACGGCAAGCTCCGCTATAACTGGCCGATCAGCTCCGGCCTGCCGGGCGACGACACCCCGAACGGCAGCTACCTGACCATCGAGAAGGCGAACCCGGTCGAGATGAAGGGGCCCGGATACGACCTGATGGTTCCGTGGTCGGTGCGGTTCACCTTCAGCGGGGACTACTACCATGACGCCTACTGGTCGGTCGGGGAGCAGGGCTTCGATAACGTCAGCCACGGCTGCGTGAACCTGTCGCCCGCCAACGCCGAGACGTATTACAACCTCGCCGTGCCCGGCGACCCGATCACGATCATGGGCAGCCCGAGGTCGGGAACCTGGGACAACGGCTGGACCGAATGGTTCCTCAGCTGGCCTCAGTACCTGCGGGGCAGCGCCCTGCACCAGGCGGTCCAGGCCGGCCCGGCCGGCAGCACGTTCGTCGACCCGTCCTCGCTGCCCCCCTCCGCCGCCACCGCCCCGCTGCAGACCTCCCCCGCCAATAACTCCGACGCCCGGTAGCCGGCGCCGCGCTCCCGCTGCAGGTAGCCGGCCGTCATCCCGCCGTCGACCAGCAGCGTGGTCCCGGTGATGAATTCGGCCTGGTCGCTGGCGTAGAACACCGCCGCGGCGGCGACGTCGCCGGCCTGGCCGATCCGGCCGATCGGCGGCACCGGCCAGTCGTCGCCGCTCTCGGCCCGGTGCCGTTCAGTACTGGCCTGCTCGCCGGGCGGCGCCATGTGCCGCATGCCGGGCCAGATGTCCCCCGGGCACAGCACGTTCGAGCGCACCCCGTCCGGGCCGCCGTCCAGCGCGAGCATCTTGCCCAGCATGACCACGGCGGCCTTGGTCACCGAGTACAGCCCGGTCGCCTGCTCGCCCCAGATCCCCGCGTCCGAGGCGATGTGGATCATGCAGCCGCGATTCCGGGCCAGGTGCGGGTAGGCCTGCTGGGCGTACAGCAGGCAGCCGCGCACGTTGACGTTCATCACCCGGTCGTAGTCGGCCAGCGGCGTGTCGATCAGCCGCGCGGTCACGCCCACGCCGGCGTTGTTCACCAGCACGTCCAGGCCGCCGAGATGATCCGCCGCGGCGCTGACCGACGACACGGCCGCTTCCGGGTTCGCGGCGTCCGCGGCCACGAACCGGGCCTCCGGCCCGAGCGCCTGCTCGGCCTGCCCGCCGAGCCCGGGATCCCGGCCGGTGATCACCACCCGGGCACCCTCGGCCAGGAACCGGCCGGCCACGGCCAGGCCCAGGCCGGTCGTCCCGCCGGTGATCAGCGCGCGCTTTCCCTCCAGCAAGCCCATGGCCGCCCAGTTTAAGCTCCCTCGAATCCCGGTTACCTCGTGGTTCGCACCTCCGGGGGCCGCCGGGAACAGGGCGGTCCGGCGCGGTGTTTGACATATGCACCACTTTGCATGCACGTGAACGAAAAGAGTTTTGTGGCCCAGTGTGTTACCTGCGGGAGCGAGCTGCATCCCGAACGGGCTAAGAAATACGACTACTGCATGGCACCCGAGTGCCAGGAGAAGAACCTCAAGGGCCTGACCATGGTGGCGGTCGCGGTGAACAAGTCGGCCGAGCAGTACCTGCTCCTCGACGAGGAAACCAAGGACGAACTGGCCCGCGGCAAGTACCACGACCAGCGGCGCGGTTCGTTCGGCACCTCCACGCCGTCCTCCCCGGCCAGCAGCCCATCCGCGCGCCGCGGCCCCGGCCGGGCCTGCGAGCCCGACCCGCCGCGCCGCCCCGCCCGGTCCCGTCCGCCGCGTCCAGCTCCGGCCAGCACAGCCCCCCGGCGCCCGGCACAGACTCGCCCGGCACCTCGCGACGTTCCCCGCCCGTGGACCAAGTTGCAGGAGAAACTGGCGCTGCTCTACAACGAGCAAGGGCGGCGCCCGGACGAGATCGCGCAGAAGCTCGGCCTGAGCACCTACCTGGTCACCCAGATCATCCTCTCCTCGAGGAACCGCGGCAAGCTGTAAGCACCCTCGCCTTTCGTGCAGCTCTCGCCACTCCAGCACCGCCCGTACCAGATCAACGATGTGGATGTCCCATTCATGCAGCTGGAACTACATGGCTGGGACATTCACGCCGTATAAACAGGCGGGGCCAGGGCCGCGGCGAGGGAATCGGCGGTCACAGGAACGTTCCGGAAACGCAGGAGCACCAGGGGCCGCCGCCGGGCCCGCTGCACGTCCGCGACCAGCGCAGGCGGCGTCGTGTCAGAGCGACATGAAAGCGGCATCCACGCCGTATGACGCCGCGAGCACGATCTAAGTCAGCCTGGCCCACTCGGCCCAGCGCCCAGCGCAGGGCCTCGGCGCGGTTGGGAGCGACGCCCGTGGTGATCAGGCGGTTCGGCCGCCGGGATCAGCGTTCCGGCGATCGTGCCGAGGAACACGGCCAGCACCAGCCCGCGCACGGCCCGGAACGCGGCCTTGGGGTTGTCCTCGAGCCGCCGCGTGGCCAGCAGCGGCGAGGCGCCGTTCAGCACCCGCGCGCACCACCGCGCCCGTCCCGGCGAGCGAGCCGGGGAAACGGTCGCCCAGCTCATCGGCCGGGACGGTGCGCAGCAGCGCGGCCAGCGCGGGGGAGACCACGTACTGGCCGGGACCGGGCAGCCGCGAGATGCCGGGCGGGACCGGGGCGCCCGGGCCCAGCGCCGCCACGTCGAGCCGCTCGATGGTCCGGTCTTTGAAGTAGTCCGCGCTGTAGTTCCACAGCTCACCCCGGCCGGCCCGCGCCACTGGCGCCAGAGTGCTGAGCGCCTGGGGCACCCTGGGTGAACGCCGTGCGCCGCAGCTCGGTCCCCTGGGTCTCATCCATCTGGTCGAGCCGCTGGCCGTCGAAGCTGATCTCGCCCTCGTCCGGCGGGAAGATGCCGGCCAGGCAGTGCAGCAGCGTGGACTTGCCCGGTCTGCTCGGGCCCATGACGGCGAGGATCTCGCCCGCCGTCACCTGCACGTCGGCTCCGCGCAGGGCCGGCGTCTGGCCGAACGGCTTGATCACCCCGCGGGCCCATATCAGCGGGCTGTTCATGCGGCACGCACCAATTCCGCCAGCTCGCCCAGCCTGGCCGTCGTCGTGTCGATCCAGTGCAGGTCGGCTTGCAGGTGGAACAGCCCGTAGTCGGCCAGCAGCGTGTCGACCAGCGGGCCGGCCCGTCTGACCTCGGTCAGCTCGCGCATCCGGCGCAGGTGCGCGCCGCGCTGGACATCGAGGTAGTGCTCGGCCAGGCCGAGCATCAGCGCCAGCACCACCTTGGCGAACAGCACCGTCTGCAGGTGCGGCTCGGGTTCGGAGGGTTCGGCCAGCCACGTCTCGACCTCGGCGGTCCCGGCTGGGGTGATGGCGTAGCGCTTGCGGTCGGGTCCGGCACCGGGCTCGGCCTCGCCGGCCACCGCCCTGCCGTCCCGGGCCAGCCGGGCCAGCGTCGCGTATACCTGCCCGTACGGCAGCGGCTTGCCGCGGCCGAAGTAGGCGTCGTAATCGCGTTTCAGGTCATACCCGTGGCTGGGCTCGCGTTCGAGCAGGCCCAGCAGGGTCAGGGGCACGCTCACGGAGGCAGAGTACGCCGAGAGTATACGCTCAGTCAATAGTTGGCTGTGCTCCCCGGCGGACCCGCCGGGACCGGTACGCTGATGCCTGCGGCAGACGATGAAGGAGGCTTGTCCCGTGGCTCCGGCCGATGACTGGGTGCTGCGCACCGCAGGCGAGGTGCGCGCTGAAGGGCTGCGCCGGCATCCCGGCGAGGCGCCGACGTGCGCGTCGGGGATCAGCCCGTCCGGGCCCGTGCACCTCGGGAACCTGCGCGAGCTGATGACCCCGCACTTCGTCGCGGACGAGGTGCGCAAGCAGGGGGTGCCGTGCCTGGCACATCCTGTCCTGGGACGACTACGACCGGCTGCGCCGGGTCCCGGCCGGCTTTCCCGAGTCGTTCGCCGAGCACATCGGACGGCCGCTGTCCGCCGTGCCCGACCCCTGCGGCCGCCACCCGACCTGGGCCGAGCACTTCAAGGAGCCGCTGCGCGAGTCGCTGGCCCGGCTCGGCGTCCGGGTCACCGAGATCAGCCAGACCCAGATGTACACCTCCGGCGCGTACACCGAGCAGGTCATCATCGCCATGCGCCGCCGGGCCGAGATCGGCGCGGTGCTGGCCAGGTACCAGACCAGGCGGAGCGCCCAGGCCGGCGCCGCTGACCCCGACGACGACGATCCGCAGAGCGCGGGCACCCGGTCCTACTACCCGTTCAAGCCCTACTGTGCGGTCTGCGGGCGCGACGACACCACGGTGACCGCCTTCGACGACCAGACCACCGAGATCACCTACACCTGCGGCTGCGGCGCGCAGCTGGGCCCGGTGCCGATCGCCGAGGTGGCGGGGAAGCTGGCCTGGAAGGTCGACTGGCCGATGCGCTGGGCCTACGAGCGGGTGACGTTCGAGCCGGCCGGGGTCGACCATTCCTCGCCCGGGTCCAGCTTCACCGTCGGCGCCGAGCTGGTGTCGGAGATCTTCGGCGGCGAGATGCCGCTGCACTTCGGCTACTCCTTCGTCGGCACCAGCGGGGGGTCGTCGAAGATGAGCGGCTCGATCGGCGGCGCGCCCACCCCGGCGGACGCGCTGGAGATCTTCGAGCCTGCGCTGGTCCGCTGGCTGTATGCCCGGCGCCGTCCCGAGCAGTCCATCACCCTGGCCTTCGACGCCGAAGTCGGGCGGGTCTACGACGAGTGGGACGCGCTGAGCCGCAAGGTCACCGACGGCACCGCCGAACCGGCGTCGGTGGCGGTGTACGGCCGCGCGGCCGGGACCGCGGAGGGGCCGCTGCCGCTCACGCCGCGGCCGCTGCCGTTCCGCACGCTGGCCTCGGTGGCGGACATCACGGCCGGCGACCAGCCCCAGATCCTGCGCATCCTGCGGGACCTGACCGCGGAGGATCCGGTGGTCTCGCTGGACGAGGTCCGGCCCCGGCTGGACTGCGCGCAGGCCTGGGTGGCCGGGTACATGGATCCCGCCGACCGGACCCAGGTCCGTCCCGGGCCGGACACGGCCCGGCTCGCTGCGCTCAGCGAGGAGGAACGCGGCGCGCTCAAGCTACTGACCGAACGGATGGGCGACGACTGGTCGCTAGACGGCCTGACCACCCTGCTGTACGGCATCCCCAAGCTGCTGCGCGACCTGCCGATCAGCGCCAAGCCAACCCCCGAGCTCAAGGTCGCCCAGCGGGCCTGGTTCATCCTGCTCTACCAGCTGCTGATCGGGAAGGACACCGGCCCGCGGCTGCCCACCCTGCTGCTGGCGCTGGGCCAGGACCAGATCCGCCGTCTGCTCACCGCCGGATGACGAGGGATGGCACCGACCGAGGTGACCGAGGAGTCGCTGCGCACGGCCGCCGGACTGCGCGCCGAACTCGATAACGTCCTCGCCGGGCTGGCCGCCGAGGCCGGCGACTGCGATCCGGACGACGGCTGGTATCCCGACACCAGCGGGCTGGACGACCTCCTCGACGAGGTGGAGGACCTGGCCGGCCAGGCACCCGCCGCCGCGCGAGAACTGGCCGGGCATGCCGCCGCCCGGATCAGGGACGTGCTGGCCGCCGGGAACTGCCTGACCGATGACCTGGCCGACACCCTGCGGCGGGCCCAGGAACTGACCTGACTGTGGGCACGTCATGTCCGGATCAGTCATCCGTGGCCGCGAGGAACCGGTCCATGATCCGGACACTGGCCTCCAGGGCGGACAGCGGGATGCGCTCGTCGGTGCCGTGGAACATGGCGTAGTAGTCGTAGCCTTCGGGCAGCACCAGCGGGGTGAAGCCGTAACAGGTCATGCCAAGCCGGGAGAACTGCTTCGCGTCGGTGCCGCCGCTCATGCAGTACGGCACGATGACCGAGCCGGGGTCCTCGGCCAGCAGCGCCCGAGCCATCCGGACCATCACCGGGGCTCCGGGCGGGGCCTCCAGCGCTATTTCCTTGTGCGCGTACTCCCAGCTCACGTCGGGTCCGGTGAGCTCGTCCAGGCTGGCGCTGAACTCGTCCTCGGCGCCGGGCAGGACCCGGCCGTCCACGTAGCCGACCGCCTCGCCCGGTATCACGTTGATCTTGTAGCCCGCCGCCAGCATGGTCGGGTTGGCGCTGTTGCGGACGGTGCCCGGCCACCAGCGCTCCCGCGGGCCCGAGCAGGGCCAGCAGTTCCTCGGCCGTCAGGCTCCCGTCCAGCGCCCCGTCCGGCAGCCGCGTCCCGGCCGCGGCGGCGATGGCTTCGACGGCGGCGCGTACCGTCGGGATCAGCCGGACCGGCCACCGGTAGGCGCCGATCCTGGCTACCGCCTCGGCCAGCCGGGTTACCGCGTTCGCCTCGTTCGGCTTGGAGCCGTGCCCGGCCCGGCCCCGGGCGGTCAGCTTCAGCCAGGCCGTACCCCGCTCGGCCGACGCGATCGGGTAGAGCCGCTGCCCCGGCCCGGCGTGGAAGGTGAATGCCCCGGACTCCCCGACGGCTTCGGTGCACCCCTCGAACAGCCCGGGGTGACGCTCGACCAGCCAGCGCGCGCCGAAGTCCGCGGTGTCTTCCTCGTCCGCGGTGAACGCGAGCACGATGTCCCGGCGCGGTCGGCGGCCGCTGCGCGCCCACTCGGCGACCAGCGCGATCAGCACCGCGTCCGCGTTCTTCATATCCACCGCGCCGCGGCCCCACAGCACGCCGTCGCGAATCTCGCCGGAGAACGGGTGCACCGACCAGGCCGCCGGGTCGGCGGGCACCACGTCCAGGTGCCCGTGCAGCAGCAGGGCCCCTTCCTTCTGGGCCCCTTCGAGCTGGGCGCCCGCGTCCGCGTCCGCTCCGGAACCGCCGATCCGCGCCACCACGTTCGCCCGGCCCGGCGCCGACTCGAGCAGTACCGGCTCGAGGCCCGCCTCGGCCAGTCGCGCCGCCACGTACTCCGCGGCCGGCCGCTCCTGCGCGTCCCCGCCGCCCCGGTTGGTCGTGTCGATCCTGATCAGGTCGGCCGCGAACCGCGCTGCATCGGCGCCGACCGAGGTCATCCCTCTCCGTCCGCGGGCAGTGCCAGCCCCGGCCGTCGGCCGCGGCGCGAGGCCCGCCGCGCGGTACGCGTCGTCGATCAGCCGCATGGTCACCGCGGCGTGCTCCGCCGATGTCGGCACCGGGTCCGCCGAGGCGATGGCGGCGGCGAACGCGCGCAACTGGTACACGTAGGTCGATTCGCCGTCGCCCGGCTCGTCGGCCACGACGGCACCCCCCCTTCGATCATTGACCGCCACCAGCCGCCCCCGCTGCGGGAAGATGAAGTTGTCCAGGTGCACCAGCCCGTCCCGGCAGATCACGTGCAGGTCGGCCCGGAACTCCCCGTCCCGGGTAAAGGTGGACTCGAACCAGCCCGTCGCCCCGCCGGGAAACGCCAGCCGGACCGCTAGCGAGCGATCGGCGACGGCCCCGCCTGCGTCAAGCGCGACCGGATCCGCCAGCGCCCCCGTCACCGACGGCTCACCCCGCCCGTCACCGGCGCCTAGCAGCCGCAGGCAGTCGATGGCGTAGCAGCCGCCGTCCATCAGCGCCCCGCCGCCCAGGCCGAAGTCGTACCTGATGTCATCTGGGTTGGCGATGGCGAAGCTCGTCCAGGCCTGCAGGTGCCGCGCCCCGCCGAGCTCAGTCACGACGTCAGACAGCCGCCGGGTCAGCGGGTGGTAACGGTAGTGCATGGCCTCCATCACGACCAGGCCGGAGCCCGCGGCGGCCGCTGCTACCTGCGCCGCCTCGTCCGCGTTCGACGCGAACGGCTTCTCGCACAGCACGTGCTTCCCGGCCGTGATCGCCCGCAGCGTCCACGGCCCGTGCAGCGAGTTCGGCAGCGGGTTGTAGATCGCGTCGACGCCCGGGTCGTCCAGCATCTCCTGATAGGACCCGTAGGCCTTCGGGATGCCGTACCGCAGCGCGAAGGCCTCGGCGCGGAGCAGGTCCCGGGCCGCCACCGCGGCCACGGTCACCTCGGGCACGCCGGCCGACGGCTCCATGAGGGCGCGCTGCGATATGCGGGATGAGCCCAGGGTTCCGATCCGTAGCATCTGCACGGTTCAGGCTAAGCCATCCGGCCGGGGTCCAGCTGGAGAAAACCCGTGGCCGACACGCCGCCACTCCACATTCACCTCCCGTTACTTCAGTACCGGACATGCCGTTACGATGCCTGGCATCACACCTATGGGGGACCAGGCAGAGGGAGACAGCGGTGGGCCAGGCGATCGACGGGCCGGGCCGGGTCGCGCTGGTCAGCGGCGGCTCGCGCGGTATCGGCGCGGCCACCGTGCGGCGGCTGGCCGCGGACGGCTGGAATGTCGGCTTCAGTTACTACGACGACGGGCCGTCCGCGCGTGCGGTGGAGAAGGACGCCTTCGAGCTCAGCGGCCATGCGATCGGTACCGACGTGGACATCACCGACGCCACCGAGGTCGGCTCCTGGTTCCGGCTGACCGAGGACGAGCTCGGCCCGGTGCAGGCGGTGGTCAGCTGCGCCGGCATCACCAGGGAGCAGCCGCTGGTCCGGCTGGCCGAAGCCGACTGGCGCACGGTCATCGACACCAGCCTGGAGGGCGTGTTCCACCTCTGCCGCACCGCCGTATTCGCCATGATGGAGCGCCGGTCGGGCCGGATCATCGCGGTCTCCTCGGTCTGCGGCGAGTACGACCACGCCCCGTCCGGCCGCGACACGCTGGCCCGGCCGGGCCTGGCCGGGTTCGCCCGGGCGCTGGCCCTGCAGGCCGGCCGGTTCGGGATCACCGTCAACGCCGTGACCCCGGGCTCCGGCACCCTGGCCCGCGACGTGGCCGCGCGGGTGCCGGAGACGACCCGGGCCGACCTGGCCGAGACGATCGCGCTGCGCCGGTTCGGCAGCGCCGCGGAGGTCGCCGACCTGGTCGCCTTCCTGCTCTCCGCAGACGCCTCCGACATCACCGGCCGGGTCCTCGAGGTACCCACCGCGATCGCGCTGTGAAGCGGACCTGCACGATGACGATGGACCCGCCCGGCCACGACGGCCGACCCGGCCCGCACCCGGCCTCGGCTAGCGCTTGAGCTCGGCGACGGCGAGGTCAGACCGGCCGGGCGGGCCGGGATCCTCGCCCTGGCCCTGGGCACGCTGCGGGCGCCTCAGCTGCGTGAGGGCCATGCAGCCCAGGAATGCGAGCCCGGCGATCAGGAAGCAGTTGGCGACGAGCGTGGTCAGCCAGTGGAAGCCGTACTCCCGCGGCCCGGCCGCGTGCGGGGTGAACCAGAACGGGGCCACCGCGAACAGCAGGTAGCCGGCCGCTGCGGCGCACCGGTGCCCGTCGCGGATCAGCAGCACCAGGGCGGGCAGGATCCAGACCCAGTGGTGCGCCCAGGAGATGGGGGAGACCAGCAGCTCGGTCGCCCCGGTGGCCGCGGTCGCGCCCAGCCAGTCCCCGCGGCGGACCAGCGCCGTCGCCACGGCCAGCCCGATGACGGCGAAGGCCAGCGCGACCATGACCCACCACCAGCCGATGTGAGCCTGGCCCCCGGCGATCCGGATCGCCGCGGCGTAGGGCGACTGGTTGCTGATGTACGGCGCGCCGACGCGGCTGGTGTCGTGAAAGAGGTGCTCCCAGTACAGCCGGGACGCATGCGGTACGACCAGGAATCCGGTGAGTCCGCACAGCACGAACGTGCCGGCCGCGACGAGGGCGACCCGCATCCGCCTGGCCAGCAGGAAGAACACGATGAAGATGGCGGGCGTCAGCTTGATCGCGGCCGCGATCCCCACGCCTGCCCCAGCCGCCAGCCGGGACGAGCCGCGGGAGACGAGCCAGATGTCGGTAACGATCAGGGCCAGCAGGATCAGGTTGATCTGGCCGAGGAACAGCGTCTCCCACACCGGGTCCAGCACCATCGCGGCCGCCACCAAGGCCGCCACCATGATCCTCGTCGGCCGGTAGCCGGCGATCTGCAGGATGCAGGTGCCGGAGTAGGCGAGGGCCGCGATCGAGACCAGGTCCCAGCCGACCCGGGCCACGGCCAGCGGCAGCGCCGCGACCGGCACGAACACGATGGCCGCGAACGGCGAGTAGGTGAACCAGTGCCCGTACGCCAGCGCCAGGTACAGGCGGCTGTCGTCCAGGACGGCGTGGCCGCCCCACATGTAGATGCGGAAGTCCAGGGCGTTGTACGTGGCCGCGAAGACGATGACCGCCGCGAGCTCGAGGCCGAGCACCCCGTACCCGACCGGAGCGAGCCACCGCCTGCGGGGTGTTGTCCCCTCGGCTGGCACGCCCGCAGCCTAGCGGGTCAGCAGCAAGGCGGCGAACGCGTCGGCCATGAGCTGGTGCCCGCTGCCGTTCGGGTGGATCCGGTCCGGCCCGAACAGTCCCGGGTCGCACGCGCCGGGTATCGCCCACGCGTCCAGGCAGACCACCCCGCGTCGCGCCGCCTGCTCCCTGATGATGTCGCTGGCCTCGCGAATCCGCTGGCGCGCCAGCTCTACCAGGTCAGCGGGCAGCGGCATGATCGCGGCGATATCCGGCAGCGTGCAGGTCAGCACGGTGGCCCCGGTACCGGACAGGCCCTCGAGCAGCAGGCCGAGTTCGGCGGCGAAGCGCTCCCCGCCAAAGCCGGGTTTCCTGATGTCGTTCATCCCCACCGTGACGCTGACCAGGTCCGGGTCCGAGGCTCGCCACCGACGGCAGCTGCTGCTCGAGCACCACGGCGGTGCTGGCGCCGTCGAAGGCCAAGATGGTCAGCGCGCATTGCACGGAGGTGCGCGCGGTCAGGATCCCGGCGAGCCGCCGGGCCCACCCGATCCGCGCGCCCCCCGGTCCGTGGTCGTCTCGCCCCGCGGTCAGGCTGTCCCCGAGCGCTACGTAGTTCGCCCAGCCCATGCCCTCACCGTAAGCGACAACCCCCGGCGGCCGCGCGACAGAACGAAGCGGCCCCGCACAGCGCCGGCCCGGAACGAATCGGGACGCCGTTGCCCCGCAGCACGTCGCGGAGGTCGAGGATCAGCGGGAAGACCTCGCGGTTCCAGTCCTCGCCCTGCTCGTCCCAGGCGCGCTGCTCGGCCTCGACCGCCATCCGGTCCTCGGCGAACACGCGCTCGGTGAACCGCCTGATGAACGGCCAGGCCAGGTTGAGGGCCCCTGGGACCGGCGGTTTCTCGATCATGAGCAGCCGTAGACGTGGTTGGTGCGCTGCTCGGCGTCCTCGGGTACGTAGGCCACCCAGAGCGAGAACGCCGGAAGCTCGGCGTTCTCCGGGACCAGCTGGAGGGTCTGGTACGGGTACCCGGTGCGGATCGTAATGACGTCGGGCGACTTGCTGCCGCCGATGCCCTCGGCGGCCAGCAGGTTGGCGCCGCGGTTCTTCTTCCCGCCGGCGTGGGTGAACAGGTACCTGGCCTCTACCGAATCCGGGCCGGTCTCGTAGCCGAGCAGCTTAGGCTGAATCTTGCCCAGGATGCCCCGGTGCAGGAACTGGTGGTTCATGTCCAGCAGGTTCTCGTGCATGAACGAGTAGTGGCACTGGACGGTGCGCGAGAACATCATCGTCTTGTGCCGGCCGGAGTCGAACTCCGGCAGCTCGGGAAAGCCGGTCGTGGCCGCCTTCTCGGGATCGCCGGGAAAGACGAACACCAGGCCGTAGGCTTCGCGGACCGGATAGGCGCGGACGCCCCGCGGCGGCTGGCCGACGCCCTTGGGCAGGTACGGAATCTGCGAGATGCGGCCGTTCCCCCGGTAGGCCCAGGCGTGATAGCAGCAGCGAAGCACATCGCCCTCGACGACGCCCATGCTCAGCGGTACCTGACGGTGGGCGCAGCGGTCCTCGAGCGCATAGACCGTGCCGCTCCCGCCCCGGTACAGCACGATCCGCTCACCCGCGAACACCGCCGCGAACGTCTTCTTCTTCCGCACGCTCGCCGATACGGCTACCGGGTACCAGAAGTCCGGGTCGATCCCGGTGCGCCTCAGGTCGGCCACCGCCTCGGCCTGCTCAGCCAGCCCACCGGTCTCGGCCTGCCCGGCCTCGGCCTGCCCGGCCTCGGCCTGCCCGGCCTCGGCCTGCCCGCCGTCGGCCTGCATTGTCCCGGCTTGCCCGATCTCGGCTTGCCCGGTCCCCGCTTGCTCCGCCAGATCGCCCTGGCCAGCGGCCGATCCGGCCGCGATTGTCTCGGTCATGCGCCCTCCCCTGCGGTATTGGTTTCCCAGCTGTCCGGAGTACCCCGCACCCCGCTGATACGAGGTTTCCGAGATAACCTGCACCACGGTCATCACCAGCCGCTCGCCTGGCCCCCGCCATCGCCGCCCTGGCCGCCGTTCTTATGACATGCTGTGTTACGGGCGGTGCCGGAGTGACGAAAGCCAACTTTCGCGCGCCTGCGCGCTGCCCCCACAGCGGCAAACTATCACCGAGCCCCCACTCGACTACCAATAAGCCGCCATCCAGTCCCCGCTCAGCCGTCACCGAACCCTACCGGGCCCTCGAACGCCCCAGAAGTCAGGAAAGCCCCCGGGTGGTGGACGCGTACACGCTGGCCCTGGCCGCGATCATGCTCACCGCGGGCTCGGCCGCGGACCGCGTTGGGGCGCGCAGGATCTTCACCCTCGGGCTGGCCGCCTTCGCCGTAGGCTCGGCCGCCTGCGCGGCCGCGCCACAGCTCGGCGTGCTGATCGCCGCCCGCGCCGTCCAGGGCCTGGGCGCGTCGGCCATGCTGCCCTGCTCGCTGGCGCTGCTGGTGCACCAGTTCCCCGACTCTCGCCAGAGGGCCCGCGCGCTCGGCGTCTGGGGCGGGATGGGCTCGCTGGGGGTCGCGCTCGGCCCGGTGGCCGGCGGCGTTCTGGTCACCGTGGCCGGCTGGCGCTCGATCTTCCTGGTCAACGTGCCGATCTGCCTGCTGACCATCGTCCTGCTGCGACGCTACGCCACCGAGTCGCCCGCTAACCCTTACCGCAAAGCAGACGTCCCCGGCCTACTGCTCGGGGTGACCATGCTGGCCGCGGCCACCGCCAGCTTCATCACCGCGGGCCAGCAGGGCTGGCTCGCCCCGCTGCCCGGCTCCCTGCTCGGGGCCGGCCTCGCAACGGCCTGGCTCTTCCTCAGGGCCGAACGCCGCCACCCGCACCCGCTCCTCCCGCTCGCGCTGTTCCGGTCACCGAACTTCAGCGGCGCCACCGCGGTCGGGATGATCTTCAACCTGGTGCTGTACGGGTCGCTGCTCTGCCTGTCCCTCTACCTGCAGGAGGTACGGCACGAGCCGGTGCTGGCCACCGGGTTCCTGCTGCTGCCGAGCAGCGTGTTCACCGGGCTCGGCTCGCTGGCCAGCGGCCGGCTGACCGCGCGCCTCGGACCACGGCCGCCGATGATCGCCGGGCTCACCCTGGCCGCGGCCGGCACGGCGTTGCTCGCCACCGCGGGAACCGCCACGCCGCTCGCGCTGATCCTGGCCGGCTCGGTCCTGATCGGCCTGATCTCGCTGGCCATGCCGGCCATGACCGCGGCGGTGGTGGGCGCGGCGGGCCCGGAGCACGCGGGCGCGGCCAGCGGCGTGCTCAACACGGCCCGCCAGTCGGGCGGCGCGCTCGGCGTCGCCGTGCTGGGCTCCCTCCTGGGCCACGCGACTAGCCTGCACGTTCCGCTCGTGGTGGCCACGGCCGGCTACATGGTCGCGATCGCCCTGGCCTGGGTGACCGTCACAGACCGCTCCTGATAAACCTCACCATCCCTCGGCCAGCACCCCGGAGCCCGGCGGCTGCGCGCGCACCGTCAGGCCTAACGAGGATTCCGCCATCCGTTCGGCCTCTTGGATCGTCACCCGCGGCCCCGGCAGCGCGCCGTGAGCGAAGAAGCCGACCCCGGGAACCGCTGTATCTCCCGAGTCAGGGGACGAAGACAATCCGGCCTACCGTGCCGCCGTCGGCCAGGCGCTGCAGCCCGGCGGGCACCTCGTCCAGCCCGAGCCGGTCGCTGACCAGCGGCCGGATGGTGCCCTCGGCCACGAGCTTGGTCAGCTGCGCGTGGCAGTCTCGGATGAGCTGGGGGTTCTTGCTCTGGTACAGGCCCCAGTGCAGGCCCACGATCGAGTAGTTCTTGATCAGCGCGTGGTTCAGCGCGGCCGACTGGATCTGCCCGCCGGCGAAGCCGATGATCAGGATCCGGCCCTCGAACGCGATGCACTTGGTGGACCTGGTGTAGGTGTCGCCGCCCACCGGGTCGTACACCACGTCGGCGCCGCGCCCGCCGGTGACCTCCTTGACCACCTCGACGAAGTCCTGGCTGTGCCGGTCGACCACCACGTCCGCGCCGAGGGCGCGCGCCGCCTCGGCCTTTTCCGCGCCGCCTGCCACGCCGATGACCCGGGCGCCGGCCGCCTTGCCCAGCTGGACCGCGCCGCTGCCGACGCCGCCCGCGGCCGCCTGGACCAGCAGGGTCTCCCCGGCCGCCAGCCCGGCCCGCCGGTACAGCCCGAACCACCCGGTCTGGTACGTGACGAAGAAGGCCGCCGCCTCGGCGTCGTCCAGGCCGTCCGGGGCGGGCAGCGCGCTGGCCGCGTTCATCAGCGCCAGCTCGGCGAAGGCGCCGCCTACCGGGGCGCCGATGAGCCGGTCCCCCGGCACGATCCCGGTCACGTCAGGGCTCGTCGCCAGGACCTCGCCGCACAGCTCGATGCCCGGGGTGTAGGGCAGCGGCGGCCGGACCTGGTAGAGGCCGCGGCACATGAGCACGTCGGGGAAGTTCGTCGCGGCCCCGAGCACCCGCACCAGCACCTGGCCGGAACCGGGTTCGGGGTCGGGGACCTCGGCCAGCGTCAGCACGTCGCGCGGCTCGCCCAGCTCGCGCACCTGCCAGGCCTTCATGCCGTACCCCGCTCGACGTCCTCGATCCGCTGCTGCATCCGGTTCATCCCGTGCAGCCACCGGTCGGGGTCGCCGGCCCGCATCTGGTAGTACCGGGCGACCTCCGGGTGCGGCAGGATGAGGAACCGGCCCGCCGCCATGCCCTCGAGCAGCGCCTCGGCCACCTGCTCGGGCTCGATGGCTGCGTCCTGCAGCACCACCTGCCCGGCCTGCCCGGTCTGGGCCAGCATGTTCGTCCGCACCCCCTGCGGGCAGATGCAGTGCACCACCAGGCCGCGGTGCTCGTAGGTGGCGGCCAGCCACTCCGCGTAGGATTCGGCGGCGTGCTTGGTCACCGAGTAGGTGGCCGAGCCCAGCATGGTGAGCAGCCCGGCCGCCGACGCGGTCACCACGAAGCAGCCGCGGCCGCGCTCCAGCCAGGCCGGCAGCAGCTCACGGGAGGCCCGCACGTGGGCCATGAGGTTGACCTCCCAGGACTGCTGCCAGTCCAGGTCCGGCGAGTCCGGGCCGGTGCCGGCCGCGATGCCGGCGTTGGAGCAGTAGATGTCGATCTCGCCCAGGCAATCGCGGGCGGTGGCGATGAGCGCGGTCACACCCGGCTCGGTGGCCACATCGCCGGGCGCCGGGTACCCGCGGATCTCCTTGGCCACCGCCGTGGCCGCCTCGAAGTTCAGGTCGTTGACCACCACCCGCGCGCCCGCCGCGGCCAGCCCGCGGGCCAGCGCCCGCCCGATCCCCGAACCCGCGCCGGTGACGACCGCCCCGGCTCCTGCGATTTCTACCGTCACGTCGGCAGGTTACCGTGCAGTTCCAGTGCAGGACAGGCGCGCCTCCTGCTGAGAACCACTCAGATCACTGCGGAACCATCAGCATCACAATTCGTGTGTACCAAACCCGCTGGAACGCCATGAGACCCCGGTTCCAGTACGTTCGGACGCCCTGAAATTCCGGTTTCATGGCGTTCGGGGCGGGACGATCCTACCCAGGCGGCCATCGCCCGCGAGCGCGGCCTGCCCAGCTGGGCGGCCCTGAAGCAAGCCTGCGCCCAGGACGGGCCCGCCCTGGCCCATCTGCGCTGGATCATCGAGCGGTTCTCCGGCGCCGACCGCCCGGGGCGGGCGCCGCCCGGCGAGGACGAGCTCCCGCCGAGCCGGTGACCCGCCGGGTCTTCACGATCAGCCGCCGCGGCGGTGACCGCAAGCCCGCCGTCCGCGTGGTGCTGGACGCCCTGACCGACGCGGCCGCCCGCCTAGGCGGCGAACCTCGTGCCGCCTAGGCGGGCACCTCGCAGAGGATCTCGCCGTGCGGAATGAGGATCCAGCCGTCCTCGCTGGCCGCCCAGCGTAGCCAGGCGCGGGCCAGCCGCTCCAGGTCGTCCCGGGTGGCCAGGCCGTGCTCCACCGCCCGGTCGCCGAACGGTGATTTCGTCAGCCGGTCGGCCCACGACGTGCCCCACCACGTCCGGTCGCCGTCCCCGGTGTAGCACCACGCGCTGCCCGAGGCCTGCACGGACGCGAACCCGGCCTGCCGGGCCCAGGCCAGCATGCGCCGCCCGGCGTCCGGCTCCCCGCCGATCGCCCGGGCCACGCTCCGGTACAGCGCCAGCCACTCGTCCAGCCCCGGCTCCTCGGGGAACCAGAAGAACCCGCCGTAATCCCCGTCGCGCGCGGCGACCAGCCCGCCGGGCCGGCACACCCGCCGCATCTCGCGTAGCGCCGCCACCGGGTCGGTCAGGTGCTGCAGCACCTGGTGCGCGTGCACCACGTCGAACGTGCCGTCCGGGAAATCCAGGTGGTAGACGTTCCCGGTGTCGAACCGGACGTTGCGCTGCCCCCGGCGCTCCGCCGCCGCCCGGGCCTGCGCCAGCACGTCGGCCGCCGCGTCGATGCCGGTCACGTCCCCGCCGGGCACCCGGGCCGCCAGGTCCGCGGTGATCGTGCCCGGGCCGCAGCCCACGTCGAGCACGCGCGCGTCCGGCGCCAGCCGCGGCAGCAGGTACCCCGCCGAGTTCTCCGCGGTGCGCCAGCGGTGTGACCGGAGCACGCTGTCGTGATGACCGTGCAGGTAGGTATCGGAGGCAGATGGCATGCCCCCATCATCGTCTGTCCCACTACGTGGTCGCAAATGTATCCAGTATGTGGACATCGACGGCGACCACGTCCTCGGCCTGTGGGGCGGCTACCGCGACGAGGCCAGGACGGCCCCGTGGGACGAGCACACCATCACCAACGTCTGGTCCTCCACCAAGACCGTGACCAGCCTGGCCGCGCTGATGCTCGTCGACCGGGGCGAGCTGGACGTGGACCAGCCGGTCGCGAAGTACTGGCCCGAGTTCGGCGCCCACGGCAAGCAGGACGTCCTGGTCCGGCACGTCATGTCGCACGCCTCCGGGGTGTCCGGCCTGGACCAGCCGGCGTCGGTCGAGGTCCTCTACGACTGGGAGCAGTCCACCTCCCGGATGGCGGCCCAGGCGCCCTGGTGGAGCCGGGCACCGCATCGGGTTACCACGCGCTCAACTACGGGCACATCGCGGTTCGGCATCGGTTACGGGCTCCCCCTGGCGGCCGCGGTGGCCTACATCCCGGACGAGAAGATCTGCTTCTGGGGCGGCTGGGGCGGCTCGATCATCATCATGGACACCGGCCGCCGGATGACGGTTTCCTACATGATGAACAAGATGGGGCCAGGCGTCGTCGGCTCCGACCGGAGCGCCGAGTACGTCACGGCGATCTACGACGCGGTCGCCCCGTAGAAAGCGGCGCGGGCCGGGGAGGAAGATACCTCCCCGGCCCGCGCCAGCTAACGACCCGCCAGCTAACCAGCGGTCAGTGCCGGTATCCGAAGAAGAACGCCGGGCCGTACGGCGTGCCCACCCCGGTCTCGTCGTCGTAACCCGGGGTGTCGTGCAGGGTCGAGCTCTGCACGTCGACGGTTTGCAGCCGCCAGAACTTGCCTTGGCTGTTGTCCAGGAAGTTCGTGTAGTCGGTGCGGACCTGGGCCAGCGGCGAGGTCGGCGCCACGATGTCGTGCAGGGCCGAGGTGCCGAGCAGCCGGTAGTACAGCGGGTTGATGAAGCCCAGCAGGCGATGGTGCGCCTGGTCGGCCACTGCTACCACGCCCGCCAGAAGCGGGGAGGCAAGGCTGGTCCCGCCGATGCGGTACTGGGCCCAGTAGGTGCCGTTCGGGAACACCTGGGTCTCGCCGACCAGCATGCCGGTGTTGGGGTCGGCGTCCATCGCGATGTCGGGCACCGCCCGCATCGGGGTGCTGCCGTAGTACTCCGAGATGTTGGTGGGCACGTTGCCGGCCTGGTACCAGGGCTGGGTGTACAGCTGGCTGGTCCCGCCGCCGCCGCCGGAGTTGTAGGTGCCGGGCGGAGCCGGGGTCCAGGACTTCTTCTTCAGGGTCGAGTACGAGGTCTGCCAGCCATACTCGTCCAGCCACTGGCGGTGGCTGCCGATGAACAGGCTGGTGCCGCCAACCCCGGTGACGTAGGGCAGGTCGGCCGGGAAGTCCACGGTCTTGGCCGACAGGTCGGTGCCGCCGGCGGTCTGGTCGCCCGCGTCGCCGGCGGAGAAGTTCACCGTGATGCCGGTGAGGGCCGCTTCGAGGGAGAACTGCTCGTAGAACCGTACGTAGTCGGTGCCGAGCAGGGTGATGTCGTCCGTGTCGGAGCCCCAGGAGTTGCTGATCACGTCGGCGACATGGTTGTCGATCGTGGCCGCCCAGGTCTCGTCCAGCCCGCTGGCGCAGTCGGGCGCCCCGACGTAGACGATGTTGGCGCCGGGCGCCATTGCGTGCACGGCCTCGACGTCGAGGGTCTCCTCGCCGTACCAGTCCTGGGGCCCGCACAGGCTGGTCTGGTCGAAGCCGTTCGGGGGCGGCACGATCTGGGAGAACTGGCCCGGCTGGAACAAGGGCTGGTGGTGCACCAGGTTGTACTTCTGGGCGTCGGCGTACATCGTCGGCGCCGCGTAGGCGTCGGTGACCGCCACGGTGACTCCGCCGCCGTCGAGGCCCGACTTGAGCAGCGAACTCTCGCCGTAGGCCGACTGGAGCTGCTGGGGGCCGTAGCCGCAGACCGCATAGGGCTGGTGCTTGCCGTAGGCAGCGGGCTTGTTGCTGGCTACCTTCTGCGCGTAGTAGGCCGAGCATGGCTGCACCCCGTACCTGGCGCCGGGCGGCGGACCGGGTTCGGTGGCGGCGGTGTGCTTGAGGGCGGTGCCCTGGTCGATCCCGATCACCCCGGTGAGCGCGCCGGCGACCACGGCCGGGGTGCCCGCCGGAAGGGATAGCTCCGAGTTGTTCGCGTGAACGTCCTTACCGAGGTAGGAGTAGTCGTGCACGCTCGTGCCGAAGGTGCTCTCCACCTGCGCGACCGAACCCCTGGCCTCCACGTACATCCCGCTGGGCAGGGTCGTGGTGATCCGGAAGCCTTCCGAGCGGAGCCAGTGCTGGACCGCGGTGACGGAGGACCTGGCCGGCGCGAAACGGGCGTCGAATTCCGCGTTGGTCAGCCACTGGCCGTAGCTGGGGCTGGCCGGGTCGGAGACCGCTTGCAAGGTGTCCATGGCGTCGGCTTGATCACGCATGCCGAGGAGTACGCCGAAGCTCATCTGCTGTGCCGGCGGGCTCGTGCCCATATCGCGCGCCTGGTGCAGCCACTTGGGCATGCTTCCGTCCAGCGGATGTCGGCCTTGCGCCGCGGCCGAAGCGACTCCGGCTGTCGCCGTCAGGCCGAGCACGGTGCCGCTGGCCAGCAGGCCAATGGCCACCTTGCGAACGAATCGGGACGAACCCATGCGCAGTCTCCCTTTTTACGGGACGAAATCCGCCAGAAGCAAACGGCTGCCAGCTAACCGTGCAGCTCAGGAGCGCGTCAAGTGGCCACGGGGGAGTGATGCGCGTTTGAGACGTGAATTCTTGAACCGCCGGGCGGGCAGATCCGTTACCGGCGCAGCAGTTCGCGCAGCACCGCCAGGACGTCGTGCACGGCGCTGCTGGTGGTGATCTCCGGGTCACCGAGCGACAGCGGGATGCCCATCCCGTCGGCGGCGGCCACGGCGAGCACGGCGACCTTGTCCGGGTCGTACCGGCCGCTGAAGACACCTCGCTCGATGCCGCGGCGGACCACGCTCGCCACCAGTTGCCGCCAGGCGGTGTTGTCCCGCAGCGCATCGGCGCGCATCTCACGGTCGCGAAGGCCGAAATGCCAGGATTCAATCCACAGCCGCCCGCCGCCGGGCGCGTCCGGGGCATATCCGGTCAGCGACCTGGTGATGATCGTCTCGAGCTGGTCCCACGAGTCGTCCAGGCCGTCGATCTCGGCTTCCAGCGCCGCGATCTCCACGCTGGACGCATGCTGGAACGCCGCCACCAGCAGGTCCTCCCGCGAGCCGAAGTAGTACTGCAGGGTGCTGATCGGGACGCCGCTTTCGGCCGCCACGTCGGCGAAGCGGGTGGCGTCCGCGCCGCGGTCCGCGATCACCCGGCAGGCGGCCTCGAGCACCGCGATCTTCCGGCGCCCGGCTCGCCGGCCGGGGCCGCGGCCCCGTGACGGGCCACGGCCCGCGGTACCGGGTACCGCGGGCTCGAGGTGCGCTGAGGTCACAGCGTGTTGCTCCCTTCGTCCCGAACGGGCGTGGTAATTCCCGCAGCGAAGTACCGGGGCAGGAACCGGGCGGTAACCACCATGATGATCACTCCCACGACGAGGGAACCAGCACCGATCAGGAAGATACCCCCGATTCCGTGGAAGCTGGAGTAGCTGCTCGCGGCCGGCCAGTAGGACTTGACCGACAGGACGAACGCGCCGAGCAGGGTCAGCCCGCCGATCATCGGCAGGATCCCCTTGGTGACCAGGTCCCGCACGCTGCCCAGCAGCGAGCGGCGGAAGAACCAGACGCAGGCGAACCCGGTCAGCCCGTAGTAAAAGGCGATCAGCAGCCCGACCGACGCGGCCGAGTCGGCCAGCACGTTCTTCGACATGGCGGTCAGCAGCACGTAGAACAGGGCCGAGATGCCGCCCATGACCAGCGTCGCGGTGGTCGGCGTGCGGAACCGCGGGTGCATCCGGGCGAACCAGCGGGGGATCGCGCCGTGCGCCGACATGGCCAGGACCGCGCGCGCGGTCGGCATGATCGTGGTCTGGCAGGACGCGGCCGTGGAGGTCAGCACGCACAGGACCAGCAGCTTGCCGGGCACGCTGCCGAGCACCGACGTGGCCATGGCGCCGAGCACGTCGGTGCTGTGCGAGGCCAGGAACGCGGGCCCGGCGTAGGCCAGGGCGGCCACGCTGACCACGGCGAAGATGGCGACCAGCATCAGCGTGGCCATGACCGCGGCGCGGCCCGGGGTGCGCGCGGAGTCCTTGGTCTCCTCGTTCACGCTCAGGCAGCAGTCCCAGCCCCAGTAGATGAACACGGCCAGCAGGAACGAGTTCGACAGACTGCCGAACGATCCCGTCCACGGGCTCAGCCACGCCGCCGACGGGTGCGCCGCTCCGGGCAGCGCGTGCCCGGTGCCGGCCTTCACCAGCGCGACGATCGCGAAGACCGCCAGCGCGCTCACCTCGATGATCAGCAGCACCTGCTGCAGACGAGCCGACACCTCGATGCCGCGGTAGCAGACGCCGGTGAGCAGGGCGATGAACGCCACACCCGCCACCGTCACCCAGACGGCCCCGGCCCCCTGCAGGCCGACGAGCTGCATGAAGTACCGTCCGGCGATCTGCGCCAGGCTGGCCATCACGATGATGTCGGCCGCGATCAGCCCCCAGCCGCCCATCCAGCCGGCCCGCGGCCCGAACGCCCGGGCCGTCCAGGTGAACGTGGTGCCGCAGTCCGGGTCGGCCTTGTTCAGCTCGCGGAACGAGTAGGCGATGCAGAGCATCGGCAGGAAGGACACGATCAGCGTGCCCGGGCTGTGCACCCCGACCACCGCGACGATCAGGCCGAGCGTCGCGGCCATGCTGTACGCGGGCGCGGTCGAGGAGACCGCGATCACCACGCTGGAGAGCAGTCCGAGCGCCCCGGCCCGCAGGCCCTTGTCGTGGGTCTGCGCTGATGCCGCGGGCGCGGAGATAACGGGCGGAGCAGTCGTCTCCGCGCTAACGAGAGTGGCCATGGGATGTGTACCGCCTTCCGCCCGGGCCGCGTGCCGGGGCTATGGCAGTACTGTATAGCAATACAATATTGTTGTACAGGTTTCTGGTACGAAGTTTTTTGACCTCCTCAGGCCGGCCCGTGCCGCTTGGCTCCGCTGCTCCCGTGGCCGTGGCCGTGGCCAGCGCCGTGGCCCGGGCGTCCGCCGGCCTCGGCGGTGCCCCGCGCCACAGCGAGCACGCCGAGCAGCGCGGCCAGCGGGACGGCCACCGCGATGAAGTCGGATGAGGTGAAGTTGCCCAGCGCGTTCAGCGCCCCGGCGAACCCGACGATCAGCACCGCGACCACCGTCAGGCCCCACCCGTGCAAGAACAGCCGCAGCGTGAACGGCGGCCTGGGCTCGGCCACCTCGGCCACGGCGGTAACGGTCTTGGTCGCGCGCCGTTCGGTCAGGCCCTCGCGCACCCGGGCGATGATGGTCAGCTCGCCGGGCTGCTCGGGCAGCAGCAGCAGGTCGCCGGGATGAGCCGGGTCGGGCGCGTGCGACACCGCGCCGCCGCCGACCGCCCACGTCACGACCTGGTGCGGGCCCGCGGACTGGACCCGGAACCTGGCCTGCTCGCCGGCCACGACCTCATCCGGACCCTCGATAACCTCGGGCAGCCCCTTACCTGCCCGGCCGCCTGCGCCACTGCCTGCCCGGCCACCTGCCGCGGCGGGCTTGGCCCGCGCCTGTCCCTCCGTGGCCTCTTTAGCTGCGGCGCCTTCGATCGCGGCCGCGGCCTTCTCGGCCGAGCCGTTTCCGCTGACGACCGGGAACTGGCGCCGGACCAGCAGTTCCGCCAGCCGGATCTGGCGTGCGTTCACGCTCCAGGCCATGGCCACCACCACCGCGGCTACCGCGGCCGCGCCCAGCCCGAGCCAGGCGGCGACGGCGGGATGGCTGGCCCCTTGGACAAGGGCTTCGAACATGTCATCTATTAAAACATATGATCGAACACCCGGAAACCCCGTTCGATTTCATTCGAACCGAACGAGCCCAGCCTCTCGCCCTCCGCCCCGGACGCGGTCTCCGCCCAGCGTCTCGCCTCCGTCCCGGACCGCAGCCTTTGTCCATCGCCCTCGCCTCCGTCCCGGACCGCAGCTTTGTCCATCGCCTCGCCTCCGTCCCGGACCGCAGCTTTTGTCCACCCTCTGTCCGGCCGTGCCCATCGCCTTCGACGCGTCGCGACAGTGGCGCGGCGCGTCGGCCAGCGAAAGAAACTTCGGTCACTCTGGCACCATCCGTACCCGATCATTCGATGTGAATGTCCCATTCATGCAGCTAGAACGACATGAATGGGACATTCACGCCGTATAAAAGGGGCGGGCCCGGGTGGTGGGCAAACGATTCTGCGGTCGCAGGAGGCTCTCGGGCGCGCAGGGGCACCACGGATCACAGCCTCGTAGCACGCCGTCCGCGCCTGGTCCCGCTGCACCGGAGGTGCAGCGGAGATGCCAGCGGAGGTGCAGCGAAGATGCCAGCGGAGGTGCAGCGGAGGTGCCAGCGGAGGTGCAGGGAAGATGCCAGCGGAGAGGAATGCCGAGCCGACTTGACGTGAGCTCTCGTCCCCGCGGCGCCGCTGCTAGCCGCTCTCTGTTAGCCGTTGCAACAGCTAGCTAGCCGTTGTGGGGGCTGACTGAGCTCAGCGCGTCGTCCAGCATCCCGGGAAAGGTGTCCGGGTACTTGGCCAGCAGGTAGGTCATGACGCCGAGGAGATCGGAGCCGCTGAGCGCCTTGACCCGGGAGATCCGTAGCTCGGCGCCGGCCTCGTGGGTGCCGGTTTCAGAATCGGTCATGCGTCCCGGCTACCCCCGGCAACGAGGAAAATCCGCCGCATTCCCGGTTAATGCACGCAGCGCTTCCTCTGGCACGAGCGCCAGCACCTCGGCCGCGGCAGCCGGAACGCCGCTGACGTACAGCGGCGGCGCCAGCGTGTGCGTGTCGGCCGCGACGATCTTGACGTCGGACAGGCCGATGGCCAGGTCCGCCGGGTCGGCCGCCAGCTTGTCCCGTACGGCGGCGGTGGCTCCCCTCAGCGCGCCGGCCGCGGCGCCGGCGTGGTGCCCCACCACCAGGTGCAGGTCGTTGTCCACGTCGGCGGGCCGGGCGTGGTAGCGGTGCAGCAGCCCCGCCGCGTTCATCTCGCGCCGAAGCTCGTCCAGCGGCATGCCCGCCCCTGCCACGCCAGCCAGCGAGTCGGCCGGCCATCCCACCAGCACGAACGCCTCGCCTTGCACCGAGAAGGTCCGTTCGGCCAGGTGCTGGCCCCGGCTGCGGAACGGGACCGCCTGGTCCGGCCGGAACCCGCCGATCCTGACCCGCAACGGCACCGCGAAGCGCCGGGCCAGGATGTCCATCACCCGCGGCAGGTCCATCTCCTGCCGCACGCCCTCGTGCTCGAGCAGGTACTCGTTGACGATCGTGCCGCCCTCGCGCACGCCGTTGAGCGCGATCAGCGTGCCGTGCACCTGCTCCAGGGTGTACGGGCGGAAATCGGCCCCCACGTGCTCGGCGATCAGCGCCTGTACCCCGGTCAGCAGCTCGCGCAGCCGGCCGGTTTTCGGTCCGTAGAAGGCCACGGCCGAGATGAAACGGCTTCCCACCCCGTTCATCCTGCCACCCCCGGCGGACGCGGTAGGTTGCGGACATGAAGTTCGGGCTCATGTACAACACCGGTTTCCTCGGCACCGACCCGGACCGGATGATCGCGGTGGCCCGGCACGCGGAGCAGTGCGGCTTCGAGTCCTTCTACTGTCCCGAGCACATCGCGCTGTACCCGGGCGCCAGCGTCGGGCCGGTGACCTTCCCGGCGGCGACGCCGGTGGCCGATCCGCTCGAGTGCCTGGCCTTCGTCGCGGCGGCCACCGAGCGCATCCTGCTCGGCACCGGCGTCCTGCTGCTGCCCTATCATCAGCCGGTGGTCCTGGCCAAGCGGCTCGCCACGCTGGACGTGCTGTCCAAGGGCCGGATGCGCCTGTTCACCGTCGGCGTGGGCGCGCTGCCCGGCGAGGCCATGGCGGGCGGCGTCGACTTCGCCACGCGCGGCCGCCGCGCGGACGAGGCCATCGACGTGCTGCGGCTGCTCTGGGACGGGGACGAGAACGGGGTCAGCTTCGACGGCGAGTTCTTCTCCTTCACCCGCCTGTGCAGCTTCCCCAAGCCGCGGGCCAGGCTGCCCATCCACATCGGGGGCTCAAGCCCGGCCGCGGCCCGCCGCGCGGGCCTGCGCGGCGACGGCTGGTTCCCGGGCGGCCAGCTCACCGAGGCCGAACGAACCGCCCAGCTCGACGTAGTGCGAGAGACGGCCCGGGCCGCGGGCCGGGACCCGGCCGCGCTGGAGTACACCCGCTGGGGAGCCATCGACGTAACCGCCGACGACGTGGTCGCCTATGCCGCGCGGCACGACGCGCCTGGTCGTGTCGCCCGCCTCGCCCGACCTCTCCGAGCAGCTAGACCAGATCTCCGCCCTGGCCGCCCGCCTGGCCCTCTGACCGGGCCGCCCCCGCCCCGCCCCGCCCCGGCCCACCCTGGCCCTCCGCCGGGCGGCCCAGGCTCGCCCGGGCCAGCTGAAGCAGCTGGCCGAGGGTGTCGCCGGGCTGCCCGGCCAGCACGTGCAGCCCCGCCGCCGCACGGGCGATCTCGTCGGCCTCCTGGCCGGCCCGCTTCACCGCCTCGGTGGTGGCCGAGGAGAGCACGACCAGGCTGGCCCCGGCCTCCCTGGCCAGCCCGGTCAGCTCGGCGACCGGCAGGTCGGCCGCCAGGTGATGCACCAGCCAGCGGTCCTCGCGCAGGCACGCGGTGGCCATCAGGGCCGGCAGCCCGTGCCGTTCCCCCGGCGGCGTGGTCACCAGCGCGATGCCGCGCGGGCGGCCCTGCGGCTGGTGGGTGCGGGCGGCGATGAGCCGCTCGCAGATGGCACTGGCCCGGTGCTCGGCCGCGATCGTCGCCTCGCCGGAGGCCCAGTCGTCGCCGATCCGCCGCAGCGCGGGCGCGATGATCCGCGAGCACAGATCGGCCAGCGGTACGCCGCGCGCCAGCCGGGCGAAGACGTGCCGTGCCGTGGTCTCGTCCCCGGCCATGATGGCCGCGTGCAGCCGGTCGGCCTGAGCCGCCCAGTCGCGCACCCGGATGTCCGGCCGCGGCGCGGTACCCGAGGCACGGCGGGCCGCGAGCGCGCTGACGTCCCCCTCCCTGACGTCGTAGCCGCGGCCGGTCTTCCTGGCCGGCAGCACGCCCTGGCGCACCCACGCGTAAGCGGTCTGGTAGTGCACGCCGAGCATCTCGGCGGCGTCGCGTAGCTGCATGAGCGTCTTTCCGTACTCAGGATTTCAGGGTTTAGTGTAATTTAGCATTATTAGTTCGCCGCCGTGAGGGGCTGAGGGACATGATGGGACTGACGTACTCCAGTGTTGTAGATGCAAGCCGTGACGAGGTGTTCGCCTGGCACACCAGGCCGGGCGCGATCACCAGGCTCACTCCACCATGGCAGCCGGTCACGGTGCTCCGCGAGGCGGGGTCGCTCCGGGACGGCCGCGCGATCCTCGGTCTGCCCGGCGGGCTGCGCTGGATCGCCGACTGCCAGCCCGGCGGCTATGACCCGCCGAACGCCTTCGCCGACTCGTTCCCCCGCCTGCCCTGGCGGCACACGCACCAGTTCAGCCCGGTGGGGGAGTCGGAAACGCTGGTGACCGACGTGGTTGAGACCCCGCTGCCCGCCCGGATGCTGCGGTCCATGTTCGTCTACCGGCACCGGCAGCTCGCCGCCGACCTGGCCGCGCTGGCCCGCGCCCGCGCGATCAGCGCCGACCCGCTGACGATCGCGGTCACCGGCTCCAGCGGGCTGATCGGCACCGCGCTGACCGCGCTGCTGACCACCAGCGGGCACCGCGTCATCCCGCTGGTGCGCCGGCGGCCCAGCGACGGGCAGCGCTACTGGCAGCCGGACGACCCGGCCCCGGAACTGCTGGCCGGGGTGGACGCGGTGATCCACCTGGCCGGGGCCTCGATCGGCGGCCGGTTCACCGCCGAGCGCAAGAACGAGATCCGCGACAGCCGGATCCTGCCCACCCGCCAGCTGGCCGAACTGGCCGCCAGCCGCCCGGACATGCGGGCGTTCGTCACGGCGTCGGCCATCGGCATCTACGGCCCGGACCGGGGCGAGGAGATCCTGACCGAAGCCAGTCCCCGGGGCGAGGGGTTCCTGGCCGACGTGGTGGCCGGCTGGGAGGATGCCGCCACCCCGGCGGCCGCCGCGGGCATCCGCACGGTCCAGGTCAGGACCGGCATCGTGCAGACGCCGCGCGGCGGCATGCTGCGCCTGCTCAGCCCGCTGTTCGAGGCCGGCCTCGGCGGCCGCCTCGGCACCGGCAAGCAATGGCTGGCCTGGATCGTCCTGGACGACCTGCTCGACATCTACCTGCGCGCCGTGCTCGATCCCGGGCTGTCCGGGCCGGTCAACGCGGTCGCGCCGGAGCCGGCCAGGAACATTGACTACACCCGGACGCTGGCCGCGGTGCTGCGCCGGCCCGCCGTGCTGCCGGTCCCCGGCCTCGCCCCCCGGCTGCTGCTCGGCGGCGAGGGCGCCAGGGAAATCGCCCAGGCCAGCCAGTACGTCCGGCCCGAGCGGCTGATCGGCGCCGGGCACCAGTTCCGCCAGCCGGAACTGGCCGGGGCGCTGCGTCATCTCTTCGGCCGCGAAGGCACATGAGCGAGCGCAGGATCGCCGTCATCGGCGGCGGCGTGAGCGGGCTCACCGCCGGCTATGTGCTGTCACGTACCGACCACGTGACCCTCTTCGAGGCCGCCGGCCGTCTCGGCGGTCACGCCGACACCCACCTGGTGCTGCCGGCCGCGGGGCCGCCACTCGGCGTCGACACCGGGTTCATCGTGTACAACGAACGCACCTACCCCCTGCTCACCAGGCTGTTCGCCGAACTCGGCGTGGCCACCCAGCCCTCGCAGATGAGCATGTCGGTCCGCTGCGCCGGCTGCGGCCTGCGGTACGCGGGCCAGCGCGGCCTGCCCGGCCTGGCCGCCGGCCTGCCCCGCGGCCGGGGCCGCTACCTGCGGATGACCGCCTCCCGCCCGCGATACGCCGACTACGTCGCCCGGACCAGCGGCTTCATCCCGCTCCCCCCGAAACGGGCGCCGGAACGGCGTGCCGCAGGCGCAGTCCCGCCGGAAAGGGGCTGAGGAAGGTTTGCTCCGCCAGCCAGCCGAACTCCCCGCCGCTCGCGTAGTGCGCCAGCAGCGCGACCGGCACGCTCAGCGGCTCCTCGCCGCGCCGGTAGGCCTCGATCCTGGCCACCAGGTCCAGCCGCCGCGGCCGGTCCAGCTGCCGCCCGATCCGGCTGTACGCGTGCTGCAGCGCGTTCGCGGTGCGGCCCGGAGTGGCCCGGCTCGCCATCGCGGCCAGGAACAGGTCCCGGTAGGCCGCCTCGGCCCCGGACCCTGCGCCCCGCCCCGCGCCGGCCACCACCCGGCCCGCCGCCCGGTAGCGCGTGGGGTCATGCGCGAGCAGCTGCAGCTTGTGCCGGGCGTGGAAGGCCACCAGGTCCCCCGCCGACCACGGCCCGGAGAACAGCGACCGCAGCCGCGCCGCGGCGAAGATCCGCTCGCAGAACGCCTCGCGCAGCGCGGCGTCGTTCAGCCGTCCCTCATCCTCGGCGGCCAGCAGCGGGAACGCGGTCAGCACCCGGTCGGCGTACAGCCCGCGCCCGCCCTGGCCGGCCGCGACACCGTCCTCGCCGTACCGCGGGATGGCCCGGATGCCGCAGCTCGGCGACTTGGCCTTGAACACGTAGCCGTCCAGGTCACCGGGCGGCAAGGGGAGCGCCGTCATCGAATCGGTGTGGTCGGCGGTGCCGCTCCGGTTGACCAGCCGCCCGTCCGCGGTCAGCCGGATCGGCTCCCGCGGCGTGCCCAGCCCGATGGAGACTTCGGGACAGTACGGCACCCAGTCGACATGCGGCCCGAGGTCGTCGGTCAGGAACCGGTACCGCTTGTGACCGCCGTTGAACCTGACCTCCTCGCCGAGCAGGCAGCTCGACACTCCCACCCGCGGTCTGCCGGTCATATCCTTACCTTAGATGGATACCGCGATCGTGGTCTTCACCCGTGATCTCCGGCTGCACGACAACCCGGCGCTGCACCTGGCGTGCGCCCGGGCCCGGCAGGTGGTGCCGCTGTTCGTGCTCGACCCGGCCATCACCGCGCCCGCCAACCGGGCTCGCTTCCTGGCCGAATCCCTCGCCGACCTGCGCGCGACCCTCCGCGAGCGCGGCGCCGACCTGGTCATCCGCCGCGGCGACCCAGCCGCCGAGGTGATCAGGCTCGCTACCGAGGTGCGCGCGACCGCGGTCTACCTCGCCGACGACGTCTCGCACTACGCCGCCGCCCGCCGCCGCAAGCTGGAACGCGAATGCGAACGGCACCGGATCGAGCTCACCCTGACCCCCGGGCTGACCGTGCTGCCGCCCGCCGACCTGAAGCCGGCCGGGGGCGGCCACTACCGGGTCTTCACCCCGTACTGGCGCGCCTGGCGCGCGGCCGCCTGGCGCCGGCCCTGCCCGGTCCCGCGGGCCATCACCATGCCTCCGGTCGAGAAGATCGGCCGCCTCCCGGCGAAGGAGACCGCCTCGCCCGACCTCGCCCCCGGCGGGGAGACGGCCGGGCGCCAGCGGTTCGTGAGCTGGCGGCAGCGCCTACTGGCCGGCTACGACCAGAACCGCGATGACCTGGCCGGCAACGCGACCTCCCGCCTGTCCGCCTACCTGCGGTTCGGCTGCGTGTCGCCACTCGAAGTCGCGATCGGCGCCCTGGACCGGCCGGCCGGGGATGAGCCGGGCGAGGAGTTCGGCCGGCAGCTCGCCTGGCGCGACTTCTTTTACCAGGTCACCGCCGCGTTCCCGGACATCGCCAGGAAGAACTGCCGGCCCGGCCCGGCCTGGCACGATGACCAGCGCGCGCTGGACGCCTGGCGCGAAGGCCAGACCGGGATCCCGATCGTCGATGCCGGCCTGCGCCAGCTGGCGGCCGAGGGTTTCATGCACAACCGGGCCCGGATGATCACCGCCTCGTTTCTCACCCGCAACCTCGGCATCGGCTGGCGGCACGGCTACGCGCACTTCGATGCGCTGCTGGCCGACGGAGACGTCGCGAACAACGCGGGCAACTGGCAGTGGGTGGCCGGGACCGGCCACAACACCCGGCCCAACCGGGTGATGAACCCGCTCCGCCAGGCCCGGCGATTCGACCGGTCCGGCGCATACGTCCGCCGCTACCTGCCGGAACTGGCCGGTCTCGATTCCGCCGTGATCCACACGCCGTGGAAGCTGCCCCCGGCCCAGCGGGTCCGGCTGGGATATCCGGGCCCGCTGGTGGAGCTGGCTTAGCCAAGTGCTCAGGAGGACGGGGGCATAAGCACGCTGTCGATGATGTAGACGGTGGCGTTGGCGGTCTGGACGTTCCCGCAGACCACGTTAGCCTTGTTGACCTCGTAGGTGCTGCCCATCGCGGCCGGAGTAACCATGCCGCCTTCCAGGGTCTTGATGGCCGTGCCAGAGGACAGCTGGGCGGGGCTATAGCGGGCCGGGGCCACGTGGTACGTGAGGATCTTGGTGAGCTCGGCCTTGTTGGCCAGCAGCTTCTTCAGGGTGGCGGCCGGAATCTTGGCGAACGCGGCGTTGTCCGGGGCGAACACGGTGATGTTCGAGGCGGAGTTGAGCGTGTCCACCAGGCCGGCTGCCTTGACCGCCGTTACCAGGGTGGACAGCGCGGGGTTGGCGGATGCGGCAGTGGCCACCGGCGCGGTGGCCATGCCGGTGAAGCTGCCCGCCCCGGACTTGGGCACCGCCGCGCAGCCAGGGCCGAAGTCCTTGGCGGCCGTCGCTGGCGAGGAGGACATCGCCGTGGGGGAGGTGGCAGGCGAGGACGTGGCGCCTGAGGCTGCGGGCGACGACGAGGACGAGCTGCACGCGGCCGCGCCCAGGCTGAGGCTCACGGCCAGGCCCGATAGGGCGAGAAGACGGTACTTCATGTTCTTGACTCCTTGATGGTTTTCGGGTTTTCCCTGATTCGGTTTTCCTTGACTACGGGCCGGTGTCATCCCGTGGATGCGGCGCCCGTCACATGACGGTCACCACGATGGAGTCCCAGCCGCTGGCCCCGTTGGGCACGGGGTAGGCGCGCTGCGGTGTCTGGGTCGCGCCTGAGTTATCGGTCGTCCGGACCCGGAGGTTGTGCAGCCCGGGTCTGGCGTCCCAGCCCCACATCCACTGCCGCCAGGTGTCGATGCCGCCTGAGGCGGCCAGCGTGGCCTGCTGCCACGGGCCGTTGTCCGCGCTGACCTCGACCTTGGCGATGCCCTTGGCTGGCGCCCAGGCCACGCCCGCCACCGTGACGCGGCCGGCCTTGACCTGGGACAGCGGCTTGGGCACGTCGATGCGCGACTCGGTCTTGATGGGCGCCTGGGCGGAGTAGCCGCGCTGGGTCCAGTAAGCCTTCTGCCGCGCGAACGTGGTCAGGGTCAGCTTGGTGACCCACTTGGTCGCGGACACGTAGCCGTACAGGCCGGGGACGATCATCCGCGCGGGGAAGCCGTGCGCGACGGGCAGCGGCTGGCCGTTCATCCCGACGGCCAGCAGCGCGTTCCGGCCGTCCATGATGGCGGCGACCGGGGTGGAGATGGTCATCCCGTCGGTGGCGGCGGACAGCACCTGGTCGGCGCCGGGCCGCACCCCGGCCCGTCGGAGCAGCCCGGCCAGCGGCACGCCAAGCCATCTGGCGTTGCCGTTGTAGGTCCCGCCGACCTGGTTCGAGACACACACCAGCGTGATGTCGGCCTCGGTCAGCGGCATCTTCAGCAATTCGGTGAAGGTGAGCTCGACCGGCCGGTCGACCATGCCGTCGATCCGCAGCGTCCAGGTCTCCGGCGGCACCTGCGGCAGGACCAGGTCGGTGTCGACGCGGTAGAAGCTGGCGTTGGACGTCATGAAGGGCGTCAGCCCGGCAATCCGGAGGTCGGTGCCTGCCGGGACGGCCGGCGCCGGGACGGCCGCCCCGGGCAGCCGGACCGCCGCCCGGGACGAGGCGACGCTGAACCGGCCCAGCAGCGCGTTACCCAGGCCGCCGGCCGCCAAGCCCAGGGCCGCCGCTCCCGCCCCCACGGTCAGGAAGCGGCGGCGCTCGAGCCCCTGGCCGCCCGGTCCCCCCGCGTTCCCCGTCCCTTTCACGGGACCCGCGGCTTCCGGCTGGGCTGCCCCCCGTATCGCGCGCACCATCAGCACCAGCGTCACGCCCGCCACGACCGCGCCAGCCAGCGTCGGCATCACGTTGAGACCGCCCCCCTGGGTGACCGCGGCCGCGACGCCGACCGCGGCGAACACCGCGAGGGCGGCGAGCCCGTAGGCCAGCCGACGCGCGGCCAACACGCCGATCAGCACGGCGAACGCCGCCAGCAGCATCACGATGCCGGTGACCAGGGCCGCCTTGTCGTGCGTGCCGAAGTGCGCGATCGCGAACTCCTTGACCGGCACGGGGGTCAGGTTGATAGCGGTCTCGCCGACCGCGGTGACCGGAGCGCCGTTCGGCCCGGTGACCGAGGCCGTCAGCTCGGCAATGCCCAGCGCCACGGCCCCGGTCAGCAGTCCGGCTAGGCCCGATGTCTTCATCACGGCGGCCATTCGGACCTGTCCGCGTAGCAGATTGGTCACTCCTGGAAGTCAGTACAAACTGATGCGAGAGCAATCCAGATGCCACTCGGCCTCGAATGGGGTGCATGAGCAGGTCTGAGATACGACAACTGCAGCCGGAGCCGGCGCCGGAATACGAGCCGGACCTCGCCGCCCAGCTGGCCCTGGTGGCGCGAGGCGACCACCGGGCGTTCGAGCGGATCTACGGTGAGCTGGCCGGACCGGTGTACGGCGTGGTCCGGCAGGTGCTGAGAGACCCGGCTCAGTCCGAGGAAGTCGCCCAGGAAGTGCTGCTCGAGATCTGGCGCACGGCGTCCAGGTTCGACCCGGCCCGGGGCAGCGGCGCCGCCTGGGCGCTGACCATCGCGCACCGCCGCGCGGTCGACCGGGTCCGGGCGGAGAACGCCTGCTCGCGCCGGGAGCAGAAGGCCGCGGAGCCGGAGCCGGCCGAGGACGACGTGGCCGAGACCGTGGCGGCGACGCTGGAGCACCAGCGGGTACGCCGCTGCATGGACGGCCTGACCGGGTTGCAGCGCGAGTCGATCAAGCTCGCGTACTACAGCGGATACTCCTATCCGGAGGTCGCGCAGCTCCTCGGGGTCGCCCTCGGCACGGTCAAGACCAGGATCAGGGACGGGCTGATCAGGATGCGTGACTGCATGGGGGTGACGTGGTGAAGGTCATGCCTTACGAGCTGCACGTGCTCACCGGCAGCTATGCCCTGGACGCCGTCAGCGATGCAGAGCGCGAGGAGTTCGAGCGTCATCTGCAGCACTGCCCCAGTTGCGACGCCGAGGTGCGCGGACTGCGCGAGACCGCGGCCGGGCTCGCCCGGACCTGCGCCCTGACCCCGCCGGCCCGGATGGAGCAGCAGGTGCTGGCGGCCACGTACCGGACCAGGCAGCTCCCGCCGCTACCCGCCGACCGCCCCCGCCGCATCCCGCAAATCCCGCGTGTCGCGCACATTCCGCGTGTCGCGCACATTCCGCGTGTCACGCACATCCCGCGTGTCCCTAGCATCTCGCGCCTCCCGCGCCGGCTGGCCGTGCTCGCCGCCGCGGCCAGCGTGGCCGTGGCCGCCGGACTCGGGATCACCCAGCTATCCACCCAGCACCAGCTCGACCGGGCCCGGGCCACCGCGATCGCCCGGGTGGTCACCGCACCTGACGCCCGGGTCGATACCGCGCCGACCAGCGCGGGCGGGAACGTCACCGTCGTCACCTCGGCCGCGCTGCGCGAGTCGGTGGTCAGCGCCAGCGGGATGGCGTCCTTGCCGTCCGGCCGCGTCTACCAGGTCTGGGTGATGAGCCCGTCCGGCGCGCGCTCGGCCGGCCTGCTGCACGGCAGTTCCCTGCTGGCCTCCGCGGTCCGCCCCGGCGACCGGATCGGCATCACCGTCGAGCCCGCGGGCGGCACCGCCCGCCCGACCACGAGCCCCGTCGCGGTCCTGCCCGTCTAGAGAAGTACTGGCCTGGCGCGGCAGCCTGGTACGGCAGCCTGGCACGGCAGCCTGGCACGGCAGCCTGGCACGGCAGCCTGGCACGGCAGCCTGGTACGGCAGCCTGGCACGGCGGATCGTCCGCCGCCGTACCACCTGCCCCGCTGGCATCATCAGCACCGCGACATACGATGTGAATGTCCCATTCATGCAGCTGGAGCGACATGGCTGGGACATCCACGCCGTATAAACAGCCGGGAGCAGCGGCCGCCGGGCCGGATCAGGAGCCACCACAGCCACAGCGATCACTCCGCAGACGCCAGCCCCGAAGGCAGGCCCCGGCCAGTCCCGGCGAATCCGCGGAGAGCCCGTAATCCCCGACGTCAAAAGTCGCTAAGCCCCTGGACTCCCTCGCCAGCGCGACGATCGTGAAATTCACGCGGCCCGCAGCCTCAGTAGGCACCGAACTCCCTAGCATTACGGCACAGGCTGGCCGCTCGCCGGAGGAAGCACCTATCTATCATGTCCCGCGCTATATCGGCTTGCGGTATAGCGGGAGGCGCTATAGAGTGACCGGCGTGACAGACAGACTCGACCGCTGGGCTGATCCGCCGCTGCTGGTGCTGGCCAGCCTGGCCGACGAGCCCAAGCACGGCTACGCCATCATCCAGGACGTGGCGGAGACCATGGGCGTTCGGCTCAGCGCGGGCACCCTCTACGCGGTCATCGCCCGGCTCGAGGCGCGCGGCCTGATCGAGCCGCTCGAGTCCGACGACCGCCGCCGGCCGTACCGCATCACGATGGCCGGGGCCGAGGCGCTGGCGCAGCAGTCCGAGCGGATGAGCAAGGTCGCCTCGGTGGCCAGGGAGCGGCTGGGTACCCGCCTCGGCTGGGCCGGCGCATGAGGGCGTCCCTGGTCCAGGCCGCGCTGGCCCTCTACCCGCCCTCCTGGCGAGCCCGCTACGGCGACGAAGTCCGGGCGCTCCTCGAGGACTCGGGCGACTGGCCGGCCGCCGTAGCCAGCGTCGCCTGGCGCGCACTGCCCGCCTGGTTCCGGCCGCCCCTGCGCGACCGGCCGACCCGGATGCGGGCCAGCCTGGCCACCGCGCTCATGTCCTGGTCCATGCTGGCCGGCCTGGGCCTCGTCTTCGCCCAGCTCACCCAGCTGCAGGGCCTCACCGCTCCCGGCCACCCCGAACTTCGCTGGGCTTACGCCATCTTCGACGTCACCCTCGCCACCTCGGCCCTGGTCGCCGGGCTCGGCGGGTTGCCGCTGTGGCTGCTCATGCTGCGCCGGGCGTGGCGCGAGCGGCGCATCCGCGACGCGGTGTACTTGTCCCTGCCGCTGGTCGCTCCGGTCGCGTACCTGATCGGCCTGGCCGTGACGGTCCGGCTGGTCGCCGGCCCGAACGGGGTCAGCCAGGGATGGTTCGGTTTCGTCACCCTGACCGGGTTCGCCGCGGCTGCCACCGCGGCGACCGGACCGGGCCTGGCCCTGCGCAGGCTGCAGCCGCGGGGGCCAGCCCTGCGCCTGGCCGCGGCCGCGGCCGGCGTGTCGGCCGCGGTCACGGCGGTGGCCGCCGTGGCCATCGTGGTCGCCGTGACCAGCCTGAGCCTGTGGGCCCGACAGTTCGCCGGCTATCACGACGGCACCGTGTCAGGCATCTACCTGGCGCTGGTCGTCACCGCCGCGACCGTCACGACGGTGAGCGCCGCGCGCGGCACCCGGGCCGCGCTGGCCCAGTCCTAGGAGAGCAGAGCCCTAGCCCGGACCGGTGAGCTGGGCCCGGGCGCACCTGCGGAAGGCTGCCACCAGGCGGCCGTGGTCGCCGGCCGGGTGACCAGCACGACGTGGCTCGGCTCGACGCCGTGCAGCAGGATCGTGGTGAGGGCGGCCCGGGTCGGGCAGCCGGCGGATGGGCTCGCCCGCGATGTCGTCGATGCTGACCGATCCCTTGCCGGCCAGCCGGTGGTCCAGCGGGACCAGCAGCACCCGGGGCTCGTCGTACAGCACCGATAGTGATCCGGCTGGGCTGGGTGGCCGCCCGGGCGGCCGCCTGCGCGGCCGACCGCAGCAGCGCCTTGGCCTGCGGCAGGAAGACCTCGCCGGCCTCGGTCAGCCGGCTGCCCTGGGGGTGCGGTCCAGCAGCCGGGCGCCCAGTTGCTGTTCCAGGTGCCGGATCTGCCGGCTGCAGGGACAGCTGGGCCACGCGGAGAGCTTCGGCGGCGCGGCCGAATGCCGGTGCTCGGCGACCACGGTGAAGTACCGCACCAGCCGCAGGTCCAGGTCAGCGGGCGGCAAGTCTGGCATACCTCGATACTACGACGGCGAGCTACGCCGGCACCCTGGGCCGCCCCTCTTGTCGGGCGGGCGCGCCGGATAGCGTGGTTGATCCGGGTTGTGCGGTTGATTGGGGGTACCCCAGTCCACCGGATCAACCATGAAGCCCCGATCAACCACGCTAATCGCAGCGGGTCCCCGGGCTGGCCTGGTACCCCGACCAGCAGACTCCTAGAACGCCCGGCCAAGTAGCCAGTCCGGCCACGGAGCGTCACACAGCGGCCAGTTTGTACCTTTTGTCCGGCCTGGGTGACGCATCTGCGCGGGTTACCGTGGAGGATCGGGGTTACGTGGAGGATCCGGTACCCCCTGGGGCGTGTTGCAAAATAGATTTTGGTGTTTGGCCTGCTAGAACAGGGTTTATGGCGCACAGGTACCTTCCGGTGGACCGGGATCAGCCGGCCTTTCTGCCCCTGAATATGCGTGACTGGGTGCCGAAGGACCATGTTGTCTGGCTGGTCATCGACACGGTTGAGCAGCTGGGCACCCCGGAGCTGGCGGCGCGGCTGGCGGGCGGGACGCGGAAGAGCGCCCGGGGCCGGCGGGCGTATCACCCGGTGATGCTGCTGACCTTGCTGGCGTACGCGTATTTGTCCGGGGTGCTGTCGACCCGGGCGGTCGAGGCGCGGTGCCGGGTGGATGCCACCTTCCGGCTGGCGTGCGCCGGGCTGGTGCCCGATCATACGACGATCTCCCGGTTCCGGCAGCGGGCCTGCGGGGAGGGCGGGCCGATGGAGGACGTGTTTTACGCGGTGCTGCGGGTGTGCGCGACGGCCGGGCTGGGCCGGCTGAGCGTGGTGGCGGCGGACGGGGTCAAGATCGGGGCGAATGCGTCGAAGGAGGCGAACCGGACCGAGGCCGGGCTGCGCAAGCTGGCCGCGGCGGTCATGGCCGGGGCCGCGGCCGCCGATGAGCCGGACGCGGCGGAGACCGGCGAGGACCTGTTCGGCGGGCAGGCGCTGCCGCCGGGGTGGGCCGATCGGCGGTCGCGGCTGGCCCGGGTGCGGGCGTGCCTGGCGGACTTCGCCGCGCAGCGGGAGGCCGCCGAGGCGGCGCGGCGGGCGGCCGGCCAGGCGTGGCTGGACGCGCAGGCCGCCGGTAAGCCGGTGACCAGGCCGCCGGCGGCCGTGGCGGTGGAGGCGGCGCGGATCGCCCTGGAGGCCGAGGTGGCCCGGCAGCAGGCGCTGGTCGATGAGTGGGACCGCAAGCGGGCCGCGGGGGGCCGGGCGGGCAAGAAGCCGGTGCCGGCCGAGGCGTCCCGCCGGGTGGCCCGGCAGCGGGAACGGCTGGCCCGCGCCGAGGCCGCAGCCGCCGCCGCGCGGCAGGAGGAAGAGGAGGACCAGGCCGGGGGCGGTGAGCCGGACGGGACGGGGAAGAAGAAGGACAAGCCCAGGCCGGTGCGCAACGTCACCGACCCGGATTCGGCGCTGATGCCGGTCCGCGGCGGCGGGCTGAAGCAGGGGTACAACTGCCAGGACGCCGCCGCCGATGACCGGCTGATGCTGGGCGGGTTCGCCTCCTCCTGCGCCGCCGACACCGTGCACGCCGCCCGCCTGGAACAGGTCGCGGTCAAAGGCGCGCAGGTCGTCGCCGCCGCGCACGCCGATCCCGGGCACCCCGTAGCCGGCTGCCACGCCCGGATGTGCACCGCGGAAGATGCCGCCGATCCCGGCCACGACGTCACCGCCTGCCACGCGCGGATGACCGGGGGGATCGGCGTGCTGGTGGAAGACGCCGGGTACTGCTCCGAGGCCAACCTCACCGCCGGCGGCAGCGTGGACCGGCTTATCGCCACCGGCAACCGCGCCAGCATGGGCAAGGCCGCCCGGGACAATCCCGCGGCCGGGCCGCCGCCCGAAGACGCCACCGCGACCGAGAAGATGGACCACCGGCTGCGCACTCCCCAGGGCCGCGCCGCCTACAAGCGCCGCGCCCCCGACATCGAGGGCGTGCACGCCAGCATCGAGGACCTCATCGGGCTGCGCCGGTTCTCCATGCGCGGCCTGACCCTGGCCACCGGCGAGTTCCTGCTCGCCGGGCTGTGCCACAACCTGCTGCTGCTGTCCCGCCTGCCCTAACCCGGGCCCGGGCGCGGAAACTTTCCCCACAGCCGGCGCCAGCACGCCCGGAAACTATCCACAGCCCCTCGAACCGGCCTCCACCAGGCCAGACCCGGGCCACAGCAGCCTGCCGAGGCACCTGGAACTCGCTAATGTAAAGGAATGAGCCCAGGCCACGCGGAAATCGCAACAGGCCCCAGGGGGTACCAAAAGCTCCGTATAACCCGGATCCTCCACGTTATTCGCAAGCGGGTCCCGGCCTGGCCTGGCGTCCGCGTGAATCTTGGGCCCGCTGAGACGGCTGTTACCTGACCTGCCCGCCCGTCCCTTACAGCCCCGGGCCCGGCGGCACGGGTTCGCCGCGAGCCGCAATCTGCGCGGCCGGACCCTCGCCCGGGCCCAGTACGAACCTGACATCACGAAACCTCCAGTTCACTGCGGTGCTCCGCCACCCACTGGAAGGCGGCGCGCACCTCGCGCACGGCGCCCTCCTCGCGCAGCCGGATCAGGGCCGGGTCACCGGCCGCGGCGCCGGCCTGGATGCCGCGCCAGCACCGGTCCTGCCACCACATGATCACGTCCACGATCTCGCCCCGGCCGTCGAGCCGGTACGCGTCGCAGATCAGGCGGATCGCCCGCGCCGCCGACCCGGCGTCCGCGCCAGGCCCGAGCCCTAGGTACTGCCAGCACACGTGCGCGACGTCGTGGATGCGCCGGCCGGGGCCGGCCAGGTCCCAGTCGATGAAGGCCACCGGGCGCAGGCCCGAGCCGGAGGAGTAGACGGTGTTGTACGGGGACAGGTCGTTGTGGCACACGACCGCCTGGTCCCCCGCCAGCGGCGTGCCCGCGGTGAGGTCGTGGAATTCGCGGACGAGTTCGGTCACGCGGACCAGGCTGGCCTCCTCCGTCACGCCGTCCCGGCCGGGCTGCCAGGCCACGTAGCCGTCCACGAAGCTCAGGATCTCGCGGCCCCGCTCGTCCAGGCCGAGGAACCGGGGCGCGCCGTCCCAGCCCGATCGCTCGAAGAAGCCGAGGAGCTCGTGCACGAAGCGGCCGGCCGGCGGGCGTCGTACCGTGTCACCGACGCGGACCACGGTGTTGATCGAACCGCCCGGCAGCGGATGCTCGCTCACCCTCCCATTCTCAGCCCGGCTGAACCTGCCGACGATCGCGATCGCTGGCCTGGCCGCGTGGCTGAGCCGCCGCGGCTGGACCGCCCTGGGGCAGGCCGGGACCATGGTCGGATTCGTGCTGGCCAGGACCGTGGGGATATTCGGCTTCCACCTGACGCTCTCCTCCGGCCTGGCCTGGACCGTGCTGATGGCCGAGGCGGCCGGCCTGGTGATGCTGCTGCTGACCGCCGCCCTTCTCTGGCATCGGCGGCAGCCGTCGCGGCTCGCTGGAGGATAATCCAGCGAGTGGGCGAGGAAATGCATGAACCTGGTCATGCGGTCCGCCAGGCTGCGCTCGCGGCGGGATGGTCGCACCGGCATCGCGACGTGTCCGGCGGCTGGCTGCGGCCGACGGTCTTCGGCGCGGTGGACGGGCTGGTGACGAACGCCTCGCTGATCGCCGGGCTGGGCGGCGGCGGGGTCTCGGCGCACACCGTGATCCTCACCGGCGTGGCCGCCCTGGTGGCCGGGGCCTTCTCCATGGGCACCGGCGAGTACGTATCGGTGACCAACCAGAACGAGCTGGTGCATGCCGAGGTCGCGACCGAACGGACCATGCACGCCCGCTTCCCCGCCGCCGAGCAGGCCGAGCTGGCCGAAACCTTCATCGGCTACGGCGCCGACGAGGAGACCGCGGCACGGATGGCCGCCGCGGTATCCCGTGACCCCGACACCGCACTGCGCGTGCACACCCGCGAGGAGCTCGGCGTCGACCCGTTCGAGCTGCCGTCGGCCGTGGTCGCCGGCATCTCGTCGCTGATCGCCTTCTCCACCGGGGCGCTCATCCCGCTGCTGCCCTACCTGGCGGGCCTGACCGGAACGGGCGTGGCGCTGGCCGCCTCCCTCGGCATCGCCGCGGTGGCGCTGCTGACCGGCGGCATGGTGGTGGGCAGGCTCACCGGGCGCCCGCTGCTGCGCTCGGGCCTGCGTCAGCTCGCCCTGGGCGCCCTGGCCGTCGGGGTGACGTACGCGGTCGGCAGCCTCATCGGCGGCGGCCACGCGGTCTGACCAGGGCATCCCTGAACCTATCGTTAACCGGCTGAACCATCTCCTGATCATGGACGTGTCCATGACGGGAGGCGGAGTGACGGATACGCGGGGGCGTGCCGCCGTGGCCAGCCTGGTCACGCCAGGCGCGGGCCCAGCTGACCAGCCCCGCGGCGGCCGCCGCGTCCCTGCCCGGGCTGCGCGGCTACCAGCGGCGGCTGAACGCCGCCAACGAGCCGGTGGAGGACGCGGTCCGGCCATCCGCGGTCAGCTCGGCCTGCCCCCGCCCGATACCAGCTGACCGCGGCTAAACCCGGCGGTGAACTGAAACGACCGACCGCACGTGATCCCTAACGGGAGACCACATGCACCTGTGAAGGGGAGACAATCCGAATGCGAAAGATATGGGGCGTGGCTGGCTTGGCTGCTCTTGCCCTGACCGTGTCCGCCTGCGCCAGTTCGGGCAGCAGTAGCTCGTCTGCGGTGACCAACACGCCCGCCGCGGGCGGCAGCAGCAGCGCGGCGGCGGCCGGCGGGAGCACCGTCGCCGAGAAGACCATCGGTAGCCAGCAGGTGCTCGTCGATTCCCAGGGCATGACCCTGTACTGGTTCGTCCCGGACACCTCGAGCAAATCGAACTGCTCGGGCCAGTGCGCGGTCTACTGGCCGCCGGTCAAGGGCCCGCTCACCGCCGGCTCGGGCGTGACCGGCACGCTGAGCACCATCACCAGGTCCGACGGCAGCACGCAGGCGACCTATGACGGCCACCCGCTCTACACCTACGTCGGCGACAAGAGCCCCGGGCAGGCCACGGGCAACGGCAAGAACCTCTCCGGGGGCCTGTGGTGGGAGATGACGGTCTCCGGCTCAACGCCCGCCCCGGCGGCGGGTGCCGGGGGCTCCTCCGCCACTTCCGGCGGCGGAGGATACGGCTACTGAGCTCGCGCTCACCGTCCGGGCGCGCAGTGTCCAAGGCGGGCGCGGCCCCAGGCCGCGCCCGCCGCGGGCACCGGTCGTTTCCCCAGTGCAACCAGTAGCGTTACCCGGAATCCGCGGATAGCGGTGCGCGATAAGTTCGCGCCGCCGCTATTCGCTTTCCTGTGCCCGGAATCATGGCCATAATGAACACGCGAACGGCGCTGCGGGCCTGAAATATAAAGCGGCACAGAAGCAACTGCGGGGACGGGCCTGCGCCTCTTGACGGAACGAGGGGAAGAGGCATGACGCTCACATCCGGGGAATCGATCGACGACGTGCAGACCAGCCCGGCGGCGCACGCCGTGGACCTGCGCAAGACCTACGGGGCCGGGCAGGCGGCCGTGCACGCCCTGGCTGGCATCAACGTGACCTTCGAACGGGGCCGGTTCACCGCCGTGATGGGCCCGTCGGGCTCGGGCAAGTCGACGCTGATGCACTGCATGGCGGGTCTCGACCGGCCGACATCGGGGCAGACGTTCGTGGGTGGCCAGGATGTCGGACAGCTCGACGACGCCGGTCTCACCCGGCTGCGCCGTGACAAGATCGGCTTCGTCTTCCAGTCCTTCAACCTCGTCCCGACGCTCACCGCGGCCGAGAACATCACCCTGCCCGCCGACCTGGCGGGCGCCAAGGTCGACCGGGACTGGCTTGGTTACCTGGTCAAGCAGCTGGGTATCGAGGACCGTCTCACGCATCGTCCCAGCGAGCTCTCCGGCGGTCAGCAGCAGCGCGTAGCATGCGCCCGGGCGCTGATTAACAAACCGGACCTCGTCTTCGCCGACGAGCCCACGGGCAACCTCGACTCCAATGCCTCGGCCGGCGTGCTGTCCTTCCTCCGGCAGTCGGTCTCCGACCTGGGCCAGTCGATCGTGATGGTGACCCACGACCCCAGGGGCGCCGCCTACGCGGACCGGGTCGTCTTCCTGGCCGACGGGACCGTGGTGAGCGAGCTCGGCCAGCCCACCGCCAACTCGGTCCTGGAGCGGATGCGGACGCTGGGGTCCTGACATGCGGAAGGTGACGATCAAGGGCCTGCTGGCCCACAAGCTCAGGCTGGCGCTGACCGCGCTCGCGATCGTGCTCGGCGTCACGTTCATCTCGGGCACGTTCGTCCTCACCGACACCCTGCAGAACACGTTCACGGTGCTGTTCGGCAACATCTACCAGAAGGTGGACTTCCAGGTCCGCGGGGCCGCCCAGCTCGGCACCGGCGCGAACGCGACGCGCAACGAGCTGCCCGCGTCGCTGCTGGCCACCGTGCGCGGCGTGGCCGGTGTCCAGGCCGCCCAGGGCCAAGTCACCGGCTACGCCCAGTTCGTGGCGCGTGACGGCAAGGCCATCTCAACGGGCGGCGCGCCCACCCTGGCCGTCGCCTTCGACCCGGACCAGCAGATCTCCCCGCTGCACCTGGTCGCGGGCGGCCCGCCGGCCACCCCCGATGACGTCGTGATGGACGCCGGGACGGCACAGAAATACGACTTCGCCGTAGGGGACCGTGTCCGCATCCTGTCGGCCGGGCCGCCCCGGACCTTCACCATCACCGGCATCGCGGAGTTCGGCACGGCCAACAACCTGGCGGGAGCCACGCTGGCCGCGTTCACGCTGCCGGTCGCGCAGGCGATCGCCCAGGAGCCCGGCAAGCTCGACGCCATCAACGTGGTGACCGCACCGGGCGCCAGCAAGGCCGCGGTCCAGCAGGCCATCGCCCGGGCCCTGCCGCCCGGGGTCGAGGTGGTCACCGGGCAGACCGTGGCGAGCGAGAATACGAGCTCGGTCAACCAGGCGCTGTCGTTCTTCTCCACGGCGCTGCTGGTCTTCGCGTTCATCTCCCTGTTCGTCGGCGCGTTCACCATCTACAACACGTTCTCGATCATCGTCGGGCAGCGGACGCGCGAGCTGGCCCTGCTGCGGATCGTCGGCGCCAGCCGCCGCCAGGTGTTCGGGTCCGTGCTGGCCGAGGCGGCCATCACCGGGCTCGTCTCCTCGGTGATCGGCCTGGGCCTCGGGGTGCTGGCCGCGCTCGGGCTGCAGGCGCTGCTGCGCGGGTTCGGCGTCACGCTGCCCCCGGGATCGCTGGTATTCGAGCCGCGGACCGTACTGATCGGGCTGGCCGTCGGGGTCGGCGTGACCGTGCTGTCCGCGATCGGCCCGGCCCGCGGAGCGGTGCGCATCCCGCCGGTCGCCGCGCTCGACGACCGGCAGTCCGCGGCCAGCGCCTCGCTGCGGCGCCGGTTCATCTGGGGTACCGCCGTGGCCGTGATCGGCGCGGTCCTGCTCGGCCTCGGCCTGGCCAAGCCGGCTATCCAGCTCGTGGGAATCGGCGCGGCCGCCCTGTTCATCGGCGTCGCCACGCTGTCCCCGGCTCTCGCCCGCCCGCTGTCCAGCGTGATCGGGCGTCCGCTGCCGCGGCTGCTCGGCGTGGCCGGAAAGCTCGGGCGGGAGAACTCCATGCGCAGCCCGCGGCGTACCGCCCAGACCGCCGCGGCGCTCATGGTCGGCCTGGCCCTGGTCTCCGCGATGGCCGTTTTCGGCGCCTCGCTGTCGAAATCGGCCACCAGCAGCGCGGACCAGGCCATCAGCGCCGACCTCATCGTGACGGCCACCGGGTCGGGCCAGCTCAGCAACTCGGTACCGGCCACGGCGTCAGCCGTGCCGGGCGTCACCGCGTCCAGCGTCGTTTACCAGGGGCCCTTCGAGTTCCAGAACACGCTGACCTCGCTCACCGCGGTGTCCACCGACCACCTGGCCGACACGGTGATCCTGCGGATGACCGCGGGCACGCCAGCCGCCTTGGCCCAGGGTGAGCTGCTCATCGACTCCACCACCGCCACGTCGAAGCACCTGTCGGTCGGCGACTCGGTTCACGCCCGGTTCGCCCGGACCGGTCCGGCCGTACTGCGCATCGGCGGGATCTACCAGGCCAACGCCCTGATCGGGAGCTATCTGGTCAGCGCCGGGTTCTTCGGCGCCCACTATTCGCCGCAGCCTCCGGGCGCGCTCCTGCTCCGCACCAACGGCGCCGCCGTGGACAACGCCGTGACCAAGGCGCTGGCCCCGTACCAGAACCTGCAGGTCCAGACCCGGGCTCAGTTCGAGCAGTCTCAGGTGTCCGCCGTCAACCAGCTGCTCGGGCTGGTCTACGCCCTGCTCGGCCTGGCGGTGATCATCGCGCTGATCGGGATCGTGAACACGCTCATGCTGTCGGTGTTCGAGCGCACCCGCGAGATCGGCCTGCTGCGGGCGGTCGGCATGCGGCGGCGCCAGGTCCGCGTGATGGTCAGGTCCGAGGCGGTGATCCTCGCCATCTTCGGCGCCATCGTCGGGATCGTGATCGGTACCGCGCTGGGCCTCGCGCTGGTCGCGTCGCTCCGACAGCAGGGCATCACCGACACCGCCGTGCCGGTGACCAGCCTGCTGGTCTTCCTGCTGCTCGCCGCCGTGCTCGGGCTGGTGGCCGCCAGCTGGCCGGCCCGCCGGGCGGCCCGGCTGGACGTGCTGGCCGCCATCGCGGCCGAGTAGTAGCGAGAAGTCCTTACCGGCCGCTTACGTGACCCGCGGTCGCCCAGTCCCATGCCGGGAATTTGCGTATCACAGACGCGAGGCATGCGGTTCTACGGATCCAGCGACCTGGCGAATGGAGAACCCTGATGCGTAACCCAGGATGGGCGGGGGCCGCCCTGATCGCCGTGGCCCTGGCGGTCACTGCGTGCGGGACCGGCTCGGCGGGCGACGCCTACGGCACCCCCGCGGCCGGCAGCACCACCGGCACCCCGGAGGCCCGCGGCACTACCGGCGGCACCACCGGTGGCAGCCAGGCCAGGCCGGCCTCACCCTCCCTCGGACCGGCCACCGCCCTGAAGACCGAGACCACCCGGCCCGGCCAGGTCCTGGCCAGCAGCCGCGGGCTGACGCTGTACTACTACTCCGAGGACAAGCGGGGCACTGGCACGTCGGTGTGCACCGGTGCCTGCGCCACCGCCTGGCCGCCGCTGGCCGCGCCGGTCAAGGCCCCGGCGGGCGTGCACCTGCCGGGCCCGCTCGGGGTGATCACCCGGCCGAACGGCGTCAAGCAGGTCACCCTCAACGGCTATCCCCTCTACTTCTATGCCGGGGACAAGGCTCCCGGCCAGGCCACCGGCAACGGCATCGAGGGTTCCTGGCACGTCATCAAGATCAAGGCCTGACCGCCCCGCTCAGTGAGCTCCTGCGCCCGCAGCCCGGCGTGCAGGTTGCCGACGTCGTCCTGCCAGAGGACGGCCAGCGCCCGGGCCGACTGCACGTCCGCGTCGGTGAAGGCCTGGCTGGACAGCTCGGGGTATTCCAGCACCCGGACCCGCGGCAGCGCGCTGATCTGCGGCCCGTGGTGCTGCCGCCGGTCCGGCAGGATCACCGTCACCCGCTCGCCGTACCGGGAGGTCAGCTCCTCGGTGATGCGGTAGGACAACGGGCCGTCACCGCACACGATGAGGTGGTCGCCGCGAGGATCCGCGCGCCGGGGGAGCGCAGGCATGCAGTGATCATAATGGTAGGCAACCGTCGGAAAGGGGATCGCAAGTGGCAGCCGTCGAGACCGTACGCGGGCCGGTCGACCTGGGCAACCTGGGCCCGACCCTGATGCACGAGCACGTCTTCGTCCTCTCCACCGAGTACACGCAGAACTACGGCAGCGACTGGTGGGACGAGGATGCCATGGTCGCCCGCGCCATCGACAGGCTCAACGCCCTCTACGCCAAGGGAATTCACACCATCGTCGACCCCACCGTCTGGGGCCTGGGCCGCTATATCCCGCGGATCCAGCGGATCGCGGCGGAGACGCCCGTCAACATCGTCGTCGCGACCGGCCTGTACGCCTACGAGGAACTGCCCCATCAGTACGAGCACCGCGGGCCCGGCCTGGCGATTGACATCCCCGAGCCGATGGTCACCGACTTCAGCCGGGACATCACCGAGGGCATCGCCGGTACCGGTGTCAAGGCCGCCTTCCTCAAGTGCTGCATGGAGACCCCCGGGCCCAGCCCCGGCGTCGAGCGGATCGCCCGCGCCATCGCCCGGACCCACGTCGAGACCGGCGCGCCCATCACCGTGCACACCTCCGGCCCGCACCAGACCGGCCGGATCGCGGTGCGCATCTTCCGCGAGCAGGGCGTGGACCTGTCCAAGGTGGTGATCGGGCACGCGGGCGACAGCAACGACCTGGACTACCTGACCGAGCTGGCCGACGCCGGGGTCGTGCTCGGCATGGACCGTTTCGGGCTGGACCTGTACAACCCGACGGCCGAACGGGTCAAGACGATCGCCGCCCTGGCGGCCCGGGGCTACGCCGGGAGCATGGTGCTCGCCCACGACGCGAACTGCTTCATCGACTACTTCGGCGCCGCGCACGACCAAGTGCGCGCCGCGGTCTTGCCCAACTGGCACTACGAGCACATCTCCGACGACGTGCTGCCGGCCCTGCTGGCGTCGGGCGTCGCCCAGGAACAGATCGACACGATGATGGTGGAGAACCCGGTGCGGTACTTCACGCCGGCCAAGGGCCCCGTCACGGTGGAAGGGACATGATGAAGGACCACAGTGAGCCCCGTCATCAAGAGCTGGGCGGCATCTTCGACATGACCGGCGTCGTCCGCGGCGAGGACGGCATCAAGCGGTACGAGGGACTGCCGCGCAACCTGGTGCAGATGTTCCGCGCCGCGGTCGACCAGGACGGCGCCGCCGAGGCGGTGGTGGAGACCGGAGGGGGCCCGCGGCTGAGCTACGCCTCGCTGTGGGACCGGGCCGCCCGGGTAGCGGGCGGCTTGCGCGGCCTCGGCGTCCGGCGCGGCGACCGGGTGGCGATCCGGCTCGGCAACGGCGTGGACTGGGTGCTGGCCTTCCTCGGCGCTGTACTGGCCGACGCGGTCGTGGTGCCGGTCAACACCCGCTTCACCGAGGAGGAAGCGAACTACGTGGTGACCGACTCGGGCGCGAAGTACGTCTTCATGCCCGGCGACCCGCTGCCCGACGGCGCCCCCCTGGTCGTGGCCGACGCCGAGCCGCCGGGCCCGGCCGCGATCTTCTACACCAGCGGCACCACCGGCTTCCCTAAGGGCGCGGTGACCAGCCACGAGAACTTCCTGTCCAACGCCGAGACCTGCCGCCGCGCTCTGTCCTCGGATCCCTCGGGCATGCGCACCCTGATCTCGGTGCCGCTGTTCCACGTGACCGGTTGCAACAGCCAGCTGCTGTCGGCGCTGTACAACGGCGGCACCGCGGTGATCATGCCGGCCTTCGAGGTCGGCGCGTTCCTGCGCGCCATGGAGGAGGAGCGGATCGACACCATGGTCACGGTGCCGGCCATCTACTGGCTGGCCATCAGCCAGCCGGCCTTCGCCGACGTGGACATCTCGCGGGTGCGCTCGGTCTCCTACGGCGGGGCGCCGATCGCGCCCGACCTGGTGGCCCGGCTGGCCAAGGCGTTCCCGCAGGCGCGGCTGGGCAACGGGTTCGGCCTGACCGAGACCTCGAGCGTGTCCACCTTCCTGCCGCACGAGTTCGTCGCCCACGCCGACTCGGTGGGTTTCCCCGCTCCGGTGGTCGACGTCCGCCTCGACCACGCGGGTCCGGACGGCGCCGGCGAGCTGCTCATCCGCGGGCAGAACATCGTCTCCGGCTACTGGAACAAGCCGGAGGCCACCGCCAGTACGTTCACCGGCGGCTGGCTGCACAGCGGCGACGCGGCCCGGATCGACGACGAGGGCCTGGTCTACCTGGTCGACCGGATCAAGGACATGATCAACCGCGGCGGCGAGAACGTGTACTGCGTCGAGGTGGAGAATGCCCTGGCCGGCGCGCCGGGCGTGTACGAGGCGGCGGTCCTGGGCGTGCCCGACGAGATGATGGGGGAGAAGGTGGGCGCGGTGATCGTGCCGATGCCCGGGACCTCCCTCGATGTCCCGGCCGTGCTCGGCTACCTGGGCGAGCACATCGCCGACTTCAAGGTCCCGCAGTACCTCGCGGTCAGCAGCACGCCGCTGCCGCGCAACCCCGGCGGCAAACTGCTCAAGCGGCGGCTGCGCGAAGACGTCGACTGGGCCGCCGCCTTCCGCCGCTGACCGGTAAAAATCACCCGCCGCCCGCGTAGCGGGCCCGCTACCGTCCCGAGTTATCGTCATAGGGTGACCGCCACGTCGGAAGCCCAGCCGGGAACCCGGGGCGGTACGATCGTGCCCGCGGCCGCCCTGACCCGCCCGCCGGCCAAGAAGACCAGCAAGATCAGCCTCTCCGCCCGGATCGTGTCGACCGCCGCCCGCTGGATCTACGAGGGCAGGCGGCTGGACATGCAGGGCCTGGCCGACGAGCTCGGCGTGTCCCGGGTGACCCTGTTCCGGCGGGTTGGCAGCCGGGAGGAGCTGATCAGCCAGGCGCTGTGGCGGCTCACCGAGCGCATGCTGAAGATCGCCGTCGAGCGCTGGGAGGCCGAACGGCCCGAGGGTGAGCTGCATACCCCCGGCACCATCCGGCACATCAACGCGATGGTCGCCGGGTCGGCCGGCCTGCGCCGGATGCTCGACGACGAGCCCGTCCTGACCATGCGCGTGCTCACCGACCCGCGCGGCCGGATACAGAGCGGGTTCGTGGCCTTCAACGAGGAACTGCTGCGCCGCGACATGGAAGAGTTCGGCCTGGTCACGATCATCGAGCCGGGCGCGCTGGCGTACGCGCTGCTCCGGCTGGGCGAGTCGTTCCTCTACGCGGACGTGATCGCCGCCCGCAAGCCCGACGTGGAAACCGCCAACCGGCTGCAGCAGGCCCTCATCGAGGGCATCCTGCCCTAGGCGAACCCAGGGCAGGATGCCTCGGCTTCCCTAGACGGTGGCCTGGAGCTTGGCCAGCTCCTGCTGCACCCTGGCCTCGTGCTCGGCCTCGTCCCGCTTGGCGTCCCGGGTCCGCCAGCGGCCCCGCAGCAGCGGGATGGACAGCAGGAAGAAGATGATGCCGCCGAAGCAGATCCAGTACCAGGTCTTCCACTGCCCGGCCGTCTTGGCCGCGGCGTTCTGCACATCCGCGGCGTGCGCCTTCAGGTAGGTGAAGACTCCCGGCGGGACCTTGGACAGCGCGGTCAGCTGCGCCGAGTACGGGGCGATGGTATTCAGCTGCGCCGAGTACGGGGCGATGGTCTTCAGCTGCGCCGCGTACGGGGCGACCTGCTGCAGCTGGGGCGCGGCCGCGATCACGCCGTTGATGGCCGCCTTGTTGGTCGCGATCGTGGTCAGCATGGCGATGCCCTTGGCGCCGCCGCCGGCCGCGGCGATCGCCTGGCCCAGCAGCGCGGGCGGGATCTTGGACGCGCTCGGGTAGGTGGCCAGCTTGGTGAACAGCGCCGGGTGGGCCTGGATCACCGCGAGCTGGGGCGCGAACTTCTGCGCGTTCGCGAGCTGGACGGAGTCGGTCTTCACGATGGTCAGCACGTTCGGCGGGATCGCCTGAGCGGCGGCCAGGACGTTCGGCGGGATCTTCTGCGCGGTCGCCACGACGTCCGGGTGCGCGGTGGCGAAGGCCAGCTGGCTCTGGTACTGGGTCGCGTAGGCCTGCACCTGGGCCCCGTAGTTCACCAGCGGGGTGACCGTGTTGACCACCAGCGGGAGGCACAGGTAGGCGAGGAAGACCACGATCCGGATGATCCAGCCCCAGATGGCCAGGCCGGTGGCGATGAGCGCCGGGTTGCGGGCCTCCACCGTCTCGGTGAAGCTGGCCATCCACGGGGTGTAGGCGATGCCGAGGCCGAGCGACAGCAGGGCCAGCATGAGGGCCAGCGAGTAGTAGCCCGGGTGATGGCCGGCCTGCTCCAGGTAGACCACGGTCATGATCGCGGCCAGCACGCCGCCGATCACCATGAACGGCTTGCGGACCCGGAACCGGTCGGAGATGATCCCGACCAGGATCACCGCGATGACGTTGAAGCCCCAGTTCCAGTTGCCCAGCCCGTTGGCGTCCTTGACCGACAAGCCGAACACGGTGGTCAGGTAGATCACGGCGAACGCGACGGCGGTGTAGTAGATCAGCAGCATGATCGACACCGCGATGGAGGAGACGATGACGTCGGTCTTGAGCAGCTGGCGGAACGGGTGACGCAGCGCCGCCTCGATGTCCGCTTCGGTCAGGCCCTTGGCCTTGGCCTCGATCAACGCGCGGTCGCGCATGGTCACCATCAGCTGGTCCCGCAGCCGCGGGGACAGTTCCTTCAGCCCGATCAGCGCGATCACGAACACGACGATGCCGGCGATGCCGCAGATGCGGTACTCGTGGGTCCAGAACCGGTCGTTGTTGACGACGGCGGGAACGGTGGCGCTGCCTACCACCGAGACGATCAGGCTGCCGATCACCGGGCCGCTGGTCCAGAAACCCATGGCCGTGGCCCGGCCCACCTGCGGGGAGAAGTCCCGGATCAGGGCGGGGGTGGCGACCAGGCAGATGCCTTCCACGAAGCCGACGACCCAGCTCTCGATGGTGAACGTCCACTTGTTGGTCGCGGTGGGCATGATGAACGCGACGAACACCCCGGTGAAGAACAGGCCGAACACGACCAGGTTGGCCCGGCCGAGCCGGTCGGTGATCCCGGCGAACAGCGAGCCGAACGCCCCGATCAGCGCCCCGAACGCCAGCGTCAGCACGAAGAACGTGAAGCTCATGTGCAGGTTGGCCAGGAGCAGCGTGGACACCGAGCCGCCGACATAGAGCTCGTAGTACAGCGTGATCGTGGCCAGCACCGTGATGGCCAGGTACGTCACCCTGGGCCTGGTTTCCGGATAGGAATCGAGCTGCCGTTTAAGGAGCCAGTCAACCCACCCGGGCCGAGTGGAGACTGGCTGCGCGGCGGTCCCTGACATGCGGTCACCCCTTGCCGTCGAGCGGTTTAGGCCAGGCTGATGGTGACTCGACGGTAACCCCCCAACAGGTAACAGATCAATAATTTGTTTCATACGTTTCCGCTAGATAGCCGGCGAGTAGTCCGGTCCTAAGCTCGTCCTGTGACAACGGTGAGGACGGCGGTCCGGGTGGAGGGGGTCGTGCAGGGTGTCGGCTTCCGCCCGTTCGTGCACGCGCTGGCTACCGGCCTGGGCCTGACCGGGCTGGTCGGCAACGACCTCGACGGGGTGTTCGCCGAGGTCGAAGGGCCAGCCGCCGCGGTCAGCGAGTTCTTGCGCCGGCTGGAGCGGGACGCGCCCCCGCTGGCCAGGATCGAGCGCGTCACCGCGATGGCCGTCACGCCGCAACGCTCGGCGGAATTCGTCATCGCCGCCAGCGCCGCGGGCTCCGGGCTGCGCCGCACCCTGGTGTCGGCGGACACCGCGACCTGCGCGGACTGCCTGCGCGAGCTGTCCGACCCGGCGGACCGCCGCCACGAATACCCGTTCATCAACTGCACCAACTGCGGGCCCCGGTTCACCATCGTCCGCGACGTGCCCTACGACCGGCCGCTGACCACGATGGCGCCGTTCGCCATGTGCGAGCGGTGCGCGGCCGAGTACCACGACCCCGCCGACCGCCGCTTCCACGCCCAGCCCACCTGCTGCCCGGCCTGCGGCCCCCGGCTCGCCCTGCTCAATTCTGGCGACGACGACAGCACGGACCCGCTCCAGGCGGCCGCCGGACTGCTCCGCCGCGGCCGCGTCCTCGCCGTCAAGGGGCTGGGCGGCTACCACCTGGCCGCCGACGCCGGCTGCGAGCAGGCCGTGGCCGCGCTGCGCGCGCGCAAGCACCGCGAGGACAAGCCGTTCGCGGTCATGGCCGCGGACCTGGCCGCGGCCGCGGAACTGGCCGAGGTCGACGCCGCGGCCGCCGCCCTGCTGACCAGCCCGGCCCGCCCGATCGTGCTGCTCCCGCGACGCCCCGATGCCGCCGTCGCCACCGCCACGGCCCCGGCCAACCGCCACCTCGGCGTCATGCTGCCGTACACTCCGCTGCACCACCTGCTGCTCGCCGCCGTAGCCCGTCCGATCGTCTTGACTAGCGGGAACGTCTCCGACGAGCCGATCGTCTACCGGGACGACGAAGCCCGGGAGACGCTGAAGGACATCGCGGACGCGTTCCTGACCCACGACCGGGCCATCCACGTCAGGACCGACGACTCGGTGGCCAGGACGTTCCGCGGCCGCCCGATGCTCGTCCGCCGCTCCCGCGGCTACGTTCCCGAGCCGATTACGACCGGGACCAGCTTCCCGCGCCCGGTGCTGGCCTGCGGCGCCGAGCTGAAGAACACGTTCTGCCTGGCCCGGGGGCGCCACGCCTTCGTCTCGCACCACATCGGGGACCTGGAGAACGCCGAGACCCTGCGCTCGTTCACCGAGGGCATCGAGCACTTCCGCCGGCTGTTCGACACCGACCCGCAGGTCGTGGCGCACGACCTGCACCCGGAGTACCTGTCCACCAAGTACGCGATGGAGCTGGACCGGCCGCTGGAAGGCGTCCAGCACCACCACGCCCACATCGCCTCCTGCCTGGCCGACAACGGGGAGGACGGTCCGGTCATCGGGGTGGCCTTCGACGGGACCGGCTACGGCACCGACGGAACGATCTGGGGCGGCGAGTTCCTGGCCGCCAGCCTGGCCGCCTTCGAGCGCGGTGGCCACCTCGAGCCGGTGCCCATGCCGGGCGGCGCGGCCGCCATCCGGCAGCCGTGGCGGATGGCGGCGGCCTATACCGGCGACCCCGAGGTCGCCCGCCGTCACCCGGACCAGTGGTCCGCCGTGCTCGCGATGGCCGCCAAGGGCATCAACTCCCCGCTCACCTCCAGCGCGGGCCGTCTGTTCGACGCCGCCGCGGCCCTGCTCGGCGTCCGGGACGCGATCAACTACGAGGGCCAGGCCGCGATCGAGCTCGAGCAGCTCGCCGATCCGGGCGAAACCGGCGCGTACCCGGCCCGGGTCGAGGGGGGCATCCAGGCCGGGGTCCCGTTCCGGATCCGCGGGTCCGACCTCCTGCACGCCGTCATCGAGGACCGAACGGACGGCGTTCCCGCCCCGGTCATCGCGGCCCGCTTCCACCATGGCGTGGCCGCGCTGATCGAGGCGGGCTGCCTGCTCATGCGCGAGCGTTACGGCCTGGACACGGTCGCGCTGTCCGGCGGCGTGTTCCAGAACCTGCTCCTGCTGCGCGCCACGGTGGCCAGGCTGGAGGCCCGCGGCTTCCGCGTCCTGCTGCACGCCCGCGTCCCGTGCAACGACGGCGGCATCAGCCTCGGCCAGGCCCTGGTCGCGGCTAACCGAGTGGCCGCTAGCAGATCCTAGGCAGGGGGTCACCCACCAGCAGGTCCACGATCCTGGTCCCGCCGAACGCCGTCTTCAGCTGCACGATCCCCGGCTGCTCGGCCCGGACCTGGCCGATGACCGCGGCCTGCTCGCCGAGCGGGTGCGCGCGCAGCGCGGCCACCGCCCGGTCCGCGTCCTCGCCCGGCACCACCGCCACCAGCCGGCCCTCGCACGCCACGTACATCGGGTCGATGCCGAGCAGTTCGGAGGCGCCGCGCACCTCGGCCCGGACCGGGATCGCGTCCTCGACGGCCAGCACGCCCACGTCGGCCGCCCTGGCGATCTCGTTGAGGATCGTGGCCACCCCGCCGCGGGTCGCGTCGCGCATGGCCCGCACCCCCGGCACCGCGTCCAGCAGGGCCGCCACCAGGCTGTTCAGCGGGGCCGTGTCGGAGCAGATGTCCGCCTCGATGTCCAGCTCGCCGCGGGCCAGCATGATCGTGATGCCGTGGTCTCCGACCGGCCCGGAGACGATGATGGCGTCACCCGGCTGCGCCTGGGCCACGCCCAGGTTCACGTCCCGCTCGATGACGCCGACCCCGGCGGTGTTGATGTAGCACCCGTCGGCCTTGCCCTTCTGCACCACCTTGGTGTCGCCGGTGACGACGTGCACCCCGGCCCGTTCGGCCGCCGCCCGCATCAACTCGGTCACCCGCTGCAGGTCGGCGACGCCGAAGCCCTCCTCCAGGATGAACCCGGCCGACAGGTACAGCGGCGTGGCCCCGGCCACCGACAGGTCGTTGACGGTGCCGTTGACGGCCAGGTCGCCGATGTCGCCCCCGGGGAAGAACAGCGGGGATACCACGTAGGAGTCGGTGGTGAGCGCGATCCTGGCGCCGCCCACGGCCAGCTGGGCCGCGTCCTCGAGCGGCTCGAGCAGCGGGTTGCGGAACGCGTCGAGGAACACCGCCTCGATCAGGGTCTGCGTGGCCTTGCCGCCGGACCCGTGCGACATCGTGATGCGCTCTTCCCTGACCTTGGGGCGGCGCCGCCGCGCGCGGTCGATGCGGTCCAGCACCTGCTGTTCCCGCTCCGCCAGCGGCAGCTGGCGCCGTCCCTCGGCAGCGAGGCCCTCCGGCCCTAGCTCGGATCGGGCCAGGGCCTCGTCGATCCAGCTCTTGCTCATGCCCGGCTCGCCCCGGAAGCCTCGGCGACCCGGTTCCGGTTCATCCGGCCGAAGTTGTAGTAGGCCGCGCAGGCCCCTTCGGGGGATACCATGCAGGTCCCGATCGGGGTCTCCGGCGTGCACGCGGTGCCGAACACCTTGCACTCCCACGGCTTGAGCACGCCCTTGAGCACCTCGCCGCACTGGCAGGCCTTCGGGTCGGCCACCCGCACCCCGGGCACCTGGAACAGCAGCTCGGCGTCCATCGCCGCGTACTTCTCGTGTACCTTCAGCGCCGAGTGCGAGATGAAGCCGAGGCCGCGCCACTCGAAGTAAGGCCGCAGCTCCATCGTCTCGCCGATGGCCTTCAGCGCCACCAGGTTGCCGTCCCACGGCACCACGCGGGAGTACTGGTTCTCCACCTCGGACCGGCCCTGCGCCAGCTGCTGCATGAGCATGTAGATGGACTGCAGGATGTCCAGCGGCTCGAAGCCGGCCACCACGACCGGCTTGCCGTACTGCTTGGCGATGAACTCGTACGGCCGGCAGCCGATCACCGTGGACACGTGCCCCGGGCCGATGAAGCCGTCGAGCCGCAGGTCCGGCGAGTCGAGGATGGCCTTGATGGCCGGGACGATCGTGACGTGGTTGCAGAACACCGAGAAGTTCTTCAGCCCCTCCGCCGCGGCCCGGATCATGGTCATCGCGGTGGACGGCGCGGTGGTCTCGAACCCGATCGCCATGAACACGACCTGCTTGTCCGGGTTCTGCCGGGCGATCTTGAGCGAATCCAGCGGCGAGTACACCATCCGGATACTGGTGCCCTCGGCGTTGGCGTCGAAGAACGAGCCGCCGCTGCCCGGCACCCGCATCATGTCGCCGAACGAGGTCATGATCACGTCCGGCTGCGAGGCCAGGTGGATCGCGTCGTCCACCCGCCCCATCGGGATCACGCAGACCGGGCAGCCCGGGCCGTGTACCAGGGTGATCGACTCGGGCAGGTAGTCCTCGAGGCCATGCTTGTAGATCGTGTGGGTGTGGCCGCCGCACACCTCCATCAACTTGTACTGGCGGCCCGGCTCGCACAGCGCCGCGATCTTCGCGGCCAGCGCGTGGGCCTTGTCGGCATCACGGAATTCGTCGACAAACCGCATCGTGCCCACGCTCCTCTACTCGATCAGGGACGCCTTCAGCGCCGCGATCTCGTCCTCGTAGGCCTGGCCGATGCCCTCGAGGAACTGCATGGCCGCGGTCGCCTCCTGCTCGTCGATCTTCGACAGCGCGAAGCCGACGTGGATCAGCACCCATTCGCCCGGCACCGGCGGATCGTCGCAGAGCAGGCCGATGTTGATCATCCGCCGGACCCCGCTCACGTCCACCTTGGCCAGGTCCGGTTGTTCCGGGTGAAGCTCGATGACCTCACCGGGTATGCCGAGGCACATGTGAGACCTCCTTCACGGTCAGCTCCCAGAACACTTGATAGATCGTGGTCTGCGCTTCCTGGACCCGGTGCACCGAGGACGACGGCACCACGAAGAGGTAGTCGATGCTGTCCAGCTCGGCCATCTTTCCGCCGTCGTAGCCGGCCAGCCCGATGGTGAGCATGCCGCGCCGGCTCGCCTCGTCGAAGGCGCGCAGCAGGTTGGCCGAGTTGCCGCTGGTGGACAGCCCGACCGCGATGTCGTTCCGGCCGCCGAACGCAGCCAGCTGCCGGGCGAACACCACCTCCACGCCGACGTCGTTGCACAGCGCGGTGACCACCGAGGTGTCGTTGGCCAGCCCGAACGCGGGCAGCGGGGGAGCGTCCCCACCGGGATTGAGGAACAGGGTGGCGAGCTGGGCGGCGTCGGTGGCGCTGCCGCCGTTTCCGAAGGCGAACAGCCGCCCGCCCGCGCCGAACCTGGCCGCGGCCTGCGCCGCGCACTCGGCGATCCGCGCCCCGTCCCGCGCGCCGACGGCGCGACGCAGCTCGCCGATCTCGGCCGCCTTGGCCACGGTCGAGGCGCGCACCTGGTCGAGCACGGCGGATAGGTCGGTGGTGTCGGAGTACAGGAAGGGATACAGGGATTCCATCGCGTCGCTCATGGCCCGCCGCCCCCTACCACGCGCGATGGCCTCCCGGGCGTGCACCAGGATCGTGTCGCCCACGCCGGCGCTCACCAGGGCCACGCTGACCGTCTCCTCGCCCGCGCCGGTGTTGACCACGGCCATGGCGTCATCCAGCAGCCGCACCACCCGGACCTCGACAGCCGTGTCCGAGCAGGTGATGCACAGGTCACCGATGCAGGCAGGCCGCCCGCCGACGCCGTCTGGCTCCTGGTTCATGTCACCACTCCCGGGCCGAGCACGCCCGGCTGCTCGAAGAACACATGCACCAGCTCCCACAGCACGTGGTACGCGGTCACCTGCAGCTCCTTGACCACCCTGGGGTCGTCCGACGGGATGAGCAGCAGGTGATCGGCCGCCTTGGCCGCCGCGATCTGGCCGCCGTCCCCGCCGGCCAGGGCGATCGTCAGCAGGCCGCGCTCCCGGGCCGCCTCCAGCCCGGCCAGCACGCTGGGGCTGTTGCCGTCGGCGGACAGGCCCAGCGCGATGTCGGCGGGATCGGCCAGGTAGCCGATCTGGTGGGCGAAGATCGCGGCCACGCCATCGCGTTCGGCGATCCCGCTGACGGTGGCCACGTCGGTGGTGAGCGAGATGGCCGGCAGCGCGCGCTTGCCCACGATGACCGGGTGGACGAACTCGACCGCCACGTGCTGCGCGTCGGTGCTGGCCGCGCCGACGCCGAACACCACGAGCTGGCCGCCCCGGTGGAAGCGCACCGCCATGGCGTGGCAGGCTGCCGCGACGGCGTCCGCCTGGCCGGCCAGGTCCTCCGTGGGCCCGCTGCGCAGTTCGAACAGGCGGCGGGCCTCAGACCCGTTCACCGGTTGCGATCCGTCCGTGTGACACGCTCTCCGCGAGCTGTCATGACAGCACCGTAGGACACATGTGTATGGGCGTCTAGTGGCCGACAGGACACTTCTGGTAAGAACCACGCATCAGTTGTGTCCGCCCAACCCCACCCTACGCTTCACCCGCTACCCGGCCGGTCCCCGCGCAGCCTGCTCCCCACATCAGCCCGGCGCCGCTGGGCTCGCGGCTCGGCGCAACGGGCGCGACACCCGTACTCTTCGTCCCTCACACCCCAAGTGGCGAGGTATGAATGTGGCGCTCTGCACAAGAGAATGTGCACAGCGCCATATTCATGACAATCCCCGCGCCCCTGGCGGCTCGCCTCGGGGCAGGGGTGAAAAGGACCTCGCGGGCGAACCGCGGCCCGAGCACCCACGGGTGCGCGAAGTACTCCACGCCCGGGATCGGTTCAAGGTGATCAGCGCGACCCGGCCGCGCCGCTCGTACAGGACCTCGTCCGCCATCAGGCTTCCTCCAAGGGGGGTCTGGGGGGATGGGTCCCCCCAGGAGCGGGGGGGTCTGGGGGGGTCGTCCCCCCGGGGGTAAGGAGCCGTTTGAGCACCTTCCCCGACGGGTTCCGCGGCAGCGTGCCGCGGAACTCCACCCGCCGGGGCACCTTATAGCCGGCCAGCCGCTCCCCGCAGAAGGCCAGCACGTCCGCCTCGGCCAGCGCGTGCCCGGGCCGCGGCACCACGTAAGCCTTGCCCACCTCGCCGAGCCGCGGGTCGGGCACGCCGATCACGGCCGCCTCTACCACCCCGTCCAGCCGGGCCAGCACCTGCTCCACCTCGGCCGGGTACACATTGAAGCCGCCGCAGATGTACATGTCTGTGAGCCGGCCGGTGATGGTCAGGTACCCGTCCGCGTCCAGGCGGCCGGCGTCGCCGGTGTGCAGCCAGCCGTGGCCGTCGATGGCGGCCTTGGTGGCGTCCGGGTCGTCGAGGTAGCCGAGCATCATGTTCGGCCCGCGCAGCAAGATTTCATCCGAACGGCCGATTTTCACCTCGAACCCGGCGGCAGCCCGCCCCGACGTGGTGGAAACCAGCTCGGCAGGATCGCCCGGGCGGCACATCGTCGCCACCACCGCCTCGGTCAGCCCGTAGCCGGTCAGCACGGTCTCGAAGCTCAGTTCGCGCCGCATCCGCTCGACCAGCGCGACCGGCACGTCCGCCGCGCCGGTGACGGCGAGCCGCAGGCTGGACAGGTCGCGGGCGGCCCGCTCCGGGTGATCCAGGATCATCTGGTAGATCGTCGGCGCCCCGGGCAGCACGGTGATCCGCTCGGCCTCCACCAGCCGCATCGCCTCGCCCGCGTCGAAGACCGCCTGCGGCACCAGCGCCGCGCCGCTGACCAGGCAGGCGAGAATGCCCGCCTTGTAGCCGAACGTGTGGAAGAACGGGTTGACCACCAGGTACCGATCGCCCGGGCCCAGCCGCGCGCAGTCCGCCCAGGCCCGGGCCACCCCGAGGGACCGCTCGTGCGAGGTCATCGCGCCCTTGCTCCGCCCTGTGGTGCCCGAGGTGAACATGATGTCGCTGACGTCCCCCGGCCGCACCGCCCCCGCCCGGCGCCGGGCCTTTGCCAGCGACCCGGCCTGAAGAAACACATCCAGCTCTTCCGGCAGCCGGACGACCAGCCCGAGCCGTTCCAGGTTGTCGGGCCCGGCCGCCCTCAGCAGGTCGCCCAGCCGGTCCACGCCGAGGAAGTCGCCGGCCACGAACAGGGCCCGCGCGCCGCTGCGGCCGATCACGTCGAGTGCTTCGGGCCCGGTGAACCGCGTGCTGACCGGGACCAGCGCCGCGCCCGCACCGAGCGTGCCCAGGGCGATGAGCAGCCACTCGGACCCGTTCGGCGCCCACACCGCCACCCGGTCCCCGGGACCGACGCCGGCCTCGATCAGCACGCCGCTGACCGCGGTCACCCGCTCGTCCAGCTCGCGGTACGTGAGCCTGCGCCCGCCCGGTTCCGCCACCGCCTCCGCGTCGCCGAAATCCCTCGCCGCCCGGGCCAGAGCGGCCGGTACCGTCAGCTCCACCGCGCCTCCCAACCGCCCCTCCCTAGCCTCCACCGCCCGCCCCTTCCCAGCAAGCAAGTGCTTGGTAGGTTTAGCCTACGCACCACCCCGAGGAGGCCCAGGTGCGGTTCACGCCGCAGGACGAGCAGTTCCGTTCCGACGTGCGCGAATGGCTGGAAGCCAACCTGACCGGCGAGTTCGCGAACATGCGCGGCGCGGGCGGCCCGGGCTGCGAGCATGAGCGGCACGACGAGCGGCTCGCCTGGAACCAGCACCTGGCCACCGCGGGCTGGACCTGCCTCGGCTGGCCCGCCGAACACGGCGGCCGCGGCGCGAGCCTGATCCAGCAGGTCATCTTCTACGAGGAGTACGCCCGGGCCGGCGCGCCCGCCCGGGTCTCGATCGTAGGCGAGGAACTGCTCGGCCCGACCCTGATCGCGTTCGGCACGCCAGAGCAGCACGAGCGCTTCCTGCCGCCGATCCGGGCCGTCCGCGAGCTGTGGTGCCAGGGCTACTCCGAACCTGGAGCCGGCTCCGACCGGAGCGTGATGCTCGGCCAGCAGGTCGGGTTCCGTCGCGAGGTCGAGGACCTGGCCGCCGAAGCCCGGCACACCGGGGCCGCCCGCGACCCGGTGATCTACGGCGGATCGGACGAGATCCAGCACGACATCATCGCCACCCGCGCGCTCGGCCTGCCCCGCTGATGAACGGGCACGGCCTGCTGGACGGCAAGGTGGTGGTGATCACCGCCGCCGCCGGCACCGGCATCGGCGGCGCCGCCGCGCGGCGCTGCCTGGAAGAAGGCGCCCGGGTGGTGATCAGCGACCAGCACCACCAGCGGCTGGCCGCGGCCCGCGACGACCTGGCCCGGGCGCACGGTGACCGGGTTCTGGTCCCAGCCCTGCGACGTCACCGACGAGGTGCAGGTGACCGCGCTGATCGAGGGCGCGGCCGGGCATTTCGGCCGGATCGACGTGATGATCAACAACGCCGGCCTTGGCGGCACCGCCTCGGTGCTCGACATGACCGACGAGCAGTGGTCGAGGGTGCTCGACGTCACGCTGAACGGGACGTTCCGCTGCACCCGGGCGGCGCTGCGCCAGCTGGTCGCCCAGGGGCACGGCGGAGCGGTCGTCAACAACGCCTCGGTGCTGGGCTGGCGCGCCCAGCCCGGCCAGGCGCACTACGCGGCGGCCAAGGCCGGCGTGATGGCCCTCACCCGGTGCGCCGCGCTGGACGTCGCCGCCCACGGCATCAGGGTCAACGCGGTCGCGCCCAGCCTGGCCATCCACCCGTTCCTGGCCAAGGTGACCAGCGAGGAGCTCCTGGCCGAGCTGGCTGCCCGGGAGCCGTTCGGCCGGGCCGCGGAGCCCTGGGAGGTAGCCAACGTGATGGTCTTCCTGGCCAGCGACTACGCCAGCTACATGACCGGCGAGGTCGTCTCGGTCAGCGCCCAGCATCCCTTACAGGCGCTCGATGATCGTGGCGGTGGCCATCGCGCCGCCAGCGCACATGGTGATGAGCGCCGTGCCGGCGCCGCGCCGTTCGAGCTCGTGCAGCGCGGTGGTGAGCAGCCGGGCCCCGGTGCTGCCGACCGGGTGGCCGAGGGCGATCGCGCCGCCGTTGACGTTCACCCGGTCCGGGTCGGCCCCACCTGCCGCCAGCCAGGACAGCACGATCGACGCGAACGCCTCGTTGACCTCGAACAGGTCGATGTCGCCGATGGCCATCCCGCTGCGCTCCAGTACCCGCTCGGTCGCCGGGACCGGGCCGTCCAGGTGGTAGTACGGCTCGGCGCCGATCAGGCACTGGGCCAGGATCCGGGCCCGGGGACGCAGGCCGAGCTGCCGGGCCCGGTCCGCGTCGGCCAGCAGCACCGCGGCCGCGCCGTCGGAGATCTGCGACGAGGTGCCCGCCGTGTGCAGCCCGCCCTCCACCACCGGCTTGAGCCGGGCCAGCGCCTCCAGGCTGGTCTCGCGCAGCCCTTCATCCCGGTCCACCAGCCCGGTCCCGGCCTTGACCGGCACGACCTCGCGGTCGAACCGGCCCTCCGCCCAGGCCGCCCGGGCCAGGGTCTGGGAGCGCAGGCCGAAGGCGTCGGTGTCCGCGCGGGAGAGCCCGCGGCGCCGCGCGATGCGCTCGGCCGCGACGTACTGGTTCGGCATGTCGATGTCCCAGGACGTAGGCCGGGGCGTGCCCGCGTCAGCGCGGGCCGCGGTGCCCAGCGGCACCCGGCTCATCGCCTCCACCCCGCACGCGATCCCGAGGCCGATCGCGTCGGCCGCGATGAGCCCGGCCACCAGGTGCGCCGCCTGCTGGGCCGAACCGCACTGGGCGTCCAGCGTCTGGCAGCCGGCCGTATACGGCAGCCCGGCGTGCAGCCAGGCCGTCCTGGTCACGTTGTTCGACTGCTCGCCGGCCTGGGTCACGCAGCCGCCGGCCACCTGTTCCACCGCGGACGGGTCGACCCCCGCGCGGTCGAGCACGGCCGCCTGGATGCCGCCCAGGAGCTCGGCGGGGTGCAGGCCCGCCAGCGCGCCGCCGCGCTTGCCGACCGGGGTCCGCGCCGCCTCGACGATCACCGCCGTGCCCATGGTCCACCTCCGCCATCCGTGGTCTAATCAAAACTAGAACACGTTTCATTATCCGCCAAGGAGGCTGCCGTGAGCGTTCCGGACATCCCGCCTGGCTTTGACTTCACCGATCCGGAGATCTACGCCAGCGGGGTGCCCGCCGAGGAGCTGGCCGAGCTGCGCCGCGCGGCCCCGGTCTGGTGGGTGCCGCAGCGCCGCGGCTCGGCCGGCTTCGACGACGAAGGGTACTGGGCGGTCACCAGGCACGCCGACATCCTCGCCGTGTCCAAGACGCCCGACGTGTACTCCTCGGCGGAGAACACCGCGCTGATCCGGTTCAAGGAAGGCATTCCCCGCGAGTCCATCGACATGCAGCGGATCATCCTGCTCAACATGGACCCGCCCCAGCACACCAGGATGCGCGGCATCGTCTCCCGCGGCTTCACCCCGCGGGCCATCGGCAACCTGCGCCAGGTCCTGACCGAACGCGCCCGGCGCATCGTGGCCACCGCGCTGGAGTCAGGCACCGGGGACTTCGTCGCCGACGTCGCGTGCGAGCTGCCGCTGCAGGCCATCAGCGACCTGATCGGCGTCCCGCAGGAAGACCGGGGCAAGATCTTCGCCTGGTCCAACCGGATGATCGGCTACGACGACCAAACGCCAGGCCAGGAGAACGCCGGCGAGATGGCCGCCATCGAGATCCTCGGCTACAGCATGACCATGGCCGAGGAGCGGCGTGGCTGCCCCCGGGACGACATCGTCACCAAGCTGATCAGCGCCGAGATCGACGGCCACGCGCTGTCCGACGATGAGTTCGGCTACTTCGTGCTGATGCTGGCGGTGGCGGGCAACGAGACCACCCGCAACGCGATCACGCACGGGATGCTCGCCTTCCTGGACCACCCGGAGCAGTGGGAGCTGTTCAAGGAGTCCCGTCCGGAGACCGCCGCGGACGAGATCGTCCGCTGGGCCACCCCGATCACCGTGTTCCAGCGCACCGCGACCCGCGACGTCGAACTCGGCGGCCAGCAGGTCAAAGCGGGCGACCGGCTGGGCCTGTTCTACCGGTCGGCAAACTTCGAGGAGGAGGTCTTCGACGAGCCCGGCCGGTTCGACATCCTGCGCAACCCGAACCCCCACCTGGGCTACGGCGGCCTCGGCACCCACTACTGCCTGGGCGCCAGCCTGGCCAAGCTGGAGATCGAGCTCATCTTCACCGCCATCGCCGACGCCATGCCGGATATCGCCAAGGGCGGCGTCCCCGTCCGCCTCCGCTCCGGCTGGATCAACGGCATCAAGTCCCTCCCCGTCACCTACCGCCCCTGAGACAAGCCTTCAGCCTGGCGTGCTGGCGACCACCCACATGGAGAAGAACTGGGAGCCGCCGCCGTAGGCGTGGCCTAGGGCGACGCGCGCCCCGTCCACCTGGTGTGCCCCGGCCTTGCCCATGACCTGCAGCGCCGACTCCGCGAAGCGGAGCAGGCCGGACGCCCCGATCGGGTTGGAGCTGAGCACACCGCCGGACGGGTTGACCGGTAGCCTGCCCCCGATGGCGGTCTCGCCCGCCTCGGTCAGCCTCCAGCCTTCTCCGGCTGCGGTGAAGCCGAGGTTCTCCAGCCACATCGGCTCGTACCAGGAGAACGGCACGTAGATCTCGGCCACGTCGATCTCGTTCAGCGGGTCGGTGATGCCGGCCTGCCGCCACAGCGCCACCGCGCACTCCCGGCCCGCGGCCGGGTTGACGTGGTCCTTGCCCGCGAACATGGTCGGCTCGCTGCGCATCGCGGTAGCCCGGATCCAGGCCACCGGCCCGGGCGCGGCCGCCGCGGCATCCGAATCCCCGATGACCACCGCGCACGCGCCGTCCGAGGACGGGCAGGTCTCGTCGTACCGCACCGGGTCCCACAGCATCGGGGAAGCCTGCACCTTTTCCAGCGTGATGTCACCCTGCTGCAGGTGGGCGTACGGGTTGAGGGCGCCGTTGCGCCGGTCCTTGACCGCGACCAGCGCGCCGATGTGCGGCGGCGCGCCGCTGCGCCTGATGTAGGCGCGGATGTGCGGCGCGAAGTACCCGCCCGCGCCCGCCACCACCGGGATGCTGAACGGCGGCGCGATCGACAGCGCCCACATCGCGTTGGACTCCGACTGCTTCTCGAACGCTACCGCCATGACCCGGCTGTGCAGCCCCGCCTGCACCAGGCTGGTCGCGACGAGGCCGGTCGCGCCGCCCACCGAACCCGCCGTGTGCACCCGCAGCAGCGGCTTGCCTACCGCGCCGAGCGCGTCGGCCAGGTACAGCTCGGGCATCATCACGCCCTCGAACAGGTCGGGCGCCTTCCCGACCACGACCGCGTCGATGCCGGCCAGTCCCAGGCCGGCGGCCGCGACCGCGCGATCGGCCGCCTCCCGGCACAGCCCCGCGATCGACACGTCGGTGCGCTTGGACCGGTGCCGGGTCTGTCCGACGCCCAGGACCGCCGCGGGCTGCTTCATGATGTCTCCCCGGACAGGACGCACACCAGGTTCTGCTGCAGCGCCGGGCCGCTAGTCGCGTGCCCGAGCGCGCGTCCGGCCCGGCCGGACATGACCGCCTGCGCCGCCAGCCCGATCCGGGCCAGCCCGGCGGCGAACATCGGGTTGCCGCACAGCGCGCCGCCCGACGGGTTGACCGCGACGCTCTTGCCGAGCCCGAGTGCCTCCCGCAGCAGGAGCTCCTGGTGAGAGAACGGTGCGTGCAACTCGGCGACCTCGACCGGAGCGCCGGCAGCCCCGGCCGCGCGGGCCGCGCCCGCCGCCGACGGCACGGAAAGCAGGTCCCGCGCGCCCAGCGAGCCCGAATCCGCCTGATGCGCGAACCCGCTGATCCAGGCGGGCCGCTCGCACAGCTCCCGCGCCCGCGCCGCGGACGCGATGATCGCGACCGCGGCCCCGTCGCCGACCGGGGCGCAGTCGTGCGCCCGCAGCGGCTCCGCCACATACGGCCGCGCCAGCAACTCCGAGGCCGTGACCGAACCCGACACCTGCGCGTCCGGGTTGGACTCCGCCGCGGTGCGGCTGCGCGCGGCCACCTCCGCCATGTCCTTCTCGGTCCACCGCCCGGCCTCCAGGCCCAGCCGCGCCTGCAGCGCCGCGACCGAGACCGAATCCGGCCACAGCGGGGCGAGCAGGTACGGGTCGAGCTGCAGCGCCAGCACCCGGCGCAGCTCCGCGCCCGAGGACTTGCCGAAGCCGTACGCCAGCGCAATCTCCGCGTCGCCGACCAGGATCTTCGCCCACGCCTCGTACAGCGCCCACGCGGCGTCCATCTCCACGTGCGATTCCATCGTCGGCGGCACCGCGCCGATGGCGTCCACCGCCGACACGAACGAGAACGCCCGCCCGGCCAGGTAGTCAGAGGATCCCGAGCACCAGAACCCGATGTCGGATCTGGTCAGCCCGGTGGCGCCGAACACCTCCGCGAAGATCGGCACGAGCATCTCCACCCCGCTGGTGGTGGCGTCCTCGCGCACCCGGCACGGCGACTGCGCGAACCCGATCACCGCGACCTGCGAACTCACAAGCACCTCGCGTAGCTCTCGTAGGCCGCGTCCGGCTCCCCGGTCGGCGTGAAGTGGCTGATGCTCCCCGATTCGCCCCACACGGCCATGACCCGCATGCCCATCCGCACCTCGGCGGGGTCACACCCCAGCACCAGGTGCTGGAACGCGATATCCGCCCCGTCCAGCAGCACGGCCGCGGCCACGTACGGGGGAGTGAAACTGAGCCTTCTGCCCGGGATACCCCACGTTCACGATGCAGAATGTGGTCACGGTCCCGCTCTCGAGAAGCTCGATCTCCTCCCTGGTGGGAACGCCGTCGGCCGGGCACGTTCCGCGCGGCGGAACGTATACCTGCCCGCACACCCCGCACCGCTGCCCGAGTATCCGCCCTTCCGCCAGCCCGCGCAGGTAGGCAGTCTCGCCGGGGGAGGCGGTGTGCACGTAGTGCAGCCGCACCGGCGTGACCGTCATGCCCGGCGTCGCCTCCGCGGGCGACCCTGCGTCCGCCGCCACGCCCGCGGGTCCGCCGCACGGCTCGAAGCAGACGATATCCCTGATGCTGCTGGCCGGGCGTTCGGCCCACCGGGGCCGGACCCGCAGCCCGGTCCGCATGGCCGAGGCCGAACCCGCGTCCACCGCGTGCAGCATCGCCGTGTCCGCGCCGTCCAGCCGGATCAGCGCCCAGGCGAACGGCTCGGCCAGCGGCTGGCCCTCCAGCGGCTCCGGCATCCACGACCAGCTGACCACGGTTCCCTCAGGGCCCACGTCAGTCAGCTCCTGGGCCGGTTCGGCTGTCTTAGGGTCGTACTCGAACGGGGGGGCGTACACTCGGCCGTCCGCGCCGCGCGTGCCGAGGATGCGCCGCTCCGCCAGGGCGGCCATGAAGCGGCTCAGCACCGGCCCGAGCGAGCGCGTGTAGTCGAACTCGATCTCCAGCGGCGCCCGCAACGGCGCGGATCCAGCAACCGGATGGCTCACCCGGCGATTATAGAACGTGTTCTAGTTGACGGGCAGGTCCCGGTTGACCGGCGGGTCTGGGCCGGCCGCATTGCCCGGCAGTAGAACGTGTTCTAGATTAGGCCCGTGACCGACATCGGCCTGTGGACTATCGCCGCCACTGATCCCGGACGGACGGCGGTGATCGAGCCGTCCGGCGCGGCTATCAGCTACGCGGACCTGGCCGCCCGGGCTGACCGTTACGGGCGTGGCCTGCAAGCCCTCGGCCTGCATCCCGGTGACGCCGTGGCCGGGATGCTGCCGAACAGCACCGAGGCGCTCGCCCTCTTCTTCGCGGCCGTGCAGACCGGGCTGTACGTGGTGCCGGTGAACTGGCACCTGACCGCCGCCGAGGTGGCTTACATCCTGGCCGACAGCGGCGCTAAGGCGTTCGTGGCCCACGAGAGGTTCGGCGAGGTCGCGGCGGAGGCGGCCGCCGGGGCGGGCGTCGACCCGGGAGCCTGCTTCGCCGTGGGCGAGGTACCCGGCTTCACACCGGCCCTCGCGCTCGGCGCCGGCGGCGAGGGGCGACCCGACCCGCGCACGGCGGGCGGCCCGATGGTCTACACGTCCGGCACGTCGGGCCGGCCCAAGGGCGTGCGCCGCCCGCTCACCGGCGAGGACCCGGACAAGCCGCCGCTGGCAGCGACCTGGTTCTTCGGCATATTCTCGCTGCCGCCCGACGACGGGAACGTGCACCTGTGCTGCTCGCCGCTCTACCACACCGCGGTGCTGAATTTCGCCACGATCTCGCTCCAGCTCGGCCACCCGGTCGTGCTGATGGACCGGTTCGACGCCGAGGACCTGCTCGCGCTGGTGCAGCGGCACCGGGTGACCCACACGCACATGGTGCCCACGCAGTTCCGCAGGCTGCTCGCACTGCCCCAGGCCACGCGCGACCGCTACAACGTGTCCTCGATGCGCTCCGCCATCCACAGCGCCGCGCCCTGCCCGCCCGACGTCAAGCGGCGGATGCTGGACTGGTGGGGCCCCGTGATCACCGAGTACTACGCCGCCAGCGAGGGCGGCGGGACTCACATCACCGGGCCGCAGTGGCTGGCGCGGCCCGGTTCGGTCGGCCTGCCCTGGCCGGGTTCCGAGGTGCACGTGCTCGACGCCGAGGGCAACGACCGGCCTGCCGGGGAGCCCGGGCTGGTGTACATGCGCATGGGCAGCTCGACCTTCGACTACCACCAGGACGCGGAAAAGACGCGCGCCTCGCGCGCCCGCGGCATGTTCACCGTGGGGGACATCGGCTACCTCGACGCCGACGGCTACCTGTACCTGTGCGACCGCAAGAGCGACATGATCATCTCGGGCGGGGTTAACATCTACCCGGCCGAGATCGAGGCCGAGCTCTCCGGCCACCCGGCGGTCGATGACGTGGCCGTCTTCGGGATCCCGCACGATGAGTGGGGGGAGGAGATCAAGGCCGTGGTCCAGCCCGCTCCCGGTGCCGAACCCGGCCCGGAGCTCACCGCGGACCTGCTGGCCTTCCTCGACGGCCGGCTGGCCAGGTTCAAGCTGCCCAGGAGCATCGACTACGTGACGGAGCTGCCACGCGACCCGAACGGCAAGCTCTACAAGCGCCGCCTCCGCGACCCCTACTGGGCCGGCCGCGACCGCTCCATCTAACCCCCCGCGCCGCTCTCTCTCCCCGCACCCCTCTCCCCCGCCGCCGCTCTTCCCCCACTGCTCTCCCCGCACTGCTCTCCCCGCACTGCTCTCCCCGCACTGCTCTCCCCGCACTGCTCGCCCCGACCTGCTCTCCCCACACCGTCGTGGCCTGTACTGCTCTCCCTTCACTGCTCTCGCCGCGTCGCTCTCCCCACGCTGTCGTGGCCCGTACTGCTCTCCCTGTACTGCTCTCGCCGCGCAACGTGGCCTGCGCGGGCGCGATCGCGAACTTCCGTCACTCTGACACCTTCCGTAACAGATCATTCGATGTGAATGTCCCATTCATGCAGCTGGAACTACATGGCTGGGACATTCACGATGCTCTTTGTGCTGTCAAGGTGGTCTTCGGGTGGGCGGGGCTGGGGTGCTGAGGGCCGGACAGGACAGGGAAGGGCCGCTCGCGGTGGAGGGCAGGCTCTTATCAGGTCACGGCTTCAGCGGGCGGGGCGGGTCCCCGGGGGCGGCCGGCAGATCGTGAGCAGGCCAGCGGGTGCGGCAGCCGTATCGCGGGCCAGGCCGCCCCCGGGAAGCGTGGCGTTAGCCGGTGCCGCGCAGGTGCGGGTAGACCTCGCGGGCGACGTACCGCTTGAGGCAGCGGATGATCTCGGGCTTGGTCAGGCCTTCGGCGCTGCGCCGGGCCACGTAGGCGCGGGTGGCCGGGTGGGAGCTCATCCGGGTGATCACGATCCGCCACAGGGCGTGGTTGGCCTGCCGGTCACCGCCGGGGTTGAGCCGGTGCCGGGTGATCTTCCCCGACGAGGCCGGGATCGGCGCGGCGCCGCACAGGTGCGCCCAGGCCGCCTCCGAGCGCAGCCGCCCGGGGTGGTCCCCGGCCGCGATCAGCAGCAGCGCGGCGGTGTCCGGGCCGACGCCGTACAGGCCCAGCAGGCCCGGCGCCCGGGCGGTCACCAGCGGGACGATGAGCTCATCGAGGCGGGCGATCTGGGCCTGCAGGAACCGGGCCCGGCGGCCCAGCTCGGCCAGCGCGACGCGGGTGGCATACCCGGGCACGTCCCCGGGCCGCGGCCGCAGCGCCGCCAGCCCGGCCACCAGCCCGGCGGCGGCGCGCGCTGCGAACCGGGCCCGCAGCTCATCCGGGCCGGTCACGATCAGCGCCCGGGCCTGGTTGATGGCCTGGGTCCGCCCGGCGCGGGCGCTGCGCCGGATCACGATCAGCGCCCGGATCGCCTCCACCGCGCCGTCCCGGCCCTTCGGGGCGCCGGCCGCCCGGCCGGACAGGGCCGCCCGCGCCGCGCTGACCGCGTCCAGCGGGTCGGACTTGCCGCCGCGGCGGCGGTCCTGCCGGTCCGGCCGGTCCACCTCCACCACCCGGACCCCGGCCGCAGCCAGATGCCGGGCCAGGCCCGCCCCGTAGCTGCCGGTCCCCTCGACACCGACCAGGGCGACCGTCCCGAACCCGGCCAGCCAGCCCAGCAGGCCGGCGTACCCGGCCGGCGTGGCCGCGAACTCCCGCACCCCGAGCAGCCCGCCCAGAGAGTCCAGCGCCGCCGCGACATGGGTGCCGGCGTGGGTGTCCACCCCGCCGGTGATGACACGTGCGTCTTCTACGATGGTCATTGCCGTCCCTTTCCTGTGGTTGAGGGATGGCACCGCACCCGCTGGCCGCCGACCTGTGAACCCCGGCCTCTTGCCCAGGCCAGGCAGATCGGACCGGCAGCGCCGGTGGGTGCCGAAGACTGGGACCCGGCCGACGGGCCGGTATCAGGACAACCCGCACGGCGTCAAGCCGGAAAGCAGGTCGGACCGGGTCCCAGCGCCGACCCTACGCCCCCGCCCACCCAAAACCACGGAAGCAGGGCCGCAAGCACCATCCACATCCTCCCTGCCGTATCCGCGAGCCGGATCGGGCGGGGCAGCGGAGATCACCAGTCACAAGAACGCTTCGGACACGCAGCAGCACCAGAGGCCGCGGCTTCGGACGCGGCGTCCGCCATGAACAACCAAGCAGGCGTGGGTTAGAGCGACACGAACGCGGCATCCACGCCGCATTTCACGAAGCCGGACCGCGCGATTTCACCGAGCCGCACCGCGCACACACTACGCCGCTGGCTCCGCGCCGCCACCGCCACCCGGACCCGCCGCCACCGCCACCCGGACCCGCGGCCACCGCCACCCGGACCCGCCGCCACCGGCCCCGCGGCCCCGGCGACCGCCGCCCCCCGAACCCGCCGCGTCCCTGCCCAGACCCGCGCCGCCACCCGGCCACCCGGGGCATACCCCCCGACAACAAACATCGGACGTTTCGGTTCCTTGATCTGCGAATCGCAATGGTCGGCGAGGCCGGCATCCGGCAGATCATCGACGTCGGTGCCGGGTTGCCCACGGCCGGCAACACGCACGAGGTCGCCCTCAAAGCCTGCCCGCAGGCCGGGTGGTCTACGTCGACCACGACCCGGTGGTGCTGGCGCACGCCCGCAGCATGCTGCACGGCGTCCCGGGGACCACGGTCATCGGGCGGGACATGCTCGAGCCGGACACCATCCTCGCCGACTGCGCGCTGCGCGAGCTGATCAACGCTGCCGAGTCGTACTACTGCGTGGTGGTGGCGCGCACCACGTAAACACATAGGGCCGAACGGGCCTGGTATCACCTGCCCCTGAACTCAGGCTGCCTCTTCTCCGCGAACGCGCGCGGGCCTTCCTTCGCGTCCTCGCTGGCGAACACGGCCATGCCCGCCTTGGCCTCGAGAGCGAACGCCTCGTTCTCCGGCATGCCCTCGGTCTCCCGGATGACCCGCAGGATCGCCCGCACCGCGACCGGTCCGTTGGCCGCGATCGCCGCCGCGATCTCCAGCGCCGCCTCCAGCGCCTGGCCGTCCGGCACGACGTGGCCGATGAGCCCGATGGACAGTGCCTCGTCCGCGGTGATGTGCCGCCCGGTGAGCAGCAACTCGGCCGCCACCGTGTACGGGACCTGCCGGGGCAGCCGAACCGCCGAACCACCCAGCGGGAACAGCCCCCAGCGGGCCTCCGAGACGCCGAACCGCGCGCTCGCCCCGGCCACCCTGATGTCACACGCCTGCAGGATCTCGGTACCGCCCGCGATCGCCGCGCCCTCCACCGCGGCGATCAGCGGTTTGCTCAGCCGACGGCCCTTAAGCAGCGGCTCGATCACCGAGACGTCCAGCTCGCCGAGCCGGGCCCCGGGATGATCCCGGGTCATCGCCTTGAGGTCGGCGCCGGCGCAGAACGCGCCGCCCGCCCCGGTCAGCACGCAGACCCGGATACCCGGGTCGCTGTCGACCGTGTCCCAGGCGTGGCGCATCAGCTCCATCATCGGCGCGCTCAGCGCGTTACGCGCGGCCGGCCGGTTCATCGTGACGATCAGCACGTGCCCCCGGCGCTCGATGAGCGCGTGCGGCTCCTCCATAACGCTCCTCACGTCAAAGGCCGCGCCTAAAGGCTTGCCCAGAACAGTAACACGTTCTAGTTTCTAGCCATGGCACTGAACATGGCCGACCTGTTCGAGCATGCCGTCGACACCTTCGCGGACCGGGTCGCGCTGATCTGCGGCGACCGCCAGGTCACGTACACCGAGCTCGACGACGAGGCGAACCGGCTGGCCCACCACCTGGCCGCCCGGGGGGTCGGTCGCGGTGACCATGTCGGCCTCTACGCCCGCAACTCCGTCGAGACCGTGGACACCCTGCTCGCCACCATCAAGCTCCGGGCCGCTTCCATCAATATCAACTACCGGTACCTGCGCGACGAACTGGCGTATCACCTGCGGGACGCCGACCTGTCCGCCCTCGTCTACGACCAGGACCTGGCTCCGGTCGTGGACGCCGTTCGTGCCCGCAGGTTTGCCCCGGGTAGCGATAGGCGCGGACTTCGGCGAGGCCCTGTCAGCCGCATCAGGAGTACGTGACTTCCCTCCGCGCAGCCCTGACGACATCTTCATCATCTACACCGGGGGCACCACCGGACACCCGAAGGGCGTTATGTGGCGCCACGAGGACATCTGGCGCACGCTCGGCGGCGGCATCGACTTCATCACCGGCCAGCCGCTGGAAGACGAGTGGGCGCAGTCCCGCCAGGGCGCCGCGGGAAATGGCCTGGTCCGCATGGCCCCCGCGCCGCTCATCCACGGCGCCGCGATGGTGGCCACGCTGGCCTGCCTGTTCGGCGGGGACACGGCCGTGATCATGCCGAAGTTCGATCCGGACGCGATCTGGACCGCTGTGCAGCGGCATCGGGTCAACGTGCTGTCGGTCATAGGCGACGCGATGGCCAGGCCGTTGATGGAGGCGCTGGCCAGTGGAGCCTACGACACGTCCTCACTGGTCTCCCTCAACTCCGCGGCCGCCCTGTTCTCGCCCGCGGTCAAAGAGGCGTGTGTGAAGGCGCTGCCCACCGTGTTCATCAGCGAGGCGATCGGCTCGACCGAAACCGGCTTCGCGGGCATCGCGTTCGTCAGCGCCGATGACGAGCACCGGGGCGGTCCCACGGTCACGGCCGGCCCGGACGTCATCGTGCTGGGCGACGACAGCAAACCGGTCGGTCCCGGCCAGGTCGGCCGGCTGGCCCGGGGCAGGCACGTGCCGCTCGGCTACTACCACGACCCGGCGAAGACCAGCGCGATGTTCGCCGAGGTGGACGGGAAGCGCTACGCGATCCCGGGCGACATGGCGCGGGTGGAGGAAGACGGCACCCTAACGCTGCTCGGCCGCGGCAACACCTGCGTGAACTCCGGCGGCGAGAAGGTCTTCCCCGAAGAGGTGGAGGGCGCGCTGAAATCCCACCCCGACGTGTTCGACGCGCTGGTCATCGGCCTGCCCGACGACCTGCTCGGGCAGCGGGTAGCGGCGCTGGTGCAGCCCCGGCCGGGCCCGGAACCCGACCCGGCCTCGCTCCAGGAGCATGTCCGCGGCCACATCGCGGCCTACAAGGCGCCACGCACCATCTGGCTCACCGAAGCGATCAGTCGCACCGTGTCCGGCAAGGCCGACTACGCCTGGGCCCGCGAGTACGCCGCCACCCATGAGCCGGCGCTGGACACGCGCCGATGAACCGTCCGGTGCACACCCCCTTCTGCGACCAGCTCGGCATCGAGCATCCCATTGTCGGCTTCACCCCGTCCGAGCACGTCGCCGCCGCGGTCAGCCGGGCCGGCGGCCTCGGTGTGCTCGGCTGCGTCCGGTTCAACGACCCGGCCGAGCTGGACACGGTGCTGGACTGGATGGACCGGAACACCGGCGGCCGCCCGTACGGCATCAACGTGGTCATGCCCGCCCGGGTCCCCGCCGAGGGCGCACACCAAGACCTCGATCAGCTGATCCCGCGGCAGCACAAGGACTTCGTCGAGCAGACGCTGCTCCGGCTCGGCGTCCCGCCGCTGCCGGACGGCGTCCCGGCCGCCGACGGCGTGCTCGGCTGGCTGCATTCGATCGCGCGCAGGCACGTCGATGTCGCGCTCGGCCATCCGGCGCGGCTGATCGCGAATGCGCTCGGCCCGCCTCCGCCCGACGTCATCGCCAGCGCGCACGAGCGCGGCATGCTGGTCGCGGCGCTGGCCGGAAAGGCGGAGCACGCCCGCAGGCAGGTCGCCAGCGGCGTGGACATCGTGGTCGCCCAGGGCTACGAGGCGGGCGGGCATACCGGCGAGATCGCCACCATGGTCCTGGTCCCCGAGATCGTCGACGCCGTGGGCGCCAGCACCCCGGTGCTCGCCGCGGGCGGGATCGGCAGCGGCCGCCAAGTCGCGGCGGCGCTCGCCCTCGGCGCGGTCGGGGCCTGGATGGGCTCGGCCTGGCTCCTCACCCGTGAGTACCAGCAGCTGTCCACGGCGCCCGCGGTCCAGCAGGCCCTGCTCGCGGCCACCTCCTCGGACACCGTCCGGTCGAGGATCTACAGCGGCAAGCCCGCCCGGCTGCTCAAGAACAAGTGGACCGACGCCTGGGAACAGTCCGGCGCGCCGGAACCGCTCCGCATGCCGCTGCAGAACCTTCTGGTCAGCGAGGCGCACCAGCGGCTGATGCGGTCCGGGCAGCCGGACGTGGTGCCGATGCCGGCCGGGCAGATCGTCGGCTCGATAACCGAGATCCGGCCCGTCGCCGACGTCATGGCCGAACTCGTCCAGCAGACCGCCGACGTCCTCGACCGGCTGCACGGGCTGCGATGATGGCCCGATGAGGATCAGCGTCTCGGCCGGCTACTGGTCAGCCGGCCCGCCGCCCGGCGCCGCGGACCTGTTCGAAGCGGCCGAACGCGCCGGGATCGACCAGATCTGGACCGCGGAGGCCTACGGCAGCGACGCCTGGACCCCGCTGGCCTGGTGGGGCTCGCGCACCTCGCGGATCAAGCTGGGCACGGCCGTCTCCCAGCTGTCCGCCCGGCCGCCGGTCACCCTGGCCATGACCGCGATGACCATGGACCACCTCACCCAGGGCCGGGTGCTGCTCGGCATCGGCACCAGCAACCCCCAGGTGGTAGAGGGCTGGTACGGCGAGCCGTATCCCCGGCCGCTGGAGCGCACCCGGGAGTACGTCGGCATCGTCCGCCAGGTCATCGCGCGCCAGGAGCCGGTCAGCTACGCCGGGAAGCACTACCAGCTCCCGCTGTCGCCCGACCGTGGCGGCACCGGCCTGGGCAAGCCGCTGCGCTCGATCCTGCACCCGTACCGCACCGAGATCCCGATCTACCTCGGCGCGGAGGGCCCGAAGAACGTGGCCCTGGCCGCCGAGATCGCCGACGGCTGGAACGTCATCTTCTTCTCGCCCGCGATGAACGACTTCTACGCCGCCGCGCTGGCCGAGGGCTTCGCCCGCCCCGGCGCGCGGCAGACCGCGGAAACCTTCGACGTCGTGGGCGGGCCGCTGGCCATCATCGTCGGCGATGACACCGAACGGGCGGCGGATCTCGTCCGCCCGACCCTGGCTCTCTACATTGGCGGGATGGGCGCCCGGGGCGTCAACTACCACCACGAGGTATTCGTCCGGATGGGCTACGAGGCGGAAGCCCGCACCATCCAGGACTTCTACCTGGCCGGGGACAAGAAGAGCGCCATCGCGGCCGTGCCCGCGAAGCTGGTCGAGGACGTCGCCCTGGTCGGCCCCTGGGCCAAGATCACCGACGAGATCCAGCGCTGGAAGGAGACCGTCCTCACCACGTTCTCCCTCAACTGCGACCCGCGTCACCTGGAGAAGCTCGCCGAGCTTGTCCGCTAGCGCGCTCGGTCAGAATCTGGCCCGGACGGCGTTCGCCACCTCCTCCGGGCTCACGTCGATCAGCGCCTCGGTGTAGAGGCGCTCGAAGTAGGTGACGTCGCTGCGGTACACCGGGTCCGGGTTGGACCGGCTGACGACCTTGAGCAGTACCTGGTGCCCGTGCTCGCGGGCCTGCGGTCCGCCGCCGATCAGGGCGAAGTTGAATGAGGCCAGGTTCAAGGCCCGGTAAGCGGCGAGGATCCGGGACAGCCCCTGCCCGAGATCGGCTGTATCCTGCTCGGTCAGCTCGGCCAGGTCGGCGGCCTCGCCGGTCACCACCCCCCAGACTTCGTGAAACCCGGTCGGGGCGAACGGGGTCAGCCAGGCCACCCGTCCGGTGCGGCCGACCCACCGGGGGCCGTCGGCTTCCTCCTCGAGCAAGGCCGTCCAGTACGACGACCCGTGCCCGTCCTGCCAGGCCCCCGCGTGCTGCACGAGCAAGCGCTGGCCGGTCAGGCCGCAGGAGTCGTGCGCGGACTGCAGGTGGGGATGCACCAGCGAGGAACCCGACGGCGGCAGGTAGTTGGCGTTGACGGAGCTCCAGGCCGCCGCCGGGTCCAGCCGCCGCACCGCGCGGGCGTGCCGGACCATGGCCGCCAGGGCATCCCCGATCAGAGACGGGGTCAGCTCGTCCAGATCCAGGAAGTGCTGTCCGGGATCGTAGATGCCGACCGCGCTGTGGGTGGCGTAGGCCATGATGTTGGGCACCACGACGGCCCGGCCGACGCGGATACGGCCCTCGGTTGTGAGCTCGGCGGGGAACGGGACCGTAGCCTTCTCCAGGTGCTCGCTGTCGAACGGGCAGAAGGCTGGCTTCGCGGTCAGTTCGGTGAGGTCCGTCCGCGTCTCCGGCTGGAGCTTGACCCCGGTCAGGATCCGGGCGCTGGCTCCGGTCAGCGGGTCTCGCCGCCACCGCAGCCGCACCTGGGTCCACGCCCCGCCCGCAGCCAGGTCGGGCACCCGGGCACCAAGGTCTCGCTCGTCGAACTCGATCGCAGCCACAGCAAGAAGCCTAGGCCCAGCTAGCCTTGGACGGAGCATCCACGCACAACGGAGAGGATCAGGACGTGTCGGCACTTCAGCATTTCCGGGCTCCCGACGGGCTGGCGCCCGGGCCGGGCTACAGCCACGCGGTGACCGGACGCGGCCGCTGGGTCGCCATCTCCGGCCAGGTAGCCCTGGACGGCGCGGGCAAGCTGATCGGGCCGGGCGATCCCGAGGCGCAGACCCGGCAGGTGTTCGCCAACCTGGACCGGGCACTGGCCGCGGCGGGCGCGTCGTTCACCGACGTGATCAAGCTGAACTACTACCTCACCGACATCGCGATGCTCCCGGTCGTGCGCGCGATCCGCGACGAATACGTCGATACGGCCCGCCCGCCGGCCAGCACGGCGGTGCAGGTCTCCGCGCTGGCCATACCGGATCTCATGATCGAGATCGAAGCCTGGGCGGTCTGCGCCGACTGACCCGGGCCGGCTCGGCCAGGCCCTCGTCCGCCGCCGGGTCGCCGGAGCCGCGGGCCGCCCCGGTAGCCAGCAGGGAGCCGGCCAGGATCAGCGCGAACGACACGGCGATCGTGACCGTCAAGGGCTCGGACAGGAAGGCGACGCCCGCCGCGACCGCTACCGCCGGGTTCACGTAGGTGAAGACCATCGCCCGCGACGTGCCCGCCTCCCTGATGAGCGCGAGGAAGACGAGGAACGCGAAGGCCGTGCAGATGACGCCGAGCGCGGCCAGCGAGGCCAGGGCGCGGCCGGACGGCACCCGCTGCGGCCAGGTCGCGATGGCCGCGGGCAGCCAGACGAGCGCGCCCAGGCTGAGGCAGGCCGCGGTCATGGGCAGGGCCGGGACATCGGCCAGCTTCCGCGCCGCGATCAGCGGGGCGGTCGCGTACCCCACCGCGACCAGCAGCACCTCGGTCACCGCCAAGCCGGTGCCACCGCCCAGGTCCGGAGCGGCTAGCAGCGCCACGCCGGCCAGGCCGATGATCAGGCCCGCCCAGCGCCGGGGGCTGAGCCGCTCGGTACCGCCGGTGAGCCGGGCGGTCACCACGCTGATGATCGGCACGGCCGCGATCAGCAGGCCAGCGAGCGAGCTCGGCAGCTTCCGTTCGGCCGCGGACAGCAGGCCCCAGGGCACGATCATCTCCAGGGTCGCGAAGGCCACGAGCGGCCGCCAGTGCCGTCGCAGCGTGCCGAGCTGCCCCCCGCCCTTACGAGCAGAGCGAAGCACCAGCGGGACCAGGAGCATCGCGCCGATCGCCGTCCGGGCGAACACCACCACGGGGACGGAAACCTCCTCCACCGCGACCTTGATGAACAGGTAGGGGATGCCCCATACCAGGCACATGATCGCGAACAGGACCCAGCCCTTCCGGCTCACCGCACCCCGCATTCCGCCGACGTCGGCCGCCAGCGGCAGGCGGCCGTGAATGCCAGCATCACCGGTACCGCGGGGCGCTGTCTTGAACGCTGTTGCGGTACGCGCCGGGGGTGACTCCGACCACCCGCCGGAACCACCTGGTCAAGTGCGCCTGGTCGGCGAACCCGGTCAGCGCCGCGGCCTCGGCGGGCCGGTAGCCCCGCTCGAGCAGCGCCTGGGCTTTCCTCACCCGGTACTGCGCCAGCCAGGCGTACGGGGGCATGCCCACCTCGGTGCGGAAGGACCGGACCAGCTGGTAGCGGGACAGGCCGGTCCCGGCGGCGATCTCGGCTAGCGCGGGCGGGCTCACCAGCCGGTCGGCCAGCTGCGCCATCACCAGCCGGGTCACCCGCCCCGCTCCGCGTACCTCGGGGTCGCAGGACGGCGAGGCGTGCCGCCGCACCAGCTCTCCCAGCAGCCAGACCAGCCGCGCCTCGCCCTCAAGCGGGTCAGCCCGCGTACCAAGCGCGGCGTGCAGCCGGCGCAACTCCGCCGCGAGCCCCGGATCGGCGACGACCGGCTCGCGAAACCGCGGTGGCCGCCGCATCCCCTCAGACAGCAGGTCCGCGGCCGGATACATCACCCGGTAGGTGAAGTCAGGGGGATCGGCCGGGGCCCCGGTGTGCGCCTCGCCGGGCTCCAGGACCACCACGCTGCCCGGCCCCGCGTAGTGCAGCGCCCCTCGGTAGCGGATGACCTCCCGGCCTGCGGTGCACGCGCCGACCGCGTACTCCTCGTGCACATGCGGGGCGTAGGACTCAGTCACCCGGGCGTGCAGCAGGTCGAGCACCTGCCCGGCCGGGCAGGTACGCCGCCACACCCCCGGCCCGGTCACGGTCACTGGGTCAGATCCCGGTCACCGTGACCTGGGCCGGGTGCTCGACGGTGAACCGGTACCCGACCGTCGCCTCCTGGCCGCCGTCGAGCGAGAGCTCCCAGGTGAGTTCGCCCAGGTCGGTCTGCTTGGCTGGGGCCGGGCTCGTCTCCCTGAGCCGGACCCTGATGTCGCCGTCGGTGGACACCGGGATGCGGTCGTGCACGCTGACCGTGGTCGTGGCGGTGCGGTGGTTCTCCACGGTTATCTCGTAGCCGATGTCGATGCTGCGGGTGCCGCCGATGACGGCTTTGCCGGTGCCCCGGCGGCGCAGCTTGCGTTCCACCCTGATCTGGTCATCCACGCCGAGCTGCAGCTCGAACTCCTCGCCCGCGGCCACGGTCGGCAGGGATGTCTCCCCGACGAACTGGGCGCCGTGGAAGACCCGGGCCGGGCCGGGCAGGAGCAGCAGCGGTGAGGTATTGGTGACGGTCGCCCGCAGGTAGGCCTCGGGGGCGAGCACCGGCACCGCCAGATGATCGAGCGCGGCGTCGAGGCCGAACCGCCCGATGCTGGTCTTGTGCGGTCCCCCGTCGGCCGGCACGGCCAGCGGGCGCTGCACCCGGTAGACCAGGCCAGCCCCAACCGAGTCGCCCGGCTCGGCCACGAGCACCGCGCTGTCCGGCATGAGCGCAGCGCCTTCGGGGCCGCCGGGCTGCGGGGCGCCAGCCGCGGCGAGGGCCATGGCCCGCCGGGGCATCCGCGGCATCCCGGGCGCAGGAGCCGCCGCCTTCCCGATGTACCAGGGATCCAGGTCGGGCAGGCCCTGATGCCGGCCGCGCCGCATGGTGGCCAGGACCAGTTCCACGGCGGGCCAGTCCTCCCCGGTCTGCTGGGTCACCTCGGCCAGGTAGCTCACTGCCAGCTGGCCGTCCTCCAGCGTCAGGTCGTAGAGCGGCCGCCAGGAGGCGCCGGGCAGGTGATAGGAGAGGTCCATCTCGGCCCGGCCCTCGGCGGCGCCCTCGAGGATCGCGGACACGTCGGTGTAGGCGGCGGGCTGGCCGGCCCGTGACTCCGCCTCCTCCAGGCGCCGCTCGGCCGCCTCGAGTTCGCGGCGCGCGACCCGGCTCCGCACCGCGATGTCGCGGCGCCGGCTGAGCGCGTCCGCGGTGTCGGCGGACAGGTGACCGGCCATCTGAGCCAGGTCGTCGTGGCTGGCCCGGCCGAAGCCCACCGCCCGGGCCAGCGCGGCGGCGGCCGCCCCGGACAGGTGGCCCAGGAAGTCCAGCCGCGCCCGCACGGCGGCGTCCTCGTCCTCGAGCGCCCGGACGGCGTCACGGCACCGTTCGGCCTCCGCCTGCAGCCGCGCGGTCTCCTCGCGGAGCGGATCGGTGCGGTAGCCGCGGTGAACCTCCACGTTCAGCAGGGTCAGGCCCGGGCCGCGGGCCGCGACCCGGACCGACGCCGGATCCACGCTGGCCGGCAGGCCGCCGATCACCACCGCCTGCCGTCCCTGCGCCATGTCGACTGTGCCGCTGCGCTGCACCCGGGCGCCGTCCCTGAAGACGGTCACCGCCGTGATCGGCGCGTCGAGCACCGGCATAGCCAGCTCAGTACCTTCAGCCATCGGTTTCTCCCTCAGGGCCATCCTGCCGCACCAGCCCTATGCCTCGTTCAGGCTAACCCAGTCCCCCTTGGTCCGGCGCAGGGCATGGGTGATCTGCGGAGCGGTGGCCAGCGTGTAGTGCCCCCGGTGACACGGCAAGTCGTACATCAGCTCGCCTACGTGGCGCCTGACGAACTCCAGCCGCGCCCGGGCCTCGTCGGCTCCGGCGGAGGATTCGGCCGCGGCCAGCTCCTGCTCCGCGCGCCGGATGTGAAGGGCGCCCATCTGCGGGGTGAGCTCGTCCCCGCCGGGCGCGCTGAGCGCCAGGCTGCGGGCCAGCGGACGGTAGTCGGCGTCCGCGAGCACGTCGCCGCAGCGTGGGCAGAGGAGTTTCTTCGTCACCCGCTGGAAAACACTCACGCTCCGAACTTAGCGTGCCAGGACATCGCCGATGCGCAAGAGCTGTGCCGTCGCTCCGCCGAGCGCGAACTCGTGCTGCTTGGCCGCCACGAAAAACCGGTGCACCGGATAGGTAACGTCGATGCCGATCCCGCCGTGCACGTGCACCGCGGTGTGCGCCACCCGGTCGGCCGGCCTCGGCCGCCCAGAACTTGGCCGTGGCCACCGCCACGTCAGAACCGGGCGCTCCGGCCGACAGCAGCCAGGCGGCCTGCCACATGGTGAGCCGGACCGCCTCCACGTCGACATACGCGTCGGCCAGCCGCTGCGTCACCGCCTGGAACGAGCCGATCGGCCGGCCGAACGCCACCCGGCTCTTCGCGTACTCCGCGGTCAGCTCCAGCGCTCGCTCGATCACCCCGGACTGCACCGCGCACAGGCCCACCGTGGCCCGCGTTACCAGCCAGTCCGCGACCCCGGCCCCCGGCCCATGTCCGGCCAGCACCCGGTCGTCATCCAGCGAGCACCCCTCGAGCACGACCCGTCCGGCCGTGCTGAAGTCCGTCAGCCGCTGCGGCTCCACCCGCACCCCGGCGTCCGACGGCGCGACCAGGAACACGCGCACCCCGTCCGGCGTAGCGCACGGCACCAGGAACAGGTCCGCTTCGGGCGCGGCGTCCACCGCGGTCTTCACCCCGGACAGCACCCACCGGCCGCCGGCGCGCTCGGCCCGGGCCGACGGCCGCCGCGGGTCGTCCCCATCCGGCTCGGCCAGGGCGGCGGTGAGCAGCACCGAGCCCCGGCCCGCCGCCGCGGCCCACCGCTCCCGCTGAGCAGCCGTCCCGAACGCGCCCACCGCCCCGGCCCCCAGCACGATCGAGGCCAGGTACGGCACGTCCGAGGCCACCCGGCCCAGCTCGATCAGCACCGCGCACTGCTCGAGCAGACCGAGCCCGGCCCCGCCCAGCGCGGCGGGCAGCCCGGCCGCGAGCACGCCCGCCGCGGCCAGATCGCTCCATGGTGCATCGCGTCCGGCCAGGATCTTCCTGGTCAGGCCGGCCAACTCCGCCTGCTCCTCGGTCAGCCCGAAGTCCATCGCAACTCCTTACGTGCGAGAAAAAGGCAGCCCCAACCCGGCCGCCGCGATGATGTCGCGCTGCACCTCGTTGGTGCCGCCGCCGAAGGTCAGGATGAGCGCGCCCCGGTGCGCCCGCTCGATCCGCCCGGCCAGCACCTCGCCGGGCGAACCCGATCGCACCACGGCCGAAGCGCCCAGCACCTCCATCAGCAGCCGGTACGCCTCCACCGCGAACTCGGTGCCGAACACCTTCGTGGCCGACGCATCGGCCGGCCCTAGAGAACCCGCGCCGCCCGAGGCGACGCGCCAGTTCATTAGCTTCAGGAATTCCGCCTTGGCATGCACCCGGGCCAGGTTGAGCCGGACCCACTCGGCGTCGATCACCCGCTTCCCGCCGGCCAGCCGGGTCGACGCGGCCCAGTCCCGCACGTCGGCCAGCGCCGACATCACCGGCGCCGCCGAGGTCAGCGCGACCCGCTCGTGGTTGAGCTGGTTGGTGATCAGCGGCCAGCCCCGGTTCTCCTCGCCTACCAGCGCGGAGACCGGCACCCGCACCGAGGAGTAGTAGGTCGCGCTGGTCGTCACCGCCGCGACCGTCCGCACCGGCGTCCAGGAAAAGCCCTCGGCCCAGGTCGGCACGATGATGATGGACAGCCCCCGGTGCCGCTCCGCCGCGGGATCGGTCCGGCAGGCGAGCCAGAACGTAGTCGGCGTACTGGATCAGGCTGGTCCACATCTTCTGGCCGTCGATTACGTACTCCTCGCCGTCCCGCACGGCCACCGTCCGCAAAGCCGCCAGGTCGGTGCCGGCCTCGGGCTCGGAGTACCCGATGGAGAAGTGGATCTCGCCCGCGGCGATCCGCGGCAGGAAGAACGCCTTCTGCTCCGGCGTCCCGAACCGCATGATCGTCGGCCCCACCGTGTTGATGGTCAGGAACGGCACCGGCACCCGGGCGATCGCCGCCTCGTCGGTGAAGATGAGCTGGTCGAGCGTGGTCCCGCCGCGGCCGCCGTGCTCGGCCGGCCAGCCGAGCGCCAGCCAGCCGTCACGACCGAGCTGCCGAACGACCTGGCGGTACGCCTCCCCGTCCCCGTAATCGTCGTCCCCGCGCGCCCCGTTACCCGATGGACTGAGCGCCGCACGCACCTCGGGCGTCATCAGCCCGGCGAAGTACGCGCGCAGCTCGCTCCGCAGCCGTTCCTGCTCCGGGGTGTAGGCGATGTGCATGCGGGTCCCCTAAACTAGAACGTGTTCTAAAAGAGAGTACACCGGGGAGACGGTGATGCCCGAGGCCTTCATTATCGACGCGGTGCGCACCCCGGTCACCCGCCGCGGCGGCGGCCTGGCCGGCGTGCACCCGGCCGACCTGGGCGCGCACGTCATCACGGCGCTGCTGGCCCGCACCCAGGCCGACCCGGGCGGGGTCGATGACGTGGTGTTCGGCTGCGTGGATACGGTCGGCCCGCAGGCGGGCGACATCGCCCGCACCGCCTGGCTCGCGGCAGGCCTGCCCGAGGCGGTGCCCGGCGTCACCGTGGACCGGCAGTGCGGCTCGTCCCAGCAGGCGGTGCACTTCGCCGCCCAGGCGGTGCTCAGTGGCACGGCCGGCCTGGTGGTCGCGGGCGGCGTGCAGAACATGAGCATGGTCCCGATCGGCTCGGCCATGACCAGTGATCCGTTCTCCGGCTCCGAAGGCTGGCGCGCCCGGTACGGCGCCGAGGAGATCTCCCAGTTCCGGGGCGCCGACATGATCGCCGCCAAGTGGGGGATCGGCCGCGCCGAGATGGAACGCTACGCCCTGGCCAGCCACCAGCGGGCCGCCCGGGCGATCGACGACGGCGCCTTCGAGGCCGAGATCGCGCCCTACCGCAACATAGCCGAGGACGAGGGCCCGCGCCGCGACACCACCCTGGACAAGATGGCCGTGCTCCAGCCGCTGCGCGAGGGCGGCACGATCACCGCCGCGCTGTCCAGCCAGATCTCCGACGGCGCGGCCGCCCTGCTGATCGCCTCGGACGACGCGGTCCGCCGGCACGGGCTGCGCCCCCGGGCCCGGATCACCCACCTGTCCGCGCGCGGTGACGATCCGGTGCTGATGCTCACCGCGCCGATCCCCGCGACCGCCCATGCCCTGAAAACCGCCGGGCTCACCCTGGACGACATCAACCTCGTCGAGATCAACGAGGCGTTCGCCTCCGTGGTCCTGGCCTGGCAGCGGGAGACCGGCGCGGACCTGGCCCGGGTGAACGTCAGCGGCGGAGCGATCGCGCTCGGCCACCCGCTCGGCGCCACCGGCGCCCGCCTGCTCACCACCCTGGTCCACGCCCTGGAGCGCACCGGCGGCCGCCGCGGCCTGGTCACCATGTGCGAGGGCGGCGGGCAGGCCAACGTCACGATCATCGAACGCGTCTGAGCCGGTCCAGGGTCTCGCTGGCCTCGCTCATGATCGCCTCGATCAGTTCCGCGCACGAGGGCAGGTCGTCGATCAGCCCGGCCACCTGCCCGGATGACATCAGCCCGAGGTCGGTCCGGCCGTCCACCATGGCCGCGCGGAGCAGGACCGGGGTGTTCGCCGCCATCAGCACCTGCCCCCACCTGAGCCCGCTCTCGCGGTGCATCTCCCGCCCCTGCCGCAGCATCTGCCCCCACCCCATCCCGGACACCCCCCGGAACGTCGCCGCATTGCGCGCCGACCGCACCAGCGCCGCCAGCTCACCGCCCCCGCGCCCTCTGCTCCGCCCGCGCCCTCCGCGCCCCTCACGCCCTTCGCGTCCCGCGCCCTCTAGCTGGTCGACCATCGTCGTCCGCAGCACTCGGTGCGGCACCCCGTCCATCCGGGTGGTGACCACCGTGCCGTCCAGGCCCGCCGCCAGGTAGAGCTGCTTGACCGCGTCGGCGACCGGGCTGTCGCTGGTCAGCAGGAACCGGGTGCCCATCGCGACGCCGGCCGCGCCCCAGGCCAGCGCCGCGACCAGGCCGCGGCCGTCGAAGAACCCGCCGGCCGCGATCACCGGGATGTCGACCGTGGCCGCGACCTGGGGGACCAGCAGGCTGGTCGGCACCGCACCGACGTGCCCGCCGCCCTCGGCGCCGGTCGCGATCACCGCGTCGATGCCCCAGCCGGCCGCCTTCTCCGCGTGCCGGCGGGCGCCGATCGAGGCGATCGTGATCACGCCCGCGTCCTTCAGCGCCGCGATCAGCCCCGGCTTCGGCGCCTGGGCGAAGGAGGCGACCGGGACGCGGCGGTCGACGATCAGCCGGACCCGTTCGGCCGCATCCGGGGCGTCGGCGCGCAGGTTGACCCCGAACGATCCGGCGGTCCGCCCCGCCGTCTCCCCGATCGCCTTCTCCAGCTCGGCCAGGCTCATCGTGGCCGACGCGATCAGGCCGAGGCCCCCGGCGTCAGACACCGCCGCGACCAGCCGCGGCCCGGACACGTAGCCCATCGCCGCCTGCACCACCGGGTAGCGGATGCCGAGGAGCTCGGTCAGCGGGGTGCGGACGGCGCCTGGATCGCTCGTCTCCGGCTCGCTCATGCCAGCTCCCGGTCCCGCGCCCCTCCCGGGTCGAGCCGGGTGCGGATCAGGTCGAGCTCGGCCGGTGTGGGCGTCCGGGTGACCGGCACCTGGTCCGGGACGGCGAGCGGGAACCCGGTCGCCGCCAGCACGTCCGCGACCTCGACGCCCGGGTGCACCGAACGCAGCCGCATCACCCGCTCTGGCGTCCGGAAATCCAGCACCGCCAGGTTGGTCACCACCACGCGCAGCTCGTGCGCGCCCCGGTCGTAGCCCACGCCGCAGACCATGTCGACGTGGCCGGTGAAGACCCGCGGCGAGTGCCTCGGGATCCAGTAGCTGACCGGGTGGTTGACCGTATTGCCCGGCGCGCCGCGCACGCCCAGCAGCTGCGCCCTCGGCCGCCGCCAGTCGCCGATGACCGAGATGTTCTGGTTCCCTGACCGGTCGATCTGCGCCGCGCCCATCATCACGTGCCTGCGGCCCGCCGCGAGCATCGTGAATACCTGGCGGTAAGGCAGCCAGCCCTCGATCCGGTCGTCCTCGTCGACCAGGTACGCCTCGCCGTCGGTCAGCAGCAGGTCCGGCGCGAACGTGAGCCGGGCCAGCCGGGCGCCCAGGGATGGGATCAGCCCCATCGGGCTGGCCAGGGTCGCGCCGTCGCCGCGCCACGCCTCGGCGCAGGCCACCACGCAGACCTCCGCTCTGGTCGCGTTCGCTGGCCCGCTCACTGCACTGCCTTCTGGTAGGCGGCCTCATCGCCCTGCAGGTACGTCTCGGTGAACCGGCGCCACCCCTCCGGATCGGCCGCGGCCGCCGCGTAGCGCTGCTGGAACGCCTCGTCCCGGCCGTAGTCGGGGACGCAGCTGGTGAAGTGGGCGCCGTTCGGCGTCTCGGTGACGGCGTGCACCATGGCCCGGTTCAGCAGCAGGGTCTGCGGCGGACCCTCCCCGGGAACCAGCGACGGCACGATCCGCTCGCACGACACGTAGGCGCGCTGGGCCGCCAGGCAGAACAGGTCGTCGAAGTACGGGTCCGGGCCGAGGTACTGGCCGTTGCCCCTGGTGTCGGCCCGGTTCATGTGTACCAGCGCGGCGTCCAGCCGCAGCGCCGGCATGGCCACCAGTTCTTCGCCGTCGCCGGGTTCCTCATCACTTCCCTCCCCGCCGCCGTACGGGGAGCGGACCGTGCGCAGCTCCGGGTTGACCTCGAGCACGCCGGAGCCGCGCCCGGCCCGGATCGGCAGGAACGGCAGCCGGTGCGCAGCGGCGAGCAGGCCCCAGTGCAGCATGCCCTCGTCCAGTTCGGTCAGCTCGATCGTGCCGGCCTGGCGGGCCCGCCGGAAGTTCGGCTCGAGCGGGATCGAGTCCAGCGACGCGAACCCGGTGATCACCCGCCTGGCCTGCCCGGACGCGACCAGCAGCCCGACGTCGGGACCCGCGTAGGACACGATCGTGAGGTCCTTCAGCGGCGAGCGCAGGATCGCCCGGACCAGGGCCATCGGCTTGCGCCGCGACCCCCACCCGCCGATCCCGATCGTCATCCCGTCCCGCAGTTCGGCGACGATCTCGTCCGGCGTCACGCTTGCTTCCCGTCCGCTTGCTTCGTCGTGTTCCGTCCGCTTGCTTCCCGTCCACAAAGGCCTGCCGCGCCCGGTCCCCGGCACCGGCCAGGTTCAGCTCGAAGGTGAAGCCCTGCTCGTACCGGTAGGAACGCTTGACGTCAACCGGGTCGATGCCGTTCAGCGACTGCTTGGCCAGCCGGATCACCGCCGGATCCTTGGCCGCGATCTCCTCCGCCAGCTGCCGGGCCGCGGTCCTCAGCTCGGCGGCCGGGACCACGTCGAGCACGGTGCCGAAGGCGAGCAGCTGGCGCGCGGTGACGGTCCGGCAGGTGTAGACCATGGCGCGCATCAGCGGCTGCGGCACCAGCCGGCTCAGGTGCGTAGCCGCGCCCAGGGCGCCCCGGTCAACCTCGGGCAACCCGAAGGTCGCGTCCTCGGACGCGACCACGACGTCCGCGTTCCCGGCCAGGCCGACGCCGCCGCCCAGGCAGAAACCGTGCACCGCGGCGATCACCGGCACCGCGCAGTCATATACCGCGCCGAACGCGGCCGCGCAGCCCCGGTTGGCGCCGAGCAGCGCCTCGTGCCCGCCCTCGGCCGCCTGCGTGCGCTGCATCTCCTTGATGTCCACCCCGGCGCAGAAACCGCGGCCCGCCGCGGCCAGGATCACCGCCCGGGTGGTCGTATCCGCGCCCGCCGCCGCGACCGCGGCCGCTAGGTCGAACCAGCCCTGCACCGGCAGCGCGTTGACCGGCGGGAAATCGATGACCACCTCGGCGATCCCGCCCGCCGTCCGCACCTCAACACTCATCGCCCGCCGTCCGCACCGCCGCCGTCACGTGGCCTGCCGCCGTCCGCACCGCCGCCGTCACGTGGCCTGCCGCCGTCCGCACCGCCGCCGTCACGTGGCCCCGCCGCCGTCACGTACGCCGACAAGCGCCTCACCTGCGCGTTCCTTGACCTAGCGTTTGCTTGGGCGTGAGCCTAACATGACGCCATGCAACCCGTCGACCAACCGTTTCCCGGCCTTTCCAGCCTCCGGGTGATCGTGACCGGCGGCACGCGCGGCATCGGCGCGGGCATCGCCCAGGGTTTCCTCCGCTCCGGCGCGCAGGTGCTGGTCTGCGCCCGCAACGAGCCCGTATCCCGGCCGGCCGCTGATGACCGGACCGCCTCGTTCACCCGCGCGGACGTCAGGGACCCGGAACAGGCGCGGCGGCTGATCGAGACCGGCGCGGAACAGTTCGGCGGCGTGGACGTCGTGGTCAGCAACGCGGGCGGCTCCCCGCCCGCCGCGGCCGCCACCGCGTCCGCCCGGTTCCACGCCAAAGTCATCGAACTGAACCTGATCGCGCCGCTGCACGTCGCGCAGGCCGCCAACGCGGTGATGCAGGAGCAGCCCGAAGGCGGGTCGATCATCATGATCGGCAGCGTGAGCGGCACCCGCCCGTCGCCGGGCACGGCCGCCTACGGCGCGGCCAAAGCCGGCCTGCACCACCTGGTCACCAGCCTGGCCATCGAGTGGGCGCCCAAGGTCAGGGTGAACACCGTCATCCCCGGCTTCGTGGCGACCGAAGCCTCGCTTCCGCACTACGGCGAGGCCGGCGCAGCGGCGGCCGTCGCCGCCGGCGTCCCGCTGGGCCGGATGGCCACCCCGGAAGACGTGGCCGGCGCGTGCCAGTTCCTGGCCTCCCCCCGGGCCTCCTACATCAGCGGCTCTAGCCTCACCCTGCACGGCGGCGGCGAGCCCCCCGCCTTCCTGTCCACGGCCGCTCCCTCGTAATGTCCTCGGGGGCGGCCGCCGAGCGCCCCGGCCGTGCTTCCTGGTGCTCCTGCGGCCACAGAACATTCCTGTGACTGCCGCCGCCTGCCCGCCCGCCCCGGTTCGGCCCTCGGATACGGCGTGAATGTCCCAGCCACGTCGTTCCAGCTGCATGAATGGGACATCCACATCGTATGATCTGGTACGCGGGGTTCCAGAGTGACTGAATTCCGCTTTCCCCTCCGGCAGCGCCCGATCAGGATCACACGAGTTCCCCGCGAGCTCCTGATTCGCTCGCCAGCGCGATGATCGCGGGATTTTCGTGGTTGATCCACCACGTTATCTCCGCTGACGCCGCCTCAGAGCGCACGCATGAACCAGGGGCCCCAGACGTCGCCACATCAGCGCGATAGCCGCCTGCGGCCAGCGGCGCGGTCAGCCCAGGGCAGCCAGCGGCGCGGTCAACCTCACCCTTCGCGCTGAGGGAACCCGATGGTCTCGGTGGCCAGCTCGAGCGTGTCCTCGCAGAGGAACCCGACCGAAGGCGCCCGGTCCCCGGACGTCCCGCCCCCGAGCGCAGGGCCGAGCGCGGCGGCCACCGAATCCAGCGTCCACATCCCGTCCGGCGTACCCGAGGCCCGGAATACCGAACGGACTCGTGGCGGCTCCATCACCGCGGCCACGCCCCCGTGTACCACGAATACCTCGCCGTTGATCGTCTCGGCCGCCGGGCTGGCCAGGTACACCACCAGCGGCGCGACGTGTTCCGGCGCCAGCGGGTCGACGCCGCCAGCAGGCGCGGGGCCCATCAGCTCGGCGGTCATCGCGGTGCGGGCGCGAGGGCAGATCGCGTTGGCCCGCACCCCGTAGCGGGAGCACGAACGCGCGGTCGTCACGGTGAGCGTGGCGATGCCGGCCTTGGCCGCGGCGTAGTTGGGCTGGCCGGCCGAGCCGAGCAGGAACGCCTCTGACGAGGTGTTCACGATCCGCGCGTATACCGGGTGGCCGACCGCCTTCCGCTGCTCCCGCCAGTACGCGGTGGCCAGCCGGGTGGTCACGAAGTGCCCGCGCAGGTGTACCCGGATGACCAGGTCCCATTCCTCCGGCGACATGGTGAAGATCATCCGGTCGCGCAGCACCCCGGCGTTGTTGACCAGGATGTCCAGCTGCCCGTACTGTCCCAGCGCCGTGGCCAGCAGCTGCTCGCCCGTCGACCACTCCGCGACGTCCCCGGCGGCCACCACTGCCTGCCCGCCGTCGGCCGCGATCTCGTCGGCCACCGCCTGCACCGCGTCCCCGGGCAGGTCGTTGAGCACCAGCCGCGCCCCGGCCCGGGCCAGGGCCAGGGCCTCGGCCCGGCCGAGCCCGTTGCCCGCTCCGGTCACGATGGCCACCCGGCCGGCGATCGCCAGCGCTTCGTCCATTCCGCCGTATCTCCTCTCAGTAACCGGGCCGTTCAGTAACCGGGGCCGTTCAGTAACCGGGGCCGTTCAGTAACCGGGGCCGTTCAGTAACCGGGGCCGCTCAGTAACCGGGGCCGCTCAGCAGCCCGCCGTCGGCGACGAACTCGCTCCCGGTCGAGTAGGACGAGTCGTCCGAGGCCAGGTACGCCACCAGCCGCGATATCTCGGCCGGCTCGGCGAACCGGCCCAGCGGCATGGCCTTCAGGAACGCCGCGGCCTCCTCGGCCGAACGGGCGTTCTCGGAGTCGACCACCATCCGGGTCACGACCCCGCCGGGATGGACCGAGTTCACCCGGATGCCGAACCCGGCCAGCTCACGCGCGGCCACCTTGGTCATGCCGCGGATCGCGAACTTGCTCGCGGTGTAGGCGGACAGCCCGGCGGCGCCGGCGAACCCCTCGATTGAGGAGATGTTGACGATCGACCCGCCGCCCGCCCGCTTCATCGGCTCGATTACCGCCTTCATGCCGAGCCAGCATCCCACCGCGTTCACCTCGAGCACCCGGCGGAAGTCGGCCAGCGGCATGTCTGCGATGGGAGCGAACATCAGGATGCCGGCGTTGTTCACCAGCACGTCGAGCCGGCCGAAAGCCTCGGTCGCCAGCGCCACCGCCGCGGCCCAGTCGTCCTCGCGGGTGACGTCGTGGTGCAGGTAGCGGCAGAACCGCTCGCCGATCCCGGCCGCCACGTACGCGCCCTTGTCGTCCAGCACGTCACCGAACACCACCCGGGCGCCCTCGGCCACGAAGTGGCGTACGTGGGACTTGCCCATGCCGCGGGCGCCGCCGGTGATCAGCGCGACCTTCCCGTCCAGTCGCCCCATCCGCGCCGCCCTTCCTAGACCAAACGCTTGCTTGGCATACGACGAGCCTAGCGCTATCCGGCCAAAACTAGAACGTGTTACTGTTTCGCCGAGGAGGCGGTCCCGTGGAGCACAGTGTCATGAAGCACGGGGTCATGAAGTACGGCCCTGCTGATTAATGCCAGCTGATCAGCTCCGGGCGGTGATCCCGTCGAACAGCAGCTGCAGCAGCGTGTCAGCCACCTGCTCGGTGGTGTAGCCCTCGGCCAGCCGCCACTGCGACGGGATCCACAGCACGTCGCGGAGCAGCCGGTAGGTGAGCCGCGCGTCCAGGTCGGCGCGGAAGATGCCCTCCTTCTTGCCCCGTTCGAGCTGGGTGACCCAGGTCCGCTCGATCTCGCCCACCGCCTTGCGCAGGTACCCGAAGCGGGGCTGGCCGCTGAAGTAGCTCCAGTCGTTCTGCAGCATGGCCAGCGCGGGGCGGTGCCGGGCCAGGGTCTGGCTGGTCGAGCGGACGATCTGCTCCAGTACCTCACGGGGGGATCCGCCCGAAGCCACCGCGGCCCGGTAGTCGGCCAGCACGTCGTTGATGAAGCCCGACAGGATCTCGTCGCCGATCGACTCCTTGGAGTCGAAGTGGTGGTACAGGCTGCCGGACAGGATACCCGCGGCGTCCGCGATTTCACGCACGGTCGTAGCGCGGTAGCCCTTCTGCGCGAACAGCTCGCCCGCGAGCTGGACCACGTCGGCCCCGCCGGCCTGACCCTGTCGTGCTCACCCTGCGATTATCGCAGGTCCGAACCGCTCCATCACCTTCTCCTCGGTCAGCCCGAACTCGTCCAGCGTGTACCGGTGGGATGACCGGCCCTGACCCGCACCTGGCCCGGCCAGGTCCCGCATGCTGTCCGCCGCGGCCCCGGAAAGCGGCAATCCGAAAGACCCGTAGACCGACTCCGCGGTACCGAGCGGATCCCGCACCAGGTCCTCGTAGCGGACATCGCAGAAGTGCGCCGGGTCGTGCCGGGCGCGCTCGGCGGTGAACCGTTCCAGCCCGGACGCCCACAGCTCCAGCTGGTCCCGCCCGATGACCTCGCCGGTGAACCTATCCGACCAGCCCGCCGACGCCTGCGCCGCCAGGCTGCACGCTGACGCGATCGCGACGCCGGGCGCGCGGTGCGTCTGCACGATCAGCGCATCCGGGTAGACCGCCAGCAGCGCGTCCAGCGCGAACAGGTGGCTGGGGTTCTTCAGCACCCAGCGGCGGTCGGTCCCCAGGCTGATCAGCTGCAGGTTGCGCCGGTGCCGCCGGTACGCGCCGGTCCAGTCCTGGGCGCGCAGCCAGATGGAATAGGTCGGCAGGTGGGCCAGGCACTCCCAGGAGACCGAGCGCATCGACTGCCGCAGCAGCTGCCAGCACTCCTCAACCTGGTCTGCGGCCATGTAGTGCACCCCCATGAACTCGGGGTGCTCGACGTGGTGCCGCTCGCAGCCGGCCTGGATGTACTGGAAGACCGGATTGTCCGCCCAGGTCGGCCGCGGGGGCCGGGGCTGCGGCGCCTCGGCCAGCCACAGCTCCAGGCCCTGGTGCGCCGGGTCAGCCGTCAGCAGCCGGTGCAGCGCGGTGGTGCCGGTCCTGGGCAGCCCGGTGACGAACAGCGGCCGGGCCAGGCGGACCTGCGCGTGCTCCGGGTACGCCCGCCAGCCCGCCTCGCTGCACAGCCGGGCCGCCAGCGCGCCGCGCAGCATGGCCCGTGCCACCCTCTCGCCGCGCGGGGTCAGGTCCGCATCACGCTCGTACGAGGCGATCAGCTCGGCCAGCCCGTCGCCGTAGTCGTCGGGCCCGAAGTCGTCCAGCCCGGTGACCTGCGACGCCGCGGCGTGCAGCTCCTCGGCGGTGACCCAGTTTGTCAATGGTGGTACTCGCCGCAGTTGACGTCGAGGCACTGCCCGGTGATCGCCCGGGCCAGGGGCGAGGCCAGGAACACCACCGCGTCCGCGACCTCGCCGGGCTCGGGCAGCCGGCGCAGATCGGTGGCCGCCGCGGTCTCGTCGTAGATCTCCTGGACCTCCACGCCGCGCTTGTGCGCCAGGTAGCCGAAGTACCACTGCAGCGAGTCGCCCCAGATATGCCCGGGCGCCACCGAGTTCACCCGGACCCCGCGCGGCCCCAGCTCGGTGGCCAGCGACTGCGCCATCGCCAGCAAGGGCCGACTTGACCAGCTTGTACGGCCCCATCGTGCGCTGGGAAAACCGCACCACCATGGAGTTGACCATCACCAACGAGCCCTGGCTCTCCGTCAGCAGCGGCGTGAATAGCCTGGTCAGCCGCAGCGCGGCCACGACGTTCGCGTCGAAGGCCGGGCCGAGGGCGTCCAGGCCGACCACGCCGAGCTCCTTGATCGGCGGCATTGCGAGCGCGTTGTACACCAGCGCGTCGACCCGGCCGAACGCGTCCTGAGCCGCCGCCGCGAGGTGCTCCGCCGCCGCGGCGTCGGCCAGGTCGGTCGGCACCGCCAGCCCGCGCCGGCCCATCCCGGTGACCTCCTTGGCCACATCGTCCAGCCGCGCCGCGGTGCGCGCGGCGAGCACCACGTCCGCGCCTTCCCTGGCGCTGGCCAGCGCGACGGACCGGCCGACCCCGGACCCGACGCCGGCCACCACGACCACCTTGTCCTGCAGCATCATCGGCCCAGATCCTCCTAGTTAACCGAGCATCCTCATCGCCACGGAGGCCTGGCGCGCGGCGATCCGCGCCCGCCACTCCTCCGGCGAGACCCGCGCTTCGTCGTAGTAGGGCAGCCGCCGGGGTACCTCGCCGAACGGGACCACCTCCACCCGCGGCCCGTCTTCCGCGGTGAGGTCCCGGGTCAGCCGCTGCCAGCGGATCTGCACGTAGCCGCGCCGGCGGCCGGTGAGCTCGAGCCAGTTGGCCACGCCGGGGTCGCGCTCGCTGATCACGAAGCGCAGCCGCCGGTCCGGGTCGATCCGGGCCTGATCGGCGGTGAGGCTGGTCTGGTGGTTGATGTAGTCCAGCGAGACGTACCACATGCTGCCGAGCTGGATGCCCTGATAGGGGGCGACGTCCCGGCCGGCCGCCGGCACGGTCACGATCATCGCCTGGTCCTCGCCCAGGCCGAAGTGACCGGCCGAGGAGAACTGGGTGGCCAGGCCGCCCGGCGTCGGCCGCGGCGGGGTCATCGTGTTGACCGGCTCGTTGAGGTAGAACCACTCGGGGAAGGCGAGGAACGTGCGCAGCCGGGACAGCAGGATCTTGCCGGCCACGCCGTACCGCTTGGCCATCACGTCCGGCCCGGCGGCCGGCGGTGCGCAGCCGGCCCGGTCTTCCCGGCGGATGCTGATCGTGCCGCGCCGTTCGGAACTCCAGTCGCTGTACACCTCGCGGACCAGCAGCATCGACGATCCGGCGCCCAGCCGGACGGAGTTACGCTCGCCGCCAGACGGCCCGAACCGCAGCTCGAACGTGCCGTCGGCGCCGATCTCGATGGCCCGGTCATCGAACGCGCTCAGGCTGTCCGGTACCTCGACCGGGGAGTAGTCCCCCTTCAGCACCTCGAAGCTCAGGTCGGCCGTGCTGCCGCGGCGCCCGCTGACCACGTAGTCGGCGTCGTCCCGCAGGTAGGCGTGGAAATAGAGGGTGTCCGGGTTGTCCAGGCCCATCTTGGTGTACGGCCCGGTCGACTGCACGAAGTACGGGAAGTCTCGCTGGTAGGCCCAGGCCAGCCGGAGCGAGGCCTGGATGCTGCCCGCCAGGTAGTCGTACCCCTCGGCCAGGTCCTGTTCGGACGCCACGAACGGGGCGCCCGCGATGAGCTTCTCGGCCTCGGCCAGCGCCTCAGCTAGTGCCTGCGTCAGCATCAGTTAACACCTGGTCAGCGACATGAGCCTCGCCCAGCCTGGCGGTGATCCGGAAGCTTGGCAGGTCGTCCAGCGACATCATCGCCTCGTAGGTGCGCACGTAGCCGGTATGCGCGATCCGCCACCGGCCGTCCTTGCCGCGCTCGTACCGGTCCTGGTAGAAGGCCGCGCCCGTGATCACGGCCCGGTACCCGGTCGCGATCACCGTGTCCTCGAACGACCAGGTGCCGCGCGCGGTGTCCCCGTCCACGCTGATCTCCGGCTGGCCCGCTCGGTGCACGGTGATCATGTCCGGCCCGAGCTTGTCCCGCAGGAACCCGACAATCTCGTCCCGGCCGGCCAGCTTCAGCGGCTTGCCGTACACCTGGGTGCCGTAGTCCACGGTAGCGTCCGGCGTGAACACCTCCGCGAGCTCGTCCCACAGCTTCAGGTCGACGCAGCGCAGGTAGCGGTACTTCACCTGTCGGATCTCTTCGATCGTGGCCAGGTCCATAGGCACGGTGTTTATCGGCACGGGCTCCATGTGCACCAGCTTGGGCCATCCGGTTGACCGGAAACAAGAACCTGTTCTAGTTTTTTCGAGTGCGGTTCAGCTACGCCGAGTCGATGACCGAGCCCTCCTTCTATGCCCCGCTGGCCCGTGCGGCCGAGGAAGCCGGGTACCACTCGATGGTCATCCCGGACAGCATCTGCTACCCGCGGCACTCGGCCAGCGTCTACCCGTTCAACCCGGACGGCAGCCGCGAGTTCCTCGAGGACAAGCCCTTCCTCGAGCCGTTCTCGCTGATCCCGGCGCTCGGCGCGGTCACCAGCACGCTGCGCTTCGTCACCTTCGTGCTCAAGCTGCCGGTCCGCGACCCGGTGCTGACGGCCAAGCAGGCCACCTCGACCGCCGTGCTCACCGGCGGCCGCCTCGTCCTCGGCGCCGGGATCAGCCCGTGGCGCGAGGACTATGAGGTGCTCGGCGTGGACTGGGCCAGCCGCGGCCGGCGGATGGACGAGTCGATCGCCATCCTGCGCGGCCTGGCGGCCGGCGGCTACTTCGAGCACCACGGCCAGGTCTTCGACCTGCCGCCGGTCAAGATCGCGCCGGTGCCGGCCGAACCCATTCCCGTCCTCATCGGCGGCCACTCCGACGCCGCCCTCCGCCGCGCCGCCCGGCTGGGCGACGGCTGGCTGCACGGCGGGGGAGACCCGGCGGACCTGCCCGGCCTGCTCGAGCGCCTGGCCCGCTTCCGCGCGGAGGAGGGCACCGAAGGCCGATCGTTCGAGGTGCACGTGATCTCGGCCGACGCCTACACCCTCGACGGCGTGCGCCGCCTCCACGACCAGGGCGTTACCGACCTCATCGTCGGCTTCCGCTGGCCCTACGTCACCGGCCCCGACACCGAACCCCTCGACGACAAGCTCACCCACCTCCGCCGCTATGCCGACACCATCCTCGCCAAGCTCTGACCCTGCTCGCCCCACCCCGGCCCCCGGCGACCCCGGCCCGGCGCCCGGCGGCCCCGGCTCGGGTGTGACCCCTGGTGTTCCTGCTTTCCCGAGCCCTTCCTGTGACCGCGGCTCTCCACCCGTACGCCCTGCCGGCACGCCTCGCCCGCAACCCCTGGTGTTCCTGCGTTCCCGGGACGTCGCTGTAACCTGTGATCCCTAGCCCGCCGTCCGTCCCGGCCCAGGGATACGGCGTGGATGTCCCAGCCATGTCGTAGCTGCATGAATGGGACATTCACGCCTTATGTTCTGGTACCGGCGGTGCCGAAGTGACGGAAGTTCGCTCCCGGCGTTCGCCTGCTGCCGCATCGCGTCAACACGCCAAGCGGCAGCTCCATCCCCGTGCCTGACGCATCTCCCGTGCCCCTCAGACCCCAACCCTGGGTCTGCCGGTAGCGAAACGACGAGGGCAGGTGCGAAGCGCCGACTTAGGCTGAGGTATGGCCGAGCAGGCGAACGTGTATGCGCTGCGGCGCTCACCCGGGCGGGAATCCCAGCCGCAACCGCGTCCCCAGGAGCCGCTCTGGCGGGACGTGCTCGGCCGGCGGCTCCGGGCCCTCCGCCAGGACCGGCACGAGACGCTGGCCGAGACGGCGGCCCGGGCCGGCCTGTCGCCGCAGTACCTCTCCGAGATCGAGCGCGGCCGCAAGGAGCCCTCCAGCGAAATGATCGCCGCTCTGGCCGGCGCCCTGGACACCACGCTCATCGACCTCACCGAGCAGGTCGCCGGCGACCTCCGCCGCCACCAGGCCCTCGCGCCGCGCACGGCCCCCACCCGCCCCGGCGACATCCTCGCCCTCGCCGCCTAAGCCCGGTCGGCTATGTTAATTCCGGGGTTGCTGAGGCCGGTGTTACCTAGCTGGCATGGGCGGCTCACGCGGTCAGGCGGTCCTGGTCCGCCCGGTCGTCGCGCTGCCGCTGCCCCAGCACCTGGTCCGCGATCCCGTAGTCAAGCGCGGCCCGCGCGGTCAGCACGCGGTCCCGGTCGGTGTCCGTGCGCAGCGTCTGCACGGACTGCCCAGTGTGCGCCGACAGGATCTCCTCGATGGCAGCGCGCATCCGCACCAGCTCGTCGGCCTGCAGGATCAGGTCAGGAATCGGTCCCTGGCCCCGGGCCGCGGGCTGGTGCAGCACCACCCGGGCGTGCGGCAGCAGCGAGCGGCGGCCGGGCGCGCCCGCCGCGAGCAGCACCGCGCCGACGCCGATCGCCTGGCCCACGCAGGTCGTCGCGACCGGCGCGTCGATGTACTGCATGGTGTCGTACACCGCGAGCATCGACGGCAGGTCGCCGCCCTCGCAGTTGACGTACAGGTTGATCTCCTGCCCGGCGCTCGCCGCCTCGAGGTGCAGCAGCTGGGCGATCAGCGTGTTGGCCACGCCGGGATCGATCGCGGTGCCGAGGTAGACGATGCGCTCGGTGAGCAGGTGCGAGTAGACGTCCATGATCCGCTCGCCCCGCGGGTGCTGGGCGATGACGTTCGGGATCGTATACGAACTCATGCCGCCTCTCCCTTCAGCCCGATGCGGTGCCTTCTGGCCGGCATGACCTGGCCGAACGCGTCGACGATCCCGTCGATGAAGCCGAAGTCGCGCGCCTCGGCGGCGGTGTACCAGTGGTCGTGCAGGGAGTCGCCGAAGATGCGCTCGACCGGCTGGTCGGTGTCCTCGGCGATCAGGCCGAGCACGGTATCGACCGTGTGCCGCAGGTCGTCGGCCTGGACCTCGATGTCGACCGCGCTGCCGCCGATCCCGGCGGAGCCTCGGTGCATCAGGATCCGGGCGTGCGGCAGCGCGAAGCGCTTGCCCTTGGTGCCGGCCGAGAGCAGGAACTGCCCGGCGCTGCAGGCCAGCCCGAGCGCCAGGGTGGAGACGTCGCACGGCACCAGCCGCATGACGTCCCGGATGGCGAGCATCGACGGAACCGAACCGCCCGGGGAGTTGATCCACAACGCGACGTCGGAGCCCGGATCCTCGGCGGCGAGCGTGAGCAGCTGCGTGGTGAGCAGCGTGCCGTTGTCGTCGTCGAGGATCCCGTCGAGCACGAGTATCCGCCGCAGCAGAAGCTGCTCCCGGACCCGCTCGCTGAACTGAGGAATCTTGTCGTCGTGAGCCATGCTCTCAGCCTGCGGCAGATCCGCCCCGGAAACCCCGCGCGCTGCCCTGGGCAGAGCTGCTCACGGCAGCGCGGCCCGCGGTACATTACCCTGCGTTAGCGTGGGCGCGAGCGTACGCAGGAACATCCCAGGGCTGGTGACCGGCCTGTGCCTGGGCCTGCTCGCGCTGGGCCCCGGGCTGCGCCGCGGGTTCCTGCTCAGCTACGACATGGTCTTCGTACCGCGCGAGCCGTTCGCGGCGGCCATGCCCGGGCTTGCCCCGCCCCGGGCGGTGCCCAGCGACCTGGTCGTCGCGGTCGCGTCGCGCGTGGTGCCGGGCGACATCGTGCAGAAGCTTGTGCTGGTGGCCATCTTCATTCTCGGCTGTGCCGGGGTGGCCGCGCTCCTCGACACCGAGCCCCTGCTCGCCCGCCTGGCCGGCGGCGTCTTCTACGTCTGGAACCCGTACGTGGCCGAGCGGCTCATCATCGGCCAGTGGGCGCTGCTACTCGGATACGCCGGCCTGCCCTGGGTGCTCAAGGCCGTGCTCAGCCCGGATGAGGCCAGGTGGCGCTGGACCGCGCGACTGTGCTTCTCGCTGCTGCCCGCGGTCATCGGCGGGTTCGCCGCGATGACGATCACCGCCCTGGTCCTGGTCCCGGCCGTGCTGTTCACCAGGAGCGCGCGCCGCGCGGCCATCGCCCTGGCGGTGCTGGCCGCGGGCTGCCTGCCGTGGCTCATCCCCTCGCTGCAGCACACGGTGTACGTGGACCCGCGCGGAGTGGCCGCGTTCGCCGCGCGCGCCGACACCTCGTTCGGCAGTGCCGGAAGCCTGCTGATGCTGGGCGGCGCCTGGAACGCGCAGACGGTCCCGGCGGGCTACGGCGGAGCCTGGTCGGCGCTATGGCTGGCCGTGGTGATCACGGCCCTGGTCGGCTACCTGCTGAGCGTGCGGGATCACCGCTGGCCCGGGCTCGGTGTCGCCGCGCTCGCCGGGCTGCTGATCGCCTGTATCGGCGTGACCGCACCCGGCCGGGATCTGCTCCGGGCGGTGACCGGCGCGTGGCCGGGGGCCGCCGTGCTGCGCGACGCCCAGCAGTTCGTGGCGCCGCTCGCGCTGGCCGAAGCCGCCGGTTTCGGCGTGGTGGTGACCCGGGCGATGAACCCAGGTTCGTTCGGGACCAACCGGATGCGGGCACCGACGTCCGGCCTGGACCGCGCTGGGGTGGCCCTCGCGGTGCTCGCCCTCCTGGCGCCGGTGCTACTGCTCCCCGGCCTGGCCTGGGGCGCCGCCGGGCGGCTCAGGCCGGCCTGGTATCCGGCCGGGTGGCTGGCTGCCGCGCGCGTGATCGACGCCAGCCCAGCCCGCGGCGCCGTGCTGCTGCTGCCCTGGGAGACCTACCGCAGGCCGGCGTGGAACCACGGCGAGGCGGTGTTCGACCCGTGGTCCAAGCTGCTGGCGCGCCCGGTGATCTGGAACGACGGGACCCGGGTCGGCGACATCGGGCTGGCGCCGGACGACCCGCGCGCGCGGCGGCTCGACGGCGCCATCCGCCGCGGGGGGCCGCTGACCGTGACCCTGGGCGCGGCCGGGGTGAGGTTCGTGGTGGACGACGCGGTGGACGACAATGGCGGACCCGGCCCCCGGCTGCCTGGAGCCGTCGTGGTGGTGGACCAGCCCGGACTGACCGTGTACCGGCTGCCGGGCTAGGCCAGGCTCGGCCAGCCGCCGGCCAGCACGCCGGCCTCGCCCGCCGTGATCGCGGTGACCTCGCCGCGCCGGGCGCACTTCATCAGCCGGTTGTGCTCCTCGTCGGGCACCGGCACGGCCAGCTTCGGCAGCATCTGCGGGATGTCGTTCTCGATCCGGTACAGCCGGCGCAGCCGCGGGTTGTACAGCACCGCGTCGTCGGCGAAGTAGAGCAGGCCGCGCTTGTCGATGGGACACACGAGGACCTCAAGCAGTGCTTCCTCCAGGGCCATCTTTACCTCCTCACCTCGGCCAGCGGCTCGGCTAGCTGATGGTCACCCGCCCTCGCGGGATCGGCTACGGGGACGGCGGCCGGAGCCGGCTCCGGCGCCTGCCGCCCCAGCACGACCAGCACCAGCACGGCCAGCGCGATCCCGGCCAGGCGCAGGACGAGCTTGCCCGGGCTGGCCGGCAGGTGCTCATGGAACAGCCAGGTGCCCGCGATGATGAAGTACACGCTGCCGGTGACGTTGGACACCGGGACGACGATCGACGCCCGGCTGGCCTGCAGCGCGGCCTGGAAGAGAAGCATCGCCACCGCCAGGGAGCCGCCCAGCACGTAGAGGTAGGGCGACGAGAGGACGCCGATCACTATGTCCGCCGCCGTCTGGTGGCCGACCAGGATGCCGGAGAGCGCCTTGATGGCGAGCGCCGCGACCCCGTAGAGCAACCCGGTGCCGACGCCAGCCCAGACTCCGCCCACCGTGCGGCCCCGCCGGCGGCCGCGCAGCGAGCCGGCCGCGAACGCCAGGCCCACGACGGCCGACGGGACCATGACCGCGGCCATCCAGCCCGGGCTGGCGTGATGGCTGTCCTTCGCGCCGGTCGCGGACATGGCCAGCAGGACCACGGAGACGGCGATCGCCACCACGCACCAGGTCTCACCGCCGTGCAGGCGTTCCCGCAGCACCAGCCGGGACAGCACGAGGACCAGCACGACGCCGGAGGCGAGCACCGGCTGCACCACGCTGACCGGCTCGAACGTCAGTGCGATAGTCTGGCAGGCCAGCCCGGTGAGCATGAGCGCGAACCCGGCCAGCCAGGCCCGGCTGGTCATCAGGCTGGCGATGACGCGCAGCACCCGGCGGATGTTGAGAGCCGGCATCTGCCCGAGGGCGCGCTTTTCCTGGATCAGCCCCACGTTGTAGGCCGTGGTGGCGACCAGCGCCAGCAGGATCCCGGTATAGGTCACCGTACTCACCTGTCATCCTCCCCAGTGGTGATGATGGGCTGGCGGCCCGCGCGGGCCGGGCCGGGCCAGGCCGGCATCAGCGCGGCAGCCAGCGCGATGAGCGCGCACGCCTGGGCCGGCCCGCTGAAGGAACCGAACAGGCCAGCGCCGAACGGCCCGGCCGCGGACAGCAGTCCCGACGCGACCATGCCGCCGAAAGCGACCCAGGGCAGCCACGTCCCCGGGCTCGTCGGCCTGGGGGGCCGCGATAGCCGCCAGGCCAGGTAGGCGAGCACCGGAACGGCGAGCGCCACCGGCCCGCCAGCCACGAAGATCAGCGCGGTGACACCGAGCACGCCCAGCCCGGCGTACCGGTGATCGCCGGCGACCTCAGGAGGCGGCGGCGACCAGGCCGCCCGCCCCGTCTGGCCGGCGTCTGGACCATCCCCGCGCCGCGGGCGGCCGGCGAAGGACCAGGCCGCCAGGGCGAGCAGGATGGCGGCGGCGATCAGCGACACGGCCAGGAGGAGATGATAGGCCGCGGCGGGCCGGAAGCTCAGCATGATCGTCCCGCCCGGCCCGGCCGGCACGATGAAGGCCTGCTGCCAGCCGTCCAGGCGTACCGGCGTCAGCTCGTGCCCGTCCAGCGTGGCGCCCCAGCCGGGGTTGAAGTTCCCGTGCATCACCAGGTAGGAGGCCGCCCCCCGGCCGATGCTGAGCTGGCGCTGGTCCGGTTGCCAGCTGCGGACGGTCACGGCGCGGGAGGCGCTGGTCGCGGTGGCGGTCTCCGGACGCGGGGCGATGCTGGCCAGGCTGAGGTCGGTGACGGCGAACGTGCCGGGAGCCGCCGCGGTCAGCGTATGCCGCCCCGCGCCGAGGCTCAGCGTGCCGCCGGGAGCGCACATCCGGACCGCCAGCGGGCGGTACCCGTTCAGCTCGCCGACCGTGCCGCTGACCGCCGTCTGGTAGACCCGCCCGTCGACGGTCAGCGCGGGGCCCTGGCCGCACGCCAGGCTGACCCTGGCCTGCTGGTCCGGCGTGACCGCGCGCAGGCCGGCCAGGGCGGGCACCGACAGCTGCGACAGCCGGACCGGAAGCGTGGCCAGCTGGCCCGTCAAGGTGACGACGGTGGCCTGGCGCACGCGCGGGAAGGACACGTCGATCCGGTCGGTGGTCAGCGGGACCGTGAACCGCACCAGGCCGCCCGCTCCGATGCTCGCCTGCCGGGTGCCGTCCGGGCTGCTGATCTTGACGGTCTGCGGGGTGGACGGCAGGCCGCGGGCCTGCCGCACGACCAGCGACCCGATGCGGCGCTGGCCATGCCAGCTCAGGTGGATGACCGGACTGGCGCCCTCGGCGGTCCACGGCATCCCTGCCGAGCCGCGGATCAGGCTCGCCGGGAACCCGGCCGGCTCAGCGCCCGGTGTCGAGGCCACGCTGACCTGCAGCAGCCCCGGGCCAGGCGGGCTGATCCGGCCGAGCATCGCGTCCAGCCCAGGACCGGGCACGGCGAGCGCGGAAGCCTGCGGGCGCAGCGTCACCGGGCCGGCGACGGTGAACGTCCGGGCCATCGGCGCGGTAGCCGCCGGGTCGGCGAGGGCAAACGGCGACGGCACCTGCTGGTGGAAGGAGAAAACCGTCGATGCCGCCTGCCTGCCCGCCGGATCCTCTGCGGGCTGGAGCAGGCGGGTCACCCGGACGCCGGGGATCAGCACGTCCGATATCCCCGCTCCGGGATATCCCAGGTTGACCCGCTGGGCGCCGGCGATCGTGATGCGCAGCCAGCTGGTACGGCCGGGGACCACCTTCAGCGGCTGGATCGCGCCGGCCGCGGCGACCCTGGTGGTGACGCTGCCGGCCGCGGTGGACACCCGGAGCAGGCTGGCGATCTCCCGGGTCGTGCTGTCATCCAGCAGGCGTATCCGGATGCTGGCCGGCAGGTCCAGCTGGCCGTCGAAGCCGATCTGGATCCACTGCTTCACCGGCGACCACTCGTCGCCTTCCGCCCATGCCGTCGCCGGGTTGCCGTCGAAGGCGCTGGCCGGGTCCTCCTGCTGGGTGTCGGCGATCCAGGAGCCGTAGGACGAGGCGGTCACGCTCGCCGCGCCGGACAACACGGCCTCGGTCAGGTGGCCGGCGGCCGGCACCGGCAGCAGCTGGCGGGGCGGGCCGGCCGCCCGGCCGAGCTGGCCGGCCTCGGGCGGGTTCGTCTCGGTCGCGGTGTAGGTGTAGGAGACGTTGTCATTGACCAGCCCGAACAGCGTGTCGGCGCGACGCTGCCCGTCGGTGACCGCCCACTGCGCGGGCTTGGCCCCGGAGGAGCTCACCGGGTCCCCGGCGATGATGGCGGGCTGGCCGGGGCCCAGCAGGTGCTGCCCGGTGAGCTGCAGCAGAGAATCGGGACCCCCGTTGACCAGCACGGTCTGGCTGACCGGAAGAGCGCTGACCGGGCTGAGCGGACCCGAGGACCCGGCCGGGGCGTAGACCTCGACCGCCGGGAAGCTGGGCACCGCCGCCTGCTGCGCCCGGGTCGCCCGCGGTTCGATCTGCGCGCCGCCGATCGGCGGGCCGAACGAGGCGACCCGGGTGAAGCCGGACAGCGCCAGGGTCTGGTGCACGAGCGCCGCCGGCGTGTATCCGACCTGCGTCGGGTCCAGGTCGTTCCGGACCACGACGTAGCGCACGCCGGCCCGCTGGAGGTAGCCGGCCAGGCCGCTGACCTGCTCGCCGGATTCAATCGCGTTTTCCACGGTGTCCAGCAGGATCTGCGACCCCGCGCCGCCGTAGGGCACCAGGCCGGCCGCCGCCCACGGCGACTTGGCCAGCGCCACCAGCGGGTCGTCGATCGGATCGCCCCAGAGGTAGGTGCCGTGCGCGTCCCCGGGCACCACCAAGGCGGTGTTCTGCGGCGACCGGGCCGCCAGGAACCCGGCGACCTGATACCAGTACCGCGGCACCGCGGCAAACGAGCCCGGGTTGAGGACCTCGCCGGACAGGTACGGCAGCATCAGCCCGATCAGCACGACGCCGACGACGGCCCTGGCCTCCCAGGTGAATACCCGCTGGAGGGGAGTTGGCTTCCGGCCGGGGGCTCGGGCCAGCCAGGCCGCGGCCGCATGCGCCAGCCCGAGCGCGAGGGCGGCCGCGATGACCGGTTCCAGCTTGTACACGTTACGGAACGGGGCGAGCACGCCGTCCAGCAGGTGGTCGACCGGCTGGTGAAGCGGGCCGCCGAGCGACCGGCCGTAGCCGGCCAGCGCGGCTGCCGCCGCCAGGCCCACGGACAGCCGGAGCCAGGTCCCGGCCGGCATGTTCCGCATCGCCAGCCCGTACAGGCCGCACGCGGCCGCGATGGCGCCGACGATGATCGCCATCGGCGTGGTTACCATGGCCCAGCCCGCGGGCAGCCACGGCGTACCGAGGTTGAGGTAGGCGGTCCAGTTGCCGGCGCCGCGCAGCGCGGCGGCCGCCGACTCGGTGCCCGTGGTGGTGGACGCCTGCTCCACGTAGGGCAGGAAGTTGAACGCGTACTTACCCTGCAGCAGCAGCGGCAGGGCCCACCACGCGGCGGCCATCGCCACCGCGCCACCCCAGCAGACGGCCAGCGACACGAGCCGCCGCCCGCGGGCATAGCTGAGGATGAACAGGCCCGGCAGCAGCAGCGCCTCGAGGGTCACGGTGGCGTTCACCCCGGACATGAACAGCACCACGGCGCCGGAGCGGGCGGCGGCCCAGACCACGGAGCCCCGAACCCGAGAACCCCGGACGGCCGTCGTCAGCGGCAGCACCGCCCACGGGGCGAGCATCCCGGGCAGCGCCGCTGACGAGGTGGACCCGATCACGATGGTGAACGTCGGCCACAGCGCGAATACCAGGCCAGCCAGCAGGCGCGAGGCCGGCGACCCGATGTCCAGCGCGTCCGCCAGCTTGACCAGCCCGGCGAAGCCGACCGCGATGATCAGCGAAAGCCACAGCCGTTCGGTGAGCCAGACCGGGACGTGCGCGAGCTGGCCGGCGAGGTAGAACGGCCCCATCGGCATGGCGTAGCCGATCGCCTGGTTGTTGAGCGCGCCGAAGGTGTTCCGGGGGTCCATGAGGTGCCACAGGCTCGCGTAGAACCCGGCCGGATCCAGGTCCACGCTGAGCTTGGTCTCGAAGAACATCCGGCCCGGGTCGTTCGCGAGGAGCACGAGGAACGCGCCCAGCCACACCAGGCCGGCCCAGCGCAGCAGGGACCAGTGCGGCAGCGGACTGCGCGGCCGCCTGCCGGATAGCGCGTCCCGCTCGCCCGCGCCGGCGGGCACCGCCGGGCGGGCGAGTCGCTCGCGGCCGGCCCGGATCGTCATCCGACGCGTCTCATGATCAGCATGAGGTTCCAGCTGGCGACCTCACGCAGGCCCGGCAGCCGCAGCAGCAGCCGGCAGCAGCGCGGGTAATAGCGGGGCTGCGCCGCCACGATCTCGACGTCCGTCCGGGCCCGCAGCGCCCGCAGGACCGGCCCTATGTGCACACGGAACAGGTTGACCCCGCACTCGTGCTTGGGCTTGCGCTGATGACGCCTGATGTACCGGCGCTCGGCGTACCGCGGGCCCAGATAGTGCCACGGTGACATCTCGTGCCCGCCCCACGGGGAGTACCAGTTGCAGTAGGACAGGTACACCAGCCCGCCGGGCCGGGTCGCCCGGATCATCTCCTCGATCAGCCCCATCGGATCGGGGACGTGCTCGAGCACGTTGGAGGAGAACACCACGTCGGCGGTGCCGTCGCGGACCGGCAGCCAGTAGCCGTCCGCGACCACCGCGCCGACCGGCGTGGCGGTCCGGAAGGACAGTTCGGCGGGATCGGGTTCGAACAGATAGCAATGCGCGCCGCGGGCCCGGAAGGCGGCGGTGAACCAGCCGCCCCCGCCGCCGACGTCTACCACAGTCCGGCCGTCGAGCTCGGCGTGCTCGGCTACCTGCTGCACGGCATCCTCGGCGAGGCTCGCGTAGAACGTCTCCGGGTCGCTCTGTTCGGCCAGGAACAAGCGGAACAGCCTGACCGACCGGAGCAGGCCCGCGGGGGGCGCCTGATCGTGATCGGCACTGTGTCGGCGAATCGGCGCCTGCAGGCTCATACAAGTCCTCGAGCGTCGTGCACGGTCCGTGCGTAGAAGGACGAGCCTGATCGCTCTCCCGCCGTGATCGTGACCGGAGAGCGTCAGCCTCGTGAGTTTTTCGTGCCCGTATGCTACTGCGGGGTACACGAGGAGCGCAGGATTAGCGCCGATTTCGGCGCGCCGCACTGGATTGAGCGCAAACCGTTATCTAACCGGTCTCCGCATAAGGTCCTCTGTGTCTTATCTATGCTCGTCAGCAACGGTACTGGGGCCCGCTCGGCGCGTCCTGTGTGGATTTGGCGCTCCCATCTTGTAGTCTTCTCCCTTACTCCTCCCGCTCCCGGGGCGCTGACTCCGGTGTTTCAGTACCGGCAAGTAACCACACCACTACGCTGCAATCCTCATACGAGGGTCACGACCTGACGGCTGCTGACGCGGGTTTCCCGTGTCATCCAGTGGCCTGGAGCCGCGAGATGAATGATGACCCAGGTGCTCTGCCTGCGGAGGCAAGTCTGGCTGGCGAGCCGGGAGCTGCCTTCACGCCCGTGCCGGACCGGCCGGCCGTATCCGCGCCGTGGCCGGACTACGCGCTGCCGGAACCGCTCGGCGCCGACGGCCAGCGCAAGAGCATCCTCTTCGTCGCCTGGCGGGATCTCGCCAACCGGCAGGCCGGGGGATCCGAGGTTCTGGTTGACCGGCTGGCGTCCGGCGTGCTGGCCCGCGGCCACCGGGTGACCCTGATGTGCGGGGGAACCGTCGCCGAGCGGCCGTACCGCGTGGTGCGCAACGGCGGCACGTACACCCAGTTCCTCCGCGCGCCAGTTGCCTACCTGCGGCATTTCCGGAGCTACGACCTGATCGTCGAGGTCTGCAACGGGATGCCGTTCCTGGCGCCGCTGTGGTCCAGGCGCCCGGTGCTCTGCCTGGTAAACCACATGCACACCGAGCTGTGGTCGATCCGGTTCCCGCCGCCGTTCTCCACGGTGGGACGGAACATCGAGCGGGTCGTCATGCCCCGGGTGCACCGCGGGAACCTGTTCCTTACCGTGTCCCCCTCCACGGCGGAGTCGCTGCAGCAGATCGGGGTTGGCCCGGACCGGATCCGCCAGATCTGCAACGGCGTCGAGGCCCCGGACCCGCCGACGCCCCGGTCGCCGGATCCGATGTTCCTCGCGTTCGGCAGGCTCGCCGACTACAAGCGCCTCGACCTGCTGCTGCGGCTGTGGGAGCGGGTGCGGCACGTGACGGGCGGGAAACTGGTGATCGCCGGGGACGGGCCGGAGCGGCCGAGGCTGGAGGCCATGGCCGGGCCCGGCGTCGAGTTCACCGGCCGGGTATCGGACGCCGAAAAGCACCGGCTGATGTGCGCGGCGTGGCTGTTCCTGCACCCGGCGCTGATCGAGGGCTGGGGCATCGTGGTGGCCGAGGCGGCGATCCGCGGCACTCCCTCGGTGGCGTTCGACGTCCCCGGGCTGCGTGACTCGGTTGTGTCCGGCCAGACCGGGGTGCTGGTGCGGACCGAGGGTCAGTTCGCCTCGGAGTGGGCGTCGCTGGCGATCGACCAGCGGCGGCGCGAGCAGCTCGGCCGGGCGGCGCGCACCCGCGCGCTGCAGCTGCACTGGTCCGCCGCGGTGGATGGCTTCGCCGACGTAGCCGACGAGGCCATCAAGCGCGGGAGGAACCCATCATGACGGTTACTGCTCCTTCGCCGGGGGGGCTCGGGGGGGTCGACCCGCCCGGAGCAAGCAGAGCTCCGGCGAACCCGCTTCAGGAGTTCTACGAGACTCCCGGCGTCCCGCTCCGTTCGGGTCCGGACCGGGCCCGCCGCCAGGCCCGGATGCTGGCCGGCATGCTGCGGGACTTCGACCGGCCTGCGGTGGTCGTCGACCTGGGATGCGGCGACGGCTCCGCGCTCGCCGTCGCGGCGGAGCGCAATCCGGCGCACCGGTTCGCCGGGATCGACTGGTCCGGCGACGCCCTGCGGAGCGCGCAAGCCCTCGGCCTTGCGGTGGTGCGCGCGGGCGTGGCCGCGAGCCTGCCGGTCGCGGACGGCGTCGCCGACGTGGTGATCATGAGCGAGCTGATCGAGCATCTGGTGGATCCCGACGGGGCGGTCGCCGAAGCCCGGCGGGTGCTGCGGCCAGGCGGCTCTCTGCTGCTGTCCACGCCGAACCTGGCCGCGTGGTACAACCGGGGGCTGCTCGCCTTCGGCATCCAGCCGGTCTTCTCCGAGGTGAGCCTGCGCGGGGTGTTCGGCCGGCCAGGCCAGGTGGTGGCGGGTCACCTGCGCCTGTTCACCCGGCGGGCACTGACCGAGTTCCTCACCGCCAGCGGGTTCCGCTGCGTTACCGTGACCGGAGCGCGATACCACGACGTGCCGCGGCCGCTTGGCCCGCTCGACCGGGCGTTCTGCCGGTGGCCGGCCGCCGCGTCCATCCTGCTGGTACACGCCCGAAAGGAATGATTCCCCGATGGCGCAGGCGTCCGGCACCAGAACTCAGCCGAACGATGCCCCTGCCCCGCGCCGCCGCAGGCGCGGGCTCGAGGCCGTCGGCCTGATCATCGGGATCGCCGCCGGGGTGGGTATCACGCTTGGCTGGCTGATCTCGACCCGCGGCCAGCCGCCGCGCCCGGTGGTGTACAGCACCCACCCGCCCGTGGTGGTCCGCGGCGGATCGGGCGCGTCGGCGGAACCGGACCCCGCGGCGCTGGACGCGGAATGGGCCGCCTACTCGAATCATTCCAGCTGTGCCGACTGGGCCAGGCGGCGACGGGGTCTCCGCCATCCGGCTGAATTCCTCGCAGCTCGCCTGGTTCTTCTCCGACACGTATCTCGGCCCGGCCGGTCCCGCCATCGGCTTCTCGCACCTGTCCGGGTTCCTGCACAACTCGGTGGTCGTCCAGACCAGGGCCCCGTCCGGCAGCGCGTTCGTCACCCTGACCGGCGGCGGCGCCTGTACCGGCCTGAACGGCCGGAGCGGTACGGGCGACGCGGCCCCCGTGGTCGGGGCACCGCCGACAGGATCCAGCGTGCCAGCCGACCGGTACTGGGAAGAGGACGGCATCACGACCGGACGGACAGTGGTCAAGTTCTACAACCACTACCTGGGCGGCACCGTCCCGTACGTGCCGGAGGGAACGGTGATCGCCACCTTCGGTGTCAGCCAGCTCAGCTCGGCCGGCCGTGAACACCAGTTCGGTGCGGTGGCCCGGCCGGACCTGATCACGCTGCCGTCGTACACCCCGCCGGCGGGCGGCTCGCCGATCCTGTGGGGCGCGTCGCTGCTGCGTACGGGCAACACGATCTACATCTACGGCACGCAGAGCCCGAAACTGTCCGCCCCGGGCCGCCTGCTCTACCTGGCCCGGGTCCCGGTGTCGAAGCTGACCTCGTTCTCCGCCTGGCAGTTCTACGCGGGCGGCGGCACGTGGGCCGCCGGGCAGGACGGTGCCCAGCCGGTACAGACCGGGGCGGATGCGTCGTCCGGCTTCAGCGTGGTCAAGGCCGGGCACCGCTACTGGCTGATCCAGGCCGCGACCGCGGCGGTCGCACCGGACATCGACGCCTACCCGGCCAGCACGCCGTGGGGTCCGTTTGACTTCGCCGCCGGCCGGCTGCTGTACCGGGACCCGGCCATCGGGCTCGACGCCGCACACGACTACCGCATCTTGTACGAGGCGCGGGCCGAGCCCGCCCTTTCCACCCGTCACACGCTGGTGATCAGCTACAACGTCAACTCCGAGGCGGTCACCACCGGCTGCGTGCCGATGTCCGCCTTCACCAATACGCTGACGCTGCCCCGGTTCGTCGCCGTGCCGATGACCGCCTTCGGTGACGGTCCTGGCGTGCACCTGGCGAAGGGCGGCCCCCCCGGCTATCCGCAGATCGTGCAGCAGAACCCGTCGCAGTGGTTCGACGCCTGGGCCTACCCGGACGGCTGCCCGCCGGTGCCCGCGCTGGCGTCGGTGCGAGCCCGGCCGGGGCCGGCCGGGTCACGTTGAGCTGGCCCGACGCCGGCCTCCGCCTCCGCTATCACGTCTACCTGCGAGGGCCGGGCGAGCCGGGTGGCGCGCCGGCGAGGATCACGCTGAAAACCGGCGCCACCATCACCGGGCTGCAGCCCGGCGACTACCAGGCCACGGTGGTGCCGGTCAACTTCAAGCAGCAGACCGGGCGGTCCGCCACGGTAACCTTCACCGTGCCGTAGGGGCATCCCGAGTGCAGCCCGCACCAACCATCCCGTGAGAAAAAGGAGCGCTGTGGTCCGGTTGATCATCGCCGTCGTCGTGGGACTCGCGATCGCCGTCGGCGGGACCGTCCTGGTGGTGAACGTGCTGTCCAGCCACGCCAACAGCACGCCCAGCACCTCCTCGACCTACAACTACGGCTCCCGCTGACCGGCCCCGCTTAATGGCCCTGCTAGTTGCTGCCGTACTCGTGCAGCCCCCAGGCCGGGGCGAGTGACTCGTGGAAGGAGGAGCGCCGCCCGGTGGCGGCCGGGTCGCAGTTCCACCCGCCGTCGGGCCATTGCCAGGCGATCGGGATCCGGCCAGGGACTGCACCCGCGGGTCGGCGGCCAGGCCGAGCCGGCAGCAGGCGGCCAGGGCGTTTCCCTCGATGGAGGCGTGAGGGCGGGCAAGCCCGCCGATCACCCGGACGCGCAGGCTCGGCCCGGTCAGCCAGGCCAGGACGTGATCGGCGGCGGCGACCGCGCGCGGCTCGCGCGGGGGGATGGCCAGCTCGACGAGGGAGACCAGCCGCCAGTGCGCGCCGGTCCACTTGCGGTAGGGGTGGACCCCGAACCCGCCGTCGCCGCGCTGGCCGGACAGCAGCGCGGCCGCCTTGGCGCCGGCCAGCACCAGGTCGGCCTCCTCACCGGCCCGCTCGCCCAGGACATCGCGGCGGGTCATCAGCCGGATGGCCGGCTCACCGCAGCTCAGCAGCCAGGTCACGGCGGCGTGCGCCCGCGGATCCATGCCCTGTGCCACATCAAGCCGCGTTCGCCCGCTTGATGATCCGGCGCAGCCGGGGGTCACTGGTGTGACGGTTGCGCCAGGCGATATAGCGGCGGATCATGCTGGCCTGCTCGCGGTGGGTGGCGTGGTCGGTGCCGTTGAGGGTGAACTCGCGCAACGCGGTGAACTGGCATTCAAGGCGGTTCATCCACGAGGAATTCGTGGGCGTGTAGGCGATCTCGGCGTTGCTGGCCGCCGCCCACTGCCCGACGCGCTTGTCCTTGCGGGTGGAAAGGTGCGGGCTGAAGTTGTCGCAGACGATCGCGATCCGCACCCCCGCCGGGTGCAAGCTGCGCAGATAATGGCAGAACTGGAGGAACTCGCCGCGCCGCTTGCGCTTCTTGATGTGCCCGTACATCTTGTCAGTGCCCAGCTCCAACGCGGCGAACAGGTGCCGCACCCCGCCTGTGCGGTGGTAGGTGGCCCGCAGCCGCCGCCGCGGCCCCTCGCCGGGGTCCCGGGCGGTGCCGCCGCGGCGGGCCCAGGCCCGGCCCGGCCGGGGCTGCAGGTTCAGCGGCCCGAATTCGTCCACGCAGACAACCACGTCCGGGTCGCCGGGCCCGGCGGCCGCCTCCCCGTCCGCGATGGCGTACAGATGGTCCACCCGCGCCTTCTTGGCCGCGTAGTCCGGATCGGCGGAGGCCTTCCAGGTCTTCACGGCCTGAAAGGACACGCCCTCCGCGCGCAGCAGCGCGCGGAGCCCTTCGTGGGAGATGTCCTCGACCACCCCCTCGGCAACCAGGAAGTCAGCCAGCTTGGCCAGGCTCCACCGGGAAAACGGCAGCCCGTGCTCGGCCGGCTTGGACTTGGCGACCTTCTTGATCTCCCGCCGCTGGGCCAGCGTGAACACCGGCGGCCGCCCGCCCGCGTAGCGGGGATACAGCGACTCGAACCCGTCGGCGTTGAAGTTGCCAGCTCAGCGCAGCAGCAGGCGGGCGGCGAGCTCGAGGTGGCTGCTCACGTCGCCGGCCGAAGCTCGCCTGGTCACCCAGGCGACCAGGTTGGACAGCCACACGTCGCCGATGACCCGGGCGATCGCCACGTCGTCGGCCGAGGGCTCGCCCTCGTGCATGGCCCGGGTGAACATCCGTTCCATCTGCCCGGCCACCGCATTCACCTCCGCCGCCGCGCTCGGGTCAGCGAACATGAACGCCCTGGTCATCGCCTCGGTGAGCATCGGCTCGCGTTGCATGGCCCGGGTAACCCGGGACAGCACGTACATCATCCGCTCGTACGGCGTGTCGCCCGGGATGGGCAGGCGGTCGAGCTTCTCCTGCGTCCGCTCGAACTCCAGGGTCAGCGCGGACACCAGCAAGTGGATCTTGGAGGGGAAGTAGCGGTAGAGAGTGCCCAGAGCCACGTCCGCCCGTTCGGCCACGGTCCGCATCTGCACCGCGTCGTAGCCGCCCTTGGACGCCAGCGCCAGCGTGGCGTCCAGGATCCGCTTACGCCGCTCGCGCTGCGCCGCCGAACCCAGTTCGGTCTCGCCAGCCGCGTCCAGCGCGTCGGTAGTACGTGTTCTCGCTGGTGCCATGCAGGGTCCCTCACCATCTCCGTCCGTAACTAGATTACCAAGCCCACCGGCGCTGATTACTGGAGCGGCGTGGTCGCCTACAGATGAAACGTGTTCTAATTTCTTCCAGGCGCGCATTCGCCGGACGGTGAGGAGGCCAGGCCCCGGTGATGGACTTCACCCTGGGGGAGACCCAGCAAGCCGTCACTCAGCTCGCGGCTCAGCTGCTGAGCGAACCCGATCCCTGGCAGGAGCTGGCCCAAGCTGGCCTGCTGTCCCTGGGCGGCGACGGCCTGGGCCTGCTCGACACCGCCGTACTGCTCACCGAGGTCGGCCGGCGCGCCCCGTCCATGAAGCCGCTGGCCACCCTGATGACCGGCGCTCTCCCCGTCCTCCGCTGGGGTAACGCGGACCTGAAGCAGGCCCTGCTCCCCGGCGTCGCATCCGGCGAGATCCTCCTCGCCGGCGCCCTCCGCGAGCCCTCCCACCCGCAGCCCATCCCGCCCGCCACATCAGTAACCGACGGCACCATCACCGGCCTGAAAATCGGCGTCCCCTACGCCGCCCAATCCCACCTCCTCCTCGTCCCCGCCCGCCTAACGCCCCCCGATTCCATGATCGTGAGCGGTTCGGGACAAATAGCGCCCAAGACAGCTCACGATCATGGTGCCGTCTTCCTCGTCAACCCGCGCGGGCCCGGAGTGGAGCTGATCCGCTCCCACAGCTCGAGCGGGGAGCCGGAGTACACGCTGCGCCTCGACCAGGCGCCGGTCGAGGGGATGCTCGGCGGGCCGGACTGCGTGACCGACCTGTACCAGCTGGCGCTGGCGGGGGCGTGCGCGCTGGCCGACGGCGCGGTGGCCGGAGCACTGGCGCTGACCAGGGACTACGTCGCCAGCCGGGAGCAGTTCGGGCGGCCGCTGGCCGCCTTCCAGGCGGTCTCCCAGCAGATCGCCGATGTGTACATCGCGTCCCGCACGATGCACCTGGCCACCCTGTCGGCGTGCTGGCGGATGGCCGAGGGCCGCGACGCGGCGGCCGACCTCGCCGTGGCGGGATACTGGTGCGCGGAGCAGGCACCCAGGTCCGTTCGGCTCTGTCACCACTTGCATGGCGGGATCGGCATGGACGTGACCTATCCCCTGCACCGGTTTTCCTCGCTGGTCGCCGACCTGACCCGGTACCTGCCATGTTTATCGACCTGACCCCGGAGCAGCGCGCCCTGCGCGACGAACTGCGCGGCTACTTCGGCGGCCTGATGAGCCCCACCGAGCGCACCGAAATGCTCACCGAGCGGCACGGCACCGTCTACCGCGACGTGGTGCTCCGGATGGGCCGCGACGGGTGGCTCGGCGTGGGCTGGCCCGAACGGTACGGCGGCCGCGGCTTCGGCCAGGTGGAGCAGCAGATCTTCGCGGACGAGGCGGCCCGCGCCGACGTGCCGCTGCCCGCGGTTACGCTGCAGACCGTCGGGCCCACCCTGCAGGAGCACGGCACGCCCTGGCAGCAGGACTTCTTCCTGCCGCGGATCCTGGCCGGCGAGGTGCACTTCGCCATCGGCTACACCGAGCCGGAGGCCGGCACCGACCTGGCCGCGCTGCGCACCCGGGCGGTCCGCGACGGGCAGGAGTACGTCGTCGACGGGCAGAAGATCTTCACCACCGGCGCGCACGCGGCCGATTACATCTGGCTGGCCTGCCGCACCGATCCTGACGTGCCGAAGCACCGGGGGATCTCCATCCTCATCGTGGACACCACCGACCCGGGATTCTCCTGGACCCCGATCATCACCCACGACGGCGCCCACCACGTCAACGCGACCTACTACTCCGGGGTGCGGGTCCCGGCCCGGATGCGGGTCGGCCCGGAGAACGGCGGCTGGCGGCTGATCACCACCCAGCTCAACCACGAGCGGGTGATGCTCGGCCCGGCCGGGCGGATCGCCGCCCTGCACGACCGGGTCCGCGCCTGGGCCGCCGAACGCTCCCTGACCGGCCAGCCGGACGTGCGCCGGGCCCTGGCCCGGGCCGCGGCCGTGATGCGGGTCAACGAGCTGCTCAACTGGCAGGTCGCGACCGCGCCCACGCCGGATGTGGCGGACGCGTCGGCCACCAAGGTCTTCTCCTCGGAGCAGCTCCAGGTCATCGGGCCGGAGCTGGCCGGGGTGGTGGGACGGCACGCGGACGGCACCCCCGGCACCGCGGAGCTGATGACCTGGCTGGACGTCCAGCTCAAGCGGAACATCGTGCTGACCTTCGGCGGCGGCGTGAACGAGATCCAGCGCGAGCTCATCGCCACCGTCGGCCTCGGTCTGCCCCGGGCACCCCGATGACCTCAGGGGACCCGATCCGGGCCGCCGCCGCCCGCCTGGCCGCGGCGGGCGACAGCCGGCCGCGCGCCGCGCGCGACCCGGTGAACCTGCCGATGATCCGCAACTGGACCGAGGCAATCGACCCGAACGGCCCGGCTGACCCGGATACCGCCCCGCCCGCCATGATCCAGGTCTGGACGATGCCCGGGCTGCACGGGGTCCGGACGGAGGACGATCCGCTGGGCCAGATGTCAGGCCTCCTGGATGAGGCCGGGTACACCTCGGTGGTCGCCACCAACTGCGACCAGGCCTACCACCGCTACCTGAAGGTCGGCGAGCGGCTGTCCGTGCGGACCAGGCTCCTCGGCGTCACCGGACCCAAGCGCACCGCGCTCGGCGAGGGCTGGTTCGTCACGACCCGCAGCACCTGGTTCTCCGGCGACGAGCCGGTCGCCACGATGGACTTCCGCATCCTGAAATTCCGCCCCCCGGATCCCGCCGCCACGCCGCCGCCCGCCGCCACGCCGCCGCCCGCCGCCACGCCGCCGCCCGCCGCCACGCGCACAGGCCCCACCAGCACCATCAGCCCCATGATCCCCCTGGTCACCCCGGACACCGCCTTCTTCTGGGCGGGCACCGCCGTCGGCGAGCTGCGCATCCAGCGCTGCGCAGGCTGCGGCGCGCTGCGCCACCCGCCGGGCCCGATGTGCCCGGCCTGCGGCCGGGCCAGCGACGGCGGGTACGCGGTGGCCGCCGGGACCGGCGAGGTCTTCAGCTACGTCGTGCACCACCACCCGCCGGTGCCGGGCAAAAAGCTGCCGCTGGTCGTCGCGCTGGTACAGCTGCCCGAAGGGGTGCGGATGCTCGGCGAGATGCCCGGCGTCCGCCCGGACCAGGTCCGGATCGGGCTGCCGGTCCGGGTCACGTTCACCCCGGCCGGCGACATGGCGCTGCCCGCCTTCCGGCCTGCGGGGGGCGCGCTCCCGGACCGGGTGATCGACGTGACGCCCACGTTCGTTATCTCCTCGGCGCTGGCCACCCGCGACTTCCAGGACGTGCACCATGACCGGGACCTCGCCGTCAAGCGGGGCTCCCGGGACATCTTCATCAACATCCTGACCACGACGGGCCTGGTCCAGCGCTACGTCTCGGCCTGGGCCCCCGACGCGGCGGTCCGCTCCGTCTCCATTCGCCTCGGCGTGCCGTGCCACGCGGGGGAGACGCTCACGCTCACCGGCCAGGTCACCGAGGATGACGGTGACGAGCACGTGATCGCGGTGACCGGCCGCTGCAGCCTCGGCGACCACGTCATCGCCACCGTCCGGATCGAGCGCGCCTCATGACCGCCGCGGCCATCGCCGGCATCGGGGCGACCGAGTTCTCCAAGGACTCGGGCCGCAGCGAGCTGCGGCTCGCCGCCGAGGCGGTCCGGGCCGCGCTGGACGACGCCGGGCTCACCCCGGCCGACGTGGACGGCCTGGTCACCTTCACCATGGACAGCAACGCCGAGATCGCCGTGGCCCGCGAGCTCGGCGTGCCGGGGCTGAGCTTCTTCGGCCAGGTCGGCTACGGCGGCGGTGCCGCGTGCGCGACCGTGCAGCATGCGGCGATGGCCGTGGCGACCGGGGCGGCCAGGGTGGTGGTCTGCTACCGCGCGCTGAACGAGCGGTCCGGACGCCGGTTCGGCCGGGTCGCGGCCGGCGCCACCGCGATGCCCACCACCTCGGGCGTGGACAACGGCTGGCACTACCCGATGGGCATCGCCACCCCGGCCGCCACCGTCGCCATGGTGGCCCGCCGCTATATGCATGAGTTCGGCGCGACCAGCGAGGACTTCGGCCGGGTGACGGTGGCGGACCGCCGTCACGCCGCGACCAACCCGCGCGCCTGGTTCTACCAGCGCCCGGTCACGCTGGCCGAGCATCAGGCCTCGCGCTGGATCGCCGAACCCCTCCGGCTGCTCGATTGCTGCCAGGAGAGTGACGGCGCCGTGGCCGCCGTCGTCACCAGCCTGGACCGGGCCCGCTCCGGGCCGCACCCGCCCGCCGTGATCCGCGCCGCCGCGCAGGGGCCGGCCCGGATCAGTTCACCATGACCAGCTACTACCGCGACGACCTGACCGGCCTGCCGGAGATGGGCCTGGTCGCGGGGCAGCTGTGGCGGCAGGCCGGGATCGGCCCGGCCGACGTGCGCACCGCCGTGCTCTACGACCACTTCACCCCGTACGTGCTCATCCAGCTGGAGGAGCTCGGCTTCTGCGGACGCGGCGAGGCCAGCGACTTCATCGCCGACCACGCGATCGAGCTGGGCGGCCGCCTGCCGGTCAACCCGCACGGCGGCCAGCTCGGCGAGGCCTACATCCACGGCATGAACGGCATCGCCGAGGCGGTCCGCCAGGTCCGCGGCACCTCGGTCAACCAGGTCCCCGGCGACGGCCCGGTCCTGGTCACCGCGGGCACCGGCGTCCCCACCAGCGGCCTGATCCTGTCCTGACCTGTACGCCGGCCAGCTTGTTGCGGCGGTACGGCAGCACGCGGACAGGAACAAAAACATCAGCCACTATGGCAGCGTCCGTACCAAAACATACGATGTGAATGTCCCATTCATGCAGCTGGAGCGACATGGCTGGGACATTCACGCCTTTAAATCTGGCGACGGAGCGGCACTGATCCGGCGGCCGGACAGCGGAGTACGCATCAGGGGCCAGGGCAGCACCCAGAAACACAGCAACACCAGAAACCGGAGCCTAAATCCGGCTGGCGGTAGCCGGCCCGGTCGGCTTCGGACAGGCACTGGCCGGCGGGCTTGATGCCGTCGGACGTGTTCGGGCTGCGCACAGACGCGGCCGCGGAGGCGACCGCGAGCCGCAGGCACCGCTCGACCGGCCAGCCTTCGTGCAGGCCCAGGATGACGCCGGCGGCGAATGCGTCGCCCGCGCCCGTCGTGCTGCGGACCTGGTCGCGCGGCAGCCGGACCGAGCCCTGGCGCCAGGTCCGGCCGCCGGGGGCGGCGGCGGCGCAGCCGGCCGGGAAGTGCACCACGGCGAGCACCGACACGCCCTGCTCGATCAGGCTGAGCGCCATCGCCTCCATGGCCGGCCAGTCCACCGGCCCGTCCGCGGCGGGCGCCGCGGCCTCGATGCCGGTCAGCGCGCCTGCCTCGAGTTCGTTGATCACGATGCTGTCCAGGCAGGGCAGGCAGGGCCGGGCCACCTGGGCGGTGCGGTCCGGCGCCAGGCTGACCATTTCCAGGTTGGTGTGCAAGCCGGCGGCCTGGGCGCGCTGCAGCAGGGCCGACCAGCCGTTGCCCCCGCCGGGCGCGGCCCGGTCCATGACCTGATGGATGCCAGGCGCGCCGGCGTGCAGTATCCGGGCCCCGCCCAGGTCGGCGGCCGAGGCGTCGAACAGCGCGTTCGCGCCGCTGTGGTGGAAAAACGTCCGCCGGCCACCGTTCCGCTCGATCATCCCGTCGGTGAACGAGGTGACCGCGCCGGCTAGCTTCCTGATGCCGGCCACCTCGATGCCCAGCCGCGCGCACTCGGCCAGGATGAAGGCGGCGTGCTCGTCGTCGCCGACGGCGCCGAGCATCCCGATCGGGAATGCCGCCCCGAGCATGCGCAGGTCGACGGCCATGTTGAGGCCCGGACCGCCGGTGCTCAGCGATACCTGCTCGATGGTGGCCAGATGATCGAGCGCCGGATAGGCGTCGATCACCTTGGCGACATCGACGAGGACCGTCCCGGCGCACAGGACCCCGCTGCCGCTCATCTGGAACGGCTCATCCGGCACGCAGCACGGGATCGGTTACCTCCAGGTCGGCCTCGAGCTCGCGGTGCGGAGCGATCTCGGCCTTGGCCAGGGCATCGTGGTAGAGGCGGACGGCGTCGGCGGGACTCAGCTCGCCCCGCAGCACCGGCCGCATCAGGCCGACCAGGTCCAGCTGCGACTCCGCACGCTGGATCTTGCGGCCGAACAGGGCTAGCCGGGCGCCGTGCCGTTCGGCCTGGTGCAGCAGTTCGAAGGTATCCCGGGTGGTGCCTGCCGACCCGCCCAGGATGCCCACCACCAGCGACGGGTCGTATCCGGCCAGCTCGGCCAGCGCGTCCGGGCCGTTGTAGGCCACCTTCAGGAACAGCGGCCGCTGGGCAGCGGTGACCCCGGCCAGGGCGCGGGTGATCGAGTCGTTGACGAACGCGCCGACCCGGCCGCCCGCCAGGCCGGTCGGCGCGTTGGGGTTGAAGACCTCGAGAAAATGCCGGATGCCCAGTGCGGCGGCCTCCCGCCGGAACCTGTTGTACGCCTCGAGCGTGGCCAGGTCGTAGTCCAGTTCGTTGTTGAAGGTCATCGAATACAGCACGAGATCGCAGAACGGGCGGACGGCGGCCAGGTCGGCCGTGCGGAACGGCCGTGACGGCAGGGCGGGGTAGCGGCCGTCCCGGCTGTTCCAGATGTCCGTGCTGTCGTTCGCCCGCACGGCCAGGGTCACATCCCCCAGCGAGCCCTCCTGGGCCAGCCGCTCTCCGTTGGACGCGGAGGTCAGCATGATGTCGAGTTCGCCGTGCGCGACCAGGGCCCGCATGTCGTCGAGGAATTCGCCGCGCGTGCGGTGGCGCCCAGACCCGGCCGGACCCGCCGAGGTGAGGCCGAACGCCATGTCGGCGTCCTTGGCGTCCGCGATGACGAAGTCGCCGGGGGTGTACCGGCCCGCCCTGATCGCGTCCAGCTTGCGGTCCAGGCGGCGGGGCTGGCGGCGGGGCTGGCGGCTGGGCTGGCGGCCGGCGCCCTCGGCGGGATCAGGCATGGATATCGGTCAACCTCTCACTGGGTCACCGTTCGCCGACGGTGACGAGGACCTTCACGTGCTGTCCCGATGAGGCCAGCTCAAAGGCCTCGGCGACCTGGGCGAGCGGTCGCGTGGCGGTGACGAAGTCCGAGGTCCGGATGACACCCCGGCCGAGCAGCCCGGCCGATTCGGCGTAGTCCTCGGGCAGGTAGGTGGCACTGCCCTGGATGCGGATCTGGTGATCCTGCACAATCGGCAGCGGGACGGTGACCGCCGCGGCCGGGACGCCGACCACCATGACCGTCCCGCCCTTGTCGGCCATGGCGATCGCCTGGTCGACGGACGACTGGATGGCCACGCAGTCGAAGACGATGTCCGCGCTGCCGCCCAGCGCCTCCCGCACCTGCCCGGTGACGTCGGGCGCCCGCGCGTCGATGGTCACGTCGGCCCCGAGGGCCTCGGCCCGCTGGCGCTTGGCCGGGTTCGGATCGGTGCTGACCACTGGGCCGGCTCCGTGCGCACGGAGCACCGCCAGCGTAAACAGGCCGATGGTGCCGGCGCCGAGGATGGCGACGGACCGGCCGGCCACGTCGCCCGCGAGCCGGACCGCGTGCACCGGTGTGGACAGCGGCTCGATCAGCGCGGCGGTGTTGTCGTCCAGCGCGTCCGGCACGGGATGCAGGCGGTTCGCGGCCAGGGTGAAGTAGTCGGCCATGCCGCCCTGAGCGTAGCCGCAGCCGAAGAACTGCAGGTTCTCGCACAGATTCTCGCGTCCGGTGGTGCACATCTTGCACGTCCAGCAGGGCAGGTCGGGTTCCACGATGACCCGCTGGCCCGGCGCGCCCGCCGCGGGGCCCGCGGCCGCGGGCCCCGCGGCCGCTGCGCCTGAGGCCGCGGCCGCGGCGCCCTCGGCCCCGATGCCTGCAGCCTCGATGACCCCGACGACCTCATGGCCCGGCCGGTACGGGAGCGGGACGAACGGGTGGCGCCCGTGCGCCGCGTGCAGGTCGGATCCGCACACGCCGGCCACCAGCGTGCGGACCAGGACCTCGTCCGGGCCGGGCACGGGAATGTCCGCTGCCTCCACGGCAATCCGGCCCGGGTAGACGACGACGCGTCGCATGACGGTCACGGCGAGTCCTCCCTGTACTGGTCAAGGTCGGCGAGCGTCTTCCGGACACCCTTGTCGAGCAGGGAGGTCAGGATCGCGCGGTACACCCGGGTGAACCCGGGGTCGTCGGCCAGATCGCCGAAGACCGCCCGGTTGTCCTCCAGGAACGCGGCCCGGTGTCCGCGCTGCCGTCTCGCCGCGGTCTGCAGCGCGGGCGCGAGAACGTCGTCGATCTCGTACGTCTCGCCGTTCTCGTCGGCGCCCTCGGCGTAGCGGGCCCAGCTGGCCACGACCGCCGCCGAGCGGGTGAACGGACCGCCGGCCGCGAGCTGGTGCCGGATGACCGGGAGCAGGAACTTGGGGATCAAGTCCGAGGTGTTGGCACACAGCCGGGCTACGGTGTCGCGCACCTCGGGGTTGGAGAACCGCTCGATGAGCTGGCGAGCGTACTGATGAAGGTCGATGCCGGGCACCGGCCGCAGGGTGGGAATGGCTTCGGTGATCATGTAGTCCAGCAGGAACCGGGCGAACAGCGGGTCCGTGGTGACCTCGTGCACGAGCCGGTACCCGGCCAGGTAGCCCGGATAGCACAGGGCCTGGTGACTGGCGTTGAGCAGCCGCAGCTTCATCAGCTCATAGGGTTCCACGTCGGAGACGATCTGCACGCCGACGTCTTCCAGCGGCGGCCGGCCGTCGGCGAAGTCGTCTTCCAGCACCCACTGGGTGAACGGCTCGCAGAGCACCGGCCACCGGTCCTCGAGGCCGAACCGCCGGCTGAGCTCGGCCCGGTCGTCGTCGGTCGTCTGCGGCGTGATGCGGTCGACCATGGAGTTGGGGAACCGGACGTGGCGGGTAATCCAGTCGGCCAGCCCGGGATCGCGCAGCCGGGCGAACGCGGTGAACGCCCGCTGGCTCACGTGGCCGTTGCCCTGGATGTTGTCGCAGGACAGGATGCTGAAGGCGGGGATGCCCCGGTCACGCCGGCGGGCCAGCGCCTCGGTCACCAGGCCGAAAACGGTGCGCGGCGCGGCGCCCGGCCGCAGGTCGGCCAGCACCGACGGATCGGACGCGTCGAAGTCGCCGGTGACCGTGTCGAGGTGGTAACCGCCCTCGGTGACGGTGAGCGACACGATCCGGGTCGCCGGCGCGGCCATCTTCTCGATCGCGGCCCCGGGATCGTCGGGCGCGAACAGGTACTCCACGATCGACCCGATCACGCGGGGCTCCCAGGTGCCGTCGCTATGCCGCAGGATCAAGGTATAGAGGCCGTCCTGGGCGGCCAGCGCGTCGCGCATCGTGGTGTTGGACGGCTGTACCCCGATACCGCAGATGCCCCAGTCCAGCGCCGCGCCGCGGTTCATCAGCGTGTCGATGTACATGGCCTGGTGTGAGCGGTGGAAACCGCCGACGCCGATGTGCACGATCCCGGTCGTCAGCTGGCGGCGGTCATAACCAGGCACGGGCACGTTCAGCTCGGCCAGCGTCTCCCCGGTCACGATGGTCATGCTGTGCTTTCCTCCTCTACCCGCAGAACGGAGACGATGTGCCGGAACCTGGCGTGGCGGTCCGCGTGGAGCGCGGCCATGGCCGGGTCCGGCTCGGCCACCAGATCGGCGGGCGGCGCCAGCGGACCGGTGATGTCGCCGAAGCTCAGCAGGCCCGCGGCGACCGCCCCGAGCAGGGCCGCTCCGCGGCCGGACGCCGCCGGCACATCCACCGCGTACAGCGGCAACCCCAGCACGTCCGCGAGCAGCTGTCGCCAGCCGGCGGCCAGGGTGCCCCCGCCCGCCAGCCGCAGACAGGGCGGGCGCAGCTCGCTGGATAGGGGCTCTCCGAGCAGCGCATCCAGGGCGTCGCGGATCGCGAACGCGACGCCCTCGAGCGCGGCCCGCAACAGCGACGCCCGGTCGTCGGCCAGCGACAGGCCGCTCCAGGAACCGCGCAGCGCCGGATCGCAGTACGGCGTCCGTTCCCCCGACAGATGCGGCACGAAGACCGGGCCCTGGCCCGGCCGGGAGGCGCTGGCGTACAGCTCATCCCAGCTGGCGTTCATGATCTCGCGCACCCAGTTGAGGCTGAGCCCCGCGCTGAGGGTGGCGCCCATCTGGTACCAGCCGTCCGGCGTCGCCAGCCGGTAGAGGTGGACCCCGGCGTCCGCCCGGCTGGCCGGCGCGGCCAGCGGCCGGATGACCTGCGCCCCGGTGCCGACGGTCAGCTGGACCTCGCCCAGGCCGATGCCGCTGCCCAGGGTCGCCGCCGCCGTGTCGCCGGCCCCGGCCGCCACCGGGATGCCCGCGGGCAGCCCCAGCTCGGCCCCGGCACCGGCGGTGAGCTGCCCGGCCGGCGCGCCGGACGAGGGCAGCAGGGGCGCCAGCATGCTGGCGTCCAGGCCCAGCGCGCGGACCACCTCGAGGTCCCAGCGGTCGCCGGCCGCGTCGTAGAGCAGGCTGGCGGACGCGTCGCTCGGCTCGGCGTGGACCTCGCCGGTGAGCCGGGCCCGCAGCCAGTCCTTGGGCTGCAGCGCCCAGCGGGCGTCCCGGTAGGTGAGCGGTTCGTGCTCGGCGACCCACATGAGCAGCGGCCCGGTCATGCCGGGTGCCAGCGGATTAGCGAGCCGGGCCAGCGCCGGCGGGGCGAGGTGCCGGTAGCCGCGCAGCGCTCCGGTGGCCCGGCTGTCGGCCCAGAGCAGGGCCGGGCGCAGGGCCTGGCCGGCCGCGGACGCCAGCACCAGGCCGTGCATCTGCCCCGACAGCCCGATCGCCGACGGCGGCGCGCCGCCCGCCTGGCCGGCGACGTGGACGGCCTCGCGGGCACAGGCGGTCACCGCGCTCCACCAGTCGGCGGGATCGCTCTCCGCGTAGCCGGCCTTCGCCGAGCTCACGGCGTAACCGGCGGCCGCCTGAGCCAGGACCTTACCCCCGGTGTCGGTCACGACCGCCTTGGCCGAGCTGGTCCCGAGGTCGAGGCCCAGAGTGCAGGCCGCGGTCACTTCTGCCAGCACTCGATGATGATCTTGTGGACCGTCCGGTCAGCGCGCAGCGCGTCGAGGGCCTCGGCGTAGTCATCGAGCGTGAACCGGTGCGTGATGAGACCGTCGGTACGCGCCCGGCCGGTCCGCAGCGCGGCGATCGCGGCCGGGAAGGAGTTGATCTCCGCGAAGGAGCCCTTGATGGTGATCTCGCGGCGGAACACATCGTACGGACTGACCTGCACGAGGTCTTCGGGCTCGGTTACGCCGTAGAACATCACGGTCCCGCCGCTCCGGGTGAGCGGGACGCACTGTTCCGATACCGCCGCCGAACCGGTGGCATCCACCACGACGTCGAAACCGCCGCCCGAGGCCGCCATCAGCTTCGCCGCGTCTCCGGCCAGATCCGCCCGGTCCATCAGGAACGTGGTGTCGATCCCGAGGGCCTCGGCCCGCTTCAGCTTGAACGCCGACGAGGCCGCGACCGTCACGCTGACCGCGCCGCCACGCGCGATGAGCTGGGAGAGCAGCAGGCCGGTCGGGCCCGCGCCAAAGACCAGGGCCGTGCTCCCCGGCCGCGGGCTCAGCGTCTCCACGCCATGCATGGCACACGCCGTGGGCTCGGTGAACACCGACGTGTCCGGGTCGATCCCGTCCACGGAGAAGACCAGGTTGGCGGGAACGCTGACGTACTCGGCGAATGAACCCGGCCAGTTCGTGCCCAGTCCCTTGAGGTTGGGGCACATCAGGGTGCGCCCGGTCCGGCAGTAGTCACAGTGCCCGCAGTTCATGTTCGGGTTGACCGCGACGTATTCGCCGACGCGGAACCCCTCGGTGCCGTCGCCCAGCGCGTCTACCGGCCCGACCAGTTCGTGTCCGGGGGTGAGGGGGAACTCGGCGAAGAACTTGCCGTTGTGGATGTGGAGGTCCGTGCCGCAGATCCCGGTCTGGCGGACGCGGACGCGGACCTCCCCGGGCTCCGGATCCGGTGTCGGGATGTCCCTGATCGCGAAGCTTCCCGGGGCATCGTAGACAACGGCTTTCATGCTGCTCCTTCGGCGGACGGGGCCGGGTGGACCGGGCGAACCCCGGACCGGGCGAACCCGGACGGGGCCGGGCCCGGGACTCACTCCCGGGCCGGATCCCCCTGCCTGCTGATCATGCGACCCAGCAGGCCGCTCACCCTCGGGCTTCCACCGCGCAGGGCGGCGGCGCGCCGCTGCTGGTCGACGTAGACGGCGGCGATGAGGACGGCGCCGACCACGACCTGCTGCCAGAACGGCTGGATGCCGATGATCACGAACCCGTTCTGCAGCGTGGCCGGGATGAACACCCCGATGACGCTGCCGAGGATGGACCCGTAGCCGCCGAACAGGCTGGTGCCGCCGATGACCACGCCGGCGATCACGCTCAGGTTGGTCGAGGTCTGCCCGCCGATCGTGGTCGATTGGAAGAACGCCAGGTTAAGCCAGCCGGCGAAGCCGGCCAGCAGGCCGGACAGGGCGTAGACCATGATCAGGTGGCGGGGGACGTTGACGCCGGAACGCCGGCCCGCCTCGGGGTTCGAGCCGATCGCGTAGGTATGCAGCCCGAACCGGGTCCGGTGCAGCAGCACGATCCCGAGCACCACGATGACCGCGGCGATGACGGCCAGCCATGGTATCTCCCCGACGATGTTGCCGAAGCCGACCGAGTTGACCATGACGGTCGGGACGTTGCGCAGGTCCACGCCGCCGGTGATGACCTCGGCCAGGCCGAGGGCCATACCCAGGGTGCCGAGCGTGACGATGAGCGGCGGCACCTTCGCCCTGGCGACCAGGAACCCGTTGAGCAGGCCCCAGCCCAGCCCGCACCCGATGGCCACCAGGACGCCGATGAGGGCGCTACCCCAGCCCTGGCCGCCGCCTATGGCCGCCATCACCTTATCGGTCACGACGCCGCTGAAGACCAGCACGCTGCCAATCGAGAGGTCGATGCCGCCGGTGATGATCACGAAGGTCATCCCGACGGCCAGGACCGCCAGGATGGCGGTGTTCTGCACGATCCCGCGGATGTTGAACACCGTCAGGAAGGCGCTGGGCTTGAGGATCGAGAAGATGACGACGATCACGGCCAGCACGATGATGATCTGCAGCGCCTGCAGCCGGGCCAGCCGCGCGAGCCGGCCGGTCGGTTCTTCCTCGGTCGGCGCCGGGCCGGCCGGCGGGGCGCCATCAGGAACAGGGGGCGGTACGGTCGTCTGCTCGGTCATGACTGGGTCTCCCGCATCCGGTTTTCCGGCGTCCTGTCATCCTGGGTCACGGCGCCGGTCATCGCCCCGACCAGCTCCTCCATCGTCGTATCCTTCGCCCGGAACGTGGCCACCCGGCGGCCGAGCCGCATGACCTGCACGTCGTCGGCGACCTGGAGTACGGCCGGCATCTGGTGGCTGATGAACACCACGCCGAGCCCGCGGTCGCGGACCCGGCGGATCAGGTCGAGAACGCCCTGGGTCTGCACCACGCCGAGCGCAGCCGTGGGCTCGTCGAGCAGGATGACCCGCTTGGCCCAGGCAGCGGCGCGAGCGACCGCGACCGCCTGCTTCTGGCCGCCGGACATGGCGCCGATACTGCCGGAGAAGTTTCGCACGGTCGCGCCGAGTTCGTCGAACGCCGTCTTGCTGCCTGCGCGCATCTCCGCGTTGTTCATGAACCCCAGCCGGCCCATGACCCCGGAGCGCATGACCTCGCGGCCCAGGTACATGTTCTGCACCGGGTTGAGGTGCGGGGCCAGGGCCAGGTCCTGGTACACGGTCTCGATCCCGTAACGGCGCGCCGCGAGCGGGCCGTCGATCGTTACCGGCTGGCCGTCGACCAGGATCTCGCCCGAAGTCGGTGTCTCGGTCCCGGACAGGATCTTCACCAGCGTGCTCTTGCCGGCCCCGTTGTCCCCGATGAGCGCGGTAACCTCACCCGCCTTCACCTCGAAGTTGGCGCCTGACAGCGCGCTCACGTGACCGTAGACCTTGGTGATGTCCCGTGCTTCCAGCACAACGCTCATCAGATCCACTCCTTATCGGCCCCGGTACCTGCTGAGGCGGCGGAGCCGTCCAGCTACGGTCCCGTGACACTGCCGTAATCATGTCGCAATGTTTAACGAAGAGAGTGCCGTGACATGTCATCGATGTCAAGACCTGAAGCCAAAACGATATCTGCTGGTTAGAATACCTAAACCAGCATAGAGGAAGAATAGCTGGCAAGAGTATTGACATCGGTGTCATAACTGCTGCAAGATCAACCCGTCATGTTTCCAGAAGATTGCCAACAGCTGAACACGCCGGTCCGCGAGACGCAAGGCCCGGCGCCGCGCGTCTAGACGGTCCCGGTGCCTCCGGGTCGGCGGCCGACCCAGTTTCACGCGAAGGAGCAGGTATGAAGCGGTCTTTGATGGCACCAACCGCGGGGGCGGCAGTCATGCTGCTGGCCCTCACGGCGGCGTGCTCGTCATCAAGTTCGTCCTCGAGCGCGGCCGGCAGTTCCGCCACGGGCGGGTCCACGGCAGGCGGATCGACCAGCGGCAAGACCTACAAGATGACGTTCATCCAGGGGGTTGCCGGTGACGGGTTCTACGTCACGATGGGGTGCGGTATTCAGGCCGAGGCCAAGAAGCTCGGCAACGTCACCGTCAACATCCAGGGGCCCTCGCAGTTCGATGCCACGCTGCAGAACCCGATCATCGAATCGGTCACCGCGTCCAAGCCCAACGCGATCCTGATCGCTCCCAACGACGTGTCGGCCAGCCGGCCCCCGATCGCCGCGGCCATGGCCGCGGGCATCAAGGTCGTCCTCGTCGACACCACGCTGAACGACCCGTCCGGGGCGGTCTCGCAGATCTCCTCGGACAACACGGCGGGCGGGGCCGCGGCCTTCGCCGCGATCAAGCAGCTCGTGCCCGGTGGCGGCCAGGTGCTCGTGGTCAACGTCAAGCCCGGCGTCAGCACCACCGACCAGCGCCAGGCGGGCTTCGCGGCCGCGGCCAAGGCCGACCCTAAGTTCACCTACGTGGGCACGCAGTTCGACCAGGACAGCGCGTCCGTGGCCGCCCAGGTGACGCTCGCGGCGCTGCAGAAGAACCCCGGCATCGTCGGCATCTTCGCGGCTAACCTGTTCTCCGCCGAGGGCGCCGCCACCGGCGTCCGGCAGGCCGGCAAGTCCGGCAAGGTCAAGATCGTCGGCTTCGACGCCGAGCCGGACGAGATCACCGCGCTGAAGCAGGGCACGGTGCAGGCGCTCATCGCCCAGTCGCCGTACGTGATCGGGACCAACGCGGTGGACCAGGCTTACGCGGCCCTGACCGGCAAGCCGACCACCCCGAAGATCGGCACCAAGTTCACCATCATCAACAACGCCAACCTGAACTCGGCGGCCAGCCAGGCAGCGATCTACAAGACGAGCTGCTGATCGCAGACCGCCGTACCCCGGTCCGGCAGAATGGTCCCCTGGTTGCTGACCGGGGGACCATTCGCCGCCGGAGGCGCCGCGCCACCCTGGAGGATCCCCGGATGACCACCATGCGCGATGTCGCTCGCGTGGCCGGAGTCAGCGCGAAGACTGTCTCCAGGGTCTTCAACGATGATCCCCACGTCACCGAGGAGACCCGCGAGCGGGTCCGCTGGGCGATGCAGAAGCTCAACTACGTTCCTAACCTGCTGGCCCGCAGCTTCCGCGCCGGCGCGGACGCCGCGGTGGGGCTGGCCGTTCCCGACCTCGCCGACCCGTTCTTCGCCACGATGACAAGCAGCATCGAACTCGACCTGGTGAGCCGCGGCATGGCCGTCGTGGTGACCAGCCTCCACCACGGCGCCGACCGCGAGCGCACCGCCCTGGAGGCGCTGCTGCGGCGCCAGATCAGCGGCCTGATTGTGGTGAGCGTGAGCGCGGACCAGTCCTACCTGGCCCCCTGGCAGGAGCGGACGCCGATGGTGTTCGTCGACCGGGCCCCGCGGGGGCTCTCCGGCGTCTACGTGATCGAGGACGACCTGGGCGGCGCCCGCGAGGCGGTCACGCACCTCGCCCGCCACGGGCACCGGCGCGTGGCCTTCTTCGGTGTCTCGACCCCGGTGACGACTACCCACCGCAGGCTCAGGGGCTACCGCTCCGCGGTGACGGAGAACGGGCTCGCCGACCGTCCCGACCTCGTATGCATGCCCTTCGAGTCTCCCGATGAGTCCGCCGCGGAGCTGGTCAAGCGGCTGGCGGCCCCGGACCCTCCCACCGCCGTGTTCTCCTCGAACATCCCTTGCACAATGGCGCTCGTGGCCGCCTTGCATCAGGCCGGACGCACCGACGTCGCGGTGGTCGGATTCGGCGACATCCCCATGGCCGAGGCCCTGGCTCCCGCGGTCACGGTCCTGGATCAGGACCCCGCGGGACTCGGGCGGATCGCCGTGGAAAGGCTGCTCCAGTGCATCGAAGACCCGCACGCACCGCTGCGGCGCAGGACCGTGCTCCCGGTCCGGCTGATCCCGAGAGGATCGGGCGAGCTGCCTCCGCGTCCCGCGTGACCAGGAAGATACGACCATGAGCGAACCAGGGACAGCCCAGCCGGGGACAGCGCAGCCGGGGACCGGGCCCTGGCGCCGCGCCGAGGCCAGCCGGCTGATCTCGTTCGGCCGGGCGGCGGCGCTGCCCGACGGCGGCTTCGGCTGGCTGGACGTCAGCGGCGGGATCGACCCGGCGCAGCCCCGCCCGCTGTACATCAACGCCCGCATGACGTACGTGTTCGCGCTGGCGCACCTGGCCGGCATGGCCCGCGCGGATGCGCTGGCCGCCTCCGGCCTGGGCGCCCAGGCCGGCCGGTACGCCGACCACGAGCACGGCGGCTTCTTCGCCAGTCTCGACCCCGCCGGGAACGTCCTCGACACCACCAAGGCGAATTACGCCCACGCCCACGTCCTGCTGGCCGCCTCCAGCGCGCTGGCCGCCGGCATCCCGGGGGCCGGGGCCGCGCTGGAGGCCGCCGCCGCCGCCATCGACCGGCATTTCTGGTCCGACGCGGAAGGCCTCGCCCGTGAGAGCTGGAACGCTGACTTCACCGAACCCGAGCCGTACCGCGGCGCCAACAGCAACATGCACTCGGTCGAGGCGTACCTGGCCGCGGGCGACGTGACCGGCCATCCCGCCTGGCTCGCCCGGGCCGCCTCCATCGCCGGCTACCTGATCAATGTGCAGGCCCGGGCCCATGGCTGGCGGATACCCGAGCATTACGACGAGAACTGGCAGCCCCTGCCGGACTACAACGCCGATCGCCCCGGCGACCCGTTCCGGCCGCCCGGCACCACCCCCGGCCATTCCTTCGAGTGGGCCCGCCTGCTGCTGAGCCTGGAGGCCGCGCTTAGCTCGCCGGCGACCCGGGCCGCCCGCCCGGCCTGGCTGCTCGAAGCGGCGACCGCGCTGTTCGACACCGCCGTCGCCGACGCCTGGCACCGGGACGAGCACCCGGGACTCCTTTACACCGTCGGCGCCGGCGGCCAGCCGCTGGTGACGGCGCGCATGCACTGGGTGGCCTGCGAGGCCGTGCTCGCCGCCGACGCGCTGCACCGGCGCACCGGCCAGGAACGCTTCGCCGTCGCCGCGGCGCGGTGGTGGGACGAGATCGACCGCTACTTCCTGGACCGCCAGCACGGCGGCTGGTGGCAGGAGCTGGCCCCGGACATGACCCCGGCCACGTTCACCTGGTCGGGCAAGCCGGACCTCTACCACTGCTACCAGGCCCTCCTGCTCCCGTCGCTGCCGCTGAGCCCGACCGCGGCCACCGCGCTGGCCCGGCCCTGAACAGGCCCGCCGCCGTCCTGATCGGCGGGCCGCGGCCACCGGCAAGAGCACGCTGGCGGCCGCCCTGGCGCCGCATCGCGACGCCGCCCTCCTGGATCTGGACGTGGCGACCGGCCCGCTCACCCGCGTGATCTCCGGCCTGATCGGCGTGTCCGACCTCGAGGACCCGGTCCTGGCCGGGCTATCCGCCTGGGCCGCCGGCGCCCAGCGGCTCGCGGCCGACCCACCATGGTCTGGCTGCACCTGCCCCCGGACGAGCTCATCCGGCGCCTGACCCGGCGGGCCGAGGCCCGCTCATGCCCCTGTTGCCATCGATGGCAAAACCGGGCACAATGATTGTATGCCATCGATGGCACAGTCTTCCGCCAGCCAGCGCCCCGCCCGCGGGCCGGCCAGACTCCTCGACGTCGCGAACGCGGCCGGGGTGAGCCTGCGCACCGCCTCGCGGGTCCTCAACGACGACCCGCGGGTCGCGGCGGTCACCCGGCAGCGTGTCCAGGCCGCGATGCTCGACCTGCGGTTCGAGCCGGACGCGATGGCCCGGTCCCTCCGGGCGGGCACGGACACCGCGATCGGGTTCGTGGTGGAGTCCATCTCCGACCCGTTCTTCGCCGAAGTCATCGACGCGGTGGAGCTGGAGATGTCGCATCACGACCGGTCGGTGCTGGTCACGAGCACCCGGCGGGACCCGGGCTGGGAACGCGACGTGATCGGGCGCATGCTGCAGCGCCGGGTGGCCGGGCTGCTGCTCTGCCCGACCGGCGATGACCACGCCTGGCTCGACCCACGCGTGCCGGTCGTGCTCGTCGACCGGCCCGCGCCCGGCCTGTCCGCGACCTGGTCGAGATCGACGACCACCGCGCCGCGTTCGACGCCGTGGCTCATCTGATCGCTCACGGGCACCGGCGCATCGCCTACGTCGGCGACACGCCCGCCATCCCGACGTCGGCCGCCCGCCTGCGCGGCTACCGCGATGCCCTGGCCCGGCACCGGATCGAGGCGGACGAGGAGCTCATTACCAGCGCGTGCCCGACCAGCCAGGCCGCCGCTGACGCGGTGCCGGCCCTGCTCGGCGGCTCGCGCCCGCCGACCGCGATCCTGAGCGCCACCACGCGCGCGTCCCTGGGCGTGGTCCCGGCCCTGCACTCCGCCGGGCGGACGGACATCGGCCTCGTCTCGTTCGGCGACTTCCCTATGGCCGATTCGCTGCGCCCGGCCGTCACCGTCGTGGACCATTCCGGTCACGAGGTCGGGCGGGTGGCCGCGGCGCGGCTCCTGGCGCGCCTGGGCCAGCCCGGCCTGCCCGTCGAGCGCGTCCAGGTACCGGCCAGGATCATCGAACGCGGCTCCGGGGAGCTGTACCCATGAATCCCGGGCCCATGACCTCCAGCGTCGTCGTCGGCCTCGACATCGGCACCACCTCGTCGAAGGCCGTAACCTGGTCGGCCTCGCGGCGCGACAGCCCGTATTCCGAACAGCCGACCCCGTGGCAGACCAGCGGCTGCGGCCAGACGGAGATCGACCCGTACCGCCTGGTCGACGTGGCCGTGGACCTGATCGGGAGCGCCGTCCGGACCGCCGAATCCGCCTGGGGACCGGTCCGGGTGCGCGGCATCGGCGTGACCGGCCTGGCCGAGAGCGGCGTGCTGCTCGACGGGGCCGGGCGGCCAGGCCGCCCCGGTGATCGCCTGGTTCGATCGCCGGGGCGGGCCCGAGATCGAGCGGCTGGCCCGCGAGGCCCCCGGATTTGCCGCCGCGTTCGAGCGCACGACGGGTCTGCGGTGGTCGAGCCAGGCCAGCCTGGCTAAGCTGCTGTGGCTGCGCGCCAGCGGAACGCGGCCGGGCCCGGCCTGGACCTGGCTGAGCGTGCCCGAATGGATCGTCGTCGCCCTAGGCGGCGATCCGGTGCGCGAGCCGTCGCTGGCCTCACGGACCGGCCTGATCGACCAGGGCACCGGCCAGCCATGGCCCGACGCCCTGGCCGCGGCCGGACTGCCCGCCGGAATTCTCCCCCCGGAACGGCCGCCGGCCGTCCGGCCGGGTACCTGCGGCACGACGGCGTCGTCTCCTGCGCCGCGGGCGCGGTCCTGACCGTGGCCGGGCATGACCATCCGGTGGCGGCCGTCGGCGTCGGCGCGGTCGAGGCGGACGAGCTGTTCAACTCCAGCGGCACCGCGGACGTGCTGGCGCGCGCGATTCCCGGCACGCTGCCGGAGGCCGAGCGTCAGCAGGTCGTGACGGCCGGCTGGTCGATCGGACGGCACGTGCTGCCGGACACCAGCCTGCTCCTGGCCGGGGTCAGCGGCGGGCTGCTGCTGCGGCGCGTCCTGGCCGCCCTCGGCGCCGAGTCCGAGCCCGCCCGGTCCGTGCTTGATCACGCCAGCCTGAGCGTCGCCAGCCTGCCCGCCGGCCTGTCGGTCAGCGGCGACGGCCGGACCCAGGATGACGTCGTCCTGCGCCTCGCCGACGGCGCCTCGCCCGCCTCGATCTGGACCGCCGCGGTGCGCTACACGGCGGACCAAGGCCGGGCTCCTGCTCACCGACATCGAGAAGGTCGTCGGCCCGCACCGGCGTGCCGTGGCCGCCGGGGGCTGGACGCGGATGGCCAGCGTGCGCGCCGCCAAGGCGGCCGTCATCGACGGGCTGAGCTTCTCACCCGTGGTCCAGCCAGGCGTCACCGGGGCCGCCATGCTCGCCGCGTTTGCCCTCGCCGGCGGGGACCTCGCCGGCTTCATCCGGGAAGGAATGACATGACCTGCGCCACGAAGGCCCGAACCCTGGACGACATCGCGGCCGGCCGCCACGTGTTCTCCATCATCGCCATGGACCAGCGCAACACGCTGCGCCGCATGTTCACGGCCGTGGGCCTCGACGCGAGCGACGACGACCTGCGCGTCGCGAAGGCTGATGTCGCGCGGGTCCTGACCCCGGCCGCCTCCGGCCTGCTGTCCGATCCGACCTACGGCGTCCCGGCCATCACCGAGGCGAAGGCGCTGGCCCCGGGCTGCGGGCTGCTGGTCGCGGCCGAGCCGGCCGAGCGGCGCAGCCACCACGGCGAGCCGCGCACGCACCGCGACCCGGCTCTGGACGCCCAGTGGGTCCTGGACCAGGGCGGCGACGCCCTCAAGTTCTTCGTCCAGCTGCGCGCCGACCGCCCCGCCACGGCCCCCGGCGAGCCGGACCTGGTCGCCGAGGCGATCACCGTCTGCGAACAGATCATCCGCGACTGCCGCGCCACCGGTGTTCCGGTGGTCATCGAGAACCTCGTCTACGCGCGGCCGGGGGAGGATCTTCGCGGCCAGGCCCGCGAGGACGCCATCATCGAGGCGGCCCGGGCCCTCGACGACCTGGACATCGACCTGCTGAAGCTGGAGTACCCGGGTTCGCCGGCGGGCTGCCGGCGACTGGCGGCGGTCCTGCACCGGCCCTGGGCCGTCCTGTCCGCGGGCGTGCCGTTCGACCAGTTCACTGACATCATCCAGATCGCGGCCGACGAAGGGGGAGCCTCGGGATTCATCGCCGGCCGCTCGGTGTGGCGCGAAGTGGTAAGCCACACCGGCCCGCACCGCGAGGAGTTCCTCACCACGGTGGCGCTGCCGCGACTGGAAAGGCTGATCGAGGTCGCGGCAGACCGCGCCCGGCCGTGGACCGAGGCGACCCGGCCCTGACCTGTACGCCGCTGGCCCCGGCGGGCCGGGAGGAACCGCACTCACGGCAGCCACAGGAGGCGTCCCGCGGACCACCGGCCACTGGCACGTCGCCCGCCTGGGACACGCCACGCAGGCACGGCCGTAACCCCGCCTATCGAGGCTCGAAACCGGATCTGGTGACGCAGCGCGAACGGTGCGATGCTGAGATGATGAGTACGAGCATGATCCCGCCGGCCGATCTGGCCGTCTCGCGCGAGGCCGGCGACGTCGCTCGCGCGCCGTCCTGGTGGCAGCGGCTGCGGCGGCGCCTGATGTCGCCGCCGAACGCCGAACTGATCCTGGCCCAGCTGAACGGGCAGCTGGCGGTGCTTGAGGGCGCGCGAGCCGAACTGGAGGCCGGCTGGGTGCAGGGCGGCTGGTGGTCGGTGACCTCGGCCGACGGTGGCCAGCGGCTGGTGACCGGCGACTCGGGCGGCAGCCCGGCCCATGTCGACGGGTCCTGCCTGGTCGGCGCCCTGGCCCGGGGCGGCCCTCATGTCGGCCGGGCGGTCGACGCGGTGTACGACGCGCTCTGGGCATCCCGCGGCCAGGCGCCCCAGCCCGGCCCCGGCGGGCTGCCGGCAGTACCCTCACCGGAGGTCAGGCAGGCCCGCGTGCGCATGCTCATCCAGTGGAACGACCAGGCCGGACGGACCCAGGAAGAAGTCCTGGCGATGGTCGACCGCGCGATCAGCGCCACCATCATGGACCTGATGGCCGCGCCGCGGGTCCCGGTAGCCAGCTAGTGCCCGGCTGGGCCCTGGGTACCGAACTCCTCGCGGGCCTTGCGTGCGGCCTCCATTTCCGCCATGGTTACCGGCGGCGGTGGCTTCAGTATCACCCAGGTCAGGAAGAACGCGGCCAGTAGCAGCATGATCCCGCCGACCCACAGCGCCAGGTTGATCCCGGCCGCCTTGTCGATCGTGGCCGGGCTCGCGAGGAACCCCGGGATGATCACGAGGATGCCGAAGATGAGCATCAGGGCCCCGATGAACGAACGCAGGTCGAAGAGCTTGGCCAGCCGCCAGATCTTGGCTTCCTCCGGGGTGAGATCCGGTTTGCGACTCCGGGCGGAGGCAGCGTCGGCCCCGGGCGGCACCTCGTGTCCGCTGGCAGAGCTCACCTGCACCACCCCTTAGGCAATTTCGATGTAGATGTAGAACAGCACACACAAGATGAGCGCGCCGATGCCCCACAGCAGCGGAGACTTGTACCAGGGCGCGCGGGCGGCCGTCCCGGCGGCCTCTCCCTCGTCTTCTACCTCGTATCCCCAGACCAGGCCGTGCAATGCGGACAGGGGCTTTGGCGTGTCCCAGATGGTCGCGATGGCCATGGCGGCCGCCCCGGCGAGGAACCCGATGATCGCGCCCCACTGGGTCTCGGCGATGTCGCTGCGGAAGTGGATCACGCCCTGCTTGTACAGCAGCCACGTGCCGAACGAGAACACCGTCCCGACGATCAGCCCGTAGAATCCCGAGCCACGGCCGACCTTGCGCCAGAACATGCCCAAGATGAACGTCACGAAGATCGGCACGTTGAAGAACGAGAACAGCGCCTGGAAGTAGTTCCCGATGTTGCTGTAGCCGGCCGCGAGGAACGCGGTCCCGATGCCGATGAACACGCCGACTATCGTGGTGATCCGGCCGACCCGCAGGTAGTACTGGTCCGGGCGGCCGGGGCGGATGTAGTTCTGCCAGATGTCGTAGGTCCACACCGCGTTGAACGAGGAGACGTTGGCGGCCATCCCGGCCATGAACGCGGCCAGCAGGCCGGTCACCGCCACCCCGAGCACGCCGAGGGGCAGGTACTGGTTGTACAGCGCCGGGATGGCGTCGTTGTACGTCAGGCCGCCTGCGGTACCCAGGCCGGGGATCAGCAGGATCGCGGCCATGCCGGGGATGACCGTGCCCAGCGGGATGATCACCTTCGGGTAGGCCGCGACGATCGGCGTCAGCCGCGCGGAGGACTCGTCCTTGGCCGACATGCCCCGCTGGACCTCGGCGAAGTTCGTGGTCCAGTAGGCGAACGACAGGCAGAAGCCCAGGCCGAAGACGATGCCGATCCAGTCGCCGAACGGGTTGTGCCCGCCCAGCGAGGTGCCGTTCCACGGATGGGTGAAGGCGGCTCCCTGCGTGGCCAGCTTGCTGAACAGGCCGTGGATCCCGCCGGTCTCCTTCAGCACCACGATGATCACCGGGATCAGGGCGAGCAGGATGACGAAGAACTGCATCACCTCGTTGTAGATGGCGCTGGACAGCCCGCCGAGCAGGATGTACGAGAGCACGAACAGGGCCGAGGCGATGATGGCCACGGCCAGCGGGATGCCGAGCAGCGACTCGAGCACGAACGCGAGCGCGTACAGGTTCACGCCCGCGATCAGGACCGAGGCCAGGACGAAGATGATGGCGGTCACCAGGTGCGTCTTGCGGTCGAACCGGCGCAGCAGGTATTCCGGAACGCTGCGGACCCGGGAGCCGTAGTAGAACGGCATCATCACCACGCCGAGGAACACCATGGCCGGCACCGCGCCGATCCAGTAGTAGTGCACGGTGCTGATGCCGTACTCGGCTCCGTTCGCCGCCATGGACAGGATCTCGATCGCGCCCAGGTTGGCCGAGATGAACGCGATCCCGGTGATCCACGTCGGCAGCGAGCGGCCGGACAGGAAGAAGTCCGTCGAGGTCTGAACCAGGCGGCGCAGCGCGAACCCGATCCCGATGACGAAGACGAAATAGATGATCAGCAGCGCGTAGTCCAGCGGTGCCAGCGACAAGCGCAACCCGGCGGCCAGCGGCTCTGCAGCTGCAACAGTCAATGTCATCGCCGCCCCCTACGTCGGATAGCCGCCGTTGAACAGCGGGATGCCGGTGCTCTTGTAGAGCTGCTGGACCTGCGCCGCGTTGGCCTTGGTGATCAGGCTCGGTCCGGTGAAGACCGGGCCGAACGGGTGCTGGCCGTACCGCGCCTCGAACGCCGAGAGCTGGACCGCCATGTATCCCTCCAGGAACGGCTGCTGGTCGATGACGAACAGCGCCTGGCCGTTGGCGACCGCGTTCAGGTCCTGGGTCGAGACGTCGAAGGTGCCGAGCTTGATCGTGCCGAACTTGCCCAGCGACTGGAGCGCCCCGCCGGCCGCGTTGAACCCGATGATCCCGGTGGCGAGCACCCCGGTGATGGCGGGGTCCTTCTTCAGCGCCGCCTGAATCGCGTTCGCCGCCGCGTTCAGCTGGGCCCCGTTGACGTGCAGGACGGTGACCGAGCCGCCCGTGGCCGCCATCGCCTTGGCGAACCCGGCGCAGCGATCGACCAGGGCGGTGTTCTGCTCCTCGTGGATGACGCACAGCGCCTTGCGTCACGCCAGCTGCGATCATCTGGCGGCCGGCCTCCTGCCCGGCGGCGTCCTCGTCCTGTCCGACGAACGTCAGCCCCCCTACGTCCTGGTACACGCTGACGCCCACGTTCATCACGATGACCGGGATTCCGGCTGAGGTGGCCTGCTTGACCGGGCCGGACAGCACCGCGGCGTCGGGGATCGTCACCACCAGCCCCTTCGGGTGCCGCGCGGCGGCCTGGCTGATGAGCGCGGCCTCAGCCTGCGGATCGGTGGTGCTGGGGGAGTGGTAGACCAGGTTGACGTTGAAGTCCTTGGCCGCTGCCTGCGCGCCCTTCTGCACCAGCGCCCAGAACGGGTCGAACGCCTGCCCGTGGGTGACCATGTCCACCGTGATCGGCGGCCCGCTCTGGGCCGACCTCGCCGGGGTCTGGCCGGAGACGCCCTGGCTGGAACTGGAACAGGCGGCCAGGGCCAGGCAGGCCGCCACGGCCAGTACCGCTACCCCCCGGGTGAAGACGGCCCTCCTGCCTGGCAGGACGCCGACGCGCGAGCTGTTGCCATCATGCTTCGGAGCGCCGCCCCGGCTGGTGTTCGTCATACCGGAACCCTCGGATCTGACGTGGCCACATGACCTTGCTCTCCATGGATCGTTCCACCAGAACGCCCGGCTGTAAAGGCCGTAACGGTAGAGTGACGGCACGGATTGCGTTAGGCGTCAGGACTGCCCGCCCGCCGCCATGGTGCACGCGGCGATGTAGCCGAACGTCATGGCCGGGCCGATGGTCGCGCCCGCGCCCGGCGTAGCTGTGGCCCATCACCGCCGCGCTCGCGTTGCCCGCGGCGAACAGGCCCTCGATCGCCGTGCCGTCCGGGCGCAGCACCCGGGCCCGCTCGTCGGTGCGCAGGCCGCCCTTGGTGCCCAGGTCGCCGGGGACGATCTTGACGGCGTAGAACGGCGGCCGGGCCAGCGGGGCCAGGTTCGGGTTGGCCAGGCGCGGGTCGCCGTAGTAGCGGTCGTACGCCGAGTCGCCGCGGCCGAAGTCCTCGTCCCGGCCCGCCGCGGCGAACTCGTTGAACCTGGTCACGGTCTTGACCAGGCCATCGGCGTCGACCCCGGCCGCGCGGGCCAGCCCGGCCAGGTCGTCCGCGCGGAGCACCGCCCCGGCGGCGTACCAGCGGCGCGGCAGCGCCTTGCGCGGCGGCAGCCCGGCGAACACGTACCGGTCGCGGTAGTGCTGGTCGAAGACCAGCCAGGCCGGGATGTGCGGGTTCTCCGGGGTGTGGCCGTCGTACATGGCATGCACCGCGTCGACGTACGGCGCCGACTCGTTGACGAACCGCTGGCCCGCGCCGTTGACCAGCACGCAGCCGGGCAGGCTGCGCTCGGCCAGGCAGAAGTACGGGCCGCCGGGCAGCGCGATGGACGGCCCCCACCAGGCGTCGTCCATCAGCCCGGTGGCCGCGCCGAGGTCCAGGCCCGCCCGGATCCCGTCGCCGGTGTTCCCGGGCGCGCCGGTCGTCCACTCGGACCCGGTCGGCGCGCGCTGGTACCGGCGGCGCATCTGCTCGTCGCGCTCGAAGCCGCCGGTGGCGATCAGCACCCCGCGCCGGGCCCGGATCAGCACCGGGTCTCCCCGTCACCGGGTGGCGCGGACCCCGGTCACCCGGCCGTCTTCCGTCACCAGGTCCGCCAGCGGGGTGTCCAGCCAGACCGGCACGTCGCTGGCTGCCAGCCCGGCCCGCAGTCCCGCGGCCAGCGCCTGGCCCATGCTGAGTATCCGCTGCCCGAGCAGCCTGGCCCGCGCGGCCCGGACCGCGACCCGCGCCGCGGCGCGGACGCCCCGCGGATGCCGGCCCAGGCTGAGCCACCGGTACTCGGCCTGGGTGATGGCCACGGGGGAGGGCAGGTAGGGGCGGGCGAGGCGGTCCAGCTCCCCGCCGAGCACCCGCCGTCCATTAAGCGGAACGGGCTCGATGCTGCGCCCCGCGGCCAGGCCGCCCGGCGCCTCCGGGTAATAGTCCGCGTAGCCGGGCACCCACGCGAAGCGCAGCGGCGTCTTCGCCAGGACCAGGCTGAGCATCTCCGGGCCGTACTCGAGCACCGCCTCGCGCCGCGCGGCCGGGACGCCCTCGGCCACGTGCGCCAGGTAGGCCCGGGCCTGCTCCGGCGTGTCCGCCACCCCCGCGGCGCGCAGCACCGAGTTGCCCGGCGCCCAGATACCGCCGCCGGAACGGGCCGTCGACCCGCCGAATGCCCCGGCCTTCTCGATGACCAGGACACTCAGCCCGAGGTGCGCCGCGGTCAGCGCGGCTGTCATCCCGGCCGCGCCGCTGCCCGCCACCACGACGTCGACCTCGTCCATACTAGAACACGTTACAGTTTTGCCCTCGGCTGAGGAAGGAGGCCCCGTGGAGGACGACACCGTGAGGACGACACCGTGCAGGACGACACCGTGGAGGCCACCGTGCCGGGCGACTGGGACCTTGAGGCGGACGTGGTCGTGGTGGGCTTCGGGGCGGCGGGCGCCTGCGCGGCCCTGGAGGCAGCCGCGGCAGGCGCCTGCGTCCTGGTCCTCGACCGCTTCGGCGGCGGCGGCGCCACCGCGCTGTCCGGCGGTGTCGTCTACGCCGGGGGCGGCACGCCGCAGCAGCGCGCGGCCGGGGTGGACGACTCGCCCGAGGCGATGTCCGGCTACCTGCGCACCGAGGTCGGCGACGCGGTGCCCGCCGCCACACTCAGGCAGTTCTGCGACGGCAGCGTGGCCATGCTGGCCTGGCTGGAGGGCCACGGCGTGCCGTTCGAGGGCAGCTTGTGCCCGGACAAGACGTCGTACCCGACCAACCGGCACTACCTGTACTACTCCGGCAGCGAACTGTCCGCCGCCGAGGCCGGCGCCGCGCCGGCCGCCCCGAGGGGACACAGAACAAAGGGCCGCGGTACCTCCGGCGGCCTGCTCTACGCCAGGCTGTCCGCCGCCGTCCGCGCCGTCGGCGTCCGCGTGCTGACCCAGACCACCGCCCGCGAGCTGGTCACCGATCCTGGCGGCCGGGTCACCGGGGTGGCCTGCCTGAGCCTGCGCGCAGCACCAGGCTGGGCCAGGCTGGCGCACCGGGTGCTGCACCGCTGGTCGGCGAAGCCCTACCTGTACGCGCCGAAGGCCGGCCGGATCATGCACCGCCCCGTCGCCTGGCTCGAGCGGCGCTACGCCCGGCCGCTGCGGGTCGGGGCGGTCCGCGGCGTAGTCGTCGCGGCCGGCGGCTTCGCCGCGAACCGGCCCATGATGCGCGCGCACGCGCCGGCCGCCCGCGGCGGACTGCCGCTGGCCACCCCGGGCGACGACGGCAGCGGCATCGGGCTCGGCACCCGCGTCGGCGGCGCGACCGCGTTCCTGGACCGGGTCTCGATCTGGCGCTTCCTCAGCCCTCCGCCCGCCCTGCTCGGCGGCCTGCTGGTGGACCGCGACGGCGACCGGGTCTGCGACGAATCGCGCTACGGCGCCGCGCTCGGCGACGCGATCGCGCGCCGCGGCGGGCGGGCCTGGTTGCTGGCCGACCGGGCCACGCTGGCCGCCGCCCGCCGCCAGATACGCGGCTCGACGCTGTGGTTCCAACGGCTGCAGGCGTGGTACCTGCTGGCCGGCGCGGTCCGCGCGCCCACCGTAGCGTCGCTCGCCGCCCGCGCGGGTCTCGACCCGGCCCGGCTGGAGGCCACGCTGGCCGCCTACAACGCCGCGGCGCGCGACCCGGCGCTGCCCGACCCGACGGGCAAGCCCGCCGCCGCGCGGCGCCCGCAGGAGCAGCCGCCGTACGCGCTGATCGACTGCTCGATCCGGCCCCGGCTGTTCTACCCGGCGCCGGTACTCACCCTCGGCGGCCTGCTCGTCGCGCCGGAGTCCGGCCAGGTCGTGCGGCCCGACGGCGGCCCGGTCGACGGCCTGTACGCGGCCGGGCGCAGCGCGGCCGGCCTGTGCTCACGCTCCTACGTCAGCGGCCTGTCCCTGGCCGACTGCGTCTTCTCTGGCCGCCGCGCCGGCCACCACGCCGCCCAGCTCTCACCGGCTCCGCGAACCCAAGCAGACCACTGACCACACGCCGCTGACCAGGCCCGCTGACCACGAAGCCGCCGCCAGGAGTGCCTGGCGGCGGCTTCCCGGGTGACTGAGTCTGTTACTTAGGCTGGGGGACGATGCGGATGTAGGGCTTGGGCTCGCGCCACTCGCCGAACAGTTCCTTGGCCTGCTCGTTGTTGACCGAGCCGGCGATGACCACGTCCTCGCCCTGCTTCCAGTTGACCGGCGTGGCCACCTTGTGCTTGGCGGTGAGCTGCAGCGAGTCGATCACCCGCAGCACCTCGTCGAAGTTGCGCCCGGTCGTCATCGGGTAGACCAGCACCAGCTTGATCTTCTTGTCCGGGCCGATCACGAACACGTTCCGCACGGTCTGGTTGTCGGCCGGGGTCCGGGACTTGGCGTCGCCCGAGACGTCGGCAGGCAGCATCCCGTAGAGCTTGGCCACCTTGAAGTCGTTGTCGGCGATGAGCGGGTAGTTGGGCGCCGTGCCCTGGGTCTCTTCGATGTCGGCGGCCCAGCGCTCGTGGTCACCGGTGGAGTCGACCGACAGGCCGATGATCTTCACGTTGCGCAGGTCGAACTCCGGCTTGATCTTGGCCATGTAGCCGAGCTCGGTCGTGCAGATCGGGGTGAAGTCCTTGGGGTGCGAGAACAGGACCCCCCAGGAGTCCCCGAGCCAGTCGTAGAAGCGGATCGGCCCTTCGCTCGTCTCGGCCTCGAAGTCCGGCGCGGTATCGCCGATGGTCAGTGGCATTGGTCTTCCTCCCTTGGTTACCGCAGCATCCGTGCTTAGCACGGATCTCCCCTCCCGCGCAATTTACGACAAGGTTAGTAGGTAATGCTCACGCCGGGGGTCTGGGCCAGGGCCTGGCAGGCGAGGATGTAGCCCTCGGCGAGGTCGTCCTCCGCCAGCACCTCGTTGTGCGCCATCTCCACCTTTCCGCTGGTGAGCTGGCAGGCGCAGGCGCCGCAGATGCCCTGGCGGCAGGAGTACGGCGCGTCCAGGCCCGCGTCGATGAGCACGTCGAGCATCCGGGCGCCGGCCGGCCACGACAGCTGCGTGGTCGCGCCGTCCAGAGTGACCGACAGGGTGGCCGCCAGGGCGCCGTCCTCGACCGCCACCGCCTCGAACGGGTTCTCGGCCAGGGACAGGAACCGCTCCACGTGCACCCGCCCGCCCGGCACCCGGACCTGGCCGAGCGCCTCGCGTACCAGCGCCAGGTAGGGGTCGGGCCCGCAGATGAACGCCTCGCCCGAGGGGTACAGGGCGGCGTACGGGCGGATCAGGGCGGCGAGCGCCGCGGCGGAGGGGACACCGAGCAGCGAGTCCAGCCAGTGCACGACCACCAGGCGGCCGGCGAACTGCGAAACGAGCCCGCGCAGCAGTCCGCCGAAGATCACCGAGCGCTCGTCCCGGTTCGCGTAGACCAGCACGACCCGGCCGCGGCCGGCGCACAGCGCCGACTTCAGGATGGACATCACCGGGGTGATCCCGCTGCCCGCGGCGAACAGCAGGAAATCGCCGTCCAGCGAGCGCGGGCTGAACGTCCCGGCCGGCGGCAGCAGGTCGAGCACGGTCCCGGCGCGCACCCGGTCACAGATCCAGTTCGACGCGTATCCGCCCTCGGTCCGCTTGACCGTGAAGGCCGGCCGCTCGCCGAGCAGCGGCGAACTCGACAGCGAGTAGCACCGCGCCACCGAACCACACAGGTCCGACGGCACCCGCACCGTGACGAACTGCCCCGGCCGGTAGGAAAACTCCGAGACCAGCGACGCCGGCACGTCGAGCACCAGCGAGCACGCCTCGTCCGTCTCGCGGACCACCTCGGCCACCGGCACCTGGAAGTACTCGCGGGTCAAGGCGGTGTCACCTCGAACGGCGGGGTCACCTCGAGCCGCCCGGCCAGCACCGCGGCGTCGATGCTGTCCCGCAGGCTGCCGCACCCCTCGACCAGCGCGCTGGGGCGGCCCGAAGAGACGGCGGCGGAGAACTCAGGCACGCCCGCACCGCCGCCGCGCTCCACTGCACCACGGTGTGCTGCGGGCTGAACTTCGCGGCCAGCACGCCCGCGCCGCACCGCCCGCACTCGACCGGGCAGAAGGCACCGTGCCGCTCGTCTCGTAACCTCAGCATGTCCGCTATCGGCCCGGGCCGGGCGAGGTTGGCCGCCACCTCCGCCTCCCAGCCCGCCACCGCGCGGGTGGTGTCGATCTCGAACTCGAACCGCGCGGTCATGTCCGGCTCGACGTCGGCCACGTCCCGGTAGAACTGCTCGTACCAGCGGCGCACCTGGTAGACCGGGCCGTCCTCGGCGCACAGCAGCGGGTTGTCGATCCGGGTCTTGTGCAGCCAGATCTCCACGTCCTGCTGGAAGCCGAGCCCGACGAAGTCGGCGAACTTGGCCGCCACCCGGGACGCCTGGGCGTCGGACAGGCCCGGCGGCCGCCGCACGATCGCGCCCCACTGCAGCAGGAACGAGGTCGGCGTGACCGGGTAGTGGCAGTTGATCAGGACGCTCTCGATGCCCATGCCGTGGTAGTCGTGCCACAGGTAGTCGATCATGTACGCCGGCCCGTAGTAGGAGGCCTCGGAGCGCAGCGTGGTCTCGCCGCCGCCATCCCCCGAGGAGTAGTTCGACGCGCCGCCCACGTCCGGCCGGGACCGCGTCCGCAGGTACTGCGACGCGATGTGCCCCTCGAAGACGTTCTTGAAGAACGTCGGGAACGCGAAGTGGATGTAGAAGAAGTGCGCCATGTCCACCACGTTGTCGATGACCTCGCGGCAGTTCGCCCCCTCGACCAGGATGGAATCCCAGGTCCACGACGTCCACTCGTCCGAGCCGAGGCGCCCTCGATAACGGGAATCGTCACGTCGTCCGGCGGCGCGTTGCCCTCCGGATCGTTCCAGACGAACAGGTGGCCGTTCCGCTCCAGCGTGCGCCAGGACCGCGTCCTGGCCGCCACCGGGACCCGCCGGGCGTACGGGATCCCGGCGCACCGGCCGTCCCCGCCCCAGCGCCAGTCGTGGAACGGGCAGGCGATGGCGTCGCCCTTGACCGTGCCCTGGCTCAGGTCGCCGCCCATGTGCCTGCAGTACGCGTCCAGCACGTGCAGCGCGCCGGCGGAATCCGCGAACACCACCAGCTTGGTGCCGAACGCCGCGACCGCGTGCGGCCCGCCGTCACGGAACCCGGCCGCGAGCCCCAGGCAGTGCCAGCCGCGCGCGAACCTGGCTGGCGGCGCGCCTGCCTCGATAGTCCGAACCTGATCCATACCTCAAGACTAGAACATGTTCTAGTCTAGGCATATGGCAGTGTCGATCAGCAGGTCGATCGGCAGGGATGGCAGGCAAGCGAGTACGCAAGCGCCGTTATCGCCGGGGTCACCGAACTGCTCCCCGTCCTGCGGCAGCGCGCCCAGGAGGCCGAGGACGCCCGCGTCGTCCCGGCCGAGTCGGTCAAGGCCCTGGAGGAGACGGGCTTCTTCCGGCTGCTCCAGCCGAAGTCCGGCTCGGCGGCCTGGAGGCGGACCCGGTCACGTTCTTCACCGCGGTCCGGCTGATCGCCAGCGCGTGCGGGTCGACCGGCTGGGTCGCCTCGGTGGTCGGCGTGCACCCCTGGCAGCTCGCCCTGTTCCCGCCGCAGGCCCAGGACGACGTCTGGGGCGCCGATCCCGCCACCCGGATGTCCTCGTCCTACGCCCCCACCGGCCGGGCCAAAGCTGACCGAGGGGGGCTACACGCTCAACGGCCGGTGGAGCTTCTCCTCCGGCTGCGACCACGCCAGCTGGGTCCTGCTCGGCGGCATCGTCACCGACGACGAGGGCAAGCCCGTCGATTTCTGCACGTTCCTGCTGCCGGCCAGCGACTACGCCATCGACGACGTGTGGGACACGGTCGGGCTGCGCGGCACCGGCAGCAACGACATCATCGTGGACGACGCCTTCGTCCCCGAGCACCGGGCGCTGAGCTTCACCGGCGTCACCAAGATCGCCTGCCCGGGCCACCAGGTCAACCCGGGGCGTTGTACCGCATCCCGTTCGGCTCGATTTTCTCCTACGCCATCACCACCCCGATCATCGGCATGGCGACGGGCGCGTACGCGGCCCACGTCGACTACCAGCGCCAGCGGGTCCGCGCCTCCTACGTCGGCCAGCGGTCCGCCGAGGATCCGTTCGCGCAGGTCAGGATCGCCGAGGCCGCGGCGCTGATCGACGCGGCGTGGCTGGCCCTGGAGCGGGACATGACCGAGCTGATGGGTCACGCGACCAGCAACGAGAAGATCCCGCTGCCGCTGCGGCTGCGCACCCGGCGGGACCAGGTGACCGGCACCGGCCAGGCCATCCGCGCGGTGGACCTGCTGTTCGAGAACTCCGGCGGGCGGGCGCTGAAGATGGGCACGCCGATCCAGCGGTTCTGGCGGGACGCCCACGCGGGCCGGGTGCACGCGATCAACGACCCGGAACGGGCGCTGTCCATGTTCGGCCGCGGCGAGTTCGGCCACGACGTGCCGCCGGACGCGATGTTCTGACAGGAGGCGGCACCCATGCACCTTCACTACGACGAAGCGGGCAGCCACCAGGGCACCCCCGTCGTCATGCTGCACGGCGGCGGCCCGGGCGCGTCCGGGATGTCCAATTTCAAGCAACAACCTGCCCGTCTTCGCCGAACGGTTCCGCACCCTGGTCGTCGACCAGCCCGGCTACGGCAAGTCCGACAAGCCGCCGGTACAGGGCAACTACTTCACCTTCGCCGCCACCGCGCTGAAGGACCTGCTCGACGAGCTGGGCATCGGCCGGGCCCACCTGGTCGGCAACTCCCTGGGCGGGGGCACCGCGGTCCGCTTCGCGCTCGAGAACCCCGAACGCGCCGGCCGCCTCGTCCTGATGGGACCGGGCGGCCTGTCCCTCAACGTGTTCGCGCCCGGACCCGACCGAGGGCGTCAAGCGGCTGGCCGAGTTCGGCGCGCCGCCTGGCCCGAGCCGGGAGAAGATGGCGGCGTTCCTCCGCACCCTGGTCTTCGACCAGCGGCTGGTCACCGACGAGCTGATCGACGAGCGCTACGCCGCGGCCAGCGACCCCGAGTCGCTGGAGGCCATGGCCTCGATGGGCGCCTCGTTCTTCGACCCGGCGACCTACGAGGAGGGCCTGCTCTGGCGCGAGGCGCACCGGCTGCGGACACCGGGTGCTGCTGATCTGGGGCCGCGAGGACCGGGTGAACCCGGTCGACGGCGCGCTGGTGGCGATGAAGATGATCCGGCGCGCCCAGCTGCACGTGTTCGGCGGCTGCGGGCACTGGGTGCAGCTGGAGAAGGTCGGCCGAATTCAACCGGCTGGCGATCGAGTTCCTGAACGGAGACGACACGTGATCTCCTCCCTCGGCTACCTGCGCATCGAATCCGCCGACTGGCCGCCTGGCGCGAGTTCGGCCTGAAGATCCTCGGCATGACCGAGGGGCGCGGGCCCGAGGACAGGCGCTGTCTACCTGCGGATGGACGACTTCCCGGCCCGTTTGGTGATAGTTCCCGGCGACAGCCGACCGCCTGCTCGCCTCCGGCTGGGAGGTCGCCGACGCCCGGGCGCTGGCCGCGGTCGGCCGCGCCCTGGCCGACGCCGGCGTCCCCTACAAAGCGGGCACCGACGACGAACTGGCCGCCCGCCGGGTCGGCGCGATGCTGACCGCCGAGGACCCGGCAGGCCACCAGCTGGAATTCTTCTGCGGCGCCGCGCTGGACAGCCGCCCGTCGGTCAGCCCGTACGGGAACCGCTTCGTCACCGGCGACCTGGGCCTGGGTCACGTGGTGCTGCCGGTTCCGGCCGGCACGAGGCCGCGCTCGGCTTCTACACCGATGTCCTCGGCTTCCGGCTGCGCGACTCGATGCGGATGCCCGCCGAGTTCTTCGGCGGCCGAAAACCGGCGACCCCCCGGTCTGGTTCCGCTTCCTCGGCTGCAACCCGCGGCACCACTCGCTGGCCCTGGCCCCGGTGCCCGCGCGGCCCGGGATCGTGCACCTGATGATCGAGGCGGCGTCGCTGGACGACGTGGGCCGGGCCCTGGACCGGTGCGCCCAGCCGCGGCGCGCACGGTGTCGGGCCACCCTGGGCCGGCACGCCAACGACCTGATGGTGTCGTTCTACGTGCGCACCCCCGGCGGGTTCGACATCGAGTACGGCACCGACGGCCTGCTGGTGGACGACGCCACCTGGATCAGCCGGGAGAGCACCGCGGTCAGCCTGTGGGGCCACAGCTTTGGCCCCCGCCCTAGCGGCCTGACCCGCGGCACGCGGACGCCGCCGGGTTCCGGCAGGTCCTCGGCCACTTCTGCACCGGCGTCACGGTCATCACCCGTCGGCGCCGAACGGCCCGCCGGGTTCGCCTGCCAGGCGTTCGCCGCGCTGTCCCTGGACCCGCCGCTGGTGCTGTTCTGCCCCGGCCGCTCCTCGGCCACCTGGCCGGTGATCGAGCGGGCCGGGCACTTCTGCGCCAACGTGCTGGCCGACGGCCAGCAGGAACTGGCCCGGAGGTTCGGGACCACGGGGGCGGACAAGTTCGCCGGGGTGCGCTGGTCCCCGTCGCCTTCCGGGCGCCGGTCCTGGACGGCGTGCTGACCTGGGTGGAGTGCACGGTCGAGGCGGTCCACGAGGCCGGGGATCACTACCTGGTCATCGGCCGGGTCACCGCGCTGGGCGAGTGCCGCGCGGGTCGGCCGCTGCTGTTCTACCGTGGCCGGTACGCGGCCACCGACCCGGGGCCGGCGCCGACCGAGGTCGTCGACACGCTGCTGGCCTGGCCCCGCCACGCCGACTGGATGTGAACCCGGGCGCGCCGGGGGAGGGGGCCGGGCGCGC
>CAWJDK010000032.1:0-89225 GCA_963841585.1 uncultured Actinomycetes bacterium
CGAGGCGCCCTCAGGACCCTGTACCGACCCTCGTCACGGGCCATTACCTCTGATAACCCGCCTGCCGTCCTGTGACTTTCGGCGGTAAGTCCAGGTACGAGTGGAGCCTGAACGCGGCTGGCGGCTGCTCCGGCGTCGCTGAGGTGCTGGACGATCTGGCGAAACGACTCGGCGAAGCTTTCTTCGCGGTAACCGAGATCGGTCGCTGCGCAGAAGTCCCTGACGAGGCCCTGGACCCGTCGCAGATTGGGCCGGGGCATCGAGGGGAATAGGTGATGCTCGATCTGGTAGTTAAGGCCGCCGAGAAGGAAGGTAGTCCGCCGGCCACCCCTGATATTCCGGGCGGTGACCACCTGGCGGCGGGCGAAGCCGGCCGCGGCCGCGGATTCGATGATCGGCATCCCCTTGTGGTTGGGCGCGAAACTGATGCCCAGGTACAGCGAGAGGACCGCCTGCTGCACGGCGACGAAAGCGAGCGCCTTGAGCGGGGAGAGCACCCACAGCACCACCGTCAGGTACAACGCGGCATGCAGGATGATGAGAGAGGCCTCTACCGCCGAAGCACGGTCTCGTCGCCGCAGAAGCCGCTTGATCCCGAGTACGTGCATACCGCCGCTTCGCAGCAGCATGAGGGGGAAGAAGAGCGGCGCCTGCCAGCGTGCCAGCCACAATGCGACAGGGCCGCGCCCGTTTCCCGGCGCGTCAGATGAGGCCAGGGCGACTCCTTCGCCGATATCGGGGTCGCGGCCCATTTCGTTGGGATGCGCATGGTGGGCGTTGTGCTTGGGAACCCACCAGCCAAAGCTGAGCCCGATGAGCGCGTTCCCCACGATGAGGCCGAGCAGGCGATTGCGCCAGCGCGTACCGAAAACCTGGTTGTGTCCCGCGTCATGGCCGATGAAGGCCAGCTGGGTGAACATCATCCCCACCACCGGGGCGACGGCGAGGGCCGCCCACGAATTGCCGGCAATGACGAACAGCGCCCATCCAGCGAAGAAGGCGACGATCGTCAGGGTGATCTTCACCCGGTAGTAGCCCGGCCTGCGGTCGAGCAGGCCGATCGCCCGTACCTGCCGCGCCAGCGCATGAAAGCTAGCCGTCGAAGGATCGACAGCAGCAGGCCGCCCGCCTGCAGCCGGGGCACGGCCGGACGCCGGGGCGGCGAAGCCGGGTGCTGTTCTCATCGTCACTCTGTCCTCCTGGGCGTCTGCCGAGCACACCGCTCGGGGCTTAAGTCGCCAGGGTCTAGAGCAACGAGGCCGCGGCCAGGGCCCACCCGGCACCGACCGCACCTGCTCTACGGTACCTCCACCAGACGGCCCCGCCAGGCGGCGCGAGGCGCGCTCCCCTCACTTAGACGGTACCGAAAGGCGGGGACGTCGGCTGGCGCGGGCTCAGCGTGCTCGGCTTGCTTGCGGGCGGTGAGCTTGGGCTTCTTGCCCTTGAGCTTGCCGCTGGAGCGGGCGATGGCCATGCCCTCGCGGGTGCGCATCTTCAGCAGGTCGGCCTCGAACTCGGCGAACACCGCGAGCATGGTGAAGAACATCTTGGACATCGGGTCGCCGGGGTCGTAGATGGGCCCCGCCCGGCGACAGCGGGACGCCCCGGGCGACCAGGGTGTCGCCGATGTCGCGGGCGTCGGGGACCGAGCGGGCGAGGCGGTCGAGCGTGGGGACCACCAGGGTGTCACCGGCGCGCACGGCCACCAGGGCTGGTCCAGGCCGGGCCAGGCGCGGTTGATGCCGGCGAGTCCCTTGTCGAGGTAGATCCGGTCTGCGGCGACGGCGAGACCGGTGAGGATCTCGCGCTGGGCGGTGAGGTCTTCCAGGACGGTTGAGCATCTGGCGTAGCCGATGAGTTCTCCCACCCCGCAGGCGTCCGTAAGGGGATCTGACGGACACCGGCGAGCCGGCGCATCATCCTGCCCGCATCATGATTGGCTTCGGCCAGCGGCAAGGTGGCCAGCAACCACGTCGGATCCAGCCGTTCCAGCAGCATGGTCCCGGCCCCGAGGTCCGTCTCCACCAGCAGCACAGTGCCCCGGCCGGCCCAGAACCGGAGCGCCGCCACCTCGGCGGGGAAGCTCTCATCCGGCGCGGTCAGCCGCAACGCGAACTGCTCACCACCGCGTCGGACTGGACGTACCAAGGCGTTCGATCCGTGCCAGGGATCACTGTCGAGCGAGAGGTTCCAAGCCCGGCACTGCTGATCGACCCGCTCAGGCAGGAAGTCCAGCCACGCGCGCCTTTCGTGCGACCCGCGCAGCATGGCCCGGAACGTGGACGGAACGGTAACCACAGAAATGAGTCCATCACACCGCTCCAGCCTCTCACCCGCGCGCTGTGCCGCAGCGGGATCCCCGACGGACACTGCCGCGATCAGACCGCCGTTTCCGGGGTCAGGCCGCCGCGCAGCGACTAGGAGCACTCCTGGCCGGGTGAGCGGTAAGGACATGCTTCGTGCCCGGTAACGGCCGCCGCGCAGTCCGGTGCCCTAGCGCGCGACCCCATCTCGACCGTACGACCTGCCGGGCGTTTCAAGATCGAAACGTTACCTTCACGCATCGCCTGGATCACGGGCGGGTCACTGCCGCGCATCGCGTCGCCTGAGGATTGCGTGTCAGTACACCCCCCATGAGGGGTGTAACGTCACGCAATCATTGAGACGGCGCTGCTGATATCCGGTTTGTCATGTTCCGGCGGATCGGATGCGCCGTTACCATCACGAAATGTGGGCCAGAACCAGTATTCAGGTTCCGTCGACACGGGTTTCCCATGGCAGTTAGATGACCACTAACTGCGCCTCGGTCCAGAGCCTGGCCGGTAGCGCGGACGGTGCAGATTGGGACGCCCCCGATTCCTTAAGCCAGATCTAGTTCAGCAGTCCGGGCATCTCGCTCACAGCCGCAGCGAGCGGACCTGGCGGCCTCGCGATCCGGGGCATTACCAGAGCAGGTATAGGGCGGGTGCACGACAGGTGCATCACTAGTCCACGACAGGTACATGACCGGCTCAACCAGATCCAGTCCCTGAGAGGGGACACCGGGAACCCCATTGCGGCATGACGTCGCCGCTCGCGCGGCGCCCAGATCCGCCCGCAGGGTCGCTCGCCACGGCGCCGTGCCAGTCTTCCGGCGGCGGGCGGCGCGCACCCGGTCACCGCCTCCGCGGCAGCCTCGAGGGGATGGAGCGGGCCGATGCGGCAGCCTGCCCCGGCTGCGAGTACGAGCAAGACTAGCCCGCCGTCCATGGCGAGCAGAACGGCGGAGAACCGGCCGCCCGGGATGCCCGGCATGCACCAGCCAGGCGAGCAGTCCGGGTGCCCGGATAACGGGGCAAAACGGGCACAGATCGGCAAAGCAAGCGGTTCCACGGACCGTCCTTCGGCCCGGATGCTGTCCGCTAGATGTCCGTAACGATTGCTACGCGATGACCTACAGCGGCACGCGATGATACATGGCGGGACAAGAAGGAAACGGCCCGCCGGGCCGCGTTTCCGCAGCGAGCGGGCCGTTTCCGCAGGTGGTGGCAGGTGGTGGCAGGTTGGGTTCGAACCAACGTAGGCTGAGCCGACGGTTTTACAGCCCGTGGCTCCTACCCGAGGCTCATGCCGCTGACCAGCACATACGCCGTTCGAGGCATGATCGCGGGACATGCCCGTCCGCTATGCGTCCGTGGGCACCGGGCTTGGTCCACGGACGGGGCCAGAAAAACCCACGGACGGGGGCGGTGGGAACGGTTGCACCGATCGCCCGACTGACTTTATGCCTCTGACCACGCATTTCAGGATGCCTGCTCGCCGCAGTATCTCGCTTGTCACCGGGCTCAGTGTGGGGCGTCACTGTTGCCCTGCTGGCCGCAGCAGGATCTCGTTGATGGCCAGGCGGCGCGGACGGCTGAGGATGAAGGCGATGATCTCGGCGACGTCTTCGGCGGTGACCTCGGCCTTGTCGTAGAGCTGCTGGACGCCTTGTTTGGTGTCGGGATGGGTGATGTGGTTGGGCAGCTCGGTGGCCACGACACCTGGCTCGACGAGCGTCACGCGGATGTCGGGGAGCAGTTCCTGCCGCAGTGACTCGGACCAGCCGTTGATGCCCCACTTGGTAGCTGCGTAGACGCCGTTGCCGGATCGGGCAGTTCGCCCGGCGACCGACGAGATGTTGATGATGTCGCCGCCGCCGTCCTTGAGCTGGCCGAGGAACACCTCGGTGGCGGTGATCGCACCGAGCAGGTTGACCTCGATCATCTGCCGGTAGTCCGCACGCTGACCGGATTCGAACGGACCGAGCAGCATGACGCCGGCGTTGTTGACCAGGGCACCGGTGGTGCCGAGCTCTCGGCGAACGCGGTCGGCGGCGGCAACGATGCTGGCGCGATCAGTGACATCCGCTTCGACGGCCATGGACCTGTTGCCCAGTTCGTCCGCGAGAGTGGTGATGCGATCGAGCCGACGAGCCAGCAAAGCGACGCGGTAGCCGTCTGCTGCCAGGGCGCGGGCGGTCGCCGCGCCGATGCCGGACGATGCGCCGGTGACGACGGCGATCTTGTCCGGTGTGCTGCTCGTCATTGTGGTCAGGCCTCCGGGATCTGTCGGCCGAAGTTTTCCAGGGTGATGGCGTCCGGCTCGGGGCCGCCGCGCTTGCCGGTATCGAGTCCGTCGATGGCCGCGACCTCGTCCGTGGTGAGCTCGAAGTCGAACACGTCGATGTTCTCAGCGATGCGGCGGGGCTTGGTTGACTTCGGGATGACCGAACGTCCCTCCTGCAGGTGCCAGCGCAGCATGACCTGAGCGGGACTCTTGGAGTGGGACTGGGCGATCTTGACGATGGCCGGGTCTTCCAGGGTGCTGGTGTGCTCGCCCTCGCGGTAGAAGGTGATGCCGCCGATCGGTGACCAGGCTTGGGTCACGATGCCGTGCTCGGCGTTGAATGCTTGCACCTCGGGCTGCTGGAAGTAGGGGTGCAGCTCGATCTGGTTGACGGCGGGGACGACCTCGGCCTCGTCGAGCAGGTTCACAAGGTGCTCGACCATGAAGTTGCTGACGCCGATGGCGCGGACCTTGCCGTTCTTGAGCAGCGTCTCCAGCGCCCGGTATGCCTCGAGCGTCTTGCCGAAGTCGGACGGCAGCGCCTGGTGCAGGATCAGCAGGTCGATCTGGTCGACGCCGAGCTTGCCGGCGCTCTTGTCGAAGGCATGCAGCGTCTCCTCAGATCCGTAGTCGCTGATCCAGATCTTGGTCTCCAGGAAGACCGCCGCCCGACCACCCTTCGACGCGTGCACCGCTTCGCCAACCTCGCGCTCGTTGCCGTAGGCGGCGGCCGTGTCAATGTGGCGGTAGCCGGTGCCGAGCGCGGCCGCGACCGCGCTGCGCGTCTCCTCCGGCGGTGTCTGGAAGACGCCGAGGCCGATCGAGGGCATCTCGACGCCGTTGTTCAGGGTGATGTCCGGTACTTCGTGAGCCATGGTGATACTCCTCCCAATGCTTGCTGTGACCCGCGGCGAGTCAGCGCCGCGGTGTGGCCTTGCCCGCCCGCGTCGACGGCGTCAACCAGAATGGGTCAGCCGTCGTCATGGGCGAGTGAGGATGAGAGATCGCGATAGGCATCGGCCTGCGCGATCAAGTCCCGGCCCTTGTTTCCGACGGTCTGGACTGCGTCAGCGCCGGCGACCCAGCGGACCGGCGGCTCATCCAGGCTGGCGATCTTGATCAGCGCGTCGGCGAGCTTGGCCGGATCGCCGCCTTGCTTGCCGTTCATGCTGGTCCAGTTGGCGACGGTCTGCGTGGTGCGCTGCGCGTAGTCCTCGATCGAGGGCTCGGCGTACGTGGTCGACGCCGGCGTGAGCAGGTCGGTGCGGAAGAAGCCGGGCTCTACGATCATGGTGCGGATGCCGAACGGCGCTACCTCCGGTGCCAGCGATTCAATCCAGCCTTCGAGGCCGAACTTCGAGGCCGAGTAGGCGGAGCAGAATTCCTGGCCGACGATGCCGCCGGTCGAGGTGATCGCGATGACCAGGCCGGAGCGCTGCTGGCGCATGACGGGCAGCACAGCCCGGGTGACGTTCAGCGGGCCGAAAAGATTCGTCTCGACCTGTGCCCGGAAGTCACCGGGGCTGATCTCCTCGAAGAATCCGGCGATGAAGTTGCCCGCATTGTTGACCAGAACGTCGACCCGGCCGAACCGGTCGACCGCCGCCTGAGCGGCGGCCGTGGCATCGTCGGGATTGGTGACGTCGAGCTTGACGGCTAGCAAGTCGTCATGGGCTCCGATGGCGGCAGTGACCCGCTCAGGGTCGCGGCCCGTGGCCACTACTGCGTGACCAGTAGCCAAAGCAGCCTTGGCGATGTCTGTTTCCATGCCGCGTCCGGCGCCGGTGATCAGCCAAACTGTCTTACTCATCAAATTCCTCCTGCCTCGGCCTTGCCGCATTCCTAATCGATGACGTGCTCGTCCGGGTGCCTACCGCCGGCGGGCCCGCGGCGTCAGTTCGGCCTCGCCGTAGCTGTTGTCATCCGCGTTCAGCGTTACGCCTGGCGCTACGAGCTCATCGACGCGATCCAGGATCTCGGTGTCCAGCGTGACGCGCACCGACGTGAGCTGCGACTCGAGTTGTTCCATGGTCCGCGGGCCGATGATCGCCGAGGTGACGCCGGGGTGGTTGATCGCCCATGCCAGTGCGAGTTCGATCATCGTCATTCCCGATCGCTCAGCCAACAGCGCAAGCTCTTCGACTACATCCAGTTTGCGCTGGTTCGCCGGGGTGCTCATGTCGAAGCGGGCCCCCGGGCGCGCGGCCGACGTGGGCGCACCGGGGGCGCCCTTGCGCCACCGGCCGGTCAGCCAGCCGCCGGACAGCGGGCTGTACACGAGGGTTCCCATGCCGTAGCGCTGCACCGTCGGGAGCACGTCCTCCTCGATACCGCGGACCAGGATCGAGTACGGGGGCTGCTCGGTGACGAACCGGGCCAGGTTCCGCTCGCGGGACACCCATTGCGCCTCGACGATCTGGCTGGCCGGGTACGAGGACGATCCGATGTAGCGGACCTTGCCCTGGCCGACGAGATCGGTCAGCGCACCGAGGGTCTCCTCGACATCCGTCGTCGCGCTCGGACGGTGCACCTGATACAGGTCGATGTAATCCGTCTTCAGCCGCCGCAGCGAATTCTCGGCCTCCTGCATGATCCACTTCCGGGAACCGCCGCTATGGTTCGGCCGGTCGCCCATCGGCATGAAGAACTTCGTCGCCAGCACGACCTCGTCACGGCGTTCCTGCAGGGCCTCGCCGACGATCTCCTCCGACACGCCGCCGGAATACACGTCAGCGGTGTCGACGAAGTTGATCCCGGCATCGATTGCGCGGTGAATGACGCGGACCGCGTTGGCGCGGTCGTCGTTGCCCCACGGCCCGAACATCATCGTGCCCAGGCACAGCGGGCTCACCGATACCCCGGTCCGGCCCAGCAGCCGGTATTCCATGTCATGCTCCTCGTTGCTTGTAGTCAGCTGCCGGTGATGTCGTTGAGCGCGGCGAGGCCGTTAAGGGTACGGGGGTAGCCGATGAAGGGCACGAGCACGGTCAGCACGGCGAGCAGCCTCGCGCGGGTGTTGCCGACCCGCAGGTTCCCGTTGACGTGCCCGCGCACCTGGGCCTCGGCGCCGCCCAGGGCGACGAGCATCGAGAACGTGAGCAGCTCGCGCACCTCCAGGTCGATGCCGCCGCGCCCGACGGCGTTGCCGAAGCAGTTAGCGGCCAGGTACCGCTGGAAGTGCACCTCGTCCGCCGGGGTGCCGGTGAGGCGAGCGGCCACCGCGTCGTCGCCGACAATGCGGCCCTGCACCGCCTTGCCGTGCTCCAGGCGCGTCTGCGGCGTGGACGCCCACTGGCCCGGCAGCGGCAGCTCGACCCCTGCCTCGGTGAGGACATCATTGACCGCGTGCAGGTAGTCGAACGCGCGGGCCATGCCGACGTAGGCGACGGACTGGTAGACGATCTCCTTCAGCTCGACCGGGCTCACCCCGCCGTTGGCCACCGCCGCGGCGGCCACGACGCGGAACTCCGCGAGGCCGCCGGCGGCCAGGATCGCGGCCAGCTGCACCATGAGCCGGGTGTGCAGGCCGAGCGTCTCGTCCAGCCGCGCGGCGTCGGCGGGCACCTCGCCGAAGGCGAAGTTGCCAAAGTACCCGATCAGCTCGGGGTCGGACTGCGCCAGAGCGGAGACCCGGTCGCCGAACAGCTGGTCGTGGTGGCTCTTTGCCGCAGCGCTGATCGCCATCGGCTACACCCCCGCCGTGCCGTGCGCGGCCAGGTACTGCTCGTCGGTGACCGGCTCGAGCCAGGTCGTGGCCTCGCCGTCGCCGGAGGCGTCGAGGATCGCGTAGTGGCACATCATGTTCTTGGCGGTGCCGCCGTGGAAATGCTCCTCGCCCGCCGGAGTCCACACGCTCTCCCCGGCGCGCAGCACGACGGTCTTCCCGTCGCGGGTGCCGACCAGCCCGATGCCGTCCGTGCACACCAGCAGCTGCCCGTTGACGTGGCTGTGCCAATTGGTGCGCGCGCCGGGGGTGAACCGGACGAGGCCGCAGGTGAGCTGCGAGGTGCCGTCGCCGCTGAACACCGGGTTCATCCACACGTCGCCGGTGAAGTTCGACGACGGGGTCTTCACCGTGGCGCTGCCGGGGTTCTTGTCCATGTCGTGTCCTTCTCGTCGTTGAGGTGATCAGGAGCGAGGGGTTCAGGCGGGGTCGACGCGCAGGGTCGTCGCGCGGGCAACATCTGCGGTGATGCGGGCGACGGCGCCGGACGAGCGGCCCTACTTACCGCGGTATGCGCCATCCAGAGCGTCGTCAAGCTCACTCCCCTCGCCAGCGTGCGCGCCGGCCTCGGCGAAGACCACGCCCTTCCGGAGGCGTCCAGCGCTCAGCTCGCCCTCGTGGCAGGTCTGGACGCCGCGGTACCAGGCGGCTGTCGTGCCGTTGACGGACCGGACGTACACGGCGTTGCCGTGCCGGACGATCCACACAATGCGAGCCGCGCGCAGCGTGCCGTCGCTACGCCGGGTGGCGATATCGACCTCACCACAGCCGTCGATCGTGGACAGCTCGCCGGCGCGCCATCCGTTCGAGGCGGTCACGGACTTACCACCAGCTTCGGTGACTCACGATCGATATCCGGACTGCCTACTGTCTCGGTGGCTGTGCTCACGAGAACCAGTCAACGCGAATGCGCGCGCCCGTGGGAGTGTCTGCTCTTACAGGTAACAGCGGTACCTCCCAGGCTGCAGCGCGGTCACTTACCGTGGAGGCATGGACAACCGAGCACAGGTCCGCGAGTTCCTCGCCTCCCGGCGGGCACGGATCACCCCCGCCCAGGCCGGCCTGCCCGCCTACGGCGGCAACCGCCGGGTCAAGGGCCTGCGCCGGGAAGAGGTCGCGCTGCTCGCAGGAGTCAGCATCGACTACTACATCCGGATGGAACGCGGCGACCTCGCGGGCGCCTCCGAGGCGGTCCTCGACGGTATCGCGAACGCACTGCAACTCGACGAGGCCGAGCGCGAGCACCTGCAGGCACTAGCCCGCTCCGCCGGTCCAGCCGCGACGCGCCGCGCCCGACCCAGCCCAGTCACGGTCCGCCCAGTCATCCAGCAGGTCCTCGACGCGATAACCGAAGCGCCAGCCTGGATCCGTAACGCCCGGCACGACATCCTCGCCATGAACCCACTCGCTCGAGCGCTCTACTCGCCGGTCCTGGACTCCGCCGTCGCCGGCGCGACAGCCAAACGAGCCGCCAACACCACCAGGTTCATATACCTCGACCGGGCCGCCCGAGAGTTCTTCGTCGACTACGACCGCATAGCCACCGACGCCGCCGCCATGCTCCGACTCGAAGCAGGACGCAACCCTCACGACAAAGCCCTCATCACCCTCGTCGGCGAACTCTCCACCCAAAGCGAGCTGTTCCGCCAGCACTGGGCCTCGCACAACGTCAAATTCCACCGCAGCGGCCGCAAACGACTCCGCCATCCCGCCGTCGGCGAGCTCGACCTCAACTTCGAGGCCATGGAACTCCCCTCCGAGCCCGGCTTGCGCCTCAACCTCTACACCGCTGACCCTGACACCCCTGCGGCCGACGGACTCAAACTACTTGCCAGCTGGGCCGCCACCCGCGCCGCCGACAACAACGCCGGCACGCGAGACGCTCACGACGTCCGCTGATCAAGGGACTGGCGGCTGCGCGTAGAGGGGGGCGTCGGCCAGGGCCGGCGAGACTACCCAGAGCACCTGGGTGCGGCCTGCCTGCGGGGCGGCGCGGAAGGTGTGCGGGGTATTGGCCGGGAAGGTAAAGGCGTCGCCCTGATCAAGGGTGATCTGCTCCCCGGCCACGGTGATCTGCAGCTGCCCGGCCAGGATGAAGACGAACTCCACGTCGGCCGGCAGGGAGTAGGGGTCGTCCCCGCTGCCGCCGCCGGGCTCGATGTCGGACAGGATGGCCTGCACCCGCTTCTCCCCGGACGGCGTGAGCAGGTACTCGGTGACCCTGCGGCCGCCGAAGTTGATCGGCGGGTAAGCACCGCGCCGGATCACCTCGCCGGCCGGCGCCTGGAACAGCGAGCCGACCGAGATGCCCAGCGCGTCGCAGAGCCGGATCAGCGAGGCCACCGAGACGTTGGCCAGGTCCCGCTCCAGCTTGGACACGAAGCCCTTGGTCAGGCCGGCCTGCTCGGCGACCTCGGCCATGCTCATCCGCGCGGCCAGCCGGGCCGCGCGCAGCTGCGCGCCGATCCGCGTGCCGTCCGGGACGGCATCCGGCACGCCGTTCCCGTTGCTGGCACTGGACACTGCCCCCACCTCCGATGAAACTCCAGGATCCTTTATGAAACAAAGGTTGACTGCCAGGAAACCTTCGGTCATTATAGCTCCTAAGACAGGTCACATCCAGCAGGAGGCAGCGATGGCCACACAGTCCCGCGAACCCACCGTCGACGAAGAACAAGAGCGCGGCCTGCTCGGCCAGATCGAGGTGCACTCGATCGACTGGATCCCCGACACCGAGCGGCACGGCAAGACCTGGCAGCAGGCCATGCTGTGGTTCCTGGGCAACTTCCAGTACTTCACCATCCCGATCGGCTTCGTCGGACCCGCCCTGGGCCTGTCCCTGGGCTGGTCGATCCTGGCCGGCGCGCTCGGCATCGCGTTCGGCACCCTGTTCATGGCCTTCCACGCCACCCAGGGCCCGGTCTTCGGCCTGCCGCAGATGATCCAGACCCGGGCCCAGCTCGGCTACCGCGGCGTGGTCGTGGCGCTGTTCGCCGTGCTGTTCACCTACATGGCCTTCAACGTGGCCGACCAGGTGCTGCTGGCCAGCGGCCTGCACGGCGCGTTCGGCTGGAACGCCCACCTGGTCGCCGCCGTCACCGCGGTGCTCGCCGCGGCGCTGGCCATCTTCGGCTATGACTGGGTGCACCGGGTGTTCCGGTTCCTGCTGATCATCTCGTTCCCGTGCTACGCGATCATCTCGGTCGCCATCCTGGCCGGGCACGCCGGCGCCGCCGGCCACCATCACCCCGGCGGGTTCGTCTTCGCCGCGTTCATGGCCCAGTTCTCGGTGGCCGCCGCCTACAACATCACCTACGCCCCGTACGTCTCGGACTACTCCCGCTACATGCCGCGCAAGACCTCGCCCCGCGGGATCATCGCCGCGGTGTTCTTCGGCGCGTCCGGCTCGGCGATCTGGCTGATCGCGCTGGGCGCGTGGCTGGCCACCCGGCTGAACATCAGCGACGGCCTGGTCGGCCTGCAGGTGGCCGGCGACAACGTGGCCGCCCCGCTCGGCTCGATCACCGCGTTCCTGTCCGCCACCGCGCTGCTGGCCACCATGGGGATGAACGGCTACGGCGGGATGCTGACCGTGCTGACCGGCATCGACTCGTTCAAGAAGATCCGCACCAGCCGGGTCTTGCGGGCCGGGACTGTTCTCGTCCTCGCGGTCATCTGGTACGTCATCGGGGCGAGCATCTCCACTAGCGGGTCAAGTACCGCGGTCAGCGCGGTGCTGAACTCGCTGACCTTGATGCTGTACCTGCTGGTGCCGTGGACCGCGCTGAACCTGGTCGACTTCTTCTTCGTCCGCCGCGGGCACTACGCGATTACCGACATCTTCCGCCCGGACGGGGTCTACGGCGCCTGGGGCTGGCGCGGCCTGACCGCGTACTTCGTCGGGTTCGCGGCCGAGATCCCGTTCATGGTGCTGCCGCCGATCGCCGGCCTGTCCTACACCGGCTGGATCCCGAACCACGTGACCAACGGGGTGGACTACTCCTGGGTGGTCGGGCTGCTCGTGTCCGGCCTGGTATACCTGGTCCTGTCCCGCTCCCTGGACCTGGCCGCCGAGCGGTCAGCCATCGAGGCCAGCGAGGCCGAACTGCAGGCGATCGACGTCATCGCCGAGGCCGCGGTCCTCGCCGAGCACGGCCATCCGGACGCCCAGCAGGCAGCAACCGCCGCCGAGCCAGGCCCGACAGACGCGCAGGCACCCAAGGATGGACAGTGACATGACCGATCCCGTTCCGCGGATCATCACCGGCGACACGGTCGGGCCGGTGGACGCTACCCTGGTACCCCGCTACGCCGGGGAGGCCACCTTCGCCCGGCTGCCGCGCATCGACGAGGTGAGCCAGGCCGACGTGGCCATCCTGGGCGTGCCCTTCGACAGCGGCGTCAGCTACCGGCCCGGCGCCCGCTTCGGGCCGTCCCACATCCGCGAATCGTCCCGGCTGCTCCGGCCGTACAACCCGGCCCTGCAGGTGCCGGTCTTCGCCAGCCAGCAGGTCGCCGACGCCGGGGACCTGGCGGTCAACCCGTTCAACATCGACGACGCGATCGGCGCCGTCGAACGGGGCGCCCGCGCCCTGCTGGAACGCACCCGGTTCGTGCTGACCCTCGGCGGCGACCACACCGTGGCACTGCCGATGCTCCGCGCGGTCTCGGCGATCCACGGCCCGGTGGCCGTGGTCCACTTCGACGCCCACCTGGACACCTGGGACACCTACTTCGGCGCCGCCTACACCCACGGCACCCCGTTCCGCCGAGCCTCCGAGGAAGGCCTGCTGGACCGGTCCGGCTGCCTGCACGTCGGGATCCGCGGCCCGCTGTACACCAGCGCCGACCTGGACCAGGACTCCGGGCTCGGCTTCCAGGTGATCCCGGCGCCCGACGTCGAACAGCTGGGAGTGCCCGGCATGGTGGAGCGCATCGCTCAGCGGGTCGGCGACCGGCCGGTGTACGTCTCGATCGACATCGACGTGCTCGACCCGGCGCACGCACCCGGCACCGGGACCCCCGAGGCCGGCGGCCTGACCAGCCGGGAACTGCTGGCCACGCTGCGCTCATTCGCCCGGCTGAACCTGGTCGGCGCCGACATCGTGGAGGTCGCGCCCGCCTACGACCACGCCCAGATCACCGGCATCGCAGCCGCGCACGTCGGCTACGAGCTGCTGTCCGCCCTGGCCGCCCGCAAGGCCGCCCCGTGAGCACCACCGACGAGGTCCTCGCCGCCGCCCGGCAGCTGATCCAGGCGTTCGGGCGGCACGACACCGCGGCCTACTTCGACTGCTTCGCCCCCGACGCGACCTTCATCTTCTACACCACCGCCGCCCGGCTGGCCTCCCGGGCCGAATACCAGCGGCTGTGGCGGCAGTGGGAGGACGAGGATGAGTTCCGCGTGCTGTCCTGCGCCTCTGCGCAGCCGGTCGTGCAGGACCTCGGCGATGCCGGCGTGTTCAGCCACGACGTCACCACCGTGATCCGCACCCGCCCCGGCGAGCAGACCCTCACCGAGCGAGAGACCATCGTGTTCCGGCGCGACGGTCGACCGCTGGACCGCCGTGCACGAGCACCTGTCGCCGCAGCCCGGACCGGCACCGCGATCCCCGGACGCCGGCCAGCCCTGACCCCGCGCCCAGGCCCCGAGAAGGGAAACCGGCGCCATGAACACCACCGTCGTGGCTTGCTGCCAGGTCGCCCCGGCACTGGCCGACCCAGCGGCAAACCGTGAGCTCGCCGCCCACGCCATATCGCACGCCGCCTTTGGCGCACTGGCCGGACATTTCCATTGATCTATGCGATAACCCCTCGCGTCCCTGGCTCGGCTCAGCGGCATGATGGGGACATGGCCTTGCAGCTAGCCCCGGAAGAACCCGAAGCCGGGCCGTGGCGCGTGCAACTGCTAAGCACGGTCGTCAATGCGGTGACCAGACGGAGACCGGACCGGAGCGGTTCTGGCCGCCCGGCCGTACTGGCCATAGACGGGCGCAGCAACAACGGCAAAACCACGCTGGCGGCCCGGATCAGCGAGCTGGTCCCCGGATCTGTTGTCATCCACACCGACGACATCGCCTGGGCACACTCCCGCTTCGGCTGGGCTGACCTGCTGATCGACGGGATCCTGATTCCCGTACACCAGGGCCAGGCGGTCAGTTACCGGCCGCCGCGATGGGACGAGCACGGCCGGGAAGGATCCATCGAGGTCCCGGTCGGCTGCCCGCTGCTGATCATCGAAGGGGACGGTGCCGGACGCCGGGAGGTAGCGCACCTGATCGACACCGTGATCTGGATGCAAGCCGACGAGAGGGAGGCCGGACGGCGCACCGCCGAACGGGCGGCTAATCGCCCCGCGGCCGACCTGGCCAACAGGCCCGTTGATGGGGCGCCGTTCGACGAGGAGGGGTGGATGGCCGAGGAAATACCCTTCAACGCCGCCCAGCGGACCTGGGAACGCGCGGACATCATCGTCTGCGGCACCCCGGAGATCCCGTATGACCCGGGCACCGAAATCGTCATCGAACCGCCCCGGTTACATCCCCTCATCGCGGATGGCCATGATCGGGAATATGCGCGGAATGATCGGCACCATCTAAGGAACCAGCGATCGAGTCCAAGCAGGCGGGAGGCACAATTCGGTAACCGGCTGCGGATCCGCAGACTGGCGAACTGAGCGAATATCGCAGCCGTCAGCCACCGATTGCCGCAGCCCGAGTTCGGCGAACTCACAGCCGTATGCCCCGTCCACGGCCCGGCCAGAGACGTACGTCGGTACGCCAGGTTCCGCGACCATTCCTTCTACCGGCCCGGCGAGATGAAGGAAGCACCAGATGACCGGTGCAACACACAAGCACACCGCAGCGGGGCCGCTGGAGGTCGAGCCATGACAGCGCCAGTGCCCGTGCTGGTGATCACCGGACCGGTCGGGGTCGGGAAATCGACCATCGCTAACGAGGCGGCATGGCTGCTGCGTCGGGCGGACGTCCCCCACGCGCTGGTCGATCTTGACCGGATCGAGCAGTGCTGGCCCGTCCCCGCCGACGACCCGTGGAACGAGCGGGTGAGTCACCGCAACCTGGCCTGCATGTGGGCCAACTTCCGCCAGACCGGCGCCGACCGGCTGATCCTGGTGCGCGTGCTTGAGGCCCGGAGCCTGCTGCGGCGGGTGACCGAGGCGGTGCCCGGCGCCCAGATCACCGTGGTCCGGCTCCGGGCACCTCTTGCGGTGTGGTCGCCGAGGAAGTGCTGCACCGCATCGGATGGCTGCACGACGCCGCAGGACAGTGAACACTAGATTGCGATTCCGGCGGCCGCCTGCGCTGGCCCCGGCGCGTACTGTGGATGGATCATTACTGGCTTGCCCAGGCTCCGTCCGGCCGGGGCTCTGGGCGGGCGGTCAGGTTCTGCTCAGTAGCGAGGCGGCGGGCGATGTTCGAGCGGTTTACCGAACGGGCGCGGCAGGTTGTCGTCCTGGCGCAAGAAGAAGCCAGGAGGCTCAATCACAACTACATCGGCACCGAGCACATCCTGCTCGGCCTCATCCATGAGGGCGAAGGTGTAGCGGCCAAGGCGCTGGAGTCGCTGGGCATCAGCCTGGACGCCGTGCGGCAGCAGGTCGAGGAGATCATCGGCCAGGGCCAGCAGGCGCCGTCCGGGCACATCCCGTTCACGCCGCGGGCCAAGAAGGTGCTCGAGCTCTCGCTGCGCGAGGCGCAGCAGCTCGGTCACAACTACATCGGCACCGAGCACATCCTGCTCGGGCTGATCCGCGAGGGCGACGGCGTGGCCGCGCAGGTGCTGGTGAAGCTGGGCGCGGACCTGAACCGGGTGCGCCAGCAGGTGATCCAGCAGCTGCACGGACACCAGGCTGAGGAGCCCGCGTCGGCCGGATCCGCCGCGCGGGAGCTCAGGCTGCTGCCCGCAGTAAATGCCCGCCTGGAGGCGGTCGAGCAGCGGCTGACGGCCATCGAGCAGCGGGTTGGGATTGGATCCGACTCCAGTGACCTGGATGAGCAGATCGAGACAGTCCGCACCGGCAAGGAGGCTGCCGTCGACGCCCATGACTACGCGCAGGCCGCGTCGCTGCGTAACCGGGAGAAGGAATTGCTGGCCAGCAAGGCCGCGCGGCAGGAGCAGTGGGCCGCCGGGCACCCGGCGCTGCCGGTTCTGGCCGAGCGATGCCAGCAGCTCGCCGACGAGATCGAGCGGCTCCGCTCCGTACTCCGCCAGCACGGCATCGACCCGCAAGACAAGCCAGCCTGACCTAAAGCCCGGTAGCGCCTCGCAGCCTGAATCAGGCAGGCGGCCCCCCATACCCACCTGCGCAGGAACCGCACCCGTTCAGCTAGGACTACCTGTCCCAGGCACACGATCTCCCAGCCGATGAGGAGCGCCAGCCCGAAAAGCAAGACCAGCGCGGCGAGCATCCGGCCACCCCTCGGTCCGGCAGGAATCCCGATTAAAGGATAATCCTCAGCTTGCGGGCGCCCGCGTGCGCCGTTCGGCGTCCGCGGGTTCCGGTAAAGTGCGGCAGATGGACGGATCCGCCCGGCTGACGGGGCCGGTCGAGGGGCCGCCGGGGATCATCATGTCCGGCTTCGACCTTGGCCAGGTCGGCTACACCCTCGAGGAGTTCTTCCTCGAGTCCACGGCCACCCGCTACGATCCGGCGGGCCCGCTGGGAGCCGACGGCTACTGGCAGGTCACCCCGGCGGACCAGGCGTCGTTCGCCACCCGGCTAGTGGTGTGCCGGCCGTCCGACCCCGGCGCGTACACCGGCACCGTGATCCTGGAGTGGCTCAACGTCAGCGCCGGCTTTGACGCGCCCGCGCACTGGATGCTGACCCACCGGCAGATCGTCCGGGCGGGCTGGGCCTGGGTCGGGGTATCGGCGCAGCAGGCCGGCATCGAGGGCGGCAGCATCTTCGACGCGGCCGGGGAGGAGCCCGACTCGGGGTCGCGACGCGCGATGGTGCTGCCCGCGCTCAAGGAGAGCGACCCGGGCCGGTACGGGGCACTGCACCACCCGGGGGACGCGTTCAGCTTCGATATCTTCTCCCAGGCCGCCCGCGCGATCCGGGACGGCGGCGTGCTCGGGCCCCTGCCGGTCGAGTGCCTGCTCGCGTCGGGTCAGTCCCAGTCAGCGATCCACCTGGTCAGCTTCGTGAACGCGGTGGCCCCGGCCGTTCGGCCCGAGGCGGCCTGCGACGGTTACCTGATCGGCAGCCGCACCGGGTTCGCGGCCCCGCTGACCGGGTGGGACGGCCGGATCCGCACCGAGGGGCCGGACGGCGTGCGGGTCCGAACGGACGGCCAGGCCCCGGTGCTGACCGTGCAGACCGAGAGCGACGTGACCGGCGTGCTGGCCGGGGTGACGGCGCGGCAGCCGGACAGCAGCGGGTTCCGGTGGTGGGAGATCGCCGGCGCCGCGCACGCCGACACCTACGTGCTCGGGGCCGCCTTCAGCGATTCCGGTGAGCTGCCGCCCGCCGAACTGGCCCGGCTGATGGCGCCGACCGCCGAGCCGATGGGCATTCCCTGCCCGGTGCCGGTGAACTCCGGGCCGCAGCACCACTACGTAGCCCAGGCCGCGATCGCGCACCTGGACCGCTGGGCGCGCGGCGGGACGCCGCCGCCCGGCTCCCCCGGCTCGAGACCGATCCGGATGATCCCATGCGGCTAGTCACCGACGACGCGGGCATCGCCCGCGGCGGCATCAGGACGGGCTGGGTCGACGTGCCGGCCGCCGCGCTGTCCGGTCTCACCCCGCCCGGAGCGACCGGGATCGGCATCCTCCTCGGCTCCACCCGCGTGTTCGACGCCACCGAACTAGCGCGCCGCTACCCGGCCGGGCCCAGCGAGTATGCGGCAGCGTTCCGCGAAGCCACCACGCGGACGGCGGCCGCGGGTTTCGTGCTGGAGCAGGACGTCGACGAGATGGTCGCCGTCGCCGTCGCCGCCTACCCGGCCTAGAGAGCCGGTCTGAGCTGGCTGACGCGGCGGATCATTCGATGTGGATGTCCCATTCATGCAGCTCCAGCGACATGGCTGGGACATCCACGCCTTATCCCCGAGCCAGGCCGGGAAGGCATTACGGGATCACGACGGGTACCGGGCGTCGACGGTGGTGGTCACGCGTCCGGTGGCGATGTCGTATACGTGGCCGGAGACGCTGACCTTCGGCGCGAGCGACGGTGCGGTGAGCAGGCGCTCGACGTCGGCCTTGACGGTGAGGTGCGGGTCGGTGCCGCGGAGGCTTCCAGGGCAGCCTCGTTCAGGCCGGTCGCCTCGGCGGCCTGGTGCCGGAAGCCGGGATCGGCGAGAAAGCCGGTTCCGCACTGCGTGTGGTGGATGACCGCGACCTCGGGCCGGACCGCTCGCCCCTGGGTCAGCTCCGCACCGCACTCGACGAGCTGGTCGAGGCCGGCGTGCTCCGCCGGGAGCGCCGCGACGGCATCGAGTACCCGATCTGGTCCGCGGTGCACGGACTGGCCGTGCTCGCCGGGTCGGGCCCGCTGCGCGACGTCCCCGACGCCACCCGGCATCACCTCGAGCAGCTCACCTTCACCTTCATCGGCGACGGCCTGGCTGGTTAGGCGTTCCCCGGGACCCGGTCGCGGTAAAAGCACGTTCCGCGGGTACGGTCGGACCTGTCAGAGTAGGGACGGCCGGCTTTCTCCAAGCCGGCCCGAAGAGGAGGGAACTGACCATGGCAGTTGCTGTAAACCTGGACAAGGCGCTGGACAAGGCCTACGAGAACAAGAGCCTGACCGAGCTCCTGGAGGCTCCGGTGGCCGCGCTGGCCGGCGTCAGCGACGGGGACGCCGAGCACCTGGCCGCGGCGTTCGGCATCAAGACCGTGCGCGACCTGGGCAGCAACAAGTACTTCACGCTGGCCCAGGCACTGGTCGCGCTGGGCGCCCACAGCGGCTGAACCAGCTCCGGGCGGGGACGGCTGGCTGGCGCCGGCCGCCCCCCTGCCCGGCGCCATGAGGCCGGCGCCATGAGGCCGGCGCCATGAGGCCGGCGCCGTGAGGCCGGCGAGCAGATCCGGTCGGTGACCGCCGGGCACCCGGACGACCCGTTCTGGACCGACCCGGCCGACCGGGCGATGCTCCACGCGGCCGACGCGCTGGACCGCGACAACGACCTGTCCGACGCCGACTGGGCCGGCCTGGTCGCCGGGGTCGGTGACGAGGGCGCCATCGACGCCCTGCTGATCTGCGGCTGGTACCGCGCGATCTCGTACGTCGCCCGGGCGACCCGGCTCGCGCCGGAACCCGGCGCGCCGCGGTTCGCCGACGTCAGCGCGCCGGCTTAGCCTTCCAGGCGGCCCAGCAGCAGGGCCTCGGCCAGGCAGGCCCGCTCGAAGGTGGCCAAGTGCAGGCTCTCGTTGCTGCCGTGAGCCCGCGTCCCCGGGTCCTCCACCCCGGTGATCAGGATCTCCGCGTCCGGGAAGAGGCCGGCGTAGGCGGTGACGAAGGGGATGGACCCGCCCGCGCCCGCGTCCACGGCCGCCGTCCCCCACGCCTCGTTGAGGGCCGAACGGGCCGCGCGATACGCCCGCCCGGCGGACCGGGCGGTGAACGGGGCGGCGACCGCGCCCGGCTGCACGCTCACCTGCGCGCCCCACGGCGCATGCGCCTCCAGGTGCGCCACGAGCGCGTCGCGAGCCGCGGCCGCGTCGTCGCCGGGCGCCACCCGCATGCTCACCTTGGCCCGCGCCACCGGGACGAGCGTGTTGGAGGCGGCCGCCACCGACGGCGCGTCGATGCCGGTGACGGCAATCGCCGGGCCGGCCCACAGCCGGGCGGTCAGGCCGCCGGTGCCGGTCAGCCGCACCCCGTCGACGACCCCGGCCTCGGCACGGAAATGCGCCTCGGTCAGGTCGAGCGGGTCAGCCTCACCGTGGGTCAGCCCGGGCACCGCCACGTTCCCGTGCTCGTCGTGCAGGCTGGCCAGCGTCCGGCACAGTGCGGTCAGCGCATCGGGGACCGGGCCGCCGTACATGCCGCTGTGCACGCCGTGGCGCAGGGTCCGCACCTCCACCACGACGGCGGTCCCGCCGCGCAGCGAGGTGGTCAGCGCCGGAACGTCCGCGGTCCAGTTCCCCGCGTCGGCGAACACCACCACGTCGGCCTGGAGCGAGTCCCGGAACGCGTGCAGGAACCCGGACAGGGCCGGCGAGCCGACCTCCTCCTCGCCCTCGACCAGCACGGTGACCCCGACCGGGAGCCGGTCGCCGTGGGCGCGCAGCGCGGCCAGGTGCACCGCCACGCCCGCCTTGTCGTCGGCGGTGCCGCGCCCGTAGAGCCGCCCGTCCCGCTCGGCCGGCTCGAACGGGTCGCTGTCCCAGTCCGCGGCCTCGCCCGGCGGTTGCACGTCGTGGTGCGCGTACAGCAGCACGGTGGGGGCGCCGGGCGGGCCCGGCCTGCGGCCGAGCACCGCCGGCGGCTGTTCCCGGCGGTCACCACGTCGACCTCGGGCAGGCCCGCCTCGCGGAGCAGCCCCGCGGTGGTGGCGGCGCTGGCCCAGACGTGCCGGTCGGCGTCCGGGTCGGCCGACACCGACGGGATCCGCACCAGCCGCTCCAGGTCCCCGCGGACGGACGGCAGGACCTGCCGGACGGCATCACCGAGGTCTGCGCTCATGGATAGGACGTTACGCCCCGGGGTTAGCTCGCGAACAGGTGCAGTTCGGCGGCGAAGCGCTGCGCCATCTCCATCGCCTGGGGCAGCTCGGGGTGGCGGACGATCACCATGCCGTCGGCGATCAAGGTGGCCCGCCAGTCCCGCCGCGGCGCGCCGACCGGGAGGAGGTCGATCGCGGCAACGTGGTCGCCGTACTCGGCCAGCAGCCGGTCCAGGCCCTCGTAGCGGGTGATCCGGCCGGCCCCCTGGGCCCGCTTGAAGATGCTGCCCGCGTTGTACTTGCGCTCGACCGGGAACGGGATGCTCCCGTGCGTGACGGCGTGCCCCCAGCCGGAGAACAGGTCGGCGTCGGTGGCGTAGTTCATCACGTCGACGGTGCGGGCGCCGGGCGGCCGGGCGCCGATCTCGCCGAACACCACCTCGCCGTCGGCCTTGCGGTACCACTCCATGTGGGTGAAACCGTCGGTGAAGCCGAGCGCCTTCAGCACGGCATGGCCGAGCTCGCGGCCCCCTTGCAGCCCGGGCTCGTCCAGGTCACGCAGCGCCATCGTGACCGGGCTGACCCACTCGTGGACCTTGGTCAGCAGCGGGCGCGGGTGGTACTGGCAGATGTTCTCCACCAGGACGTTGCCGCCCGCGCAGATGGTGTCGTAGGTGAACTCCTCGGCGTCGACGAACTCCTCCACGCTGACCTGCGGCACGTGCCTGATCATGGGGAGGACGGCGTCCAGCTCGGCGGCCGAATCGGCCCGGTAGGTGTCCGCCGACCCGGCCCCGTCGACCGGCTTGACGATGAGCGGATAGCCGACCCGTTCGGCGGCCGCCCAGACCTCGGCGACCGTCCGCGCGGCGACGTGCCAGGGGGTGCGCAGCCCGGCCACATCGAGCAGCTGCTTCATCCGCTCCTTGTCCCGGAACGGCACGGTCTGCGCCACGGTCAGGCCGGGCAGGCCCAGGTCCTCGCGGAGCCGCGCGGCCAGCACCATGTACGGCTCCCACAGGCACTCGACCTGATCGATGCGCAGGTGCTTGGCCAGCCCGTGCACGGTGCCGCGGACGTGATCCTCGGCGGCCAGCGAGCCGGTCTGGACGTAGTGGTCCAGCGCCGCCTTGGCCTCCGGCGGGAGCACGTCGGGCGACTGGTCGCCCAAGCCGATAACGGTCACGCCGGCCTGGCTCAGGCCGCGGGTGAAGAACGCCATCTCCGCCGGGTAACCCGGCGAGATCATCAGCACGTTCATCCCAGCTCCACTCGTACGGTGGTGACCAGCGTCTTCAGCGCGGCGGTGACCACCTCGGTGTCCGGGTGCCTGATGGTGATGTAGCCGTCGCCCTCGTAGCTGCCCGAGGACGGCTGGCCGGGCCTGGGCAGTCGCGAGTCGACGACCAGCGAGGTCACCTCGGGCGGCAGCGTGTCGAGGCCGTGGGTGGCGACTACCTGGCCGGCGCCCTGTCCGCGCAGGTAGACCGTGCCTGCGGCCCATTTCCGCTCCGGCGGGTCGAAGCGGCCGTGCACCATCAGCGCGGCCCACGCCGTGTACAGGTCGAAGTCGTGCACATAGCACAGCATCGAGGTGATCTGGGCGCCCGGCGGACGGGCGCCGACCTCGGACACGGCCACCGAGCCGTCCGGGCGGCGGAACCACTCCATGTGGCTGAGCCCGGTGCGGAGCCCCAGGGCCTTGAGCGCTTGCGGCGCCACCTGCCTGATGCCGGCGTACTCGGGGCCGCCGATCTCGCGGGGCAGCAGGACCACCCACTGCATCCACAGATTGCGTAGCACCTCCAGCGGGGTCGGCAGGTAGTTCGAGACCGAGTCCCAGACGACCTGGCCGTCTACCATCACGCTGTCGTAGGAGCCCTCGTCGCCGGTGAGGAACTCCTCGATCTGCGCGGGCCGTTCCGGCGTCGGGGGCAGCGCCTCCAGCCAGGCGTTCAGGTCGCCGGGAGCATCGAGGCGGAAGGTGCTCTTCGCCCCGGCCCCGGCAGGCGGCTTGACCACCAGCGGGAAACCCACCCGTTCGGCGAATTGGATCGCGTCAGCCGGCGAGACGGCCAGCTGGTGCCGCGCGCTCGGGACGCCGGCCGCCCGCAGCACCGTCTTCATCTGCGCCTTGTCCCGGAAGTTACCGGCCGTGACCGGGTCCATCCCGGGGATGCCGAGGTACTCGCGCACCTGGGCCAGCGGGACCTGCAGCTGCTCCAGGACGGCCAGCAGCCGCTCCACCTGGCCGAGCTGGCGGGACAGGCCCTGCACCGCGGCCGCGATCTGGCCCGGGTCGAGCGGGTCGTCGATCCGCCAGTGCGCGGCCAGGCTGTCTGCGAGCTGAGGCGGCAGCCGGTCCGCGGGCTCGCAGGTGATCAGGGCCGTCCGCACGTCCGGCAGGCGCGCCGCGGCCTCCACGAACCGCGTCGTCGTGTCGAGCAGATAGGGTGCGACGAACCCGGCGGTCACCATGGCATGAACGTACCCTCCGGTTACGATGCCAGTCATGAACGTTGTGTTCGTCGAGCCGTACTTCCCGTCCAACCAGCGGCAGTTCGCCCGGGCGCTGGCCGAGGCGGGCGCGACGGTGATCGGCATCGGCGAGTACGGGGTCGAGTCGTTTGACGATGACCTGAAGGGCTGGCTGTACCACTACGAGCGGGTCTCTTCGGTGACCGACGTGGACGCGCTGACCCGGGCGGTCCGCTGGGTGCAGGACAAGCTGTGGGTCGACCGGCTCGAGGCGACCATCGAGGCGCACACCATGGCGGCCGCGCAGGTCCGCGAGGCGTGCACGATCCCGGGCACGTCGGTGCGGACGGCCTGGCTGTGCCGGGACAAGCCGTCGATGAAGCAGGCGCTGCGGTCGGTGGGGGTCCCGACGGCGGCCTCGGCCGCGGTGTCGTCCGCGGCTTCGGCCCACGAGTTTGCCGAACGGGCCGGGTTCCCGCTGATCCTGAAGCCGAGGAGCGGTGCCGGGGCGTCCGGCACGGTCCGGGTGGACTCCATGTCCGAGCTGGATGCTGCGCTCGGGGTGTTCGGCGGGCAGGGCGTCGAGTCGATCGCGGTGGAGGAGTTCGTCGAGGGGCACGAGGGCTTCTACGACACGATCGCCGTGGACGGCCGGGTCGCCGTGGACTTCGTCTCGCACTACTACCCGAACGTGCTCGAGGCGATGCGCACCCGGTGGATCTCCCCGCAGTTCGTCTCCACCAACCGGATCGATACCGCGCCGGAGTACGGCGAGCTGCGGGAGATGGGCGCCCGCGTGATCGCCGCGCTGGGCATCGGCACCTCGGCCACGCATATGGAGTGGTTCTTCGGGCCGAAGGGGCTGCGGTTCTCCGAGATCGGCTGCCGGCCGCCGGGCGTGGGGGCCTGGGACCTGTACTCGGCAGGCAACGACCTCGACCTGTACCGGGCCTGGGCGGACGCCATCGTGCACGGCGGGATCAGCGCCGTACCGTCCCGGCGGTTCGCCACCGGGATCGTGGCCCTGCGCCCGTCGCAGGACGGTTCCGTCTCCGGCTACAGCGGCGTGGATGAGCTGCAGCAGCGGTACGGCGAGTGGGTCATCGACGCGCACCTGCCGCCGCCGGGCACGCCGGCGCAGGGGGTGGAGGCCGGGTACATGGCCAACGCCTACGTGCGGATGAGGCACCCCGACTACGACACGCTGCGCGGCATGCTCGACGACGTGGGCCGGACGCTGCGCGTCTACGCCTCGTGAGGATCATCCTGCTCGGGCCGCAGCGCAGGCCGACGCTCGACGGGGTAGTCCGGTCGCTCGGCCTTTCCGGTCCGGTCGCGACGGTGACCGCCGGGTGGCAGGAGCGTGAGCCGGACGACGCCCTGCTGGGCACGCTTCTGGGCGGGCGTGCGGTGAACCTGGCGCTGTACCGGCGGTGGCTGGAGGTGCAGGACCGCGACCCGGAGTATTCTGCCGGGGCACGGCGGCTGGCCGACACGGTGGCCGAGCTGCAGGATCTCTACCTGCTGCGGCTGGACTACGCGCTGCGGGCGGTCTACGCGGTGCAGCGCAGGTCGGCTTCTGGCGACGCGGTGCAGGACGCGGTGGACGCCGTGCGCGACCTGGATACCGAGCACCTGCGCCGGGTGAACGTGGCGCGCCGCGAGTTCTTCGACCAGCTGGCGCCGCACGACCGGCCGGTGATCGCGGAGCACCGGGCCGAGGTGTCCGCGGTGCTGGCGGGCGCGCCCGCCCTGGTCATCGCAGGCGGGCACGTGGGTGTGCTGGCCGAGGTGCTGCACCTGTTCAACGTGGCCGCGGCCCTTAACGGGGCGCCGGTCATCGCGTGGTCGGCCGGGGCGATGGCGCTGGCCGACCGGATCGTGCTGTTCCACGACCGGTCTCCGCAAGGACCCGGGCACGCCGAGGTGTACGGCAGCGGGCTGAGCCTGCTCCGCGACGTGGTGCTGCTGCCGCACGCCCGGGCCCGGCTGCTGCTTGATGACACGGCCCGGATGGCGGTCTTCGCCCGCCGGTTCGCCCCGGCTCGCTGCGTCCTGCTGGGGGCGGGCACCCGGATCGACGTTTCCGCCGACGGCGCCTGGCCGCCCGGCGTCCGGGTTCTCGGCCAGGACGGGCACGTGACCGCGCGGGAGGCAGCGTGACCACGGTGAGCGGTGCGCCTGTCCGCCGGAAGCTGGCCATCAACCGGCTGCGCGAGCGGCGGCCGCTGGACGCGGAGGTGGTGGACCGGTTCCTGGCCCGGTTCGAGGTCCCGATCGTGGAGGGCGCCCGCTGCACGTTCCTGTACCGGGGCGAGGCCGACGAGGTGTTCCTGATCCACCGGATCTTCGGCCTGCCCGACCACCTGCCGCTGCGCCGGGTGCGCGGCACCGACCTGTGGTACGTGGTGCTCGAACTGCCCGAAGGATCCCGGGTCGAGTACCAGCTGGAGGTGGCCCGGGGCGGGCAGCGCGAGCGGATCAACGACCCGCTGAACCCTCGCCTCGCGCACAGCCCGGTCGGCAGTTCCTCGGTCTGCTACGCGCACGGGCACGAGATACCGGACTGGACGCTAAGTGACCCGGAGGCCCGGCCGGGTTCGCTGGTGGACCTGGTGGTGCCGAGCCGGGCGTTGCGGCGCGACTGCGCGGTCACGCTCTACCTGCCGGCCAGGTTCCGCCGGGACAGCCCGGGTACCCGCTATCCGCTGCTGATCGTGCACGACGGCGGGGACTACCTGCGGTACGCCGACGCCAAGACCGTGCTGGACAACCTCATCCACCGGCTCGACGTGGCCGAGCTGGTGGTGGCCTTCGTCTACCCGGGCGACCGGCTGACCGAGTACGCCAACTCGGCGGCGCACGCCCGCTACCTGACGGCCGAACTGCTGCCCAGGCTCGAGGCCGAGCTCCCGCTGGCCGGCACGCCGTCCGGACGGTGCCTGATGGGCTCGAGCTTCGGCGCCGTGGCCTCGCTGTCGACCGCCTACCGCTACCCGGAGGTCTACGGGTCGCTGCTGCTGCAGTCCGGCTCGTTCGTCTTCACCGACATCGGGACCGACCACGGCGGCGGCCCGCCGTTCGAGCCGGTAGTCCGGTTCATGAACCGTTACCGCGCCGCGCCGCGCCGGGTCGCCGACCGGCTGTTCGTCAGCTGCGGCGTCTACGAGCCGCTGATCGTGCGGAACCGGTCGATGGTCCCGGTGTTCGAGGCGGCTGGGATGACGGTCCGCTACGTGGAGGCCCGCGACGGGCATAGCTGGGAGAACTGGCGGGACCGGCTGCGGGACGGGCTGTCGTGGCTTTTCCCGGGTCCACAGAAGTTCTTCTATGAGTAATGATTTGTTCGTGAGCATGTTGAGCGTGAGCCGCCATGAGTGATGAGCTGAGGGTCAGGGAGCGCTGGTTCTCCGACCGCCTGCAGGCCCCGGTGACCGTCGTGCGCTGGGGCGTGCTCGGCGTGCCGGTGCTGGTCTTCCCCTCGGCGGGCGGCGACGCCGAGGAGATCGAGCGGCACGGCCTGGTCAACGCGTGCGGGCCGCTGCTCGCCGAGGGCCGGGCCAAGCTGTACTCGGTGGACAGCGTGGCCGGGAAGGCGATGGTGACCAACGCGGGTTCGGTCGAGCACCGGATGTGGCTGCTCAACCAGTTCCACGAGTTCGTCAGGTGGGAGGTCGTGCCGGCCATCGATGCCGACCTGGGCGGCCAGGCCATCGACGTGATCACCACCGGCGCCTCGATCGGCGCGTTCAACGCGGTGGCGGTGCTGTGCCGGTATCCGGACGCGTTCGGCGCGGCCATCGGCATGAGCGGCAGCTACCGCATCGAGCGCTTCTACGACGAGGCCTGGAGCCAGGACCTGTACTACTCCGCGCCGATGCAGTTCCTGCCCGGGCTCGACGGCCCGCAACTGGACCGGCTGCGGCAGCGGCGGGTCATCCTCGCCTCCGGCGAGGGCGAGTGGGAGGACGTCGGCTCGTCCTGGCAGATGGCCGCGGTCCTCGGCGACAAGGGCATCCCCAACCGGGTAGACAACTGGGGGCCGCAATGGGACCACCAGTGGCACACCTGGCGCGAGATGCTCCCCCAGTACCTGCGCGAGCTGACGTAGGGCTGTTAACTAGACGCTTGACGCCCGCCAAGGATGAGCTCGTCTAGGGCGGGCGCGGAAAAAAGCGGACTTTAGTCACTCTGACACCTCTCGTACCAGATCATTCGATGTGAATGTCCCAGTCATGCAGCGCTACGACATGGCTGGGACATTCACGCCGTATCCGGCGAGCCGACCGGGGTGGCGGCCAGGGGTCCCGGGCAGGATGGGGCGGAAGGGCGGAAAACGCCGCCCGTTCGGCCCATCAGGCCAGCCGCGTGACCTCCACGGTCACCTGCGCCGGACCGGCCGGAGCCCCGTGATAGATGCCCTTGAGCGGCGGGATGTCCGCGTAGTCCCGGCCCCGGGCCACCACCACGTGCCGCTCCCCGACCAGCGCGCCGCTGGTCGGATCCAGCGGCGGCCAGTCGCCGGCCCAGTACTCCACCCAGGCGTGGCTCTCCCCACCACGGTCTGCCCGGGGTGGCCGCCGGGTCGGCGTGCAGGTAACCGGAGACGTACCTGGCGGGCAGCCCGGCCGCGCGCAGCAGCGCCACCGTGACGTGTGCCATGTCCTGGCACACGCCCTGGCCCTGGTCCCAGGCCTCCTGGGCGTCGGTCCGCACCCCGGTGGCGCCGGGCACGTACCCGACCTGCGAGGGGACCCGGGCCGCGTACGGCGGGGGATCCTCAGGCGAACCGGGCGATCTGCCGCATCTTGTTCATCGCGTCCAGCGCGGCGACCTTGTACGCCTCGGCCAGGGTCGGGTAGTTGAAGACGGCGTCGACGAGATAGTCGACCGTGCCACCGCAGCCCATCACGGCCTGGCCGATGTGGATCAGTTCGGTCGCGCCGGTACCGAACACGTGGACCCCGAGCAGGGAGTGGGTATCCAGCGACACCAGGAGCTTGAGCACTCCGTAGGAATCTCCGATGATCTGCCCGCGGGCCAGCTCCCGGTAGCGCGAGACGCCCACCTCGAAGGGCACGTTGTCGTGGGTGAGCTGTTCCTCGGTCCGCCCGACGTAACTGATCTCGGGAATGCTGTAGATGCCGATCGGCTGTATTTGCCCGAGCGCGTGCAACGGCTCCCCGCAGGCGTGCAGCGCCGCGAGCCTGCCCTGTTCCATCGACGTCGCCGCCAGGGCGGGAAAACCGATCACGTCGCCGACCGCGTAGATGTTCTGCACCGTGGTCCTGAAGAACTCGTCTACCACGATCCGGCCCCGCTTATCGGCGGTCAGGCCGGCCGCGTCGAGGTTGAGATCGTCGCTGGCGCCCTGCCGTCCGGCCGAGTACATGACGGTGTCGGCCGGGATCTTCTTCCCGCTCAGCAGCGTCGCGATGGCGCCCTCCGGGCGCGCCTCGACCGAGGACACCGTTTCGCCGAACCGGAAGGTCACCGCGAGATCGCGCAGGTGGTACTTGAGCGCCTCGACCACCTCGACGTCGCAGAACTCGAGCATCCGCTCGCGCTGCTCGACCACGGTGACCTTGGTGCCGAGGGCAGCGAACATCGACGCGTACTCGATCCCGATCACCCCGGCGCCCGCCACCACCATCGAGCGCGGGACGGTTTCCAGGTGAACGATCCCGTCGGAGTCGATGACCGTGCGGTCGTCGAACTCCACGCTGGCCGGCCGGGCCGGGCGGGTACCGGTGGCGACCACGATCTTGTCCGCGGTGGCCCGGCGGACCCGGCCCTCGCCGCCGTCGACCTCCACCGTGTGCGGGTCGAGGAAGCGGCCGGTACCGGTCATGGTCGTGACCCGGTTGCGGGACAGCTGGCTGCGCACCACGTCCATCTCGCGGCCGACCACGTGGCTGGTCCGGGCGGCCAGGTCGGCGATGGTGATCTCGTCCTTGACCCGGTAGCTCTGCCCGTACATCTCCCGCTGGTCCAGGCCGGTCAGGTAGAGGATCGCCTCGCGCAGGGTCTTGGACGGGATGGTGCCCGTGTTCAGGCACACGCCCCCGATCATGTCCTTGCGCTCGACGATCGCCACCCGGCGCTCGAGCTTGGCCGCGGCGATGGCCGCCTTCTGGCCGCCGGGCCCCGAACCGATAACCAGCACGTCGTAGTCATACACGTGATCCAGTGTGACGACCTCGGGCCGCCTTTTGAACCCCCCGGGCTGCGTCAGGTCATCAGGACGGCGACAACCTGGCCTCGGGCCGGGTCGGCTCGAAGAGCTCCACCGGGTTGCCGGACGGGTCCTCGAGCAGGATCTGCTTGCCGCCCACGCCGGTGACGATCTCGTTGCGGAAGTGAGCACCCCGCTGCCGCAGTTCCCCGACCTTGGCCGCCAGATCGGGGACCTCGAGCGAGAAGCGGTTCCAGCCGCCGGGCTCGGGCAGCCGGCCGTCCGGCATGGCCTGGCCGCCGCCGGGGCCGCCGCCCGCGGCGCTGAGCACCAGCCGCAGGTCGCCCCGCGCGAGCGAGGCGAAGGCCGGCGCCGGGTGCATCACCTCGGTAAAGCCCAGGTTCCGGCAGTAGAAGTCGATGGCGGCATCGACGTCGTGCACGATGTAACGAACGCTTACGGTAGCCACGATCTCAACCTACGCCGGCACCGCGGTGTGCCGTCTCCCTGCTCTACGGCGTGGATGCCGCGCTCGTGTTGTCCGGGCCCAATGCGACTCGGGCTAAGTCGATCTTGAGGCGGGCGCCTGGCCTTGATTCCTGGTGCTCCTGCGTTTCCCGGAGATTCTTGTGACCGCCGATCTCGGCCTGCCCGCCTTGGCCCGCCCGTTTATACGGCGTGAATGTCCCAGCCATGTCGCTGGAGCTGCATGAATGGGACATCCACATCGAATGATCTGGTACGGCCGGTGCCACAGTGACGGGAGTGCGCTCGCGGGGGGTTGGGGCCCGAGCGGGGGGCGCGGGCGGGGATTTTGGCCGGCATGTTCATCTTGCGCCGGTCCGGGAAGAGGAGCCGACCTGACCGGATGGCAGCAAGGGAGCGCTCATGGCTCAGCCCGCGACGAACGGCAATATTCTCACCAAACTCGACCAACGGGTGCCGACCAGGTTCTACTGGCAGCTCACCCTGCTGGCCACGCTGGGCGGATTCCTGTTTGGCTACGACACCTCGAACATCGGCTCGGCGCTGAACTTCGTGCCCTATCACCTGAAAGGCCTGGCCCTGGGCTACCTGGTCTCCGGGGCCTCGCTTGGCGCGGCGGCGGGCGCGATCCTGGCCGGGCCGCTCGCGGACCGGTTCGGCCGCAAGGCGCTGCTGGTCATCGACGCCGGCATCTACGCGGTCGGCTCGATCCTGTCCGCGGTCACCTGGCATGCCTCGGTCCTGCTCATCGCGCGGACCCTGATCGGGGTGGCCATCGGTGCGGACTCGGCCATCGCCACCGCCTACATCGCCGAATACGCGCCGAAGAACCGGCGCGGGTCGCTGACCATGCTGCAGCAGTGGATGATCACGGTCGGCATCCTGGTCGCCTACATCATCGCGCTGATCATCTTCGCCCTCTGGCCGGCCAGCGCGGCATCCTCCGGCTGGCGCCTGGTGCTCGGCCTGGGCGCCGTCCCGGCCCTGATCGGGCTGGTGATGCGCTCCCGCATGCCGGAGTCGCCGCGGTGGCTGCTGCGGCACGGCAAGTACGACGAGGTGCGCAAGGCCATGGCCACGCTCGGCGTGGAGGACATCAGCGACGACGACGTGCGGCGCTCCGCGGAGGTGGTGGAACGGGTCGAGGGCAGCAGCCGCCAGTCGCGGCGCCGGGCCTGGACCCCCGGGGTGCGGCGGGCGCTGGTCGTGGTCAGCGTGTTCTTCATCTTCCAGCAGATCACCGGGATCAACGTGCCGCTGTACTACGGGCCGCACCTGCTCGGGCCGTTCTTCTCCGGTGCGCACGCCTCGCTGGTGGACACCACCGTGGCGGGCGTGGAAGTCACCCTGATCATGACGGCGGTCAACGTGGCCGCTACGTACCTGGGTTTCCGCTGGATCGACAAGTTCGGCCGCAAGCCGCTGGCCATCGGCGGCTATACCGGGATGATCGTCTCCGCGCTGATCGCGGCCCTGGGTATCGCCTTCCTGAGCGGGACGTTCCAGCTGGTTGTCATCATGATCGGCCTGGACGCCTTCATCGCCTCGTTCGCGGTCGGCGTCGGCGGCACCGGGTGGACCCTGCAGGGCGAGGTCTTCCCCACCGCGGTCCGCGGCCAGGCGGCCGCCTTCTGCGCGATGATCGACTGGCTGGCCAACTTCCTCATCATCGAGGTGTTCCCGGTCAGCCAGAATGCGATCGGCCTGGACGGCGTCCTGGTGATCTTCGCCGGCCTGTGCGCGCTGGCCATCGTGTTCGTCTGGAAGTTCCTGCCGGAGACCAAGGAACTGCCGGTCGAGGAGATCGTCCAGGTCTTCGAGAAGCAGCAGAAGGAGTCCGTGCTGCACAACGTGACCTGAGCAGCCGGCAGGCAAGCGACAAGACACGGCGCCTGAGGCGGCCAGCGGGTACCGCCTCAGGCGCCGTGCTCTGGCCCCCGGCGCTCACCAGGTCTACAGGGGCGGACCCGCGGTAAGGGTCACGTTCGCGGTCCTGTGCTGGCCGGACGGGGTGACCCAGGTAAGGGACACCGCGTCGCCTGGCCGGTACTTCGTCAGCTGGGTGTGCAGGCTCTGCGGCGCGCCGACCGTCTGGCCGTTCAGGCTGGTGATGACCGATCCGGCCGCCATCCCGGCGGCCGCGGCGGGGCCGCTGCAGATCGTGCCGACGACCAGGGTGCCCGAACTCACCGGGGCGATCGTGGACGGCGTCGGCAGGTTGGAATCGTTGGTGTAGCAGCTCTGGCCCGGCCCACTTCCGGCGGAGCCATCTCCGGCGGAGCCATTTCCGCCGAACCCGTTACCGCCGAACCCGTTACCGCCGAACCCGTTACCGCCGAAGCCGTTGTTCTGCTGCTGCTGCTGCGCCGCGGCCTGCTGCTGCGGGTCGCTGCTGGTGCCCTGCCCGACGTAGACCCCGATGAACGGCGGGTAGCCGATCGAGATGGTGGAGCTGGCGTGACCCGCGGCGATCTCGCTGGCCACCGACAGGGCGGTGTTGACCGGGATGGCAAAGCCGGCCGCCGCCTGCTGGTCGGGGAAGCGGACGTCGTTGCCGGCGGTGTCCATGCCGATGACCTGGCCAGCCGCGTTGACCAGCGGGCCGCCCGAGTCGCCGGACACGATGCCCGCGTCGGTCTGGAGCATCCCGTGCAGCGTCTCGGACTGGACCGCCCCGCCCTGGTCGCTGGCCGTGATGCTCCGGTTGACCCCGGTGATGTGCCCGGCCGCGGGGATGATCTCGCTCCGCCCCTCCGCGTTGCCCAGCGCCGTCACCGCGTCACCGACCTTGATCCTGGCCGAATCACCGAGCGGGACCTGGTGCAGGCCGGACGGGTGCTGCAGCTGGATGAGCGCGATGTCGCCGGTCACGTCGTAGCCGACCACCTTGGCCTGGAAGTTCTGGCCGGTGACCGCGACCGTCGCGGTGATCTTGGTGGCGTTCTCGATGACGTGGTTGTTGGTCAGCACCAGGCCGCTGCCCGCGTTGATGACCATGCCGGTGCCCGCGGCCTGCTCGCTGCTGTACTGCAGCGTGGTGTTGATGATGACGATGCCCTGCTCGACCTGGCTCATGCTGCCGCTGACGGCCCCGGTCCCGCCGTTGCCCGGGGCGGGCACCGCGGTGCTGGGCAGCGGGACGGGCGCGCTCGGCTGCGCAGACACCGAAGAGCTGGCCGCCGGGTGGTAGAGGGCGACCACCGTGCCTGCCCCCAGGGCACCCGCCGCTACCGCGACGGCCAGGTAACTCAGCAGCCCGACGCGCCGCCTGGGCGGCGGCGGCGGAGGCATCGGAGGCAACGGAGCCGTGTGCCCGTAGTCTCCCGACGGCGGCTGGCCATAACCGCCGTAGCCGCTGTAATCCTGCATCTGCATCACGCCTTAGGTCTGGGCGTCAGGGATGGCTCTTACCAGTGAGCACCATGAACCTGATGGATAGCTGAAAGCAGGCTGCAGATTTTACGTTATCAAGACAGACCCGTTCTCAATTGCGCAGGCTCAGCTGGATGACGCCGACGCCCGCGGGAAGGGCGGGGCGGGAACGGTCTGCCTGGCGGCTAGGATCCGCCCGGCCAGCGCGTCCGCGGCCTTGGCGGTCAGGACGGAACGCAGCCGCGGCCACACGTGCCGCTCCTCGAAGTCGAAGTGCTCCCTGGCGGCCCGGGTGAACGCGCTGAGCCGCTCCTCGAACCCCGGCTGGCTGACGTCCAGCTGGTTCAGCTCGGCCAGCAGGGCCACGATCTCGAGTTCGGCGCAGATGGCCCGGTCGGCAAGCTGGTCGCCGCCGGGGATGTGGCCGCGCACGGCGGGCCAGATGCACGTCAGCTCGATCTCCTCGTGCTTGGCTTCCTCGAGGATCAGCTCCTCGGTCATGATCATGCGCAGCATGAGCTGATCTTCGGAGGCACCCGTGGCTGCCGTCGGACCCTTTTCAAGCTCGGCCAGGGCCTGCCTTATCTCCTCATGGTCCTCGGCCAGGACATCGAACACGTCCTCCATCGGTTCCTCTCCTCCCTGCGTATCACCTCGCCAGGGTGCGTTCCCACTTCCCGCCCGGGTGGGTATTAACCTCCGCAGGCGGGGTGTGGTACGGGTGGTTCTACCGGGAAACGCGAGGTCACAGCGGGCGCAGGCACGAAGTACGCGGCGTTGGTGGTGCCACCACCCGCAGACAATGTATCTCGCCAAGAGTGCCGGGCAATGGCGCTTCGCGCCGAATCCCGCCGGCGGGCCGCCGACCGAGTCTCACCAGGCAGATCGGGTTATGCCCCGCACCGGGCGTAGCCCGGCAACGCGGAAACATCAGATGATTACGCTGTTCCCAAGGCTCGCACCAAGGACCGTTCGGGACATAATGACCTTTAGCGGCCGACAGCGGAAGCAAGCTCACTGACGAAGTACCTGGCGTCCACCGTGCCAACCCCGGAGGCCAGGTCGTAGCCGGGCCCGGCGCCGAAGCCGCGCACGGTGTGCCGCTGCCCGCCCTGGGTGAACGACACCGTGTCGTTGCCCTTCGTGACGTCCACGATGCCGCGGGCGTGCGCGGCCGCCAGCTGGTACAGGGCCGGGTTGACCGGCCCGAGGGAATGCCCGGCCACCTGGGCGGCCAGCGCCACGATGCCGGCGAACAGCGGCGTGGCCTCGCTGGTGCCGCACGCCGGGGACCAGCCGGCCGGCGCGCCGCCAAACGTCCCGTAGGTGTCCACCGACCCGTTGCAGGCCGCGCTCATCGAGATGTCGGGCACGCCGCGCCGGCCGCCGACGATGTTCTTCACCCCGTCCTGGTATCCGGGCCGGCCGAACAGGACCGAACGGCCACCGCCGCCAGCTAGCGGTTTCGGGCCCGCGTTGCCGACGGCGAACTCGTCCGCGGCCGGGTTGTAGGTGTCATTCCATACCGTCGGCGCGGCGGGCTTGCCCTGCGCGGTGACGTGCAGCTGGGTGCCGCCGACCGCGGTCACCAGCGGGTCGCTGTCCGGCCACGAGGTCACCGGGAACGGGTAGTACGTGCTCTGGTCGAGCTTGACGTCGGCGGCGCCCGAGTCGCCCGAGGCGGCCAGGACGGTGACGTGATCCGCCGCGGCCAGCTGGTAGGCGCCGCGCAGCGCCTGGACCGCGGCCTGGCCGGGGAAGGTCTGCTCGGTGGCGCTGAAGCTCTGGCTGATCACGTCGCCGAGCTGGTGCCGGACCACGTACTCCTCGGCCTTGACGATCTGCGGGAAGCCGTGCACGCCCTCGGTCTCCGAAACCGGCGTCTCGACCAGCAGGATGCTGGCGCCCGGGGCGATCGCGTGGGCGTATTCCACGTCCAGCGTGGTCTCGCCGGCCCAGCCGACCATGTCGGAATTGTTCGGGTTGTAGGCGGGCACCGTGCCTGCGGGCTGGATGACCGTGAATCTCGGCGGCGCCGGGAGGCCGAAGGCCTGGTCGAATACCGCCAGGTCGTTCCGGATAGTCGGGGAGCCGAACGAGTCGACGATGACGATCGTGCGGCCACGGCCGGTCACGCCGCTGGCGTAGAGTGTGGGCAGGTCGTACGCCTGCTGGATTTGGGCTGGCCGGTAGCACGCGACCTTGTAGAGTTTTTCACAGTCAGCAGTGGTCGGCGGAGTGGCCTGCACGCGGCCGACATGCTGCGCGCCCGGCCGGACGGCCACGTCAGCCAGGGCCCCGACTGAACGAGCAGAGACTGAATACCCGGCAGGACCCGTAGCCGCGGGGCGCGCGGCAACTGAACCAGGATTCCCAGGTCCGGAGGCGGCGGCAGCCAGGGCGACGGTGAGCCCGAACCAGCCGACGGCGACCGCCGCCAGCCCAGGCACCCGCATTAACCGTCTCCCTCCACCGGTCGTGATGACGATAACACCCATAATCGCACCACAACACCACGATCTCACGTCGGGATCGACTGGCTCGCCCGCGCGGAATACCGGCTGTACCCTTAGCGAACATCGCGGTGGCGGGCGATCTGTCGGATGGCTCGCGGGAAAAGTACATGGGCTCGGGGAACGTACAGTGTTCAATCGGGATTGAGGGGCGTCACGTTGAATAGAGGGGAGCAACATGCGCTTCCGGGGTAGCGTGGCGATCGACCTCGGCACCGTCAACACGCTGGTCTGGGTCGCGGGCCGCGGCATCGTGCTCGAGGAGCCGACCGCGATCGCCATCGACACGGGCGTGGGCAAGGTCGCCGCGGTCGGTGAGGCGGCCGACGCGCTGGCCGACAAGGAGCCGCAGGACATCCAGGTGATCCACCCGCTGCGCGACGGGGTTATCGCGGACCTTGACGCGACCGCGGCCATGCTGCACGCGTTCCTGCGGCGGACGCGCCGGTTCTCGTTGGTGCGGCGCGATGCGCTGGTGTGCGTGCCGAGCGGGGCCACGCCGGTCGAGCGGCGGTCGATCATCGCCGCGCTGAGCGTGCGGCGCCCCCGGTACAACGTGCGGCTGATCGACGAGCCGGTGGCCGCCGCGGCCAGCGCCGGCTTCGACCTGACCGGCGGGGCCGGCGGCTTCGTCGTCGACATCGGCGGCGGCACCACCGAGGTCGCGGCGGTGGCCGGCTGGCGGGTGGTCAGGTCCCAGTCGCTGCGCAAGGCCGGCAACGCCATGGACGAGGCGATCGTGCATGCGCTGCGGAACGAACTCGGCCTGGTCATCAGCCAGCGCGCGGCCCGCCACCTGAAGATGACGCTCGGCGTCACCGGCGGGGCCGAGGGCTTCGCCGAGGCGGTCGGCCTGGACGTCGCGCAGCGGACGCCGCGGTCTGAGTACGTGCCGGGGGGCCTGGTCGCGGCCGCGCTCGAGCCGGTCGTCGCGGCCATCACCGCCACGGTGCACGAGATGCTGTCGGAGATCCCGGCCGGCTTGGCCGAGGACGTGGTCCGCGGCAAGGTCCGGCTGGCCGGCGGCGGCGCGCTGCTGCCCGGCCTGGCCGGCCGGATCGAGACCGCGGCGGGGATCGGCACGGTCGTGGTCGAGGATCCGCTCAGGTGCGTGATCCGCGGCGCGGCCGAGATCCTGGAGCGGAAGGACAAGGGCGAGGGGTCCGGACCCGGCCTACGTTAGTAAGCCGCGCCCGAACGGCGCTGGTTCCTGCTCTCACTCAGCTCTGGCGCACATAACGTGAACGCGCCGCCTGGATCACGGGGGGCCAGTGCCGCGCATCGCCTCGGATAAGGACTGCGTGTCAGACCACCCCCCATGAGGGGTGTAACGTCATGCAATCACTGAGACGACGCTGCTGATGTCCGGTTTGTCATGTTCTGGCGGATCGGATGCGTCCTTACCATCACCGAATCGGCCCGGAATCGGCGACACAGCCCACCGGTTGACCACCCTTTTTCTACACCGGCTAGGCCCCCGCACCTGGGCCGCTACCGCAGCTTAGCGCTCCTGCAGCACGGCCAGGATGTTCCCGGCCGGGTCCTTGAACCAGGCGATGTACGGGCCGCCGCCGCGGTTGATGCCCTTCTCGTCCTGGCCCATGCCTCGTACTTCTCCAGCGGGACGCCGCGGCGGACCAGTTCGTCCACGGCCGCGTCGATGTCGTCCACCTGGAAGTTGAGGATCGTGTAGCTGGCCGGCACGTGATCGGGCTTCGGGTAGACCAGGGTGTCCCGGTCGCCGGCCAGGTGCAGCGTCAGCAGCCCGGAGTGCTCGGAGGTGCGCAGGCCGAGCGTCTCGCCGTAGAACTTCTTCGCGGCCTCGAGATCGTCGACGGCGAACCCGCTGAATGCCGTGGTGTTCGTGAACATGCCATGCTCCTGTTCATGAGATGCATCAGGGGGATAGACGTACCCGGGACGGCAAACCTATCGGCCCTATCGGCGCCGGCGGGCGGCCGGTGACGGCGCCGGGGTATTCGGGCCGTCCGCAGGCGGCCAAGCTGGGCCTCAAGCCCGGACAGCGGGTCAGCCTGTACCAGCCACCGGGCGGGTGGGCGCTGACCGGCCCGCCGGATGGGCTGGCCGGGCCGGGTCCGGACGGGCAGGCCGACGTCATCGTGGCCTTCTTCACCGTGGCGGGGGAGATAGCCGCCCAGATCGGCGAGCTCGGCCGGCGGATATACCCGGCCGGGGCACTCTGGGTCGCCTGGCCGCGGCGGGCGGCCGGGCACCGCAGCGACATAACGGAAAACTTCATCCGCGATAGCGCGCTGCCTCTCGGGCTGGTCGACGTGAAGGTGGCCGCGATCGACGACGACTGGTCTGGCCTGCGGCTGGTCTGGCGGGTCGAGAATCGCAGGTGACCCGGCGGGCGGCGGGCGCTTAGCATGGTTCCCATGGGTTTCACTTGACGCTGAAGGCCTGCGCTTCCCGTTCTCGTCGTCGCGCTCGCGATCGAGCTCGCCGACGAGCTGGTTGACGGGGCCAAGGGAGCGGCACTCCCGCTCATCCGGCATGACCTGGGGCTGAGCTACGAACAGATCGGCCTGCTGGCTTCGGTCCCGCTGCTGGTCGGCGGCTTTCTCGAGCTGCCCATGGGCGTGCTGGCCGGCCAGGGCCGCCGACGCCGGCTGGTCATCCTCGGCGGCGGCATCCTCTTCGTGCTCACCCTGCTCGCGGTGGCCTCGGCCCGCTCGTTCGCCGTGCTGCTGGCCGCCTTCATCGCCTTCTACCCGGCGTCGGGCGCGTTCGTATCGCTGACCCAGGCCGAGATCATGGACGCCTGGCCGGACCGGCAGGCCCAGGTCATGGCGCGCTGGGACGTGGCCGGGGCGGCCGGCGCGATGGCCGGGCCGCTGCTGCTCACCGCGGTGCTCGCCAGCGGCGGCAATTGGCGAGCCGGATACCTGGCGCTGGCCGGCATCAGCGCGCTGGTCTGGATCGGGGCGCTGCTGCGCGGCCGGCCGAAGGCGGTCGGCCGGACGGCCGCGGCGAAGGCGGAAGAGGCGGAGCAGAAGCCGTGGACGGAGCGGGCGCGCGAGGTCGGCCGGGCGCTGCGGGACCGGGGGACGCTGCGCTGGCTGATGCTGATCGAGGTGGCCGACCTGCTGGTGGACGTGTTCACCGGCTTCCTGGCGCTATACCTGGTGGACGTCGCGCACCTGACGCCCGCGGTCGCGGCGCTGGCCATCGCGGTCCGGCTCGGGGCCGCGCTGGCCGGGGACGCCGCGCTGGTCGTGATCCTGGAACGGGTCGGGGACCTGACCGTGCTGCGCGCCAGCGCGGCCGCCGCCGCGCTGCTCTACCCGGGCTTCCTGCTCGTCCCCGGCGCGGTGCCGAAGCTGGTCGTGCTGGCGGCGCTGAGCGCGGTGACGGCGCCGTGGTACCCGGTGCTCCAGGCCCGTCTGTACGGCAGCCTGCCCGGACGGAGTTCGGTGGCGGTGACGCTGAGCAGCGCCGCCGGGCTGGCGGGAGGGCTGGGACCGCTGGCCGTGGGGCTGACGGCGCAGGCGTTCGGGCTGAGCTGGGCGCTGGCCGGCCTGGTGGTCGTACCGGTGGTCGTGCTGCTGGTCCCGGGCCGGGGGTAGATTCATCCTCGTGCCGGAGTCCAGCTATCCGAACTTCGCGGGCAAGCACGCCGGGGAGGCGCTTTTTACCGCGTCGGACTTCCTGGCCTACCTGCGGCGGGTGGGCGCGCGGGACGACACGCCCGCACCGGACGGCGTGGTGCTCTGCTACCAGCGCTCGCTCTACGACCACGTGCTGCGCACCGAGGGCGTCGAGCGGTCGCGGCGGGCGCTGCCGGTGGCGCTGCCGAGCACCGGCGGCCGGGTGGGGCTGCTCGGCCGCTTCGGGATCGGAGCGCCCGCGGCCACGGCGGCGCTGGAGGAACTGGCCGCCCTGGGTACCTCGGCCGTGGTGTCGGTCGGCACCGCGGGCAGCCTGCAGCGCGACCTGAAGCCCGGCGACCTGGTCCTGTGCGAGGCCGCGGTCCGGGACGAAGGCGTCTCGCATCACTACCTGCCGCCGGGGCGGCTGGCCGCCGCCCCGGCCGGGATGACCGCCGCCTTGAGGACGGCCATGCGGCAGACGGGCCGCCAGTTCCGGACCGGCACCTCATGGACGATCGACACCCCCTACCGGGAGACGCTGGACGAGGTCCGGCACTACCAGGCCGAGGGCGTGCTCTGCGTGGAGATGGAGGCGGCCGCGCTGTTCGCGGTGGCCGAGGTCCGCGGGCTGCAGCTGGCGTCGGCCTTCGTGATCAGTGACTCGCTGGCCGACCTGACCTGGAGCTCGCACTTCGGCTCCCCCGAGGTGACGTCCGGCCTGATCGAGCTGTACCAGGCCGCGGTGACGGCGCTGACGGATCGCGGGTAGCGCGGCGCCGAGGCGGGTAGCCAGTCCGTTCGGCCTTGAGGTTCTTATGATGGGCCTGCAGAGAGGAATAGCCCGGCCTGGCGCGCGTTGGTAACAGGTGAAAGGTTTTGCTCTAGGCTAGAGCTATCTTGGATCCCGCCGCCCACTAGACCCCGGTATATGCAGCTCATGAAGGGTTTCCCCGTCCGTCCCATACCTGTCGAGAACGTCGGCGTAGCGGCCAAGGCAGTTGCCAGGCGCCAGGCCGAGCAGCTCACCCTGGTCCGCCGCCGGGCCCAGCCGACGGCGGTGTACATCGCCAGGCTCACCGTCACGGCGGTTTTCGCATACCTGATCGCGCTGGAACTACCCGGCGGGTCGCCGCGCTCCGTGCTGGCCCCGCTGACCGCGCTGCTGGTGGTGCAGGCCACCTTGTTCAATACCATAGGCACCGCCATCCGGCGGGTCGCGGCGGTCACCGTCGGCGTGCTCGCCGCGGTGGCGGTCGCCGCCTATGTCCCGTTCAGCTGGTGGGTGCTGGGCCTGCTCGTCGCGGCCACGCTCGCGCTCGGCATCGTGCTGCGGCTGCGCGAGGAGATCCTCGAGGTGCCGATCAGCGCCATGCTGATCTTCTCAGTCGGCTCGCAGGCGGCGGCCAGCACCCGGATTACCGAGACGCTGGTCGGCGCGGCCGCGGGGCTGGCGGCCGGCCTGGTGTTCGCCCCGGTGCGGGTGCAGCCGGCCAAGGAGGCGGTCGGCGAGCTGAGCCGCCAGATGGCCGACCTGCTTGGCCAGATGGCCGAGGGCCTGGCCGAGGCGCCGGACCCGAAGCGCGCGGCGGAATGGCTGGACCGGACCCGGGCGCTGCGCGGCGAGATCGAGCGGGTGGACGATGCGCTCGTCCAGGCCGAGGAGAGCGTCCGCCTGAACCCCAGGAGGCTCAGGGTCGGCGATCCGGCGGCCAGCCTGCGGGACGGCGTCAACACGCTGGAGCGGGCCGCGACGGACATCCGGATGCTGGCCCGTTCGGTGGCCGACAGCGCGCGGATCAACAGCGAGCACACCCCGGTCAGGGAGGCCGAGACGCGGGCCAGGCTGGCCGCCATGCTCGCCGAGCTGTCCGCGGCGGTACGGGCCTACGGCCAGCTGCTCGAGACCGATCCGGTTTCCGCCGAATTCTCCGCGTTCGCGGCCGAGCCGATCACGGAGGCGCTGGAAGACCACCTCGAGGAGGCCGAGCGGCAGCAGGATCAGCTCGCTGACCTGCTCTCCACCAACCCGGCCGGACGGCCCGATGGGTGGCAGCTGCGGGGCGAGATCCTGGCCCACGTGGACCGGCTGCGCTCCGAGCTCGAGCCCTCGCACCTGTCGGAGCCGACCCAGGTCAAGCCGCCGCTACTGACCCCGCCGCTGAAGGCGATGCACGAACGGCGGGAGCGGCACCGCAGCGAGCGGCAGCTCAGCGAGTGGCACACGGATCCGGTGGCGGCGGTTTCGCGAGCGGCGGATTCGCCAGCGGCGAAGTCGTCGGCGACCGGACCGCGGCGGCGGCCGAACCGGGCCGCCGTGCGGGTGCGGGCCAGGCGGACCGCGTCCTTGGGCAGGACCAGGCGCGGCAGGTTACCGGGGGTCTCCCCGGGGCGGGCCCTGCCCGGCGCGCCGGGCCAGGTCGTCCACGACGCGGGGTTGGCGAAGTCGCCGAAGTTGGGAACGTCGATGGCGAAGCGCATCTGCGCGGAAGCCTAGCCGTGGTGGACGGCCTCGACGTTGTGGCCGTCCGGGTCGCGCAGGAACACTCCGTAGTAGCCCGGGTGGTACTCCGGGAACTCGCGCGGGGCGTGCAGCACCTCCACCCCGGCCGTCACGGCGGCCTCGTGCACGGCATCCACCGCGGCGCGGTCGGGGGCCTTGAAGGCGACGTGGAGCTCCCTGGTCTCGGCGCCGGTGGGCGGCCCCAGCCAGAACACCGGCTGGCCGTCGGAACCGCCGAGGCCGACTACGATCGTCTCGCCGTAGGGGAAGCGCATCACCTCGCGCATCCCGATCGGGGCAAAGGTGCGGAGGTAGAAGTCGAGCGACTTCTCCACGTCCTGGACCTGCAGGCCGATGTGATCAAGCATGAGCGCAGCCTAACAAGCGGCTAGGGACATCGCGGCTAGTGACGGCCGCTCCGATATGGCATGGATGCCGCGTTCATGTCGCTGACACGAAAATCGGCTGCCACGGCCGAGGCAGCAGGCTCTCGCGAGGCCGACGGGCGTTTCCGCGAAAACGCTGCTTTCTCGGCGTTGACATGGTGCCCACGGCTAGAGAGCCGGGCACATCAGGGAAGGGCCGGATCGTGGCAGACTACGCTGGTGACCGCGTTGAAGCTGCCCAGCCTGCCGTTCGCGCTCGAGCCGGAGGGGAGCCCGCCGCCCGGGTGCCGGGTCAGGAGCGGGGTGCTGACGCTGACCGCGGCGGCGAACACGGACCTGTTCGTCGACCCGGCCGGGGTGGAGCAGGTGCCTGACGCCGGGCGGTTCACCGGGCTGCCGCCAGCCGGCGACTTCACGCTCGCGGCGCAGGTCAGCGTGGAGTTCGCCAGCATGTACGACGCGGGGGTGCTGCTGCTGCACGCGGCCGAACGGGACTGGGCCAAGCTCTGCTTCGAGTACTCGCCGCAGCTCAGGCCCACCGCGGTCACCGTAGTGACCAGGGGGACCTCGGACGACTGCAACTCCTTCGAGGTGGACGGCCGCACCCTGTGGCTGCGGATCACCCGGTCCGGGGCAGCCTGGGCGTTCCACGCCTCGACGGACGGCGCCTGGTGGCGGCTGCTGCGTTACTTCACCCTCGGGAAGGACCTGGTCCGGGTGGGCTTCCTGGCCCAGTCGCCGGCCGGCGAGGGGTGCGCGGCCACGTTCGACCACATCACGTTCCGGCTCGGGGCGCCGGAGAACCTGCGCGACGGGACTTAGCGGCCTCGGAGTTCCTGGATCACCCAGGAATTACCTGCAGGTACTCAACGGGCATTGACGTCCTCTCCTCCTAGCGGCCCAGGCAGCGGGCGGTGTAGGCGTTGCGGAACTTGCCCGCGGGGTCGTAGTACCTGGCCAGGTCCAGGAAGTCGGGCAGGCGGTCGTAGCGGTCGGCTAGTTCGGCCGCCGCGATGGTGAAGACCTTGCCCCAGTGCGGGCGCGGGCCGAACCGGGCCAGCTGCCGCTCCACCAGCGACACCACGGGCAGCACCGCGGCGGTGTCGGGCCGCCAGGTGAAGTGGAAGGCCACGCTGTCCTGGTGGTAGGAGGGGCTCAGCCACAGGTCGTCGCCGGCGATCGTGCGGATCTCGCAGATCCGCAGCACCGGGGCTATCCGGTCGCCGGCCCGCTGGAGCGCGTGCACGGCGGGCACTGCGTACCCGGCCGGGAGCAGGTATTCGGTCTGCAGCTCGTCGCCTGCGCTCGGGGTGAATTCGGGCCGGAAGTGCGGCAGCCGCTCGAACCAGGGCCCGGGCTCGCCGAGCTGTGCGGTGGAGTTGTCGGCCGGGAGGCCGGGCACCGGGTTCCGTGCGGCCGGGGCGGGGGTAGCGGTGAACCAGGGTTCTTCCGTGATGGGTGGAGTCCCGTCCTCGGTGCGGCTCTTGATCCAGAGCTGGGTGAGGCGGGGAGCGCGCCAGTCGGTGAACATGCTCGCGCTGTAGCCGCTGGCGATGATGGCGGCGAAGTGGTCGTCCAGCACGTCAAGCGGCAGCCCTTCATAGACCCGCTGGCTGACCGCGAAGGACGGCACGACCTCCAGGATCAGGCGAGTCACCGCGCCGAGGGCGCCGAGGTGCACCACGGCACCGGGGAAGGCAGCGTCGCCGCGGCCCAGCTCGACGACGTCGCCGTCGGCGGTGACGAACTCCAGGCCGGTCACGGCGACGGACAGGTTCTGGTTGGCCGGGCCCGAGCCGTGGGTGCCGGTCGCGCAGGCGCCGGCCACCGAGATGTGCGGCAGTGAGGCCAGGTTGCGCAGCGCGAAGCCGTGCCGGTCCAGCCGGCTGGCCAGGCTGGCGTAGCTCAGGCCCGCGGCCACCCGGACCAGCGAGGCGGCCGAGTCCACCTCCACCTCCGGCGGCAGCCCGGCTAGGCTGACCTGGGCACCGGGCGAGTCGGCCATGTCGTTGAAGGAGTGGCCGGTACCCAGCACCCGGACCTGGCGAGCGCGCGCCACGACCGTCCGCAGCTCGCCGACCGAGGCCGGGTGATAGAAGTCCGGCGCCGCGAACGTGATGTTGCCCGCCCAGTTGGTGCGCGGGCCGGCCGTCGTGGTCACCGGCGGCTCAGGGTCCCGGGCCAGGTGGACGGCAGCGGGCCGCCGTACCACTGCTCGATGATCTGCCGGGCGATCGATACCGGTGGCGGCAGCGCGATCTCGCGGGCCTCGATCGCGGCCAGCAGCTCGTCCCGGCTGAACCAGTACGCCTCGGCGATCTCCTCGCGGTCCACCACGATGGCCTGGCCGGCCGGGGCTTCGGCGCGGAAGCCGAGCATCAGGCTGCGCGGCATCGGCCACGGCTGGCTGCCGACGTAGCGCACGTTGGTCACCTTGATCTGGGTTTCCTCGGCGACCTCGCGGATCACGGCCTGCTCGACGGACTCGCCGGGATCCACGAACCCGGCCAGGATCGAGACCCGGCGGCCGGGCCAGGCGGCGTTCCTGGCCAGCAGGCAGCGGTCGTCCGGGTCGGTGACCAGCATGATCACCGCGGGGTCGGTGCGCGGGAAGTGCTCGGTGCCGTCCTGGGGACACACGGTGAAATGGCCGCCGGGGCCGGGCGCCGTGGCGGTGCCGTCAACCGGGCAGTGGGTGTGCGTGTCGTGCCAGTTGGCCAGGGCCACCGCGTGCGTGAGCAGGCCCGCGTCCCGGTCGCCGAGCAGCGTGCCGACTTCGCGCAGCGCCCCAGGGCGGGTGCCGGGCGGCGGCGGGTACGGCAGGGACGCGGAGACCCCGAAATAGACGATCCCGTCCGCGTCGTCCCGGCCGAGCAGGAACCGGGTGCCCTCCGGCGCCTGCTGCGGCGGCACGAATACCAGCGCGGCCTGCTCGTCATCGATCCTGGCCAGCGCCTGGCCGTCAGACACGACGAGGACACGGGTGCCCGGGTCGGCCCAGGCCGCGTCTAGCCACGCCGTGTCGGTCCGCTTCTCGGTGAGCCGGTCGACCGTGCCGCGGGACAGGGCGAGCGAGTCCAGCGGCGTCACCTCAGGTCCGCGGCGGCTAGCTCGGGCCACAGGTACGCCGAGGCCTCGGCTCCGCGCAGCAGCAGCGACGTATCCACCGACTCGTTCGGCGCGTGGATCTGGTCGGAGTCGAGCCCGACCGCGACGAACGCCAGCGGCGCGTCCAGGATCTCGGCCTCCAGGCCGGGCGGCGTCCAAGCCGCCACGTACTCGCGGAACGCCGCGGCCACGTCGGCCGGATCCTGGTCTACGGCCACCGGGAAGCCGGCCTCGCGCGGGTGGGCCGCCAGCCACTCGGCGCTGCGCCGCACGTCGCCGTGCCGGGCCGGGTCGGCGGAGACCGAGGGGATGGTCAGCCACTGCTTGAGGTCATCGATGAATTCGCGCGCGTTCGACTCGACATAGCCACGGACGTCCATGCCTAGACGGTATCCCGGGGGGTATGGGGGGGTGGGTAACCCCCCCATGAGCAGGGGGGTCTGGGGGGGATCGTCCCCCCGGGGAAAGAACTGCTCGCCGTGGCCCACGAGACCCGCGTGGGGGATCGACACGTAGCGGCCGGGGCGATCGGTGACCGAGCCGGCCACCACAGGCTGCTCCCCGGCGCCGGCCAGGGCGTCCAGCGCCGCCCCGGCGTCGGCTGGGGAGACGACGACGCAGAAGCCGGTGCCCATGTTGAACGTGGCGTACATGGTCTGCGGCGGGATGCCGCCCTTCTCGGCGATGAGCGCGAACACCGGCGGCGCGGGCGGCAGCGAGTCCAGCGTGTACGAGACGTCCGCGGCCAGCCGGGCCACGTTGAGCAGCCCGCCGCCGGAGATGTGCGCCAGCCCGTGCGGGGTGACCCCGGCCGCCCACAGCGCCTCGGCGGCCCGGACGTACACCCGGGTCGGCGCGAGCAGGGCGTCGGCCAGCGGCTGGCCGACGCCGGGCACCGTGCTGTCCAGGGCGAGCCCGGCCAGCGCCCGGCGGGCCAGCGAGTAGCCGTTGCTGTGCAGGCCGGAACTGGGCAGGGCCAGGATGACGTCGCCCGCGCGGACCTGCGACCCGTCCACCGGGGCCCGTCCGTCCGGGATCGCGCCGACCGCGGTGCCGACCAGGTTGAGCATGGGGCCGCCACCTGCGGAGTCGGCCAGCATGGCGCCGATCTGGGCGATCTCACCGCCGGGGATGGCGATGCCGGCCTCGCCGGCGCCCCGGTAGAGGCCGCGGGCGACCGCCTCGAGCACGTCCGCGTCGATCCGGTCGGTGGCGATGTAGTCGAGCAGGGCCAGCGGCACCGCACCGGTGCAGATCACGTCGTTGACGTTGTTGGCCACGCAGTCGATCCCGACCGGCTCCCAGCGGTCCGCCTCGCGGGCCAGCAGGATCTTGGTGCCGACCCCGTCGGTGGTCAGCGCGATCGGCGGCCCGGGCGGAATGTGCATCAGGGTGGCGAAGTACCCGCTGGCCAGGCCGGTGATGCTGGTCACCAGCGGGGAGCGCACCGCGGTCCGGGCCAGCCACGGGCGCATCGCCTGGGCGAACACGTCCTGCTCGCGCTCCTCGTCCACGCCGGCGCTCGCGTAAGGGTCCATGCCAGAAAGGGTACTGAGCCACGGGGCCACGAGCAGGCGAGCCGGAGCGGGCGACCCGGGCCGTTCGGAATATTTGAACTTTCAATAATAGTTATGCTGGCACCAAGCTGAGGAGGGTGTCATGCCAGCGATAACCGTCGACGACATACTCGTACTGCCGCGGGTCCCGGAGCCCGGCCTGGCCGAAACGGAGCGGAAGGTCACCTCGGTCACCACCGCGCCGTCCGGCTACGAGGGCGAGGGGTTCCCGGTCCGGCGCGCCTTCGCCGGGGTGGACCTGGCGCGGCTCGACCCGTTCATCCACATGGACCAGATGGGCGAGGTCGATTACGGCCCCGGTGAGCCCAAGGGCACCCCGTGGCACCCGCACCGCGGGTTCGAGACCGTCACCTACATCATCGACGGCACCTTCCGGCACCAGGACTCTAACGGCGGCGGCGGGCTGATCACCAACGGCGACACCCAGTGGATGACCGCGGGCGGCGGCATCCTGCACATCGAGGCGCCGCCGGAGGAACTGGTGGCCAGCGGAGGCCTGTTCCACGGCTTCCAGCTGTGGGTGAACCTGCCCGCCCGGCTGAAGATGACGCAGCCGCGCTATCAGGACATCCGGGCCGGGCAGGTCGCGCTGCTGTCCTCGGCGGACGGCGGGGCGCTGCTGCGGGTGATCGCCGGGTCGTTCGGCGGGCATGACGGCCCCGGGATCACGCACACGCCGATCTCGCTGGTGCACGCGACCGTCTCGGCCGGGGCGCAGGTCCGGCTGCCGTGGCCGGCGAAGTTCAACTCCCTCGCCTACGTGCTGGCGGGGTCTGGCACCGTCGGAGCGGAGAAGCGGCCGATCCGGATGGGGCAGCTGGCCGTGTTCGGGGCCGGGGACGCGATCACGTTCGCGGCCGGGCCCAAGGCGGACATGGACATCCTGCTGCTCGGCGGGGAGCCGATCAGGGAGCCGGTGGCGGCCTACGGGCCGTTCGTCATGAACACCCGGGCCGAGCTGGTGCAGGCGTTCGAGGATTACCAGGCGGGCCGGCTGGGCTCGATCCCGGCGGTGCCCGTCGAGCCCCGTCCCGGGCACGACGTCCTCTAACCCGAACGGGCGGGCTGTTCGCTGCGCAGGAGCCTGAGGGCCAGGGTGGGGCAGGCGGCCACGGCGCGGCGCGCGTCGCGGTCCAGGGCCGGGGGTACCGGCCGCGGGTCGATGATCGGGTAGCCCCATTCGTCCAGCGTGACGAGCTCGGGCAGGAGTTCGGCGCAGACGCCGTGCCCAGTGCACTGGATGGGGTTCACCCGGAGTTGCTCGGCCATCTCTAGGTCCAGTCTTCCTCGCGGCTGGGCAGCCGGTCCGGCAGCGGCAGGTACGGGGTGCGGTCGGTAGCCGAACACTGGCCGCGGGCGTGCCGTCCGATTTCCGGCTCGAACACGGTCAGGGCGCTGCGGACGAAACGCACCGTGCCGTCCGGGTGGTTGCAGGCACCGCGGCCTTTGACCAGGCCCGACCAGCGCTCCAGGTCGGCGCGGGTCTGCCGCCGGTGACCGGAACCCGCCAGCTCGGCCAGGGCGGCCGCGATGCGGGGCAGCCCGTTCAGGCACGGGCCGCACTGGCCGGCCGACTCGGCGGCCAGGTAGCCGGTCACCCGCGCCGCCTCGGTCAGGCCGCACCGGCCGGACGGCAGCGCCGCCAGCACGCCGGCGCCGGCGGAGGCGCCGAACCGGCGCAGCGACGCGTTGTCCAGTGTGATCCAGGCCGCATCCGGCATCGGCAGCCAGGTGCCGTGGTAGCCGCCGACCAGCCAGGCCTGCACGCCTGGCCCGCCAGCGCCGTCCCCGTCGCTGGCCCCGCCGCCGACACCGAGCAGGGCGCTCAGCGGCGTGCCGATGGCCGCCTCGCGGATGTGGGCCTTGGCGTCGGGGCGGTAGATCGTGGTCAGCATGCTGCCGGGCTCATCGCTGGTGCCGACGGCGCGGAACCAGCGCGGGCCGTACCGCGCGATCAGCGCCAGGTGGGCCAGCGTCTCGACGTTCTGCACCAGGGTCGGCCCGCCGCCCAGGCCACGCTCGCTCACCCGCGGCGGCTGGAACGTGGGCAGCGCGGGGCCGCCGCCGAGCCGGTTCACCACGGCGGCCTCCTGCCCGGCCAGGAACCGCGGCGGGGCCTGGGTGATCGTCACGCCGAGCCAGTCCAGGCCGGCGGAGGACCGTTCGGCCAGCGCGCGCAGGATCTGCGGGCCGGGCGCGTAGTGCAGGTACAGGTGCGCCTCGGTGGCGCCGACCGCCTCGGCGGCCAGCTGCAGGCCGTCCAGCACCAGGTTGGGGGCGAGCCGCAGCAGCATTTCGTCCTTGCGGCTGGCCGGCTCGCTCTCCGCGCCGTTGGCCACGACCACCTTGCGGCCCTGGCGCGCGCCGGCCCGGGCCACCAGGGCCAGCTTCCGGTGCACCGGGAAGGCCGCGCCGCCCCGGCCGGTCAGGCCGGACGCCTCTATGTCGGCGATGAGCAGGTTCGCGCGCCCGCGGTACGGGGTGGGGCCGTACCTGGCCAGGTGGGCACGCAGGTCTTCCGGCGTGGCCGGCAGCAGGCGGGGCAGCCCGGCAGCGTGCCGGGCTGCCCCGCCTGGTGCCGATTCGTTCACCGCCGTGGTCATCGGGTCACCGCCCGGCCGCTGCGACTGGCTCTGCGGCCGGCGGTGTGCTGCGCGAAGACCGCGGCCACCCGGCCGGCCCTGGGCACCTGCCGGGCGGCGTGCGCCAGCCGCCAGACTACCGCCGCCACGACGATCATCGCGCAGCCGACGGCCAGCGGGAGCATCCAGCCCTGCTGCAGGTCCTTGCTCGAGCCGATGCTGTGCGCGAACGCGACCGGCCAGCTGGCGTAGGCGAGCAGGTGAATGGCCCGCCACAGGACGCGGTTCAGCCGGCCGCGGAGCAGGCTGGTCACGATCATCGCGAGCATGATGTCCAGCGAGACCGCGCCCAGGCCGAGCCAGAACCGCTCGTAACCCGAGGCGAACGGGATGACCGCGGAGGCCAGCGGGATGTGCACGTAGGTATCGAGTATCGCGGTCAGCACGTGCACCGCGATGAACGACACCGCCAGCAGGGACAGGTTCCGGTGCAGGTCCGTCACCGCGAACCTGGGCAGGCCGGGCAGCCTGCCCTGCCGGTTCACCAGGATGCCCAGCACCAGGACGGCGGTGAGCAGCAGCAGCGCGACGATTCCGGTCGTGCGGCTGGCGTACCAGAACGCGGTGTTCATCAGGCCCGTTCCTCGTTCACTCTCGTGTTCACGTCATCCATGCTCGGCGACCGGGGTCGGCGGAGGCTGGAGGTAAGTTCTGCGCTGCCTCTGAGTTATCTGGCCATCCAGCCACGGTGAACACCACGCCGGTCGCGTCGACCAGCCGGGCCGGCAGGCCGAGCTGCGCCAGCCAGCCCAGCGCCCGGCGGCCGCGGATGACCGCGGCCGTGCTGGCCGCGTTGGCGTCGGCGCAGCTCCCCGCGGCGACCGAGACGGTGCGCCAGATGGGTTCGGCGGGCAGGCTGGTGCGCGGGTCGAGGATGTGGTGCAGCACATCGCCGCCCCGCTGCCAGCGGCGCGCGGCGGTACTCGAGGTGGCCAGGCCGCCGTCGCGGATGGCGATCAGCGCGTACGGGCCGGCGGGCAGGTCGCCGGGCGCGCCGGTGACGTCCTGCACCCGGATCCGCCAGCCGCCGTCCGGGGCCGGACCCGCCACCGCGATGTCGCCGCCCAGGCTGACCAGCACGCCGCAGCCGAGCTTGGCTTCGATCCGGGCGGCCGACCGGTCCGCGGCCCACGCCTTCGCGGTCGCGCCCAGGTCGAGCTGCACCCCGGTCGGCAGGCTCAGGGACTGGCCGTCCAGGCGGACCTGTTGCCAGCCGGGGACCTTCCTTACGGTGAGGCTGAGAGGCGGGCCGCTCGGCTCCATTTTTTCGAAATCACGATCGTAGCCTATCACGGACATGGCCGCACCCACGGTCGGGTCCACATCGCCGTCGGTCAGGCTGGCGGCTCGCAGGGCCACCGCGACGGCCTCGGCCAGCAGCGGGCTGATCCGCTGCTGGCCGCCCTGAACGGCGCGGATCTCCGAGTCGGGGCGGAACCGGCTGCACGCCTGGTCCACCTCGGCGAGGTCCTCGGCGAGCAGCCGGCGGGCCTCGGCCAGCGCGCTCGCGTCGGTCACGACCAGCTGGACCAGTGTGCCGAGGGCCCGCCAGCTCGCTGACGCGTCGGCGTCCGTGGCGGTATCCGGCACTATGAGCCGCCGGAGGTAGCCTGGCTGCCGCCGCCTGAGTTGGCGGTCGGCGCGGAGCCGGGGCTGAAGCCGCTGGAGCTCGAGCCGGAGTTCGTGGAGCTGGAGCCCGAGCCGGAGTTCGTGGAGCTGGAGCCCGAGGAACTCGATCCGGTGGAGCCAGATCCGGTGGAGCTGGATCCGGTGGAGCTGGATCCGGTGGAGCTGGATCCGGATGAGCCCGAGCTGGCCGAGGATGGGTTCGACGAGGCGGAGCTCGACGGCGAAGAGTTCGACGACGCGGAGTTCGACGACGCGGAGCCGGAGCTGCTGGACGCGCTGGCCTTGTGCGTAGAGCCGGGCAGAACCAGGGCCAGCGCGCCTGCCGTCACCACGCTGGCCATGGTGACCGCGGTCGTCGTGGACCGGACCTTCGCCCGGCCGCGCTCCCTGGCCGCCTGGGCCTGGCGGATCCCGTCGTCTCGGCGTGTGCTGCTCATGCCTCTCATCCTGCGGTCAGGTAATCGGAAATTCCTGCACGAACCCTATGGCTCAGCTATGAGCCAGGCTCGCTCGTCCCGCTTCGTGCGGGCCGAGGCTATCCCCGCAACATTAAGGACACCTGAAGGTAGGGCTGATCTCCGCTCAGAGCGCATGGATGCCCAGTTCATGTCGTTGTCAGCACGCTGTCGTGCAGCTTGTTCGGCTTGTTCGGCGCTGTGGGGCCCCGGCGCGGGCACAAGAACGGAACTTTCGTCACTTCAGCACTACTCGTACCAGATCATACGATGTGGATGTCCCATTCATGCAGCTGGAACCATCGCAACAGGAAGGTTGTCAAGGCCGTTGGGGCAGCGGATGGGCATCTGGGCTTGGTGATGGTAAGGGCCAGGTAGTGGTGCTTGTCACCGGTGGTGCCGCGGGGCCGGGGCTGGCGGGCGCCGGATGGGGTGCGGTGAGCGGCCCGGCGGGCGGCGTTTGCGGGCATGGCGATCTGGCCGGCCCGGCGTGGCCGGGCTGGCTCGGGAGAGCGCCGGTATGGGTCCCGGGGGTGCGGGTGCTCCGCCGCGCCCTTGCGTCTCTACGTAGTCCTCAACCGGGTTCTGCCGGGCCGCGGGGGCCCGGGTCCCGACAGCGCGCAATCGAGCTCGGGGCAAGGGGGCGCGGCGGGGCTGCCCATGGTTCCAGGCGAGCTCGTGGCTCAACGACAATCCGGGCTCGCCCCGCCGCCGGGAGGAAGGCCTGGTGCTGCCCGGGCGGGCCTGGCTGCCCGGCCCGGGTGCTGGTCCTATCTCATGCGGCCGCCGGGGTGCCCGCCGCGCCGCGGCGGGCCGGGATGGTCCCGGCGGCGATCCGGGCGTCCCAGGGCTGCCGCCGGGTGATGACGGCGTAGAGCCAGCGCAGCAGGGCGGCCGCGCACGCGGCGCGGGCCTGCCCGGCGGCCAGCTGGTTGCCGTCGCGGCCGGTCAGGTGCGCGTACCGGGCCCGCAGGACCGGGTTGTGGCGCAGCGCGGCCCAGGCCGCGCGCCAGGCCGCGGTCCGCAGCCCGGGCCGGCCGCGGCGGGAGATCCGGGTCCGGCCGGCCAGGGTGGCCGAGGTGTTCTGGGCCGGGTTCAGCCCGGCGTGCTTGACCACCGACCGGCTCGTGGCGAACCGGGACAGGTCCCCGGTCTCGGCCAGGATCACCGCGGCGGACAGGGCCGAGACGCCGTCGATGCTGGCCGCCAGCCCGGCCAGGCCCAGCTCATCCAGCACCGCGCACATCCGGGCCTCGGCATCGGCCAGCCGGGCCGCCAGCGACCGCCAGTCATCCATCAGCAGGTGCACCCGCTCCAGCGCGCCGCGGCGCTGCGCGGCCACCCCGGCCCGGTCGGCCAGCGCCTCCCACATGGCCCGCACGATCCGGTGCCGCACGTACCGGCCGCCCCACCGGGGCAGCTCCCGGCGGACCGCGGCCAGGAACTTCTCATAGCCCATCTTCCGCAGCCGGGCCGGGTCCCCGCAGCACCGGCCGGTGACCACCCCCAGCGCGGCCAGCCACGTCACCGACTCCAGCGGCCGCGCCGCGGCCCCCAGCGCGGCCGGCCAGCAGCACGCCAGGAGGTCCCCGATCTGCTGCCGGCCTGAACCACGTCCGTCACCAGCGCGGACCGGCGCGCGCCCAGGTGCCGCAGCCGCGCCCACGCCTCCTCCGCCCGCTCGGGCAGGTAGCAGTCCAGCCGGACCACCAGCCTGCCGATCAGGTACGCATCCCGGTGATCGGTCTTATCCCGCGTGTAATCGTCCTTCTCCCGCTCCAGATGCACCGCCAGCGACTGCACGCAGCAGAACCCGTGCCCCGCCGCGTCCGCCAGCCCCATCAGCGCCTTCCACCGGTGCCCGGTCGGCTCGCACGCCACCACCAGCCCGGCGAACCCCGCCCGGCCCGCCCGCTCCGCCGCCCAGCCCAGCAGCCCGCCCAGCTGATGCGCCTTCACCGTCACCGTCTTGCGGGCCAGCACCCGCCCCTCATGATCGACCAGCACCGCGGCCTGCTTATCCTCCCCCAGGTCCACCGCCAGCACCGCCCGGTCCCGCGCCACCACCGCCCGCACCGCCGCGATCCTCGCGTTCCGGTTCCGGTCACCCCGCGTCAACCCGCTACCCTGAGCCACGAACGTCCTCCTGCTGTCTTGGGAACTGAAGCCCGTCATCACACCAGGAGGACGTTCCTTCAGCAACCCGAACAAAGCCAACAGGTCGTTACTACGACATGGCTGGGACATTCACGCGGTATCCGCGGGCCGGACCGGGATGGGCGGCAGGAATCATCAGTCACAGAAATGTCTGGAAACCCGGAAAGTATCAGAGTCGTGATCGACGCGGGTACGGGGGACGGGTCGGGCACGGCGGGCTGGATCGGGTACGGCGGGCTGGGTCGGGCACGGCGGGACGGGTCGGGCACGGCGGGACGGATCGGGTACGGCGGGACGGATCGGGCACGGCGGGACGGATCGGGCACGGCGGGCTGGGTCAGGCACGGCGGGACGGCCGGCCGGGTGCCGCGGGCCGGAACCTTGGCTAGGTCGGGCTAGGGTCGGGGCATGACGACCGCGCGCGAGCTGCTGCTGGCCGAGCAGGCCCGCGCGCGGGAGCGGGCGGGCGCGCTGGAGCGGGAGTTCGCCGCGCTGGCCGAGGCGGCCAGCGCGGCCGGGACCGACGACGAGCATGACCCGGAGGGCGCCACGCTCGCGTTCGAGCGGCAGCACGCCGCCGCGCTGCTCGAGGCGGCGCGGGAGCAGCTCACGGCGGTCGACGCCGCGCTGCTTCGGCTGGCCGAGGGCCGGTACGGGGCGTGCGACCGGTGCGGGCAGCCCATCGGGGCCGAACGGCTGGCCGCCCGCCCGGCCGCAGTGACCTGCGTGCGCTGCGCGGGGAGCGGCCGCCGGCGCGGGTAGGACGAGCGGCCGGGACGAGCGGCCGGGACGAGCGGCTAGGACGAGCGGCTAGGACGAGCGGCCGGGACGAGCGGCTAGGACGAGCGGCCGGGACGAGCGGCTAGGACGAAGGCATGATGCCGGCGAGGAGTTCGGCCCGGCGGGGACCAGGGGCGGGGTAGCGAGGCGCCGTCGAGCCGAGCGAGATCACCTTTTCCAGCAGGCCCGGCTCGGCCAGCGCGTCGCTGGGCAAGGCGGTCATCGCCGCCACCGCGGTGTAGGCGCGCAGCACGTCCGGGTCGCGCGGGGCGGCCGCGTACAGGGCCTTGCTGATGTCCCAGGCGGGGTCCTCGGGACGGTACGGCTGGCCGGTGATCTCGCCGTTGATCTCGGCCAGGCGGTGCCGGTCGAACTCGAGCGTGGCCCGGTAAAGCGGGGTCACCGTGGCCTGCGTGATCTGGTCGAACCGGCGGGCTAGCCGCTCCGCGCGGTCCGGGCCGACCTCGCGGAGCAGGTCACGCAGAGCGCGGGCGTGCAGCACCCCGATGGAGGCGCCCCGGCCGAGCGAGGGGTTGGTGCAGGCGTAGGCGTCGCCGACGGAGACCAGGCCGGTCACGACCGGCTGGCCGTCGACGACGATCCGGCGGTGCCGGTCCTCGATGGCGGCGATCACCTGCACGCCGGTGAGCGGCTCGGCGGCACCCCAGTGCGCGACGTTGGGGAACAACGCCAGCGCCGCTTCCCAGGCGGGCACCGCGCGGAGCGCGCGCAGCTCCTTGTCCCGGGCGGAGGTGACGAACGCCACGCCCCAGGTCCCGCTGTCGCACGGCAGGGTGAGGATGGATACGCCCTCGAAGTGCTGCAGCAGCCGTTCCCTGGCCTCCGGGCAAGAGCCGTCGGCCGACCGGAAGTGGCGGGCGTAGTAGACGAAGCCGCAGTCCTCTTTCTCCTCGCCGGGACGGCGGGCGCCGATGGCCGCAAGCAGGCCGGCCGCCGGGGACCTCCGGCCGGTGGCGTCGACCACCAAGTCGGCGTGCAGCTCGGTGGCGCCGCCGACGGTGACGCCGGCCACGTGCGGCACCCCGGCGATCGACTTGTCCCTGGTCACCAGGCCGGTGACCGTGACGCCGCGGCAGACTGTCAGGCCGTCGGTGCGCTTGGCGACGCCCGCGATCGCAGCCTCCACGACCGGCCGGCGTCCGGTCACGGTCTCGAAGCGCTCGTCGCCGTCGCGCTTGCCGCCGGTCATCTCGTCCGGCAGGGCGCCGAGCATGCTGGTGCGGACGCCGCCCAGGGCCTCGAGCTCGGCGATCACCTCGGGCAGCTCCCGCTCCATCACGGCCCGCCAGCGGGGCAGCATGAAGTGGAGCTGGCGGAACTGGTTCACGCCGCGCCGGTCCCACCGCTGCCACAGGTCCCCGGCATTGCCCCGCGGGCCTGCCGCGTCGCGTTCGGCGACGGTGACCTGGTGCCCGTCGCGGGCGAGCAGGATCCCCGCGGTCAGTCCGACCAGGCCCCCGCCCATCACCACAATGTGTGTCACCTGTCCTCCCCTCTGGCTTAAGCCGTCAGCGGCCTGCCCGTTTCCAGCAGCGTCTTCAGGTCACTCAGGACCCAGCTCCAGCCGACCAGGCCGGCCGCGAGCGCGGCCGTCTGCGGGGCCCCGGGACAGTCGTGCCTGACGGTCACGGCGGTCAGGCCCGTCTGCTCCTCGTGAATCTCCCAGCTCAGGCGGGTAGCGGGCTCGGCTGCGGCCTGGGCGTCGAACATCGGGTGCCAGGTCTGCACGAGCCGCTCGGGCGGTTCGGCCTCGAGCACCTCCCCGCTGATGATCAGATCCTGAGCTCGCTGCCCGTTCCTGCGCCCGCTGGCGTAGGCCAGGTAGATCCCGCCCGGCTGCGGGTCGTACTTGACCCGGGCCCGGTACCCGTATTTCTGCGTCCACTCAGGCCTGGTGAGCGCGTCCCAGATATCCTGTGCCGTCGCCTGGATGAAGATGCGGTAGGCCAGCTCGTCCTGGACCAGGGTGGTTACGGTCTTCCCGGCATGGATCGCGTGGCTCCCCATGAGCCGATACTTCGCGTCCGGTGAGGATGGCCGGTGTGGCGCGGATGGAGATGGTGTGAAGGCCCGGACCGTGGCCGGGGCGGATCACCCTGGCCCGTTCGGCCTTAATCCCTAGTCGGTCAGGGCCTGGTAGACGAGCTGGCGCAGCTGCGGGCGGATCGGGTGCGTGCTGGACGGGAGCAGCTGGGTGAAGAACGAGACGGTCAGCTCTTCGGTCCGGTCGATCCAGAATGTGGTGCTGGCGGCGCCGCCCCAGGAGAGCTCGCCCGCGGTGCCGATCACCTTGCCCGGCACCGGGTCGAGGAGGACGGCGAAGCCGAGGCCGAAGCCGACCCCGCGGAACGGGGACTCGGCGTAGAGCGGGCGGCCGAAGGTCTCCAGGTCTTTGTTCCCCGGCAGGTGGTTGCGGGCCAGGTAGCCGACCGTGCGCGGACCGAGCAGCCTGATGCCGTCGAGCTCGCCGGCCGGGCTCGCGTCCGTGGGCAGCAGCATCTGGAGGAACCGGTTGTAGTCGGCGGCGGTGGACACCAGGCCGCCGCCGCCGCTCAGCATGCGCGGCTGCTTCAGCGCGGCGTGGCCCAGTTCGTCGAGCCTGGTCACTGTGTTGCGTGAGTTCGGCCGGTAGAGGGCGGCCAGCCGCGAATGGGCCTCCGGGGCGGCGCCGAAGGCGGTGTCGGTCATGCCGAGCGGGCGCAGGATCCTGTCGGTCAGGAATTCGTCGAGGCGCTGGCCTGAGGCTACCTCGACGACACGGCCGAGGACGTCGGTGGCGACCGAGTAGTTCCATTCGGTCCCCGGCTGGAACAGCAACGGGAAGCCCGCCCAGACGTCGCAGGCCTGCGCCAGGTCCATCCCGGCCGGAGTGCCCCACTCGAAGCCGGCCGCCCGGTACAGGGCGTCCACCGGGTGCACCCGGTGGAAGCCGTAGGTGAGCCCGGCCGTGTGGGTGAGCAGGTGCCAGAGCCTGACCGGCTCGGTCGCGGGGACCGTCACCTGCCTCAGGTCGGAGCCGCCGTCGTAGACCCGGACGTCGGCGAAGGCCGGGATGAAGGCGCTGACCGGGTCGGTGAGCGCGAGCCCGCCCTCCTCGTACAGGATCATCGCGGCGACCGAGGTGACCGGCTTGGTCATCGAGTAGATCCGCCACAGGGTGTCGTCGGTCACCGGCAGCCCGGCCTCGAGGTCACGCGACCCGCACCGGGCCACGTGCGCCAGGCGGCCGTGCCGGCTGATCGTGAGCAGCCACCCGGCCAGGCGGCCGTCGTCCACGTAGCGGGCGAAGTGCGCGTCGATGCGCTTGAGTCGTTCTGGGTCCAGGCCGAGTTCGGCCGGGTCGGTGTTGATGGTCAGGTCGGTCACGGGACCAGTATGCGGCAGCGGGGTGATCTTCCCGCATGGGGTGGTCAGCTGCCACGATAGGCGCATGACTTCTTCGACGGACGCATTCCGGGCGGTGCGTGACCTGCTGCTGGCTCATCGCGAGGACTACGACGCGGCGCGGAGTTCGTTCGCGTGGCCGGAGTTGGACGAGTTCAACTGGGCCCTCGACTGGTTCGACGTGATCGCGGCCGAGCACCCGGACCGGCCCGCGCTGCGGATCCTGAGCGACGACGGGTCGGACGTCTCGCTGTCGTACGGATCGCTGTCGGCCCGGTCGTCGCAGGCGGCTGGGTGGCTGCGCGGGCTCGGAGCCGGGCGGGGCGACCGGGTGCTGCTGATGCTCGGCAACGTGGCGCCGTTGTGGGAGGTCATCCTGGCCACGATGAAGCTCGGGGCGGTGATCATCCCGGCGTCGACCCTGCTGCAGCCGGCCGACCTGGTGGACCGGGTGTCACGCGGGCAGGTCCGGCACGTGATCACGGACGTCGCCGGAGTGCCGAAGTTCTCGGCGGTGCCGGGCGACTGGACCCGGATCGTGGTCGACGGCGCGGCGGACGGCTGGCATTCCTATTCGTCCGCGTTCTCCGGTTCTGCCTCCTTTGTGCCCGAGGGCGTCACCCGAGCTGATGACCCGCTGCTGCTCTACTTCACCTCCGGCACCACGGCGTTGCCCAAGCTGGTCGCGCACACGCAGGCCAGCTACCCGGTGGGGCACCTGTCCACCATGTACTGGGTCGGCATCCAGCCGGGCGACGTGCACCTGAACCTGTCCTCGCCGGGCTGGGCCAAGCACGCCTGGAGCAACGTCTACGCGCCGTGGAACGCGGGCGCGACCGTGCTGGTGCTGAACTACCAGCGGTTCTCGGCTGCCTCGCTGCTGGACGCGCTTGGTTCGTGCGAGGTGACGACGTTCTGCGCGCCACCCACGGTGTGGCGGATGCTCATCCAAGGCGATCTGGGGGCCGCGGACGTGTCCGCCTTGCGCGAATGCGTGGCCGCGGGCGAGCCGCTCAACCCGGAGGTGATCGAGCAGGTGCGCAAGGCCTGGGGGATCACGGTCCGGGACGGGTTCGGCCAGACCGAGACGACCGCGCAGGTCGGCAACACGCCGGGCCAGCCGGTGCGGGCCGGCTCGATGGGACGGCCGCTGCCCGGGTACTCCGTCGTGCTGGTGGACCCGGTGACCGGCGAGCCAGGCCGGGACGGGGAGATCTGCCTGGACCTGTCGCGCCGGCCGCTCGGCCTGATGACCGGCTACCTGGACGATGCTTCGCTGAACGCCCGGGCCATGGCGGGCGGGTACTACCACACCGGCGACGTGGCCACGTCGGATGACGATGGCTACATCACGTACGTGGGCCGGACGGACGACGTGTTCAAGGCCTCGGACTACCGGATCTCGCCGTTCGAGCTGGAATCCGTGCTGATCGAGCACGAGGCGGTGGCCGAGGCCGCCGTGGTGCCGTCACCGGACCCGGTCCGGCTGGCGGTGCCGAAGGCCTACGTGCTGCTGGCTTCGGGGCGTTCGCCGTCACCGGAGCTGGCGCAGTCGATCATGGCTTTCTGCCGGGAGCGGGTCGCGCCGTACAAGCGGATCCGGCGGCTGGAGTTCGGCGATCTGCCCAAGACGATCTCCGGCAAGATCCGCCGGGTGGAGCTGCGCGGCCAGGAGACGTCGCGGTCTTCGTCGCCGCGTGGCACCATGGAGTTCTGGGAGGAAGACTTCACCTGGTGAGCCCACTGGGGCGCCGCGGGTGGCCACGGAACGGCGCGGCTCGGCGCCCGGACCACTGGATCGGCGTGGAATAGGTATGAGTGTGGCACTCGGCCCGCTCGTCGGTGCACGTTGGGATCAGTCGGCTAGTCCGCCGCGTCCGCGCTGACGGCGGGGCCGGCTTCCCACTTCTGCTCGATGCGGCCGAAGTGCCAGATGCACAGGGCCACCACCCAGGTCACCACGAACACGCCGACGATGACGAAGCCGGCCGTGTTGATGTTGAAGCCCGCCAGGAAGGCCCAGAACGACCCGTCGAGGTGGGCGTTCTGGGCCAGCAGGCCGAGCAGCTCGATCGCGCCGATGAACACCGCCACGAACACCGACAGGCCGGTGATGGTCAGGTTGTAGTAGACCTTGCGGACCGGCTTGGCGAACGCCCAGTCGTAGGCGAAGTTCATGAAGCAGCCGTCGGCCGTGTCGAACAGGCTCATCCCGGCCGCGAACAGGATCGGCAAGGACAGGATCGCGTAGAACGGCAGGCCGCCCGCCACCGCGGTGCCGGCCAGCACGAGCAGCGCGATCTCGGTGGCGGTGTCGAAGCCCAGGCCGAACAGGAACCCGATCGGGTAGATCTTCCACGGCGTGTCGACCCGGCGGGCCAGCGGGCCGAGGAACCGGTTCATCAGCCCGCGCTTGTTCAGCTGCTCCTCGAGCTCGTCGTCGTCGTACGCGCCGCCGCGCATGTCGCGGAATACCTTGATGATCCCGGCCAGGACGATGATGTTGAACGCGGCGATCAGGAACAGGAAGAACCCGGACACGCAGGTCCCGACCACGCCGGTGATGGTGTGCAGCCCGGAGTTGTCGTTCCTGACCTGCTTATCCAGGCCCCTGATGCCGAAGTTCAGCAGCACCGCCAGCACGAACACGACGCTGGAGTGGCCCAGGGAGAAGAAGAAGCCCACGGAAAGCGGCCGTTTGCCCTCGCTGACCAGCTTGCGGGTGGTGTTGTCGATCGCCGCGATGTGGTCGGCGTCGAAGGCGTGCCGCATGCCCAGCGTGTAGGCCAGCGCCCCGGTCCCCACCCCGAACACCGTCGTCTTGCTGATCTGGTAGTGGCCGCCCAGCGCGGCTACCAGCATCGCCCAGCCCAGCACGTGCAGCGCGACGACCGCCGCGACCATGCCGCCGAAGCGGGCCCACTCGGCCGGGCTCAACCCCTGGCGGATCTTCCTCAGGCGACCCCGAGGGTCGGCCATCCGGTCCCCTTTCCTCTGAGAGGGTCCCAGTCTAGGAGTACTTGCAATCTAGTTGCAATAACACATTTGGTGCAGGTAGGGGGAGGTGCAGCGCAGGTAGGGCGCGCAGCGCAGGCGGGTGCGTGCAGGGCAGGCGAGGGGTGGCGCGTCAGCTGGTGACGTCGGCCGAGGTGAAGCGGGCCCAGGCGAAGGAGCCGAAGAGCACCGCGTAGACCGCGAACGAGAGCAGCCCGCGGAGCAGGGTGGAGGTGTCGACGGGGACGCGCAGCAGGGAGTCGAAGGAGAGCCACCAGTGGGTCGGCAGGTAGGGGCCGACCGCCGCGAGCTGCGGCACGTTGTCGACCACCTCGCTGGTCACCACCAGGATCATGACGGCGGCGATGGCGCCGATCGCGTGCTCGGTCAGGGTCGAGATGGCCAGGCCGATCGCGCCGAGGGCGGCCATCGCGGCCGCGACGTACAAGGTGACGAACAGCAGCCGGAGCAGGCCGGCCGCCAGCGAGACCGTGGTGCCGGACAGCAGCGTCACCGGCCCGACCGGGAACAGCACCGCGCCGGCCGCCAGCGCCACCGCCGAGACGATGAACGTGGCGCACAGCGCGAACGTCACGATCACGCCGTACTTGACCGCGAGCAGCCGGGTCCGCCCGGCCGGCACCGCGAGCAGGTAGCGCAGCGTGCCGTAGCCGGCCTCGCCGGCCACCGAGTCGCCGGCCACCACCGAGACGACCACCGGCAGCACCAGCACGAGCAGGGTGGACAGCGCGATGAAGGTCAGGAACACGCCGTTGCCGGCCAGCTGGTTGAAGAACGCCAGGCCGGCCCCGTTGCCGCCCTCCGGGCGGGGCGCCGCCAGCCGCAGCGCGATCCCGATGATCAGGGGGAAGACGGCGGCCACCGCCAGCAGCAGCAGGTTACGCCTGCGCAGCATGACGAGCCGGAGCTCGGAGGCGTAGAACCTACCCGCTGACATCGAAGCCCTCCCCGGTGAGCCCGACGAACAGGTCTTCCAGGCTGGGCGAGGTGATCGCGAAGCCGCGGACGCCGACCCCGGCCTGGACGAGCTCGGCGCAGACCTGCTCCGGCGACGCGTCTGCCGAGTATGGCCGAGGCCTCGGCCTCGCTCCCCTGGGCGTCGGCCAGGCCCAGCGCGGTCAGCACCTTCGCCGCCGCCTCGGGGTCGGCCGTCTGCACGGTGACCCGGGCGGCGCCGGTCCGGCGCAGCTCGGGCAGCGAGTCCTGGAACACCAGCCGCCCGGTGCGCATCACGCCCACGTGCGTGCAGATCTGCTCCACCTCGGCCAGCAGGTGCGAGGAGACGAACACGGTGGTGCCGTCGGCGGCGATCTGCCTGATCAGCGCGCGCACCTCCCGGGTCCCCTGCGGGTCGAGCCCGTTGGTCGGCTCGTCCAGGATGATCAGCTCCCGGGGCCGCAGCAGGCCCGCGGCGATGGCCAGCCGCTGCTTCATGCCCAGCGAGTAGTGGCGGTACCGCTTCTTCGCCGCCGCGAGCAGGCCCACCCGTTCCAGGGCGTCGGCGATCCTGGCCCGGGCCGTGGCCGGGTCGGCGGTCCGGTCCGCCGCGTCGTAGCGGGCCAGGTTGTCGGCGCCGGTCAGGAACGGGTAGAAGGCCGGCCCCTCGACCAGCGAGCCGACCCGGTGCAGCACCCGGGTGGCGCCGTCCGGCATCGGCACGTCGAGCAGCGACGCGCTGCCGCTCGTCGGGTAGGCCAGGCCGAGCAGCATCCTGATCGTGGTGGTCTTGCCCGACCCGTTCGGCCCGAGGAAACCGTAGACCGAACCGTGCGGCACGGCCAGGTCGATGTGGTCGACCGCGAGCTGACCGCCGCGGAATCGCTTGGTCAGCCCGCTGGTCGAGATCGCGGTCAATGCTGGTGGGCCGTTGCGGCGGCGTACAGGACGCTGGGCTGTACGGCGCCGGCGAACGTGGTGCCCTGATCGGTCATCAGCACCGAGACCAGGCTGGTCCGCAGCAGCCGGCCGCTGCCCCACGCGCCGTGCACCGGGGTGGCCGAGGCGAGCAGGGTGCGCAGCACGGCCGCGCTGTCACCGGCCGAAGGGCCCTTTCCGGAGGCGTTAGCTCCCGGGGTCAGCGTGGACGACGGCAGTTCGAGCACGGTCAGCCAGCCGGATCCGATCGTGGTGACGTCGGGCTTGGCGTGGTCCCTGGCTCCGCTGGGAGCGCCGCCCGACAGGTTCACCTGGGTGACCGTCGCGCCTGGCGGCGGGGTGAACGTGAGGTCGGCGGAGGCCGGGCTCACGAAGTGGATGTCGGTGTAGCCCACCTGGAAGGCGGGGCTGCTCGCGCCGCGGGCGAAGACCTGCAACCGGAGCGGCACGCCGTTGCTCCCGTCCACGTCGATCTGCACCTGGCCGACCAGCGACCTGGCGTCCTTGGGCGCGAGGACCAGCGCGTAGGCCGCCTGCCCGGCCACCGTCACGTTGCTGTCCACCCGGACCGTGGTGGTCGGCCCGACCGCGGCCAGCACCTGCTTGGCCGCCTGCTGCGGCGTCAGCGGCTGCTTGGGCACGGACCCGGAGTCCTTCTCGGCCGCGTGTGCCGGGAGGGTGAACTTGGTGACCTTGTTCAGGGTGCTCTGCCACAGCCAGGCGGTGCGGCCGTCCCTGATCACGTCGCTCTCGCTCAGCGACTGGGGCACGGCCAGCCGGAAGTGCTGCGGGCTCGCGTACCACACCCGGACCGTGTGCGACCCGGTGAGCAGCGAGGACAGCGAGGCCGGGTTCCCGGTGGCGGGCAGTGCGGGCAGGCCGAACGAGGCGGTCTCCACCACGGTCCCGGTCAGCGGCGGCGTGGTGGAATCGGCCACCTCGGCGAGCAGCTGAGCCGCGGTGCGCGCGGGCAGCCCGGGCGCGGCCTGGGCCGCCGAGATCAGCGACCCGGCCAGGACCCCGCCGGTGACGACCAGCGCGCCGGCCGGGATCGCCCACCTGGCCCGCCGGGACAGCTTCGGTGCCTGAATCATGAATCCACAGTGCCGTACCGCCGCTGTGAGCACCCTGAGAGGCCGGCGGCGGCGCTCCGCTGGCTCGCGGGGGCGACCCCCGCACCCCCCGAAAGGCCATGGGTGAGCCACACTAGGACAGTGCGGGTGCTAGTGGTAGAAGACGAACGGCGCCTCGCCTCGGCCGTGCGCCGCGGCCTGACCGCGGAGGGGTTCGCGGTCGACGTCGCCCACGACGGCGTGGACGGCCTGCACCTGGCCCGGGAGGGCGGGTACGACGCCGTGGTGCTCGACCTGATGCTGCCCGGCCTGTCCGGCTACCAGGTGTGCGAGCGGCTGCGGGCCGAACGCAACTGGGTGCCGGTACTGATCCTGTCGGCCAAGGACGGCGAGTACGACCAGGCCGACGGGCTCGACCTCGGCGCCGACGACTACATGACCAAGCCGTTCTCCTACGTGGTGCTGGCGGCCCGGCTGCGCGCCCTGCTGCGCCGCGGCGCCAGGCCCCGCCCGGCGGTGCTCACGGCGGGTGACCTGTACCTGGATCCGGCCGCCAGGACCGTCCGTCGCGGCGAGCAGGGCATCGAGCTGACCGCCAGGGAGTTCGCGCTGCTCGAGTACCTGATGCGGCGGGCGGGCCAGGTGGTGGCGAAGGCCGAGCTGCTCGAGCACGTGTGGGACCCGGACGCGGTGGCGGACCTGAACGTGGTCGAGGTCTACGCCGGGTACCTGCGGCGCAAGATCGACACGCCGTTCGGGCGGAATGCCCTGCAGACCGTGCGCGGGGCCGGCTACCGGCTGGCGGCCGACGGCGGCTGACCATGCGATCGGGATTGCCGGTGGTGGCGGCGGCGGAGCCTGCGGGCGCGGCTGACCCTGGCTACCTCGGCCGGGCTGGCGGTGGCCCTGGCCCTCGCGGCGGTGCTCCTGGTCAACGCGCTGCGGGCGTCGCTGATCCGCGGGCTCGACCTGTCCGCCCGGCAGGGCGCGGTCGAGGTGGCCGCGCTCATCGACCAGAACCGGCTGCCCAGCCCGGTGCCGGTCGCGCCGGGGACGCTCACCATCCAGGTGCTCGACGCGAGCGGCCGGATCACCAACGTCTCACCCGGGGCGGACCGGCTGGTGCCGATGCTGCCGCCCGCGCAGGCCGAGGCGGCCGCGCGGACCGGCCAGGCGCGCACGCTGGCCGGGCCGCCACTGGGCATGCCGTCGCTGATGCGGGTGGTGGCCGTCGGGGCGGCAGGCCACCACGTCGTCATCGCCGCGGTCTCCTACGCCGAGGTCCGCGACAGCCTGGCTACCCTGGTCAAGGTGCTGGCCGTCGGGACACCGCTGCTGTTCGGCCTGCTGGCCCTGGCCACCTGGCTGCTCACCGGGTACACGCTGCGGCCGATCGCCGAGCTGGGCCGGGGTGCCGCCGAGGTGACGGAGACCGGCGTGCCGCGTGCCCTGCCGGTGCCGCCCGCCCGCGACGAGGTGCGGTCGCTCGCCCTCACGCTCAACGACATGCTCTCCCGGCTGGCCGACGCCCAGCAGTTGCAGCGGGACCTCGTTTCCGACACGGCTCACGAGCTGCGCAGCCCGATCGCCAGCATCCGCGCCCAGCTCGAGGTGGCCCTGGACCACCCGGACGGGCTGGACTGGGCGGAGATGGCGCGGGACGTGCACGCCGACACGCTCCGGCTGGCCCGGCTCACCGAAGACCTGCTGCTGCTCGCCCGGCTGGACGGGCAGCACCTGCGGACCAAGCCCACCGACCTGGCCGCGCTGTGCGAATCAGTCGCGGCGCGCTACGCCACGGCCCGGGTGCCGGTGCGGGCCGAGACGGCGGCACCGTGCGTGGTGGCCGGCGACCAGGACGCGCTGGCCAGGCTGCTGGTGAACCTGCTGGATAACGCGGTCAGGCACGCGGCCAGCCGGGTGTGCGCGTCGGTGCGGCGAGGACGGCGGGTGGGCGGTGCTGACCGTGACGGACGACGGGCCGGGGATTCCCGCCGAGGATGCCGAACGGGTCTTCCGGCGTTTCGCTCGCCTGGATGACGCGCGCGCCCGGGCCCGAGACGACAGCGCCGGGGAGGAAGGCGCCGGTCTCGGGCTGGCCATCGTCCGGTCCACCGCGGAAGCGCACGGCGGCTCGGTGTCGCTGGGCGACGCCGGGCCCGGCCTGCGCGCCGTGGTCAGGCTGCCGCTGGCACCCTAGGCCCTGCTCGCTACGGCGCAGCCTCGGCGAGCGCGGTGAGACGGCGCAGCGACTCCTCCATGGCCTGGTGCTGGCCGTCGAGCCGGTGCGCCTCGCGCTCGGGCAGGCTGACCTGGACGTGGATGGCGGTGCCTGGGCCGTCCTCGGCTAGCTGCCAGACGATCTCGATGTCGGAGACCTGACAGGAGATGGTGACCCGCTCGCTGGCCTGGTCCACCCGCAGCTTCTGCGGCATCGGGAAGTCCGGGTAGCCCGTCGGCCATAGGGTGAACTCGCCGGGCGCGTCGGCCCGCACGGTCTCGACGCCGACCCACCACTGGGGGAACCGGGCCGGGTCGAACAGCAGCTTCCAGACTTCCTCGACGGGCGCGCCGCACTCGGCGCTCAGCGCGAATCCCGGCATCAGGGCACCTCCGTGAGCTCGTCAAGACTAGCCAGCTCGGCGGTGAGACGGCGCAGTTCCCATTCCGGCTCGACCAGGCCGACGATCGGCGGGCGGCCGAGGTCGACGAAGTTGGCCACGAACTCCGCGCCGAAGTCGTGTTCCAGGTGACGCCGCCAGCCCCCGGCGGCCTCGGTCAGCCGGCGGCGGGCTCCGGCCCGGTCTCCGCGGGCCAGGGCGATCAGGCCCTGGACCCGCGTCATCCGCGGCACCAGCGCCCACGGCTGATCGCTGCTTCGCACCGGCTCCAGGGCCGCCCGGCGCACCTCGGCCGCCGCCTCGTCCGGGCGGCCGGACCGCGCCAGCGCCTCGGCCCGGGCCAGCCGCGCGGCCGGGCGGCTCACCCCCGCGTCCTCGGCCAGCGCGTCGGCGAGCAACTGCGCCGCCTCGGCGGAGCGGCCTGCCGCCAGTGCGATCAGTCCCGCGTCGTGGCGGGCCAGGGCCGCGGCCGCGGGCGAGTCCATCCGTTCCGCTTTGGCCAGCTGCTCGCCGGCCAGCGAAAGCGCCTCCTCGTGCCGGCCAAGGCGGGATAGCACGAACGCGCGGGCGGCCAGGCACTGCACCTCGATCACCGTCATGCCACGGGTCGCCGCGACCGCGGCATCGGCGGCCCGCAGCGCCCCGGCCAGGTCGGCGGACCCGCTCAGCGCGCACGCGGTCTGGATCCAGAGCCCGAAGGCGAGGTCCGGCCGCCCGGCCCGCCGCGCGGCGGCTCCGCCGCGGTCGGCCACCGCCTCGCACTCGGTGAACCGGCCCAGCCGGATCAGCGACATCACCTCGGCGTTGGACATCTCCGCCACGATCGTGTCATCGGGGTCGGTGACCAGCGAGGCCACCTCGTCCAGCACCGCGGCCGCACGCGCCGGGTCGCCGGCCGCCGACTCACACCAGACGGTGCCGAGCAGGATGTCTACCCGCAGCCGCCGCGGCGCATCAGGGGGGAGCAGTTCCGAAGCCCGCTGGTAGGCGGCGAGCGAGGCCCGGGGATTACATACCACCGTGCGGAGCACCATGCCCCGACGGGACCAGGCCACCGACTGCCGTTCCTCGGGGAGGAGCTCGAGGGCCGCCTGCCACTCGCGCTCGAACCCGGCGTCCTGGCCCAGCCAGCCGAACGCCTCGGCCAGCTCCAGCCGGAGGTCCACGGCCGCCGGGTCGCACTGCACCGCCTCAGCCCAGAACCGGGCCGCCTGCGGTATCGCGCCCAGCGACCGGGCGTGCCGCGCCGCCCGCTGCCAGCGCGGGCCGGCCAGGTCGTCGCGGCCCGCGCGGTGCAGATGGCCGGCCACCTCGGCGGCGACCTGGTCCGGCGCGGCGGCAGCCGCCTCGATGGCCAGAGCCAGCTGCTCGTACCGGCGGCCCTGCTCGCCCAGGCCGGCCCGCACCGCCTCGGCCAGCAGCGCGTGCCGGAACCGCAGCCCGCCGCCCACCCGGATGACCAGTCCGGTGTCCAGGACGGCGGCCTCGGCGGTGTCTCGGTCGGCCAGCGGCAGATTGGCGTACACCGCGGCGAGCTCGACCGCGGACAGCACGCGGCCCGCCGCGGCGAGCAGCTCGGCCAGGTCCCGCGCCGGGCGTGCCAGCCCCCCGGTTGCCGCCCTGACGGCGGCCCGCAGGTTCTGTGGCGGGGCCGCGCGGCCCGCGGCGAGCGCCCGGGCGCTCTCCACCGCGAGCAGCGGATTGCCGTCGGCCGCGCGGATTACCTGCTCGACGGCGTCGTCGGCCAGATCCGCCACGCTGCGGGCGACCGCCGCAAGCTCGACCGCCGACAGCGGCCCGAGCTCCAGCTCGGCCACCTCGACACCGCGGCCGGCCAGGTCGGCGAGCAGCGCGTCGGCGTCGGGACGATCCGGCTTGTCGCGCCGGGTCAGCACGAACAGCACCGGCCGCGCGGCCAGGCGCCGGCCGATGTGCGCGCCCAGCTGCAGGCTGGCCGGGTCGGCTCGGTGCACGTCCTCGGCGACCAGCAGCACGGGCCGGTCGTCCGCGGCCCACTCCACCAGGTGCAGCACCGCGTCGAAGACCCGCAGCCGCTCCAGTTCCGGCGAGGACACCGGCGGAGGTGGCTCATCGCGGCCCAGCCGTGCGGCGATCTCCGGGGCCAGGCGGCCGAGTTCGGCTGGCCAGCTGGCCTGCTCCGGCGGGAGCGGCACGGAGCGGGCCAGCTGCGGCACCAGTTCCTGCCAGGTGGCCAGCGGCGCCTCGCCGCCGACGTCGACACCGGCGCCGACCGCAATCCTGGCCCCGGCGTTGTCGGCGCGCCGGGCCAGCTCCGCGACCAGGCGGGTCTTACCGATCCCGGCTTCCCCGGTGATAAGGATCACGCGCCCGTGCCCGGCGCGCGCCGCCGTCCAGGCCGCCATCAGCGTGCGCAGTTCGGCGGCCCGCCCGTATAGCGGCCGCGATCCCAGGACGGTCAGCGGGCCGGCCGGGAACGGGGCGGCGCCGGCGCTGCCGGGACCGTGGGCCTCGGCCAGCGCGGCCCGCAGCAACGGTCCCGGCCGCACGCCGAGCTCCGCGGTCAGGCGTTCCGTCACCTCCCGCCCGGCGACCAGAGCCCCGGCCCGGTCGCCGGCCGCGGCCAGCTGCCGGACCAGGCCGGCATGGGCGGCCTCGTCCAGCGGGTCCAGCTCGCAGCGCAGCCGCGACCAGCGCGCTGCGCCGGCCGCGTCGCCGTCCCGCTCGGCGGCCGCGGACCGGGCGGCGACCGTCTCGGCCAGGCCGGCCCGCTGCCGCCGCCGGGCCGTCTCGGCCCAGTCCTCGGCGTACCCGGGCAGCAGCTCGCCATGGCACAGCGCGGCCGCGGCGGCGGCGTCGCCGGCGGCGGCGCGGCGCTGGCCGTCGGCCAGGTCGACCGCGACCGCTTCGGGGCGCAGCCCGACCGCGGTCCGGGACGTAATGAGCGCGTCGTCGCCGACGGCCTTGCGCAGCGCCCACACCGCGGTGCGCAGGTTCGCCCGCCCGGCCGGCCCGGGGGTGCCGGGCCACAGCGTGGCGGCCACGGTCTCACGGTCCTGGGGTCCCGGGCGCAGGGCAAGGACGGCGAGCAGCCGGCTGGCCGGCGGGGGCAGCGGCACCTGCTCGCCGTCGCGTTCCGCGGCGACTCCGCCCAGCAGCCGCACCTGCAACATTCCCCAACTGTAGACGTCACCTGTGCTTTTGTCCCCTGTTGACGTTCCGTTGACGGAGCCGGGGACGGTCTGCGCCGAGGCTGGCACCAACCGAAGAAAAGGGGGTCATCATGGCCATCGATCAAGACAAGCTGGGCGAGCTGCTCGGCCGGTTCGTCGGCGACCTGGGCGCTACTGGCGCGGCCGGGAACATCGTCGTCGGGCACCGCCTGGGCCTGTACCGTGGCCTGGCCGAAGGGCCGGCCACCGCGGAAGAGTTGGCCCGCAGGACCGGGACCGACCCGAGGTACGTCGCGGAGTGGCTGCGCGGGCAGGCGGCGGGCGGGTACGTCAGCTGCGATCCCGCCGCGGAGCGGTTCTCGCTGACCGAGGAGCAGGCGTTCGCGCTGGCCGATCCGGAGGGGCCGCTATACCTGCCGGGCGCGTTCGTGCTCGCGCTGGGCGCGCTGCGGGCCGAGTCACAGATCACCGACGCGTTCCGGTCCGGCGCCGGCATGGGCTGGCACGAGCACCACGAGGACGTGTTTGCCGGGACCGCGATGTTCTTCCGCCCGGGCTACGTCGCCAACCTCACCTCCAGCTGGATCCCGGCGCTCGACGGCGTGGCGGAGAAGCTCACCGCCGGCGGCCGGGTGGCCGACGTCGGCTGCGGCCACGGGGCGTCGACCGTGCTGCTGGCGCAGGCCTACCCCAAGTCAACGATCGTGGGCTCGGACTACCACCAGGCGTCCGTCGACACCGCGCGCAAGCACGCCGCCGACGCCGGCCTGGCCGACCGGGCCCGGTTCGAGGTCGCGTCCGCCCAGACCTTCTCCGGGACCGGATACGACCTCGTGGCCACCTTCGACTGCCTGCACGACATGGGCGATCCGGTCGGCGCGGCCCGGCACATCAGGCAGGCGCTCGACGCCGACGGCACCTGGCTGATCGTCGAGCCGCTGGCCGGCGACACGCTGGCGACGAACCTCAACCCGGTGAGCCGGGTCTACTACTCGTTCTCCACGTTCATCTGCGTGCCGGCCGCCCGCTCGCAGCCCGGCGGCTACGCCCTGGGTTCCCAGGCCGGGGAGGAAGCCATCCGTGAGATCGCGGCGCAGGCCGGGTTCGGCCGGTTCCGCCGGGCCGAGCAAACCCCGTTCAACGCCGTCTACGAAGCCCGTCCCTGAAGAAGCTCACACCTGCAAATTAGGAGACCATCATGACCAGGAAGATCCTCGATTGCCGCTCGGCCCCCAACGAGGTTGGCTGCACGCTGGCCATTACCGGCGAGCCGGACGAGCTCGTCGCCGCCGCGGCGCAGCACGCGGTGACCGTGCACGGGCACGCCGACGACCCCGGGCTGCGCGAGCAGCTGCGCGGCCTGCTGGCCGATCAAGGGGCCGACCCCGGCGTTTCCGCGCCGGGAGCGTTCGTTCAGCTCATCGAGTTCGGCACCGACCATATCGGCGAATGGGACGCGATCGCCGGCCGGTGGGCCGTCGCCATCGGCGCCCAGCGCGCCGTCCGGTGGACCATCCTCGGCGCCGATCGCGACCGGGCCGGGCACTACGTCGCGGTGGTGGAGTTCCCCGGCTACGCCGAGGCGATGGCCAACTCGGATCATCCCGCCACCGCGGCTTTCCTCAAGGAACTGCAGGCCATCAGTACCAGCGAGCCGCGGTTCCGCAACCTGGACGTGCGCAGCGTCCCGGCCTACTGACCGCACGGAACGACCGCCGCCGATGGCCGTCTAGTGCACTGTCGCTCATCCTGTTGTTCGCGCTGAAGTAGCACGCGGCCAAGGGCGAACTTCCGTCACTCCGGCACCGTTCGTACCAGACGATACGGCGTGGATGTCCCAGCCATGTTGTTCCAGCTGCATGAATGGGACATTCACGCCGTATCCGCCGAGCAGGACCGGGCGGTGACCAGGGATCACCCGTAACGGAATGCTCGGGGAACGCAGGAGCCCCAAGGGCAGCGGTCGGACACGCACCCGCCGCCCACGACCAACCCAAGCAAGGACCCGCAGGACCTACAGCTTCTTCTTGAGCAGGCCGAAGACCCCGCGCACGACCTCCTGCTGGAGCTTCTTTCCCTCTTTGGACTGCAGGAACTTGCTCACCGCCGCCACCCCGCCGGATACGGCGCCCGCCGCCTCCTTCTGCTCGTCCGCTCTCTTGCGGGCGGCGGGCGCCTGCTGCTCCTCGGGCGCGGCGGGCTCGGCCGGGGCCGACGGCGCCATCCGGGCGGCCAGGATCTCCCGGGCACTCTCGTTGTCCACCCGCTGGCCGTACTTGGCCCACAGCGGGGACGCCTTGGCCTTGGCGTCAACGTCGTCGGCCGGTCCCATCCGGGAGGCCGGCGGCGTCATCCGGGTGTGCACGACCGGGGTCGGCACGCCGGTCTCGGACAGGATCGTGACCGCGGCCTCGCCGATGCCCATCCCGGTGAGCAGCGCCTCCATGTCGTAGAAGGGCGACTTCGGGAACGTCGAGACGGTAGCCCTGAGCGCCTTGGCGTCCTCGGGAGTGAACGCGCGCAGGGCGTGCTGGACCCGGTTGCCGAGCTGGCCGAGGATCTCGCTGGGCACGTCCTTGGGGGTCTGGGTGATGAAGTAGATGCCCACGCCCTTGGACCTGATCAGCCGGACGGTCTGCGCCACCGACGTCAGGAAGGACTTGGTGGCCTCGTCGAACAGCAGGTGCGCCTCGTCGAAGAAGAACGCCAGCTTGGGCTTATCCAGGTCACCCGCCTCGGGCAGCTCCTCGAACAGCTGGGCCAGCAGCCACATCAGCGCGGTCGAGAACAGGGTCGGCTTGTCCTGGACGGCCGGCAACTCCAGGCAGGAGATGATCCCGCGGCCGTCGGGGGCGGTGCGCATCAGGTCATGGACGTCGAGCATCGGCTCGCCGAAGAACTCGTTGCCGCCGCCGTCCTCGAGCCCGGTCAGCGACCTGAGCAGCACCCCGACCGTCGCCGGGGAGAGCCCGCCGATCCCGGTCAGGTCGGCCTTGCCGGCGTCGGAGGCCAGGAAGCTGAGCAGCGCCCGCAGATCGGACAGGTCGAGTAGGGGCAGCCCCTTGGCGTCGGCGTAGTGGAACACCAGGGTCAGCGACTGCTCCTGCGTGTCGTTGGCGCCGAGCACCTTGGCCAGCAACTGCGGCCCGAAGTCCGAGACGGTCGCTCGGATCGGGATCCCCGGGCCGATGCCGCCGAGCGCGAAGAACTCCACCGGGAACCCCCGGGCCTGGAACTGCAGGCCCAATTCCTGAGCGCGCTTCGCGGCCGCGCCGCCCGCATCGCCCGGCTCGGCCACGCCGGACAGATCGCCCTTGACGTCGGCCACGAACACCGGCACGCCGGCCGCGGACAGCTGCTCGGCGATCCCCTGCAGCGTCTTGGTCTTGCCGGTGCCGGTGGCGCCGGCGATCAGGCCATGCCGGTTGACCATCCGCAGCGGCAGCTTGACCGTGGCCGCCGGGACGACCGCACCGTCGTGCACGCCGCGGCCAAGGTCAATCGCCGCCCCGTCCACGGCGTAGGCGGTCGCGATCGTCTGCGCGAAGTCGGCCATGCAATTCCCCCCTCGGTAAAGGCTTCCGAGCGCGCAGCCTACGCCGGAGGGGAGCGGCCTGCCAAGGATGCCGCGGTCCGGGCCGGCTGAGAATGCCGCCAGGACACCGACATGAGCGCCCCGCCGAGGGGAGAGTCGCCGACGTGCCAGCGGCCGCCGGTGGAGCGCACGATCGAATCGCCGATGGCCAGCCCGAGCCCGGCTCCCGAGCCATGCTCGGTGGCCCGGTGGAACCGGTCGAACAGGCGCGGCCGTTCGGCTTCACCGATGCCGGGCCCGCTGTCCTCGACGGTCAGGCTGACCCGGCTGCCCTGGGCGCGGACCCGGATCCGGACCGTGCCGTCCGGGCCCGCGTACCGGCAGGCGTTGTCGACCAGGACCCCGGCCAGCCGGTCGATCCACTCCGGCGGCGCGCTGACCAGCACGGCGCCATCCGGGGTCTCCGCGCTGACCGCGGGGCCGACGGCACGGAACCGGTCGGCACAGGCCTGGGCCAGCGTGGCCAGGTCGACCGGCTCACTGCCGGGCGGCGGGGGCTTGGAGTCGAACCTGGCCAGCCAGAGCATGTCCTCCACCAGCTGCCGCAGCCGCTGGCTCTCGCCCTGGATCCGACGCAGCGAGTCGCGGTATTGGGCGGCTTCCCGGGGGGCAGACAGGGCCACGTCCGCCTCCGCCCTTATCACGCTGAGCGGGGTGCGCAGCTCATGCGAGGCGTCGGCGGTGAATTCGACCTGGCGGCGGCGCGACTGCTCGACCGGGGCAAGCGCCCGCAGGCCCACGAGCAGCAGGCCGAGGAACATTGCGAGCAGCAGGAACGGCCCGGCGATGATCTCGATCTCCAGCATCAGGCTCTGGGTGTGCCGATCGCTGGCCAGGCTCTGGCCAGCGATCAGCCAGCCCCGGCGGTCCCCCGCCACCTTCACCCGGAACGGGGTCACGCCGCTCAGTTTCACGGTGACCGCGTTCCCGTCCCGCAGGGCAGCCGCGGTGACCAGGACCGCCGGCAGCACGGGCGCGCCGGGGCTGTGCGCGACGATCTCCCTCCGGTCGTTCACCGCCCAGAGGAAGACCGGGGCGCCGTCGGAGTCGAGGTCGCTGCTGCTCGCCTGGCCCCGGGCCACCCGCTGCCTGAGCGAATCCGGATCGTGCCGGGCCACTGTGAGGCGGTCGCGGAGCTGGTCGTCGTCCTGCTGGGTCATGTGCTTCGCGACCGCCAGGTTGAGCACGACCGCACCGATGACGTAGACCACCGCGATGGCCGCCGTGGCGACGGCGGCGACCCGGACGGCTGGGCTGGACCCTTTGACTCTCATGCCGGGGCGATCCGGTAGCCGACGCCGCGGACGGTCTCGATCCGCACGCCGGCCCCCGCGAGCTTGGAGCGCAGCCGGGCGAGGTGAACGTCGATGGTGTTCGAGCCGAACGCGTCGGCCTCGTTGTCCCAGACGTGCTGGGCGATCGAGCGGCGATCGGCGACGCCGGGCGAGCGCCGCATGAGGATCTCGAGGATGCCGAGCTCGGTGCCGGTGAAGGCGGGCCGCTCGCCGCGGACCAGCACCTCCCGCGCGGCCGGGTCGAACTCGACCTCCCCGATCTTGATCCGAGGTGCCTGGCTGACCGGCGGCCTGCGCTGCAGCGCCCGGATCCGGGCCAGCAGCTCGCCGAAGTCGAACGGCTTGACCAGGTAGTCGTCCGCGCCCGCGTCCAGGCCGGCGATCCGGTCGGCCGGGGTGTCCCGCGCGGTGAGCATCAGGACCGGCGTCGCCGTGCCGTTGCGGCGCAGCCGCTGCACCAGGTCGAGCCCGGACAGCCGGGGCATGCGCCAGTCCAGCACGGCCACCTCGTACTGATAGAAGCGCAGGTAGGCGGCTGCCGCCTCGCCGTCGGGCACCAGGTCCACGACGTAGCCCTGTTCCCGCAGCCCGCGGGCCAGGACCTCACCCAGGCCTTCGTCGTCCTCCGCGACCAGCACTCTCACAGCTTCCGAATGTACCTTTCAGCGGGAAACCCGGCGCCAGGCCGGCCGCGGGACGAGGCGGAGGGCCACGGCGAGGCCGCCCAGCGGGGCCGGGATCCAGACTGCCGCCTTGCCGCCGCGCAGCGCGGCCGCGGTGGCCGCGCCCACCTGCTCCGGCGTGGTGGCCAGCGGCGCCGGGCTCATACCCGCCGTCATCCGGCCGGTGACGAAGCCGGGCCGGACCAGGACCACGCGCACCCCGGTGCCGTGCAGCGAGTCCGCCAGCCCGCGGGCGAAGGCGTCCAGCCCGGCCTTGGCCGAGCCGTAGACGAAGTTGGCCTTGCGCGGGCGGACCGCCGCGACCGACGACAGCACCACGATGGTGCCGCGGCCCCGGGCGCGCATCCGGCCGGCGATGGCCAGCAGGCTGGTGACGTGCCCGGTGAAGTTGGTCTCGATCATCTCGGCGGCGCGCCGGACGTCCCGCTCGACCTCTTCCTGCGGGACCAGGATGCCGGCCGCCGAGATGACCATGTCCAGCGGCCCCTCGGCGAAGACGGCGTCCGCGAACGCCTGGTGCCCGTCCGTCTCGATGGCGTCATAGCCTTGCGTCCGCACCTGGTAGGGCAGCTGCTTGCCCGCCGCGGCCAGCCGCTGCTCGTCCCGGCCGGCCAGGATGACCTGGGTCTGCGCGGGCGCGGCGAGCGCGCTCAGGATGGCCAGGCCGATCTCGCTGGTGCCGCCGAGAAGCAGGATCCGGGGCGAATAGCCGGGCTCGTTCGGGATAATTTCCATTCCTCCACCCGTTCCGTTACAGGCCCGCCACGAACAAGGCCAGCCAGCACGCCTCGCAGGCCAGCATCGGGCCGTCCCTGGTCAGCATGTCCTCCACCGGCGCGGCGGTACGGCGGCCGGTGAGATAGCCGAACCTGACCAGAGCCGCGGCCAGCGGCAGCGCGCTGGCCAGGTGCCAGGGTCTGGCTCCGGGGTACTCCGAGGCCGCCCAGGCCAGGTACGCCGCGATCATCCCTGCGCCCACCACGATCTGGCTGAGCCGCAGCGCCGCGGGCCGGTACCAGCGCATGGCCGGCCGGTGCCGGAGCGCCTCGGCACCGAGGCTGGTCAGCTCGGAATAGCGTTTGGCCAGCGCCACGCCAAGCGCGCCCAGGCTGCATACCAGCAGGAACCAGCCGGACGGCGGCACGTGGGTGGCCGCGGCCCCGCCCAGTACCCGGAGCAGGAAGCCGGACGCCACGAAGAGCAGCTCGATCACCGGGATCTGCTTGAGCCTCCACGAGTACAGGAACGACAGGCCCAGGTAGGTGGCCACCGTCGCGATGAGCAGCGGCTCGGCGATCAGCAGGCCTGCGGCCAGGCCGGCCAGGGCGCAACCCGCGCCGAGCACGATCGCGTGCTGCCTGGGCAGTTCGCCGGAGGCCACTGGCCGGTGCCGCTTGCGCGGGTGCCGGCGATCGCGTTCGGCGTCGGCCACGTCGTTGATGAAGTACACCGCGACCGAGGCGAAGCCGAAGGCGACCGCGGCCACCATGGCGTAGGCCAGCCCGTCACGACGGCCGAGCGAGGCGCCGGCCAGCGGCGCGGCGAAGACGAGCAGGTTCTTCGGCCACTGCCGGGGCCGGGCGGTACGCAGCACCGCCACCGCCCAGCGGGCGCGGCGTGCGGGCGCGGCCAGAGTCACTTCGGTGGCGCTCGTGTTGGTGGTCACCGGGCGTAGACCACGGTGAAGTCGCGGCTGTAGACCTGGTAGTAGCGGTAGACGCTGCCTTGCTGGGTAGGCAGCAGGGCGTGCGGGGTCGGGTCGGAGGGGTGGCTGCCCGCCTTGTAGTAGTCGTAGGACATCCACTCCGGGTTGATGTCCAGCTGCAGCGCTTCGGTCGCGCCCGCCCGGCGGAGCAGCGACGCTAGCTCCTTGGCGTCGAGCGCCGGGCCGTAGACGAAGATGACCCGGCCGTCCTTGGTGATGCCGAGCCCGGAACGCCAGACGTAGTAGCCGCCGCCGAGGGTGGCGCCCCAGTTGGCGAGCACGTCCTGATTCACCGCGGCCGGGACCTTCCCGTGGTCAACCAGCAGCTTGAGGTTCTGCCTGACGCCGACCACGTTGGGAGTCATCCGGAGTTCGCTGCCCCAGGAGCCGATCTTGATGGTGCCGTTGCGGTAGTAGACCACCGACGCCGCCCCGTTGACCAGGGCGCCCTTGCTCGCTCCGTTGAGGTAGAAGCCGCCGCCCGCGGAGTCCAGCTTGAATCCGCCGTTGAAGGTGGCCAGCAGGCCCCGGCGGGTGCCCGGCGGGAGCCACGTCGCCGCCTTCCAGGGGCCAGGACCCGGGTCCTCGGCGCCGGGCCGCAGTTGGAGCCTGACCAGCCGCTGGTCCATCGAGACGATGCCCGCCACGTAGGAGGAGTACACGGCGCTCGGCCGCAGGAAGGTGCCGAAGATGGCCGGGTAGCCCTTGACCGTCTCCAGCACGCGCCAGGCGCCCTCGCCTGGCAGCGCCTGGCCGGCCGGGGAGGGCAGCTTCGCCGGGATGTCCGGCACGAACCCGTGCGCGTGCTTGTAGGCCTGGGCCGACGCGGTGCCGCCCGGCGCGTCCAGGGAGAAGGCGGGCTTGCCGCCCGCCTTGGGCGGGTTGTACGAGATCCACTCGCCGAACGTCACCACCGGCCCCAGGTAATGGTCCCTAGCCCATTCGGCCAGCCGGGCCGAGGTCGAGCCGCCGCCGGGCGCGGTGAGCGCCTGCCCGACCGAGAAGGCGACCCAGCAGAGAAACACGGCGATCAGGGCCAGGATGACCCGGACCGTGCGCAGCCGGAAGAACCGGCGGATCCGGCCGCGGCCGGGCCTGTGGTGGCCTCGGGCGCGGCCTGGCCTGCCGTCGCCCGGCTCGGAGCTATCGCCCGGGCGGTGGCCGTCGTCCGGCCGGGGGCCGGAGGGCTGGTAGAAGTCAGGCCCGTACGACTGGGGCCCGGACGCCGGGGCGTTGTGCCGGTTAGCGCGCCGGGAAGCCGGTCGTAGCACTCGCTACCTCCCTTGTTGTGCCTGCGGAATCCCCGCCAGTCGGTCTACCGGCTCAACATGAAGGAATGGTTACACGGGCGAGGCCCCGCAGGACCCCCGCGAATATCCTTACACAGCTATAGACGAGACAGCCGACACCATGGTTTAAAGCGGACATCATGGCGCGCCGCGGGCGGGCTGAGCCGGGGGACTACCAGTGGCCCAGCGGGAGCAGGGCGGTGACGGCAACCGCCGCGAACAGCAGCGTCAGGTACGCGATGGACAAGTGGAATAGCCGCATCGAGGATGTGCTGGCTCTGCTAGCCCGGGGGGACGACCCCCCGGAACCCCCCTGGCCGGCCGCGGACACCCGCGCGTACAACTGGTGCGCCTCGGCCACGAACCAGACGCCGAGCGCGGCGGCCAGGACGCCGTAGATCCAGCCCGCGTACGGGACCAGGGCCAGCGTGGCCGCCACCATGGCGTAGGAATACCAGAGGATCTTCCGCGCCACCGCGGCGGGCGACGCGACCACCGGCAGCATCGGCACGTTGGCCGCCGCGTAATCCTTGCGGAACTTCATCGCCAGCGCCCAGAAATGCGGCGGCGTCCAAAGGAAGATGACCGCGAACAGGACCACGGCGGGCAGGCTCACCGTACCGGTCACCGCGGCCCAGCCGACCAGCACGGGGAAGCAGCCCGCGGCCCCGCCGATCACGATGTTGGCCGGGCTGCGCCGCTTGAGCAGCAGCGTGTACACGAAGATGTAGAACAGGATGGCCGTGTCGGCTAGCGCCGCCGACAGCCAGTTCGCCATCATGCCGAGCAGCAGCGTGGCTCCCGCGCCCAGCACGATGCCCCAGGCCAGGGCCTCCCACGGCTTGATCGTGCCGTGGCCGTTGACCACCAGCGGGCGGCGCGAGGTCCGCTTCATGACCGCGTCGATGTCCCGGTCGATATAGCAGTTGATGGTGTTCGCGCTGCCCGCCGCCAGCGTGCCGCCGACCAGCGTGACCAGGAGGAGCCGGATGGACGGCACGCCACGCTGAGCGAGCAGCATGGTCGGCACCGTGGTGACCAGGAGCAGCTCAATGATGCGCGGCTTGGTCAGCGCGATCAGGGCGCGGACCACCACGCCCGCCGGGCGGCGGCCGCCCGGATGGTTTCCGAGTGTCCCCGGCGTACTCGCGGAGACGGCTGCTGGAGAGGTCACTCGCCGCCCTCGGGCTTCGCCTGCTCGTCGCTGCTGCCAGCGGGCTTGCTGTCAGCGGGCTTGCTGTCAGCGGGCGGCTTTCCCGGAACCGCCGTGTAGGACACGGGACGCTGGGCGGCGGGATTGCGGTGGCCGGGGACCAGTTCGGGCTTGGTGTACGCGATATAGAGCGCGCAGGCCACGACGATGAACAGGATCATCGGGAACGCGAAGGTCAGTATCGAGCCGCCGAAGCTCCACGCGCTGGTGTTCGCCGGGTCAGCGATCACACTGTGCACTTCGGATCCCTTCCCTCTCTTGGGCTTGCCCTGTGGTTCACAGCGCCCAGACCTGTACTACAGAGCGTAGAACAGAAGCCAGAACAGCAGGGCCATCAGGGCCAGGAAATTCCAGATGGTGGAGAAGGCACTCAGCGAGGCCTGGAACCGCTGCACCAAGTAGGTCTCAGTGTACGTGGGGGGTTGTTCGACGAACGACAGGGCCGGGATGTACCTGGACCTGGCGAGCAGCATCTCCAGCCAGAGCAGCGCGGCGAGCTGGACGACCAGAAAGACCGGGTAGAAGCCGACGAAGACGCTGGAGTAACCGGAGCTGCCCGGCTTGAACGGCAGGTTGAGCAGCATGTAGATCTGCATGGCGACCGCGGCCAGGCCCAGGCCGAGCGCGATGAGCCCGCCGATCTGCCAGGTCTGCTTGTGCCCGGCCTTGATCCGCTGCAGCACGAAATAGTGCGTGCCCGCGCTGAGCAGCGCCAGGAGCATGATCGTGGTGCCCATCCACAGCGACGGGTGGGTGAAGCCCGACCCCTCCCACCTGCCCTCCGAGTCGAGCGAGCGCAGGTAGAAATAGGCGAACACGAAGCTGCCGAACAGGAACGCCAGGCCGCCGATGGCCAGCCGCGACCCGGTCCAGGCCGCGTTCAGCGCCGACTCGTGGTAGTAGCCCTCGTCCTCGGCCGCGAGCGCGGCCTCCTGGGACGACGGGGCGGGCGACGCCGTCATGTCGGTCATCGTTACCCCTCCGCTCCGGGCGCGCCCGCGTACGCGGCGGCGATGACGCCGGGCGGCGGATCCAGGTCGGCCACTGGCAGCGCATCCGGCACGCCGTAGTCATAGGGGCTGGACAGGATCACCGGCACTCGCTTGAAGTTCTCTGGCGGCGGCGGCGTGGACACCTGCCATTCCAGGCTGCGCGCCCGCCACGGGTTGCCTACCTCAGGCTCGCGCCAGAAGAGCATGGACATGACGAAGTTGATCAGGAAGATGAGTATCGAGCCGCCCAGGCAGAACGCGGATATCGACACCCAGTCGTTGAGTGTCTCCAGGTTGCGTGCGTACTCGAACACGCGGCGCGGCATGCCCATCATGCCGAGCGCGAACAGCGGCAGGAAGGTGGTGTTGAAGAAGATGAACATGGTCCAGAAGTGGAGCTTGCCCAGCTTCTCGTTCAGCTTGATACCCGTCATCTTCGGCAGCCAGTAGTAGATGCCCGCCATGAAGGCGAAGATCAGCCCGCCCATGATCGTGTAGTGGAAGTGCGCCATGACGAAGAACGAGCCGTGCTCGGTGGTGTCCGCGGGCACATCGGACAGGAACACCCCGCTGATGCCGCCGATCAGGAAGTTGAAGTAGAAGGCCAGCGCGAACAGCATCGGGATGGAGAAGCGGATCTTGGCCTTCCAGAACGTCCCCATGGCGACCAGGAAGATGAAGCCGGTCGGGATCGAGATGAGTTCGGTGGTCAGCATGAACAGCGGCCGCATGTCCGGGTTGATGCCGCTGACGAACAAGTGGTGCTGCCAGACGAAGAAGGAGAGGATGCCCACGCCGAGCATCCCGGCCGCGGCGATCCGGTAGCCGAACAGCGGCTTCCGGCAGAACACCGAGATCACCTCGGCGACGACGCCGAAGCCGGGCAGCGCCAGGATGTACACCTCCGGATGGCCGAAGAACCAGAACAGGTCCTCGTACAGGAAGCTGGAGCCGCCGAGCTGGTTGGCGAAGAAGGCGGTCTGGAAGGTCCGGTCCATCAACCCCATGTAGCACGCGCCCACCAGCACGGGCACTGCCAGGACCTGGAGGAACGAGACCGTGAACATCGACCAGACGAACATCGGGAGACGGCTCCACCGCATCCCGGGCGCCCGGTAGTTGATGATGGTGACGATCATGTTGAAGCCGGCCAGGATCATCGAGATGCCCATCAGGCCGAACGCGAAGAAGTACGCGTCCTGGCCCTGCTGGGCCTGGGTCGCCAGCGGCTCGTAGCCGGTCCAGCCGGTCGGGAACCCGCCGAACAGGACACCGGACAGCAGGATCACGTAGGCCGCCGGGGTGAGCCAGAAGCCGAGCGCCTCAAGCCGCGGGAACGCGACCCGCTTCGACCCGATCAGCAGCGGGCCGAAGTACTGGCCGAACGGCCCGAGGATGACCGAGGACATCATCATCATCATCATCGTGCCGTGCTCGCCCACCACCATCAGGTACTGATCCGGCCCGAGGAGGTGGTAGGACGGCGACAGCAGCTCGCTCCTGATGGCCATCGCGAACAGGCCGCCGGTCAGGAAGTAGGCGATCATGCCGTACAGGTACTGGATGCCCACGACCTTGTGGTCGAGGGTGTACCTGAAGTACTTCGACAGGCCGACCTCGCGGCCGCCCCGCCTGATCTCGGCCAGCAGCGGCCTGCCCAGGATCTGCCGGCCCAGGTCGTTGAACACGCCGAGTCCGGCCAGCCAGCCGATGGTGCCCAGCGCGTAGCCCAGAACGATGGGGATGTCGTTGGAGTCGGATAGCGCGTTCTGGGCGTACGCACTGGACAGGAAGTTGCCGAGCAGGTGACCGAGGATGTAGCCGATCGCCCCGCCGAGCAGGCCGGTGTGAACGCCCGGGCGCAGCCACCACGGCCGCATGACGCCGCCGGGCCCGCCGATCTCGGGGCCGCTGCCCGCAGGCTCGGCACGTTCCGGGTGTGTCTCGATGGCCATCCTGTCACCCCTTCACGCAGGTCATGGCGGGCTCGCCGGGCGTCATGGCGTCACCGGATCCGACGGCGGGTAGTAGTAGCCCGCGGCGCCGGTGATCCCGTCGATCTTCGGCAGGTTCGCGCCGAGCTGCGGGATCACGGTGGGGTCGTAGGTGTAGGCGTACGGCGGCAAGGCGGCGAGCACGCCGTCGCTGTGCTCCTTGGCCTGCACCCCGCTCGCCCAGGTCTGGAACGCGGTCGGGGATACCACGTGGCCGAAGTTGTACATGGCGCCGTGCCAGATGCCGCACAGCTCGTTGCAGCGGACGGTGACGCTGCCGAGGGCCTTCGGCGTCACGTAGGCAACGTTGTCCACTTGCGGGTTGGCGTCGGCCTTCACGCCGAGCTGGTAGGCCCAGAAGCTGTGAATCACGTCCAGCGACGTCACGTGGAACGTCACCGGGGTGTTAACCGGCAGCATGAGCTCGGTGGACTCCATCCCGCCGAATTGCGGATACCGGTAGGTCCAGGTCCACTGCTGGCCGATCACCTGGACCTCGAGCATCGTGTTGGTGTTCGGCGTCCAGGTCTGCGACGTCGCGCCGGCCAGCTTCCAGATGGGCGAGGGTCCCTCGCCGGCGCCGCGCCGGCCGGCACCACGAGCTCGACGGTGCCGAACACGAACAGCCACATCACGATGACCGTGGTGCCGACGATCCAGCTCACCGCGATCTTGGTGTTGCCGTAGATGGGCTCGCCGTCGCCGTCGTCACCGGGCCTGGCCCGGAAGACCACGATCGAGTAGATGAAGTAGACCAGGACGCCGATGATGACCGGCGCGCCGGATATGGCGAGCACGGCGATGTCGAACTGCTGGTGCCGGGCCGCGTCGGACATGTCGCCGGGCGGCAGGTGCGGCCGCCAGACGAACCAGATGACCAGGTTGGCGGCCAGCGACAGGATAATCCAGATCAGGAAGATCCGCAGGCCGTGGCGGGCCCCTGCGCCCGGCTGGACCTCGGGTTGGGTCGTCATGAGCTCACCACGTCCATCTCGCCCATCATGTAGCCGAGAGTCTGCATGGGACCGCTGTTACCGTCGAGGTATCCGCCGCCGCAGGGGACCAGGCACTGCCAGCGGAAGACGCCGGCGTGGTCCGGGGTCACGAAGCTGAAGGTCTCCTTGGCGTACGGGTTGCCGCTCGGGACGCACGGCGAGGAACTGCACAGGTTGTTGGCGGAGAGCTGGGCATTCGGCGAGGCGACCGGCACGTAGACGCCCAGGCCCGGGATCGCAAACGTGTGCCCCACGTTGCAGTCGGCCCAGGAGTCGATGAGCGGGGTGACGTGGTTGGTCACGTACTCCTTGCCGTGCTGGTCGAACTGGGACACGGTCACCGTGTTGCCGATCGTGCCCTGCACCGCGCTGAAATAGTTGTTCCGCAGCGGCGTGCAGCCGTCATAGCCGTAAAGGGTCACGTTGACCCTCGTATTGGCCGGGACGGAAAACAATGTGGTGTGGACCCATTTGCTTGTCGCCGGGTCCTGCACGTAATAGCTGACCCAGTCGGGCTTGCTGGCCGAATTGTTCTGCGGATCCTCCTGCAACACCACGTTGACCTGGCCGCCGGAGGCCGCATAGTGCACAGTCGGCAGGGAACTCGCGCCCCCTACGTAATAGAGGGCAACGAAGGTCACCAGCCCCGCCACCAGAAGAAAGGCAACGAGCAGAGACGCCGCCCGGGCTGTCACGGACACCGGATCACCACCTCGCTTCATAACCGGACGTACGCACGCCGTGTAGGCGGTAATGCACGTGCATATCCAGCCGTGCGGACAGGTGCAGGCCGGCACCTACGGGGTAGATACTCCAGTCACATGAGCCGCAAGGCAACACTTAGCCTCGCGCATGACGAAATTGTCATTGTGCGCTTGGTTCGGCCTGCCGACGTAACGGCGTGACCAGCGATTATGCGCTGATGCCGGGTTCGGCGCACGGTTGGGTGCGATCTCACGAGGCCGGCGCAATCGTTTGTGACATGGCTCTGGATGTCACGGAGCGTAGTCGGGACGGTGGATAGAACGGGTGGCCAGAAGGTGAGCCCTTAGGATGACGGCGCACGGTTCGGCTCGATGCCAGCATGGCTTCTTGATGCCGTCATGGCTTCCTGATGCCGTCATGGCCTCATGCCGCCATGGCCTGATGCCGTCATGGCCTGTTATCGCGTGGCCGGGATCCCGGGAGGAACCATGGGGATGCGACAGCCCGGGTACACGTGGCGCCGGGGCGCATGGTTCCGGGCGCGGGCTGCGGGTCCGGCCGGAAGTCACGACGCGGACCTAGGCGCCGGGCGGGACGCGGACCTGGGCGCGGGCGGCGGGCTTGGCGCGCGCGACGGCCTGGGCGCGGACCTGGGCGCGGGCGCCGGGCTGGGCGCGGACCTGAGCGCGGGCGGCGGGCTGGGCGCGGGCGCCGGGCTGGGCGCGGACCTGAGCGCGGGCGGCAGGCTGGGCGCGCGGCCGGGGATCGCTTCGCGGCCTTCGGGGTGGCCGGTGCTGCGCACCCCCAAGTGGATGCTCGCCGCCGCCGTGGTACTTGTAGCCGGACTGACGCTGGCTGCCATCCCGCACCGGCCGTCCACCGCGCAGCGGGCCGCCGACCTGCGCGGGATGGTTCACGACCTGAACATAGACATCGAGTCGTGCGCCGGCGGGGTCAGCGATTCGATCACCGCGCTACGGGCTATCCAGTCCGGCGCGAGCAACGACGTTAATGCCGCGGTCAAGATCGCCAACCTGGCCGCGGCGAACTGCTCCCCCGCCAACAGCATGCCGATGGAGGACCTGGTCCAGTACCAGGCACCCGGGTCGCTGGCTTCCTTCCATGTCCAGACGACCGTCAATGATCTCGTCACATGGGGATTCCCGCTGGCCCAGCGGGTCCAGACCGACGTCGCCACCGTGGTCACGGCCAACACGCCGGATGCGGTTAAGCGCGCGTCCGCCCAGCTGCGTAAGGATCAGCAGGCGCTCGACGCCCAGCGTGACCGGATCGATCAGCTGATCAACGCGGCCAGCACCTCGCTGGCCGCGCACGTGGCACCGCCGAGCCTGCCCAGCTGAGGAAGAGTCGCACGGCGCACGGTGGCGCGGAGTGTGGTGACGCGCAACGAGAGAGCGCCGCTGGGACGCAAACGGACTCCAGTCACTCTGGCATCGCCCTTACCAAATCATACGGCGTGAATGTCCCATTCATGCAGCTGGAACGACATGGCTGGGACATCCACGCCTTATCCACGGAGCTAGGCGAAGGCGGCGGCCGGGATCACTGGTCACGGGAGTCTCCGGAAGCTCAGGAGCACCACAAAGCCCGCCCAGGGCGAGGCCGGCGCGGGTTGGCGGTGATATGGCGGCCGGAGCGGTCGCCGCGGACGGGCGGAGCGGTCGCCGCGGACGGGCGGAGCGGTCGCCGCGCGGACGGGCGGAGCGGTCGCCGCGGACGGGCGGAGCGGTCGCCGCGGACGGCCGAGGGGAGGTAGTCCTCGGGGACGCCCCGGGCGAGGCGGCTGGCAGCGGCCGGGCTGACGGCGTGCGGGAAGACAGCGTGAGGGAAACGGCGTGAGAGAGCAGCATGCGGGAGACCACACGCGGGAGACAGCGCGCGGGAAATCCGGGAAAAGGGCGCGCGGGAAAAGGGCGCGCGGGAAAAGGGCGCGCGGGAAAAGCGCGGGGGGAAAGCGCGGGGGAAAGGCGCGCGGGAAAGGCCGGGGGAAAGCGCGGGGGGAAAGGCGCGCGGGAAAGGCCGGGAAAAGGGTGGGCGGGGAGGGCGTGGGGGGACGGCGGGACCGGCGGGACCAGCGGTGCGAGGGCTGCTGGGTCGCCGTGCTGTGGCATATGTGAAAAAGGGGAGACATGTTGCGGGGGTGAGCGGATGACAAAGCTTTGCAATCGTTTGTGTGACAGAGCCGTAACGATCCGCCTGACCGCAATGTGCCACTTGACCGACTTCATGGTTCCCGAGGACCATCACTGCCAAAGGCGACATGCGGCCTTGGCGGAACCGGGCTGGGGGCGGGCGGTTCCGCCGCCTGAGGGCGCATGATCTCGAGGCCGCGTGACAGAACCGAGGTAGCGGACATGATGTCGCACCAGGGAGCGGCTCAGGCAACTCGGACCTGGCCGCACGTGACTGGGCCGGTCCCGGCTCATGCGATGTCGGCCGGGAGCGCACATCCCGCTTTCCGGACGGTTCCAGGGATCCACGGGGCTGAGGGAGCTCACGGGGCTGAGGGTGTTCCCGGGACCAGGCGGATCCTCATCGTCGACGACGAGCCCAACATCCGCTCCTTCGTCGGGCGCGCCCTGTCCGCGGCCGGTTACCTGACCGGTTTCGCGGGTAGCGGCGCCGACGGGCTGCGGTACGCCCTGGACGAGCACTACAACCTGGTCATCCTGGACCTGGTGATGCCGGACATGGACGGCAGCAACGTCCTGGACCAGCTGCTGCGGGCCCGCCCGGACCAGACGGTGATGGTGCTCTCCTGCGTGGGCGACGTGGCCACCAAGGTCGACTGCCTGGAGCGCGGCGCCCGGGACTACCTGACCAAGCCGTTCTCGCTGGCCGAGTTGCTGGCGCGGATCCGGGTCCGGCTGCGTGAGGACGCCCACCTGCGCGGCGAGTCGCCGCGTTCGGGCGAGGCGGCCGGGGAGATCATCAGGGCCGGAAGCCTCACGCTGGACGTGGCGCGCCTGGTCGCCGACATCGGGCACGGGCCGGTGCCGCTGACCCGGCTGGAGTTCCTGCTGCTGCGCGAGCTGGCCGAGCACCACGGTCAGTCGGTGTCCAAGGGCAGGCTGCTGGCCAGCGTGTGGGGATACGACTTCGACCCTGGCTCCAACGTGGTCGACGTGTGCGTCCGGCGCCTGCGATCCAAGCTCGGCTTCAGCCTGATCAAGACGGTACGCGGTGAGGGCTATCAGCTTGGCGACGACTGAGGGCGGCCTGGCCGAGCGCATCTCGGGGCTCGGCAGATCCGCCGTCAGGCTCAGCTGGCCGTTCCGGCCTGCGCTGCTGGACGCGGTGTGGGTGGCGTTCTCCGCCGTCAACCTGGTCGCGATGTTCGCGTTCGCCGGCTGGGAAACCGTCCCCTTCCACTTCATCTGGATCAGTTTCACGCTCGTCTACGGGTTCCGCACCTGGGCGCCCCGGCCCACGCTCGCGGTGCTCGGCGTGGTCATGGCGACGACCGCCGCGGCCATCGGCCTGGACGTGGCCCGCGGCACCGAATCGGTCGCCGAACTGACCGAGGTCCCGCTCATGGCGGCCATGTTCCTGGCCATGGTCTGGCACGCCCGGCGCAAGCTCACCGCGGAACAGGAGTCGCGCCGGGTCGGCGAGGAGAACGCCCGGCTTCTCGCCGCCCAGCGCCGGTTCCTCCAGGACGCCTCACACCAGCTGCGCACGCCGATCACCATCGCGCTGGGTCATGCCGAATTGCTCGCCGGCGGCCTGACCAGCCGTCAGGAGGGGCACGACATCGAGGTCGTGCTGGGCGAGCTGAACCGGTTGCGCCGGATCGCCGAACGGCTGCTGGTCATCGCGGCCGCCGAGGGCCCGGAGTTCCTCCAACCCGTGGCGGTCGAGCTGGACAGCTTCACGATGGAGATCCTGCGCCGGTGGCGACCAACTGCCGACCGCCGCTGGCAGCTCGGCCGACTGGACCAGGTCACCGTGCCAGCCGATCGGGAGCGGCTTGGGCTGGCCGTGGACGCGCTTCTCGAGAACGCGGTACGGCACACCGTCAGCGGGGACGTCATCAAGCTCTCCGTCGTGGCGGTCGGGTACGGCCTTCCGGTCCGCATGATCGTCGCGGACACCGGCCAGGGGATCCCGGCCGGGCTGGTGCGGCACGTATTCGACCGGTTCCGCAGCGGCGACAGCGGCCCGACCCGGGGCACCGGCCTCGGGCTGGCGCTGGTGAGCGCGGTCGCGCGGGCGCACGGCGGCGACGTCCTGGTGAACAGCACTCCCGGACGAGGCAGCGAGTTCGAGCTCCTGCTCCCTGCTCCGGCCGGACCACTCGCGCTCATGCCGGGCCCGGCGCCGGGAAACGTCACCGCCGGACCGGATGCCGCCGATGGCAGACTGGCACGCAAGCCCTGACGGCACGGACGGCCGGACAGGACGGGATGCGGGAGCCACGGCGACGACGGACAAGGTGAAGCGGAGCATGGGCCAGCAGACGTGGAAGGGCGCGGCGCGCGAGGTCGGCCGGGCGGCGCTCAGGCACAAGGTCCTGTCCGCTACCATCGCCGTCTGCGTGGCCGGCTCGCTGATCGCGATCGGCGTGGTCGGCTCCGCTTCGGGTCAGGCCGCGCGGCCGACACCGGTCGCGGCGCCCGCGTTCAGCCTCCCGCTCCTCGGCGACGAATCCGGGCAGCAGGTCGCGCTCAGCAAGTACCAGGGGCAACCGCTCATCGTCAACTTCTTCGCATCCTGGTGTGATCCGTGCAAGACCGAGACCCCGCTGCTGGCCAGGTTCTACCGCACCGAGAAGGGAAAGG
>CAWJDK010000033.1:0-38712 GCA_963841585.1 uncultured Actinomycetes bacterium
CTCCGCTCCGGCTCTGACCGGGACGCCCGGCCAGAGCCGGACCGTCGAGCTGGCCATGGGCGAGGCGGCCCTCACCGGCCTGCTCTCCTGGCTCGAGGCCGCACCGCCTGGCTCCCACCTGGGCGTCGCCCTCTGATCCACCCGCGCCGGTCCTCTAAATCCGCGCCCGCTCGTTAATTCACGCCGCTTCTGACCTGTGCCCGCTCGTCTGTGCCGAGCTCGCTTATCGGTGCCCCGCTCGCTTATCTGTGCCGCTCGCTTGTCTGTGCCCGCTCGCTTGTCTGTGCCGAGCTCGCTTATCGGTGCCCCGCTCGCTTATCTGTGCCGAGCTCGCTAATCCGCCCGCCAGGTAGTCGGCGCGGCGACGACCGCCGTCAGTCAGCGGTCAGGGCGCCTCCGGCAGGGCGGCCAGGGCGCCTCCGGCAAGGCGGGCAGCGCAGCCTCTGGCGCCGGGCCTCCGCCTTGCCCTTGGTGTTCCTGTGCTCCAGGCATGCTGCCGTGACTGGTGCCACTTAGCCCCCGTCGCGGTAAGGTAGCGCGCGGGAGTGAGAGTAAACCTCCATCACTCTGGTACCGCCCGTACCAGATCATACGATGTGGATGTCCCATTCATGCAGCTGGAACGACATGGCTGGGACATTCACGCCTTATCCGCGGCGCCGGGTCGGGCCCACGACCGGGATCACCGGTCACGGGAATCTCCCGGGAACCCAAGAGCACCACAAGTTGCAACCGGTCAGCCCGCGCAGCTGGTCAGCCCGCGTAACCGGTCAGCCCGCAGCCGGTCAGCCCGCGCAACGGTCAGCCGCGCTCGCCGCCGGGCTTCCACAGCACGTCGTCGTGGCCCGCGTTGGCCTGGCGGGCGAGGATGAACAGCAGGTCCGACAGCCGGTTCAGGTACCGGACGGGCAGCTGGCTCACCGAGTCGCCGTGCTCGCCGGCCGCGGCCCATGCGCTGCGCTCCGCCCGTCGGGTGACGGTCCGTGCCATGTGCAGCAACGTCGCGCCTGGGCTGCCGCCCGGCAACAGGAAGCTCCGCAGCGTCGGCAGCCCGGCGTTATACGAGTCGCACTCGCTCTCCAGCCGGGTGATGTACGCCTCGTCGATCCGAAGCGGCGGATAAGGCGGCGGCGTATCCGTCACCGGGTTGGCCAGATCGGCGCCGACGTCGAAGAGCTCGTTCTGTACCCGGGACAGCAGCCCCGAGATGTCGGTAGCGAGATTACCGAACGTGATCGCCATACCGATGGCGCAGTTCGCTTCTTCCACGTCGGCGTAGGCGGCGAGGCGCGAGTCGGTCTTGCCGGTACGGCTGCCGTCGGCGAGCGCGGTGCTGCCGTCATCGCCGGTTCGGGTGTAGATGCGGGACAGCACGACAGGGTTTTCGCTGCGGTTACGCGCCATGAACCCACCCTAAGGGAGAACCGGCGAGCGCCGCCGGTAGGCCTCCAGGCCAGGCGTCCAGGCCAGGCCCCAGGTCAGGCGTCCAGGCCAGGCCCCAGGTCAGGCGTCCAGGCCAGGCCCCAGGTCAGGCGTCCAGGCCAGGCCCCGGCAGGCCCCAGGCCAGGCCCCGGCAGGCCCCAGGCCAGGCCTCGGCATGCCTCCAGGTCACGTCAGGCTCCAGACCGGGGAACCCATCCCACGCAGGTTCGGCCTCGCGGCAAAGACCCGGCACCCCTGCCGGCTCCCTGGCATCACCCGGGACGTTATTGTTCCCCTTATCCCTTTAGGAGACCGCCGTGTACGACTACATCATCGTCGGCGCCGGGAGCGCGGGCTGCGTCCTGGCCGCGCGCCTGTCCGCCGATCCGGGCGTCAGCGTCCTGTTGCTGGAAGCCGGCCCGCCCGACGACGCCGACGAGATCCGCGCCCCCGCCGCGCTGAACAGGCTGTTCCAGACCGCCTACGACTGGAACTACCAGACCGTTCCGCAGCGCCGCGCGGGCAGCCGTACCGTCTACTGGCCGCGCGGAAGGGTCCTGGGCGGGTCCAGCAGCATCAACGCGATGATCTACATCCGCGGCAACCGGCACGACTTCCAGAGCTGGCGGGACGACCACGGCTGCTCCGGCTGGGGCTACGAGGACCTCATGCCGTACTTCAGGAGGGCCGAGGACAACTCCCGCGGTGCGAGCTCCTACCACGGCGTCGGCGGCCCGCTGACGGTCTCCGATCCCCGGTACAAGTCCAAGGCCTGCGAAGCCTTCATCGCGGCGGCTGTAGAGCAGGGCGCTATTGCCAACGACGACTTCAACGGGCCGCACCAGGACGGCGTGGGCTGGTACCAGCTAACGCAAAGAAACGGCCAGCGCTGCTCGGCCGCCACGGCGTACCTGCACCCCGCCATGTCCAGGCCGAACCTCACCGTCCACACCGATGCCCTGGTCACGAAGGTGATCATGGAGGGCGACCACGCGACCGGGGTGAGCTACCTGCACCATGGCGAGCCGCAGACCGCCCGGGCCAACGCCGAGGTCATCCTGTCCGGCGGCGCGATCAACAGCCCTCAGCTGCTGATGCTGTCCGGCATCGGCCCGGCCGAGCACCTGATCGAAATGGGCATTGACGTCCACACCGACCTCCGTGGGGTCGGCGGCAACCTCAGCGACCACCCGGTGCTGCCGGTCACCTGGTCCACGCCGCGCATCCGCGGCCTGTGGGAGAAGGGCAACCAGGCGAACCTGATCCGCTGGCAGCTGATCCACCGCGGCCCGCTGGCCAGTAACGTGGCGGAGTCTGGTGGCTTCGCCCGCTCCGAGCGCGGGCTGTCGGGCCCGGACCTGCAACTGCACGTGCTCTCGGTGCCGTACCAGAACCAGGGCCTGGCCGACCCGGTCAGGCGCGCGATGTCGGTGCTGGTCGGCCTGGTCGACGTGGCCAGCCGGGGCCGGGTCAGGCTCCGCAGTGCCGACCCCAGGCACCGCCCGGCCATCGACCCCGGCTACCTATCCGACGAGCGGGACAGCCGGGCGCTGGTCGCGGGGTTCAAGCTGGTCAGGGAGTTCGTGACGGCCCGGCCGATGGCCGAGATCTGCTCCGCCGAGCTGGCCCCCGGCGCGCACGTGCGTTCCGACGCCGAGCTCCTCGACTACGTGCGCCGCAGCGTGGTGACCCTGTATCACCCGGTCGGCACCTGTGCGATGGGCGGTGACTCGCGCTGGGCCAGCGTGCTCGACCCCGAGCTCCGGGTCCGCGGCGTGACCGGGCTGCGGGTGGTCGACGCATCGGTCATGCCCTCCATCCCCCGGGGGAACACCAACGCGCCCACGATCGCGATCGCCGAGCGGGCCGCCGACCTGATCGCCGGCCGGGCACCGCTGGCGGCGGCCGATCCCGCCGACCCGGTCGACGCGATGGTCATCGCCGGGCAGGCCGCCGGCCACGGCGCCCGCCCCGGCCGCCCTGGCCCGCCCGTGGCTGACCGAGCGAGCCTAACGCGCGCCCGCCCGCGGCCGGCCGACCGAGCCTAACGCGCCCGGCTCCCGCCGCCTCCGCGGCCGGTACAGCCGGCCGTGCAGCAGCGTGACCAGGGTGACGATCCGGCGCATATCCCGGTCCGTCCGCTCGAAAGAAGTCAGCTTGATCAGCGGCCGCATCCGCTGCCGCGTGATGGCCTTAGGCCGGGTGAACTCGCGTAGCCCGTCCGCGCCGTGGATCCGGCCGAACCCCGACTCGCCCACCCCGCCGAACGGCAGCGCCGGCACGATCGCGAACCCGAGCACGGAGTTGACTCGAGGTCATTCCGGTCCGCAACGAGCGAGCCGCCGTCATGGCCGCCGAACGGTCCCGGGCGAACACGGCCGACCCGAGCCCGTAACGCCCGGCGTTGGCAAAGGACACCGCCTCGTCCAGCCCAGCCACCGGCGTCACCGTCACGGTCGGGCCGAACGTCTCCTCGGTAACAGCCGCCGCCCCCTCCGGCACCTCGGTGAGCACGACCGGCCGCACGTACGGCGGCGCGACCGCGTCCGGGCCGCCCACGACCGGCTGCCCGCCCTGGGCCAGCGCGTCGGCCACGTGCTTGGCCACGGTCTCCGGCTGTGACGGCAGCGTCATCGGCCCGTACGACGCCTCGCTGTCGAACCCGGGCCGCAGCGACGACACCTTGGACGTCAGCCGCTCGAGGAACGGCTGGTACACCTCGCCGGCCACGTAGATCCGCTCGATCCCGATGCAGGTCTGCCCGGCGTTGGACATCGCGCCCCACGCGGCGGCCTCGGCGGCCGCCTCCACGTCGGCGTCGGCGCTGACCAGCATGGCGTCCTTGCCGCCGCATTCGGCCAGCACCGGGGTCAGGGTGTCCGCCGCGGCGGCCATCACCTTGCGCGCGGTAGCCGCCGAACCCGTGAACGCGATCTTCGCCACCCCGCTGCGGGCCAGCGCCTCCCCGGTCGAGCCGGGTCCGGTGATCACCTGCAGTACCGGCCGGATGTCGCCGAAGATCCCCAGCGCCTCGTTGAACGCCTGGACCAGCCAGTTCCCGGTCGCCGGGGTCAGCTCGGACGGCTTGAACATGACCGCGTTCCCGGCCGCCAGCGCGTACGCGATCGAGCCGATCGGCGTGAACACCGGGTAGTTCCACGGTCCGATCACGCCGATCACGCCCAGCGGCTGGTACTCCACCGTGGACGCCTGGTTGATGGCGGCGAGCCCGCTGCGCACCCGGTGCCGGCGCAGCACCCGGCGGGCGTGCCGGGCGGCCCAGTCGATGTGCACGATGGCCAGGATGATTTCCAGCTTGGCGTCGTCGAGCGGTTTGCCGGTCTCCTCGTGCACCAGCTGGGCCAGCCGGCCCAGGTACCTGGTCAGGTGCGACTTCCAGGCCAGCAGCCTGATCCGCCGCTCGGACCAGCCGAGCCCTGCCCACCACGCCGCGGCCGCATGGGCCTGGGCCACGGCGGCCTCCACGTCGCGGCGCCCGTGTTCGGGAAAGGTGGCCAGCACTTCCCCTGTCGCCGGATTGACTGTCTCAAGCATCGCCTGACCAGTAAAGCATCGCCCCCGGTCCGATAGCTAACCTGGGTTCGTGCCGCCTCGTCCCTACGTCCTGCTGTCCTGCGCCACCTCGGCCGACGGCTACCTGGACGACGCGACGCCCCGCCGGCTGATCCTGTCCGGCCCGGCCGACCTGGACCGGGTGGACGAGGTGCGGGCGGGCTGCGACGCCATCCTGGTCGGCGCGGGGACGGTCCGCACGGACAACCCGCGGCTGCTGATCAGGGATCCGCGGCGCAGCGCCCGCCGCACCGCCCGCGGCCTGCCCGCCCACCCGGCCCGGGTCACCCTCACCGCCACCGGTGACCTGGACCCGCAGGCCCGCTTCTTCGCTCCGGGCGCGCTCCGCCTGGTCTACTGCGCCGCCCCCGCGCTCACCCGCGCCCGGACCAGGCTGGGGGACAGCGCCGTGCTCATCGACGCCGGCGACCCGCCGTCCGTCGATTTCATCCTGGCCGATCTGGCCGAACGAGGCGTGGCGCGTGCCCTGGTGGAGGGCGGGGCGCGCGTCCTGGGTGAGTTCCTGGCCGCGGGCCTGGCCGACGAGCTCAACCTGGCCGTAGCGCCCTTCTTCGTCGCCGATCCGGCCGCCCCCCGGCTCGACCTCCCTGGCCCGGGCACCGACGGCCCCATGACGCTCGCCGAGACCCGCCGGGTCGGCGAGGTCGCGCTGCTGCGCTACCTGCTCGGTCCCGGCGGCCCGGATCACCGGTTCCTGCGGTGGGCGGTGGAGCTGTCCCGGCTGTGCCCGCCGTCCGGCTCCGCGTTCTCCGTCGGGGCGGTCGTCGTCAGCGAGGACGGCGAGGTGCTGGCGACCGGGTTCTCCCGCGAGCAGGAGGACCACGACCACGCCGAGGAAGTGGCGCTCCGTAAGCTCGGCCCCGATCCGCGGCTGCGGCACGCCACCCTGTACAGCTCGCTGGTGCCCTGCGGTGCCCGGGCCTCGCGCCCGGTCACCTGCGTCCGGCATATCGTCGCGGCGGGCATCCCGCGGGTCGTCTTCGCCTGGCGCGAGCCCCGGCTGTTCACCGACGGAGAGGGGGCCGAACAGCTCCGGGCCGCGGGCGTGGCCATCACCCAGCTGCCCGGCCTGGCCGGCCGCGCCCGCGCGGTCAACGCTCACCTCGTCGGAGCCGGCGCATGACCTTCGGGTCAGAACAGGGTGTTCTCCGGTTCCACCCCGCGCATGGTGTCGTAGTCCAGGGTGACGCAGCGGATGCCCCGGTCGGAGGCCAGCGTGCGTGCCTGCGGCCTGATCTCCTGGGCCGCGAACACGCCCTGCACCGGGGCCAGCATCGGATCCCGGTTCAGCAGCTGCAGGTACCTGGTGAGCTGTTCCACGCCGTCGATCTCGCCGCGTCGTTTGATCTCCACCGCGACGCTCACGCCCGCTCCGTCCCGGCACATCAGGTCGACCGGCCCGATCGGGGTCGGATACTCGCGGCGGACCAGCCGCCAGCCCTCGCCGAGCAGGTCGAGCTGGACCGCCAGCAGTTGCTGCAAATGCGCCTCCACCCCGTCCTTGACCAGCCCCGGGTCGACGCCGAGCTCGACCGAGGTGTCGCTCACCACCTCGGTGAGGGTGATAATCAGCGTCTCGCCGGACTTGCCGGTGACCGTCCACAGGCCCGGCTCCTCGGCGAGCCGGCACGGCGGGGACATCCAGTTCAGCGGCTTGTACGAGCCGCCGTCGGAGTGCACGAGCACCGAGCCGTCCGCCTTGACGATAAGCAGGCGCAGGGCCTCGGGGAGATGGGCGGTGAGCCGGCCGACGTAGTCGACGCTGCACCGCGCGATGACGAGCCGCACGAGCTGTAACTCTACTGCGGCCGGCTCACCTAAGCTGGGCAGGCGTGAGCCCGCGCCGGATCCGCCGCGACCGCTCCGGCCCGCCGGACCCCGTGCCCGGGCCCCAGCGCGTCGAGTCATGGCCGGACGGCGACTGGATCGTCCGCCGGGTGCCCGGCGCGGCGTCCGCCAAGGCGTACCGCTGCCCCGGATGCGACCAGGAGATCGTGCCGGGGACCCCGCACGTCGTGGCCTGGCCCGCGGATGGCGCCCGGATGCCCGGCGGCCTCGCCCTGGACGAGCGCAGGCACTGGCACCGGGCCTGCTGGGAGCGCCGGCTGCGCCGTGCCCCGGGCGGCCGCCGGACGTAACCGGACGGGGCCTACAATGCCCCGGGGGACACCAGCGACTCGGAGGGACTCGTGTACCTGTTCGACCTCACCGGCAAGGTCGCCGTCGTCACCGGCGGGACCCGCGGGATCGGCATGATGATGGCGCGCGGCCTGCTCCGGGCCGGCGCCGCGGTCTACATCAGCTCGCGCAAGCCCGAGGCGGGCGAGGCCGCGGCCACGGAGCTCTCCCAGTACGGCACCGTGATCTCGGTGCCCGCCGACCTGTCCCGCGAGGAGGAGTGCCGGCGGCTGGCCGAGGAGGTCGGCCAGAACGAGGAGGGCGTCAACGTCCTGGTCAACAACGCCGGCGCCAACTGGGGCGCTCCCCTGGAGGAGTTCCCCGCGCACGGATGGGACAAGGTCGTCGACCTCAACCTCAAGACGCCGTTCTACCTGACCCGCGCCTTCCTGCCGCTGCTCGAGGCGGCGGGCACCGCCGACGACCCGGCCCGGGTGATCAACGTCGGCAGCATCGACGGGCTGCGGGTGCCGTACGAGTACCCGACCTACTCCTACTCGGCCAGCAAGGCCGGCCTGCACCAGCTCACCCGGGTTCTGGCCCGCGAGCTCGGGCCGCGGCACATCACGGTCAACGCGGTCGCCCCCGGCCCGTTCGAGTCGAAGATGATGGCGGCCACCCTGGCCGCCCGCGGCGACGAGATCGCGGCCGCCTCCCCGCTCGGCCGCATCGGCCGCCCCGACGACATGGCCGGCGTCGCCGTTTTCCTCAGCGGCCGCGGCTCGGCCTACATCACCGGCGCCATCATCCCGGTAGACGGCGGCATCTGGGCCGCCAGCTGACCCAGCCCCCGTGGTCATGGCTTCCCACCCGGAGTCGCACGCGGAAACGGACTTCAATCCCACAGGAACCGTCCGCACCAGATCATACGATGTGGATGTCCCATTCATGCAGCTGGAACAACGTGGCTGGGACATTCACGCCTTATAAAGCGGACGGCGGGCGCCTTCGAGCGAATCCGCTAGCATGCCGGGAGCGCAGCAGTACCAGAAGCAACGGCCGGTCAGCGCCCGCGCGGCCTCCCACGATCAACGTCACGTAACGGCACCGCGCCCTGACGACACAAATGCGGCATCCACGCCCTACGGGCAGAGGGCGCTGGTGATGGCGTCGGCGAGCCAGTGCGCGTACCGCTCCTGCGACCAGCCCTGGGACAGCACCAGCCGTTCGTAGTGGTCGATCGCGAGGTAGTTCCACAGCACGTCGCGTACCTCGTCCAGGCCGATCCCGTCGCGGAGCTGGCCGGTCTCCAGCAGGTGGCGGCCCAGCGCCGCCATTCCGGTCAGGCCCTCGTCGCGCAGCTTGTCCCAGACCGGGGCGAGCGAGTCGTCCACGTGCCGCCCGTCGCGGATGAGGATCTGCACGCGGGCCGAACGCGCCTGCCGGTACGCCAGGCCCTCGGCGAACATCGCGATCTTGCGCCGCACGTCCGGCTCGTCCCGCACCGCCTGCATCGCCGGGCGTTCGGCCACCGGGACCGGCTCGTCGTCGCCGGCCAGCGCGATGTCGAACACCGCCTTGGCCAGTGCGGCCTTGGTGCCGAACCCCTTGTACACACTCTCCGCCGAGACCCCAGCGTGCGCGGCAATGGCGGCGATCGTCGTCGGCCGGTAGCCGTCCCGCTCGAACAAGTCGCGGGCCGCCAGCACCACGGACAACCGCCGGGCCCGGGCCTGGGCGCGCCGCCCGGACGCGTCATAGGACCTCTTGACTTCGGTCATCGCAGGCTCCAGACTTTAGATACAGTCAAACTGTATCTAAAAGGAGTGCCCATGACCGTCAGTCCCTCCGCCGCCGTGTTTGCCGGCCCGGTATCCGTCGTGGTGCGCAGCATCCACGCCATGGCCGACGGCGACCGGGCCGATTTCGACCCTCTATACCACCCGCGCGCCGTCGACCGCGAGAACCTGATCCAGCCGCCGTCGTCGCGGGTTCAGGGCCCAGCCTGCTTCTACTCGACCGCGCTGTGGCTGCGCGCCGCGTTCGAGGACCTGCACTACGACATCCACCACGCCATCGCCGACGGCAACCTGGTCGCGGTGAACTCCACCATGAACGGGCGCCACACCGCTCCGTGGGCCGTCTACCAAGAGGACGGCACGGTGGACACCGTCTTTCCGCCGACCGGCCGCACGTTTGCTATGACCCAGTCGCACTGGTTCCTGCTGGCGGACGGCCGGATCACCGAGCACTGGGCCAACCGCGATGACCTGGGCATGGCCCGTCAGCTCGGCTGGATTCCGCCCTCGCCCGGCTACCTGTTCAAGATGGCCCGAGCCAAGCGCCGCGCCCTCAGGGCTCCGGGGTGAGCCAGAGCACGCCCATCGGGGGGACGGTGAGCGTGGCCGAGGCGGGGCGCCCGTGCCAGGGCTCAGGGACCGCATCGACGCCGCCCAGGTTGCCGAGGCCGCTGCCGCCGTAGATCGCCGCGTCGGTGTTCAGGATCTCCCGCCAGCGTCCGGCCCGGGGCAGGCCCACGCGGTACTTCAGGTGCGGCAGCGCAGAGAAGTTGGCGATGCAGGCGATCACGTCACGATCGTCCTCGTCGTCACGGGCGGCATCGCGAACGATGTCCCGCGCGGCACCGCGCGCGTACTCACCCGCGGCGCCGGGAGCCGCGCCCCGGGGCGCGGACATGCGCAGGAAGGACAGCGTGTTGCCCTGGGCGTCGTTGGCGTCGATCCAGCTGAACCCCTCGGGCGAGGTGTCCAGCTGCCACAGCGCCGGGGTCCGCCGGTAGATCTGGTTGAGGTCCCTGGACAGCCGCTGCACACCCTGGTGGACGTCGAAGTCGAGCACCCACCAGTCGAGTCCGTTGTCCGCCGACCACTCACTCCCCTGCCCCCACTCCGAGCCCATGAAGAGAAGCTGCTTGCCCGGGTGGGCCCACATGTAGGCCAGCAGCGAGCGCAGCCCGGCGAGCCGGCGCCACTCGTCGCCGGGCATCTTGCCCAGCAGCGAGCCCTTCCCGTGCACCACCTCGTCGTGCGACAACGGCAGGACGAAGTTCTCCGAGAACGCGTAGATCAGCGAGAACGTGATCTCGTTGTGGTGGTACTGCCGGTAGATGGGGTCCTGGCGCAGATACGACAGGGTGTCGTGCATCCAGCCCATGTTCCACTTGAAGCCGAACCCGAGCCCGCCCAGGTACACCGGCCGGGACACGCCCGGCCAGGCGGTCGACTCCTCGGCGATCATCGTGATGCCGGGCACGCGCTTGTAGCAGGTGGCGTTGACCTCCTGCAGGAACGAGATGGCGTCCAGGTTCTCCCGGCCGCCGTACTGGTTGGGCGTCCACTCGCCGTCCTTGCGCGAGTAGTCCAGGTACAGCATGGAGGCCACGGCGTCCACCCGCAGCCCGTCCAGGTGGAACTCCTCCAGCCAGTACACGGCGTTGGCGACCAGGAAGTTGCGCACCTCGTTCCGGCCGAAGTTGAAGACGAGGGTGCCCCAGTCGGGCTGCTCGGCGCGGCGCGGGTCGGAGTCCTCGTACAGCGGGGTGCCGTCGAACCTGGCCAGCGCCCACTCGTCCCGCGGGAAGTGCCCGGGCACCCAGTCGAGGATGACGCCGATCCCGGCCTGGTGCAGCGCGTCAACCAGGTAGCGGAAGTCGTCCGGGCTGCCGAACCGCGACGTCGGCGCGTAGTACGAGGTGACCTGGTAACCCCACGAGCCGCCGAACGGGTGCTCGGCGACGGGCAGCATCTCCACGTGGGTGAAGCCCATGTCGGTGACGTACTCGACGAGCTGGACAGCCAGCTCCCGGTAGGACAGGCCCGGCCGCCACGAGCCCAGGTGCACCTCGTAGATGCTCATCGGCGCGCGCACCGGCTCGTACCCGGCGCGCGCCTCGATCCACTCGGCATCGCCCCAGGCGTACTGCGAGGTGTACACCACCGACGCGGTGGCCGGCGGTGTCTCGGCGGCGTTGGCCATCGGGTCGGCCTTCTCCCGCCACACCCCGTCCGGGCCGCAGATCGTGTACTTGTACCTGGCGCCCTCGCGGACGCCCGGCACGAACAGCTCCCACACCCCGGATCCGCCGAGCGAGCGCATCGGATACGCCCGGCCGTCCCAGTAGTTGAAGTCGCCGGCCACGCGGACCCCGTGGGCGTTCGGCGCCCAGACGGCGAACGACGTGCCCGTCGTCGTGTCGTTGACCGGGCCGACCTCGCGGACGTGCGCGCCGAGCACCCGCCACAGCTCCTCGTGCCGCCCCTCGGCGATCAGGTGCAGGTCGAACTCACCCAGCGTGGGCAGGTGCCGGTACGGGTCGTCGCTCACCTCCTCCGCGGTCACGGAGCCGGCCTCGGAACCGGCTCCGGAATCGGTCTCGGAACCGGGTGCGGCCTGGTACACGGTGGCGATCCGGTAGCCGGACACCTTCTCGTCCGGCACGGTGACGGCAAAGACGCCCTGGTGCACGTGCGTCATGGGCAGCCTGCGTCCGTCGTCGAGGACGACAGTCACCGACTTCGCCATCGGCCGCAGCGCGCGGATGATCACCCCGTCGGGACCGGGGTGCGCGCCGAGCACCGAATGCGGGTCGTAGTGCTGCCCCGCGACGATCCGTTCGATCTCACCCAGGCTGAGTTCAGGTTGTGTCATGTGGGCCACTCGATCCGTGGGTAATTAAAGTTCGGCAATGGACTCTAGCGGAATGGGGACCCAGGTCGGCCGGTGCCTGGCCTCGTAGAGGACCTCGTACACGGCCTTGTCGAGCAGCATCGCACGAAGCAGGACCGAGTTCACGGCCGGGTCCAGGCCGCCGGCCGCGGCGTAGCCGGCGCAGAACGCGTCGCTGTTGCGCCTGGCCCAGTCGGCCGCCTTGGGCGCGAGGCTAGCCGCGTCCGGATGGGTGACCAGCTGGTGCCGGGCCGCGTAGTCGAACGAGCGGAGCATGCCGGCCACGTCCCGCAGCGGGGAGGACCGGGCGCGCCGCTCGGCGAGCGGGCTGGCCGGCTCGCCCTCGAAGTCGAGCACCACCCAGCCGGTCTGGGTCCGCATGACCTGGCCCAGGTGATAGTCGCCGTGCACCCGCTGGGCCGGCACCGGCTCGATCAGCTTGGCCAGGTCCGAGTACGCGTCGCCGACCTTGTTGGCGTAAGCGGCCAGCTCGGGCACTATCGCGGCGGTCAGCTCGAGCCGCCGGTACATCTGCTCGGCCAGCTCACGGATGGCCTCCGGATCGAGCTCGGACTGGCCGAACGCGTCGGCCAGGTCCCGGTGCACCTGCGCACTGGCCGCCCCGAGCCGCTCGGCCTCGCCCTCGAAGTCCCCGCCGGCCTCGGCCGCGCGGGTGCCCTCCTCGGTGGCGTACAGGTCGCGGACGCTGGTCGCGGCCAGCGACCAGCCGTCCGAGGCCGCCCGCAGGTACCGGGACAAGATGGCCAGCACCGTGATCGCGCCGTCCATTCTGGTCTCCACCCAGCCGAACGGCTCCGCGATGTGCGACGAGCCGAGCTCGGCCAGCGCCGTGGCCACCTCCAGGTCCGGGTTCGGCCCGGGGGTGACCCGGCGGAACACCTTGAAGATGGCGGACTCGCCGAACACCAGGCTGGTGTTGCTCTGCTCGCCGGTGAGCACCAGGCTGTCCAGGCCGGCCTCGACCTGGGCCCCAGGCACCCGGCAGAACCGCAGCCTGCCGACGCTCCGGTCGTCGACGATCGCGTCGAGCAGCGTCCGGGTCAGCGCGGTGTCGTGCAGCCCGTCGTAGATCTGCAGCCCGGCGCGGGTGCCGATGCTGGCGTGCTGCAGCTGGACCGGCAGCCGGGCCCGGTAGCCGATGAACAGCTGGTAGCAGTCCGAGGTCGCGCCGTGCGAGACGGTCACGATCAGGTGCCGCAGGCCGGGGTCGCCGGGGATGATCTCGGTGTCGGCCACGATCGCCAGATCGTGGACGGCCCGCCCCTTGCCTGCGAACCATCGCTGCTTGACCAGCCATGTTGCCAGTGTGTCTTCGAAAGTCATGAGCGCTTACCACATCCCCGTGGCTGATCCCGGCAAACACGCGCAAGCCGATTTCCGGGCGGCCTATCGAGATATTCCGGACACTGGCCGAGAGCCGCCGTGGTCACCGCGTCATCGCTGGTGACTCTCTGGAGGGCTGGCGGGTCCCGGCAGATGATCGCCCATGACCGGCGTGCGGTCTTCCTCGGCCGAGCCGGTACCCGGCGCGCCGCTCCCTTCGGGGATCACGGCGCCGCTGTCGTCCCGGGCCGCGGGCAGCTGGAACCAGTAGAACCCGTGGCCGGGCAGCGTCAGCAGGTAGGTCAGCTCGCCGATCCGCGGGAAGACCACGCCGCCCATGCATTCCACGGGCGTGACGCCGGTGAACCGGCGCAGGTCGAGCTCGACCGGCTGCGGGAACCTGGACAGGTTGTTCACGCACAGGATGCGGTCCGCGCCGTCGGTGTCGATGCCGTCCGACTCGGCCGGCAGCCGGACGAAGGCCAGCACGCTCGGGTTCGAGGAGGTCAGCTCCTCGTAGACGCCGGTGCCGAAGACGGGGTGCCGCTTGCGGATCTCGATCATCCGCCGGGTCCACTGCAGCAGCGAGCCCGCGTTGCGCTGCTGCGCTTCGACGTTGAGCGCCTGGTAGCCGTAGATCGCGTCCATGATCGGCGGCAGGTAGAGCCGCTGCGGGTCGACCTGGGAGAAGCCGCCGTTGCGGTCCGGCGTCCACTGCATCGGCGTCCGCACGCCGTCCCGGTCACCCAGCCAGATGTTGTCGCCCATGCCGATCTCGTCGCCGTAGTACAGCACCGGCGAGCCGGGCAGCGACAGCAGCAGCGCGGTGAAGAGCTCGAGCTGGTTCCGGTCGTTCTCCAGCAGCGGCGCCAGCCGGCGCCTGATCCCGATGTTGGCCTTCATCCGGGGATCCCTGGCGTACTCGGCGTACATGTAGTCGCGCTCGTCGTCGGTGACCATCTCCAGCGTCAGCTCGTCATGGTTGCGCAGGAAGATGCCCCACTGGCAGCCGGCCGGGATGGCCGGGGTCTGGGCCAGGATCTCCGAGATGGGGTAGCGCTGCTCCCGGCGCACCGCCATGTAAATGCGCGGCATCAGCGGGAAGTGGAACGCCATGTGGCACTCGTCGCCGCCGGCCTCCGGGTCGCCGAAGTACTCGATCACGTCGGCCGGCCACTGGTTCGCCTCGGCCAGCAGCACCTTGTCCGGGTACAGCTTGTCGATCTCGGCCCGGATCCGCTTCAGGTACTCGTGCGTCTCCTTGAGGTTCTCGCAGTTCGTGCCCTCCCGCTCGTACAGGTAGGGCACGGCGTCGAGGCGGAAGCCGTCGATGCCCAGGTCCATCCAGAACCGCAGCACCTCGAGCATCGCGTCCTGCACGCGAGGGTTCTCGAAGTTCAGGTCCGGCTGGTGGGCGAAGAACCGGTGCCAGTAGTACTGGCCGCGGACCGGGTCGAAGGTCCAGTTGGACTGCTCGGTGTCGACGAAGATGACCCGGGCGCCGGAGTACTTGTCGTCGGTGTCGGACCACACGTAGAAGTCGCCGAACGGCCCGTCAGGATCAGAACGGGACGCCTGGAACCACGGGTGCTGGTCGCTGGTGTGGTTCATGACCAGGTCGGCGATGACCCGGATGCCGCGCTGGTGCGCCTCGTCGACGAACGTGACGAAGTCGCCGATGTTGCCGTAGTCGGGCAGCACCGCCATGAAGTCGGAGATGTCGTAGCCGCCGTCGCGCAGCGGCGAGGCGTAGATCGGCAGCAGCCAGATGCAGTCGATGCCGAGCCACTCCAGGTAGTCCAGCCGGGAGGTCAGCCCGGGCAGGTCGCCGGTGCCGTCGCTGGTCGCGTCGTGGAAACCCCGGATGAGCACCTCGTAGAACACCGCGCGCTTGTACCACTCCGGATCGCGGGGCTGCTCCACGTCGAAGGAGTCGGCTATCGCCTCGTGGTGTTCGGTCACGGAATCTCCTGGTTGGTACGGAATCACGGCAGGGGCGTAACGGAGAAAACGTGGGCGGGCCGCGTCGCCGGGTCCAGGCGGACGTAGTTGGCATGCCCCCACCGGTAGGACTCGCCGGTTAGCTCGTCCGTGACGATGAACTCGCGGTCCACGCCGAGTGCGGGCAGATCGAGCCAGACCGTGGCTTCCCTGGTCTGGTAGGGGTCGAGGTTCGCGACCACCAGTACGGTATCGTCCCCAGGACCGGCGGGCACATGCGCCACGCTCTTCGAGAAGCACATGAGTCCGGGCTGGTCAACACCGTGAAAACGAAGATTGCGCAACCGGTGCAGGGCCGGGTGGGCGCGCCGGATCCGGTTGAGCTCGGTGATGTAGTCGGCGATCCCGATGCCGTCCCGGGCGGCGGCCTCCCAGTCGCGCGGACGGTACTGGTACTTCTCGGAATCCATGTACTCCTCGCTGCCAGGCCTCAAGGGAACGTTCTCGCACAGTTCGTACCCAGAGTAGATGCCCCAGGTCGGGGAGAGCATGGCCGCCAGCACGGCCCGGATCTTGAACGCGGGCACCCCGCCGTGCTGGAGGTACTCGTTCAGGATGTCCGGGGTGTTGGTGAAGAAGTTGGGACGCATGTAGGCGGCCGCCTCGCCGGACAGCTCGCCCATGTACTCCTCGAGCTCCTGGGCGCCGTTGCGCCAGGTGAAGTACGTGTACGACTGGTGGAAGCCGATCTTGGCCAGGGTGTGCATCATGGCCGGCCGGGTGAACGCCTCGGCCAGGAATAGCACGTCAGGGTCGGAGCCGCGGATCTCGCCGAGCAGCCGCTCCCAGAACCGGAGCGGCTTGGTGTGCGGGTTGTCCACCCGGAAAATGCGCACCCCGTGATCCATCCACTGCCGGAGGATCCGCAGGATTTCCTGGTAGATGCCCTCCGGGTCGTTGTCGAAGTTCAGCGGGTAGATGTCCTGGTACTTCTTGGGCGGGTTCTCCGCGTAGGCGACCGACCCGTCCGCCCGCGTGGTGAACCACTCTGGGTGCTCCTTGACCCACGGGTGGTCCGGCGAGGCCTGCAGCGCGAAGTCCAGGGCGACCTCCATGCCCAGCTCGCGGGTCCTGGCCACGAACGCGTCGAAGTCGTCCATCGTGCCCAGGTCGGGGTGCAGCGCGTCGTGCCCGCCGTCCGGGGACCCGATCGCCCACGGCGAGCCGGGGTCGCCGTCGGCCGGGGTCAGCGTGTTGTTCCTGCCCTTGCGGAACGTGGTCCCGATGGGGTGCACCGGCGGCAGGTACACCACGTCGAAGCCCATCGTGGCGATCGCGTCCAGCCGCTTGGCCGCGGTGCGCAGCGTGCCCGAGGTGGGCGCCCGGCGGCCCATCGGGTCGGTCTGGACCCCTTCGGAGCGCGGGAAGAACTCGTACCACGAGCCGTACAGCGCCCGCTCCCGGTCCACCTGGACGGTCAGCGGCCGGGACCGGCTGACCAGATCGCGCAGCGGCCAGGTGCGCAGGATCGCGGCGATCCCGGGATCGGTGGCCGCCTCCAGCCGGTCCCACGGGGCCAGCCCGCGGTCGCGCAGCTTCGCCACCAGCGCGCGCAGTGCGGTCCTGGCCGCGGCCGGCGCTCGCCCCCGGCGGCTGCGGGATCCGCCGCGCGGCCCGCTCGAACAGCAGCGCACCCTCGGTGAGCATCAGCTCCACGTCCTGGCCAGCGGGTATCTTGATGCCCGCGTCGTGGTGCCAGCTGGCGATCGGGTCGCCCCACGCCTCCACGTGGAAGCGCCACACGCCCTCGCCGGGCACAGTCACATCGGCGCCCCACCGGTCGGTGCCCGGCGCGAGCTCGCGCATGTACACCAGCGGGCCCGCCTTGCGTTCCGGGATCTCTCAGCACCGCCGCGGCATTGATGAGGCCGTGCCCCTCGCGGAAGATCGTGGCACTGACCTCGAAGGTCTCGCCTGCCACCGCTCGCGCCGTCCGGCGCCCGCAGTCCACCGCGGGCTCCACGTCAAGGATCGGGATTCGTCCAATCACGCTGGTTACGCTACCGAGCGCGGCTGAGTTCACGCCAGCGCGGTACGGGTTTAATTCGTGCCGGTCTCACGTCGGGCAATAAACCGAACGGACCGGCATCTTGCCACCTCGTTCGGGCTAATGTGAACTGATGTTCCCGGCCGCGACGCCCGGATTTTGCTCTCCCGTCGGCCAATCGGTCCGCGCCATCGGCGCGCACCGATTAAGGTCTGCCCGTGAAAGCGATTCGCCGGTTCACCGTCCGCGTAACCCTGCCCGAGCCGCTGGCCGCTCTGCACGGCCTGATGCTGAACCTCCGCTGGTCCTGGCACCGCCCGGCCGCCAACCTGTTCGCGTCGATCGACCCCGCCGCCTGGGCGGCGTCGGAAGGCGACCCGATCGCGATGCTCAGCGCGCTGCCGTCGGCCCGGATCGCCGCGCTAGCGGCCGACCAGGACTTCCTGCGCCGGCTCGGCGAGGCCGAGCAGGACCTGCGCCAGTACATGTCGGAGCCGCGCTGGTACGCCGCGGGCGAGCAGGGTCCGGCTGCGGTCGCCTACTTCTCGCCCGAGTTCGGCATCACCGCCGCGCTGCCGCAGTACTCCGGCGGCCTGGGCATCCTGGCCGGGGACCACCTGAAGACCGCTAGCGACCTGGGCGTGCCGCTGATCGGGGTGGGCCTGCTGTACCGGCACGGCTACTTCACCCAGTCACTGTCCGCGGATGGCTGGCAGGCCGAGCGGTACCCGTCCGACGACCCGAACGGCCTGCCCCTGGAGCTGCTCCGCGACGCGGCCGGCGCGCCGGTGCACGTCGAGGTCGGCCTGACCGCGGGCCGCCAGCTGGCCGCGCAGATCTGGGTGGCCCAGGTCGGCCGGGTCCCGCTGCTGCTGCTCGACTCCTACGTGGAGGAGAACGAGGCCGACCTGTACGAGGTCACCGACCGGCTGTACGGCGGCGGCGGCGACCACCGGCTGCGCCAGGAGCTGCTGCTCGGCATCGGCGGGGTGCGCGCGGTGCGGGCGTTCTGCACCCTGCGCGGGCACCCTTCGCCCGAGGTCTTCCACACCAACGAGGGCCACGCGGGATTCCTCGGCCTGGAGCGGATCCGCGAGTACGCCGAGCAGGGGCTCATCTTCGACGAGGCCCTCGAGGTCTGCCGGGCGGGCACGGTGTTCACCACGCACACGCCGGTCCCCGCGGGCATCGACCGGTTCGAGCGCAGCCTGATCCGGGAGCACTTCGCCGACGACCCGTTGCTGCCCATCGACCGGGTGCTGGCTCTGGGCGCCGAGACCTACGCGGGCGGCGATCGGCAGGTGTTCAACATGGCCGTGATGGGCATGCGGCTGGCGCAGCGCGTCAACGGCGTCTCGCTGCTGCACGGCCAGGTGAGCCGCGAGATGTTCGCCGGCCTGTGGCCGGGCTTCGACACGCGCGAGGTGCCCATCGGCTCGGTCACCAACGGCGTGCACACCCCCACCTGGGTCGCCCCGGAGATCGATGCTCTTGCCCAGGGTGAGGACTCCTGGGAGCAGGCCGCCGACGCCCCGGCCGGCCGGATCTGGGAGACCAGGCGCCTGCTGCGCGCCCGGCTGGTCGCCGAGACCCGGCGCAGGCTGCGCGCCTCCTGGCGGCAGCGCGGCGCGTCCGAGGCCGAACTCACCTGGATCGACGACGTCCTCGACGAGAACGTGCTCACCATCGGCTTCGCCCGGCGGGTGCCCTCCTATAAGCGGCTGACCCTGATGCTGAACGACCCCGCGATGCTCAGCCGGCTGCTGAACGACCCGGATCAGCCGCTGCAGATCGTGGTGGCGGGCAAGGCGCATCCGGCCGACGAGGGCGGCAAGGGCCTGATCCAGCAGATGGTCCAGTTCAGCGATTCGGCGGACGTGCGCCGCCGGATCGTGTTCCTGCCCGACTACGACATGGCCATGGCGCATGCCCTGGTGCAGGGCTGCGACGTGTGGCTGAACAACCCGCTCCGGCCGCTGGAGGCCTGCGGCACCTCCGGCATGAAGGCCGCGCTGAACGGCGGGCTCAACGTCTCGGTCAGGGACGGCTGGTGGGACGAGTGGTACGACGGCGGGAACGGGTGGGAGATCCCCTCGGCCGACGGCGTGGCCGACGTCGCCCGGCGCGACTCGCTCGAGGCCACGGCGCTGTACGAGCTGCTGGGCAAGTCGGTGGCACCGCTGTTCTACGACGTCGACCCGGACGGCATCCCGCAGGGCTGGGTCGAGCGGATCCGGCACACGTTCCGCTCGCTCGGGCCGAAGGTCCAGGCCGAACGGATGGTCAGGGAGTACGTGACGGCGCTGTACGTGCCCGCCGCGGCGTCCTCCGCGAAGCTAGCCGACCCTGAGCTGGCTAGCACCGAGCTGGCTAGCACCGGGGGCTTCGGCCCGGCCCGCGAGCTGGCCGCGTGGAAGCACCGCGTGGTGCGGGCCTGGCCGCAGGTGCGGGTCGAGCACGTGGAGGCGGAGGCTGCCGGCCAGGCGCTCGGCTCGGTGCTGACCGTGCGGGTGCTGGTCGCGCTCGGCGAGCTCACCTCGGACGACGTAGCGGTCGAGGTGGTCTACGGCCGGCCGGACGACGCGGACGAGATCATCTCGCCGGCCTACGCCACGCTGACCCCCGATCCGGTCGGCGCCGCCGGCGGAGTGGTGCGCTACTCCGGCGAGGTGTCGCTGGACCAGCCCGGGCCGTTCGGCTATACCGTGCGGGTGCTGCCGGACCATCCGCTGCTGGACAGCCGCGCCGAGCTCGGCCTGGTCACCTACCCGCAGGCCCCGGCCGGCATGACCAACGGCGACCTCCGTTTACCGGGGGGCGCCAGGGGGGTCGTCCCCCCGTGGCAAGTAGCGCTAGTCTGCATACCCATGGGTGAGTTCGTCTACCTGGAAGTCGCGGATGGCATCGGTACCATCCGGCTGAACCGGCCGAAGGTCAATGCGCTGAACGACCAAGTAACCGCCGAGCTGGCCGAGGCCGCCCGCGGTGCCGCTGCCGCGGAGGATATCCGCGCCGTGATCGTCTACGGCGGGGAGAAGGTCTTCGCCGGCGGGGCCGACATCGCGGTTATGGCCGAGGCCGGCTACGCGGAGATGGCGCTGCGGTCCGGACGGCTGCAGGAAGCCGTCGGGCTGGTGGCCGCCATCGGAAAGCCGGTGGTCGCCGCGATCACCGGCTACGCGCTGGGCGGCGGGCTCGAGCTCGCCCTCGCCGCCGACTTCCGGGTCGCGGGCGAGCGGGCCAGGGTGGGCCAGCCCGAGATCCTGCTCGGCGTCATCCCCGGGCCGGCGGGACGCAGCGGCTGCCCCGCCTGGTCGGCCCGGCCCGGGCCAAGGACATCGTGTTCAGCGGCCGGATGCTCGGCGCTGCCGAGGCGCAGCAGATCGGCCTGGTGGATCAGGTGGTGCCGGACGCGGAGGTGTACCAGGCCGCGCTGGACATGATGAAGCGCTACGCCAGCGGCCCGGCGCTCGCGCTGCGTGCCGCCAAGCAGGCCATCGACGCCGGGCTCGGCGTCGACCTGGCCACCGGGCTGGAGATCGAACGGGTGCAGTTCGCCGCGCTGTTCGGCACCGAGGACCAGCAGGCCGGCATGCGCAGCTTCCTGGAGGACGGTCCGGGCCATGCCACCTTCACCGGCCGCTGACGCGCCGTCCGCTGAGGTCAGGCCCCGCCGTCACCGCCGGGCCAGGACGGCCAGCGCCTCGGTCACGCCGCCGGGCTTGACCGGCACGCCCGCCGCCTGCAGGCCGAGCTCGACCCCCGCGAGGACGCCCGCCAGGGTCGCCTCGTTCAGGTGACCCAGGTGGCCGATCCTGAATACCCGGCCGGCCAGCTGGCCGAGGCCGACGCCGAGGGAAATGTCGTAACGGTCCAGGATCACCCGGTTGACGTGAGCGCCGTCGGCGCCCTCCGGCAGCAGGACGCCAGTGACCGAGCTGGAGTATTCGCGCGGATCCGCGCACACCACCTCAAGACCCCAGGCCCGGACCGCGGCCCGGGTGGCTTCGGCCAGCCGGTCATGCCGGGCCAGGACGCGGGGCAGGCCCTCCTCCTCGATGAGGTCCAGGGCCTCGCTCAGCCCGAAGAACAAGTTGGTAGCCGGCGTGTAGGGGTAGAAGCCCCGCCGGTTGGCGGCCAGGACCGGACCCCAGTTCCAGTACGACCGCGGCATAGCAGCCCGGGCGGCCGCGGCCAGGGCCTTGTCGCTGACCGCGTTGAAGCCGAGCCCGGGCGGCAGCATGAGGCCCTTCTGGGAGGCGCCGACCGCGACGTCGACGCCCCATTCGTCGTGCCGGTAGTCCATGCAGGCGAGCGAGGAGACGGTGTCGGCCAGCAGCAGGGCCGGATGTCCGGCCCGGTCCATGGCCTCCCGTATCTCGGGGATCCGGCTGCGCACCCCGGTGGAGGTCTCGTTGTGCACGACCGTGACCGCGGCGATCACATGCGCGCGGTCTGTCGCCAGCCGCTCCCCGACCACCTGCGGATCCACGCCGTGACGCCAGTCCCCGGGGACGAAATCGACCTCGAGTCCGAGCCCGGTGGCCATGTCGCGCCACAGGGTGGCGAAGTGCCCCGTCTCGAAGGCCAGCACCAGGTCGCCGGGGGACAGGCAGTTAGCCAGCGCCGCCTCCCATGCCCCGGTGCCGGATGACGGGTAGACGACGACCGGCTGCTCGGTCTGGAACACCCGCTTCAGCTGGGCAAGGACCTTCGCCGTCAGGGCCGCGAACTCCGAGCCGCGGTGGTCGATGGTAGGCCGGGACAGGGCCCGGAGCACCCGCTCGGGAACGTTGGAAGGCCCCGGGGTCTGCAGGAAATGCTGCCCGCCGCTTGGTCTCTGACGCGGTCTCAGCTGCCAGCCACCAGCTTGCGCAGTGCCTGGGCGGCCTGGGCGTTCTGCTCGGCGTAGCTGACCAGAGCGCCGGCCAGGGTGGCGGCCCATTCCCCGATCGGCACCGTCTGCCGGGACAGCACCACGCCGCGCACCGCGCGGCAGACCTCGGCCACCGGCTGGCCGTTGCGCACCGCCAGCGTCATCTGCAGCTCGCCGAGCCGGGCCACGATCTTGGAGATCTCGCCGGGGCGGCCGCGCATCCGGTCGGACATCGACCGGTCCCGTTCCACCGACACGCAGTCGGCGGGCAGCGCCTCGCCCAGGGACTGGGCCAGCACGCGGGCGTAGATGGCCACGTCCGTGCTGTCCGCGCGCAGCGCGGCGGTGACCATGTCCAGCGAGAGCCCGTCGTCGTGCTCAGTCATCGGTCCGTCCCACGGTTAAAGATTCTAGTGCTCCCGGCCATTCCGGCTCTTCGTCGAGCCTAGGGCAGCCGCGACGTTACAGATAGGCAACATCCTGTTCGTTCCACAACAGGCGATCTGTTTCGTACTCTGGAATCCGCGATGCCTGTGACGGAACACCTGCCGAGGTCCCTCGGCCCGTATCGCCTTCAGGACCGCCTCGGGGAAGGCGGCATGGGGGTGGTTCACCTCGCCCGCGACCCGGAAGGCCGTCCGGTGGCGGTCAAGGTGCTCCATCCGCTCGGCCGCGAGGGCGTCAACGCGCGCCGCCGGCTGGCCCGCGAAGTCGAGACCATGCGCCGGGTCCGCAGCCCGTACGTCGCCGAGGTCCTCGACGCCGACGTAACCGGCGAGTTTCCCTACATCGTCACGCGGTTCGTCGCCGGGCCCACGCTGGACGAGATGGTGCGGACCCGCGGGCCGCTGTCCGGCCTGGGGCTGCGCCGGCTGGCCCACGGCATGGCCGAGGCCCTGACCGCGATCCACGCCGCGGGCGTGGTACACCGTGACCTGAAGCCGGGCAACGTGATGCTCACCGACGACCGGCCCATCGTGATCGACTTCGGCATCGCCCAGGCCGGGGACGCCACCCGCCTGACCCAGACCGGGCTGGTGATGGGCACCCCCGGCTATCTGGCCCCCGAGGTGATCGAGGGCGAGCCGAGCAGTCCCGCCTCGGACGTGCACTCCTGGGGCTCGACGATGGCGTTCGCCGCGACCGGCCACCTGCCGTTCGGCGGCGGCTCCTACGAGACGATCTTCTACCGGATCATCTCCGGCCGCGCCGACCTGACCGGCGTCCCCGCGCCCCTGGTGCCGCTGATCTCCGCGGCGCTGGCCCGGGACCCCTCGCACCGCCCGTCGGCCAGCTGGCTCAGCGCCCAGGCCATCGCGCTCGACATGTCGGCGCCTGGCCCGCCCCCGGCCGTCTACGACGGCGCGGACACCCTGACCCAGCATCCCCGGGAGGCGGCGTTCATTCGCGGTGTCCCGGCCCCCGCCCCCCACGCCCCCGCCCCCCAGGCCCCCGGCCCCCAGGCCCCCGGCCTTCGGGCCCCCGGTCCGGCCCAGCCGCTCCCAGCGCCCAAGCAGGCGGCCAGGGATGTCGGCGACCTGCTGCCGCCGGTCAGCTACCCGCCAGCCCGGAAACGGCAGAAGCAGCCCTACCAGGACCAGGCCGCCCCCTGGGGCCCGCAGGGCCCCCGGCCCGCCGCGCCTGCCGGGCGTCCTGCGCCGCCGCCCGGCCCGCGCCCCCTGGGCCAGCCGCGCGCCCTGCGCCCGCCGCGCGCTCGGCAACCGGGCCGAACACCGCAGCCGGCCTCGCCTTCATAGTCGCGCTGGTGGCGCTCACCGTGGTGCTGCCGGTGGCCGGGCTGATCGCCTCGCTGGCCGTGATCACCCTGCTCCGGGCGGCGGACCGGGCGCAGAGCAAGCTGGCGGTGCGCCGGTCCGTGCGCGGGCCGCGGGCCAGCGACCTGGTAGTCGTGCTGGTCACCGCGCCGCTGACCGTGGCCAGGGCGCTGCTCACCGAGGTCCTGATGGCCCCGTTCGCGATCGTCGTCGGCGCCGCGGCCTACGGTCTCGCGGTAGTGCTCACGCACCGCATGAACATGCCGCAGGCCGGGGCGTACGCGGCCGCGGCCGTGGTGGCCTGGTACGGTCTCGGCCCCGGCTCGGGCCGCCCGCGGCGGCAGCTGGACCGGATGGCCGGGGCGGTCGCGCGCACCCGGACGTCGGCCGCCGCGATCGCGCTGTCGGTGTGGGCGCTCGCCGCTGCCGCCGTCCTGTTCGCCTCGTCGCAGACCCCGTACTACTGGCCGGCGGTGAACCCGCACCTACCCAGCCTGCATCACCTGATCGTGTCGGGCTCGCACTGGCTGCTCAGGAACACTCGTCTTTAACTGCTCGCCCAGGCGGCCGGCGGCATGGGCTTGACCAGGCCGAGCGCGACGACCTCGTTGGCCAGCCTGGTGCGCCGGTTCGGGCCCTCGGCGATCCGGAACTTCTGGTAGAGCCGGAGCAGGTGCTGCTTGACCGCCGCCTCGGTGACCACCAGGTCGGTGGCGATCTCGTGCGCCGTCGCCGGGGTGGCGAAGGCCTCGTCGGACAGCGCGGGCCGGCACAGCGAGGTCAGCACGTCCAGCTCACGGCGGGTGAGCTCGGGCACGGCCGAACGGCGCACCTCGGCCTCGGCGGTGATCTCCTCGGGCGGGATGCCGCCGATCCGGCAGCGTGCCGCGCCGAAACTCAGCACGTCGCCTTCGTCCAGGACCCGGCGGGCGACGGGACGCCCGTTCACCCGGGTTCCGTTACGTGATAAACCGAGGTCGACGACGTAAACGTAGGGACCCCGGCGGATGAGCTCGGCGTGCAGCCGGGACACGCTGGGGTCATCCAGGCGGATGTCAACGCCCCGGCCGCGGCCGACGGTGGTCACGTCGTCGCGCAACGGGAAGACTTCGCCGCCCTCCTCGATGCGAAGGAATGGTGTGTCCACCGCAGACCCTCCGTTCTATCGGAGCCGTGACTAAGGTCTTACCACTGGGTTACCCCCCGTGTCACGGCTCCGGTCGAGAGGCCTTGCATCTCGATCAATTGCTACGACGGCGACGATCCAGGGTCTCTTCGCTTCCGGGCAACGCCGCCGATCAACGCCGCCGATCAACGCCGATCGCCTCACGTCTGGTGCTCCTGCGCTCCTGATGAACTTTCGTGACCCGTGATCCCTGCCCCTCCTAGTGGGCCTGCCCCCGGCAGGTACTGCCCCGGGGCGATAGGCGGACTTCAGTCACTCCAGCACCGCCCGTACCAAGACATACGATGTGAATGTCCCATTCATGCAGCTGGAACGACATGAATGGGACATCCACGCCGTATCACAGAACCGGACCGGGCGGCGGCCGGAGATCACCGGTCACAGGAATCTCTCCGGAATGCAGGAGCACCAGGAAGCCGGCAGCATGGCGTTCCGGCGGGCCACGTGCGGTGGCGGGGGCAGCGGGCTGGCCTGGCCCCGGTAAACTTCCCAGCGGAAACCCGGGAGGCACATGCATGGCGAATAGGCCGGTGAACACTGGCTCTGGCGGTGCCGCCGCGCCCCCGCCCGTCCACCACGACGCCATCCCTTCGCCCCCATCCACCTCGCCCGCCCCCGGCGCGACGCCGTCCGCCCTGGGCGCGGCCCGGCCCGCCCGCGGCACAACTGCGTCCGCTCCCGGCGGCCATCGCGCCCGTTCCCGGTCATCCCGCAGATCCAGGGATACCGGGGCGACCGCGGCCGGCGGGCTGGCCTGGCTGCCCTACCTGATCGTGCTGGCCGGCGTGGGCGCCGGGATGTTCGTCACCTGGCAGGGCTCACAGTACGCGAGCCGGGGCGCCGGCATCATCGGTGCCTCGCTGCTGGCCGGGGCGCTGTTCCGGCTGATCCTGCCGGCCCGCTACGCGGGCCTGCTGTCGTCCCGCCGAAAAGCTTCCGACGTGCTGACCCTGGCGGTGCTCGGCGCCACGGTGCTCGCCGTCGCGCATATCGCTGCCATAAGCAGCACATTCATGAAGGGAACCTGAGAGAACCATGGCCAAGATCAAGGTGGCGAACCCCGTCGTCGAACTCGACGGTGACGAGATGACGCGCATCATCTGGCAGTACATCAAGGACCAGCTGATACTGCCCTACCTGGATGTCGAGCTCGACTACTACGACCTCGGGATAGAGCACCGCGACGCCACCGATGACCAGGTGACGATCGACGCGGCCCACGCCATCCAACGGCACGGCGTCGGCGTGAAGTGCGCGACGATCACCCCGGACGAGGCGCGGGTCGCCGAGTTCGGCCTGAAGAAGATGTGGCGAAGCCCGAACGGCACGATCCGCAACATCCTGGGCGGCGTCATCTTCCGCGAGCCCATCGTGATCTCCAGCGTCCCCCGGCTGGTGCCGAGCTGGACCAAGCCCATCATCATCGGCCGTCACGCCCACGGCGACCAGTACAAGGCCACCGACTTCGTGGTGCCGGGCCCCGGCACGGTGACGATCTCCTACGTGCCAGAAAATGAGGCTCAGCCGATCGAGCTGGAGGTCGCCACGTTCACCGGCGGCGGCGTCGCGATGGCCATGTACAACTTCGACGACTCGATCCGCGACTTCGCCCGGGCCACCATGCGCTACGCGCTGAACCGCAAGTTCCCGCTCTACCTGTCCACCAAGAACACCATCCTGAAGGCCTACGACGGGCGGTTCAAGGACATCTTCGCGGAGATCTTCGAGTCCGAGTTCAAGGGCGAGTTCGAGGCGGCCGGCATCACCTACGAGCACCGGCTGATCGACGACATCGTGGCCCAGCTGCTCAAGTGGGAGGGCGGCATCGTCTGGGCGACCAAGAACTACGACGGCGACGTCGAGTCCGACATGGTGGCCCAGGGCTACGGCTCGCTCGGCCTGATGACCAGCGTGCTGATGACGCCGGACGGCCGCACCGTCGAGGCCGAAGCCGCCCACGGCACCGTGACCAGGCACTACCGCCAGCACCAGCAGGGCAATCCCACGTCCACCAACCCGGTCGCCTCGATCTTCGCCTGGACCAGGGGCCTGGAGCACCGCGGCGTGCTCGACGGCACCCCCGGCGTCACCGCGTTCGCCCGGACGCTCGAGGACGTCTGCGTGCGGACCATCGAGGGCGGGCAGATGACCAAGGACCTCGCCCTGCTCGTCGGCAAGGACACCCCGTTCCTGAACACGCAGGACTTCCTCGGCGCGCTCGACGAGAACCTGCGCCAGGCGATGGGCTCGTAGGAAACCATTAATCCCGAACGGGCCGAGGTATCCGCCACCCCGCCCGCTGACGTGCACTCACGGACGAAGGAGTTCTCGCACATGTCACGTAACGGCAAGGTAACCGTCGTCGGGGCCGGGTTCTACGGCTCCACCACCGCGCAGCGGCTGGCCGAGTACGACATCTTCGAGGAGGTCGTGCTCACCGACATCATCGAGGGCAAGCCGGAGGGGCTGGCCCTGGACATGAACCAGTCGCGCCCGGTCGAAGGGTTCGAGACCAAGGTGACCGGCCAGACCACCGGCCAGGGCGGCGAAGGGTACGAGGTGATCGGCGGCTCGGATATTGTCATCGTCACCGCGGGCCTGCCGCGCAAGCCCGGCATGAGCCGGATGGACCTGATCGAGACCAACGCCAAGATCGTCAGGAGCGTGGTGGAGAACGTCGCCAAGTACGCGCCGGACGCGGTGCTGATCGTGGTGTCCAACCCGCTGGACGAGATGACCGCGCTGGCCGCCAAGGTGTCCGGCTTCCCGAACCACCGGGTGATGGGCCAGGCGGGCATGCTGGACACCGCCAGGTTCAGCTACTTCGTGGCGGAGAAGCTGGGCGTGCCGGTCGGCTCGGTGCGCACCCTGACACTGGGCTCGCACGGCGACACGATGGTGCCGGTGCCGTCGGCCTGCACGGTGGACGGCCGGCCGCTCGCCGACCTGCTGCCCGCCGAGGAGATCGAGCAACTGGTCACCCGGACCAGGAACGGCGGCGGCGAGATCGTCGCGCTGCTGAAGACCGGCTCGGCGTACTACGCTCCCTCGGCCGCCGCGGCCCGGATGGCCCGCGCCGTCAGCGAGGACTCCGGCGCGGTCCTGCCGGTCTGCGCCTGGGTGGACGGCCAGTACGGCATCTCCGGCGTCTACCTGGGCGTGGAAGCCGAGATCGGCCGGCAGGGCGTCCGCCGCGTCGTCGAGCGCGACCTGACCGAATCCGAGGTAGCCGCCCTGCGCACCGCCGCCGAGGCCGTCCGGGCCAAGCAGGCCGACGTAGCCAGCCTCTAGGACTTGGACGTGACGGGCGTCAGCTGCCTGGCCTGGCCGGACGCGCGCCGGGAAACGTCCGTCACGGTCGAGTCGGCTTGGTGCAGCGCCTTGGCCGCCGGCTTGATCACGACGTGGCGGAGCACGGCGCGGGCCAGGTAGCGGGTGAACACCACCATCAGCGGCAACGCGATGGCCATCAATATCTTGAGCAGTACCTTCCTGAACAGGAATCCCAGCATGCTAAGCGTCCTTCCTCTGCCGGGCGGGCAATCCGGGTTACCTGGCGCTACCCGGGGTTCGCCGCGGTATGCACGCGGCCGGTACCGCGACGAGCCGGGCGGCACGTAACGGCCGGGCGAGACCGTCCGCGAGCAGCCCGGCGTCCGCGGGCGGACCGGCCGGATCAGCACCGCCGACCCGTCGCGCAGCCAGACCTCGGCTACAACCTGGTCTGCATGTTCGACTGCCTGCACGACATGGGCGACCCGGTGGGGGCGGCCCGGCGCGTACGCCAGGCGCTGGCGCCGGACGGCACGCTGCTGCTGGTGGAGCCGATGGCCGGCGACGCGCTTGAGGAGAACCTGAACCCGGTCGGGCGGACCTACGACGGCCTGTCCACGGTGATCTGCACGCCGGGGTCCCTGGACCAGGAGGTCGGCCTGGGGCTCGGCGCCCAGGCTGGCGAGCGCCGGCTGGCGGCCGTGCTGGCCGAGGCGGGCTTCAGCCGCTTGCGCCGGGCCGCCCAGACCCCGTTCAACCTCATCTTGGAGGCCAGGCCATGACGGTCGCGCCCATCGCGGCCAGCTCGGCTTCGCCCCGGGCTCGTTCGGCCCCGCCGATGGCCACCAGCGTCCGGGCCCACTGATACCGGCACCCGGCGGCCGCCAGCGCCGCGGCCGCCGGGGCCAGCCCGTCGTGCTCCCCGGCCAGTGCCCTGGCCCGGTTTGCGATGGCCACGGCGATCGGGTTGTCCCGCGTGACCAGGCGCGCGCACCGGATCCGGGTCGCGGCCTCCGGATGCCCGGTGAGGACGGCCGCCTCGGCCCACAGCGCCGCGTACCACGGCTGCCACATCGCGCTGAACCAGGTGCGGAAGTGCTCCGGCGGCGTGGCGAGCCGCCGCATCGCCTCATCGGCGCGGCCGCGGTGCAGGAGCAGCAGGGCATCGAAGAACTCGTCGACGTGGATCACCGACATCGGCCGGCCCGGTGTGGCCAGCGCGTCCACGATGTCCAGCCACTCCGCCCGGGTGTCATCGTCCCCGCGCAGGCCGTGGACCGTCGCCGCGGCGTAGGCGCCGCGGGTGAGGTTCGCGGCCCGCGGCCTTCCCGCCTGTTCCCAGCCCTCGCGGAACTGCGCGGCCAGGACCACCGCCTCGTCCCAGTCACCCGCCAGGACGGCCACGACGATCAGCCGCGACGTCGCCAGGTGCGCCTCCTCGCGGTAGAAGGGCAGGTTGCGGACCCGTTCGGCCATATCGCGGGCGGTCCGCAGGTCGCCGACAACGGTGGCGCACTCCGCGGCCATGCAGATGGCGTCGGAGACCTCGAGCCCGGCCGGCGCCGTCACCGGCAGCGCCACCAGGATCCCGGCCCGCCGCAGCGCATGGCCCAGCGCGTCGCTCAGCTGGCCGCGGGCCAGCTGGATCGAGGTGACCTCGTCCAGCCCCGGAACGCCTCGGCGGTGAGCACCCGGGCCTCCACGGCCGCGCTCCCGCTGGCCAGCGCCCGGGCCCGGGTGACCAGCTCAGCGGCCTGGCCAGCCGGCGGGAGCGTGGACATCAAGCCCGGCGTGCGGTTGCACATCTCGGCGGCCTGGGCGAGGTCCATGGCCGCTCCGGCCCGGTCATCCGCGCGGACGGCCGTTTCGGCCGCGGCCAGGTACAGCCGGAGCGCGTCGTTGCCGAAGTGCCGGGACGTGGCCGCGCCCGCCGCGTAGCGCAGCGCGGCGGCGGCCTGCCCGGCGTCCGCCGCGAGCTCCGCGGCCTGCTCGTACCGGTGCTGTGACTCGCCCGGGCAGGCCGCGGGTGAAGGTCAGCTCGGCCAGCGCCATCGCCAGCTGGTATGCCTCCGCCCGGCCCTGGCCCGCGGCCCAGCGCAGCGCGGCCCGCAGCTCGTCGGCCAGCTGGTCGAACGCCGACCGCCAGGCCTGCTCGTCGCGGGACGCCCGCCCGAGGGCGACCGCGGCGTCCAGGCACCAGCTCAGGTGGCGGGCGGCGGCCTGGACCGCTTCGCCTCCGGCGTCCAGCTGGACCGCGCCGTACTGCCGGACGGTCTCCAGCGCGCGGTACCGGGTCCCCGGCCCGTCCGCCACGGCGATCTCGATGGAGAGCCCGGGAACCGGGAACACCCACTCACCCAGACGCTCAGCCCTTGATGAGACTGCCCTGTGCTAGTCGGCGGAGGGCCAGTTCGGCGTACAGGGCGGTGCCCTCGGCCAGCACGGAGTCGTCGAACAGCGCGACGGCGGAGTGGTTGGTGGGCGCGGTCTCCGGGTCGCGGTCCGGCGGGCAGGCGCCGAGGAAGATGAACGCGCCGGGGACTTCCTCGAGTACGAAGGAGAAGTCCTCCGCCCCGGTGATGGGGTGCTTGGCCGTCTCGCCCCGGCCCGGGCCGAACACCTCCGTGATCACCTGCCCGGCGAACGCCGCCTCGGCCGCGTCGTTGACGGTGACTGGGTACTCGGCCGCGTACTCGGCGTCGGCGGTCAGCCCGTGCGCGGCGGCAATGTCCCTGATCAGCCGGGGCACCTGGTCGGCCAGCGCGGTCCGGGACGCGGCACTGTAGGAGCGCGCGGTGGCCAGGAACCTGGCCTGGTCGGGGATCACGTTGTCGGTGGTGCCGGCGTGGAAGCTGCCGACCGTAATGACGACCGGGTCGAACACGTCGAAGGTCCTGGTCACCATCGTCTGCAGCGCGATCACCATCTCGCACGCGGCCGGGATCGGGTCCATGGCCCGGTGCGGCTGGGAGGCGTGCCCGCCGCGCCCGTGCACGGTGACCGTGATCTGGTCGGCGGCGGCCAGCATCGGGCCCGGCCGGGTGGAGAACATCCCGCAGGGCTGCTTGTTCGCGCTCACGTGCAGGGCGTAGGCCGCGACCGGGCGCTGGCCCGCCGCGTCCAGCACGCCCTCGTTGATCATGTACCGGGCGCCGGCGTAGCCCTCCTCGCCCGGCTGGAACATGAAGATCACCGTGCCGGGCAGCTCCGCCTGCCGGGCGCTGAGCAGCTTCGCCGTACCGGCCAGCATGGCCGTGTGCAGGTCGTGGCCGCAGGCGTGCATCACGCCGGGCACCGCCGACGCGTACGGCAGCCCGGTCTCCTCGGTAACGGGCAGCGCGTCCATGTCGCCGCGCAGCAGCACCACCGGGCCGGGCCGGCCACCGCGCAGCACCGCGGTCACGGAGCTGACCGCCTTCCCCGTGCTGACCTCCAGCGGCAGCCCGGACAAGGCGTCAAGCACCTTGCGCTGCGTCTTCGGCAGGTCCAGGCCGATCTCGGGCTCGCGGTGGATCGCATGCCGCAGCTCGGCGATCTCGCCTGCCAGCTTGGCCGCCTCGTCATGCACCGGCACGGGTTCCTCCTCCGCTCACCGGGCCCATGGTCCGCGGCTACCTTACTGTAATAAACGTGACTGTTCCCGTGCCCGGCGCGTCGTCCCGCGGGCACGGGAGCGAACTTTCATCACTCTAGTAACACCCGCACCAAACATACGGGGCGGGCCGGGGCGGCGGCGAGGGAATCGCCCGTCACAGGAACGCCTGGCGATCCCAAGAGCATCAGCTTTATCAAGCCGCCGCGGCGCGCTAGCCGTCCACCTGGCGGGCGCTATCGGCCGGGATGGCGTCCAGGAACTCCGGCGCGGTCCAGCCGCGCCGGGCGAACGCCGCCGTGACGGCCTCGCGCACCGGGCCGCAACCCTGATCCGCCGTCGGCACCAGGGCGAGCACCGACCCACCGAACCCCCCGCCGATCATCCGCGCCCCCGCCGCGCCCGCCGCCAGCGCCGCCTCCACCGCCACGTCGGCCTCCGGCCAGGACACCTCGAAGTCATCGCGCAGCGACACGTGCGCCTGCGTCAGCAGCCGCCCGATCTCGCGGTAGGTATCCGCAGGCGGACCCGGAGGCGCTCGCAGCAGCGCGACCACCTCGAGAACCCGCTGGTTGTCTGTGACGACGTGGCGGGCGCGACGCCGCAGCACAGGATCGGTCAGCGAGTCGGTATCACCCGGGTTCATTAGGTCCCGCAGCGACGGGATGCCCAGACGGCGGGCCGCATCCTCGCACTCGGTCCGCCGCCGGCCGTACTCTCCGTCGGTCAGCTCGTGCCGGGCCCGGGTGTTGATGAGCAGCAGGCTGGCCCCGGCCGCGGCCGGGTCGAACGGCACCTGCGAGGCCTCGAGCGAGCGGCAGTCGAGCAGCAGCGCGTGCCCGGCCCGGCACAGCAGCGACGCGGACTGGTCCATGATGCCGGTCGGTACCCCGGCGAACTTGTTCTCCGCCCGCCGGGTGATCGTCACCAGGTCTGCGCGGGGGACGTCCAGGCCGCCGAGCGAGGTCAGCGCCAGCGCGGTCGCGCACTCCAGCGCGGCCGATGAGGACAGCCCGGCGCCGGGCGGCAGGTCGGAGTCGATCGCGAGGCACGCGCCGGGCACCCGGTGGCCGGCCGCCTCCAGCGCCCAGGCCACGCCGGCCGGATAGGCGGCCCAGCCGGTCACCTGGCCGGGCGCCAGCCCGTCCAGGCCGACCTCCACCACGCTCTCGGGCTCCTGCCGGGAGCACAGCGTCAGCCGCCTGGATGGCCGCCGGCCGCCGCGGCCGTGACCCCCTGGCCCAGCGCGAACGGCAGCACGAACCCGTCGTTGTAGTCGGTGTGCTCACCCATCAGGTTGGCCCGCCCCGGGGCCAGCCACACGCCGTCCGGCTCCCCGCCGAACCGCACCCGGAAGAGCGATGCCGCCTTCACCCTGTCTCCCCGCTCGCCTCCGGGCGCCTTGTGAGGCGGCTCCTTCCCTCGTCGCTCGTCCCTCGCTCCTCAGTCCAGTCGCCGCCGGCGCCCTCTGGCTCGCTCATCGCGACGATCGCGCCTGGGTGAACCGCCACGCGTCGGCGGCCATCGCCCTCAGGTCGCGCGATGCCCGCCAGCCCAGCTCGGACTGGATCCGCTCGGACGAGGCGACCAGGACGGCCGGGTCGCCGGCCCGCCGCGGGCCCCCGTCGGCGGTGATGTCGATGCCGGTGACCTCGCGGCACACCTCGATCACCTCGCGGACCGAGAAGCCGGCCCCGTTGCCCAGGTTGTAGATGCGGTGCTGGCCGGGCCGGGCGGCCGCCAGCGCCCGCAGGTGCGCGTCGGCCAGGTCGGTGACGTGGATGTAATCCCGGACGCAGGTCCCGTCGGGGGTCGGGTAGTCGTCGCCGAAGATCTGCACCGGCCGGCCCTCGGTCGCCGCGGCCAGCACGTTGGGGATGAGGTGGGTTTCCGGGTTGTGCCGCTCGCCGAGCCAGCCACCGCCGGCCACCTGGTGCGCGCCGGCCACGTTGAAGTAGCGCAGGCTGACCGCGCCGAACCCGTACAGCCGGGCGAACTCGCTCAGCGTGGTGTCCACCGCGACCTTGGACGCGCCGTAGGGGTTAGTCGGCCGTGTCGGGTCGGTCTCCAGGATGGGGGTGCGGCCCGGCTCGCCGTAGACCGCCGCGGTGGAGGAGAAGACGATCGTCCGGACCCGGATCTCGCGCATCGCCTCGAGCAGCGAGATCGTGCCGCCCAGGTTGTTCGACCAGTACTTGGCCGGGTCCGTTACCGACTCGCCGACCAGCGACTTGGCCGCGAAGTGCAGCACCGCGTCGATGCCGTCGGCGAGCACCTCGGCCGCGCAGTCGCGCAGCGTGCCCTTGACGAACGTGGCGCCCGGCGGCACCGCGTCGGCGAACCCGGTGGACAGGTCGTCGAGCACGGTGACCTCGTGCCCGGCCCCGGCCAGCTGCGCGGCGACCACGCCGCCGATGTAGCCGGCCCCGCCGGTGACGAGCACTCTCATGAAATCCAAGCCTCCCTGAGCAGTTGCGCCGCCTCTTCAGGGACGATGTCGTTGATCCATTCGCCCATGCCCGATTCCGTCCCGGCGAGGTACTTCAGCTTGTTCGCGGCGCGCCGGACCGACAGTACCTGAAGGTGCGCGCCGAACTGCCCGCGCATCTCCTCGTCCCCGGCCGGGGCCTGGTGCCAGGCGGCGATGTACGGCGCGGGCTGGCCGAACAGCGCGTCGAACCGGTGCAGCACGTCCAGGTAGAACGGCCCGAACGAGGCCCGGGCCGCCTCATCGAGGGCAGGAAGATCAGGCACCCGAACGGCCGGGAATATCCGCACTTCATACGGCCAGCGAGCCGCCTCGGGCACGAATGCGATCCAGTGCTCGTTGCGGGTCACGACGCGGATTCCGGCCGCCACCTCGGCCGCGACCAGGTCGCCGAACAGGTTCGCGCCGTCGTTCCTGGCCGCGTACTCGCGGGCCCGGGTCACCATCTGGGCCAGCCGCGGCGCGACGAACGGGAACGCGTAGATCTGCCCGTGCGGGTGGTGCAGCGTGACGCCGATCTCCTCGCCCCGGTTCTCGAAGCAGTACACCTGCCTGGTGCCGGGCAGCATGCTCAGCGCCTGCGTCCGGTCCACCCAGGCCTCGAGCACGGTCCGGACCCGGCGCGGCGACAGCGCGGCGAACGAGGCGTCGTGGTCGGGCGTGAAGCAGACCACCTCGCACCGGCCGAGGGGTTCGGCCAGCGAGGGAAACCGGTTCTCGAACACCACCACGTCGTAGTTGTCCGCCGGTATCTCGGTAAGCCGTCCCGGCGCCGTCGGGTCGAGCGGGCACTGGTCGGCCGGCGGCAGGAAGGTCCGGTCCTGGCGCGCCGCCGCGATTACCACCCACTCGCCGGTCAGCTGGTCCCAGCGGACCCCCCAGTCAGGCCGGCCGTACGGCAGCTCGGGTCCCGGCATCCGCGGCCGCAGCGGCCGGGTGTCCCGGACCTGGTCACGGCCGAGCCCGGGCGCCTCGTCAAAGTAGACGATCTCCCGCCCGTCCGCCAGCCGAGCGCTCGATTTCCAGACCGTCCAGATAGATTGCATGCCCACGGGATACATACGTTATCCCGTCTAGACTGGCCAGACACATCGTGCGACTGGCGCCCGGGAGGCGAGCGGCAGGCAAGCAAAATGAGCAGGGTCATCCTGGACGTCATCGTCGTCCTCATCATCATCCTCATCGGGGGGTTCTTCGCGGGCTCCGAGATGGCGCTCGTCTCGCTGCGCGAAGGTCAGGTCAGGGCGCTGGCCAAGCGGGGCAGGCGGGGCCAGCGGGCCGCCCGGCTGGCGCAGGACCCGAACCGGTTCTTCTCCGCCGTGCAGATCGGGGTGACCCTGGCCACCCTGGTCTCCGGCGCGTACGGGGCCGAAACCCTGGCCGGCTTCCTCAAGTCCTGGCTGGCCAGGGAGTATCACCTCTCGCCGGCCTGGGCGGGCACGATCGCGTTCATCGTGGTGACCATCTGCATCACGTTCTTCAGCCTGGTCCTGGGCGAGCTGGCACCCAAGCGGATCGCGCTGCAGCGGGCGCCCACGCTGGCCCTGCTGGCCGCGCCGCTGCTCGACCGGATCGCCGTGCTGGCCCGGCCGGTGGTGTGGCTGCTGACCAAGTGCACCAACCTGCTCGTCGCCCTGCTCGGCGGCGATCCGCGGATCGGCCGCCAGGCCATTACCGAGGAGGAACTGCGTGACCTGGTGACCGGCGCCCAGACGCTCAGCCAGGACGAGCGGCACATCGTCGGCGAGGTCTTCGACGCCGGGAAGCGGCAGATCCGCGAGGTGCTCGTGCCCCGCACCGAGGTGGTCTTCCTGGACGCCGAGACGCTGGTCGCCGAGGCCGCGGCCATCGCCGCGAGCGTGCCGCACTCGCGGCTGCCGGTCTATCAGGACACCTACGACAACGTGATCGGTTTCGTGCACGTGCGGGACCTGCTCGGCCCGGGCGTGACCAAGGCCTCGGTCCCGGTCCGCCAGATCGCCAGGCCGGTGAAGTACCTGCCGATCAGCAAGACCGTGCTCTCCTCGCTGTCCGAGATGCGCCGCGAGCACGCGCACCTGGCCATCGTGATCGACGAGTACGGCGGCACGGCCGGCATCGTCACGCTGGAGGACCTGGTCGAGGAGCTGATCGGCGAGATCAGGGACGAGTACGACATCGAGCAGGACCATGCCACCCGGCTGCCGGCCGGCGACGTGGAGGTGGACGGCCTGCTCAACCTGGACGAGTTCGCCGAGCAGACCGGCCTCGAGCTGCCCGAGGGCCCGTACGAGACGGCGGCCGGCTATGTCCTGGCCGCCTTCGGCGCGCTGCCATCGGCGGCCGACACCGTCCAGGTGGGCGGCCGCACCATCACCGTGACCGAACTCGACGGCCGCCGCATCGCCCGCCTCCGCGTCACCGCCAACGTCCCGGCCCAGCCCGCCCCGGCCGCCCCGTCCCCGGCCAGCCCGGCCAGCACCTCCGGCAACGGGGTTTCCCCTGGTCAGGTCCGGCTAGACTCGGAGGCCCCGCGCGAGTGAAAGGTGATCAGCGTGCCAGGTGGCTTTGACACCGTCCTCGTCGTCGATTTCGGCGCGCAGTACGCGCAGCTGATCGCCCGCCGGGTACGCGAGTGCCACGTCTACTCCGAGATCGTCCCCTCCACGATGCCGGTGGCGGAGATGCTGGCCAAGCAGCCGAAGGCGATCATCTTGTCCGGCGGCCCCTCGTCGGTCTACGCCGACGGCGCGCCGCCCGCCCCGGACGGCCTGTTCGACGCCGGGGTGCCGGTCCTCGGCATCTGCTACGGCTTCCAGCTGATGGTGGCCGGCCTCGGCGGCACGGTCGAGCGGACCGGCGCCGCGGAGTACGGCAGGACCGTGCTGATCCGGGGGGACGATCCCCCCCAGACCCCCCCTGATCCTGGGGGGAACACGACCCCCCCGCCCTTCAGGCCCCCAGACCCCCCCGGCCCCCCTTCGGGGGGAACGCTGCTGCTGGCGGGCACGCCCGCCCAGCAGCAAGTCTGGATGTCCCACGGCGACACCGCCACCGCGGCCCCGCCCGGCTTCGCGGTGACCGCGAAGACCGAGGCCACCCCGGTCGCCGCGGTGGAGTGCCCGGACCGGGGCCTGTTCGGCGTCCAGTTCCACCCCGAGGTCATGCACACCGAGCACGGTACGCGCATCCTGGGCCGGTTCCTCGAACAGGCCGGCTGCCGGCCGTCCTGGACCATGCTCAACATCGTCGAGGAACAGGTCAGCGCGATCCGCGAGCAGGTCGGCGACGGCCACGCCATCTGCGGGCTGTCCGGCGGGGTGGACTCCGCGGTCGCCGCGGCACTCATGCAGCGGGCCATCGGCGACCGCCTCACCTGCGTGTTCGTCGATCACGGGCTGCTCCGCAAGGGCGAGGCCGAACAGGTCGAGCAGGACTTCGTGGCCGCTACCGGCGTCAAGCTCACGGTGGCGACCGAGGCCGGCGCGTTCCTGTCCGCCCTGGCCGGGGTGACCGATCCCGAGCAGAAGCGGAAGATCATCGGCCGGGAGTTCATCCGCGCCTTCGAGCGTGCCGCCCGGGAGATCACCGCCATAGCCGGCGAGCACGGCGAGGCGTGCGAGTTCCTGGTCCAGGGCACGCTGTACCCGGACGTGGTCGAGTCGGGCGGCGGCACCGGCACCGCGAACATCAAGTCCCACCACAACGTCGGCGGGCTGCCCGACGACCTGAAGTTCCAGCTGGTCGAGCCGCTGCGCTTGCTGTTCAAGGACGAGGTGCGCCGGGTGGGGGAGGAGCTCGGCCTGCCGCCCGCGATCGTCCGCCGCCAGCCGTTCCCCGGTCCCGGCCTGGCCATCAGGATCATCGGCGACGTGACGGCCAGCCGGCTCGAGGTGCTGCGCGAGGCCGACGCCATCGCCCGCGAGGAGCTGTCCGCGGCCGGGCTCGACACGCTGATCTGGCAGTGCCCGGTGGTGCTGCTGGCCGACGTGCGTTCGGTCGGCGTCCAGGGCGACGGCCGCAGTTACGGCCACCCGGTCGTGCTCCGCCCGGTGACCAGCGAGGACGCGATGACCGCGGACTGGGCCCGGCTGCCGGACGACGTGCTGGCCCGGATCTCCACCCGCATCACCAACGAGGTCCCCGAGGTCAACCGCGTGGTGCTCGACGTCACCAGCAAGCCCCCGGCCACCATCGAGTGGGAATAGCGACACCGCACCGCTCGGGCCCTGCGGGATACGGCGTGAATGTCCCATTCATGTCGTTCTATGCGCATGAATGGGACATTCACATCGAATGATCTGGTACGGGCAGTGCCAGGGTGACGGAAGTTTACTTTTCCCGACCTGGGCCGCTTCCTTAGCACCCACATCGTGAGCACTATCCAGTGA
>CAWJDK010000034.1:0-10116 GCA_963841585.1 uncultured Actinomycetes bacterium
GGTGCCATCGGGCCCGGGGGGCGGCTCGAGCGTGGACAGGACCATGTCCTGGGCCGGGAGCGCGACGGCGCCGGCGGTGAGCTCGCCGCTGCCGCCGCCGGTCCGCTCCCACAGGGCCACGTGGACGGCCCAGTCGGTGCGGCCAGGCTCGCCGAACTCCCTGGTGCCGTCCAGCGGGTCGACGATCCAGACCCGGCGGGCGCCAGGCCGCGCGGGGTTGTCGGCGCCCTCCTCGGAGAGCACCACGTCGCCCGGTCGCCGGCCGGCCAGCGCGGCGGTGAGGAACTCGTGCGACAGCCGGTCGCCGGCCTTGCGCAGCACGTCCGGGTCGCCGCCCCGGGCCCGCAGCTCGAGCAGCCGCGCCCCCGCCTGGGCGGCCAGGTCGCGGGCTAGCGCGTGATCGTCGCCGGTCATCCGGGCGGCTCCTCGTGGTAGGTGTTCTGCGCTTCGGCCAGGCCCTTGGCGATCAGGGCTTCCGTGGCGTCGGCGGCGCGGTCGATGAAAAAGGGCAGGTCCTTGCGCTCGGCCGCGGAGAAGTCACGGAGCACGTAGACGGCTGGGTCCATCCGGCCCGGCGGCCGGCCGATGCCGAACCTGACCCGGTAGTAGTCGCGAGTACCGAGCGCCTGGGTGATCGAGCGGAGCCCGTTGTGGCCGTTGTCGCCGCCGCCGAATTTGAGCCGCAGCGCACCGAACGGGATGTCCAGCTCGTCGTGGATCACCACCAGCCGGTCCGGCGGGACCTTGTAGAACGCGGTCAGCGCGGCAACCGGCTTGCCGGACAGGTTCATGTAGGCACGCGGCCGGGCCAGCGTGACCGGAACCTCGGCCAGCCGTCCCTCGGCGACGTCGTTGCCCGACCGGTGCGCCTTGAAGCGCGCGCCAGCCCGCTCGGCTAGCAAGGCGGTCACCATCTGCCCGGCGTTGTGCCTGTTGCCCGCGTACTCCGGCCCCGGGTTGCCGAGACCGGCGACGATCCAGCGTTCTCCGGTCAGCCGGCCTGCTCCCCTTCGCTGCGCCTGTCGTCGGCGCCCGCCGTCTCGGCCAGCGCCTCCGGCGCCTCGGGCGCCCCCTCGGCACCCTCTTCTTCTGCCTCGGGCTCTTCTTCGATCGTCCGCGCGATCACCTGCAGGACGAGCGTGTCCGGCTCGACCTGCAGGGTGACGCCCGGCGGGAGCTCCAAGTCGCTCGCGTGCACCGCCTGGCCGGTCTCCATGCCCTCGACGTCGACGTCGATACCCCGCGGGATGTTCGTCGCCTCGGCCTCCACCGGGATCTGCACGAGCTGCTGGTTGAGCATCCCGCCGTCGCCGGGGGCGATCTCGCCGGTGACCAGGATCGGGACCTCGATGGTGACCTTCTCGCCGCTCCGGACCAGGATCAGGTCGACGTGCTCGAGGAAGCCCTTGACCGGATCCCGCTGCACCGCCTTGGGCAGGGCGATCTCGCTGCCGTTCTTGAGCCCTTCCAGGCGCAGCAGCACGTTCGGCGTCTTCAGCGCGAGCATCAGGTCGTGCCCGGGCAGGCTCAGGTGGCGGGTCTCGGTCCCGTGGCCGTACAGCACGGCGGGCACCCTGCCCTCGCGGCGACTGCGGCGAGCAGCGCCCTTGCCGAACTCGGTGCGAGTCTCGGCGGCGATCTTGACCTCGGGCACGGTGCTTCTCCTCGTCTCAACGTGCGATGCGGGTACGAAGTGTAGCCGACAAATGCGGCGGGCGCGGATGCAGCGGCGCGGCGGATGCGGAACGTTCCGCATCCGCCGCGCTTACCACGCGGGTCAGCCCTGCGGCATCTCGTCGGGCTGGATGCCCTCGTCCTTGTCGTCCTTGTCGTCCTCGTCCTCGTCGTCTTCGCCGTCGTCTTCGGGTCCGGTCTCGCTCGCGTCGAGCCGGTAGAGCTCGTCAAGTTCGTCGGTGCCTGCCAGTTCTTCGGCAACGCCTACATGCCCCATGGTGGTCCTTTCGCTTTCCTGGCCCCCGAGCCGGAAGGATGCGTGCGGGGGGAGACGCGCAGCATCGTACCGACCCCGCATGATCGTTACCGGAATCTCAGGAAACGACGGATGCGGCCTGCTCGGCCCGGACCTCCGCCGCCTGGGCGGAGTCGCCGAGTTCCTCGAAGATCGTCGCGGCCTGAGCCCGCGACTCGCGCGCCTCGGCCGCCAGGCCGGCCCGGCCCTGCACGATGCCGAGGGACCTCAGGGTGGCTGCCTGCCTGCGCCGGTTACCCGTGGCCTGGTGGCTGGTCAGCGCCTGCCGCAGGCAGTCAAGACCCTCCGCGTCACGCCGCAGGGACATATAGCAACGTCCCAGGGTGTGCAGGACGTAGCCCACGCCGTCCAGATAGTCGATCTCCGCGAAGGTGCGGCGGGCCCGCAGCAGGTCATCAACGGATTCCTCGGCACGGCCCAGGTCAAGCAGCGTGGACCCCAGGTTGACCAGCGCGACACCTTCTCCGTACCGGTTGCCGACCTCGTGGTTCAGCGCCAGGGCCCGCCGGTATAGCTCGAGGGCCTCATCCGTGCGCCCCAGCCGCTGATAGGCGTCGGCGAGGTTGTTGGCCGCCTGCGCCTCTCCCCGGCTCGGTCACCGATCTCGCGCCGGATGGCAAGCGACCGCTCGAGGTGACCGATGCCCTCGGGGTCGCCGGTTACCCCGAGGGCATTACCGAGGTTGTTCAGTACCCATGCCTCGCCCTGGCGGTTACCTGCCCGGCGGACGCTGTCCAGCGCGATGCGGTGCGTAGCGATGCAGTCCGCCCAGTTCCCGTGGCTGTTGTAGACCAGGAACAGCGGAGCAGGCAGGCGCCACGCGATCTCGTGCAGGCCGGAGCCCGCGGCCTGGCGGGTGGCGGCGACCAGGTTGGCGCGCTCGCTGTCGTACCAGGCGAGCGCTTCGTCGGCGCCGGCGAAGCTGAGCGCCGTGACCTCGGCCGAGACGTCCAGCGGCATGTGGTAGCGGTCGCGCGGCGAGACGGCGGCCGCCGCGGCGTCGGCGGTGCGCATGTACCAGGAGAGCAGGCGGGTGACCGCGGCGTCCAGCTCGGCCGCGGGCAGGTCGTCCGCGGCTCGTTCGGCGGCGTAGACGCGGAGCAGGTCGTGAAACCGGTACCGGTCCGCGGCCACGCATTCGAGCAGGTGCGTGTCGACCAGGATCTCCAGCGCGTCCTCGGCCGAGTACTCCGGGACGCCGAACAGGGCGGCCGCGGCGGCGGACGATATCGATGGCCCGTGCCACAGGCCGAGCAGGCAGAACGCGCGGGCCGGGTCGATGCCCTGCTTGTCGGTGCTGGGGGGCAGGCTGGTGAAGCTCACCTCGAAGCTGGCGCGGACGGCGAGGTCTCCGGCGCGCATCTCGTCCAGCCTGCGGTGCTCGTCGTGGAGCCGGCCGGCCATCGCCTGGATGGTCCAGCCGCTGCGGGTGACCAGCCGGGCCGCGCAGATCCTGATGGCCAGCGGCAGGCCGGCGCAGGCGTCGAGCAGCTCGGCGGTGGCCTCGGGTTCGGCCGCGGCCCGCTCCTCGCCCACCACCTTGACGAACAGCTTCAGCGCCTCGTCGTCGTCGAGCACGTTCAGGTCGACCAGCTTGGTGCTGGCCAGGTCGGGCATCCGGCTCCGCGTCGTGACCAGCACCGCGGACGACGCGGAGCCCGGCAGCAGCGGCCTGACCTGCGCCGCGTCGCGCGCGTTGTCCAGCACCACCAGCATCCGGCGGCGGGCCATCGTGGTCCGGTACCTGGCCGCGCGCTCGTCCTCGTCCACCGGGATGTCCCGGCCGTCCACTCCGAGATCGCGCAGGAACCTGGCCAGCACGTCCCCGGGCAGGAGCGGTGCCGCGGTCGCGCCGAGCAGGTCGACGTACAGCTGGCCGTCGGGGAACCTGTGGCGAACGCGGTGCGCGGCGTGCACGGCCAGGGAGGTCTTGCCGAGCCCGCCCGCCCCGGCCACCACCGCGATCCGGACCGCGCCGGGATCACCACTCGCGCCCGTCCCCGAGAGCAGGTCGCACAGCCGTTTCACCTGCTCGTCGCGACCGGTGAAGTCGGCGACATCAGCCGGCAGCTGCGCTGGCCGCGAGGCCGCCCGCCGGCCCCCGCGCGGCCAGGGCGCCGGGGGGGTTCGGGGGGGCGGGCAGCCCCCCCGAGAGCGGGGGGGTCCCCGGGGGGGTCGCCCCCCCGGGAACAAACACTGCGCCGGCCGGTGCGGCCGTGTCCTTGGCCAGGAGTTCGGCGTGCAGCTGGCGCAGTTCGGCGCCGGGGTCGACGCCCAGCTGCTCGGAGATGGCGTCCCGCGCCTGTCCGTAGACCTCGAGCGCCTCGGCGTGCCGCCCGGCGCTGTCCAGGGCGCGCATCAGCAGCAGCCACAGGCCCTCCCGCAGCGGATGGTCCACCAGCAGCCTGCGCAGCTCCGCGACGGCCTGGTCGTGCCCGCCGAGGTTGAGTTCGGCCGTGATCCGCAGCTCGACGGCGCCGAGGCGGAGTTCGGCGAGCCGTTCGGCCTCCGCCTCGACCAGCGGGGTCGGCGGGACGTCGGCCAGCGGACGGCCGTACCACAGGGCGAGGGCCTCGGTCAGCCGGCTGGCCGCCCGCTCCGGGTCCCCGGCGGCGAACGCCCGCCTGCCGTCCCGCACCATGGCCTCGAACAGCAGCGCGTCGGTGTCGCCCGCGGTCACCCGGAGCTGGTAGCCGGGAGCGCGGGTGACCAGTAGCTTCCCGTCGGGGTCGTCCATCAGGCGGCGCAGCCGCAGCACGTAGATGCTGATCAGGTTGGCCGCCCGGGCCGGCGGGTCATCCCGCCATACCTCGCTGATCAGCGTGTCGGCCGAGACGATCTGCCCCGGGTTGATCAGCAGCGCCGCCAGCACGGAACGCCACTTGGGAGCCCCGATCCCCCGCCAGTCTTCCCCGGCCCGGACCTCAACCGGTCCGAGCAGACGGAACCTCATCATTACCCGGGATCACTCGCCTCCGGCTAGACGGTCGGCGGTCAGGTCTTTCACTTAACCATGGCTCAATCGGCGCGTAAACATGCGGCCCCACGATGAATCGCGTCGGGACCGGAGGCTGCGTCAGCAGTCGCGCCGGACGGCAACGGGGGCGTCGTCCGACGGGCGCCCTACCGCCGTCTCGCCTAGCGGGGTGGGCGCGGCGGGAAGCGGTCCTGGTCCCTGGCCGGGGAGAGGGAGAGGCCGGCCTCGCGGCCAGGACCGCCCGAGCCGGCAGCATGGCCGTCGTCCTCGCGCCTCTGGCGGGGGCGGGGACGACGGTCTCCGGGCTGTCTCGCCGGGCGGATCAGCTCTGGCCGTCGAACAGGCTGGTGACCGAGCCGTCGCTGAACACCTCGCTGATCGCCCGGCCCAGCAGCGGCGCGATGGACAGCACGGTGAGCTTGTCGAACCGCTTCTCCTGCGGTACCGGCAGCGTGTTCGTGATGATGATCTCGCTGATCCGCGAGTTCTTCAGGATGTCCACCGCCGCGCCGGACAGCACGCCGTGGGTGGCGGTGGCGATGACCCGGTCCGCGCCCTGCTCGAACAGGGCCTCCGCGGCCTTGGCGATGGTCGCGCCGGTGTCGATCATGTCGTCCACCAGGATGCAGGTGCGGCCCTGCACCTGCCCGACCACCTCGAACATCCGGACCTGGTTGGCCATGTCAGGGTCGCGCCGCTTGTGGATGATGGCCAGCGGGCAGCCGAGCCGGTCGGTCCACCGCTCGCAGACCCGGACCCGGCCGGCGTCGGGCGCGACCACGGTGACCTGGCTGACATCGAGCTTCTTCTCGATGTAGCTGGCCAGGATCGGCAGCGCGAACAGATGGTCGACCGGGCCGTCGAAGAAGCCCTGGATCTGGGCGGTGTGCAGGTCGACCGCCATCAGCCGGTCGGCGCCCGCGGTGGCGAACAGGTCGGCCATCAGCCGGGCCGAGATCGGCTCCCGGCCCCGGTTCTTCTTGTCCTGCCGGGCGTAGCCGAAGAACGGCGTCACCACCGTGATGCGCCTGGCCGAGGCCCGCTTGAGGGCGTCGACCATGATCAGCTGCTCCATGATCCATTCGTTGATGGGCGAGGTGTGGCTCTGCAGCGCGAACACGTCGCAGCCGCGGACCGAGTCCAGGAAGCGGACGAAGATCTCGCCGTTGGCGAAGTCGAAGAGCTTGGTGGGGGTCGGCTTGATGCTCAGGCACGCGGCCACCTCGTCGGCCAGCGCGGGGTAGGCGCGGCCGGAGACGAGCAGCATCTTCTTCGCGCCGGACGGCATCATCTCGTTCACGTGGCTTGCGACCCTTCGACCCCTTCGACCCCTTCTTGGCCATCGTGCCCTTCGGCCGACCGGGCGCGGGCGGCGGCCGCGGCGGACCCCGTGCCTGGCCGCTGCCGCTCCACCCATCCGGCCGAGTTGTGCTGCCGGCCGCGGGCGACGCCGAGTGCTCCCGGCGGCACATCCTCGGTGATCACCGAGCCGGCCGCGGTGTACGCCCCGTCCCCGATGGTCACCGGTGCCACCAGGACGGTGTCGCTGCCGGTGAATACGTGCGGGCCGATCGTCGTATGGTGCTTGGCCATCCCGTCGTAGTTCGCGAAGATCGTGGCCGCGCCGATGTTCGAGTGCTCGCCGATGTCCGCGTCGCCCACGTAGGTCAGGTGCGGCACCTTGGCCCCCTCGCCCACGATGGCGTTCTTCAGCTCCACGTGGGTGCCGATATGCGCTCCCGGGCCGATCCGGGTGCCCGGGCGCAGCCGGGCGTACGGCCCGACGCTGGCGCCGGGGCCGATCTCGGCCGACTCGGAGACGGTGTAAAGGACGGTGGCGTCCTGGCCGACCGAGGTGTCCCTGAGCAGGCAGTCGGGGCCGATCCTGGCTCCGGGCCCGATATCCGTCCGCCCCTCCAGGTGGGTACCCGGCAGGATCTCCGCGTCCGGCGCCAGCGTCACGTCCACGTCGATCCAGGTCGACGACGGATCCATGACCGTGGCGCCGGCCCGCATCCAGGCTTCGAGCAGGCGGCGGTTGCAGGCGCGCTGGACCTGGGCGAGCTGGACCCGGTCGTTCACGCCCTGGACCTCCGCCGGGTCGGCGGCCAGCACCGTGCCCGCCGGGTGGCCGTCGCCGCGCAGGATGGCCACCACGTCGGTGAGGTACTCCTGGCCCTGCGCGTTGCTGGTGGCGACCCGCTTGATCGCGTCGGCCAGCAGGGCGCCGTCGAAGGCATAGCAGCCGGAGTTGATCTCGTCGATGGCCCGCTGCGCCGCGGTGGCGTCGGCGTCCTCCACGATCTCGGCCAGCGAGCCGCCGTCGTCCCTGACGATGCGCCCGTACCCGGCCGGGTCCGGGACCCGCGCGGTGAGCACGGTCACCGCGTTCCCCGCGGCGGCGTGCTCCCGGACCAGCGCGGCCAGCGTCTGCGTCCGCAGCAGCGGCATGTCCGCGTAGGTGACGACCACGATGCCGGGCAGGTCGCCGAGCGCCTCGGTCACCATCCGGACGGCGTGGCCGGTGCCGGCCAGCCGGTCCTGCGTGACCACCCGGACGCCGGGGGCGAGCCGGACGGCTTCGGCGCTGACCTGCTCCCGGCCGTGGCCGGCCACGACGACCAGGCGCTGCGGGCCGAGCCCGCCCGCCACCGCCAGCGCGTGCCCGAGCATGCTGCGACCGCACACGGGATGCAGCACCTTCGGGATACGCGATCTCATCCGCGTGCCCTCGCCCGCGGCGAGGACGATGACAGCGACCGGGCGAGGTTGGCTCACGGCGGCAAGTCTCCTCGGGTAGCGCACCGGCATCGGCGTTCTCCGGAGGGATCGACCCGCCGAACCGCCCAGCCGGCACTGGTCAGGATGCTCTGGGTTCCGGGATGCTACGGCGAATGTGTTTGCCTGTCCCTCATCCGCAGGATACCGCCCGGTGACCATGATCGGATGCTGGTCTCCGTGACGGCCGGGACGGGCTTCGGGTCCGGTGGCCCGGGCCCGCTTCTGCGGGCCGGGCCACCGGACCGGGGACCCGGCCGCGCGGTCAGCCTGGCTCCGTCCCGGCGGACTTGGTAACCGCGGATGACTGGCCGTTCCCTCGTGGTCCCGGCGCGTCTCCCGCGTCTTCCGCTTCCGGCCCGGGCCCGACGATCTCGCTGGGCTCGAGGCCGGCGTCGCCGGCCACCGCGGCCAGTTCGGCGCCGAGCGCCTCGGGCGCGCCGTCGCGCCGCGGGCGCGGGCCGGTGAGCAGCGAGGCGATGGCGGCGATCACGCTGGCCGCGATCGCGAACGCGAACGCCACCCCGAGACCGTCGTGGAACGGGCTGGTGATCAGCTGCGGGAAGAACTGGCGCCCGGTGACGTAGGCGGCGTGGCCAGCGGGCAGGTGCGCCGAGCAGCGGGCCGAGCAGCTGCTGCATCGGGTTGTAGCCGAGGAACGCGGCGAACAGCACCCCGATCGGCGGCAGGTGGGAGATCTGCTGCGCGGCGGCCGCCGGGATGCCCTGTGCGGCCAGGCCGCCGGACAGCGCGGCCGGCAGCTGGCTGGACAGCCCGGCCACCATCAGCGAGAAGAAGATCCCGATGGACAGCACGAACGAGGTGTTCATGAAGGTGGCGATCATGCCGCCCGCCGCGCCGCGCTGGTTGGCGGGCACCGCGTTCATCATCTCGGCCCGGTTCGGCGAGGCGAACAGGCCGGACCCGAAGCCGTTGAGCGCGATGATCAGCGCGAACACCCAGTAGGAGAAGTCCACCGGCAGGAAGAGCAACATGAAGAAGGTCAGCCCGGTCAGCAGCGCCCCGCCGACGGTGAACGCCTTGGCGCCGTACCGGTCGGACAGGATGCCGGACAGCGGCGCGGAGAGCAGGAAGCCGATGGTCAGCGGGACCAGGTAGATGCCCGCCCACAGCGGGGTCTGGCTGAAGCTGTACCCGTGCAGCGGCAGCCAGATGCCCTGCAGCCAGATGATCAGCATGAACTGCATGCCGCCGCGGCTCAGCGCGAGCATCAGGTTCGCGATGTTGCCCATGGCGAAGGCCCGGATCCTGAACAGGGAGAGCCGGAACAGCGGCTCGACGACCTTGGTCTCGACGAAGGCGAAGATCCCCAGCATGGCCACCCCGCCGAAGATCGCGGTGAGCACCCACGGGTTAGTCCAGCCCATCGGGTGCCCGCCGTACGGCAGCAGGCCGTAGGTGATGCCGACCAGGATCGCGATCAGCCCGGCGGCGAACAGGATGTTGCCCCACCAGTCCATCCGGGCGTGCTTGCGCTCGCCGATGTCGCGGAGCATGAAGTAGGCCCACACGGTGCCGAACGCCCCGATCGGCGCCGAGACGAGGAACACCAGGTGCCAGTTCACCGGGCCGAGCACGCCGCCGAGCAGCAGCCCGAGGAACGAGCCCGCGATCGCCGCGATCGAGTTGATGCCCAGCGCGGTGCCGCGCTGGTTGGCCGGGAAGGCGTCGGTGAGGATCGCGGTGGAGTTGGCGAACAGGAACGCGCCGCCGATGCCCTGCACCACCCGCCAGATGATCAGCCACAGCGCCCCGGCGCTGCCGTGCATCCAGGTGACGGTGAGAAAGATCGAGGCCACGCTGAAGATCGCGAACCCCATGTTATACATCCGGACGCGGCCGAACATGTCGCCCAGCCGCCCGAAGCTGACCACCAGCACCGCGGACACCACGAGGAACCCCATGAACATCCACAGCAGGTAGCTGGTGTTCTCCGGGCTCAGCGGGTTGAGCCCGATCCCGCGGAAGATGTCCGGCAGCGCGATCAGCACGATGGACTGGTTGACCGTGGCCATCAGCACGCCCAGCGTGGTGTTCGACAGCGCGATCCACTTGTAGTGCGGCCCTGGCCCGGCGTTCGCCGCACCGCGCGGGCGTGCGTGCCGCCTGGCCGCGCCGTTGTGCGAGTTCAGCCCGCCGTTCGGGTCCTGCGAGCGCCGCCGCCCGGGTCCTGCCCGGCCGCGCCGTCCCGCCTGACCGGGCGGGCCGGCACCCGCCCCACCAGAATTCGAACTCATATGGCCTAAGCCCTCACAGGTAACTTTGGCAGCATCAGAAACTTGCTTGGCGTTAACTAACTATAACGTATCGCCCCGGCCGGCCGCCCGCTCGCGCGGCACCCGGATTCTCG
>CAWJDK010000035.1:0-210419 GCA_963841585.1 uncultured Actinomycetes bacterium
ATCGGAACACCGTAGGTCCAAGTAGATGACCGTCGGCCGGCGCGGCAAGAGTGCTAGGGCGACCGGGCCGGGGATGCTGGCCTCACCCGGGCCGGCGTGCTGACATCCCGGAGTCCGGCCGGGGAGCACGCTGTACGCGGCCGGTGCCGCTCAGCACAATGAATCAGTATGGGAGGGAGAACAATCCTGGTCGCGCTGGCCTGCGGCCGGTCCGCGATCCGGGGATCCTGGCGGCAGGTGCTGGCGCTGGCGCTGCTGGCCGGCCTGCTCGGCGGGGTGGCCCTCGGGGCGGTGGCCGGCGCGCGGCGTACCGCCACGGCCTACGGGCGCTACCTGGCCGCCATCAACGCCAGCGACGTGTTCGTGAACGTCCCGGGACAGCTGCCCGGGATGCCGGCCACGCGGCCCTATGAGCTGATCTCCGCGCTGCCCGGCGTGGTCGCCCACGCCGCCTACATCGGCCTGAGCGGCCTGCCGCTGGTGCACGGCAAGCCCGACAACTCCTTCCTGGTCAACAGCCTGAACGGGAGCCTCGACGGCGAGTACTTCAGCCAGGACCGGGCGACCGTGCTGGCGGGCCGGCTGCCGCCGCAGGGATCGACCAGCACGGTGGTGCTCACGCCCGCCATCGCGAAGGCGTTCGGAACCGGCGTCGGGGGCATGGTCAGCTACCAGTTCCGGCCGGTGGACGCGCAGCAGCAGCCGGCGGGCAAGCCGTTCACCCGGTCCTTCCGGGTGGCGGCGATCGTGGAGGTCCCGCCCGCCCTGACCGACGAGTCCGACCAGGCGGAGGGGAGCATCTTCCCGCCGGGGGTGACCCGGCAGTTGCTGCCGGAGTACTTCTACGCGTGGATCGGGCTGCGCCTGGCCCAGGGCACGGCCGGGACCGGTGCGCTGGAGGTGCACCTGGCCACCCTGGCCGCGGACCTGCAGCGGCAGGCCAGGCAGGCGCTGCACCGGGAGGTGCCCCCTCCCTCGTTCACGGTCAACCGCACCGACGTCATCCGTAGCCAGGTGCAGCAGGCGATCAGGCCGGAGGCGGTCGCGCTGAGCGTGTTCGGCGCGATCGCGGCGCTGGCCATGCTGGTGCTGGTGGGACAGGGCCTGGCCCAGATGGTCAGCCGGTCCGCGCCGGACACCGCGGTGCTGCGCGCCCTGGGCGCCACCCGGGCCCAGGCCGCGCTGGCCGCGGCCCTGCCCGGGGTGATCGCGGTCCTCGGCGGCGTGGCGCTGGCCGTGGCGGGCGCGATCGCGGTGTCGCCGCTGGCCCCGGTGGGGCCGGTGCGCCGGTACGACCCGGACCGCGGGATCGCGGCGGACGGGCTCGTCCTCGGCGCCGGCGCGGCGGTACTGGGCCTGGCCCTGCTCGGCCTGCTCGCCGTGCTGGCGGTCCGGTCGGTCCGGCCGCGCGAAAGCGGGGCGGGTGTCGGCTCGTCCGCCGTGGCCCGGGCGGCGGCCGCCGCCGGGCTGCCGGCCGCCGCGGTCGTGGGCACCCGCAACGCGCTCGAGCCGGGATCCGGCGTGCGGGCCGTTCCGGTTCGCTCGGCACTGCTCGGCTCGGTCGCGGCCGTCATCGCGGTGGTGACCGCGGTGGTGTTCAGTGCCAGCCTCAGCGGCCTGACCGCGCACCCGGCCCGGTACGGCTGGGACTGGGACCTGGCCATCCAGGCCGAGTCCGGCTACGGGTTCTTCGCCCCGGCGAAGACAAAGAAGCTGATCTCCGGCGAGCCGGCCGTGACCGGCTGGTCGGAGTTCGGGTTCGCGCAGCTCCCGGTGGACGGCACGGTCGTCCCGGCGCTCGGCCTGCAACGCCAGCTCGGCGCGGTTCAGCCGCCCACCACCAGCGGCCGCGCGCTGTCCGCCCCTGACCAGATCGAGCTGGGCACGGTGACCCTGCGCGAGCTCCGGAAAAAGGTCGGCGACCGGGTCCGGATCGGTATCGGGCCGTACACCCGGACGGTGGTGATCACCGGAACCGTGACGCTGCCCTCGTTCGGCGTGGGCGCGGCCGATCACCCTTCGCTCGGGCACGGCGCCATGGTGCCCGAGGCCACCCTGCTGGCGGCCATGGGGCAGGCCACCGGGCGGCCGGGCGAGAGCGAGTCGCTCCCCGTCTTGCCCTCGGCGGTGGTCATCGACCTGGCCCCCGGCACCACCGGGACGCAGCGGGCTGCCCTGGTCAGCCGGATCGTCTCGGCCAGCCTGGACGGGATGCCCGGCGGCACCTACGAGCTCCAGCACGCGCGGGCCTCGGCGGTCGTCAACACCGAGCAGATGGGCGGCCAGCCGCTCGCGCTCGCCGTCGGCCTGGCCGTGGCGGCGGTACTGTCGCTGGCGCTCACCGTGCTCAGCCTGGTCCGGCGGCGACGCCGCGAGCTCGCCCTGCTCAAGGCGCTCGGCATGACGCGCGGTCAGGTCAGCGGGGTCATCGCCTGGCAGACCACGCTGACGCTGCTGATCGCGGTCGCGGTCGGCGGGCCGCTGGGCATCGCCTGCGGCCGGCTGGCCTGGCACGCCTTCGCCGGCTCGCTCGGGGTCGTGCCGATCGTCGAGGTACCGGTGGCCGCGCTCGTCGGTGGCCTGGTCGCGCTGGTGGTAGCGGGCAACCTGCTGGCGGCGCTGCCCGCCGCGGTGGCCGCCCGGACCCGGCCCGGGGTCAGCCTGCGGACCGAGTAAGCCGGGGCGCTAGCCCCAGACCTCCCGGGCGGTCTCCACGATCAGCCGGAGCTTGGCCACCTGCTCGTCGTAGGTCAGCGCGTTGCCCTCGAACGTCGAGGAGAACCCGCACTGGCCGGACAGGCAGATCTGGTCCAGCGGGACGAACTTGGCCGCCTCGTCGATCCGCCGCTTCAGGTCGTCCTTCGACTCCAGCTCCGGGCGCTTGGTCGTGACCAGGCCGAGGACGACCATCTTGCCCTCCGGCACGAACCGCAGCGGCTCGAACCCGCCGGAGCGCTCGTCGTCGTACTCCAGGAAGAACCCGTCCACGGCCAGCTCGGAGAACAGCGCCTCGGCCACGAAGTCGTAGCCGCCGGAGGCGACCCAGGAGGAGCGGAAGTTACCGCGGCACATGTGCGTGGTGATGGCCATGTCCGCGGGCTTGTCCTTGACGGCGTCGTTGATCTGCTTGATGTACCGCAGGTGCATGTGCTCGGCGTCCTCGCCCCGTTCCGCGATCTCGGCGCGCTGGGCCGGGTCGTTCAGGTAGGCCAGCGAGGTGTCGTCGAACTGCAGGTAGGTGCAGCCCAGCTCGCTCAGCCGCCGCACCTCGTCCGCGTAGGCGGCGGCCAGGTCGGCCCAGAACTCCTCCATGTCCGGGTACACCGACTGGTCGACCGAGGCGGGGCCGCCGCGGTAGTGCACCATGTTCGGCGACGGGATGGTCAGCTTGGGCACGGCCGTGGTCACGTGCGACTTCAGGAACGTGAAGGCGTCCGCGAAGATCGTGTCGTTGATCCTGAGCTTGCTGTCGACGCGGATCGACGCGGGGGTGAACTGGATGTCCCCCGCGGCGTTGTGGAACTTGACGGCCAGGTTGCCCGGCGCCTTGGAGACCCCGCCGAGGGCGTAGATGAAGTCCATGTGCCAGGAGGCCCGGCGGAACTCCCCGTCGGTGGCCGACTGCAGGCCGACCTCCTCCTGCATCGTGATCGCGCCGGGAATTTCCTGGTCCTCCACCGAGCGCAGGTCGGCCGCTGAGATCCGCCCGGCCGCGAAGTCCTCACGCGCCTGCAGCAGCCGCCGGGGACGGAGCAGGCTGCCGACATGATCGGCGCGGAACGGGGGGCTGGTCCTGGGGGCCATGGGTTACCTTTCCTCCTGCGGGGTTGAGGGATAGGTCAGGTCGATCGCGTCCTCGGGCACGCCGAGCGCCTGGCCGAGAATGCCGCGCATAAGATTCTCCGGCACGAGGCAGTCGGCGCAAGCCTCGGGGCCGGCCGTGATCGTGACGCGGACGCGGTCGCCCGCCTCGGCGACCCGGAGGTGGTAGCCGTCGGCCGCGAGGGTGGCGGCGATTTCTCCGGCTCGTTCGGTATCAATCATTTGCTGACCTCCACCGCGGTACCGGACCACTCACCGAAGATCCGGACCACCATCGAGATGGCCGCGTTGCGCGCGCCCGCCACCACGATCGGGACGTGCCGCGGCGACGGCAGGATGCGGCTGAAGGTGTCGTCGCCGCTGGTGTCGGCGGCGGCGAAGCGGGCGATGCCGCGCAGCCCGTTCTTCCCGGCCCGGCGCAGGTCGGCGCCGGTGCGGCCGCAGTGCTCGATCAGCCAGGCCTGGACGTCGGCCTTGGCGAAGCCGGCCTCGGCCAGCATCTGCGCGTGCTCGGGGCAGAACACCACGCCCGCCGAGGTGTCGCGGAAGATCAGCGAGCCGGTGCGCGAGATCGTGTCGGCGACGTCCCACAGGACCTGCTCGGGGTCCGGGGTGTGCCGGTTGTCCACGAACTCGCACGTGCGCAGCAGCGTCGCTGAAACCGCGCTCACCCCGGCGGGCTGTCCGCCGTCGATGGCGAACGGCGGCCAGGGGGAATCCTCCTCGTTTTCCGCCAGGCAGATCGACCACCGCCCGGGCAGGCCCTGGGTGGCCTGCTCGAGCACGTGCGGGCGGATGCCGAAGGCGTTGCGGACGATCAGGCCGATGGCGCGGGCCACGGTGGCGTTCGGCCGGAAGCCGGGGCCGAACGCGCCGCCGGCCGCGTTGAAGCCGAGTTCGTGCCGGACCGGGCCGTTGACCACGATCATCGGCGCGGGCCCGCTGGTGGACTGCCAGCCGCCGCCGCGGGCGGCCCGCTCGCGCATCAGCGCGTCGAACGCGGCCAGCACCACCGGGAAGTACTCCGGCAGGCAGCCGGCCATGGCGGCGTTGACGGCGGCCAGGTAGACCGTGCAGTTCCGGCCGACCTGCTCGAGCTCGCCGATGACCTCGTCCGGGTCTTTGCTCGTGGTGGCGAGGAACCGTTCGACCAGCGGCTGGGACGCGGGGACCAGCGGCAGGCCGTCGGACCAGCCCTTCGCGTAGCAGTACTCGATGGCGGCCTGGGCTTGTTCGGGGTCCGGGGTTGGTGTCATTCCGGCTCGGTGAGGAGGTTCATCACGTCGTCGAGGACCTGGGCGGCGCGCTGCTTGACCTGGTCGGGGGTGAGCACCGCCACCGGGTGGGGCGTGGTGGCGTAGCGGTAGCCGGGGGCGCCGCGGAGTTCGGCCATCGCGTCGGCGGTGACCCGGAAGGCGTCGCTGCAGATCGCCGCGGCCGGCAGGCCGGCCGCCTCGAACGCGATGCCGTCGGCCACGGCCGAGGCGCTGCACGAGCCGCAGTCGCCGATGCCCGTGATGATGACGTCGCAGCCGGTGGTCATCTCCTTGACCAGGTCATCGGGCGCGGGCGCGGCGAAGTTGACCTTGGTGCGGGCCATGGTGGCCTTGGCGCCGTGCTGATCGACCAGGAGCCGGCCGATCTCGTCCAGGAACGGGGCGGCGTTCTGCTTGGTGTTGACCAGCAGGCCGACGGTGGCGCCGCGCAGGGTCCGGCGGCGCGGCGCGCGGGGGGCCCTGGTCCTGGTAGCGGTCGCGGTGGTGCCGGTGGGGTCGAGGATGGGGTACGGCATGCCTGGTTCCTTGCTAGTGCTCGTGCATGATGACGCCGCGGAGGTTCTTGCCGTCCATCATGTCCTGGTAGCCCTCGTTGATCTGGTCCAGGGTGTAGCGCTGGCTGACCAGCTCGTTCAGCTTGATGTCGCCGGCCTGCCACAGGCCCAGGATCATCGGGATGTCGTACAGCGGGTTGGCCCCGCCGAACAACGAGCCCTGCATCCGCCGGTGGTAGCCGATGAGGATGCCGCCGGGCAGCACCATGTCGTAATAGCCGACGCCGGTGATGACGACGGTCCCGGCCTTGCCGGTCATGTTGACGGCCGCCTTGACCACCTCGTTGTCCATCTCGCCGACCGTGCAGATCACCTTGTCGGCAAGCTGGCCGCGGGTCAGGTCGACGATGGTCTGGAGGGCCTCCTCCGGGCCGGCGAACGCGTGCGTGGCGCCGAACTCCATCGCCTGCTCGCGCTTGTACTCCACCGGGTCGATCGCGATGACGTTCTTGCCGCCGGCGTACCTGGCGCCCTGCACGGCGTTCATGCCCACCCCGCCGGTGCCGAAGATCACCACGGTCTCGCCGGGGCGCACGTCCGCCGCGTAGATGGCCGAGCAGAACCCGGTGGTCACCCCGCAGCTGACCAGCGCGGCCAGCTCGAACGGGACGTCGTCCTCGATCTTGACGCAGGACCACTCGGACAGCACGGCGTACTGGGCGAACGAGCCGACCACGCACATGCCGCCCAGGTCCTCGTCGCCGTCGTGGAAGCGGAAGGTGCCGTCGGTCAGGCAGCCGATGGCGGCGTTCTTGCCCGCGTCGCACAGGTTCTGGTGGCCGGTGGAGCAGTACCGGCAGGTGCCGCAGACGGGGATGTAGGAGCAGGCCACCCGGTCGCCGGTCGTGACCCTGGTGACCCCCGGGCCGGTCGCCTCGATCACGCCGGCGCCCTCGTGGCCGCCGACCAGCGGCAGCCGCGCGGTGCCGGTGGCCCGGATGTGCTCGTCGGAGTGACAGAGCCCGGCCGCTCGCATGCGGACGAGGACCTCGCCGGCCTTGGGCCCGTCCAGGTCCAGTTCGGTGATTTCCCATGGCTGGCCGCCCTTGCGGAGCACCGCCGCCTGGGTCTTCATCATGCGTCCTCCGGCTCGGTTCGCTTGGTCGTGGCTTGCCTGGGTGCCACGACAAACCACCCCGCCTTGAGTTTTCATATCACGCGCTTCTCGTCGTCGAAAGTGTCATATATCGTGTGCCCTGACTCTGGAGGAGTTCTTATGACCAGCACCGCATTGGCCGGGCCGGGTGCTGTGGCGAGCCCCAGTGAGCTCTGGTGCGCGAGTGCACCATGGTGCGACTAGGGCTAAAAGATCATGGAGGAAATGGCCTACGTGGAGGATCCGGTACCCCAGGGGGTACCAAATGCTCCACAGAGGCCAGATCCTCCACGTTAAATCCCATTTCTCGTACCTATGTGCGGATAGTGCGCGAAGTCGGTGAGAGAAGGCACGGAAGGGACAGCTGTTGGACGTGTCGCTGGACGGGAAGGTGGCGCTGGTCACCGGGGCCGGGCCGAACATCGGCAGCGGGATCGCGCTGGCGCTCGCGCGCTACGGGGCTCGTGTGGCGTGCAACGACCTGGACCTGGAGGCGTCGAAGGCGGCGGTGCGGCGGATCTCGCGCAACGGCGGGGAAGGGCTGGCGCTGTCCGGTGACGTCAGCGTCGAGGCTGACGTGCTGGCGAACATCGCCGCGGTGCTCGAGGCGTGGGGCCGGATCGACATCGTGGTCAACAACGCGGCCTGGCTGCACACCAACCACATCCTGGAAGAGGACCTGGCCTCCTTCAACCGCGCGATCACCATCGCGGTCAACGGGAACTTCCTGTTCACCAAGTACGCGGCGCTGGCGATGATCGAGCGGGACATCCGCGGGTCCATCGTCTCGATCCTGTCCTCGAACGCGTGGCAGGGCGCCTCCGGCTTCATCGCCTACGCCACCCACAAGGGCGGCCTGGCCAACTTCGTCCGCGCCGCCGCGATGGACCTGGCGCCGTACGGGATCCGGGTCAACAGCTTCACCCCGACCGCGCCGCGGCCGGACAACCCGGAGCTGCTGGCCCGGTGGCGCGCGGAGGGCCGCACCGAGCTGCGGCCGCCGTCCGCCCGCGATGCCGGGGAGCGGCCGCCGTGGTGGCGGCCGACCGGCACGTACGACGTGCGCGGGAACATCCCGATGGGCGAGCCGGCCACCCCCACCGACATCGGGCACTGCATCGCCTGGCTGTCGTCGGACTACGCCCGCCTGATCACCGGGTGCGATTTCGTCGTGGACGGCGGCGCCCGGGCCAAGTACTGGGCGTACACGCCGGACGCGGACGCGGCGGCCGGGCCGGTGCCGCTGATTCCGCTGGACGTCTCCTCGGAGGCTAGTGATGGGTGACGTGATTCGCGCGGTGGTGCAGACCGGGCCGCGGCAGCTGGAGATGCGGGAGTTTCCCCGGCCGGTGATCGGGCCGGACGACGGCGGGCTGCTGCGGGTCGAGGCGTGCGGGATCTGCGGCAGCGACGTGGAGCAGTACCGCGGGAACCTGAGCAGCCAGTGGCTGCCGATGGTGCCCGGGCACGAGCCGCTCGGGATCATCGAGGAGGTCAGCGACTCCGCGGCCGCCCGCTGGGGGGTCCGGCCCGGTGACCGGGTGGCGGTGGAGATCCTCATCCCGTGCCGGTCCTGCGACCTGTGCCTGGCCGGGCGGTACATGTCGTGCCGTCACCGGATCGGGAGTCACGGGGGCTCCAATCCTGCTGAGCGCGGGCTCGGCCCGTGGGGCGGCTTCTCGGAGTACATCCACCTGCACCCCAACGCGATCCTGCACAAGGTGCGCGCCGACATCCCGGCTGAGGTCGCGGTGATGTTCAACCCGCTGGGGGCCGGCGTGCGCTGGGCCGTGCACCTGGGCGGGGCGGGGCTCGGGGACACCGTCCTGGTGCTCGGCGCCGGGCAGCGGGGCCTCGCCGCCGTGCTGGCCGCCCGGACCGCGGGAGCCGGGACGATTATCGTGACCGGGCTTGGGCGCGATGCCGGCAAGCTGGCGCTGGCGCGGGAGTTCGGCGCGGATCACACGATCGACGTGGAGGCCGAGGACACCGTGTCACGGGTCCTCGATATCACCGGCGGGGCCGGGGCCGACGTGGTGCTCGAGCTGACGCCGATGGCCTCGCAGCCCGTGCTGGACGCGATCCACGCCGTCCGGTGGGGCGGCCGGGTGGTGCTCGCCGGGCTGAAGGGCGGCCGCCCGGTCGAGCTGCCCACCGACCTGCTCATCAACAAGTCGCTGACCGTCATGGGCGCGTTCAGCGTGGACTCCCGCGCCTACGCCGAGGCGATCCGGCTGATCGAGGCGGGCCGGTTCCCGCTGGAGCGGATGCATACGCATACGTTCGGCCTGGAGGACGTGCCGCGGGCCATCGAGACGCTGGCCGGCGAGGTGCCGGGCGAGGACGCGGTCCACGTCGCGATCATGCCGGGAACTTAGATGCTGATCGACGCGCACGCGCACGTGATGCCGGGGTCGTTTCCTTCGGCCCCTTCCGGCTGTGACCCGGCGTCGTGGCCTTCGGTGTCGCCGGTGCCCGGGGAGGATGCGCGGCTGCTCGTGTCGGGCCGGGTCCGCTTCACGGCGCGGACGGTGTGGTTCGACGCCGAGCAGCGGCTGGCCGCCAGCGCGGCCAGCGGGGTGGACGCGGAGGTCGTCTCCCCGTTCCCGCCGCTGCTGAACTACGCGTTGCCCGCGGGCTGCGGGCGGGACCTGGCCCGGTGGGTCAGCGAGTACATCGCTTCGTTGTGCGCGGCTTTCCCCGGGCGGTTCTACGGCCTGGGCACGGTGCCGCTGCAGGATCCCGACCTGGCCGCTGCTGATCTTTCCGAGGTGGCCGGCCTCGGGCTGGCCGGGGTGGAGATCGCGTCCAACGTGGGCGGGGTGTCGCTGGGTGACCCCCGGTTCCTCGGGTTCTTCGCGGAGGCCGAACGGCTCGGGATGGCGGTCTTCGTGCACGCGATGCCCGCTCCTTCTGACCGGTTGCCTGGCCCGGCTGTCGCCACATTCGGGGTCGGGATCGAGGGATCGCTGGCCGCGGCCGCCATCATCACCGGCGGGGTGGCGGAGAAGTATCCGTCGCTGCGGCTGGCGTTCAGCCACGCCGCGGGCGGGTTCCCGCTTCAGCTGACCCGGGCCCAGTGGTTCTGGGGCCGGACCTGGAACGAGGAGCCGCCCGGCGAGCGCGGGCCTGAGGCTGAGCCCTGGGCGGCCCCGGCCGGTCCGGCCGAGCTGGCCCGCCGGTTCTGGTACGACTCGCTGGTGTTCGACCGGCGCGCCATCAGGTACCTCATCGACATGCTGGGGGCGGACCGGCTGCTGGTGGGGTCGGACTTCCCGGCGATGCCGCGGGAGGAGCCGTGCGGGCGGACGCTGCGGTCGATGGGGCTGGGTGCGGATGAACTCGAGGACATCACGTGGCACAACTGCTTCCGGTTCCTCGGCACGGACCCGCCGAAGTTATTCTCATCTGGTGAGCAGCACCATGCCGGCTGAGCTGGCGGCTTCCGCGCCGCCCGAGCCGTGGACATCGCCCGGCGCCGCCGCGCAGCGGCCGCCGCGGCTGCTGCTGACCCTGCTCGGTGACTACTGGTGGCAGCGGACCGAGCCGCTGCCCTCGGCGGCGATCGTCGCGCTGCTGGCCGAGTTCGGCGTCAGCGACTCGGCGGCCCGGGCCGCGCTGAGCCGTCTGACCCGCAACGGGCTGCTGGTCACGTCCAAGACCGGCCGCCGCACCTACTCCCGGCTGAGCTCGCGGGCGGCGGCGATCCTGGACGACGGCGCGCGGCGGATCTTCTCCTTCGGCGCGGCCAGCCAGCCGTGGGACGGGATGTGGTCGCTGGTCGCGTTCTCCATCCCCGAGGACAACCGGGCGGCCCGCGACGCGCTGCGCAAGCAGCTGCGCTGGCGCGGGTTCGCGCCGCTGTACGACGGCCTGTGGGTGTCCCCGCGCGATCACGCCGCCGAGGTGATCGGGTGCCTCAAGGACCTCGACATCGCCACCGGCACCGCGTTCCGGGCGACCTCGGTGCCGGCCAACGGCGAGATCCCGGCCCGGGCCTGGGACCTGGACGGGCTGCGCCAGCGGTATGAGTGCTTCATCGCCTTCGCCGGCCAATTGCGGGACGCGGCGGTGGCCGGGCGGGTGCCGCCGACCGACGCGCTCATCGCCAGGACCCGGGTCATGGACGAATGGCGGGCGTTCCCCGCGCTCGACCCGGACCTGCCCGCGGAACTGCTACCGTCGGCCTGGCCGCGGGCTTCGGCTCGGGAGCTGTTCATCGGGTGCTACGACCTGCTCGGCCCGCTGGCCGCGCTGCGGGTCCGGCAGATCATCACCAGGTACAGTCCTGGGCTGGCCGACCGCGCCGCCTACCACAGCTCGGAACTCAAGCTGAGCGCCGCCCCGACCGCGGCCGGCTGACGGTGGTGCTGCCACGGTGAACTTCCCGCTGCTGTTCGCGGTGGCCCTGTCGGTGTTCGGCGCCGCGACGCTGCTGCACCTGCTGCTGGTCAGCACGGCCAGGAGGCGCGTCGAGGCCGGGCTGCTCAAGGCGCTCGGGTTCGTCCGCCGCCAGGTCGCCGCCGTCGTCTGCTGGCAGGCGACGGTCGTGGCGCTGATCGGAATCGCGGTCGGGGCACCGGTCGGCATCGCGGCGGGCAAGGTGCTGTGGCGGGTGTTCGCCACGAACTTCGGCGTCGTGCCCGTCGCCGTGGTCGAACCGGTGCTGATAGCGGCGCTGGCGGCGGGGGCGCTCGCCGCCGCCAACCTGCTCGCCGCCGTCCCCGCGCTGCTGGCCGCGCGGTCACATCCGGCCCGGCTGCTCAGGGCGGAGTGAGCCGCTGGTCCGGGAGGCCAAAGGTGCGGCCGGCAGTCTTCGGGCCGGCGATATAGACCCCGGGGCCGAACGGGGCGGATGATGGCGGCGATACCTGCGGGCCGTCGCACAAGCGGGAGACAGAGCATGAAAACCAGGGCAGCGGTGCTCCGGGACATGGGCAAGGACTGGGAAATCATCGAGATGGACCTCGACCCGCCCAAGGAGGGCGAGGTGCTCGTCCGGTTCGCGGCGGCCGGCCTTTGCCACTCCGATGACCACCTGCGTACCGGCGACATCCCGGTGCGGTATCCGATCGTGGGCGGGCACGAAGGAGCCGGGGTGGTCGAGGAGGTCGGCGCCGGCGTGAGCCGGCTCAAGCCGGGCGACCACATCGTCTGCTCGTTCCTGCCGACCTGCGGGCACTGCCGGTTCTGCGCGCAGGGCATGACCAACCTGTGCGACCTCGGCGCGCTGTTCGTGGACAACTGCCTGCCGGACGGGACGTTCCGGTTCCACGCCGACGGCGAGGACTTCGGCCAGATGTGCCTGCTGGGCACGTTCTCCCAGCGCTCGGTGGTGTCCGAGCACTCCTGCATCAAGATCGACGACGACCTGCCGCTGGAGACGGTGGCGCTGGCCGGCTGCGGGGTGCCGACCGGCTGGGGCACCGCGGTCAACGCGGGCGGCGTGCGGCCCGGCGACACGACCGTGATCTACGGGATCGGCGGCGTCGGCATCAACGCGGTCCAGGGCGCGGCGTTCGCCGGCGCGCGCAACGTCATCGCGGTCGACCCGCTGGAGTTCAAGCGGGAGCACGCGATGGAGTTCGGCGCCACCCACGTCGCGGCCGACGCGGCGGCCGCGCAGGAACTCGTCACCGAGCTCACCCGGGGTGTCGGCGCGGATCAGGCGCTGATCACGGTCGGCGTGGTGACCGAGGAGGTCGTCGCGTCGGCGTTCGCCGCGGTCCGCAAGCGCGGCACGGTCGTGCTCACCGGGCTGGCCGGCCCGGGCAAGAAGACCATCCAGCTGCCGTCGTTCGAGCTCACGCTGTTCGAGAAGCGGATCCAGGGCGCGCTGTTCGGCAGCGGCAACCCGTTCGACACGATCCCGCGGCTGCTCGAGCTGTACCGGGCCGGGCAGCTCAAGCTCGACGAGCTGGTCACCACCCGGTACCGCCTGGACGACATCAACCAGGGCTACCGCGACATGCTCGACGGCCGCAACATCCGCGGCCTGATGATCCACGACTCCTAGAACAGGGAGTCCGGGAGGCCGAAGTGGACGCGGGCTAGCTCGCCCGCGGTGGTCAGGTACTGCGAGGCGATGTGCCCCTGGTACATGGCCACGTCGCGGTAGTACCGCTGCAGCCGCGTGCCGCGCTTGGCCGCCGAGGAGGACGAGGCGGCGAAGATCTCCTGCACGGCCTGGGCGGCCAGCTGGCCGGCCTGCTGGATCATCGTGAACAGCCGGACGTCGTCTTCGCGGGTGAACGGCTTCCCGGTCGCGGCCCAGCGCTCGGCCATTTCCATGTAGCGGTCCCCGGCCTGCAGCACGACGGCCTCGGCCGCGTCGGTGAGCGCCAGCGCGTGGCCGTAGGTCCGCTGGTAATCCGGGTGGGTGTACCTGGGCACCTGGGGCGGGAAGTAGGTCATCTTGGTGGTGATGATCTGCTCGTACTCGTCCAGCGCGGCCCGCGCGGCGCCGATCACCGGGATGACCAGGCCGGCGTGGTACAGGCCGTAGATCCGGCCGCAGTACAGCGGGCCGTGCAGGACGGCGCCCGGGGCCATGGTCTCGCCGTGGGTCCAGTCGGCCGGCGCGGTGCGGTGCGCGGGCACGAACACCTCCTCGACGCGGACGCTGTTCGACCCGCTGGAGTTCATGCCCAGGGTCGCCCCGTCGCCCCAGTCGTCCAGGACGGTGACCTGGTCTATGGGCAGGACCGCGGTGATCCGGTCGGTCGTCCCGGCCACCATCGCGTTGCACATGAAGTGGGTGGCGTGGCCGCTCCCGGAGCAGTAGTCCCAGGTGCCGCTGACCACGTAGCCGCCGTCGGCCGGCTCGGCGGTACCGGACGGCAGGGCCCGGTGCGGGGCCTTGAACTCGCCGGACGTACCGAAGATGTCACGCTGGCCCGCCTCGGAAAACCACGCCCCGATCGTGAGCACGTGGTGGGCACCGAGCGTCAGTGCCCAGCCGGTGCCCGGGTCGCCCGCGGACACGGCCAGCATCACCCGCCAGAAGGTGGGCAGGCCGAACGCGTAGCCGCCGAACTGGCGCGGCTGCAGGATCCGGTAGAACCCGGCCTCGGTGAACTGCCGGTCGAGCTCGGCCGTGTGGTGTCCCTGCCGTTCCGCCTCGTCCTGCTGGGCGCGGACGGCCGGGATCAGCGCCCGGGCCCGCTCGATGACCGCCTCCGGCGTCAGGTCCGGCTCCGGGACGGATATTTCCTGGGTTCGCACCTCGGTATGCCCTGACACAAGTACGAGCCTGCTGCGCCGGGCGAGCGGCGGCAAGCGGCGATATCCGGGCCCGTGACGGGAGCACAACATGGGGCGGGCGGGAATGTCGTACGGGACAATCGCGGGTGGCGAGCCTTGCCGTCGCCAGTGGTGCGGAGGACGCTGATGCCGAGGAGGATCCATGACGAACAGCGAATTCTGGCGGGAGCTCAAGCCGATCGAGCAGAAGTTCCGGCCCGGCGCGCTGCCCGAGGCGTACATCGCCAACGCTCCCACCGAGGACGACCGCTTCTACGCCCCGCTGTCCGAGACCGTCGGCACCCGGCCGCTGTGGATCTCCGCCAGCCAGAACCGGTGGTGCGACGTGCTGATGTGCCGGGGCGCCGGCCTGGTGAACCGGCACTACCACCCGCAGCAGGTGTTCGCCTACACGATCTCCGGCAAGTGGGGCTACCTGGAGCACGACTGGGTGGCCACCGCGGGCGACTGGGTCTACGAGGCGCCGGGCGAGTCGCACACGCTGATCGCCTACGAATGCGACGAGCCGATGCGGGTCACCTTCAACGTCACCGGGCCGCTGATCTGGCTGGACGAGAACGGCGAGCCGAACGGCACCTTCGACGTGTTCGACTACATCGCGCTGGTCCGCGACCACTACGAGAAGAACGGCATCGGCGCGGACTACATCGACCAGCTGATGCGCTGAGCTGAGGCCGGGCCCAGCGGCCCGGGCGCAGGACATGACACCGGGCTTTCATGGCGTTCGAACGCCATGAAACCTGGGGTTCAGTACATTGGCCTGATCCGGGCGGCGTGACAGGAGGGATACTGGAGACTATTGGGTCTGGTGTGACATTCTGTTGCCCGCGCTGGGGCGGGTGTGAAGGTCTGCGGTGCGCGCTGGAGCGGATGTAAGGGTCGCACTAGCCGGCCAGGAGCGGGGCCAGGCCGACCGGGTCGTCGTCGGCGGCGGTGACGATCACGCCGCTGACCAGCTTGCGGGCCTCGTGCAGCAGGCAGGCGGCCAGGTCGATGCCGACGGCGCGGGCCGCGCCGCGGCCGGCCCGCTCCATGGCCCGCAGCGTGTCCGGCGGGATGGTCACCCCGGGGACCTCGTTGGCCAGGTAGTCCGCCTCCTCGAAGCTCCGCAGCGGGGTGACCGAGAGCAGCAGCGGCAACTCGGTGCCCTCTAGCGCGGTCACCATCCGGAGCAGCGAGTCCAGCTCGTAGACCGGCCTGCTCACCAGGAAGTGCGCTCCCGCCCTGACCTTGGCCCGGGCCCGGGCGATCTCGGCCTCCGGGTCCCGGGCGCCGGGGTTGACCCGGGCGCCGATGCAGAACGAGGTCTGGGTGGCCGTCGCCAGCCCGTTGGAATCGCGGCCCTCGTTCAGCCCGGCCAGCAGAGCGATCAGGCCCAGCGAGTCGACCTCCCAGATGCCGTCCACGGCCGGGTAGTCGCCGAGCACCGGCGGGCTGCCGGTGGTGCAGATCACGTTGCGGATGCCGAGGGCGTGCGCGCCGAGGAGTTCGGCCTGCAGGGTCATGATGGTCTTGTCCCAGGTGGTCAGCGCGGCGATGGTCTCCACGCCGGCCTGCTGCTGCAGGTGCAGCGCCAGGTCCAGGGAGTCGGAGTGGGTGCGGGCGCTCTGGGCCGGCTGAACCGCGAACAACCCGGCGCCCTGGGCCTGCAGCACCGCCGCGGCCTGCACCGCCTCGGCGGGACGCCCGCCGGACGCGATCGCGGCGCCGACGATGAACGCACCGCCGGCCAGCTGGTCGGCCAGGGTCCCGGCGAACGGCGCGGCGGGATGCGACTCGCTCCTGGCCGTCCCGGCCGGGTGGCTGCGCCGGGTCCTCGGCGCGGGGACCGCCGTGACCGCGCCGGCCGCGGCGCGGATGTGCGCGGGGGTGGTGCCGCAGCAGCCGCCGACCAGGGACACCCCGGCCTCGGCGAACCGGCGGAAGTAGCGGGCGAAGTAGTCGCCGCCGATGCTGAACTCGAAGCTGCGCGGCCCGGTGCGCCGCGGCTGGCCCGCGTTCGGCTGCGCGCTGACCGGCACCGACGCGTACCGGACCAGGTCCTCGGCCACGGTGAGCATCCGCTGCGGGCCGATGGTGCAGTTGGTGCCGAGCATGGCCACGGGCAGGCCGGACAGCACGGTGGCGACCTCGCGCGGGGTCTCGCCGCCCAGGGTGTGCGCGTCGTCGGCGAAGGTGGCCTGGGCGACGATCGGCACGTCGGACAGCTCGCTGGCCACGGCGACCGCCTCGACCAGCTCGTCGAGGTAGCCGAAGGTCTCCAGGATGAGGATGTCGACGCCTGGGTCGTCTCCCCGGGCCAGCAGCGCCTCGATCTGCTCGCGAATCACCTCGGTCCGTTCGGCCGAACCGATACGGCGCCGCTGCAGAGCGGTGACGGCGGGCGAAACCGAGCCGGCCACCAGCACGTCCCGCTCGCACCGGTCCTGGGCCGCGCGGGCGATCCGGACCCCGGCCCGGTTGATCTCGGCCACCTTGTCGCCGAAGCCGTGGTCGCCGAGCCAGAGCCGGTTGGCCCCGAACGTGTTGGCCTGGATGACGTCCGCGCCGGCGCTCAGGTAGCTCTCGTGGATGGTGCTGACCAGCCCGGGGTCGGACAGGTTGAGCTCGGGCAGCGACCGGTCGAGCGCGGCGCCGGCCGCGTGCAGCATGGTGCCCATCGCGCCGTCGCAGACCAGCACGCGCCGCCCCGTCAGCAGGGCCGCCGGGGAGTGACTGGGGGCGGTCACGGCTCGTCCCCGAGCGAGTCGAGGATCTCCAGCGCCACCTGCGCGATGAGCCGGTCGGAGTAGTTGTCCAGCCGCAGCCCGGTGATCTCCTCGATCCGCTTGACCCGGTAGGCCACCGTGTTGGGGTGCACGTGCAGGATGCGCGAGGCCCGCTGCGGGCTGTTGTTCTCCCGGAAGTAGCAGGCCAGCGTGGTCAGGTACTCGGACTTGTGCTCGTGCTCGTGCATGCTGAGCTTGCCGAGCACGTCGGCGGCGAAGGAGCGCAGCTCGGCCAGGTCGGGCACCTGGAGCAGCAGCCGGAGGATGCCGAGGTCGCTGAACGCCGAGACCGAGCCGGAGCGGGTTGGGTCCCAGCCGCTGCAGGGTCTGGGTGGTGCGCTGCGCCTGCGCGTAGGAGCGGGCGATCTCCCCCGGGTCGCGGCAGGTCCCGCCGATCCCGATGACGACCTTGGCCGCGGGGAACAGCTCGGCCAGCCGGGCCAGGCAGGCGGCGGCCAGCTGGCGGGCGTCCATGGCGGGCCCGTTCGGCGCCTCCGGCGTCGTGGTCACCACCACGACCTCGGACTCGCGCGCCGAGACGATCGCCTCGGGCGCCCGGGTGGCGACGAAGTGCTCGATGCTCTCCCAGATCCGCTGCCGCTGCGCCGCGCCATCTCCGGGGTGCGGACCGCGGCGGGGCTCGTTCCCCCGTTACCCGGCGGCGAGGGCGGCAGCTCGAACGCGATCGCCACCACGTTGTGGTCCCGGGCCGGGTCGTAGCCCAGGTGCGCGGCCCACCGGCTGGCGTCGGCGTTGTCCCGGCCGCGGCCGAGCAGCAGGCCCTCGACCAGGTCGTCGCGGACCCTTCTCGCGGCGGCCGCGGCACCACCCGCTCGCGGCCGAGGATGACGCCGCAGATGGTGGCGGCGTGCTCGGTCACCAGCAGGCTCATGTCCTCGCCGAAGAGGTTCTCCGCCGGGTCGATGGTGACCAGGTAGGACGGGACCTCGTCGCCGACCATGACCGGGGCGACGATAATCGCCGGCATGCCGCCGACCTTCGGCAGCCGGAGCGCGCGCTGGCTCAGCCGGGACGCGCGCAGCACCTGGCCGAGCCGCGGGTGGATCAGGTGCTCCCGGACGTCGGCGGTGGCCTTCTCCGCGCTCACGCCGGGCGCGGCCGCGGTCAGCACGTCCATCAGCTGGGTGAGGACGGCGACGGTGGCGGAGGTCCGGTCGGAGATCAGCCGCACCACCCCGGCCAGGTCGGCGTCCTGCAGGGCCAGCCCGGACAGGTACCGGTACACGGTGACGAGCTCGCGCAGGGCCGCATTCTCCCGGTCCAGCTGCCGGGCCGGGACCTCGTCGTGGTCTGCGGGCCGGTCGCCGGGCAGCACGGGCGACCAGTTGGGTACCGCCATGTCCGAAATCGTACGCCCGCAGGGCGGGAACGTCCCTGTGGCGGGCCACAAACGCTTGCTCAGACGGCTTGTTGACCTGGCCGGACTGGTCACAAGACGGGTACAGGACGGAGTCGGTACCGGCCTGATACTTGACAAGCGACGTGTCAGCCGTAGAGATTAACATGCACTTTCGTTGTTGACCGGGGCTTTTCCGGAAGGGGCCCGCGTTGCTCGAGTACCGGGACGTCTACGCGGGCGGCCGCCTGGTCGGATCTGGTTCGGCCGATGTGATCACGATCGTGAATCCGGCCACCGAGGAGGTCGCGGGCGCGGTCCCCTCAATGGTCGGAGCGGACGTCGAGGTCGCGGTGACCGCGGCCAGGAAGGCCTTCGACGCCGGCCCGTGGCCGCAGCTCAGCCCGGCTGAACGGGCGGCGGCCCTGGACCGGCTGGCGGCGGCCATCGAGGCCAGGGGCGAGGACACCGCCCGCCTGGTGACGGCGGAGATGGGCATGCCGATCGGGCTGTCCCGGCGGAACAACGTGACGATCCCGTGCGGGATCATCAGGTACTACGCGGCCCTGGCCAGGGACATGTCCACCGAGGAGATACGCGAGGCGGTCAGCTTCGCCGGGTGCACCATGGTCCGGCGCGAGCCGGTGGGCGTGGCGGCCGTGATCGCGTCCTGGAGTTACCCGCTGATCCTGGCGTTCTGCCAGCTGGCCCCGGCCCTGGCGGCGGGGTGCACGATCGTGCTCAAGCCCGCGGCCGAGACCTCGCTGTCCGGCTACATCCTGGCCGAGGCGTTCGAGGCGGCGGACTTCCCGCCGGGCGTCTTCAACCTGGTCACCGGCACCGGCCAGGTGGCCGAGATGCTCGCCGCGGACCCGGGCGTGGACATCGTGGCGGTGGCCGGGCCGACCCCGTCCGGGCGGCGGATCGCCGCGATCTGCGGCGAGACCCTCAAGCCGGTGAGCCTCGAGCTCGGCGGCAAGTCGGCCGCGATCGTGCTCGACGACGTCGACCTGGGCGCGACAGCGGCCGAGCTGGGCTGCCTGTGCTTCGCCAACGCCGGGCAGGCGTGCTTCACCATGTCCCGGGTGCTGGCCCCGCGCTGCCGGTACGACGAGGCGGTTTCGGCTCTGGCCTGCGAGGCCTCCCGGCTCGTGGTGGGTGACCCGATGGCCGAGGAGACGACGATGGGGCCGCTGGCGAGCCCGCGGCAGCGGGTCCGGGTGGAGTCCTCGGTCACGGCCGGCGTCATAGAGGGTGCGCGGATCGTGACCGGCGGGCGCCGTCCGGCCACGCCGGTACGCGGCTACTACTACGAGCCCACCGTGTTCGCCGACGCGGACGCCGGGATGGCCATCGCCAGGGATGAGATCTACGGCCCGGTGGTGGCGGTGATCCCGTACGAGTCCGAGTCCGAGGCCATCGCGATAGCCAACGACTCCAGCTACGGGCTAGCCGGCAGCGTGTGGACCGATGACCGGGAACGGGGCCTGCGGATCGCCAGGCGGGCCCGGGTAGGGACGTTCGGCGTGAACCTGTACGTGCCGGACATCGGCGCTCCCTGGGGCGGACGCAAGGCCAGCGGGATGGGCAGCGTGTACGGCCCGGAGGGGCTGCAGACCTACCTGGCCACCAAGTGCGTGTTCCTGCCCGCCTAGGTCCAGGTGAGGGCGGGGCGGTGCAGGGCGAGTACGTGCTCGTGGGTTTCCCGTTCGGCCGCTAGCCTGGCCTGCCCGTCACGGACGAACACGATCGGCGGTCTCAGGGCACCGTTGTAGTTGTTCGCCAGCGTGTAGGTGTACGCCCCGGTCACCGGCATCGCGATCAGGTCGCCGACCCGGGGCGCGGGCAGCGGCAGGCCGCCTACGAGCAGGTCGCCGGACTCGCACTGGCGGCCGACGAGCTGCACGGTCTCGTCCGGTTCGGCCGTGATCCTGGTGGCGATGGCCGCCTCGAAGCCCTGGCCCGTGAGCGCCGCGTCGAGGTTGTCGGCCATGCCGCCATCGACCGCGACGAACGTGCGGCCGGTGTGCTTGACCGTGGTCACCCGGTACAGGGTGACGCACGAGCTGGCCACCAGCGACCGGCCGGGCTCGATCACCAGCTTGGCACCGGCCGGCAGGTAGGCGCGTGCCGCTCCGGCGATGGTGTCCAGGTACTGCTCGACGGTGGGCGCCTCGTCCTTGAGGGTGTACCGGACGCCGAGGCCGCCACCGACGTCGTAGACGGGGAATTTGCCGAGCACGGAGACCGCCTCGACGGCCCGGGCGAACGGCTCGGTGTCCAGGATCTGCGATCCGATGTGCAGGTGCAGTCCGTCGAGGCGGAGCTTGTCGCTGTTCTTGATGCGGCCGATCGCCTGGCGGGCCTGGTCGAGGGGCAGCCCGAACTTGGAGTCGGCGCCGCCGGTGGACTGCGACTCATGGGTCTCCGGCGCGACCCCGGGGATGATCCGGATCAGCACCCGCTGCGGGCGGGTGGCCAGCTGCTCCAGCCGGTCGATGTCGTCGAAGTTGTCCACCACCACGGTGGCGACGCCTGCCTGGTGGGCCATGCTCAGCTCGGCGGTGGTCTTGGCGTTGCCGTGCAGGTATATCCGCTCCGGCGAGACCCCGGCGGCCAGGGCCATGACGAGCTCGCCCGCCCCGGCCACGTCGATGCTCAGCCCCGCGGCGGCGAACAGCTTGTATACGGCCAGGCAGGGCAGGGACTTGGAGGCGAACACCACCTCGGAGTCCGGGTGGCGGGCGGCGAGGCCGCCGGAGAAGCGGCTCGCCTGGTTCCGCAGCCCGGCCTCGTCCACGACGTAGACGGGCGTGCCGAATCGTTCGGCTAGGTCGCGGACGCCGACGCCGCCGATGGCCAGTTCCCCGTCCGGGCGGACCGAGCTGTGCTCGGGAAAGAGCGGGAGCAGATCGTGGTCCTGGTCAGAGTTCATGACCGGCACATTAGCCGTCACCGATGGTCGCGGGGAAGCCGGCTCGAGCGGGCTGAGGCCAGTGCGGCGGCACCGCCCGCGCCGGGTCCTTTTGGACGTGAATGCCACATTCATGCAGCTAGAGCGACATGGCTGGGACATCCACGCCGTATGATCTGGGCGCCGACTCGCGCCCAGGGGGGTTCCTGGGGGCTGGCGAGTCAGCTGGGGCCGAGGACCTGCTCGGCGGTCTGCCCGTCCGAGGCGATGGCGTTCTGCGCCGCGGCCAGCTTGCCCCGGTGTCGCCGGTGAACCGTCTCGGCGTGGAATCCGTGTTGAGCTCGGGGATGGCCGCGACCACTGCGGGGGCGGTCGCGTCCCCGCATGGTAGCCACGCCCGCCCCGGCCGCGGAGCCAACCCGCGACAGTGCGTGAACTCGCGGCCGGGCGCAGCCGTTATACCTGGTAGGGCGAGACGCCTGCCGAGACGGCTGGGCGGGGCGATCAGATGGATGATGCAGGAGCGTGTGCCGGAATCCGATCGCAGCTGGGTGTGTACCTGACCGGCGCGATCGCTCCGGCCGACCGCGCGGCGGTGGTACGGCACCTGGCCGCGTGCGCTGACTGCCGGGCCGAACTGGCCGGGCTGGCGGCGCTGCCCGCCCTGCTGCGCCGCCCGCCGGTCCGGGCCGCCGCGCTGGCCTCCCCCGACGACGACGCCCGTGCGGACGAGAGGACGCGGACGGCGAGGACGCGGACGGCGAGGACGCGGACGGCGAGGACGCGGACGGCGAGGACGCGGACGGCGAGTTCGGCCCGGCGGGGGACGCGGTGCCGGGGCGGCTGATCCGCCGCACGATACAAGCGCGGCGACGGCGGCGCTGGCTGCTCGCAGCGGCCGCACTGGCGCTCGCGGCCACGGCTGGCACCGGCTGGGCGCTGTACCTGACAAGTCCGCCCGCGCCCGGCCCGGCGACCGCCGCGACCGTCCTGGACACCCGGATGGTCAACGGCGTCACCGTGCTGACCGACGCCGAGGGCTACACGCTGTACTGGTTCGGCCCGGACACCGCCAGGTGGTCCGCCTGCCAGGCGGCCTGCGCCCGGAACTGGCCGCCGGTGACCGGACCCGCGGCCTGGCAGGCCGGCGTAACCGGCACCATCGGCGCGATCGCGCGGTCCGACGGCTCGCTGCAGGCCACGTACGACGGGCACCCGCTCTACACCACGACCGCGGACACCGCGCCCGGCCAGGCCAAGGGCAACGGCGTGTGGTCCCACGGCGGCCAGTGGCACGAGGTCGCGGTCACCGGGCCGGGCCGGGGAGACTGACCAGGACTCGGCCGGTGGCGTCGAGTATTCCAGCGTGGCGGCGAGCATGGACGAGTTGCCACCAGTAGCAGGGCGGTTCCGCCGGGCGGCAGCGGCGGCAACGCATCAGACCTGCGGAAGTCACCCTCTGGTCATCAAGTGTTCATCCAGCTTACGGGGTCCGACGCGCAGGTCGGGGGCTCGTTACGCGTAACATGAGGATGGTGACCGACAGCAGGAATTGCGAGCAGTGCGGCGCTGTGTTTGCCCCGCGCCGTGAGCACGCGCGCTTCTGCTCCGCCCGCTGCCGGGTCGCGTGGAACCGGCTGAACGCCAGCGATCCTCCGGCCGAGGGGGGCGCGCTCGGCTGGACGATCACCGCCATGCGGGAGACGATCGACCGGCTGCTGCGCGCCAGGGGCTGGGACGGGCCGCACGCGTTCGCGGTGATCAGCGAGGCCGTCTGGTGGGCCACCATGGTCGACGCTACCCTCGTGCGCTACCACCCGGACGCCTACAACGGCGTCCTGGCGAGGCACGAGGCCGCGGAGCGGCGGGCGATCGAGGGGACGTTCGGCGGCCTGCGGTTCGTGCGGAACCAGATGGGCTACTACCTGGATCACGCCGACTTCATCCAGCCGGGACGCGGCGCCATCGCGGCCTGGACCTGGCGGTCATTGCCCGAGCCCGGGCTGGACTCGCTCCCGGCCCGCGGCCAGGAGTGGGAGATGACCCGGTACCGGGAGTACCAGGCCTGGCTGGCGGCCCAGCCCGTCGGCGACACGTTCCGGCGCGCCGGAACCTTCCTCCGCCGGGCCTCGGAAACCTGCCTCGCGCACACCTAGCCCCGTCCACGGCGGCGCGTTTCATGAATGGGCGCGCGGGTTATCCGAGGTGGACGCCGCGCGTCCGCCCCGCCAGTAACTTCAGCACGATGACCAGCGCCACGCCCTCGATCCGGCTGATCGCGGTCAGCTGTTCCGGCTCCGTGAGATGGCTGAAATCCGCGACCGGCTGATTGCTTACCACCACGCCGTCGCCGGCAGGCTCGTTCTCGTTCATCGCGTCCAGATCACCGCCCCGTTGCCGTCGGCCGCATCCGGGCGGCCGCCATGGCCAGCCACTGCATCGGCCGGATCACCAGTCCGCGCGCCACCGCGGGCACCGTCTGCCGTGTTCGCGCGGCGCGGCGAGCCCCGGCGGCCCGCCGGCCTGCCTAGCTTCTCGCATCAGCTCTTCGGCGCGCATCTTCACCATCATCAGCGTGTAGTTGTTCATACCGGCTACTACGGACGGCGAGCCGAAGTGTTGGGACCGGGTGGCCGGACCGGGGCCAGGCGGTTCAGGATCAGTTCGGTGATGACGACGATCACGGCGAGGACGGTGATCGCGGGGCCGAGGACAGCCAGGCTGGTGCGGCCGATAAGCAGGCCGATGGCCGCGGACAGGCCCGCTCCCCCGGCGGCGGCCGCGCCGACCTGCCAGGAGATGACGTCGTGCGCCCGCTGGTCGCCGAGACGGACCGGGGTGAGCGCGATCAGGGCCGGGAAGACGCCGGCCAGCGCGCCGCCGAGGACGACGAAGCCGATCACGGCCGCGGCGGTGGACGGACGCCACCAGATCGCGGCCGCGGCGAGCACCGCGATGCCGCTGCCCCAGCGGACCACGGCCTGCGGCGGGACCGGGCGGGGCAGCAGGGCCAGGCCGACCCGGACGGCGGTCAGCGCGCCCCAGTAGCCGAACGCAGCCAGGCCGGTCGCCCCCGGCGACATGTGCAGCGGCCCGCGGCAGAAGCTCGCCATCCACTGCCCGGCGCCGACTTCCAGGCCGGTGTAGACGAAGAAGACGCTCATGCCCGCGACTACCACTCCGCGGTACCGGCGCGGCGACCACCGGACGGCCGGGTGCGACTCCGTCACGATGGCCGGGACCGGTGCCGCGGCCCCGGCTCGCGCCCGGTCGGGCCGGCGCTCGCGCTGACGCTGGCGCAGCCACAGTACGGCCATGACCAGGTCGAGGCAGACCAGGGTCAGGTAGGCGGGCCGCCACGACCCGGTCAGGATGGCGGCGGTGACGAGCAGCGGCCCTATCGCGGTGCCGACGCCGTAGGCGCCGTGCAGGAGGTTGAGGAGCCGCTGGCGGCCGGTCAGGGCGACCGCGGTGTTGAGCCCTCCGTCCATCATGCCGGCCGAGGCGCCGAGCAGGACGGATACGCCGAGCACCAGCCACAGCCCGGGAGCCACGGCGTACCCGGTGTACCCCAGCGCGGCGAGCACTCCGGCCACCGCGAGCAGGGTGGGCACGCCTAGGCGGCGGATCAGCGGGCCGACGAACGCGGTGACGATGACGGACCCGGCCGTGGTGACGAGCAGGATCAGGCCGAGGACACCAACCGACGCCCCGAAGGTGGCGCGCATGGACGGCCAGGCGGTGCCGAGCATGCCGTCGGGCATCCCGAGGAGCACGAAGCTGCCGAGGCTGAGCAGGTCGAAAGCCCGGCTGGCTGCGCGCGGAGACGGCCGACGCTGCTCACCCATTGATCTATGTATACGAAACGACCGGCGGAACCCGCCAACCGGGCCGGCGTGACCACGATGCGGGACAGCTTCCTGGCCCCTTCACCTGGGGGGATGTTCGGTCCACAATGATCTCAACCGGCCGGAGGGAGACGAGCTATGGCGATGCCGAGCACGGACACCGACGAACTAGCCAAGTTCGGCTACAAGCAGGAGCTGGACCGCTCGCTCGGGCTGTTCTCCTCGTTCGCCGCGGGGTTCAGCTACATCTCGATCATGACCGGGGTGTTCGAGCTGTTCTTCTTCGGCTACCTGTCGGGCGGCCCGGCGATGATCTGGACCTGGCCCGCGGTGTTCGTCGGCCAGTTCCTGGTCGCGCTCTGCTTCGCCGAGCTGGCCGGGCAGTACCCGCTGGCCGGCTCGGTCTACCAGTGGTCCAAGCAGATCGCCAAGCCGTTCACCTCCTTTTTCGGCGGCTGGATCCTGACCGTGGGCTCGGTGGTCACGCTGGCCGCGGTGGCCGTGGCCTACCAGGTGGTCGCACCGCAGATCTGGTCGGGGTTCGAGATCATCGGCAGCTCGGCGGATATCGGCTCGGTGGCCACGCCGGGCGGCGCCAAGAACGCGCTGCTGCTCGCGGCGGCCCTGGTGGTCTTCACCACCGTGATCAACATGGTCGGCGTCAAGACCATGGCCCGGATCAACAACTTCGGCGTCTTCGCCGAGCTGGTCGGCGTCACGCTGCTGATCATCCTGCTGGCCGCGCACATCCGCCGCGGGCCCGGCGTCATCTTCGACACGTTCGGCCTCGGGAAGGGCTACCCGTTCGGGTACTTCGGCGCGTTCCTGGTAGCCGGGCTGATGAGCGCGTACGTCATGTACGGGTTCGACACGGCCGGTTCGCTGGCCGAGGAGACCCTCGACCCGCGGAAGAACGCCCCGCCCGCGATCCTGCGCGCGCTGGCCGCGGCCGGGCTGGCGGGGTTCCTGGTCATCTTGTTCGGTGAGATGTCGGTGCCGAACATCCATGCCTCGCAGCTCGGCACCTCCGGGCTCCCCTACCTGGTCAAGGCGACGCTCGGCACCGCGACCGGCGACGTGTTCCTGGTCATCTCGCTGATCGCGATCACCGTGTGCAGCCTGGCCGTGCACGCCGGCGGGATCCGGATGATCTTCACCATGGGCCGGGACAACCGGCTGCCGTATGCCTCGGCCATCGCCAAGGTGCACGGCAAGTCCAAGACACCGCTGATCCCCTCCATCGTGATCGGCGTCATCACGATCTTGCTGCTGGTGCTGAACGTGGGCAACCAGCGCGCGTTCTTCGTGCTGACCTCGGTCGCGATCATCATGTTCTACATCGCGTACCTGTGCGTGACCGGGCCGCTGCTGATCGCCCGGCTGCGCGGGACGTGGCCGACCCCCGAGCATGGCCCGTACTTCAACCTGGGTCGCTGGGGCCTGGTGGTGAACGTGCTGGCCGTGATCTTCCAGATCCTCGTCATGGTCAACCTGGCCTGGCCGCGCCCGGCAGTCTATGGCGCCGACCACTGGTACTTCCAGTGGGGCGCGTTCACCTTCACCGGCCTGCTCGGCCTTATCGGCGTCGTCTACTACTGGGCCAAGCTGCGCGGTCGCCCGGCGGCGGTGCTGGCCGAGCACCAGGCCGGGCCGATGGCCACTGTGGCCGCCGTCGGCGACGAGCCCGCTGGAGCCTGACCTCGGTGCAGGACGTCGCCGGCTTCCTCGGGGCACACCCGCCGTTCGACGCGGTGGACGCCGGCGAGCTGGCCCGCATCGCCGCGGTGACCGAGACCGAGGTCAGCTCGCGGGGCAAGGTGATCTTCGCGCAGGGCGCCGGGCCGGTCGAGCACGTATGGATGGTGCGCAGCGGCTCGGTCGAGGTCATCCACGACGGGCGGGTCCTGGACCTGCTCGGCGCGGGCGAGCTGTTCGGGCACGCGTCGATGATCTCCGGGCTGCCGACCGGTTTCGAAGCCCGGGCCGCCGAGGACACGGTCTGCTACCGCATCCCGGCGGACGTCATCCGGCCGCTGCTCGCCCGCCCGGACGTGCTCCGGTTCGTGGCCCGGTCGATCGTGGCCCGGGAGGTTCCGGTGGCACCCGCGGCCCAGGTTCAGGTCCGGGTGGCCACGCTGATCCGGACGCCGCCGCTGCTGTGCCGGCCCGACGAGCCGATCCGTGAGGCGGCCAGGCGAATGACCGACCAGGGCGCGAGCGCGGTGCTGGTGCCCCTCGCCGACTCGTTCGGCATCGTGACGGACCGTGACCTGCGCAGACGGGTGATTGCCGTCGGCCTCAGCCCGGACGAGCCGGTCTCGGCGATCATGACCGCGCCCGCCTACACCGTGACCGCCGGCGCTCGGCGCCGACGTCCTGCTCGACATGCTCGAGCGCAACGTGCATCACATTCCGGTGCTGTCGCCGGCCGGCCAGGTCCTGGGCGTGGTCGACGACGGCGACCTGGTCGCCGCCGAGGGACGCAAGCCGCTCCTGCTGCGGCGCGCCATCGCCCTGGCGGACAGCCCGGCCGAGCTGGCCGCCGCGGTGGCCGGGCTGAACCCGGCGATCATCGCGCTGCACGACACCCGGGTGACGGCCGAGCATCTGACCGCGGTTCGTTCGGTCGTGCTGGACGCGCTGACCCGGCGGCTGGCCGAGCTGGCCGTCCGGGACGCCGACCCGCCGCCGGTGCCGTTCACCTGGTTCGCACTCGGCAGCCTGGCCCGGCGGGAGGCGGTCCCGTCCTCCGACGTAGACAGCGCGCTGGCCTGGGAGGATGCCGGGAATGGGCACAGCGCTGAGGCGGCCGGCGACGTGGGGCGGGTGAGCCGGGCGGTGGACGCGGGCCTGCGGGCGTGCGGGGTGTCACCCGACGCGCACGGGGCCAGCGCGGCCAACCCGATCTTCGCCCGCTCGCTGGCCTCATGGCACCGGGCCGCGCGGAGCCTGTCCGATGACCCTACCCAGGAGAAGGCGCTGATCCTGGTGTCGGTGCTCGCCGACAGCCGCCCGGTGTGGAGTTCGGCCGGCACGGGCGGCGGCACTGGCGGCGGCGGGCTATGGGAGGCGCGGCCGTACCCGGATCAGGCCGGCCTGCTGCGGATGCTGGCCCGGTTCGCGCTGTCGTTCCGGCCGCCGACCGGGTTCCTGCGCGACTTCGTGGTTGAGCATTCCGGCGAGCGCCACGGGCAGCTCGACCTCAAGCACGGCGGGCTGATCCCGATCGTCGACCTGGCCCGCTGGGCGGGGATGGCGGCCGGGCTGGCCAGCGCCTCGACGCTGGAGCGGCTGCGGGCGGCCGAGGCGGCCGGAACCATGGAGAGCGCGGAGGCGCAGACGCTGGCGGAGGCGTTCGGCTTCATCTCCTCGCTCCGCCTCGACCACCAGATCGAGCAGTTGCGGCGCGGCGAGCCCCCGGATGACTTCATCGCCCCCAAGACGCTGAACCCGCTGGCCCGGTCCTACCTGCGGGAGGCGTTCCGGGCCGTGGCGTCGGTGCAGGCGAACCTGTCGGCCGAACTCTCCCTCGGGGTCCGCTGGAGCTGAGGCGGCGGGGACTACGCAGTTCACCATCACCATCCTCACCATCCGGCGCTGGCCGCGCTTGGAGTAATGGACGCTGCTCCGGGGGAGTCCGTTTTCCCCGGAGCAGCTCCTCGGGTTGCCCGTCAGGCCGGGGCCAGGCTGAACCGTGGCTTCTCGGGGTCGATCGCGAGGATGCGGACCGAGACGCGGACGCCGACCGGCCACGACTGCTGGTGCGCGGGACCCGGTTGGGGTTGGGGCTGGGCTGACCGTTGGGGTTGGGGCTGGCTTCGTGGGCATGCCGGGTGATTGGGGCCCGTGGGGCCGAGTACGCCGGATTCAGCACGAAGGCCCGACTACGCGCGATGCGCCATCGTCGTCGTCAATGACGAGATGCTGTCTTTGTTGGTGATCGTTATCGGATGGCTGCTTGCCCCGCCGCGGCCCCTGGTGCTCTTGCGTACGCAGAATATTACTGTGATCTGCGATTCCCGCCTGGCGACCAAGGCCGGCTTCGCGGATACGACGTGAATGTCCCAGCCATGTCGTTCTAGCTGCATGAATGGGACATTCACGCCTTATGATCTGGTGCGGGTGGTACCGGAGTGACGGTAGTTCACTCTGACGACCGCATGCTGCCTCATCGCGACAACAGGTTAAGCAGCGATGGTAAGTAGAGGCTGTCTCTGGGGGGCGCTGGTGAGAAAGATGCTGATGATGCTGTAGTGCGGTGGGGTGGGCTGTGGGCGGAGGGGGTGGGGAGGGGGGCGGTGTTACTTGATGTGGAAGGTGGAGAGGCCTTCGGGGGGTTCGGGGTGGATGGCTACGTTGCCGACGGCGGCCAGGCGGGGGCCGGTGTGCGCCCAGTCGACCAGGCGGCGGACGTCCTCGGCCGGGCCCTCGAAGACCGCTTCGACCCGGCCGTCGGGCAGGTTGCGCACCCAGCCGACCACGCCGTGCTGCTCGGCTAGGCGCCGGCAGGTGTCGCGGAAGAAGACGCCCTGGACCCGGCCGGATATCAGAACCCGATAACGCACCACAAACAGACGGTACGCCGGACGGGAAGGCGGGCCCTCGGAGCGGGGGGCGCCGGACGGGAAGGCCGGCCCTAGGAGCGCGGCGGCCGGCCGGGAAGGGCGGCGATTAGGCGGACGGTGTCGCGGGCGATCATGAGCTCCTCGTCGGTCGGCACCACGAGCGCCTGGACCGGGCCGGGACGGCTGATCCGGCCGCCCGTGGACCGGCCGTGTTCCGCGTTGGCCTCCGGGTCCTCGGCCAGGCCGAGGAACCCGAGGCGACGCAGGACCAGGCCGCGGACGACCGCGCTGTTCTCCCCGATGCCGCCGGTGAAGACCAGCGCGTCCAGCCGGCCCAGGCTGGTGACCAGGCCGGCGACCGCCTTGGCCAGCCGGTGCACGAAGACGTCGAGGGCGAGCCGGGCGCGTTCGTCCCCGCGCGCGGCCGCGTGCTGCACGAGCCGCATGTCGTTGCTCTCACCGGAGAGCCCAAGCAGGCCGCTCCGGGTATTTAGCGTCCCGGTCAGCTCGGCGGCACTGAGCCCGGTCCGTTCGGCCAGGTAGCCGAACACACCGGGATCGATATCGCCCGAGCGGGTTCCCATGACCAGCCCTTCCAGCGGGGTCAGCCCCATGGTGGTGTCCACGGACACGCCGTCCCTTATCGCCGCGGCACTGCAGCCGTTCCCGAGGTGGGCGGTGACCAGGCGCAGTTCGGCCAGCGGCCGGCCGAGCAGGGCCGCCGCCCGTTCGCTGACGTAACGGTGGCTGGTCCCGTGGAACCCGTAGCGCCGAACCCCGTGCCGGGTGTACCACTCCTCGGGCACCGCGTAGCGGAAAGCGCTGGGCGGCATCGTCTGGTGGAAGGCGGTATCGAACACGGCCACCTGCGGGAGCCCGGGACGGGCGGCGCCGATCGCCTCGATGCCGGCCAGGTCCGCCGGGTTCTGCAACGGCGCCAGCGGGGCGAACGACCGGATCGCGGCGATGACGTCGTCGTCGACCAGGACCGAGGCCCTGAACCGCTCGCCCCCGTGCACCACCCGGTGGCCGGCGCCGATCAGATCCGCGTCCGGGGCCAGGCGGTCCAGGATGCGGGCGATGACGGCCGGGCGGCTGCCGTCGGGCAGGGGTTCGGTGGCGTCGCCCGCGGGGCCCCCGACTCGCAGCACGGCCTCGGCGGTGCCAACCCGGTCGGCCAGGCCGCCCAGCACGCGCTCGCCGGTTTCCGCGGCGACCAGCGCGAACTTCACCGACGAGCTGCCCGAGTTGAGGACCAGCACCGAGCCGCCGGGAGCTGTCATGGCTGGGATGCTACCGGGGCGTGACGACGGCCCGATGCCCGGCACGGCCGGGCGGCGAGCCGCGCCGGGAGCAGGCGTAGCCGCCGGCCGGGAGCACGCGTGACCGCCGGCACGGCCGTAAACAGCTGGCGCGGGCCGGCGCGGCCGCCCTAGCGTGGGATCGCCAGCAGCGCCCCGGCCACCTGCCGGTGCCGGCGCAGATGCTCATCCTGGGCGCGCTGTTCCCGGTCATCGCGCTCGTCCTGGACAGCGCGTGGGCGGCCATCGCGGACACCGCCCGGCGGTGGCTCGGCCGGGATCCCCGCCGGAATCATCAAGGGATTCACCAACTTCACCGGGACGGTGCTGGCCGACATGCTCCGGCTGAACACCTCCGTCCCGGGTTTCTCGCGTCTACACCGGCAGGGGCAGGGCGAGGATCGGCGTGGTGGTGGGCTGGGCCGAGCCGCCGGCCGGCTCGACGGTCAGGCCGAGCGTGTCGCCCTTGACCACCCCGGACGCCAGCACCGGCGGGGTCTGCCCGGCCTTGGCCGCGGGCAGCAGGCCCGCCGAGATGGTGGTCGTCTTGCCGATCAGCCACAGCTGGTAGACCCGGCCGGGCGGCAACGCGGGCAGCCCGCTGGTCACCACGGCCAGCTGATGCCGGGCCGCGGACAGCACCACGGTGGCCACGCCGCCCTTGGTCGTCGACTTGCTGAGCAGCGTCACCTGCGGCGATGACAACAGCAGCGAGATCGCCTTGTTCTGGGCCCTGACCTGGTTGAGCTCGTCCTGGGTGTGCGCCTGCGCGAAGCCGAAGAGCACGGCCACCACGATCGAGGCGGCCGCGACGACACCGGACAGCCAGGGCACCCACGGCCGCCACGATCTGCCGGGGCGCGGCCGCGCATGGGTGGTGACCTCGGGCGGCAGCTGGCGGGTGCGGGCCGCGGCGGTGAGCACTCGGTCGCGCAGCCCGGCCGGCGCCTCGGCCACGGCGGCGAAGGCCATCGCGGTGGCCACCTCGCGGAAGCCGCGTACCTCGATGGCACACGACTGGCAGCGGCTCAGGTGACGGGTGAACCGGTCGCGCTCGGCCCCTGGCTCCAGCGCGTCCAGCGCGTAGGCGCCGGACAGCGGGTGCAGGTCGTGCCGGAGGAGCCGCATGTCAGCTCACCCCCAGGCAGTCGCGCATCCGGATGAGCCCGTCGCGGACCCTGGTCTTGATCGCGCCCAGGGTGACCTTGAGCAGCTCGGCCACCTGGCGGTAGCTGTACCCGCCGTAGTAGGCCAGGGTGATGGACTCGCGCTGCACGTCGGTGAGCCCTTCCAGGCAGCGTCGCACCCGCTCCCGGTCCAGGCTCGCTTCCACCGCCTCAGCGACCTCGTCATGTGGGGTCTGGACATCGGCTGTCTTGTGTTCGCGGCCGGCCGCCGCCGTGGCCGAACGGACCCGGTCGATGGCGCGGCGGTGGGCGATGGTCATGACCCACGTCGCCGCGCCACCGACTGCCGGGTCGAACCGGGCGGCGGTCCGCCACACCTCGAGGAGGACCTCCTGGGCCACCTCCTCGGACTGGGACGGATCGCGAAGGACCCTGCGGATCACGCCGTACACCGGGCCGGCCAGCCGGTCGTACACCGCTTCGAACGCCTCCGAGTCACCCCGCGCCACGTGGACGAGCAGGTCGTCGAGGTCCCGCTCTCCCCTCCTATCCGTGGTCGCGGACGTGAACCTGGACGCGGCCGGGTCGTTCGGGTCCATATGTCACCTTCGAAGCAGACGCCGGATCGGATGGGTGGATATGGCCGAATTTTAGGAAATCTCGTCCCCGGCCGGCGCCTACCGCCGGACGCCGCGGCCTGGTATCACTGAGATGTGGCGTGGGCCATGCCCTCCCGCACGATCTGGAGGTGGGCATGCGCGTGTTCTGGATTGTCCTGGTCATCTGGCTAGCCATCGGCGCGCTCGCCGCCGGGCAGCGGAGCTACTACTCGTCCTCTTCGGCGAATTGCTCGGGCGTGGGCACGATCCTGGTGACGATCTTGTTCGGCCCGGTCAACTACTTCGGCGGCGATCCCAAGCTCAGCTGCAACTAGCCGGGCGGCTCGTCCTCGCCGACCTGGCCGGGCCTCGCCATGAAGGCCGACACGGCCGTGCGCCAGGCCCGCAGGCCGGCGCCGCGGGGCAGCTTGAGGGACACGTAGGCGATGGCGCCGGCGGGGATCGGCAGCCAGAAGTTGACCAGCCGCCAGCCGAGCACGCCCAGCGTCGCCACGCTCCGGGTGACGCCGAAGCTGACCAGCAGCAGCGGCGCGAGCGAGTCCACGACGCCCAGCCCGGCCGGGGTCAGCGGCAGCGCGCCGGCCACGTTGGCGATTCCGTAGGCGGCGAAGAGCTCGACCGGGTTGACGAACCGGCCGAACGCCGCCACGAAGCACCACAGCGACGCGGCGTCGAGCAGCCAGTTGAGCGTGGCCCAGGTCAGCGACATGACCAGGGTGCGCCGGTCGCGAGCGATCGCGGACAGGGAAGACGCGGCGTCGAGCAGGGCCCGCTCCAGGCGGTCGCCGGATAGGCCGGGTATCCGGTCGCCGACGAAGTGCAGGATGCGGGAGGCGCGCCCCGCCCCCCGGATGAAGCCGAAGGCCAGCGCGCCGACCGCGAACATGAGCACGGCGCTGGTGACGGCGACCGTCACGTAGATCGTGTGGAACCCGGCCAGCGGGACGGAGAGGACCAGGGATACCCACAGCAGCACGTTGAGCACCACGGTGGAGCCCAGGCCCTTGGCCGCCATCATCACCGCGGCGTCGTGGCCCTTGATCCCCTCGGCGGTGAACAGGTTGTAGCCGACCGCGGCGCTGCCCAGCGTGCCGGCCGGTATGACGTGCGCCACCGCCGCCGCAGCCAGGTCGATGCGGAACAGCCGGGACAGGCCGGGGTTGTGCGCGCCCGGCGGGAGCATGGCCTGGGTCAGCAGGCCGTAGCAGAACAACGACAAGGCTTCGAGGATCACGCCCGCGGCCAGCCAGAACGCGTCCACCCGGCCGAGCAGGTACAGGTCCTTGCTCGCCCCGACCAGTTCGGGGACCACCAGGTACTCGACGATCAGCAGCACGATGAAGATGAGGATGCCGTGGCGCAGCGGCTTGACCATGAAAGGTAGCCAGGCGCGCCAGCGCCGCCACAAGCTGTGCTTGTCTCCCCGTGGCTCTGTGTCACCAGTGGTGTCGGCACCGGGCTGCCGGCCAGTTTCCGCCGGGTCAGTCCGCATAACACAGCTCTACCCGGCATACGGGCCTGAACCCGCCGCCCGGTTAACAAGGGTTATCCTGCCCTGGACCCGCCCGTGCGAGGAAGAGGGGCTCTGGTGGCTGACGCGGCGTCGACGGCTAGGTCGATGTGGACCCTGTTCGAGCCCATCCACGCGGTGACCTACTTCGGGCCCGAGGCCCGTTCGGCCTACGAGCGGGCGGGCTTGCGCGGGTTCTGGCGCGGCTACTTCGCCGGCCGGGCGGCACCGCTCGGCGCGGCGGGCGCGGCGGTGGTCACCGCCTCCTTCTTCAACTTCGCGCCCGCCTTCATCTCCCGCGCCATCCCGGGCGTCTGGGAGCTGATCACGCCGGACGAGGCGTTGCGGGTCAGGCTGGCCGGGGCGACCGAAGGGCTCGGCCGCCTGCTCGCCGGCCGGGAATCCGCGGCCAGCGCCGCGGCCGGCCTGCTCTGGCAGGCGATCGGCGAACTCGACTTCTCCGGCCGCGTGCTGGCCTCGGCGGACGCTGCGCTGCCGGTGCCTGAATCAGGCTTCGCCGCGCTCTGGCAGGCGGCCACCGTGCTGCGCGAGCACCGGGGCGACGGGCACTTCGCGGCGCTGGCGGCGGCGGACATCGACGGCTGCGAGGCCGTGGTCCTGCGCTGCTGCCTGGACCTGCGGCGGGAGGACATGCAGCCGGTGCGGGGCTGGACCGACGAGGCGTGGGATGGCGCGCTGTCCCGGCTGGCCGCACGCGGCTGGATCGGCGCCGACGGCGCGCTGACCAGCGCGGGACGCGAGGCGCACGCGGCGGTGGAGAACGCTACCGACTGGGCCGCGTCCCGGCCGTGGGCCCGGCTATCGCCGCAGACCACGGCCGAGATCGTGACCGCCCTGACCCCGCTCGCGCGGGCGTGCGCCAGCGCGCTGCCCTACCCCAGCCCCATCGGCGTGCCCCCGCCCAGCGGGCGTTAGACGGCGGTTAGACGGTGACCGCGGGGATGACCATCTCGAAGGTGGCGCCCTGGCCGTTAGTGCTGTGCACCCGGACCGAACCATGATGGGCCTCGGCGATGGCCTGCACGATGGGCAGGCCGAGCCCGAACCCGCCGACCTCCCGGCTGCGATACGGTTCGGCGCGGGTGAAGCGGCCGAAGATGTGGTCCAGGTCGTCCGGCGGGATGCCGCAGCCGGAGTCGGCCACGGCAATGACCGCGTTCTTGTCTTCCAGGTGGACGCTGACCTCGATACGGTCGCCCGGCCCGGTGTGCGCGACGGCGTTCTCCAGCAGCGCGTCCAGCGCCACGACGAGCCGGTCGGCGTCGCCGGGGACGGTGGCATCGGCGACCTCGCCGAGCCGCCAGTGCCGCGGCACGTGCCCCCAGCGCTCCAGGGCGTCGAGGACCAGGGAATCGGTGGCCACCGGCGCCACGTGCAGGAAGCCAGGGGTCCCGGCCGAGGCCAGCAGCAGCAGCCGGTTCGTCAGCCGCCGCAGCCGGGCCAGTTCGCCGGTGACCACCCGGGCGTCCGCGGCCACGCCCTGGTCGGTGGCGGCCTGCTCGATCAGTTCGGCGTGGCCGAGCGCGACCGTGATCGGGGTGCCCAGCTCGTGGGAGGCGTCCATCAGGAACTGGCGCTGCTGCTCGAGCAGGCGCAGGTTCTCCTGGGAGACCCGCTGCACCTGTTCCATCGCCGTCAGCCGCTCCTGGGTAGCGGCCAGCCTCCGGCGGCCGTGCAGCACCATGACCAGGAACATCAGTGCGACCAGCGGGACCTCGGCCAGGTAGTCGGCGTCCTGCTGGCCCTTGATGACCTGGACGCCGATGATCCCGCCGGTGGCCAGCGTCACCGCGGCGAGGGTGAGGATGGTCGGCTGCAGGCGCCACAGCCGGAACCCGTAGATCACGGTCAGGCTGACCCAGATGGCGAGGAACGGCACCGTCTGCCACTCCGGGAACAGCCGCATCGCGGCCAGGTTGAGCCCGGCGAAGGCCGCCCAGGCGATGTCCAGCGCGAAGGGGCGGAGCCGCCGCAGGCCGCCGCCCGGCACCGGGCCGGCCGCCGGCCGGTCGCGGGGACCGGCGGCGTCCGGCACGGACGGCTGGTGCCTGCGGACTAGGTCCTGCGTCCGCACGATCCTCTCCCGACCTGCGATCTGGGAACATTCCGGAAAAGCACTTCAAGCTAGCCCCGGCACCCGATCCAGGTCAACCGCGAGCCCCCGGCGCTCGGTAGCGTAGGCCGTGGGTCAGCTCAGGAGAGCCCCGGCCAGCGGGGGGCGGACGACCCGGCACGCCCGCACCGCGGGCGAATCTCCCCTCGACGTGAGCTGATGGCATGCGTCGTCAGTGAGCCGCACGGCGAACGGCCTGGCTTGCTGCACCCGGATGTGCCCGTGAACCGGCGCGGCCACGACCATCATCACGAAGGCGACCGCGATCATCAGCATCCCGGCGGCGGCGGTCAGGCCCGTCCTGGCGGCCCGCTCCCGGCTTACCACGGCGGTCATCTCAGTTACCCCGTTTCCCCGATCTGCCCCTGTTCCCCGTACCTCTACGGTAGGAATCAGGCGGCAAAAAATACGACGGTGCGGGCCCCCGATTGTCATCGGGGGTTATCCCCCGGGGCGTTGATAAGCTGGCGGCGGCCCTGCTGGTGTTGAAGGAGAGCCGATGACGCCTGCCATTCCCGTGATCGACGTGGCGGCCGCCGAGGCCGGGAACCACGCGCAGCTCGACGCGGTGCGGACCGGCACCGAGGAGTTCGGCGTCGTCCAGGTGGTCAACCACGGCGTGCCGCAGGACCTGGTGGCGGACCTGAACGCCCGGATGGCGCGGCTGCTCGGCCGGCCGCGGGCGGAGAAGGCCAAGCTGGCCAGCCCGCACCCCTACCGCGGCTGGCGGCAGTGGCCGGACGACTTCGGGCGGCTCGAGCTCGAGCGCGTCAACGTGGCCCAGTTCGACGACATCGAGGCGGCCCGGACGGCGGGCGTGCCGGAGGAGTACCTGGGCCTGTTCGCGCACGCGAACCTGTGGCCGCAGGACGACCCGGGGCTGCGGGAGACGGCGGCGCGGTACATCGAGGCATCCGGCCGGCTGGCGGACCGGATGCTCAGGCTCTTTGCCGTCGCGCAGAGCGTGCCCGCGGACTCGTTCGGCCTCGGTACGCTGCCCCACCTGCGGCTGACCGTGAACGACTACCCGACCTGGACCTATCCGGAGACCGCCTCGGACGAGGACAAGCTGCTGCTGCTCGAGCACGCGGACGACTCGGCGGTGACCGTGCTGGCCCAGCAGGGTGACTACGAGGGGCTGCAGGTCCAGGGGCCCGGCGGCGGCTGGATTCCGGTGCCGCTGGTCCCGGGCGCGCTGCAGGTGTTCTCCGGGCAGCTGCTCGCCCGGTGGACCGGCGGGCGGCTGCGGCCGGGCCGGCACCGGGTGGTGGCGGGCGGCACCGTGACCCGCCGGTCGATGGCGGTCTTCGTCTACCCGGCCCTGGAGACCGAGGTCGACGGCGTGCGGGTGTGGGATCACGTCAAGGACCGGGTGGCGGACTACCTGGCCGAGTACGGCCGCCCGGAGCAGGTCGCCGCGTGGCGCGACGGCCGCCCGTACGCGGCCGAACTGGCCGATAACTCTGCTGGACGATAGGGGCTGGACGATAGGGGCTGGACGATAGGGGCCGGACGATAGGGGCCGGACGATAGGGGCCGGACGATAGGGGCCGGCCGTAGGGTCGGCCGGCGTGATCGGGCGGGACGGCATGCACCCGGCCCGTTCGGTATCAGGCGACGGCGGGGAGCCCGCCGGCGGCGGCCCGGCCGAGCACGTGCCTGCGGAACAAGTCGGTGGCGGGCAGCAGGCGGCGTCCGGCCGACCAGACCAGGAAGATCTCCCGGGTCGCGCCCTCATCGAGGATCTCCAGGTAGGTCACCGGGCCCGGCACCGCCTCCGGTGACCCGGCCCGGGGCGCGGGCACGACGGCCACGCCCAGGCCGGCCGCGACGAAGCCGCGGACGTTGGACAGGTCGTCGCCCTCGAAGATCACGGTGGGCCGGAACCCGGCCCGCTGGCACAGCTCGTCGGTCTGCCGCCGCAGCGCGGAGGCCGCCCGCAGGCCGATGAACGGCTCGTCCGCCACCTCGGCCAGCCGGACCTGCGGCCGGCCGGCCAGCCGGTGGTCGCGCGGCAGCGCCAGGCGGAGCGGCTCGATCGCGATCAGCCGGGAGCGCGTCGCCTCGTCCGGCGCGCGCCGCGACCCGAGCTCGAGCGGGAGCTGGCCAGCTACAACAGCCCGTCCGACCTGGACGACCTGCACGCGATCCTCGACCGGTACAGCGACCGGGAGACCGTGCAGATCCGCCGCATCCTGGCCGCCCAGCGCACGCTGCTCAACTAGGCGGCCGGGACATCCACGGCGGGGGTCAGAACTGGTCGGGTGAGGTGACCGCCTCGGCCACGATGACCTCGGGCGGTTCGGGGGCGCCGCCGACCGACCCGATGAAGGCCTGCAGCTCCGGGTTGGCCATGAAGTTCTGGAAGTGCTCGACGCTCTCCCATTCGTCGACGACGAGGACGTACCCGTCGCCGATACCGAACTGGTGGTGCAGCCCGCCGACGGCCTTCGACTCCTCGGCGATCTTCGCGAACTCGCCGGCCCGGTCCACCATGGACTGGCGGAACTTGGCCGTGTCGCCCTTGAACTTGGCGATGATCAGCACACTCATCTCTGACTTCCTCCCAGGTGCCCGCGCCCCCCGGCGCGGTTTCCGGGATGGTTACGTCACCGGGCCGGCCGCCGGATCACCCGGTTTCCTGTCCGGGCCACGGGCAGCGCCGAGGTGCTCCGTCAGCTCGGTCAGGAACCGCTCCGGCTGGTCCAGGTGCGGGCCGTGGCCCGCGTCCTCGATGACCGCCTCGCGGTACTGGCCGCCGGTTACGGCGTAGCCGTTCAGCACGGCCCTGGTCTGCGCCAGCATGGGCTGCGGCGGCCAGGTCTGCTCGCCGGGCCAGCCGGGGACCGCGCCGAGGGAGCCCAGGTAGGCCAGGTCGTACAGGGAGGTGTCGGAGACGATGACGTCGTCGGCGCCGCGTATCCAGAGCACCGGCGGCTTGGGCTCCGCCCCGGACAGGTCGGCGATCCTGAAATGAGTGGGGGCCATGGTGTTGAGCACGCCGCGGTCGCCGGGAGCGAAGCCCGGCCAGGCGTCCACCGCGCGCGAGTCGCCGGGATACCAGTCCTCGCCGGTCCGGGTAGACAGCATCGACTCCACGAAGATATCCAGGTGCTCGGGCACGTGCGGCGGCTTGACGTAGTGCGCGAGCAGCACCTGCCGAGGCGACAACGGGCTCTTATCCGTCCGGTCCTGGCCTGCCAGCCGCTCCACGAACTCGGGGTTGGCGCCGCCGCCGCCGGAGCCGGCGCCCGACGGATCGCACAGGATGCCGTCCACGCCCCTGGTCCCGCCGAACCCGAACGGCGAGACCGGGTCGACCAGCGTCAGCGACGCTACCCGGTGCACGCCCGGCCGCTCCGTCAGGTACTGCAGCACCACCCCGCCGCCCATGCTCCAGCCGACGAGGTGCACCGCGTCCAGGCCGAGCGCCTCGATGGCGGCGGCTAGGTCGTCGGAGAAGTCACGCAGCCCCCGGGTGGCGTCGATCGGCTCGTCATCGGTGTCGCCGAAGCCGCGCAGGTCGATGGCCAGCGGCCGGTACGTCCCGGGCAGCGCCAGCATCATCGGCTGCCAGAACAGCGAGGACGACACGTTGCCGTGCACGAAGAGCACCGCCGGACCGGTTCGGCCCGGGACGGAGAGCACGTTGACGGTGAGGCGGTTGGTCGGCATCCGTTCGGCCCTGATACCCGGCAGCAACGTGTCCACTGTGTCCTCCCGGCGTCAGGGTACTAGGCCGTGCTCACTGGTGTTCGGCTTTGAGCTCGGCGGCGAGCGCCTCGAGCTGGTCCGCGGTACCGTGCTCTCGCCACGCGGGTTCCTCCCGGCCGTCGAGGTACGCGCCCTGCTCGGTGAGGACCAGCCGGGTGCCGCCGTCGGCGCCGGGGGTGAACTCCACGGTGGTGAGGGAGACCGTCACGAGGTCGGTTTCGGCCGACAAGGTCGAGGTATAGACGATCCGCTGGTCCGGGACGATGTCCCGGTAGAGCGTCTCGAACGTCATCCGCGGTCCGCCCTCCGGGCCGCCGGTGGCCACCTCGCGGCCGCCGACCCGGAAGTCGAGCTGGTGCCCGGAGCCGGGGCCCGGCGTGAACCACCTGGCCTTCGCGGCCGGGTCGGCCCAGGCCGCGAAGACCCGGGCGGGCGGCACCGGATAACTGCGCTCGAGGCTGAACGTGGCGTGCGTGACCTGACGGTTCATTGTCAACTGCCTCCTTGGCTGTCGTCTGGGCTGGGCCCGGCCAGGTAGTCGCCGAGCCGGTCGAGCCTGGTTTCCCAGGCGGTGCGCTGATCCGTGATCCAGGCCTCTGGTGCCCGCAGCGCGGCGGGCTCGATGCGGCAGGTCCGCACCCGGCCGGCCTTCTCGGAGCTGACCAGGCCCGCCGCCTCGAGCACCTGCAGGTGCTGCATCACCGCGGGCAGTGACATGGCCAGCGGCCGCGACAGTTCGCTGACCGACGCCTGCCCGCGGACGAGCCGTTCGACCAGGCCGCGCCGGGTCGGATCGGCGAGCGCCTGGAACACCTGGTCCAGCGAAAGCGGTTGGTTAACCACTTACTTAACTATAGGGACGAGCGCGCTGATAGTCAAGTGAGTGCTTAACTTTTTAGCGGGCTTCAGTGAGCGAGGGCGACGGCCAGGGCAACCGCGGCGACGGCGACGATCGCCGCGGTGACCAGCTTGAGGCGGGCCGGGTGGCGGTAGGCCAGGCGGCCGAGCCGCCAGATCACCAGGGAGGTGGCCAGGATGATCAGCCCGGGGACGACGTCCTCCTTCAGCATCACGCCGCCGACGGCGGCGAACGAGATCGCCGTCCTGGTCCAGGCGAGCGAGGTCCGCTCCCGGGCCAGGCCAGGGTCGGCGTTCTCGCGGTCGGGCTGGCTGCTGGTCATCGGCTTACCCTGCAGGTCATCGGCTTACCTCGGTGGTCATCGGCTTACCTGAGAGCCGAGACCAGCACCACGACGGCGGCGATGACGGCGATCACCGTGATGACCACGGCCAGCAGCCGGGGCATGACCGACCGGGGCAGCGGCTGGCCTAGGCGCAGCGCCCGCTGGCTCTTGACCCATTCGCCGTACGCGACCACCGCCACCACGGCGCCGAATACGATCAGCGGCACGCCGAGCACGTGCCGGCCCCACGGCACGCCGGGGAACGGCGGCAGCAGCTGGACGACGCCGAGGCCCGCCACCACCAGTGCGAGCGCCGTGCGGCTCCAGGCCAGGAACGTGCGTTCGTTGGCGAAGGTGAACCGGGGATCGGGTTCGGTGCCGTCGTCGGCTGACCCCTGTGGCTGCTCGCTGGTCACCAGCACCTCCAAAAAGGATCTCCGGAGAAATCAGCGGTCTCCGCCACTCCGGCACCGCCCGTACCAGGTCATACGGCGTGAATGTCCCATTCATGCTGCTCCAGCGACATGGCTGGGACATCCACATCGTATGAATGCGCCGGGCCGGGGGCAGCGGGCAGGGATCACTGGTCACAGGAATGTGCCGGGAACGCTGGAACAACAGGTGCCGCAACTCCGTCATGGCCCCGGCCGAGCATTCCATGGCTACCGCTCGGGTACCGCCCGGCGGAGTTCACCGAACGCCGCCGCGATCCGGGGCAGGGTCCACGATGCGTTCAGCCCGCTCGGGTTGGGGAGGACCCAGAGCCGGGTGTCTCCGATGAGATCAGGCTGGGGGCCGATGGCGGCGCGGGGACGGGCGAAGGCGGTGCGGTAGGCGGTGACGCCGGCGACGGCGAGGATGCGGGCGCGGCGGCCGGCGATCAGGGCGGCCAGGCGCTCGCCTCCGGCGCGGAGTTCGGCGGGGCCGAGCTCGGAGGCCTGGGCGGTGGCGCGGGCCACCAGGTTGGTGATGCCCAGGCCGTAGCCGGCCAGCAGGTCCTGCTCGGCCGGGTCCAGGCGGCGCCGGGTGAAGCCGGACAGGTGCAGGGCGGGCCAGAACCTGTTGCCCGGCCGGGCGAAATGCCAGCCGGTCGCGGCCGAGTACAGGCTCGGGTTGATGCCGCAGAACAGCACGCGGAGGGGCGCGCCCAGGGGCGGCAGCACGTCGGGGATGGTCCGGTTCCTGGCCGCGGCCAGGTCCTCCGGGCTCGGCCGCGCCACGTCAGCCATCCTTCCTGCCTCCCGGTTTCAGGCGACCTGCAGGTCCTGTATCCGCCGCCACACCCGTCGCCATTCTCGACGATCGAGCACCGCATGGCGGCCAGGCATCGGGTGTCAGCGCCGGAGTTGGCCGAATTCAGGAGATGAAGCGGGCAGGAGTGTAGGGAGTCAGGGAAGCGGGTGGGGTTCCCGTGGTCAGGTCGGCGGTGATGAGGCGGGCCAGGTGGGCGGCCAGGGTCACGCCGCTGTGGGTGACGGCGACGTAGATGCCCGGAGCGCCGGGCAGGCGGCCCACGATGGACCGGCCGTCGGCGGGGAGCGGGCGGACGCATACCTTGCACTCCACGCTCCGGGCGTCGCCGAGGCCGCGGACGGTGCGCCGGGCGCGGCCGAGGAGTTCATCGGCCCAGCGACGTAGCCCGGGTTCCGGCGTGTGCAGGTCCACGGCGGCGGCGGCGTCCTCGGCCTCCAGGTGCAGCAGGCCGCCGGGATGCGGGCGCAGGCTGAGCTCGGGGGTGTGCACCAGCCGGACCAGTCCGGGGGCCGGGCCGATCCGGGCCACCAGGTCGGGCGCGGTCGAGCCCCGGTTTTCCCAGGGGATGAGCGGCACCTGCGCGAGCGCGGGCGTCCAGCGGCCGGCACAGCACACCACCTCATCCGCCTCCAGGACGGTACCGACCGCTGTGCGGACCCGGGGTGTCGCACCCGGCTCCAGGCCGGTGACCCGGCCCGGCTCGCCGGTGCGGACGTGCGCGCCCTGGCTCTCCGCCCGAGCGACCAGGCGGGCGATCAGCGGTTCGGTCAACAGGTAGCCCTCGCCGGGGAAGTACGCGGCCGTTGCGCCGGGCGGGACGCGCAGGGCGGGTTCGAGGGCGGCCGCCTGGGCCGGGTCGACGAGGCGGGCCGGGTAGTCCCATCCGGTCAGGCGCTTCACCCGGTCTTCGAGTTCGGAGTCATCGCCGGCAGCCAGCTCGACGTGGCCGACGGGCCGGTACCAGGCGTCGCCGTCGAGGTCCGGCGCGAGCTCGGCCCAGGCCCTCATCCCGGCGTGGTTGAGGTCGTGATAGGGCCTGGGCCCCTTGTCGTTCGAGTTGATCCAGGCAAAGCTCCACCGGCTGGTGGCGCGGCCTGGGTGATCCTGGTCGAGCAGCGTCACCCGCAGGCCAGCCGCGGCCAGCCGGGCCGCCACCGAGGCACCGAGGATGCCTGCGCCGATCACTACGCAGCGGCGAGATGCCATAGAAAAGCATTATCGCCATGAAAACGGTTGCGCTGGCCGCGGCCGGGGGATGGCCCGGTACGGAGGAGGCTCGAATATGCGTTTGGGTATGGGTTAGGCTGTTCGCATGGGTCTTTCAGTCCAGGAATCGCTGCTCGATGTCGGCGAGGAGCCGGTGCTCGGGCCGCTGGGCGGCTCGGTGCGGCGGACCGCGCTGGCCCGCGGCGCCTGGGTGGACCTGCGGCCGGGGTGGCTGACGGGGTCGGGGATGGTATTCGAGCGGATGGTGCAGACGGTGCCGTGGCGGGCCGAGAAGCGGCATATGTACGACAAGGTGGTGGCGGTCCCCCGGCTGCTCTGCTTCTACGGCGAGGATGCGCCGCTGCCCGACCCGGTGCTGACCGCCGCGCGCAAGGCGCTGAGCGCGCACTACGGCCCGGAGCTCGGCGAGCCGTTCCGGACCGCGGGGCTCTGCCTGTACCGGGACGGCCGGGACAGCGTGGCCTGGCACGGCGATACGATCGGGCGCGGCCGGACCGAGGACACCATGGTGGCCATCGTGTCGCTGGGCACGCCGCGGCCGCTGCTGCTGCGCCCCCGGGGCGGAGGGGCGTCGCTGCGGTTCGAGCTGGGACATGGCGACCTGCTGGTCATGGGCGGCAGCTGCCAGCGCACCTGGGAGCACGCCGTGCCGAAGACGTCCCAGCCGGTCGGGCCGCGGATCAGCGTGCAGTTCCGCCCGCGCGGGGTGCGCTGACGCGAACCCGTCTGGTGGTCAGCGGAAATCCCGGCTGGCCACAGTGCCGGTGGCAGAGACCGCGACCCGGAGCGGGCGCAGCGTGCCCGCGACCAGATTGACGGCGCCGCCGGCCCGGCCGGCGGCCTCGTCGGCCCCGCTGGCCTCGCCGGCACTGCCGGTCCGCTCGATCCGGCCCCGGACGAGCAGGGCGGGCGCCACCGTGGCGGCCGGCTGGTGCCGTTCCCACACCAGGGGCGGGCAGATGACGTTCACCATGCCGGTCTCGTCCTCCAGGCTGAGGAATACCACGCCCCGCGCGGTGGGCGGCCGCTGCCGGTGGGTGACCAGCCCCGCCACGGCCACCACCGCGCCATCGGCCGCCGACCTGGCGGCCGCCGCGGTCAGCACCTGACGCGCGTCGAGCGCCGCCCGGATGTGCGCCACCGGATGGGTGCCGTACGTGCTGGTGGCCCACAGGTCGGCCAGGGTCTCCTCGGCCGGCGTCATGGCCGGGAGCGGCGGCGCGTCCAGCCCGGTGGCGGTGCCGGGTAGCTGCCCCTCGCGCAGCGAGGCGGCGGCCCCGGCCGCCCACAGCGCGGCGCGCCTGCTGAGCCCGAAGCAGCCGAACGCGCCCGCGGTGGCCAGCGCCTCCAGCGCGGCGGCCGGCAGGCGCGCCCGGGTGGCGAAGTCCTCCAGGTCCCGGTACGGGCGGCCGGCCGCGATCCGTTCGGCCGCCGGGGTGCCCAGGTTGCGCACGGCGGACAAGCCCAGCCTGATGGCCGGCCCGGTCGGGCCAGCTTCGATCTGGCTAGCAGGGCCGAAGCCTTCCAGGATGGCCAGCGCGTCGCTGGCGTTCACGTCCACGCCGAGCACGGTGACCCCGTGCCGTCTGGCGTCGTTGATCAGGCTGTGCGGGGCGTAGAACCCCATCGGCTGGTTGCGCAGCAGCGCGGCGGTGAACGCGGCCGGGTAGTACCGCTTCAGCCACGCGCTGGCGTAGACCAGGTAGGCGAAGCTGATCGCGTGCGACTCGGGGAACCCGTAGTTGGAGAAAGCCAGGATCTTGGCGTAGATGTCCTGCGCCACCGCGTGGCCGATGCCGCGCTCGGCCATCCCGTCCAGCAGCCGCTGCCTCAGCTCCTCGACGCGTTCGGGCGCCCGCTTGGCGCTCATCGCCTGCCGCAGCCGGTCGGCCTCGTCCGGCCTGAACCCGGCGCAGTCGATAGCCAGCTGCATCATCTGCTCCTGGAACAGCGGCACGCCCAGCGTCTTGCCGAGCGCCGGGCGCATCGACTCGTGCGGCATGGCCGCATCCTCCAGGCTGTCGTGGCGGCGCAGGAACGGGTGCACCGAACCGCCCTGGATCGGCCCCGGCCTGATCAGCGCGACCTCGATGACCAGGTCGTAGAACTGCTGCGGCCGCAGCCGCGGCAGGGTGGCCATCTGCGCCCTGGACTCCACCTGGAACACGCCCACCGTGTCCGCCTCGCACAGCATCTGGTAGACGGCCGGGTCCTCCTGCGGGATGGAAGACATCGTCCAGTGCTCACCGTGGTGCTTGGTCACCAGGTTGAGGCAGTCGTGCAGGGCGGCCAGCATGCCCAGGCCAAGCAGGTCGATCTTGACCAGGCCCGCGTAGGCGCAGTCGTCCTTGTCCCACTGCAGCACGGTGCGGCCCGGCATCCTGGCCCACTCCACCGGGCACACCTCCCCCACCGGGCGGTCGCAGATCACCATGCCGCCCGAATGGATGCCCAGGTGCCGCGGCAGCCGCTGCATGCTGGCCGCCAGTTCCGTCACCGCGGCGGGGACCCTGGCCGGGAGCCCCTCGCCGGCCGTGGCCGGTCCCGGGCCGATCTCCCGAGCCCAGGCGTCGGCGTCGGCCGGCGTGAACCCGAGCGCGCGGCCCGCATCCCGCAGCGCCATCCGCGGCCGGTACGAGATCACGTTGGCGACCTGGGCGGCCCGGTCCCGGCCGTAGGTGCGGTAGACGTACTGAATCACTTCCTCGCGGCGGCGGTGCTCGATGTCCAGGTCGATGTCGGGCGGGCCGTCCCGGCCCTCGGAAAGGAACCGCTCGAACAACAGGTGGTGCGAGACCGGGTCGACGCTGGTGATGCCGAGCGCGAAGCAGACCGCCGAATTCGCCGCCGACCCGCGGCCCTGGCACAAGATGTCGCTGTGCTCGCAGAACGCCACGATGTCGCGCACGATCAGGAAGTAGCCGGCGAACCCGAGGCGCTCGATCACGTCGAGCTCCCTGGCGATCTGGGCGTGCGCGCCAGGCACCCGTTCGGCCCCCGGAGCCCCGTAGCGGGGCGAGGCCTCGCGGGCGGTCAGCTCGCGCAGCCAGGAGGCTTCGGTGTACCCGTCGGGGACCGGGAAGTCGGGCAGCCGGGGGGCGATCACGGCGAAGTCGAACGCGCAGGCCCGGCCCAGCTCGACGGTGCGCTCGAGGACTCCCGGGTAGCTGCGCAGCCGCACGGCCATCTCCGCGCCCGAGCGCAGGTAGCCGGTGCCCGCCGCGGGCAGCCAGCCGTCCATGTCGGCCAGGCTGCGGCGGGCCCGGATCGCAGCCAGCGCCTGGTAAAGCCGGGCCTGCGCGGGCGCGGCGAAGTGGACGTTGCCGGCAGCCACCACGCCGAGGTCGGCCAGCGCCGCCAGCCGGGCCAGCATGTCGTTGCGCTCATCGTCGCCCGGGTCGTGCTGGCAGGTCAGCTCCACCATCACGTTCTCGTGCCCGAACATCGCGGTCAGCGCGGCCAGTTCCCGCCAGGCCGCCTCCGGGCCGCCGTTAGCGAGCGCGGCGGGCACCGGTCCTTTGCGGCACCCGGTCAGCACCACCCAGTGGCCGCCGTGCGCGTCCGCCAGCGCTTCGATGTCGTAGACCGGGCGGCCCTTCTCGCCGCCCGCCAGCTGGGCGGCGCTGATCACGGCGCACAGCCGCCGGTAGCCTTCGGCGTCCCGGGCCAGGATGAGCAGGTGCCGCCCTTCCGGGTCGGGTGTCCCGTTCTGATTGGCTGACAGGCCCAAGCTCAGCTCGGCGCCGAACACCGTGCCCAGCTTCGGGCCGCCCTGGCCGGCCAGCCGGGCGGCGGCCTGCGCGAACTGCGGCACCCCGTACATCCCGTCGTGGTCGGTGAGGGCGAGCACCTCGAGCCCGAGCCGGGCGGCCTCGGCGACCAGCTCGCCGGGGGTGGCCGCCCCGTCCAGGAAGCTGTACGAGGAGTGGCAGTGCAGTTCGGCCCACGGGATCGTCCTGGCCGGCCGTGACGCGGGCCGGCGGGAGCCGGGTCCAGGTCTGGCCGGCGGCCGCCCGGCGGCCGGGGGCTCCGCCGGCCCGTTCCCCAGGACATCCGGCGCTGCAGCTCCCGCCAGGAGACCGGCGGGTTGTCCCAGCCCACCTAACCAGTACCCGGCTTCGACCAGCCAGCGGCCGTCCTTGACCACCGCCAGCCAGGCCCGGCCGTCCTCGGTGGCCAGCTGAAACCGGGCCCGCCGGCGCGCGGCGGAAGGGTCCCACCAGCGCTCGGACAGCGGCCAGGGACCGGCCCAGCCGGTGACCCGCCGCGGCGGCTCGCCGGCTACCGCCAGCCGGGCGGGGGCGGCCGAGACCGCGCAGCGGCCACTGACGGTGACGGTCCGCCCGGCGTCGTCGGTCACGTCCGCCTCCCGGGGGGCGGGAAAGACCAGGCCGGGCGGCGCCCCCCTGACCCGGCCAGGCCAGGGGCGGCCCGCGGGCAGGCGGGGCTCGGTTTTCTCACCGAACGGGACGGGTGTCACCTGGTCCTGTGCGTTCCTGCCGCCGCCGAGGACGGGGCGCAGCACGGCCTCGTGCCCGAGCATGGCCTGTACCCGCATGGCGGCCCGGGCCACCCGGTCGCTGACGACTGTCTCCCCCCACAGCGCGAGCTGCTGCCCGGTGGCGCGGACGAGGAGGTCCGGCGCCAGCCGCAGCGCGATGATGCCGCCCGGGGTGTTCTCCTCGCCCGGGAGGGCAGGCTGCCATCCGTCGAGCTGCCAGCGGACCCGTTCGGCCACCGCGGTCGCGGACAGCAGCCCATCGTGCCGCCAGCGCCTGCTGCTCTCCCGCCCGTCCGCCCAGCTGGCCGTGACCTGCACCCGGACGCAGGTCAGCCCGCGGGCGGCCAGGCCGTCGTGCAGCCGCCCGGCCAGCGTCCTGGCCGCGAACACCACCGGCTCGGCCCGCGGTTCCGGCGGATCGAACTCCTGGACCACGGACAGGTCCGCGGGCGGCGGGCGGGTGGCGAGCGGCCGGGAGTCCAGGCCGCGGGCCAGCCGGTGCGCGTACTCCCCCGCGTCGCCGAACCGGCTGGCCACGTCGCGGACGGGCAGCGCGGCGAAGTCCCCGAGCGTGCCCAGGCCCAGACGTTTCAGCAGTCCGGCCAGGTCCTGATCGGCCAGGACGCTCACCGGCTGGGCGGCCAGGAACCTCGCCGTCCCGCCCGGCGGCACGCGCTGGCCGTCCCGGGCGGCGAGGAGCGCGGCGAACAGCCCGTCCGCGACGCCGGCCCTGCTGCGTTCGCCGAGGTCGGCCAGCGCGGCGGTGATCCGGGCGGCCAGCGCTGTCTCGCCGCCGAAGTAGCGGGCCGGACCGCGGGCGCCGAACGCGCACACCCCCGGCTCTACCGCTTCCACGTCCGGGCAGAACCTGGTCACCGCGGCGATCGCCCGCTCGTGCCGCTGCGCCGTCTGGATGCCCGGGTCGGGACTCAGGGCCGTATGGTGCAGGTCCGGGCAGGTCACGACCATGATTCGCGGCGGCGGCCGGTCCGCGGCGGGCCTGCGGGCGCTCATCCGCTCACCACGTGCAGGGCGGGCGGATCCTGGAGGATATCGAACGGGAGGTCTCCGGGATCGGCCACGGCGACGCCGCCGTCCTCGCCGGGCAGCCAGAGCCAGCGCGTCCGCGTCATGGCCGCCTCCCCGCGTCCGTCCGCCGCCACCTCCGCGCAGCAGGCCCGCAGCCGCCCGTGCCCGTCGCCGAGCCCGGTCCACCGCTGGCTGGTGACGCGCAGCCGCAGCTGCGCCCCGGGCCAGTCCCCGGCCACGAGCAGCACGCCCCGCGCGCGCCGCAGCGTCGCCTCGAGCCGCCGCCTGACCTGCGCCGGCGCGGGCGCGGGCGGGCGCAGCAGGACGAGCTCGCAGCCGTCGAGCAGCGAGGCCGTCACCTGCGGCCAGGACGGTCCGGGATCGGGGACCAGCAGGGTCCGCCCGGCGTCCAGCCCGAGGGCCGCGGCGGCCAGCACCCCGGCCTCGGGTATCCCGGCGATCCCGAACCACGCCCCGTCCGCCGAGGCGGCGGCGGCGAGCGCCAGGCAGAGCAGGCCGAATTCCGCCACGGCCACCACCGACCCGCGCGCCAGCCCGGCCCGCGGCAGCAGCTCGCGCAGCGCCGGAAGCACCGGCACCGTCTCTGAGCCCTCTAGGGTCCCCGTCCTTTCTGGAGTCAGGGCGCCTGGAGCCACGAATGACCCAGGCTGTCCCGCCGTCATCCACCTGGTTTCCGCAGGCGCGCTCCCCACCTCGTTGATTATCGAATATGGATTCGGTCATGTCAAGGCGCAGGTCAGGCGGTTCATGAACGTGATCTGAACGCGAGGCGAAAGGTACGTATCAGGACCGGGCGGGGAGCCTCTGTCTCATGGAGAGCACGGCCACGCCCCCCGCGGTCCCCGCGGCAGGCCTGCCGGTGCTCGGGGCGGCGCGAGCGCATGGCGGGGGTTATGCGGCGCCGCGGCACGAAAATTGGGGACTTCCGATGACCGGGAGATATGTCGGTTACCTGGACGGCGGCGACCCGCTGCACGGGTTCTTGAGCTGGATCATCCGCGATGTCATGAGGGTGCGCGAGAGCCGGGCCGCGTTCCGCGCCTTCCGGCTGTCCGGCAGCAACGTGGTCTACGCCTACCAGGAGAAGTTCAGCGGCGTGAAGGTCATCTGCAAGTTCTACGGGCCGCAGGCGGGAAGGCCCGCCAGGAGTACGAGGGGCTGGAGACGCTGCGCCGGTGCAACCTGATCGGGTCGCCGCACCACGTGATCCGGCCGCTCGGGTTCAACCGCGACATCAACGGCGTGCTGGCCGTCGAGTACTACGCCGGCGAGGAGTTCAGCCACGCGATCGCGCGCGCCACCCAGCATCAGGACGACGGGCACTTGTACCGGCGGCTGACGGCGCTGGCCTACTTCCTGGCCACCCAGCACGACCGGACGGCCAACGGAGACGGCGTGGACTTCGAGTCCGACTGCCGGTACCTCGACACGGTGGCGGGCAGGCTCACGAAGGCCCACCGCATCGGCGCGGACGACGCCGGCACGCTGTCCCGGCTGCGGGACCGCTGGCGGGACCGGCCCCTGATGTGGCAGGACCAGCAGGTCTGGCGGCACGGGGACGCGACGCCGGCGAACTTCCTGTTCGGGGACGGCGTGGACGTCGCGGCGATCGACCTGGAGCGGATGAAGCGTGGCGACCGGATGTTCGACGTGGGGCGGGTCGCGGGCGAACTGCAGCACGCGTTCATGCGCGACTCGGGCGACCGGCACCGGGCGGACCCGTTCATCGGGCACTTCCTGTGGGAGTACAGCTGCCACTTCCCGGACCGCCAGTGGATGTTCGAGTCGGTCACCGCCCGCGCGCCTTACTCCATGGCGCTGAACCTGCTGCGGATCGCCAGGAACGACTACATCGACCGGGACTACGGCGGACGGCTGGTCAGGCAGGCGAAGCGGCTTCTGCAGGCGGCCTGAGCACCTGCTCGGTCCGGTCAGGTGGCTGCCGCGCCGGCGGGTCGGCGCGTTCCATGCCTGGATGCTTTCACAGCCTGCCGGGCAGGATGCAGGCATGGATATCCGCTAAGCTCGAGCAGATACCGCTGTTCCTGGCCGAGATGTGCCGCGGCATCTCGCGCCGCCGGCTGGGCCTGTACCCGCACGCCCGCGAGGTGCTCGGCATCCTGCGCGAGTGCTACCCGCTCGCGGTCGTCACCGACGCGCAGAGCGCGTACGCGCGCGCCGAGCTGCACCGGGTGGGCCTGCTTGACTACTTCGACCCGATCGTGGTGTCCGCCGACCTCGGCTACTGCAAGCCGGACCGGCGGCTGTTCCAGGCCGCGCTGGACGGGATGAACGTGGCCGCCGCCAACGCGATGTACGTCGGCAACGACATGCACCGGGACATCTTCGGCGCCCGGGAGGCCGGCCTGACCACGGTGATGTTCAATTCGGATCAGGGCAAGAAGGCGTACCGGGACTGCGTCCCCGACTACACGATCACCGATCTCCGCGACCTGCTGGCGATACTCGGCGTGCAGGAGTGACGTACGAGGTGAGAGAGGTGGGTGGGGCGCGGCGCCTGGGGACGGAATCGAGCATTTCTGGTCGGCTCGTTGTGGCGGTGAGGCGGCGCGCGGGAGTGAGAGTGAACTTTCGTCACTCTGGCACCGTTGGTACCAGATCATACGATGTGAATGTCCCATTCATGCAGCGGGAACGACATGGCTGGGACATTCACGCCTTATCCGCGGCGGGACGGGGCAGCGGCCGGGGCGGCGGCTGGGATGCGTGGGGCGAGTGGCACGACTGGGGTGGGTGAGGCGAGAGGGACGCGTCGATGCGGGCGAGGGCGGGGCGGGCAAATACATAACTACGTACATAATCCGTACGATGCGGGGCGGGGCGGCGGCGCGTAGCGTGAGGCCACGGTGAGGTCGGGCTGTGTCAGCGCGCATTAATTTGTTGCTGCTAAGAGCGCTCCTGGCGGGGAGGACAGCCCACCTCGCTGATCTTCCAGGTCCCGGGTGAAGAGGCTTGCTCGGGGCCTGCTTTGCGTGACTTGGGCGCATTTACCCCGGAAACCGGCCCCTCAGGCTCTACGCTGAGAATATTTGCGGCGCCTGAGGGAAATGTGACGTGGACGAGATCCGGGCCCACCTGCCCGAGGAACCGAATACCTTCGTTGGCCGGGAGCGGGAACTCGTCGAGCTGCGCCTCGCGCTGCGCCGGACGCGTGCGCTGACCTTGTGCGGGCCCGGAGGGATCGGCAAGACCCGGCTCGCGCTGCGCCTGCTGGCCACCTCGGCGGCGGAGTTCCCGGATGGGGTCTGGTTCGTCGAGCTGGCGGACCTGCGGCAGCCCGACCTGGTGATCTCACGCATCGCGGCAGTCATCGGGATCACTGAGGAAGCCGGCCGCCCGCTGCTGGAGACGCTCGGCGACGCGCTGCGGCCGCGGCGGCTGCTGCTGGCCCTGGACAACTGCGAGCATCTGCTCGACGCGTGCGCCGAGGTCAGCCGGCACCTGGTGGCCAGCGCGCCGGGGCTGCGGCTGCTGGCCACCAGCCGGGAGCCGCTGTCGGTCGCGGCCGAAACGATCTGGCGGGTACCGCCCCTGTCGGTACCGGGGCCCTCCGGGGGGTACGGGGGGGCGGGCAGCCCTTCCCAAGGGGGGTCCGGGGGGATGGGTCCCCCCGGACAAAGGAGCGGGGTCACCGGTGGGTCGTCCCCCGGGGGAAGCACCGCCGAGCGCTACGAGGCGGTCCGGCTGTTCGCCGACCGGGCCGCGGCCTCACGGCCCGGGTTCACCGTCGGCCCGGACAACGTCGCGGCCGTCACCTCGATCTGCCGCGCGCTGGACGGCATGCCGCTGGCGATCGAGCTGGCCGCGGCCCGGGTCCGGGCGCTGTCGGTGGAGCAGATCGTCGCCCGGCTGGACGACAGGTTCGGGCTGCTGACCGCGGGCGACCGGTCCGCCGCGCCCCGCCAGCGGACCCTGCGCGCCGCCATCGAGTGGAGCTACGAGCTGCTCACCGAGCCCGAGCGGGCGCTGTTCCGGCGGCTGGCCATCTTCACCGGCTGGTCGCTGGAGATGGCCGAGCAGGTGTGCGCCGACGAGGAGATCCCGGCCGGCGAGGTGCTCGGCCTGACCGCCGCGCTGGTGGACAAGTCGCTAGTCGTGCTCGATCCCGAACTGCTCGGCCAGGCGCGGTACCGGATGCTCGACACGATCAGGGAGTACGCGGCGCTGCGGCTGGACCAGGCCGGGGAGGCGGCGGGATTCCGGGGCAGGCTCCGCGACTACGCGATCCGGACCGCCGAGCACGGCCAGGCGCTCGGGATGGCCCGCATCGAGGCCCCGTGGCCGGCCCGGGTGGACGTCTTCCGCCGGTACGACGTGGACGCGGGCAACGTGACCCAGGTGCTGAACTGGTGCCTGGGTCACGGCGAAGCCGAGGCGGGGCTGCGGATCTGCGCCGCGGTCAGCCCGTGCTGGATCGTCTGGGGCACGTTCGGCGAGGGCAGCGAATGGCTGCGCTCGTTCCTGGCCCTGGACATGACCACGGTCCCGGCCCGGGTCCAGGGCGCGGCCACCGTGGTGCGCGGGCAGCTCACCCTGTCCAGCGACCCGGCCGCCGCCTGGTTGCTGGGCACCGAGGGGCTGAAGCTGTGCCGCGAGGCCGACGACCGGTACTGGATCGCGGTGGGGCTGAACCTGCTCGCCGAGATCGCCCTGCACACCGGGCGGATCGACGAGGCGGAGACCAGCGCGGACGAGGCGATGGCCACCGCCCAGGCGACCGGCGACGGCTGGAACGAGGGTTACGCGCTCGGCACCCGGGCCGCCATCGCGGCCCGCCGCGGCAAGCTCCGTGAGGCCGAGCAGCTGGCCACCGCCTCGGTGGCGGTGATGCAGCGGATCGACCAGCAGTGGGGCGCCGCCCGCGCCCTGCTCGGCCTGGGTGACCTGGCCAGGTTCCGCAACCATCCGGGCGAGGCGCACGGCTGGTACGTGGCGGCGCTGGCCATCCTGCGGGAGATCGGCGCCCGGCCGGAGATCGCGCGCTGCCTGGCCGGCCTGGGCCGGGTGGCCCTGGACCTCGGCGCGTTGGAGCAGGCCCGGCGGCACCTGACCAGGAGCCTGCGGCTCAGCCACGCCACCGGCGCGCGGATCGGCGTGGCCCGCGGCCTGGAGGCCTTCGCCGCGCTGGCCGGGCACGAGGGCCGGCCCGAGCTGGCCGTGCAGCTGGCCGCGGCGGCGGTGGCGCTGCGTGAGGCGGCCGGCCTGCCGCCGCTGGCCGGCGCGCGGGTCGAGGCGTACCTGGCCCCGGCGCGGCGCCTCGGCGACGCTGCGGTGGCCCGGCTATGGGCCAGCGGCCGCGCGCTGACCAGCGAGGCCGCGGTGGCGCTGGCGCTGGACGCGCCGGTCAGGCCCGCGGCGTCAGGAACGGGCCTGACCGGCGAGAGCCCGGCGCTGACCGTGGTGGGCCGCTACCGGGTGGCTTCTGCACCGCCGAGCTCGCTGACCCAGCGGGAGTACGAGATCGCCGAGCTGGTGGCCGGCGGCCTGTCCAACAAGGCCATCGCGACCGAGCTCTCCATCAGCCACACCACCTCGGCCAGGCACGTGGCCAACATCATGGCCAAGCTGGGCTTCAATTCGCGCACCCAGATCGCCGCGTGGGTGGCGGACCGGGTGCAGGGACCCGGCCGGGCGGACGGCCCGGGCGAGCCCGGGTAGGAGCCGGGGCACGCGCCCAGTTCGTTCGGTACCAAACCCGTTGGCGACGGGAGCCGAGTTAAATCCTGCTGCACACGACTGCTGCCGGATAATTTCCTGTAGAGATCGCGGGGTGCGGCAAAAAAAATCATTTGACAGGTGTATCAGATGCGCTGAGCCGCTCTCTGAGTTAGAAACAGATGATTATCACCGACCGAAGTGCTGATCATGGTGGAGAACAAGCTAGCCGGGACCGGCCGTGCGTGACGACCCGCATGTCGTCGCGCTCGTCATCCGTGCGTCCGGAGGGGATCACGATGCGTGGAACGAGCTTGTCGACCGCTACGCACCGCTTGTGTATACAATTTGCACCCGGTACCGGCTGAGCAATCATGACATCGAGGACGTGGGACAGAATGTCTGGCTCTTGCTGGTCGAACAGCTCGGCAAGCTGCGCGAGCCCGCCGCCTTGCCCGGCTGGCTGGCGACGACCACCGCACGCGAATGCCTGCGCGTCGTGAGGGCGGCGAGTAAGGCCGAGCGGCTGGCCACAGGGCTGGACGACTCGGTGCTTTTCGTGGACAACACGGTGATCGACGAGGAGATCCTGGTGGCTGAGCGGAACGCGGCGCTGCGCGCGGCCTTCGCCGAGCTGCCGCCCCGCTGCCAGCGGCTGCTGTCGATGCTCGTCGGCGACCCGCCGCAATCGTACGCAGAGATCCACGCGGAGCTCGGCATCCCGGTCGGCAGCATCGGGCCGCAGAGGGCCCGCTGCCTGGAGCGGATGCGCCGGTCCGGCGCCCTCGCCGCCCTCTGGGAGGGCGAGGAGAAGATCGACATACAGAGAGGCGAGCCAGGTGCGTAACGACTGGGACGATGATCGGCTCCTGGCCGCCTTGGGCCAGGCACTGAAGGCTCGCGAGGCCGTTCCCTCGTGGTTTATCGAGACGGGTAAGAGCGCCTTCGCCTGGCACAACATCGAGGCCGAGCTGGCACAGCTCACCTACGACTCCCATGAGGACCGGCGCGCGGTCGCGGTGCTGCGGTCGGAGACGGCCTCGATCCGGGCGCTTACCTTCACCTCGGCCCATCTGAGCCTGGAGCTCGAGGTCACCGGGAACTCGCTGCTCGGCCAGCTCCTCCCGCCACGGGCCGGCGAACTGGAGATTCAGACCAGGGCGGGCGAAATCAGCACGACCGAGGTGGACGAGATCGGCTGCCTCTTGGTCGACCCCATTCCGGAAAGCCCGTTCCGGTTGCGCTGCCGGGCCGCCGACGGCACCGACGTGCTGACCGGGTGGATCACGATCTGAGGGTCCGGTTTCTGGCGGCGGGAAACCTGGACCAGGCGGCACGAATCGCAGGTGCACGACGAAATTCGTGGCGCCGTGTATCAAACCGAAACTGACCGCTCTCCGTACAAGCAGCCGAGTCCGCGAGGGCCGGGGGGACCCGCGGGCTCGGCGAGAAGCCGTTCATGCAGCTAGGGTTCGCTGCGCCTCAGTTCACATTGATCATGGGGGCGGCGCGGCGCATGCACCTTGATCTGGGCGGCGGCGCATGCTCATTGATCTGGGGCGGCCGCGCGCGCTCGTGCCGCGTCCCCTGGTCCTCCTGCGTTGGCAGGATATTCCTGTGGCCGCTGATCCCTGCCCGCTGCCCCCGGCCCGGCCCGTTCATACGATGTGGATGTCCCAGCCATGTTGTTCCAGCTGCATGAATGTGACATTCACGCCTTATGTTTTGTTACGAGCGGTGCCAAAGTGACGAAAGTCCAGCTTTCGCGTCCGCGTGCTGCCTACCAGGACGCGTTGGGGGGCGCCGGTGTTCCGCGGCGGGCCCGCGATCCGGTGGGCGCGTGCCTGGAGGATGAGGCGCTGGATCGTGAACGTGATCGCGAAGTACAGCAGCAGGGACGCCGAACCCAGGCCGGACTGCGAGCCCTTGCCGTCGACGAAGTAGTCGTAACCCAGGTGGGCGGCCAGCGAGACGACCCACAGCAGGGCCGTGCTGCCCGTGACCGATGTCAGGGGTCAGCCCCTGGCGCTGGCCGCGTGCTGCCTGACGGCCGATTCCAGATCCGGCCGCGACAGCCAGCCGTCATGCGACCAGATGATCTTGCCGGAGGCGGAGACCAGGGCGAACCAGGGCTGGTCCTGGACCTGGTAGCCGTCGGCCACCCGGCCGGTGGTGTCGAGCGCGACCGGGAAGTCCAGCTTGGTCCCCAGGCCGGAAAGATATGAGCGGACGGCCTGGGCCGAGGGCTCGACCACGGTCTCATCTACCGCGACCAGCGGCGGCAGGCCGATGCGGCGGGCCGTCGCCACGTAGGCGTTCATGCCGGTCAGTTCGGACTTCAGGTTCGCGACCTCATCCAGCCAGGTGGCGAAGAACATGACCAGGCGCGGCTGACCGGGCTCGAGCGTGACCGTGCCGCCCTGGGGACTGACGGACGGCAGCTTGAGGTGATCGGAAGGGCCCTGGACCGTGATGGACGCGAGCGACTGCTGGCTGGCCACCTTGGGGTGACCGGGCAGCAGGCTGGCCACCTCGTCAGCGAGCACCTGGACGGACTGCCCGACGCTGGAATAGGCCATCTGGGTCAGATAGAGCTTGCGCTCCCGGCCCTGCTGGTCGATCACGAACAACGCGGGCGTGTGGTCGATCTGGCCCTGCTCGATCTGGACGGCGATGTGGTACTCGGCCCACGTCGCCTTCAGCTCGCCGAGCGAGCCAGTCAGGAAGTTCCACTGGTTGACCAGGCCGTGCGTGCGCGAGTAGGAGAGCACGTCCGCGACGCTGATGGCGTCGGGGTTGGCGTCCACGCCGAGCAGCTGTACCTGGTTACCCGCCGGGCCGAGCAGCTGCTTGGCCTGCAGCATGCTCTGCGTGGTCAGCGGGCAGACGGTGGTGCACTCGGAATCCTCGAATGCCAGCATGACGACCTTGCCCCGGAACTGGCTCAGCGACATCGGCTGGCCGAACTGGTTGCGCAGCCGGAAGTCCGGCGCCGACGTCCCGCCGAGCGAGGATCCGAGGTCCAGGTTGGGGTTGTCCATCGCGGCCGAGTTCGCCCCGGCCGACTGGGAGCTCGCGGCCTGCGAACCCGACGGCGTACCGGAACTGCACGCGGCCAGGCCCGGCAGCCCGCCGAGGACGCCGAGCAGGGCCGCTGACAGCGCGGCGCGCGCGCGGAACCTGTTCATCGCCAGAACAGCCTACTGCGGACGATCCGGTTCGGCCCAGCGAACTACTACAGACTGTAGGAATAGGTGGTGGCTGGCGGCTCTGCAGGAGTAAGTCGTGGCTGGCGGCTCTGTCGGAATAAGTCGTGGCTGGCGGGTGAGGACCATCGCTGGTTCACCGGCTCGTCGCCGACGATGACGCCACCGCCGTGCCCCCAGAACACGTACCGGGAGGCCAGGTTGATCAGCGTGGTCACCCGGTTGCGCCCGCCGAGCAGGTAGACCAGGTGCAGGGCGAACCAGGCGAGCCAGGCCAGCGTGCCGCGCAACCGCAGGCCGCCGGCCAGCTGGACCACGGCCGACCGGCGCCCGATCGTGGCCATGGTGCCCTTGTCGTGGTACGTGAACGGCACGGTGGCCTGCTTGCCCTCCAGCCTGACGATCTGCGCGGCGGCGTGCCGGCCCATCTGCAGCGCGGGCTGGGCGAGCTGCGGCGTGGGGTCGTCCGGGTTCACCGCGATGTCGCCCGCGGCGAAGATCCTGTCCTGGCCCTGCACCCGCAGGTCCCGGCCGACCACGATGCGGCCGTTCTTGCCCTGCGGCAGGCCCCAGCCGGCCACCCCCGGGCCGGCCGCCACGCCGGCCGCCCACACCGTGATGTCGCTCGGCAGGTCCTCGCCGTGGGCGAGCCGGAGCTGGTCCGCGGTGACCTCGCCGATGCGGGTGTCCAGCCGCACGTCGACGCCGCGGTCGAGCAGCTGGGTCCGGGCGTACTCGCGCAGCTTCTCGTGGAACGGCCCGAGCAGGGAGGGCGCCATCTCGACCAGCTGGACGCGCACCCGGGCCGGGTCGACGTCGGGGAAGGTGGAGGCGAGCACGGTGCGGCGCAGCTCGGCCAGCGTGCCGGCCAGTTCCACGCCGGTGGCCCCGCCGCCGACCACGGTGACGTGCAGGTCCCCGCCCGCCACGCTGAGCCGCTCGAAGCCTGCCATCAGGTGGTCACGGAGCACGATGGCGTCGGTCCTGGTATAGAGGCCGAACGTGTTCTCAGCTGCGCCCTCGATGCCATAGAACGCGGCCGTCACGCCGGTGGCCACGATGAGATAGTCGTAGCCGAGCTCGAGACCGTTGCTGAGCTTGATCCGGCGGGAGGCGGGATCGATCCCCGCCAGCTCCCCGCGCCGGAAGACCGCCCCGTACCGGCGCGCGAAGCCGCCGGCCGGGTAGGCCACGTCGCCCGGGTTCAGGCCCGCGGTGGCGACCTGGTAGAGCAGCGGCTGGAAGGTGCTGTACAGATGGCCGTCCACCAGGGTCACCCGCATGCCCGCACGGGTAAGCCTGGAGACGGCGGACAGGCCGCCGAATCCCGCGCCGCAGATGACCACGTGCGGCGCGTTCGGGTCAGCCCGACGTTTTCTCGCGATCGTGCTCACCTCCGACTCCGGCTGCGAGATCCTTGTCCTCGACCCGCTTGGCTGCCTGTGCGTACAGCTGGTATGCACGCCGGTCCTGCTCGGTGTACGGCGGCGGCGCGATGCTGCGCGGCCACAACCGGTAGGTCCTGACCACGCTAACCTGCACCGCGTACAGGGTGAGCTGCGCCTGCAGGTACAGCCACGCGATCAGGCCGATCACGATGGCGAAGGTGCCGTATACCGGCGAGGCGTGAGCCAGCTGGTGCGAGATGAAGTAGCCGCCGACGGCCTGCAGGATCTGCCAGATGACGCCGGCGATGATCGCGGCGAGCCGCAGCGGCCGCCAGCCGATCTCCCGGGCCGTGCCGAGCCGGAAGGCCAGCCAGAACAGCCCGATGCTCGCCGCGAGCGACACGACCAGGGCGGCCGCGGTGGCGGCGAACCCGGAGAGCTTGTGACCTGCCCCGCCGGCCAGGGTGGACAGGATCGTGGTCCCGATCAGGCCCAGGCCGATCACGATGATCTGCCCCATGCTGCGCAGCCACGACCAGGGAAAGCCAGGGCGGCGCAGGTAGGGGATCTCCCACGCCGTATTGAGCGCATTCTGCATCGCGCTGGCCACGCCCAGGGCACCGAGGAACGTGCCGACCAGGCCGATCACGAGGGGCAGGCCGGTCTGATGGATCCGGCCGATGTGGCCGAGCTGCTGGCCGAGCAGGGGGTACTGGCTCAGCGCGGAGTTCAGCAGCCGGTGCTGCAGGTCCGGGTTGTTCTTCAGCACGATGTCCAGCACGGTGACCAGCACGAGCATCAGCGGGAAGATGCTCACGAAGGCGAACCAGGCGACCAGCATGGCCAGGTTGCCCGCCTGGTCGTCGCCGAACTTCTTCCATACCGCGACCGGGAAGCCGAGCCAGGCGCGCCGCTGCTGGTACTCGTCCACGGCCCGGAGGACCCTTTTCGCCATGTTCATCGCGAGGAAGACGTACCCGGGCTCAGCGCATCCATCCCCCCGAATCGCGCTCGCGTTACCGCAGGCCACCATGGCATTGCGGGATGTGTGCTACAAACAGGTGCTACAATTTGAGCGCGGCCAGCTCGGGCCGCATGCAGCCCTGGCGAGCCCCCTGGGGTCCCTGGGATCCGGCCGGGGGGGAGACGCTGCCGCCGGGGCCCGGCGGGGCGGGACCGGATGATGACGGGGCGGCGGACGGAGCCGCGGCGGGCGAAGACCTGGCGCCGGCCGCGCCGGACGACGGTGCGGACGTGGCCGGCGAGGCCGGCGGCGGTGCGGACGTGGCCGGCGAGGTCACCGGGACCGGCGCCAGCTGCCGGCAGGCCGCGATGATCACCACGTTGCCGACCGGGTCGGCGCTGCCGCCGACCCCGCTCAGGTCGACGAAGTAGTGCGGCCAGGGCAGCCCGGACGCGGCCAGCGTGACCCGCTGCACCGCAAGGTCGTAGCCCCAGGCGTCACCGTTGCCGCCCTGGTCGAGCCCGAGCGCCACGCCGTTCCTGACCACGTACACCCCGGCCGCCCCGTTGACCGCCGAACCCGAGGCGGTGGCCTCGACCCGGCCGGTCCTCGGATCGACACCGGCCAGGTTAGAGCCCTCGGTGAGGTAGATCCGGCGCGGGCGGTAATCGGTTCCTTCGGGTACGGCGCCGTGCGCGGACCACAGCCGCGCACCGGTGGCGCCGTCGTACGCGGTCACCCCGGCCGCCGAGGAGAACAGCGCCACGCCGTCGAAGGCGGCGCTGAGCGTGCCCTGGAACGACAGTCCCTCGAGCGGCCTGACGACGAGTTCGGCTCCCGTCGCCACGTCGATCCGGCGCAGCGCTGAGACGGGGGCCGAGCCCACGAACCCGCCGGGGGATTCGGTCACGTAGAGCCAGGTCCCGTCGGTCCGCCACGCCTGCGCGACCGGGCCGGTGGGATGCTGCCAGCGAATGCGCCCCGTGGTGTTGTCGTAGCTGGTCACCGCCGTGGACCCGACCACAACGGTGTCCTGCTGGCCGCCCGCGGCCGCGCCGCCGAACGCCCCGGCCGGATACCGGCCGACCGGGGTGCCGTCGATACCGGAGAGGGCGACCTCGGTACGCCGCGGCGCGCCGCCCGCGGGCCGGTAGGAGACGCCCGCGGTCACCTCACCCGGCCAGGCGCGCACCGATACGATGGCGGCCCCGGCCGGGAAGCCGGTCAGCGTGACTCGCCACTCCAGCGTGCCGGTCCGGGACGAGTACACGGTCACGGTGAGCCCGGCGCCAACCGCGGCGAGGCCGCCGCCGACGGAAGCGTAGGCCAGGCCGGAGGCAGGCACCGTGCCGGCCAGCCCGGGCGCCACGTTCCATGCGCCGGACAGCGGGGCCGTCCACCTGACCATGCTGGGCACCGACCCGGATCCGGTGGGCCGGCAGCCGCCCCGGCAGGCGGCCGCGGGAGGCACCGCGGTCGCCCCCTGGACGGGGTAGGGCACCAGGACCACGCCGAGCAACGCCGCGGCCAGCACCCAGCGCCGCAGCCGCGGCGACGGGCCCGCCGTGCCGAGGCGGATCCGGCCGAGGAAACTGTGCGCGACCCGGCGGCGCATCCGGCCCAGGAACCGCCCGGTCGCCCCGCGGCGCGTCCGGCCGGAGATCTTGCGCCCCCGCTGCTGGCTCACGACAACCACCGTAGGAGAACTGGGGTGTGCGGATGCTGCCGATCACCCCAAAACCGTGACCAGGACGGGCCGCCGGACCACGGGCCGCCGGGCCGGCCGCGGGGGGTACCGATAACGTGGGACCGTCCATCTGAGGGATCCAGCCGGAGGTAATGCCATGACCAGCCCCAGCCGCCCGCCGCTCCCCTACGACCATCTGCCCCAGGTCCCGTCGTTCGACCTGCGCAGCGACGACGTCGCCGACGGCCAGATGATGTCGGACAACCAGGTCTTCGACGGGTTCGGCATGACCGGGGGGAACATCTCCCCGTCGCTGCACTGGTCCGGCTTCCCGGCGGAGACCAAGGGCTTCGCTGTGACCTGCTTCGATCCGGACGCGCCCACGGGTTCGGGTTTCTGGCACTGGATTGTGCTCGGCATCCCGGCCTCGGTGACCGAACTGGAGACGGGCGCGGCCGGTACGGACGGCTCGGGCCTGCCCAAGGGGGCGTTCCACGTCCGCAACGACTACGGCGCCAAGGACTTCGGCGGCGCGGCCCCGCCGGCCGGCGACCCGCCGCACCGCTACGTGTTCGCGGTGCACGCCCTGGACGTGGAGTCGCTGGACGTCAACGACGAGATCTCGCCGGCCGTGGCCGGGTTCAACCTGCGCTTCCACACCATCGCCCGGGCGGTGATGATCCCGGTGTACGGGCACTGAGGTACCGGCGCCGGGCCTCCCCAGCGCCCGATCAGGTGGCGCGCTCGCCGCACCGGGCGGCGTCGTACCCGGGCAGGCTGGCCAGCTGGGCCAGCAGCCACGGCGAGGTGAGCACCTTCAGCAAGCCCTGGACCTCGCGGGACGCGGCGTGCTTGGCCGGCAGCAGCAGGTCGAAGCGCTCCTCGGCCAGCGGGATGAAGTCCAGGCCGTAGGCCAGCGCGGCGGGTTCGCTCGACACGCCGGCGTCGGCCAGGCCGCCGGCGATGGCCGCCGCCACCTGCAGGTGGCCGGCGGCCAGGCTGTCGTAGCCGGGCAGCTGGGACGGTTCCAGGCCGAGACGCAGCCGCTCCCGGTCGAGCAGCGTGCGGGCCTGCGCTCCTGGCTCGCGGTTGACCAGCCGCAGCCCCTGCCTGGCAACGTCGTCGAGTCCGCGGACCCGGGCCCCGGACCGGACCACCAGGCCCTCGCGCCAGGAGGCGAACCCGACCGCCTCGGCGCCGCCGGGGATGCCGGCCGCGTCGCGGACCTCGCCGGGGCCGACGCGGTGCACCCCGGCGGCGTGCACCATCCCGGCGGCTGCCAGCCGCAGCGCCTCGCCGCTGCCGCACGGCCACCAGGCGAACGCCAGCGGCGGGTCGAGCAGCGCGAGCGGCGTCTCGAGCAGCGGCAGCGCCGGGTCGCAGCCGGCCACCACGACGGTGGGCCGCGGCGGCCCGATCGGCCGCACCGCGATATGGCTTCCTCCGCCCCGGACCATCAGGCCGCCCGCGGCGCCGAAACCGAGCCGGGCGGCCAGGTCGGTGTCCAGTGGCAGCGCGACGAACGTGTCGCCCACGGTAGCCAGCGCGACCCGGGATCCCGCGTCGCTGACCGGGGCGACCGGCAGGGCCAGCACCGGATCGCCGAGGTCACCCGGGCCGAACAGCTCCTCGACGGTCATGCCGAGGGCCCGGGCCAGGCCTAGGGCGACCCGCAGCGAGGGATCGGAATGGCCGGACTCGACGGCGGACACCGCCTGCCTGGTGACTCCGGCGACGCCGGCCAGCTGCTGCTGGGACAGGCCGCGGGCCTGCCGGGCCAGTCGCAGCCGGGTCCCGTCCGGCTGGGAGATTTCCGTCATCGTCCCCCACCTTTCCTTCCCCCGGAAATACCTGATCCCTTACCTTACGGCCAGGCGGGCCCTGACCAGGACGGTTACCGGCTCGCTGGGGCGGATCGGCCGCGGGACGCGGAAGCCCGGATCCCGGCCGGCGGCCGAGGGGGGCAACGGGCTTCCCCGCCGGGCAGCGAGACGGGATCGGCGTGGGCGCCGAAGGCAGCGAGCACACCTGGGTCCGGGCGCATACCCGCACCCTATGATCCGGAACATGCAGACGCAGATCATCGAAGTCCGTACCGGAGGCCGCGAGACGATCAGGGACATCACCAGCGAGTGCGCCGAGTTCGCCGGCGCCGCCTCCGGCGGGGGCGACGGCCTGCTGCACGTCTTCGTGCCGCACGCGACCGCCGGCGTGGCGCTGATCGAGCTCGGCGCGCGCAGCGACGACGACCTGCTGGCCACACTGGCCGAGCTGCTGCCCGCCGACGAGCACTGGCGGCACGCGCATGGCTCTCGCGGGCACGGCCGGTCACACGTGCTACCCGCCTTCGTCCCGCCCTACGCGACCGTCCCGGTGATCGGCGGCCGCCTGGCCCTCGGCACCTGGCAGTCCATCGCCCTGGTCGACCTCAACGTGGACAACCCGGACCGCCGGGTCCGGCTGTCCTTCCTGGGCTGATGCGGGTCCTGGTCGAGGGGTCCGGGGGCAGCGCGGGCTGGCCGGAGCCGGGCTGCCGGTGCGCCTCCTGCCTGCGGCAGGCCGCGGCCGGGAACGCGCGGGGCCGGTCGGTGATCGTGATAGACGGACGGCTCAGGCTTGACGCCGGGGACCCCGCTGACGTGCCAGGTTACCGGGTCAGGCGGCTCGGGGACGCGGGCTGGGACGTCACCGCGCCGGACGGAGGGCGGCTGCTCTACCCGGCCGGGCCGGGAACGGCGCCGGCCCCGCCGGACGGCACCGCACCCTACGACGTGGCGTTCCTCGACCTGCTCGGCGACCCGGCCCAGCTCGGCTGGCTGCGAGCGCGCGGGCTGATCACCGCGGCCACGGTCACCGCGGTGGCGTACGCGGATCACCGCGTGCCCTCGGAGCGGGAGCTGGCCCGGCGCTGCGGGTTCTGGCGGGTGCGGCTATCCGGCGACGGAGAGACGATCGAGCCCAGTCCGTTCGGTCCCAAAAGATCGGGACTCTCCGGCTGGCGTCCGCCGGGTGCTGGTGCTGGGCGGGGCGCGTTCGGGCAAGTCGGAGCGGGCCGAGCTGCGGCTCGCGGGCGAGCCGTACGTGACCTACGTCGCCACCGGGAACCACGGGACGGACGATCCGGACTGGGCGGAACGGGTGGCCGCCCACCAGGCCCGGCGGCCGGCCTGGTGGCGGACGGCGGAGACCACCGACCTGGCGGGCCTGCTCCGTACCGCCCGCGGGAGCCTGCTGATCGACGGGATCGGCACCTGGCTGGCCGCGGTCCTGGACGAATGCGGCTGGGACCTGCGGGACGGCGCGGCGCGGGACACGGTGGCCGCCCGGATGGCCGAACTGGTCGGCGCGTGGCGGCAGGCCTGCGGGTACGTCGTCGCGGTGAGTGACGAGACCGGCCTGGGCGTGGTGCCCGCGACCTCCGCCGGGCGGCTGTTCCGGGACGAGCTCGGACGGCTGAACCAGGCGCTGGCGGCCGAGTCCGAGGAGGCCGAACTGGTCGTGGCCGGTCGTGTTTTGCCGCTGGGAGAATGGTAAGGAGAGCTGGATGACAGCCTGGTGACAATCTTGGCCCAGCTCGCGTGTTAGGCGGGCATCCAGCCGCGATGTCTGCTTGGCCGCTGGCCAGCCTAGCCTGCTGGCCGCTACGGTAGTAGGACCTATGGCCGGGCGATGAGGTGATGACGAGTATGGCACGCGTGGTGGTCATTGGCGACCTGATGACTGACGCGGTCGCCCGTGCGACGCTGCCGCTCGCCCGGGGCAGCGATACGCCCGCGAGCGTGACCATGCACGGGGGCGGTTCCGGGGCCAACGTCGCCGCCTGGATGGCGGCCGACGGCGGCGACGTCGCGTTCGTGGGACGGCGCGGCGCGGACATCGCCGGGCGTAACCGCGACATGGAACTCATGGGCTACGGCGTCGACGCCCGGCTGGTGATGGACCCGGAGCGGCCCACCGGCACCTGCGTCGTGATGGTCACGCACAAGGGCGAGCGGACCATGCTCTCCGACCCGGGCGCGAACGCGGCGCTGTCCCCCGACGACCTGCCGCATGACCTGTTCGTGCCAGGTGCTCACCTGCACGTTTCCGGGTACACGCTGCTGTCGGAGGGAGCGCGGGCGGCCGGCCTGGCCGCGATCGACTACGCGCGCCGGACCAACATGACCGCGTCGGTGGACGCGGCGTCGTCGGCCCCGCTGGAGCGGGTCGGGGCCGAGCCCTTCCTCGAGCTGTCCTCCGGGGCCGTGCTGCTGTTCGTCAACGCGGCCCAGGCCACAGTGCTGACCGGGCGGGAAGACCCGGAGCAGGCGGCGCGCGTGCTGACCGCCTGGTACCCCCACGTCGCGGTCAAGCTGGGCGCCGACGGAGCGCTGTTCTACGCCAACGGGCGGCCGCCGGTGCGGGTGCCCGCGCCGCTGGTGGACCGCGTGGTCGACGGCACCGGCGGCGGGGATGCCTTCGTCGCTGGCTTCCTGCCCGCGTGGCTGGACAAGAAGCCGCCGGGCGAGGCGCTGGCCGGCGGCTGCCGGCTGGCCGCGCACGCGCTGGGCCTCATCGGCGCGCGCCCCGTCCTGTGAACACCGTCCGGTGAATACGGTCCCGTGACGGGCTATCTCGAGGATCTCTTCTCACTCGGCGGGCACATCGCCGTGGTCACCGGCGGATCCTCGGGGATCGGCGCCGGGATGGCCGCGGCGCTGGCCCGGGCCGGCGCCAGGGTCGTGCTGGTGGCGCGGGACACCGGGCGGCTCGGCGCGGCGGCAGCGTCGATGCGCGGCCGCGGCGGGGAGGTCGCGTGGGTCAGCGCGGACCTGGCCGACCGCGCCGAGGTGGCGCGGGCCGCGGCCGAGGCCGAATCGGCGTTCGGGCCGCCGGACATCCTGGTGAACTGCGCCGGGATCAACCTGCGGCCGCCGCTGGGGTCGCTCACCGCGGAGGACTGGGACGTCACCATGGCGGTCAACCTGACCGCGCCGTTCCTGCTCGGCCAGCGGTTCGGGCCGCCGATGGCGGACCGCGGCTGGGGGCGGGTCATCAACGTGACCTCGCAGCAGGCGTCGCGAGCGTTCGGCAACAGCGGCGGGTACGGGGCGTCCAAGGGCGGCCTGGCCGCGCTGACCCGGTCGCAGTCCGAGGCCTGGGCCCCGGCCGGCGTGTGCTGCAATTCGGTGTGCCCCGGGTTCGTGCCCACCCGGCTCAACGCGCACGTGGCCCGCGACCCGGAGCGGTCGGCGGCGATGGCGGCCCGGACGATGACCGGGCGGAACGGGTCGCCGGAGGACTTCGCCGGGGTGGCCGTGTTCCTGGCCTCCCGCGCCAGTGACTACCTGACCGGGCAGACCCTGTACGTCGACGGCGGGTTCTCCGTGACCTGAGCCGCGGGACCTGCGTAAGCGCGGCGTTGGCTGTTTCTGTCGGTGCGGCACGGCAGAATGTTCGGTATGGCAGGACGACGAGGCGGTACCCCCGCGCCCCCCGAGGATTTCGAAGAAAATATCGTCGACATCGACGTCGCCGAGGAGATGCGCGGCAGCTACCTCGAGTACGCCTACAGCGTCATCTACCAGCGCGCCCTCCCCGACGCACGGGACGGCCTGAAGCCGGTGCAGCGCCGGATCCTCTATCAGATGAACGAGATGGGCCTGCGCCCGGACCGTTCGCACGTGAAATGCGCCCGGGTGGTCGGCGAGGTGATGGGCCGCCTGCACCCGCACGGCGACTCGGCCATCTACGACGCGCTGGTCCGGATGGCGCAGCCGTGGGCGATGCGGCTGCCGCTGGTCGACGGGCACGGGAACTTCGGCAGCCTGGGCGGGGACGACGCGCCCGCGGCCATGCGCTACACCGAGGCCAGGCTGACCGCGGCCGCGATGGAGATGGTCGCCTCGATCGACGAGGAGACCGTCGACTTCATCCCGAACTACGACGGCAGCGAGCAGCAGCCCGACGTGCTGCCCGCGGGCATCCCGAACCTGTTGGTGAACGGCACGGCCGGGATCGCGGTCGGGATGGCCACCAACATGGCACCGCACAACCTGGGCGAGGTGGTGGCGGCGGCGCGTTACCTGATCAAGCACCCCGATGCCTCGCTCGATTCTCTGATGCGGTTCGTGCCGGGGCCCGACCTGCCCACCGGCGGACGGATCGTGGGGCTCGACGGGATCAGGGAGGCCTACGAGACCGGGCGCGGCATCTTCCGCACCCGGGCCACCGCGTCTGTGGAGCAGCTGACCCCCCGGCGCTCCGGCATCGTGGTCACCGAGCTGCCCTACAGCATCGGCCCGGAGAAGGTCATGGCCAGGATCAAGGACCTGGTCCAGGCCAAGAAGCTGAACGGCATCGCCGACCTGAAGGACCTCACCGACCGGCACCGCGGCCTGCACCTGGTGATCGAGGTCCGCAGCGGGTTCAACCCCGAGGCGGTGCTGGCCGAGCTGTACCGGCTGACGCCGATGGAGGAGACGTTCGGCATCAACAACGTGGCCCTGGTCGACGGCCAGCCGCGGGTGCTGGGGCTGCGCGAGCTACTGGAGATCTTCGTCGCGCACCGGCTGGACGTGGTCCGGCGCCGCACCGAGTACCGGCGGCGCAAGCGGTCCGAACGGCTGCACCTGGTCGACGGCCTGCTGGTGGCGCTGCTGAACATCGACGAGGTTATCCAGGTCATCCGGTCTTCTGACAACGCGGCCGCCGCGCGCGAGCGCCTGATGGCGGTGTTCGAGCTGTCCGAGATCCAGGCCCAGTACATCCTGGACACGCCGCTGCGCCGGCTGACCCGCTACGACCGGCTTGAGCTCGAACGGGAGCAGGACGAGCTGCGGGCCGAGATCGCGTCCTTGACGGCGATCCTGGAGTCGGACGCCGAGCTGCGCGAGGTGGTCAGCGGCGAGCTGGCTGAGGTGGCGAAGAGGTTCGGCACGCCGCGACGCACGGTGCTGCTGGAGAGCGGCTCGGAGGCGGCGGTGGCGGCGGTCCCGCTCGAGGTGGCCGACGACCCGTGCGTGGTGCTGATGTCGGCGACCGGTCTGGTCGCCCGAGTGGCTGTTGGCCAGGCTGATCCGGCCGAACGGGCCCTGGTTCCTCCCCCGGCTGAGGCGTCACGCGCCGCCCACGACGTCGTGGTCTCCGCGGTGCGAGCCACCGTGCGCGGCACCGTGGGGCTGGTGACCTCCGCGGGCCGGCTGGTCAAGCTCAACGTGCTCGAGCTGCCCGCCATGCCGCCCGGCGCGGGCGCCACGTCGCTGGCCGGGGGCACGCCGGTGAGCGAGTTCGCGTCGTTCGGCCGCGGCGAGACGGTGGTCGGGCTGGCAGCCGTGGACGGCGGCGGGCTGGCGCTGGGGACCGCGGAGGGCGTGGTCAAGCGGGTGCTGCCCGAGTACCCGCAGAACCGGGACGAGTTCGAGCTGATTTCCTTGCGGGACGGCGACCGGGTGGTGGGCGCGGCACAGCTTTCCGGCGAGCAGGACGAGCTGGTGTTCATTACCTCCGACGCGCAGCTGCTGCGGTATGCGGCCTCCTCGGTCCGGCCGCAAGGCCGGGCGGCCGGCGGCATGGCCGGCGTCCGGCTTTCTTCTGGCGCGTCTGTCGTGTTCTTTGGTGCGGTGGACGCCGACGCGGCGTCGGGCACGCCGTCGGGCCCGCCCGGGAGCTACTCCCCCGCCGTGGTGGTCACCGTGGCGGGCAGCGCGGGCGCGCTGCCGGGCACGGGCGCCGCGAGCGTCAAGGTCACCCCGCTGCACGAGTACCCCGGCAAGGGCCGGGGCACCGGCGGGGTGCGCTGCCAGCGGTTCCTCAAGGGCGAGGACATGCTGGTCATGGCGTGGGCCGGGCCCGCCCCGGCGGTGGCCGCGACCGAATCCGGCGCACCGGTCCAGCTGCCGGACCCGGTCGGTAAGCGGGACGGCTCCGGCGTCTCTCTCGGCCGCCAGGTGGCCGTCATCGGCGGCTCGGTCCGGGTGGTCTAGCGCCGCCAGATCGCCGCAACATGCGGAGAGGCGGCGGATCCAGTCGTATCGTGGTGGACTTGTCGGCGCCGTTGCGCGTCCTATGCCACCTGACCAGGGGAAACCGACAATCGTGCCAGCGGTAGGCGACAGGGAGGCGGGTGGCTGCTGCCCGTCTGGCCTGGACAGAAAACTGACGATGGTGCACCAGTGAGCGCGATGCGTGAGGAGCTGCACCACTTGGTGGACCTGCTACCGGAGGCCGAACTGCGGCCAGCTCCCCACTGATCCGCGCGCATGCAGCCGGGGATCACGGCTCGGAAAGAGACCTGTCCTTCGTCGCCTCATTTGAGGCCGACCCGGACCTGGCCGAACGCGCCGAAGAGATCCTCGCCTCGGAACCCGGCCGCTGAGGTGCTGCTGTGCGCTACCGGCGTCCTGAAGATGAAGGCCGTGCGTGAAGATCGTGCGTGCGTGGCATGCGCGGTTCGAGTTGGCTGGCGCCGGGCGGCGGTTGCAGGCCGCTCCGCGCGAGCGACCGCGGCACCTCAGTGCACCGGTTCGGCCTGCGGGACGGTGGTGGTGGCGAGGATCATGCCGGTCATGGCGTCGACTGCCTCGGTGTCGGTCAGACCATGGTCCAGGCATAGGGAGCGCCAGGTCCAGAACGAGATCGCGTGGCCGATGACCGCACGTAGCCGGCGGTGCTCGTGGCTGGCGCCGCCGAACGGTGCGGTGAGCATGTCGCCGAACAGGGCGTCCTGGTCGCGCAGGGCCTGCTGGTGCTCCTCGGGCAGCGCGGCGTAGTCACGGTAGATGCAGGTCAGCATGCCGGCAGCGGCCAGGAAGAACCGGTACAGGTCGGCCAGGCCGGTCCGCAGCCGGGCGGCCGGGTCAACCTGGGGAATGCCCTGCAGGTATGCAGCCGCATCCATCAGCGAGACGCCGCCGCGCGCCACGTGCAGCGCGCTGGCGCCCGCGCTGTCGAACCGCCACCACGCACGTACTTGCAGGAACGCAACGGGTATCGCCTTAGTCACGGAAGGTGATGTTAGCAGGACTTCCGTGCGGTAGCGTGGATTCTTTCTCAGGTGTCGATGCGCGACGGGTCGAGCTCGGCGGCGCCGCCGACGATGAAGTCGCGGCGCGGGGCCACCTCGGTCCCCATCAGCAGGTTGAAAATGCCCGCCGCGGCGGCCGCGTCCTCGATCCTGATCCGGCGCAGGGTACGTCGCCTGGGGTCCATGGTGGTCTCGGCGAGCTGGGACGCGTCCATCTCACCCAGGCCCTTGTACCGCTGCACCGGCTCCTTCCACCGCTGGCCACGCCGCTCGAGCTCCAGCAGGGTCCGGTTCAGCTCCGCGTCGGAGTACGTATACCGGTACTTGTCCTGGCCCTTGCGCGTGCTGGTCAGCTCGATCCGGTGCAGCGGCGGGACCGCGGCGAAGACCCGGCCCGCGTCCATCATGGGCCGCAGGTACTTGTGGAACAGGGTCAGCAGCAGGGTCCTGATGTGAGCACCATCGACGTCCGCATCTGAATTGTGACTAAGGAGTCCACCGGTGCCGGAGATGAAGTTCTCGTCATCTGGGACGGACAGGTCGTAGACGTCGCCGTTGTACTGCAGCCGTCGGATAGACCGGATCGGCAACGCCACCAGATCGCGTGATATCTGTTCGCATCCCTGGCGCGTTGCCGGGCGTGCTATATGTACCTCGTACGCTTCAGCGCACGGAGCGCTGCGCCACAACCGCCGCAGCCGCGTCAGCGCCTTTTTTCCTGTCACATTGACGGTGTAGCTCGGCCCTGTTGCCACCTCTTGTCCGCGTATCTGCGATTTCCCGCCCGGGCGGGCGCTCAGGCCAGCGATGACGCCCAGCTGACCTAGCAGGTACAGCAGGCCGTTCGCGAGATCGATCGAGGCGGTCGCGAAGATCAATGATCTCCCTGACCGGTCCTTGGTCCCGTCCCCCAGGAAGTACCCTTCGAGAAACGCGAGCTGACCGTTCTCGTCGCAGTTGAGCAGCAGATCAGGAACACGCTTCCGGGACGCCTGCTCCCCCATGCCCATGGCCTTGATCACCCGGGCCAGGACCGGAGCGTGCACGTACAAGTGACGTGCGTTCGGGATGTCCGGTCTGGTCGCCGCCAGCACCGGACGACGGCCGACCACGGCTTCGATGGCTGCAGTGAGCGATCGCAAGTATCTGTTGTCGTCCGCGCCGAGCGAGAAGTTGAGGCGCGCCCCGCGGGAACTGACCCACCCTTCCGCGAGGTACCAGCCGAGCATGTAGCACAGCTCCTCGGTGACCGGGAGGAACCGGCTGACCGCATCGCCACGGTGCGCTCGCGCATAGAGGATAACGTCACGGCCGTCGTCTTGAGCAGCGAGCCAGGAAAGATCCTCCTCGGTGAGGTCGGCGAGCCACGCCGCGGGGGCGACCTCGCGGTAGCGCTCATTCCGCGACGTGGCGGCGGACCACTGCTCGACCAGCGACGCCACGACCTCGGCCGCTTCCGGCCACGGTTGCCCGAGCTCGGCAAGGTAGCGCCGGAAGACCGGCTCAGGTGGCATCGAGCGGCACGTCTCGAACTCGCTGATGCTGCATGCTTGCCGGTAGCCGAGCTTCTCCGCCATTCCAGCGCACGTGATCCCCTGCGCTTTCCGCGCCTTGGCGAGCCGAGCCCACTCTGGCTTCGGGAGCCCGACCCGCGGGATATCCCGGCGCAGGTGAGCGGGCTGCCGGGCTGCGGCCTTGGCGGCGAGCAGCCTCCGGACGGCCTCCCCTTCGATCCGGATGGCGTTGTCGTTCCCAGTCCGGTGGAGCAGCGTGGCTAGGTCGACCTCATCCTGTGGCGTGGGTCGCGGTAGTTGGCGTGGCGCGACTATCAGGTCGCCGACTTGCAGCTCGCCCGCAGGCTTAAGAACAAGTTCACCACTTTCGTAGGTGAAGACGGAGTGGCCGCCGGTGACGGTGACCGATCGACCGTAGGCCGTCCTGATCTGGTACATCTCGCCGCGGTGGTGATGCCGGATCAGCTGCTTCATTGGGCTGATCCTGGTGGTCCGTGCGGCGAGGTCGACACTTACGGTCCCGCTCAATGCCGTCGTATCGCCGGTATTGATCACCTCGTCGATGGCGGCGCCTATCGGGCGGAGGGTGAACCGACCGTCACGATCGGTGAGCAGGACCGGCTCGCCTGGCGCGACGGACATCAGCACCACCCGCTGGTACCGGGCCGAATCCAGGTCGAACGAGCTGCCCGAGCCCGCCCCGATCACCTGGATGATCGCGGCGCACTCGGTGTTCTTGAGCATGTCCGCCAGTGAGGCCTTCTGCACGTTGAGGATCTTGCCGCGGATCGGCAGCAGCGCCTGGAACTCCGAGTCCCTGGCCAGCTTGGCGGTGCCGAGCGCGGAGTCCCCCTCGACGATGAACAGCTCGCTCCGGTCGTCGGTCGACCGGCAGTCGACCAGCTTGGCCGGCAGCGACGAACTGGCCAGCGCTGACTTGCGCCGCTGGTTGTCCCGGTGCTCGCGGGCCGCGATGCGCGCCTTGGCGGCGGAGATCACCTTTTCCAGGGCCGCCCGGGCCTGCTGCTTGGCGCCGCGGGGCGGGGTCTGGAAGTACGCCTTGAGCTGCGTGCCCACCACCTGCGCCACGATCTTGGAGGCGGCCGGAGTGCCGAGCACCTCCTTGGTCTGGCCCTCGAACTGCGGCTCGGGCAGCCGGACCGAGACGATGGCGGTGAGGCCCTCGAGGACGTCTTCCTTGGTCACGCGGTCGTCACCGTTTTTCCGCAGCCTGGCCTCTTTGAGCTGGTCGTTCAGCGTATCGACCAGGGCCCGCTCGAACCCGGTGACGTGCGTGCCGCCGTGCGGGGTGGCGATGACGTTCACGAACGACCGGACCGTGCCGTCGTAGCCGCTGCCCCACTGGAGCGCCACGTCGACCTGCATCTCCCGCTCGACCTCGGTCGGGGTCATGTGTCCCCGGTCGTCGAGCACCGGGATGGTCTCGGTAAAGCTGCCCGAGCCGGTCAGCCGCAGCACGTCGGTGACCGCCTCGCCCGAGCCGAGGTGGGCGCAGAACTCGCTGATCCCGCCGTCGAAGCGGAACACCGCCTGCCTGACCCGCTCCGGCTCGGCGTGGTCGCCGTCGGGCGTGCCCGCAGGCGGCTCCTCGCGGATGCTGATGGTCAGCCCGGGCACTAGGTAGGCGGTCTGCCTGGCCCGCTCGGTGAGCGCGTCGAAGCTGAACCTGGCGTCCTTGATGAACACCTGCCGGTCCGGCCAGAACCTGATCCTGGTCCCGGTGGCCCTCCGGGTGACACGGCTGAGCCGGCGCAGGCCCGACTTCCTGGTGAAGGCCGCGTCCGGGCCTGGCCCGGCGAACTCGCCGGTGACACCGCGGCGGAAGCTCGCGGCCCACGTGTGCCCCTCCCGGTCCACCTCGATGTCCAGCCGTGAGGCCAGCGCGTTGACGACCGACGCGCCCACGCCGTGCAGGCCGCCGGAGGCGGTGTAGGAGCCGCCGCCGAACTTGCCGCCCGCGTGCAGCCTGGTCATCACCAGTTCCACGCCGCTGAGCTTGGTCTTGCGCTCGATATCGACCGGGATGCCGCGGCCGTTGTCCCTGACCTCGGCCGACCCGTCCGCGTGCAGCGTCACCTCGATCCCGGTGCAATGCCCGGCCAGCGCCTCGTCCACCGCGTTGTCGATGATCTCGCTCAGGCAGTGCTGCAGTCCCCGGCTGTCGGTCGACCCGATATACATGCCGGGACGCTTGCGGACCGCCTCCAGGCCCTCGAGGACCGACAGGTGCCGGGCGGTATAAGCGTCGGTCGCGGCGGAGGCTGTCGGCATCTTGGGCGGTGTCCTGGGAGAGGCGGTGAGGGTGGGCACGTGCGGGCAGTCTCCTTCCGAGGCCCACACGGGCCTCATCGAAAATAGTAGCGTTCCCGGCCGGATGCCCCTGGCAATGCCACGCGACCGGGCGGCCGAAAATCCCAGACCGATCATGACGAGTGCATCAACCGGCCGGCATCTGGGTACATCTCCAGCCAGAGACACACGGTGCCTGTGTGCTACCGGTACGGCCCCCGAGTACCGGTGGGGCGCAGGCACCGTGTGACGACTGGCAACAGTTGAGGTCACGCTCGGCCTGCGGGTGGTTTCGCTTGTGGCGTACACCACTCGGCGTGGGGAACGCTGACGCCGGGGTATGTGTTGTGCTGAGCTGTAAGGGCAGAAAGCTGAAGCCAGAAAGGCCGCGAAGCCGGATGGCATGACGCGAAGGAAGGCGACATTGTCTGGAGCGATAGCCCCCACCAAGCCGCTGACCGCATTGGACGTCTGCGATCGTTGCGGCGCCCAGGCGTACGTTCGCGTGCTGCTCGCTAACTCAGGAGAGCTGCTTTTCTGTGCGCATCACGGTCGCCAGCACGCCAAGGCGCTAGCCAAGGTGGCCGTTGACATACAGGACGAGAGCAACCGCCTGTCTGAGCCGCAGCCGCAGTAACCAGCGGGTCAAGCCAGACCGGCAAGGATGCCGGCGTCAGTTCGGTTAATGACGTCGGCTTCTTTGTGCCCGGAAACCCCGGGCGCTGACGCGTCGCCCGGGCGCGGGGCGCGCTTCGTGCCGGAACGCCCTAGGCGTAGCGCGCGGACCGGGCGCAGGGCGCGGCCGCTGACTCATCGCCCGGGCGCGGCGGTAGCGCCAGTCGGTGGTGTTGTTGCTCATGAAGCGTCACGAGCCTCCGGGGTGGCGTCCTGCAGTCTCATGCCGGGCTGGGATTCCTGGTGCTTCTGCGCTTTCGAGATGCTCTCGTAACCAGTGATCCCTACCCTCCGTCCCGGCCCGGCCTCGTTCATACGGCGTGAATGTCCCAGCCATGTTGTTCCAGCTGCATGAATGGGACATCCACATCGTATGATCTGGTGTGAGCGGTGCCAGAGTGACTGAAGTCCGCTTTTACGCTGGGAAACGCTACGGCAGGACGGCAAGCTGAGCACAGTATCCGGATTCGTGCCCGCGCGATGCCTCCACGGGAGCTAGGTGGCTAAAGGCGCGGCTTTGCGAACTCTGGGATTATCGTGGCAGATGTGACTAGTGGGTCTCTGCGCTGGCGATGCACGCAGGGTAGGACAGGGCTGGGCAGGGGGCGGGGAGGCACGGGCGCGGGCGGGCCGGGTCAGGGCGGACGCGGACGCGGACGGGGTCGGGGCGGACGCGGACAGGGTCGGGGCGGACGCGGACGCGGACGGGGGTCGGGGCGACCGCAGGCCGGGTCGAAAAGGGGGCGCGGGCCGGGGCGGGAGCTCGTGGCGCACGGAGGCGGGAGACTCGTGGCGGACGGGGCAGGAACCCGTGACGAGCGCGCACGGGCCCCTGGGAGCGGGTTCTCCCGGGGCTCATCCGGCCTGGAAGACCGGCTGTGCGCAGGGCCGGGACCGGTGGATCCGGGGCTCATCCGGTGCGGCCGGGGCTCCTCCGGTGAGGCCGGCCGGGGGCTCCTTAGTCGAGGTAGTCGCGGAGGACTTGAGAGCGGGACGGGTGGCGGAGCTTGGACATGGTCTTGGACTCGATCTGGCGGATCCGCTCGCGGGTCACGCCGTACACCTTGCCGATCTCATCCAGCGTCTTGGGCTGGCCGTCGGTCAGCCCGAACCGCATCGAGACCACCCCGGCCTCCCGCTCGGACAGCGTATCCAGCACCGAGTGCAGCTGCTCCTGCAGCAGCGTGAAACTGACCGCCTCCCCGGGCTGGATCGCCTCCGAATCCTCGATCAGGTCGCCGAACTCGCTGTCCCCGTCCTCGCCCAGCGGGGTATGCAGCGAGATCGGCTCCCGGCCGTACTTCTGCACCTCGATGACCTTCTCCGGGGTCATGTCCAGCTCGACGGCCAGCTCATCCGGGGTCGGCTCGCGGCCCAGGTCCTGCAGCATCTGCCGCTGCACCCGGGCCAGCTTGTTGATCACCTCGACCATGTGCACCGGGATCCGGATCGTCCGCGCCTGATCCGCCATCGCCCGGGTGATCGCCTGCCGGATCCACCAGGTGGCGTACGTGGAGAACTTGTACCCCTTGGTGTAGTCGAACTTCTCCACCGCGCGGATCAGCCCCAGGTTGCCCTCCTGGATCAGGTCCAGGAACAGCATCCCCCGCCCGGTATACCGCTTGGCCAGCGACACCACCAGCCGCAAGTTCGCCTCCAGCAGGTGGTTCTTGGCGCGGGTGCCGTCCTCGGCGATCCACTCCAGGTCAATCCGCGCGTCCGTGGACAGGTTCGCGCGCTCGGCCAGCTTCTCCTCGGCGAACAGCCCTGCCTCGATCCGCTTGGCCAGCTCGACCTCTTGCTCGGCGTTGAGCAGGGGAACCTTGCCGATCTGCTTCAGGTAGTCCTTGACCGGGTCTGCGGTGGCGCCCGCCACCGCGACCTGCGCGGCCGGAAGATCGTCGTCGTCGTCACCGAAGACGAAGATCTCCTCGTCTTCGCCGCTGCCGTCGGGCGCGATCTTGACGACGGTGACGCCCTCCGCGGCGGCGGCTTCCGCTCCGGGGGCCGCCTGCGCGGACGGCTGCTCCGGCACGGCCTCGTCCGGTCCGTCGTGGACTTCTTCCGGACCCTCCTCGTCCCTGGCCAGCTCGTCGGCGGGCTCGGCGACGTCATCGCCGTCCTCGCCGAGGACGGCGACGTCGAGATCCTCGTTGGCGAGCGCGGCCGAAAGCTCCGCGTCCTCCGTCAGGTCGGCGTCGTCGGCGTCCAGATCATCGAAGTTGTCCAGATCATCGGACTCAAGATCCGCCTCGTCGAGCTCCACCGCGGCGAGGCCGTTGGACGTTCCAGGGTTTGCGTCTGCGTTGGCGCGCAGCTCGGAACCGTGCTCATCCGAGTCGGGACCACCCGGCCGCGGAGCCGCCTGAACCGCCTGATCCTCGACGGCCCGGGGTCCCTGGTCCGAGGTGGGGCGCTTCCGCGCTGCGGAATTGGCAGCGCTCACGACCACGGTCACCCCTTCCTTCGCTGGGTAGATGCCACTCGGGACTGATTCAACCCGCCTGTCTCCCACTCATCACCATAGGCTGCGGCCGGGAGTGACTTGTACGCCTCCGCCCGAGCCCCCACCCCTCAAATTCATCGCGGACCGCCCGCCGGCACGTGCATGACCAGCACCGTCACGTCATCGTCCTGCTCGTGACCAGCGAGCATACGTTCGACCAGGTACTCGAGGAGCCGTTCCGGCCGGGCCAGCAGTTCCTCGTCAGCCCGGGCGGCCACGGTGGCCAGCTCTTCGAGACCAGCGTCCAGACCACGATTCCTGTTCTCTACCAGACCGTCAGAATAAAAGACCGCAGTGCTTCCGGGGCGCAGGTTGAACGCGTGCTGCTTCCTCGGACTGGCCCAGCCCAGCGGCGTGCCCGGCTCCACTTCCTCGAACCGCGGCTCGCAACCGGCCTCAAGAACAAGGGCCGGCAGGTGGCCCGCATTCCCGAGCACGCCATTGCCGGTCTCGGGATCGATGACCAGGTAGGCCACCGTGGTGACCTGTTCTTCCTGCTCGGTCGCGCTGAACAGGCGGTCAAGGCCGCCGAGCACCGCCGCCGGGCGCGGGTCGGTCAGCGCCAGCGCGCGCAGCGCGTTGCGGACCCGGCCCATCCCGGCCGCGGCGGTGAGCCCCTTGCCCATCACGTCGCCGACCGCCACCCCGAGCCGCTGATCGGCCAGCCGGAACGCGTCGTACCAGTCGCCGCCGATTTCCATGTTCTTGGCCACCGGCCGGTACATGGCCGTCAGCACCAGGCCGGGCACGCTGGGCAGCTGATCGGGGAGCAGGCTGCGCTGCAGCGTCTCCGCCGTGGTGTGCTCCCGCTCATACATCGCGGCCCGCTCGACCGCGAGCGAGCACTGGCCCGCCAGCGCCTCGAGGAACACCCGCTCCTCTTCGATGATCTTCCTCGGCCGGCCGAACGAGAACCGCAGCGCGCCCAGCGGCGCGCCCGCCGCCAGCAGCGGCAGGCCGACCCAGGAACGCTCGTCGGAGGCGGCTACCCGCTCCGGATCGATCTCCAGCTCGCCGTCGAACTGACGGCGCAGGTCCTCCGGGTCCTCGACCAGAACCGGCCGCCGGCTGGCGATCGCCTTGGTCATCACGCTCGGGGACTGCAGGGTCAGCTCACCGCCCGCTGAGTCCGGGGCGTTCCTCAGGTCGTCGTTGACCACCCGCAGCCGGGCGCCATCGGAGTCGAGCAGCGCGACGGCCGAGTGCAATGCTCCGATCGCGGTCCGGCCCACCTCGGTGATGACTTCGATCACCTGCTCCACGGTGAGCGCCTCGGCCAGCATCGAGGTGGCCTGCTGCAGCCGGGCGGTGCGCAGCGCCGCGGCGGACAGCTGCTCGGTCAGCCGGCCGCGCATCTCCTCGGCCTCGCGCTGGCTGGTGACATCGGTGCAGGCGCCGACCCACTCGACGATCTTGCCGTCCCGCTCGATCGGCACCGCGCGCACGTCGTAGTGCCGGTATGAGCCGCCCTTGGTGCGGATCCGGTAGCGGTCGTCGAAGATCTTGCCGGTCCTGACGCACTCGCGCCAGTCGCGCTCGACCCGCTCCCGGTCCTCGGGGTGGACCGACTCCAGCCAGCCGAACCCGGTGTACTCCTCCTCGGACTGCCCGGTGATCCAGCGCCACTCCGGCGAGTCTTCCGTCATCGCGCCGTCCGGCGCCGCCACCCAGACCACCTGGGCGCCGCCCTGGACCAGCGAGCGGTAACGCTCCTCGCTGCGCCTGATCTCGGCCGCGGCCGCCTCGGCGGCCTCGGTGCTCAGCCCGGCCACGTTGAGCATGATCAGGCCGACGCCGAACACCTTCCCGGCCGCGTCGTGCACCGGGAACCAGGAGGCGCAGCCGCACACGTCCTCGGCGGCCGGATCGGCGGGGTCGGCGGAATGGATGGGGTCGGCGGGGGCGGCGGGCCTGTCCGGCGGCGGGGACATCACGGGGTAGCCGCGCTCGGCCAGCGGCACGCCCCCGTCCAGGACCTTGCGCAGCGCGGCCTCGGCTCGGACGGCGACGTGCTCGGGCCACGCCTGGGACGGCAGCAAGCCCGTCCAGGCCGACGGATCGGGGTGGGAAGCCGACGGATCGGGGTGGGAAGCCGACGGATCGGGGTGGGGGCCTGACGGCGCCGAAGGATCCGCCTCGGCGCCTTCGGCGAGCCGGGTCAGGGCAGCATTCACCCAGCGGAAACGCAGGTCGGACCCGAACAGGGCAAGACCGACCGGCGCCTCCAGCATCAGCATGTCCACCAGAGCGGCATCCGAGGCGTCTTGCTGTCCGGGCACTGACGTATCCGTACTCACGACGAACGCCTGCTTGCTGCGCCGGGGGCTGCCATGGGCGGCTCCTTCCCCGGGATCATGTTCCCGCTGCCAATCAAGCGTGCCACAGTCCGGCAATTAGTGCGGCCAGGTACAAGGATTCGCAAGCAGCGAACGCCGTTAGCGGCGCACCTCGCGCCCGCCGTAACCGCACCGGCGTGGCGCACTTGCTCTAAAGGGCGGAACTACAGCGGGCATGACAACGTAGCATAGCGTCCGCATGTCCAGATCTGAGAGGCTATCAGCGTGAGCCCGCCGAGCCGACGAAGCCAGCCCTCCGGCAGACCAAGGAGCGGCCAGCGGCGAGGCACTGCTCCGCCGCCCAACGCGCTCTTCGCCGAACTGCTCCGCGCGGCACGCGAGTTGCTGGCGGTGCGCAGCCCGCTCGATGCGGAACTCATGGTCAGCGAGCTGCTCGGCACGTGGTGGGGCCAGCGCGGCGGCGGCCGCCGCGCCGCCACCGTCGAGCAGCTGGTCGGCGAGGGCCTGGTGGACTACGCAGGCGAGCAGCGCAGCCCGGCGGCGCTGGCGCTGCTGTCCGGCATCGCCTGCCTGGGCACGTCCCGGCAGGCAGCCAAGGCCGAACGGGCCGCCCTGGAGCTGATCGAGGCCGGCGTGCCGTGCCCCGGCTGGGCCCAGCACCTGGGCGCGGTGACCCCCGCCGAGTGCTATGTCAACCCGGACGAGCTCGGCGACACCAACGAGGTCATCTGCGTGTTCAGCTACGCCGGGGAGGAATCGCACGCGCTGGTCACCGTGGTGGACTACAACTCTGACGGGATGATCAAGGACGGCTGGGTGACGTCCCGGGTGGGCAAGCTGCTCGACCACTGCGGGGAAATAAGGAGCCAGCGCGGAGTTAAAGGATCCGAAGCCAGGCATGCGTTCCGGCAGGTGGACGCGGGCCAGGCGCGGCACATGCTGGAGACGGCGCTGACGGTGACCGACGCGATGACCGACCCGCCGGTCAGCGAGTCGTTCCCGTCCTACCACGCGTTCATCCGGGCTCGGATCCGGGCCCTGCCGCCGTATCGCGGCCGCTCCCTGTCGGCCACCGGCGAGCGGCGGCACTCCTGGAGCAGGGACCGCCGGGCCATGCTCGCCGCCGAGTTCCTCGCCTCGGACGAGGCCGAGGACCTGTCTGACCGCGGATCGGCCAGCCACTGCGCCGACCGGATCATCGACTACGGGTGTGACGAGGACTTCGGGCGGCCGCTGCGGATGAGCCCGACCAAGGTGGAGACGTTCCTGCTCGGCTGGCTGCCGCGCAAGGTGATGCTGTCGTTTGCCGAGCAGGACGCGATGCCGCACGTGCTCGCCGCGTGGGTGCGCTGGGCCGGCCGGCGCCGCGGCCTGTCCGAGGCCGTGATCACCGACTCGCTCGAGGCGGTGTTCAACTCGATGGGCGCCTTCGCCCAGGCGTACCGGGACCCGGCCGAGTTCGGCCTGGACTACGCGCTGGTCAGGCGGCTGCTGCCGGACGCGGACCTGGAGGCGCTGCCCAGGCGAGCGTTCGCGTTCCCGGTCCTGGAGGGCTGGCACTCCGGCACCGACCTGTCCATCCTGGACCCGGCGGACCCGAACGACCGGCGGGCGCTGCTCGCCGCCGATCATGCGACTCCCGCCCCCGGCGGGGTGGGCCGGCACATCGAGCGGCACCTGGTGCTGGCCGACCGGCTCTGGCACGGCGACCCGCCTGAGCTGTGGGAGGCCGCGCAGCGGCTGCTCGACGCGGGCCAGGACCGGCACCTGGTGCTGCACGCGCTGATGGCCGTGCTCGACCACACCAGCGGCGACCAGGCGGCCCTGATCGCGGTGCTCCGTGAGCTGGAAGCGGACGAGCGCTAGCCCGTTCGGCCGCCGTATCCGCCGCCCCCGGGGGTCTCAATGACGAACACGTCGCCGGCCTGGACCTGCACCGAGTCGCAGCCCTCCATCGGGGTCACCCCGCCGTCGGCGCGCTCGATCCAGTGCCGGCCGAGCGCGCCCGGCTCGCCGCCGGCCAGGCCGAACGCCGGGACGCGGCGGTGCCCGGTGAGCGTGGTGACGGTCATCGGCTCGAGGAAGCGGAGTCTGCGGACGCCGCCGTGGCCGCCGCGCCAGCGACCCGCGCCGCCGCTGCCCGGCCTGATCCGGTACGACTCGAGCAGCACCGGGTAGCGCCACTCGAGCACCTCGGGGTCGGTGAGCCGGGAGTTGGTCATCTTGGTCTGCACCACGTCGGTGCCGTCGAAGCCATCGCCCGCGCCCGAGCCGCTGGCGACCGTCTCGTAGTACTGGTACCTGTCGTTGCCGAACGTCACGTTGTTCATCGTCCCTGACCCCTCGGCCATCACGCCGAGGGCGGCGTAGAGCGTCCCGGTGACGACCTGGGAGGTCTCCACGTTGCCCGCGGCCACCGCGGCCGGGTACTCCGGCGAGAGCATGGTGCCCGGCGGGATGATCACGTGCAGCGGGTGCAGGCAGCCCGAGTTGAGCGGGATGTCGTCGTCGACCAGGGTGCGGAATACGTACAGCACGGCCGCCATGGCCACGCTGGACGGCGCGTTGAAGTTGCCGGCCAGCTGCGGCGAGGTCCCGGTGAAGTCGATCTCGGCGGTCCTGGCCGTCCGGTTGACCCGGACCGCCACCCTGACCCTCGCGCCGTTGTCGAGTTCGTAGCTGAACTCACCGTCGTGCAGCGCGGTGATGACCCGCCGGACGGATTCGGCCGCATTCTCCTGCACGTGCCCCATGTAGGCGTGCACCACGTCCAGGCCGAAATGCTCGACCATCTTGTGCAGCTCGGCGATGCCCTTCTCGTTCGCGGCGATCTGGGCGCGCAGGTCGGCCACGTTGGTGTCCGGGTCGCGGGACGGGTACATGGCCGTCTTCAGCAGCTCGATGGTCTCGGCTTCCCGCAGCCGCTGGTCCTGCACCAGCAGCCAGTTGTCGATCAGCACCCCCTCCTCCTCGACCCGGGTGCTGGCGGCCGGCATGGACCCCGGCGACACCCCGCCGATCTCGGCGTGGTGGCCGCGGGACGCCACGTAGAACCAGATGTCGTCGCCACCGGTGTTGCTGAAGACTGGAGTGACCACGGTGATGTCGGGCAGGTGGGTGCCGCCGTGGTAGGGGTCGTTGAGGACGTAGACGTCGCCGCGGCGGATGCGGCCGCGGTTGCGCCCGATCACCATCTTGATGGACTCGCCCATGGAGCCGAGGTGCACCGGCATGTGCGGAGCGTTGGCGATCAGGCCGCCGTCGGCGTCGAAGACCGCGCAGGAGAAGTCCAGGCGCTCCTTGATGTTGACCGAGTGCGCGGTGGACTGCAGGCGCACGCCCATCTGTTCGGCCACCGACATGAACAGGTTGTTGAAGACCTCGAGCATGACCGGGTCCGCGTGGGTCCCCAGGCCGGCCCGGTCCGGCCTCGGGGTGACGCGGGACAAGAGCAGGTCGCCGCGGGCGGCCACCACGGCCCGCCAGCCCGGCTCGACCACGGTGGTGGCCAGGTCCTCGGTGATGATGGCCGGGCCGTCGATGACGTGCCCGGCCTGCAGCCCGGACCGCTCGTACAGGTCGACCTCGGTCCAGGCCCCGCCGGTGAACATCGGGACGCGGGTGCGGCTCTCGGGGTCGGCTGATTCCGAACGGGCCTGGTCATCCGCCTCCTCGTCGCGCGGCTGCGCTCCGGTGACTTCGACGGACACCGCCTCGACGATAACCGGCTTGCCGGGCATGAGGAAAGAGAAGCGGCGCGAGTATTCGGCCTCGAACGCCGCGGTCATGTCTTCCAGCGAGCCGACCGGGACGATGACCGCGGTGTCGGTGCCCTGGTAGCGCAGGTGCGCCCGGTGCACGGCGGTGATCCGCTCCGGCGGCACGCCCTCGGCGGCTACTTCGGCCCGGGCGTCCTGCTCGAGCGGGCCCGTGGTGCCGGGCAGCCGATCCAGGCTGGGCTGGGTCAGCGGCACCTCGACGGCCTGCTCGCGCATGGCGATGATGTCGGCCAGCCCGATCCCGTACGCGGACAGCACGCCGGCCAGCGGATGGATGAGCACCTGGGTCATGCCCAGCGCGTCGGCAACCGCGCAGGCGTGCTGCCCGCCCGCCCCCCCGAACACGTTCAGGGCGTACCCGGTGACGTCGTAGCCGCGCTGCACCGAGATCTTCTTGATCGCGTTGGCCATGTTCGCCACGGCGATCTCGGCGAACCCGGCCGCGACCTGCTCAGGGCCCCGGGTGTCGCCGGTGGCCTGGGTGATCTGATGGCTGAGTTCGGTAAATTCCGCTTTCGTAATATCCGCGTCCAGAAGCTGGTCGCCGCGGGGGCCGAAGACCTTCGGGAAATAGTCCGGCTGGATGCGGCCGAGCAGCACGTTGGCGTCGGTGACGGTGAGCGGGCCGCCGCGCCGGTAGCAGGCCGGCCCGGGGTCGGCGCCGGCCGAGTCGGGCCCGGCCCGGTACCGGCTGCCGTCGAAGTGCAGGATCGAGCCGCCGCCCGCGGCCACGGTGTGGATGGACAGCATCGGGGCGCGCATCCGCACCCCGGCGACCTGGGTCTCGTACTCGCGCTCGAACTCGCCCGCGAAGTGCGACACGTCGGTGGAGGTGCCGCCCATGTCGAAGCCGATCACCTTGCCGTAGCCGGCGTCCCGCGCGGTCCGGGCCATGCCGACGATCCCGCCTGCCGGGCCGGACAGGATGGAATCCTTGCCGCGGAAGCCTGCCGCGTCGGTCAGCCCTCCGTTGGACTGCATGAACAGCAGCCGCACTCCGCTGAGCTCGGCCGCGACCTCGGTCACGTACCGCTGCAGGATGGGTGACAGGTAGGCGTCGACCACCGTGGTGTCACCCCGGGAGACCAGCTTCATCAGCGGGCTGGTCCGGTGCGACTCCGACACCTGGGTGAAGCCGGCCGCGCGGGCGAGGTCGCCGATCCGCGCCTCGTGCTCGGGGTACCGGTAGCCGTGCAGGCACACCACGGCGGCAGCCCGGAACCCGTCCGCATAGGCGCCGGCCAGCTCCGCGGCGAGCCTGTCCTCGTCCAGCGGGGTGAGCACGGTGCCGTGCGCGTCGACGCGCTCGTCTGCCTCGATGACGCGGTCGTAGAGCACCTCGGGGAGCAGGATCCGGCGGTCGAAGATCCGCGGCCGGTTCTGGTAGGCGATGCGCAGCGCGTCGCCGAAGCCGCGGGTGATGACCAGGACGGTGGGCTCGCCCTTGCGCTCCAGCAGGGCGTTGGTGGCGACCGTGGTGCCGAGCCGGACCGACCCGATCTGGCTGGCCGGGATCTGCTGGCCAGGCCTCAGGCCGAGCATCTGCCTGATGCCCGCCACGGCGGCGTCCCGATAGGCTTCCGGGTTGTCCGAGAGCAGCTTGCGGGCGACCAGGCGGCCGTCCGGGCGGCGGGCCACGATGTCGGTGAACGTGCCGCCGCGGTCGATCCAGAATTCCCAGCGCTCCTGTTCGTCCATGAAGCGGCGAGCCCGGCCCGTTCGGCCCTAATTCTGTTCGGGGACGGCGATCGGGTCCCGCGAGTTGTGATCCAGTTCCCGGTACGCCGCCTGCACGTCGGCGGCGGTGAGCGTGACCAGGTCCTCCCGCGACAGGTCGGCCAGGTTCTCCACCCGCAGGTCGCGGCAGGCGCAGGCGCGCTCGTACAGGGACCTGGCGAACCGGCCGTTGCCGAGCTCGTCGATCCGGCCCGCGGCGCAGGCGCGGGTGAATATGGCCTGGAGCACCTGCTCCGCGTCCGGGTCGAACCTGTCGTCGGCCCCGTCCGCCAGCCGCCTGGCGATCTTCACCAGCTCGTCCGGCTGGTAACTGGGGAAGGTGACCCGGGTGCTGAACCGCGACCCCAGGCCAGGGTTGCTGCGCAGGAACCTGTCCATGTCATCCGGGTAGCCGGCCAGCACGATGACCAGCCGGTCCCGGTCGTCCTCGGCCCGCTTGAGCAGCGTCTGCACCGCCTCGGCGCCGAACGCGTCGCCGCCGTCGTAGCCGACGTTGTTCAGCGAGTAGGCCTCGTCGATGAACAGCACGCCGCCCATGGCCGAATCGATCAGCTTGTTGGTCTTGATCGCGGTGGAGCCGAGGTGCTCGCCGACCAGGTCGGCCCGGTGCGCCTCGACCACCTCGGGCCTGACCAGCAGCCCGTGCGCGGCGAAGATGCGGCCGAGGATGCGCGACACCGTGGTCTTGCCGGTACCCGGCGGCCCGGTGAACACGAAGTGCCGGGCCGGGGGCTGGCTGTTCAGCCCCTGCCGGCTGCGCATCTTCGCCACCCGCAGCTGCGCGGCGATCGCGCGCACCTGCTGCTTGACCGGATCCAGGCCGATCAGCATGCTGAGCTCGGCGAGCGCGGCTTCCACCGTGGGCGTGTCCTCGTAACCGCGCAGCCTGCTGGTGAGCTCGGCGTAGCCCTGCTCGAGGTCGCCGGCCCGGATGGTGAGCAGATCCTGGTCCTCGGGGTTCGGCGTGCTGGTGATCACCCGCACGTCGCGGGCCTGGCCGGCCTTCTCGATCAGGCTGCGGACGAATCGCCCGTTGCCCAGGTCGTCGGTCATCCGGCGGCGGCCGACCTCCTCCAGCTTGCGGTAGAGCACCGGCCGCGCGTCCGGGTCGAGCTGGTCCCCGCGCCGCCCGATCACCGCCTGGGCCAGCTGCATCATCTCCGCGGGAGAGTAGCTGGGGAACTTCAGCCGGGTGGCGAACCGGGACGCCAGGCCGGGGTTGGAGGCCAGGAACGACTCCATCTGCTTCTCGTAGCCGGCCAGGATGATGATGAGGTTGTCGCGGTTGTCCTCGGCCCGCTTGAGCAGAGCCTGCACCGCCTCCTGGCCGAACCGGTCGGCCTGCCCGTCACCCTCGTTGACCAGGCTGTACGCCTCGTCAATGAACAGCACCCCGCCGAGCGCGCTCTCGACGAGCTCGTTGGTCTTGATCGCGGTCGCGCCGAGGTACTCGCCGACCAGGTCGGCCCGGTGCGCCTCGATGACCTCGGGCGTCTGCAGCAGGCCGAAGGCGTAGAAGATCTTGGCCAGCACCCGGGCCACCGTGGTCTTGCCGGTGCCGGGCGGGCCGAGGAACACGAAGTGCCGCATCGGCCGCTCGGTGCTGATGCCCGCCACCGTGCGCCGCCGCGCCGCCTCAATGGACGCGGCGATCGAGCGGACCTGCTCCTTGACCGGGGTGAGCCCGATCATCGCGTCGAGTTCGGCCATCGCGTCCTCGACCGAGATCGCCGGCCGCGGCCGGGAGGCGCCGCCTTGGTGGTCACGCGCGGCGTGTTCGGCGTACGGCAGCGCCGCGGCCTGCGCCCGCATGCCCGGGGCAGCGCCGCCTGGGTGGCCGGCGGGCCGCGCGCCCTGGGCCGCCGGGCTGGCGTTTCCGGCCGACTGTTCCGCCGGGGCTCCCGGGTTGCGGCCGCCGTACATGCGGCTGTCCTGGATACCCTTGGCTACCCGCCAGCCGAGCACGGCCGCGGCCAGCAGCCAGGCGGCGATCGTGCCGAGGAAAGGCTGGTCCGGGGCTGCCTTCAGGGCAATGATGCCCGCGGGCACGGACCAGGCCAGGACCCAGGCGACCGTTCGGCACGGGATGAACCAGCGAGCCAGCGGGCGGGCGTGGGCCGCGAGCGCGACCACGAAGGGCAGCAGCAACAAGGAGAAGAGCCAGGAGCGGTTGCCGTTGGAGAAGGCAGTGAACGCGACCAGTCCCCAGACCGCCACCGACGCGGAGGCGCCCGCGGTGCGCCGTCCCTGGACGACCGAGACGACCGCGTAGACCAGGGCGGCCAGGATGATCAGGCCCAGCGTGACCGGGAAAAACAGGACGGCGACGGCGGCTGCGGTGATCTTCAGCCAGGTCGGGGCCCGGCGTTGCGCACGCAACAACCGAGCGCCCCAGCTCACCTTGTCGTCCGCGGCGGGCTGGGCCCTATCGTTTGGCAGCATCACGCTTCCTCGCCCTTATGTCCCTGCCTCCCTAGAGCCCAGGATCCCGCACCCCGTTGCCGGACAGTCGTATGTCCCTGTATAGCGCATGACCCGTGCTCGCGACAGCACACACGTCGGTACTGTCGGTGAAAAAAAGCGGCAAGGTCGTCCTGACCTGGGCCTCCCTGATGAACACAATCGGCTATCCATGATGGACCGCGGGGGTGGCGGGCCGTCAAGATGGTGGTTGTGTAATTCGAGGAAGGAACCCCCCATGCACCGCATCGAGGCCGAGCTGCTCATTCCCGGGCGCGGTGGTCCTATCAGCGACGGGGTGGTCGTCCTGGACGGGGACCGGATCAGCTACGCCGGCCCGGCCGGGGTGGCCCCGGCAACCCCCGGGGCGCCTGGCCTCCCGGGTGACGACGGTGATGCCAGGGATGTGGGAGTGCCACGGGCACCTCCTCGGGACCAGGACCTTCGATCTCGGGAAGCTTCCGCTGGAGCCGGAGGCGCTGCGGGCCGCCCGCTGCGCCAGGGACCTGCGCGCCGCGCTCGACGCCGGGATCACCTCGGTGCGCGACGTGGGCGGCCTCGGGGTTCATCTGGCCCGCGCGGTCGCCGAGGGCACCATCGACGGCCCGGCGATCTACGGCGCGGGCGCCGTGCTGAGCACCACCGGCGGCCACGGCGACCTGCACTCCTTCCCGCTCGACTGGATGCGCGACTACTCCGGGCAGGGCGGCCTGATGCGGCTGGCAGACGGCCCCGACGACTGCGCCCGGGCGGTCCGCGAGCAGCTCAGGCGGAACGCGAAGGTGATCAAGGTATGCGCGTCCGGCGGCGTGCTCTCCGAGGTCGATGACCCGATCCACCAGCAGTTCACGGTGCCTGAGCTGCGGGTGATGGTCGAGGTCGCCGGGCTGGCCGACCGGGTGGTGGCGGCGCACTGCCACGGCAAGCCGGGCATCATGGCGGCCCTGCGGGCCGGGGTCCGGACCATCGAGCACGGCACCTACCTGGACGACGAGTGCTGCGACGCGATGCGGGAGACCGACGCGATCCTGGTCCCGACCCGGACGATCATCGAGGACATGCTGACTTCCCGCGGCGTTGTGCCGAGCTACGCGATGGCCAAGCTGGACGCGATGGCCGACCGGCACGCGCAGGCGGTGACGCGCGCCTACGAGCACGGCGTCACCATCGCCATGGGCACCGACATCGCGCTGACCGGCCCCGACCGGCCCAACGCGTGGGGCCAGAACGGTTCGGAGCCCGGCTACCTGGTCAAGCTGGGGATGTCGCCGCTGGAGGCGATCGAGGCGGCCACCGCGTCCGGGCCGCTCACCCTCGGGCCGCAGGCGCCGCGCAGCGGGCAGCTCGCCGAGGGATACGACGCCGACGTGATCACCCTGGACGCCGACCCGCTGGCGGACATCGGCACGCTCGCCGACCCGGCCAGGATCACCGCGGTGTGGACCCAGGGGCGGCAGGTAAAGGGTGATGGTGCCGCCTAGACCTGCAGCGTGAGGTCGATCTCGTCGTGCAGCGGGATGCCGTAGTCGCCGGTCCGCGGGATCTGCGGCTTCTCCTGCCGGGAGCGGTCGACCGCGCCGGGTCTCAGCTCGGACAGCCGGAACCCGCGGCGCTGGTAGAACCGGAGCGCGTCGACGTTGTCGTTGGTGGTGGTGAGCCGGACCTCGCCGCAGCGGAATTGGCGCGCCGCGCCGGCCGCGGCCTCGATAAGCATGGTCCCGATGCCGACCCGGCGCTCGATGGCGTTGAGCGTGACGATCTCGAGCACGTCGCCCGTCACCTGGTAGGTGAGCAGGCCGACGACCCGGCGGGAGCGTTCGGCAATGAAGCCGGGCAGCTCGGCGGGGCGTAGCACCGTGCCGTGCACCGCGACGAGCTCGGAGCCCCAGAGCTCGGCGACGAGCCAGGAGAGCATCGGGCGGTCGCCCTCGTTGACCGGTCTGACCATGACCTCCGGCTCGTTCACGACGCCAATTATGGGGCCATGATCAACGCGGTGCCCGGGAGCCGCGCGGAGGGCGGCGCCGGGTCGGGAGCACCGCGCTCAGGCCGACGGCGAAGGTGATGTTGCCCCAGGCCGCTTCCAGCAGGACGGATAGGCTCGTGGCCGGAAGAGTCTTTCCGGCGGAGGAGGCCTGGCGTGCGTGCGGTGGTGATAAGAGAGTTCGGCCCGCCGGAGGTGCTTGAGCCGGCCGAGGTGGCTGACGTCCGGGCGGGCCCGGACGATGTGGTCATCGACGTCGAGTTCGCCAGCGTCACGTTCGTCGAGACACAGGTCCGGGCGGGACGGCCGCCGCATCCGTCGATGCTCCCGGCGCTGCCGGCCATCCTGGGCAACGGCGTCGGCGGCACCGTGGGCGAGGGCAGCCTGTGGTCCGGCCGGCGGGTGGTGGCCAGCCTGAACGGCACCGGCGGGTACGCCGAACGGGCCGTCTCCGCCGTGGCCCGGCTGATCGGCGTCCCGGACGGCCTGGCCACGCGGGACGCCATCGCGCTGCTGGCCGACGGCCGGACGGCGCTCGCGCTGGCGGGCCGGGCGGAGCTGCGCGCGGGCGAGACCGTCCTGGTCGAGGCCGCGGGCGGCGGGGTGGGCACGCTGCTGGTGCAGATCGCCCGGCGGGCCGGGGCCCGGGTCGTGGCGCTGGCCGGCCAGCCGCGCAAGCTCGCCCTCGCCCGGGACCTCGGTGCCGATGTGACCGCCGACTACAGCCGCGACGGCTGGGAGAGACAGGTCCGCGACGCGGTCGGCGAGGTGAACGTGGTGTTCGACGGCGTGGGCGGGGACATCGGGCTGGCGGCGTTCGGCCTGCTGGGCGCGGGCGGCCGGTTCTGCCCGTTCGGCATGGCCAGCGGGAGCTTTGCCCCGGTCACCCCGGAACTCGCCCAGGACCGCCAGGTCACCGTGCGGGCCGGGGCGGGCGGGAGCCCGGAGGAGCTGGCGGCGCTGGCCCGGACGGCCCTGGCCGAGGCCGCGGCGGGACGGCTGCGGCCGGTCGTCGGCCAGGAGTTCGAGCTGCGCGACGCGGCGCGGGCGCACGCGGCGATCCAGGCCAGGGAGACGGTCGGCAAGACACTGCTCGCCGTGCGGTAGCCGTCCTCTCGGCGTGCCGCCGGGGCGGCAGGCGATGCCATCTGCCGCCGCACGGGCCGCAAAGTCGGGTTTCCGCCACTCCGGCACCGCTAATACCAGAGCTTTACGACGTGGATGCGGCGTCTACGTCGGTTAGACGCAACCTTCGTCACTCTGGCAACGCCGGTACCAAATCATACGGCGTGAATGTCCCATTCATGCAGCTGGAACGACATGGCTGGGACATTCACGCGGTATAAACGGGCGGGCCGGGCCGCCTGGGCGAGGCGGGGCGGGGCGGGCCGGGCCGCCTGGGCGGGGCGGGGCGAGGCGGGCGAGGCCGGGGCGAGCAGGGATCGGCGGGTTAACCGAGCTCAGCGGCGGCCCAGCAGGCAGCGCCGCCATGGCAGGTCTTCAGGGCGCTGAGCGCCTGGCGGAGGGCAGCGGGGACGCCCTCACCCGCCAGGTTGTCCAGCTCGTACGGGTCGGTTGCGGTGTCGTAGTACTCCTGCGCGCCGCCCGCGTACCGCACGTAGAGCGCGGTGGCGGTCCGTACCGCCTCGTAGGTCGGCGGGTCCCCCGGCTTGGAGGTCTGCCGGTCCGGGTCGTCCGGCGAGTAATCCGGGCCATGGTGCTCGATGAGGATGGCGAGCCGCCAGCCGGCCGGATCCTGCCCGTGCCACAGCCCGGCCAGGCTGTGACCGTCGACGCGAGCCGGGACGGGCAGGCCGGCGAGGGTCTCGAAGGTCGGGGCCAGATCGATGCTGGACGTCAGCTGGCTGACGACACGACCAGCCGGGACGCCGGGGCCGCTAACGATCAGCGGCACGCGGATGTCGGTCTCGAAGGCGGTCTGCTTGCCCGAGGAGAGCGTGTACTCGCCCATGTGGAAGCCGTTGTCCGAGCTGAACACGAAGTACGTGTTCCGGTCCAGGCCCTTGGCCCGGAGTTCGTTCTCGAGCTGGCCGATCATGTCATCGACGGAGAGATCATCTTCCACCCGCTTGCGGAACGTCGTGGTGATGTTGGCCTGATCGACGGCCGACAGCGGTGGGTGACCCTTCAGCCACGGCGGCGGGTTGGCGGGCAGCCGGTCGTAGGCCGGGGTCTTCGGGTAGGCCAGCTGCTGAGCCGCGTGCGCGTACCGGGGCGCGGGCGTGTACGGCGCGTGCGGGGCGAACGTGGCCACCTCGAGCATGAACGGCCGGCCGGAGGCGGCCGATGAGTCGATGAACGCGCTGGCCTTGGCGGCTAGCACATCGGTCAGGTAGTCCTGCGGGTCCTTCCCGTAGTGCTGCTGCCGGCCGTTCTGGTTGAGGTTGTAGTCGAACTCGCCGTAGGCGTTCCCGGCGACGTCCCACTCGTCCCAGCCGGGAGGTTCGGGGTAGGCGGGCTGGTACTGGTTGAGGTACTTGCCCATCATCGCGGTGCGGTAGCCGGCCTGGTGCAGCGCCAGGGCGAACGACTTCTGCTTGTCGCCATGCCGGTTGAAGGCGAAATACCCGCCGTCGCTGCCGGCGTTGGTGAAGACCCCGTCGTCGTGCGGGTACTGGCCGGTGAAGATGGCCGAGCGGGACGGGCAGCACAGCGAGTCCACCACGTAGTAGCGGGACATCGTGGTCCCGGCCTTCTGCAGGGCCAGCAGGTGCGGCATGTGGCTGACCAGATTCCAGGACAGGTCGTCGGTCAGCACGAAGACGAAGTTCGGCCGTGAACGGTCGTGGGCGGGGGCCGCGGGCATCCGGTGGGTGGCGGCCGGGGACGTGCAGCCGGCCACGACAGCAAAGACGGCGGCGAGGAGGCCGGCTACGGCTATGCGGAGTCTTCCACGCTTATGAACTGACCGATCGGCACGCACCCAGGAATGCTACTGAGCCCCACGATGGCTTGCGTCCGGTCCGGACGTATTGGTCGCCGGAGGGGCGCAGCCACGTAGCCGCACCCCTCCGGACCTGGGAATTCTTCTGTCGGCAGAGATGCCTGCGCCCACCCGGCCCGGGACGTGATTGCGGTGGCCGGAGCCACTGCCGGGAAAGCGGACTCCAGTAACCCTGGCACCGCCTGTGCCAGATCATTCGCCGAGCCCGGTTAGGGCAGCGACGGGATCACCGGTCACAGCAATTCCACGGGAAGGCAGGAGCACCAGGAACCGCGGCCGGGACAGGCCTAGCGTTCGCCGGCATGTGACAGCAACGGGATCAAGCCGCCCGGCCTGGTGAGGAATGAATGGACGGCTCATGACATTCGGCTGCCTTTCGGTCAGGCTGGTGCTGCTCGTTCCGTGGGCGGCTCGGGCCGTTCCCCGGCATCGTGACCCGCCTTCAGCTGGCCGGCCTGGGATAGCCGCAGCGGCCGGAACGGCCCGGCAGTCTGCGCGGCGACCGGCTCGGTGGTCAGGCAGACATGGTCGCCGCCCTCGTCGAGGAGCGCTATCCGGCGCACCGCCAGCCAATTGGGGCACTGCCGGAGCACCGGCGCGCCGCCGGGGCCGGAATCCACCGGAAGGCCGGCGAACTTGTCGACGGTATCCCCGGTCTGGGTGCCGAACAACTCGGCGAGCGGCAGATCGTCCGCGGTCAGGAAGTGAATGACCAGGTGGCTGGACTGCAGCGCCACCCGGTAGGTGTAGTTGGCCTTGGACAGCCATACGCAGTACCGCTGCGGCTCGATGCTGGACCGGACGTGGAACTCGACCAGGCAGCCCGCTCGCTCGCGCTCATCGGCTGTGGTAACGACGATCAGCGGGCTGTCCAGCGCGGCCATCAGGGTATTGAAGTCGTGCTCTGCCATCAGCGCCTCGTTTCCCGGCCACGGCGGCGATTGTCGGCCTGCCCGCGATGCCAATCGGCGACCCTAAGGGTACCGGGGTAGGAACATCCGATAAGCGCTCAGGCGCGTCGCCACCGCCGGGCCGCTCGTTAGCGCTTCGTTAACGCGGGCGGCCGAGAGTGGCATCTACCTAGCAATACCTAACGGGAGGGAAACCCAGACATGCCCATCGAACTGAGCGACATCCCCGCCGCGGTCGCCAACTACCTCAACACCCAGGTGACTACGACAGTCTCGGCGGTCACGCCGAAGGATGAGACCCAGGACGTGCTCACCCCAGGCCAGGACGGTACGTTCACCGTGACCGTGACGAACGCCGGGTCACCCAGCGGGGTGCGGCTGATCAACGTCATCTACCACGTGGAGATCAGCGACGGGTCGGTGGCGAAGCTCATCGCTCCCCAGAACGCCCTCGTGGCGGCGTTCGACAAGATCGACGACACCACTCCGATCCCGGGCGGCACGCAGCGGGGCGAGATGTTCGTCAAGAGGCTCACCGACGAGACGCTCGACGTCGGCGAGACCCAGCCCGTTCTGCACCTCGACCTGCATTGCCGCGACCAGGGTGACGCGGAGATCCGCGCTCGGATTTTCGCCGAGGTCGACCAGAGCGCCTTGCTCCCCAGAAGCCTGAGCCCGAACGGGGAACAGACCGTCAAGGTGGTCTGATCGTCACGGACCCGGTGGACGTCCAGGCCATCCGCGAGCATCGCGTGTTTGCGGAGCGCGGGCGGATTAAGACCAGCAACGCGGCGACCACGCAGCCGCCGCGGGAACTGCTCGCGCTGTCCGGCCCTTCGGGGGCGGGGGAACGTCCACCGGGGCCAGTCCAGTACCTCGCAGCAGATGACCGCGCTGTTTGAAGTCCTCTGACAGCCGGCCCTGAATCGCTGTCGACCATCAGCCGAATAAAGGCATATGTGCTAGCTGAGATCAGAATCTGTGACTGGTGTGGCTGAAGACCTCGCCCTTGGCGAAGGCGAGGACCTTGGCCGGGCGCACCGCGAAGACCGGGACACGAGAGCCCTCCATGTGCTGGAAGCAGCCGTCGCCGACCTGAAACTGCCACCGCCCGTCCCACTTGGCCGTCCACGCCTCGGCCAGCCGCCGGAGCAGGTCGTCGTCGGTGACCTGGACGGCGTCGCCCTCGAGCACCACGTCTAGCCCGCCGTCCCACCTGTTGCAGCCCGTGGTCAGGATCACGTGCGGGTTGGCAGCCAGGTTGACGGCCTTCTGCTCGGTGTCGCCGGTGCAGAAGTAGAGCGCCCCATCGAGCCAGACCGCCACTAGCGGGGTGACGTGCGGCCGTCCGTCGGGCCGGACCGTGGCAATCCAGAACAGCTCGGCCTCGTCCAGCGCCCGGCGGGTCTCATCCCATCCGGTCGCCACCGCCTTCGGATCGCTGAACCGTTCGTCCAGAGCAGTCACTGGCATGCTCATTTGCCCAGACTACTGGGGCAGTGCACTTATCGCAGCTAACGCTTAAGCGTGGGCGATCTGCCGGTACCTTTGCGGGCGTTCTGCCGGTTACCTCGTGGGCGCTCGGCCGGAATATGTGCGGGCGGTCTGCCGCAGCAGACGTTCGTTGCTGCATCACATGCAACGAACGGCGGCTGGGCGCGCGAAGCCTCGCCCCATCGAGTCGTCAGGAATATGTTTACGGTATGCCCGACGTACCGGGCGCCTCCAATCCAGTGGCGGCAGCCGTTCGGGACGCGGCGCAGCGGCTGCTCGGCGAGCTGGCCGGACAAGGAACGGGCTCGCCGCTTGACGTGGTAACGGCGGCGCAGGAACTGTCCGCCGCAGCGGCCACCGCGATGCAAGCGGCCGTGGACCGCTCGTGACAGCTCGTATTAGAGGTGAGCGCCACTATGACCACTAGCCGGATACCCTTCCTGGCGCTGGCTGCCCTTGCGGTCATGGCCGGCGCGGTCGCCTGCTCGACGGCTCCTGCGCGACCGTCCGCGGCCGCGACGCGAGCCGCCACGTCGGCTCCGGCCACGTCGCCGGCGGCCGTGGCGAGCCTCCCGGACACCCCGGTCGGCGCCCAGGCGCGCTGGCTGTTCGGCGCGATCGTCCACCCGCCGATCCCCGCCGCGGCGATCACCGCCCATTTCGACAAGGCATTCCTGGGCAAGGTCACGCCCGCCCAGCTGAACAGCGTCCTCGGGCAGGTCAAGACCTTGCGGCTAGATGGCATCACGCTCAGCACGGCCGCCGAGCTCATCATGACGGTCACCGCGAACGGGCAAACCCAGCTGAAAGTCTCCATGGCCGTCGATTCGGCCGGGCTGATCGGCGGGCTCCTCCTGCAGCCGACGGCGCTGCCGCCAGTGCCGACGACCTGGGCCGGGGTCGACCGCCAGGTCAGCTCCGTGGCCCCTGAGGTAAGGATGCTCGTCGCCGCGGTCAACGGTAACGCCTGCCGGCCGATCCACGCGATCGACGCAGGCACTGCGGCCCCGCTCGGCTCGGCTTTCAAGCTGTACGTGCTGGACGCCCTGGCCCGCGCGGCCGCCAGTGGCAAGGTCAGCTGGAACCAGCAGCTCACCATTACCAGTCAGCTGAAGAGCCTGCCGTCAGGCGAGCTGCAGAAGGAGCCTGACGGCACCCGGGTTAGCGTGCGGCAGGCGGCCGACGACATGATCTCGTTGAGCGACAACACCGCCGCCAACATGCTGACGGCACTGGTCGGGCGTACGGCTGTCGAGCAGGCGGCCGCGGCCTCCGGGATGGCGGATCCCGGCCTCGACGTGCCGTTCCTCACCACCAGGGAGCTGTTCGTGCTGAAGCTCATCGACTGGCCGCGGCTGGCCGACAGCTACCTCGCGCGCAGCGCCGCCGGAAGGCTGGCCATGCTCACCAGCACGATCGACCGCGTACCGTACAGCACGCTCACCGCGGCAAATCCGGCGGCATGGACGGCACCCCGCGACATCGACTCTCTTGAGTGGTTCGCCTCGCCGACCGACATCTGCCACGTCTACGCGTCGCTCGCCACCCTGGCCCGCCAGCCAGGCCTAGCACCGGTGGCTGCCACCCTGCAGATCAACAACGGGGGGATAGGCCTCGACCCTAACCGGTGGGGGCCCATCTGGTTCAAGGGCGGCTCGGAGCCGGGCGTGCTCACGCTCAACTATCTCGCGACGACTCGCGGCGGTCAGTCCTATGTGGTGAGCGTGCTCGCCGAGAACCCCGCCGCGCCGATCGCGCAGACCGCGGCGTCACTCACGCTGCTCAGCGCCATCAAAGGCGCATTCGAGCTCGCCGCTGGCTAGAAGGAACTGAGCCAGGTTTCGCGGGTTGCATCAGATGCAACAATCAGCATCCGGTTTGCGCTCAGGAGGGATGCAAGCGCCGCGCCCCGCACCCCTCCTGAGCTGGGAAATATTCTCTTGGAGCAATCCGTGATGTTCAGCTGCAGCCGCTGGTGGAGCCGCAGCCCTCGCAGACGTAGCAGCTGCCCGCCGGGCGCATCTTGGTGCCGCAGGTGAGGCAGAGCGGAGCGTCCGCGGTGCGGCCCTGCTGGGACTCGATCAGTTCGGTCGAGCTGTGCGGGCCCGGCGGAAAGGGGGCGGCGGCCGCAGGCGGGGCTTGAGCCGGTGCCGGGGCGGGAACGGCGGCCCGTTCGGCAGGAATCTGTTCGACGGCGGCCGACTGGGCCAGCTCGATGGGATCCACCTCCTCAGCCAGCCCGGACGGGTCGTGACCGGCCACCTCGGCGGCGCGCTCGGCGGCGGATAGGATGCCCAGCTCGGCGCGGTCCTCGTAGGGCAGGTGGTCCAGCGCCAGGCGGCGGAAGATGTAGTCCATCACCGAGCTGGCGATCCTGATGTCCGGGTCGTCGGTCAGGCCGGCCGGCTCGAACCGCATGTTGGTGAACTTGGCCACGTAGGAGTCGAGCGGGATGCCGTACTGCAGGCCGACCGAGATGGCCATGGAGAAGGCGTCCATCACGCCGGCCAGGGTGGAGCCCTGCTTGCCGAGCTTGAGGAAGACCTCGCCCACGCCGTCGTCCGGGTAGCTGGAGGCGGTCATGTAGCCTTCGGCCCCGGCTACCGAGAACCTGGTCACGGTGGCGGGCCGCTGCCGGGGCAGCCGCCGGCGGACCGGCCGGTGCTGCTCGGGCGGCGGGGTCGGGGCGGCCTGCGCGATGCCCCCTTGGGTGGCACTGGCCTCGGCAGGCTTCTTCCTGGCGTCCGAGAGCGGCTGGCCGACCTTGCAGTTGTCCCGGTAGATGGCCAGCGCCTTCAGGCCGACCTTCCAGCCCTCGATGTAGATCTTCTCGATGTCCTCGACGGTGGCGCTCTCCGGCATGTTGACCGTCTTGCTGATCGCGCCGGACAGGTGCGGCTGGACCGCAGCCATCATCCGGACGTGGCCCATCGGGCTGATCGCGCGCTCGCCCATCGCGCAGTCGAACACCTCGTAGTGCTCGGCCCGCAGGCCGGGCGCGTTCACCACGTGGCCGTGCTCGGCGATGTACTCGGTGATCGCCTCGACCTGCTCGTGCGGGTAGCCGAGGTTCTTCAGCGCCCGCGGCACGGTCTGGTTGACGATCTGCATGGAGCCGCCGCCGACCAGCTTCTTGAACTTGACCAGGGCCAGGTCGGGCTCGATACCGGTGGTGTCGCAGTCCATCATCAGGCCGATGGTTCCCGTCGGCGCGAGCAGGCTGGCCTGCGCGTTCCGGTAGCCGTTGACCTCGCCGAGGTCGATGCACTCCTGCCAGGTCTGGCTGGCCAGGTCGAGGATCTCGCGCTCGATCGTGCCGGCCGGCCGGACCCGCTCGCTGGCGTCCGCGTGCTTGCGGATAACCCGCTTGTGCGGCTTGGCGTTGCGCGCGTAGCCGTCGTAGGGGCCGACGGCCGCGGCGAGTCCGGCCGAGGTCTTGTACGCGGCGCCGGTCATCAGCGAGGTGATCGCGGCGGCGATGGCCCGGCCGCCCTCGGAGTCGTAGGCGTGCCCGGTGGCCATCAGCAGCGCGCCCAGGTTGGCGTAGCCGATACCGAGCTGGCGGTAGGCGCGGGTGGTCTCGGCGATCTTGGTGGTCGGGAAGTCGGCGAAGCTGATCGAGATGTCCATCGCGGTGATGATCAGCTCGGTCACCTGGCTGAACCGCGCCGCGTCGAACGTGTCGTCGTCGCGGAGGAACTTGAGCAGGTTGATGCTGGCCAGGTTGCAGGACGAGTTGTCCAGGTGGACGTACTCGCTGCACGGGTTGCTGGCGCTGATGCGTCCGGACTCGGGGCAGGTGTGCCAGTCGTTGATCGTGCCGTCGTACTGGATACCGGGATCGGCGCACTCCCAGGCGGCCTGCGCCATGCTGCGCATCAGCTTGCGCGCGTCGATCCGCTCGACGACCTCGCCGGTGCGCCGGGCCAGCAGGTCGAACTCCTTGCCCTCCTCCACCGCGCGCATGAACTCGTCGGAGACCCGGACCGAATTGTTGGCGTTCTGGTACTGGACGCTGACGATGTCCTTGCCACCCAGGTCCATGTCGAACCCGGCGTCGCGGAGCGCGCGGACCTTGTCCTCTTCGCGGGCCTTGGTCCGGATGAAGTCAGCCACGTCAGGATGGTCGACATCGAGCACGACCATCTTGGCCGCGCGCCGGGTGGCGCCGCCGGACTTGATCGTGCCGGCCGATGCGTCGGCGCCGCGCATGAAGGAGACCGGGCCGCTGGCGGTGCCGCCGGAGGACAGCAGCTCCTTGCTCGAGCGGATCTTGGACAGGTTGACGCCGGCGCCCGAGCCGCCCTTAAAGATAAGGCCTTCTTCCCGGTACCACTCCAGGATGGCGTCCATGGTGTCGTCCACGGCGAGGATGAAGCAGGCCGACACCTGCTGCGGGGACAGGGTGCCGACGTTGAACCAGACCGGGGAGTTGAAGCTGAAGATCTGGTGCACCAGGGCGTAGCGCAGCTCGTGCCCGAAGATCTCGGCGTCCTCGTCGGTGGCGAAGTAGCCGTGGTCCTGGCCCGCCTTCTCGTAGACGCCGACCACGCGGTCGATGAGCTGCTTGAGGCTCCACTCGCGCTGCGGCGAACCGACCGCGCCGCGGAAGTACTTGGTGGTCACGATGTTGGCCGCGTTCACCGACCAGAAGTCGGGGAACTCCACGCCGTGCTGCTCGAAGTTGACCGAGCCGTCCCGCCAGTTCGTCATGATGACGTCCCGGCGTTCCCAGGTCACCTGGTCGTAGGGGTGCACGCCGGGGGTGGTGTATATGCGCTGCATCCTCAGCCGGGCGCGCCCCGCCTGGGCCGCCTTGCCCTTACGGGTGCTTGCGCCGCTCACCGTCTCCGTCATTCGGTGTCCCCCTTCCGGGATCCGTCCGGATCCCTGCCAGGCCCTGCATGGCCACTGACTGCTTCTGATGCTTCTGGTCCCGCTGATGCCGCTGGTGCCGCCCTTAGGGCGTCGGTTCCGCGGCCGTGGCGCCGGCCTCGGGGTGTCCCTGGCGTAGGGCGGCGATCTCATCCTCGAAGTCGGCGAGCGACTCGAATCCTCGGTAGACCGAGGCGAACCTGAGGTAGGCCACCTCGTCCAGATCCCTGAGCGGGCCCAGGATGGCCAGGCCCACCTCGTGCGAGGGCACCTCGCCCAGCCCCCGCGCCCGGATCGTTTCCTCCACCTGCTGAGCCAGGATCGCCAGCTTGTCCTCGCTGACCGGCCGTCCCTGGCACGCGCGCTGCACGCCACGGATGATCTTCTCCCGGGTGAACGGCTCGGTGACGCCACTGCGCTTGGCGACCATCAGGATGACCGTCTCCTGGGTGGTGAACCGCCGCCCGCAATCCGGGCAGGCCCGGCGGCGGCGGATCGCGGTGCCGTCGTCAGCCGTCCGGCTGTCGATGACCCGGCTATCCGGGTTCCGGCAGAACGGGCAATGCACGCGATCACCTCCTGGCCGCCGTTCGTGTTCACCAATCAGTCTACCTGTGAACACAACCTGTGGAAAAAACACATCGGTGTAAGTACTAGATGTTGTGGTTTACCGTAGCCCACCCGGGCGGCCGGAAGCAAGCGGTGCGAGGGTCGGACCCGGAAATCCCGGCCGGCGGGCCGGCGTGTCGAGGCCTCAGCCGCGCGGGACCCAGACGGGCCTCAGCCGCGCGGGAGCCAGAGTTGCTGGCCGGCGACGACGGTGTCGCCGCTCAGTGAGTTGAGGTCGATGATCTGCTGGATGACGGCGCGGGTGTCCTGGTCAGGATCCGCGCTCTCGGCTACCGACCACAGGCTCTGCCCCGGGCGGACAACGACCTGGACGAGGTTCTGCCGAGCCGCGTGCGGGGACGGGCCGTCGTTCGTCGCCCGCGCCACGCCGGCCGCGAGTAGCGAGACAGCGGTCACGAGCAGGGTGGCCGCCACGGCGATCACGACCCGGCCACGCCTGGTGAGCCGGAGCGGGGCGGGCGTGTCGCCTCGAAAGCCGGATCGTGCGGTCGGCGCGTCGCGCTGAGCAGCCGGCGTGTCGCGCCAGGGGGCGGGCGAGTCCTTTCGAGGGCCGGGGGCGTCGTCCTGGTGGCCAGAGGGCAACTCGACCGGGCGGAGGGCGCGCGCGGGGCGGATATCGGAATCGCAGGTCAGCGCCACCTCTGGCATCGCACTCATGGCGACCTCCATGGTCAAACTTTCATTCGAACCGAACCGTGTTCGATCGTACACCCATTCGATCGTATTGTTGTTCGACCGAATGGGCATATATCCGTTGTACGCCGCGGGTCTGACATTTTGGCGACACGTCGAACAGATGTTTGGGATCTCGAATAAGAACCGCTACGCTCTACTCAGCACGCAAGAACTCGGACACGGAAGGTCAGCAGATGGAGGAAACCGCCATGGGAGGCGCCGTCGCCGGCGTGTCCGGCACTGATCCAGCCGGAGCACCCAGACCTAAGGGACGGCCAGGTCGCAAGCCGAAGGGCAGCGTCCCGGTCGTCGTCCCGGATACCCCGGATAAGCCAGATCCCAACCACGTGCTGACCTGGCGGCAGCGCAAGGTGCTCCAGGTCATCCGGGAGTCGGTGCAGCAGCGCGGCTACCCGCCGTCGATGCGGGAGATCGGCGAGGCCGTCGGCCTGACCAGCACATCCAGCGTCTCGTACCAGCTCAGCACGCTGCAGAAGAAGGGCTACCTGCACCGGGACGTGGGCCGGCCGCGGACGGTCGAGGTACGGCTGCCCGGGCACCCGGCGGTGCGGCCGGAACCCAGCCGGGAACCCAGCCGGGACGAGGAGGAAGCCGGCGAGATCCCGGGCTTCGACATCCCCTCGCAGGAGGCCGCCTACGTGCCGCTGGTCGGGCGGATCGCCGCGGGCGGGCCGATCCTGGCCGAGCAGGCGATCGAGGACGTGTTCCCGCTGCCCAGGCAGCTGGTCGGCGAGGGCACGCTGTTCCTGCTCAAGGTGGCCGGCGACTCGATGATGAACGCCGCCATCACCGACGGCGACTGGGTCGTGGTCCGGCAGCAGGAAGACGCGGAAAACGGCGAGATCGTGGCCGCGATGCTGGACGGCGAGGCCACGGTGAAGACGTTCAAGCGGAGCGACGGGCACGTCTGGCTGATCCCGCACAACCCGGCCTACACGCCGATTCTCGGCGACGAGGCCACCATCCTCGGCCGCGTTGTGGCCGTGCTGCGCCGCGTCTGAGCTGCTCTACCAGATGAGAGCGGGGGACTGTCCGAGCGAGATGCGTGAGCCGGGCCGCGTCGGGGGACGCGGCCCGCGGCCTAGCGCTCGCCCCAGCTGGGGCGAGCGCTAGGCCGCGACGATGCTGACCAGCTTGGGCGCTCGCACGATGACCCGGCTCACCTGCTGGTCACCCAGGGTCCGGACGACCCCGGGCGCGACCAGCGCGAGCTCGCGCAGCTCGTCCTCCCCGATCTGGGGCGAGACTTCGAGCTTGTCGCGGACCTTGCCGTTGACCTGCACCACGCAGGTCACCCTCTCCTGGATCAGCAGCGCCTGATCGGCGGTCGGCCAGGTGGCGCGGGCTACCGACGGCTTGTGCCCGAGCAACTGCCAGGACTCCTCGGCGGTGTACGGGGCGAACAGCGACACCAGCACGGTCAGCACCTCCGCCGCTTCGCGGACGGCCGGGTCAGCCGCTCCCGGCCCCGAATCGACTGCCTTCCGGGTCGCGCTGACCAGCTCCATCAGCCGGGCCACGGCCACGTTCAGGTGATACGCCTCGACCTGACGGGTGACCTCGTCGATGGTCCGGTGGGTGACCCGACGGAGTTCGGCGTCGCCAGCGGCAGGGGCCTGATCGCGGGTGCCCTGATCCGCCTCGGCCACGTCGGCGGCGATCCGCCAGACCCGGCCGAGGAACTTGACCATGGCTTCCGGGTGCATGTCCGCCCAGTCGATGTCGTCCTCGGGCGGGCTGGCAAAGATCATGGTAAGCCTGATCGCGTCCACGCCGAACCGCTCGATCTGCTCGCCGAGGTCGACGCCGTTGCCGAGCGACTTGGACATCGCCTTGCCGTGATTGATCACCTGGCCCTGGTTGATCAGCCGGGTGAACGGCTCGGTGAAGTCGACCAGGCCCATGTCGTAGAGGATCTTGGTGAAGAACCGGCTGTACAGCAGGTGCAGGATGGCGTGCTCGACGCCGCCCACGTACATGTCCACCGGCGCCCAGCGGCGCACCTCGGCCGGGTCGAACGGGCCCTCGGTGTAGCTGGGTGAGCAGTACCGGAACATATACCAGGACGAGTCCACGAAGGTGTCCATGGTGTCGGTGTCCCGCTTGGCCGGCCCGGCGCAGGACGGGCAGGGCACGTTGACCCAGTCTTCCGCCGCGGCCAGCGGGGACACGCCCCGTGGCACCAGGTCCTGGCCGCGCAGGTCGGGCAGGACCACGGGGAGCTGGTCGTCCGGCACCGGCACCTCGCCGCAGGACGGGCAGTGGATGACCGGGATCGGGGTACCCCAGAAACGCTGCCTGGACACCAGCCAGTCCCGCAGCCGGTAGTTGACCGCCCCGCTCCCCTCGCCCTTTTCCTCCAGGATGGCGATGATCGCCGCGATCGCCTCGGCCTTGGCCAGCCCGTTAATCGGACCGGAGTTCACCAGCGTGCCGTCGCCGGGAGTGGCAATCCAGGTCTGGGCCGGATCAGGCAGCCCGGTGTCCACCACGACCCGGACGTCCAGCCCGTAGGCGCGGGCGAAGTCGAGGTCCCGCTGGTCGTGCGCGGGCACCGCCATGATCGCCCCGGTGCCGTAGTCGGGCAGCACGTAGTCGGCGGCCCATACCGGGATCAGCTCGCCGTTCACCGGGTTGATCGCATGCCGGCCGAGGAAGACGCCGGTCTTCTCGCGTTCGGTGGACTGCCGCTCGATGTCGGTCAGCTTCCTGACCTGCTCCACGTAGGCGCGCAGCTCGGGCAGGCGATCCGGGGCGCAGATCTGCTCGGCTAGCGGCGAGTCGGCCGCCACCACGAAGAACGTGGCCCCGTACAGCGTGTCGGGCCTGGTGGTGAAGACCGTGACCGGCTCATCGCGGCCCTCCACGGTGAAGTGCACCTCGGCGCCCTCCGAGCGGCCGATCCAGTTGCGCTGCATCAGCAGCACGCGGTCCGGCCAGCAGTCTTCGAGCTGGCCGGCGTCCGCGAGCAGCCGGTCCGCGTACTCGGTGATCTTGAAGTACCACTGGTTGAGCATCCGCCGCACCACGTCGGCGCCGCACCGCTCGCACTTGCCCGCGATGACCTGCTCGTTGGCCAGGACGGTCTGGTCCACCGGGCACCAGTTCACGTAACCGTCGCGCCGGTAGGCCAGGCCGCGCTCGTAGAACCGCAGGAACAGCCACTGGTTCCAGCGGTAATAGGCCGGATCGCAGGTCTGCAGGCGCCGGCTCCAGTCGAACGAGGTCGCGTACCGCCGGAACGAGGCCGCCTGGGTCTCGATGTTGGCGTAGGTCCAGTCGGCCGGGTGTGAGTTGTTCCTGATGGCAGCGTTCTCGGCGGGCAGGCCGAAGGCGTCCCAGCCGATCGGGTGCAGCACGTTCTCGCCGCGCAGGAAGTGGTAGCGGGCGAGGGCGTCGCCGATGGCGTACGCCTCGGCGTGGCCCATGTGCAGGTCACCTGACGGGTAGGGAAACATGTCCACCAGGTAGAAACGCTCCCGCGGATCGGCGGAATCCTCGCTGGCGCGGAACGGGTCGAGTTCCGCCCAGCGAGCCTGCCACTTCTCCTGGACGTCACGGGGGTCATAGCGCTGCGCCAGGTCGGCGCTCTCGGCCGCTGTCATCGTTTCCTCACCATTGATTCGGTCCGGCCCCTGCACGTGATGATCACCTGCAATGAAAACGCCCCTCGAGACGAGGGGCAGCCGCGCCAACGACGGTAAGTCGGCGCGGCTAGGCAAGAAGCAGCCGGACGGCACGCATGCGCACAGGATAGCGCACGTGCGGAGCAGCCGCCCGCTGCCTCCGCACGTGCGCACCGCCGTGCTCAGACCCGGTCGCGCCGGGCGCGGGGCGGGAAACCTGGCCCGTTCGGCAGCTTAACCGGTCAGCACCCGGGCCTGTTCCCAGTCGGGCCGCAAAGGCATGCCGGACGTCCCGTCCGGGGCCAGCCGCACGCCCAGCACCTGGTGCAGCTCGATGTGGTTGCGGTCGAAGCCGAGCCGCGAGCCGGCCATGTACAGCCGCCACACCCGGGCGGTCCCCTGGCCGACCTCCCGGACCGCCTCGGCCCAGTGCGCGTCCAGGTTGGCGCACCAGGCGGCCAGGGTCTTGGCGTAGTGCTCGCGCAGGTTCTCCTCGTGCCGCACCTCGAAGCCGGCGTCGTGCATGTGCGAGATCAGGTAGCCCGGGCCCTCGAGTTCCCCGTCCGGGAACACGTACCGGTTGATGAACCCGCGCATGCGGACGGCCGGCTCGGTGTTGTCCGGCCGGGTGATGCAGTGGTTCAGCAGCCGCCCGCCGGCCTTCAGCTTGCCGAACAGGAACGAGAAATAGGACGGCAGGTTCGCCTTGCCGATGTGCTCGGTCAGGCCGATCGAGCTGACCGCGTCGAAGCCGGCCTCGGGCACGTCGCGGTAGTCCAGGTGCCGCACCTCGGCCAGCCCGGACAGCCCGTCCCGCTCGATCGCCGCCTGCGCCCACGCGGCCTGCTGGGCGGACAGCGTCACGCCGAGCGCCTTGACGCCGTACTCCCGCGCCGCGTGCCGCACCATGCCGCCCCAGCCGCACCCGACATCGAGCAGCCGCATGCCCTCGTGCAGCCCGAGCTTGCGGGCGACCAGGTCGTGCTTGTTGTCCTGCGCCTCTTCCAGGGTCGCGTCCTGGCGCGGGTAGCAGGCGCAGGTGTACGCCATCGACGGCCCGAGCACCCACTCATAGAACCGGTTGGACACGTCGTAGTGGTGCGAGATCGCGTTGGCGTCGCGGCTCTTGGAGTGCCGCCGGCCGGCCAGCCAGCGGCGGTTCACCCGGACCTCCTGCTGCGGCGGCGGCATCCGGTGCACCAGCAGCTTCGGGCCGCCGAGAGCCTGCAGCAGGCGCAGCTTCTCGCTCAGGCCGAGACTGATGGACTGGGCCTTCGTCATCCTGGACAACGTCTCGTACATGTCCCCCTCGACGTCCAGGTGCCCGGCCACGTAGGCCCGGGCCAGCCCGAGCGCCCCTGGAGCCTGGGCCAGGTAGGCCACGGCTACCGGTGAGCGCACCGTGATCTTGACGGGGGATCCTGGGGCCCCGGCGTGACTGCCGTCGTAGGCCGTGAACTCCACCGGGGCTTCCGGGCCCGCGAACGCCTCGAAGACCTCAGCCAGTGCCATCGGTTCTGCGTTTCCTTTCGCTCAGCGTCCCGTGACGCACTTCTCGTACAGGCCGAGCAGGCGGCCCTCGCCGTCGTAGGCGCGCTTGAGGGCGCGGTACGCCTCGCCGTTGTAGAGCTGGTAGAACTCCTCTTCGGCGTAGAACGACGTGGAGTACAGCGACTTGTGCCCGCCCAGCCTGCCGACCTCGTCCTCGACGAGGCGGTTGTAATGGCCGTCAGCCCCGCCCTCGGGGAGCGGCACGGTCCCCCAGAACCCGAAGTTCACGTACACCTCGCCGGGCTTGAGCGGGTAGAGGGGCCAGGTGCGCTCGCCGCGCAGCCGCAGCGGGCACATCCATACCGGATTCATTCCCACGTGCGCCGCGAAAAATCGCAGGAACTCGGCACCGTGTTCGACCGGGATCTCCACGTCCTGGATCACCGCCTCGCGGGACGGGAGGCGCCGCTTCCGCGTCAGCGCGCTGGTCAGGCCGTAGCGGCGGTCCAGGGCGACCAGCTTCCGGTACACGTCCGACCGCCGGTAACGTCGCGGCCACAGCCTCCTGACCAGCGGCTTCTGCACGCCGAAGGGCCGTGAGCACCAGAACCAGTCGGTGTCCCAGCGCCACAGGTAATCGCGGATGGTGAGGAAGTCCTCCTTGTCCCGCCTGATCGACTGGTAGTAGATCTGCTGGCCGGTGTAGTCGCTGCGCCACGGGGCCACGTCGCTGTAGGCGCCGACGGTGAGGTAGAGCTCGTCGGGCGCGAACGCGGCCCCGTCCAGGAAATCCGCCTTGTGGCCGCCGTAGCTGCCCTCCGCGGCGATCTGGCTGACGGCCTCCATGCAGGCTCCGGCATCGGCGAACGGGAAGTGGCGCAGGTGCACGTACGGCCGGACCGGCTCGAGCTCGATGGTGAGCGAGAGGCTGTAGCCGAGCGTCCCGTAGGAGTTCGGGAAGCCGCGGAACAGGTCCGCGTGCTCGTTGTCGTCGGTGGCGACGACGACGCGGCCGCCGCCGGTCAGGATCTCCATCTCGGTGACGGACTCGTGCGGCATGCCGTTGCGCAGCGAGGTGGACTCGATACCCAGGCCGGTGACCGCGCCGCCGAGGGTGATCGTCTTGAGCTGGGGCACCACCAGCGGCATCAGCTGGTGCGGGAGGGTCGCGTCGCAGAGGTCCTCATAGGTGGTCATCCCGCCGACGCGAGCCGTCCTGGCGATGGGATCGACGCTCAGCACGTGCCCGAACGCGGAGACGTCAAGCTCGGCCGCCGCATCCGCCTTGGCGTCGCGGAACCTGAACAGGTTGGAGGTGTGCTTCGCCAGCCGTACCGGCGCGCCCGGCGGCAGCGCCGCGTAGGCCTCACGCAGCCTGGCGACCTCGGTCTCATGCGCGCCGGAGGTCGTGCGGGCATCCACCACAGGCATCCTTTCCGGTTAAGGGCTGTCACCCATTATGGAAACGGCCGGGGGCGGACAAAAGGACGAGATCCATACCGAGCGGGACGAACATCTCAGGCAGTGTATCCCCCAAATATAGGCTTCCCTCTCCAGCGTTCCTCTGACCTCAATGTTCGCCCGTGGAGTCCGGGTCGTGGACGTCGGGGTCCAGTTCGTGGTCACAGTCGCCGTCCGGGCTCTCCTCGGCTTCGTCGTAGCTGGCGGCCACCTCCTCCGGGGTCATCGGCAGCCGGGCCAGCGATGGCGGCGCCCCGGCGGTGATTACCTGCCGGAGCAGCAGGGCCATCGAGTACCGCGGCTCGTCGGCGAGCGCCCGGTCGAGCGCGACGTTCGCCAGCGCGCCGTCACCGGCCTGCCAGGCCACGAAGGCGAGCAGGGACGCCGGGGCGGCCACGTAGCCGGGCTGCGCCAGCCGGGTCACGTCGATCCACAGGCGCCGGTGCGCGTCCAGGTGCGCCGGGTCCATCCGGGCCCAGGCGTCGTCCCTGACCCGCAGGTCGCGCAGCGCCACCGTGATCCACGCGATCTGGTAGTCGGTGGCGTAGCTGCCGCCACCGCGGTAGGTGGCGATCATCGCGCCCACCGCGTTCAGCCCGGCGGCCACGATCATCTGGCGCGCGGCGGCCAGGCGGGCGGACTTGCGGACCTTGGCGAGCAGCTGGCCGGCGTGCCGCTCGGCCCGGCGGGTGGCCTGGCGCATGGATGCCGCGGTGCTGCCGCCGAGCGGGGCGACCTGCGCCGCTACCTCGGCCCGGTCGGATCAGCACGGAGATTCCCGCGGCGGTCATGGCGGCCGCGGCGGAGCTGGCGGCGGGATCGAAGGGCGTGCCGGCGGCAGGACAGCACGCCTCGTCGCCGCACGCGTAGGACCAGTAGCGGCCGTCCTCGACCCTGAGGACGTCGCGCAGGTCGATCCCGGCCTGCAGCGCCGCGTCGCGCAGCGCGTACGCGGCGGGGTCGACGAGGACTTCGGGTCCGTACCCGACCGCCGTCATCGCGGTCAGCTGCTGCGAGCCGACGACGCCCACGGCGTGTGCGGCGATGTCCGCGGCGACCCCCACGCCGGGCGGGTCGGGCAGGTCGTAGCGGAGGGTGACCTTGATGCGGTCCCGCGGCGGCTCGGTTCCCATCACCACCAGGCTGGTCTGCGGCACGAAGCCGAGCAGAAGGGGCACGATGGCGAGCAGCTCGCCGGGTGAGTCCGGGCGGACCCGTACCTGGGCCCGGCTCCGGTCGAGGGTGCGGGGAGTCATCACCCGCGGTGAGCGTTTGTGTCATCCCGCTAGCGTGCGGTGGGCGGCCGGGCGCAGTCTGGCCCGATTGCGCTGCCTGTGGATAACTCGAGCGTTATCCACAGGCGTGCAACGCCTGTTGACAATCAGCTGCTTTGGCCAGCCAGGAGACGCACTGGCCGCGCCGGCCTACAGGCTGATGCCGAGGAGCGCGTCGACGGTGGCCTTGACCAGGCGCGCGCCGGCCAGGTCGCCCGGGGTGATGCGGGTCGGCGGCTCGGCGACCAGAGTGTCGGCCCAGTGGTCGACGATGGCGAGCGCGCCGGGGGCGTCAAGGTCGTCGCGCATCCGCGCGCGCACGCCGGACAGCACCATCTCGGCGGCGGGCGCCGGGGACGTGGCGGGCATGACGGGCTCGGGAGCGGCGGCTTCGGCGCGGGACAGGGCGGCGCGCCAGCGGGCCAGGCGGGCCCGGGCGTCGCCGAGGACGGCATCGGTCCACTCCCAGTCCGAGCGGTAGTGGTGCGCGAGCAGGGCCATCCGGATGGCCATCGGGTCCACTCCGTCGGCCAGCAGCCTGTTCACGAAGACCAGGTTCCCCAGCGACTTGGACATCTTCTCGCCGTGGTAGCTGACCATCCCGGCGTGCACGTACACGCGGGCGAAGACACCCTCGGGGGCGAGGGCCACCCGGGCGTGCGAGGCGCTCATCTCGTGGTGCGGGAACACCAGGTCAGAGCCGCCCGCCTGGACGTCGAAGGAGCCGCCCAGGTATTCGGTGGCGATCGCCGCGCACTCGACGTGCCAGCCGGGCCTGCCGCGCCCGAACCGGGAGTCCCAGGCGGGTTCGCCGGGTCGTTCGGCCCGCCAGACCAGGACGTCGAGCGGATCCTTCTTGCCGGGGCGGTCCGGGTCGCCGCCGCGCTCGGCGGCGAGTTCGGCCATCTCGGCCGGGCCGTACCCGCAGGCGGTACCCGGACCGGAGAGCGAGCCGAACCCGGAGTCCGCCGACTTGGCGAAGTAGACGTCCTCGTCCACGTTGTACAGGGCGCCCCGGTCGGCCATCCGGGCGCCGAACCGCTCGATGACGGGCAGCGCCTCGACCGCGCCGACCAGGTGGGTCGGCGGCAGGACGCGCAGCGCCGCCATGTCCTCGCGGTATCGCTGGGTCTCGCGCCGGGCCAGTTCGCGCCAGTCCTCGCCGTCCCGGTCGGCCCGCTCGAGCAGCGGGTCATCGACGTCGGTCACGTTCTGCACGTAGATGACGGTGTAGCGGGAGGGGGGCGTTCCCGGGGCCTGTGGGGTCTCCGGGGCATGTGGAGCCTCTGGGGTCTCTGGGGTCTCTGGGGCCGCGTCGAGCCAGGCCCGGACCAGCAGGTCCCAGGCGGTGTAGGTGGCGGCGTGCCCCATGTGGGTGGCGTCGTAGGGGGTGACGCCGCAGGCATACAGCGTGGCCAGCGGGCCCGCCGAGGCCAGGACCAGCTGGCCGGTGGCCGTGTCGTGCAGCCGCGGCGCCGGGCCGCTCCCCGGTAGCACGGGAACATCAGCTCGACGCCAGGACTCCATGTCCGTCAGGTTATCGTGCGTCTCTGGCCAGGCCATCCCCGGCCGATGAGACACAGGACGGGCCAGGGTGGCGGGTGGGACGTGCATGGCGGCCGGTGGCTGCCCGGTGCCGGCAGCTCTAATGACGTGAATGTCCCAGCCATGCACATAGAACGACATGAATGGGACATTCACGCCTTATGTTCTGGTATGGGAGGTGTCAGAGTGACGAAAGGGTCACTGGGAGCGGGGACGTCGGATGCGGGGGGCAAGAGGGGCGACTGGGGTGGAGCGTCGGGTGGGGAGTCAGCGGATGCGGGGCCTCGGGGCGGGGTCAGCGGATGCGGGGCCTCGGGGCGGGGTCAGCGGATGCTGGGCCTCGGGGCGGGGTCAGCGGATGCTGGGGGGGAGGGTGGGCGGCTGGCGGGTCCCGGTGGCCTGCTCGAAGGCGTAGGCCAGGGCGATCAGGCGCGGTTCGGTCCAGCGCGGGCCGAAGAGGGACACGCCGACCGGCAGCCCGTACACCGAGCCGAACGGCACCGTGATCGACGGGCAGCCGGCCACCGCGGCCGGGCCCGAGGTGTGGAACACGTCGTGGTCGCCGAGCACGTAGTCGGTCAGGCCGGCCGGATTGGCGGTCAGCGCCACGACGGCCTCGAGGTCATGGTCGGCCAGCGGCGCGGAGATGGCGGATCGGGCCAGCCGGGTGGCGTCCCGCCGCGCCGTCAGGTAGCCGGGGTCGGCCAGGTCGCCGCTCGTCGCCTCGGCCTGCTCGAAGATCTCCTGGCCGAACCGGGACAGGACCAGGTCCGCGTTCCGCTTGTTGAAGTCGATCAGCTCGGCCAGCGTGCCGGGCAGCGATCCGGCGGTGCTGAACTCCGCGACGTAGGCCAGGTACGCGTTGATGCCGTACTTGAACTCATAGCGCAGCGCGGCGAACTCGGGCTCGGCGATCTTGTCCGCGTCGGGCAGCGATACCGGATCGATCACCATCGCGCCGAGCGCGCGCAGCCGGGCCACCGCCTCGTCGAGCACCGCCGTGGTGGCCGGCCCGGCCGCGGCCGAGCCGTCCCGCCAGATACCCAGGCGGGCACCCTCGAGGGCGGCCGGGTCCAGGGCACGCGAGTAAGAGGTGGCGGACGGATGCACCCCGGCCCGTTCGGCCAGTTCGTTCTCGGCCGCCGAGACCGGGTCCTCGGGGTCGGCGGCGGCCAGCACCGCGAGCAGGGCCGCGGCGTCCGCCACCGAGACCGCCATCGGTCCCGCGGTGTCCTGCACCGGTGAGATGGGCACGATGCCGCGCCGGCTGACCAGCCCGTTGGTGGGCTTGATGCCGACGATCCCGCAGGCGCTGGCCGGGCAGAGGATCGAGCCGTCGGTCTCGGTGCCGACCGCGAGCGGCGCCAGCCCGGCGGCTACCCCGGCCGCCGACCCCGAACTCGACCCGGACGGGTTGCGGTCCAGCGCGTACGGGTTCGCGGTCTGGCTGCCGAGCGTGGACCAGCCGCTGGTCGAGTGGGTGGACCGGAAGTTGGCCCACTCGGACAGGTTCGCCTTGCCGATGATCACCGCGCCGGCCGCGCGCAGCCGGGCGACCAGGAAGGCATCGCCGGGTTCGGCCGTCAGCAGGGCGGGCGAGCCCGCAGTGGTCGGCATGCCCGCTACCTGGACGTTGTCCTTGACCAGCACGGGAATGCCCTCGAGCGGGCCCCGCGGGCCGTCCGTCGCGCGCGCCGTGTCGCTGGCCGCCGCCTCGGCCGGGGCGTCCGGGTTCACCGTGATGACCGCGTGCAGCGCCGGGTTCAGCCGCTCGATGCGCTGCAGGTAGAAACCGGTCAGAGCGGCCGAGCTGAGCGTTCCCGCGGCCAGCGCGGCCTGCAGGCCGGCTAGCGACGGCTGACTCACGCTGACCTGGCTGCCCGGGATCACGTCGCGGAATTCCGGCATGCGGGAAGAATAACGGTGACATCGGTGACCACTGAACCCGATCTCCACACGTCTTGATGGGTTTAATCCTTACCGGCGGGAGAGGCGCAGGCCGTCCTCGATGGCACGGGCCGAGGCCCGGACCTGGCCCAGCAGCTTGGTCCGCTGCTCGGCCGGCGCCCGGACCAGAGGGGAGGGCACGGTGAGCACGGCCGCCATGCGCTTGCCCTGCATCACCTGGGCCGCGGCGGCCCAGACTCCCTTGTGGATCTCCTCCTCGCTGGTCGCGAAGCCTTGCTGCCCGGCGAGGAGGATCTTCTTCTCGAGCAGGCCGGCGGCTTCCGGATCCCGTTCGGCCAGCGGAGCCAGGTATTCGCGGCGGACGTGCGGGGCCAGGCTGGCCAGCAGCAGCCGGGCGCTGGCCCCCCGGTCCAGCGGGAGCGGCTGACCCGCCTCGAACGAGATCCGCAGCTGCTGGGGGGACTGCACCCGGTGCACGCACACCGGCGACCGGCCGATCAGCCGGACCAGGATGACCGTCTCGCCGGTCCGTCCGGACAGGTCCTTCATGATGGGGTCGGCGACGTCGATGATGCTCTCCGCGGCCTCCGCCGCGCGGGCCAGCCCGACGAGCCGGGCCGACAGCCGGTAGCTGCCGCGCTCGTCGCCGGCCAGCAGCCCGGTTTCCCGCAGCAGCGTGAGGTACCGGTAGACGCTGGGCAGCGCGATGCCGGTGCGTTCGGCGAGCTGGCGGGCGGTGAGGGTGTGATCGTCGGCGGAGAACGTGAGCATCAGGGCGAGAACGCGGCGCGCGCCCTCACACCCGTGCGCGGCGTTCGCCTCCGGAGGCATCTTGACCGCGGAAGCCCTGGCCATTAACCCTTCTCGGGGAATCAGAATTTGCTTATCGGCAGATGATAAAGCGTCCGTCGTATACCGTCAACGGAATTTAGTTGCCTGCTGCGAAATACTAGCGAACTAAAGGCTCCGCGTCAGGAGCCGGCCGGGGGCCAGCCGAAGTGCCAGCCCGGCGGCACGAGCAGGACGGCGCCGACGGCCAGGGCGGCCAGCGCGACCAGCATGAACAGCGTGATCCACAGCCCGGCCGGGGCGCCGGTCAGCCGGGCCAGCTGATCGGCGTCGGAGCCACGCGTCCACCGCTGGCGCCGACCCGAAGACCCCGGGGACCCCATCGAGCCGCGGGCCAGCTCGACCACCGGGCGCAGCCCGCCGAACAGCAGGAACCACGCGGCCAGGTAGCCGAACCCGGCCTGCACGGCGGGCGAGGCGTAGTAGCTCACCGCGAGCACGCCGCCCGCGGTGACCAGCACCGCCAGCCCGCCGAACAGGTTGCGGATGGCCAGGAACGTGGCGGCCAGCAGCACCAGGGCCAGCCAGAGCATCGCGGTCAGGTGCCGCTCGGCCAGCAGCCACGCGGCGCCCGCGCCGAGCAGTGACGGCATCACGTAGCCGGCCGCCGCGGTGAGCACCAGGCCGGGCCCGGTCCGCTTGCCACGCGAGTAGGTCACCCCCGAGCTGTCTGAATGCAGCCGGATGCCGTCGAGCCGCCGTCCGGACAGCAGGGATATCAGCGCGTGCCCGCCCTCGTGCGCGATCGTGATGACCTTCCCGGTCAGCCGCCACGATCCGGTGTTCAGCACCGCGGCCAGCGCGACCAGAGCGCTCAGGCCGACCACCCATCCCGGCGGCAGCGGCTGGCTGCCGGACACCCGGTCCCACAGGGTGTGCAGCACGTTCACGGACGGGGCAGCCAGGATACGTGGCCGGCCAGCAGCGCGTAGCCGACGAAGGTCACCGCGTCGATCAGGAAGTGCGCGATGATCATCGGCATGACCCGGCCCCAGCGGCGGAAGAAGTAGCCGAAGATCAGGCCCATGACGGCGTTGCCGAGGAACGCGCCCGCGCCCTGGTACAGGTGATAGGAGCCGCGGATCAGCGCGCTGAGGACGATCGCCCGGGACGGCCGCATGCCGAGCCGGTCCAGCCTGCTCAGCAGGTAGCCGATCATGATGACTTCTTCGGAGATGGCGTTCTGCGCCGCGGACAGCAGCAGCACCGGGATCCGCCACCAGATGACCGGCAGGCTCTCCGCCACCACGTTCAGCTCGACGCCGGCGTGGTACGCGATCAGGTACAGGCCCAGGCCGGCGCCGCCGATGACCGCGGCCAGCGCGGTCCCGCGGGCCAGGTCCCGCCCCGGCTCGCGGGCGTCCACGCCGATCGAGGACGGCCGGTCCCCGGACCGGGCCAGCAGGTAGAAGACCAGGAAGACCGGCGCCAGCGACAGGGTGAGGTTCAGCAGCTGCATGAACAGGTCGAGCAGCGGGCGGCCGGGGGCGAGCGAGCCGTTGAGGGTCGTGGTCTGGCTGCTGAGCGACTGCTTCGCGGTCAGCGAGCCGATGAACGAGAGCAGCGCGTACAGGGCGCTGGCGCCGAGCGAGACGGCGAGGACAGCGGCGATCTCCCAGCGCTGCAGCCAGGCGGGCGGGGGAGAAAGAGCCGGGGACGCCGGGTCGCCCGGGGGTGACGGGGTCGGCGCGGGGCCGGCGGGCGGCTCCGAGCCCGCCGACACCGCGGAACTCACCGAGGTCTCGTCCGTCATCGTCATTCAGTATCACCGAACCGGCGGAGCCGAATAGCCCGCTACCGGGTGAGCCATTAAGCTCGGTAGATCAGCGGGGGACCCGCGGTCCGTCCGGCATTCCACTCAGCAGAGGTCGCCATGTACCAGCCTTATCCGTCGACTGACAAACCCGTCGAGCCGGACCGGCCTCCTGCCCCGCAGTCGGTGCTGAACGCGGTCAAGCTCATGTACGCCGGGGCGGCCGTCAGCACGGTCAGCCTGATCATCTCCCTGGTCAGCATCGGCGGCACCAAGGACGCGATCAGGAAGGCGCGGCCGAGCCTGACCGCCGCCCAGGTCAACCAGCTGAACACGTTCATCATCGCGCTGGCGGTGGTGTCCGGCGTGATCGGCGTGGGGCTGTGGCTGTGGATGGCGCAGAAGAACGGCCAGGGCCGGAGCTGGGCGCGGATCCTGTCCACCGTCTTGTTCGGGCTGGCCACCCTGGACATGTTCGGGGTGCTCAGCCAGCCGAAGACGGTGCTCGGCCTGGTGTTCCCGGCGCTGACCTGGCTGATCGGGCTGGGCGCGGTCATCTTGCTCTGGCGCAGGGAGTCGAGCGAGTTCTTCAAGCCGCGGCGCCTGGTGTGAGCCCGCGCCCGGTCGTCTTCTCTGCCGTCCCGACGCTGTTCGGCGCGGACGGCGAGCTGGATCCCGGCGCGAACCGAGCGCTGTACGAGCTCGTCGCCGGGCTGGTGGACGGCCTGTTCGTGGCCGGCACCACGGGTGAGTTCCCCGCCCTGGAGGATGCCGAACGGCTGTCGCTGTTCGAGCTGGCGCTGGCCGGGGCCGGCCCGGACCGGGTGATCGCGCACATCGGCGCCCCGGACGCCCGGCACGCCGCCCGGCTGGCCCGGGCCGCGGTCGCGCTCGGCGCGACCCGGATCGCCGCGATCACGCCCTACTACCTGCCGGCCCGGCCCGACGAGCTGGCCGGTCACTACCGGCGGATCCGTGACGCCGCGCCCGGCCCTGAGCTCTACGCCTATATTTTTCCCGAACGGACCGGGCTGAACGTCCCCCCGCCGCTGTTCGCCCAGGTGGCCGACGCGGCGGGCCTGGCCGGGGCCAAGGTAAGCGGGTCTGCGTCCGCCGACCTGGCCGGCTACGTCGCGGCCGCGCCGGGCCTGCGGATCTTCTCCGGCAACGACGCCCGCCCGTGGGACAGCATGCGCGCCGGCGGCGCGGGCGTGATCTCCGGCCGCAGCTCCGCCTACCCCGAGGTGTATGCGGCGCTGCAGCACGACGAGGCGGAGCAGGAGCGGCTGGACCGGATCGTCGCGCTGGGCGCGAGCATCGGCAGGCTCAAGCACGCGCTGCTGGTCCGCGGTCTGGCCAGCAGCCCGGCCGCCCGGATGACCGTCGACCCGCCCGATCCGGGGGTGGCGGCCGCCATCGCGGCCGAAGCCGCCGGATCTACAGGGCTGGCGCGGCCGGCCTGGCGGACAGCTTGACCCATTCGTTATCTATGCGCAGGTGAACCCCCCGCCGGGGTAGAGCGTCCTCTTGATAAGAGGTCCAGCGTAAGCGGGGCGCCGGACCTCTACAGCTCGGCAGGCGGAAGCCGAGCGGGAGGGCCCGGCGAGAGCGGGGCGCCGGGCTCCGGCCCGGCGTGAGCGGGGCGCCGGCCCGCCCATCTTCCGCCTTCGGAGCAGCCTGGATCGGTCGCGGCGCGCCAGCAACTCCGGGTGCCGTCATCATCGACCGAATCGCCGGACGCACGGAAACGGAAAATCTTAACGCGGCACCTCTGGACACTTCCTGAATGGTGACGTAAGCAGATTTAAGGGAGCTAGAAGGTCTAGACCGTTCGAACCTGGGAGGGACACCCTGTGGCTGACGCGTGGATGCCGGGCGCCAGATGTATACGGGCCCAGATCGACGGGGGACAGCTCGGGGGTGGAGCACCGCGCGTGGTCTGGCTTACGCTAGGCGCCGACCCGCGCGTCATTTCTGTCTGGTCCGCCGCGCAGCGGCTCAACCAGGAGAACAGGCCGACTCACCTGGTGTGGGACCCGCTCACCGGGGACATCGCGCAGTTGCTGCCGATCGTAAGAGCCGGCTGCGCGCTGGGCATGCCGGAATACCTGGACTATGAGCCTGACCGGCTGCCGCCCCGCCCCGCGGGCGTGAACCGCGAGGGCAGGCTGTGCGTCCAGATCGGCGTCCTCGGCACGCCGCGGGAGCCTTTCACCAGCTTCCAGATGATCGGGCTGGCCTCGATCCTGGGCTGGCTGGATTCGTGGCAGATCCCGCGCCGCTGGCCGGCCGGGCAGCCGGCTCCCTACCGGCAGCTGGCCCGGCCCCGGAGCCGGGCGCTGTGGGCCCGCGGCGGGCACTTCGGCGCCTCCCAGGTCCCCGAGTGCGCCAACATCGGCCCGGGCGGCATCGACATCGACCACCTGACCAGGCTCGACGCCGATATCGCCCGCGGACTGGCTGAGACCGCCCGGCCAGCCCCCGCCAACGGGTCCACCATCCGCCTGGGTCCGCGGAGCATGCACGTGCTCCGCGCGGCCGTCGTCTAGCGCGCCGCCGTCATGGGGGCGGATCGGCGTCGCGAGGGCAGGCGGCACGGCTCGTTCGGCTTAAAAGGGTTCCTGCCCGCGACGTACGGGAGCCGAGGTTCTAATCTTTGAGGATGAACGACCGGCTCGTTTGGATCGACTGCGAGATGACGGGGCTCGACATCGAACGTGACGCGCTCATCGAGATCGCATGCTTGGTGACGGACGGCGAGCTCAACCTGCTCGACGAGGGTATCGACTTGATCATCAAGCCGCCGGCCGAGGCCCTTGAGTCGATGCCGGACGTGGTCCGGGAGATGCACACCGCCTCCGGGCTGCTCGCCGAACTGCCGGGCGGGATCGCCGTGGCCGAGGCGGCCGAGCTCGCGCTCGGCTACGTGCGCGGGCACGTGACCGAGGCCAGGAAGGTGCCGCTGTGCGGCAACTCGATCGCCACCGACCGCTGGTTCATCGCCCGCGACATGCCCGAACTCGATGCCTACCTGCACTACCGGATGGTCGACGTGTCCAGCCTCAAGGAGCTGGCGCGGCGCTGGTACCCGCGGGTCTACTTCGCCTCTCCGGTCAAGCACGGCGGGCACCGGGCGCTGGCGGACATCAAGGAGAGCGTGCAGGAGCTCCGCTACTACCGCGAGGCGCTGTTCGTGCCGCAGCCGGGCCCGGACTCGGCGACCGCGCGGGGAATCGCCGCACGCTACGCCGAACCGGTTCCGGCGGGCCCGGCCGACACGTGACGCACGCGGGTCCGGGGACGCTATACTCTTCGTTAGCCGCGCGATGTCCCTCCGGGCAGCGCGCGTCTTGCTGTGGCCTGGCCGTACGGCGAGGTGACGATGGTGGGCGTAGCTCAGTTGGCAGAGCGCCAGGTTGTGGTCCTGGATGTCGGGGGTTCAAGTCCCCTCGCTCACCCCGATGGGAATTGCAGGTCGGACGGCTCAGGCCCGGGGAGGGCCTGAGCCGTTTTCAGTCCCAGCGGCGGAAGCCGCCCTCGGAGTTGATGACCTGGCCGGTGATCCAGGCGGCCTCGTCGGTGACCAGCCAGGCGATCAGGCGGGCCGGATCGTCGGGGGTGCCCCAGCGTCCCTGCGGGAAGTGGCGGCGGACGGCCTCGTGCAGGTCCGGCTGGTCCGCAACCGCGGCGTAACCCGTGTCGACCGGGCCGGGGTTGACCGTGTTGAGCGTGATGCCGCGGTCGGCGAGCTGGTCGGCCAGGGTCCTGGTGATCGAGGCGAGCGCGGCCTTGCTCGCGGCGTAGGCGACTTCGCCGGTCATCGGGCCGAGGTCCTGGCCTGAGGTCAGGAAGACGATCCGGCCACCAGGCCGGTCGTCGTCGTGCTGGGCGGCGAAGGCCTGGACGAGCAGGATCGAGGCCCGGGTGTTGACGGCCCAGTGCGCGTCGAGCATCCCGGCGGTGAGCGTGCCGAGGGGACCGTCGCCCCCGCTGCGGGCGTGGTTGCAGACCAGGATGTCCAGGAATCTGGAAGTTGCGGCGGCCGATCCGATGAGCCGGGCGGGTGCCTCGGGGTCGGACAGGTCCGCCTCCAGGGGCCAGACGGCCGCGTCCGGGTCGGCCAGCGCCTCGGTTACGCCGCCGATCACGGCCTCGAGCCCGCCGGGATCGGCGCCCCAGGGCTGGTCCCGATCGTGCGGGATGTAGTGATGAATGACCAGGCTGGCGCCCTGCGCGGCCAGCCTGCGGGCGATGGCGTAGCCGATGCCGGCGCGGCGGCTGACGCCGGTGACCAAAGCGACCCGGCCGCGCAGCGGCAGCGGGTCCCGGCGCAGCTGGCCGGGAGTGAGTTCGGCGGAAGTCATGACAGCCAGTGTCGGGCCGGCGGCGGTTGATGTCAGCGGGTTGGCTCAGCAGCCGGGTTTTGTCAATACCATCGACTCCGTGCCTAGGCAGAATCGTCCCGTCTCAGCCGGTGCGGCCGGGGATGCGGCCGCACCATCATGGTCTTGGGGGGCGTCATGAGCAACGACTGGCCACGCGGATGGTACAGCGACGAGCCCGACCAGCCCCGCGCGGGCGGGCAACCCCGCGCGGGCGGGCAACCCCGCGCGGGCGGGCAGCCCCGCGCGGGCGGGCAGCCCCGCGCGGGCGGGCAGCGGCCGCAGCCGAGCTTCACGCCCGCAGGCTCGCAGGGCCACCGGAACGCGGCCGGGGCGGGACCGGGCAACGGGACCGCGTGGCCCGCCCAGCCGCCGTCGCAGTCCTGGACCGGAGGCGGCGGAGGCGGCGGAGGCGGCGGATACCGGCGGCGTGGATCGCGGCGGCGTCCCCGGCGCATCCTGGCCATCCTGGCCGGGCTGGTCGCGCTGATCGTGGTGGCCGGCGCCTTGGTGTACTTCAGCGTGAGCTCCAAGCTGACCAAGGCCGACGTGCTGGTCCCGACCTCGTTCACCTCGGCCGGGACGAACTGGCTGATCACGGGCTCCGACAGCCGGGCCGGGCTGAACCGGCAAGAGGAAAACCAGCTTGCCCTCGGGCATGACATCCCCGGCAGCCGTTCGGACACGATCATGCTCCTGCACGTGCCGGCCAACGGAACCCGTCCGACGCTGGTCAGCCTGCCGCGGGATTCCTACGTGCCGATCCCGGGGCACGGCAAGAACAAGCTCAACGCGGCCTACGCGTTCGGCGGTCCGAAGCTGCTGGTGCAGACCGTGCAGAACGTCACCGGCCTGCCCATCGACCACTACATGGGCATCGGCTTCGGCGGGCTGGTCAGCGTGGTCAACGACGTCGGCGGGGTGCAGATGTGCCTGAAGGCGCCGATGAAGGACCCCAAGGCCGGGCTGAACCTCAAGGCGGGATGCCAGACGCTCAACGGCGACCAGGCGCTCGGCTTCGTGCGCACCCGCGCGTTCGCAGAGGGTGACCTGCAGCGCGAGCAGGACCAGCGGATCCTGATCAAGGGCATCCTGACCAAGATGACATCGGCGGGCACTCTGGCCAACCCGTTCGCCATCGTCCCCGCGGCCAACGGCGCCGCGTCCGCGCTCACGGTCGATCAGGGCACCGGCCTGACGCAGCTGATCTCCGTCGCGTTCGCGCTGAAGAACCCGGTGACCACCACGGTGCCGATCGCGGGCCTGGGCCTGAGCACGAGCGTCGGGTCGGTCGTGGTGTGGGAGCAAGCCAAGGCCATCCAGTTCTTCGCCGATCTCGGGCACGACCAGCCACTGCCGGCGAACCTCGTCACGGGCTCCTCCGTCCAGGGCACGGCCTAGGGCGTGACGAGACCGGCTGCGAGTCAGCACTCTCGCCTCGCGTGTATGCAGGTCGGGATGCTGGGTACAACTACCGACTAGGTCGGCTCATGGTGGTTGATGCGCTCACAGGCATCAACCTTGATGGGACCGACGCAGTACCTGCCGTGTTTGGTACGTTCGCTGCGGTGCGGCCTCCCTGAGGGCCGGCATCCGCAGCCGGAGGTCAGATGGATGATCGGAAGGTCCCTCGGCCGGGCGGAGGCGAGGGGCCCGCTCTCAACTCTGTGGCCAACGGGGCCGGGGAACCGCACGGGCTGTCCGCGCGCGAGGTGGAGGTCATGTCGCTCATCGCGGACGGTCAGACCAACGGGCAGATCGCCGCTCGCCTGTTCCTGGCCGAGAAGACGGTGAAGAACCACGTCCGGCGGATCTACTCCAAGCTCGGCGTCGGCTCCCGGCCCGCCGCCATCGCCTACTGGCGCCAGGCCGCCGGCCCGGCGCACCGGTAAAACGTCCGCCCAGGCCCCCGAGCGCTCCGGTCCCGCGCCGCACACGGCGGCCGGATACGGCGGAACGTGCGGCACACGGCGGCCGGATACGGCAGAACGTGCGGCACACGGCGGCCGGATACGGCCGAACGTGCGGCATACAGCGGGAGGTGCGGCGGAACGGAGATCTTATCCAGCGGGCATTCAGGTTATCCTCAGCGTGGGGGGCGAGAATACAGAGCATGGAAACGCTGACCGATGCGCGGCAGCGACCGGATGCCAGGCTTCTCGTCGTCGAGGACGAGCCGAACATCCTCGAGTTGCTGTCCGCGAGCCTGCGCTATGCGGGTTTCAACGTCGTCACGGCGGCAGCCGGAACCGAGGCGGTACAGGCCGCTCAGCGCCACCGGCCTGACCTGATCGTGCTCGACGTGATGCTGCCCGACATGGACGGATTCGATGTCATCAGGCGGCTGCGCGGCGGCGGCGCCCGCATCCCTGTTGTCTTCCTGACCGCCAGGGACGCCACCGAGGACAAGATCCGCGGCCTGACGCTGGGCGGTGACAACTACGTCACCAAGCCGTTCAGCCTGGAGGAGGTGATCGCCAGGATCCGCGCCGTGCTGCGCAGGACTCGCGGGGACGGCGTCGAGCCGACGCCCAGGCTCACCTTCGCCGACCTGGAACTGGACGAGGAAAGCCACGAGGTGTGGCGGTCCGGCGAGCAGATCCAGCTCTCCCCCACCGAGTTCAAGCTGCTCAGGTACTTCATGAGCAACGCGAACCGGGTGCTGTCGAAGATGCAGATCCTCGACCACGTCTGGGACTACGACTTCCGCGGTGACACCGGCATCGTCGAGTCGTACGTGTCCGTGCTGCGCCGCAAGGTGGACACCAAGGAGCCGCGGCTGATCCATACCCTGCGCGGCGTGGGGTACGTGCTGCGGTTGCCTGCTTCCTAGCGTGCGTCCGACATGATAGTGCACACAGCGGGCACCCGGATCGGCCAGTGGACTATACGGCCACGGCGCGCCATCCGCCGGCTGTCGGAACGTACCCCGCTCCGGGTCAAGCTGATCACGGCGCTGCTTGCCCTGGTTATCATCGCGCTCGGCGCGATCAGCGTCGCCAGCGTCTACGTCCTGCACTCCTACCTGACCGCGCAGAGCGATACCGAGCTGAAGGGTGCCCTCAGCCGCCTCGATACGGACAGTCTGATCAGTAATCCGCCCGGATACCTCTACCCGATTCGATACCAGCAGAATCTGTTCGCGGGAATCCAGCTGCCGGGAAGCCAGCTCGCCTGGCCCCCCGCCGATATGCCCAGCATCGGCAGTCCCGGGCAGCAGCGGCAATCGCCTCCGGCTCTGCCCACCAGCGCGAACTGGGCGGGGATAAGCCCGGCCCTGGTGACCGTCCCGGCGCAGTCCGGCAGCGACACCTGGCGCGTGATCGCCGAGAACTACTCCTACCAGACCGTCTCCAGCACGGGCAGCACCCAGCAGGTGACCGGCACGCTCGATCGTCGGCACGGATCTCGGCAACATCAACGCCACGGTCCGCCGCATCGCCTACTTCGACATGATCGTGGGCGCCGTTATCGTGTTCGTCCTGGCGATGGTGGGCGTCGCGGCGGTGCGGGCCAACCTGAGACCCCTGGACGAGATCGAGGAGACCGCGGAGGCCATCGCCGACGGCCATCTTGACCGGCGGGTGCCGGAGCGCGACCCGCGCACCGAGATCGGCCGCCTCGGGCGGTCGCTGAACAGCATGCTGAGCCAGATCGAGGCGGCCTTCCACGCGCGCGAGGAATCCGAGGCAGCGGCGCACCGGTCAGAGGAACGGATGCGCCGGTTCATCGCGGACGCCGGGCATGAACTGCGTACCCCGCTGACCGCGATCCGCGGCTTCGCGGAGTACTACCGCCAGCGCGGCGGGCTCGTCTCGCACTGGGACCGGGAAGAACAGGCCGGGCGGGCTCACCCCCGACGACCTGGACCGGATCATGCAGCGGCTGGAGAAGGAAGCGGCCCGGATGGGCCTGCTGGTCGAGGACCTGCTGCTGCTCGCCCGGCTCGACCAGCAGCGGCCGCTGGCCAGGCAGCCGATCGACCTGCTCTCGCTGGCCGCCGACGCGGTGCACGACGCCCGGCTGCTCGCCCCGGCCCGGACCATCGACCTGTCGGTGCAGCCCGGTGCTGCGTTCCTGGTCATCGGCGACGAGCCGCGACTGCGGCAGGTCATCGGGAACCTGATGAGCAACGCGCTCACCCACACCCCGGACGGTACGCCCATCGAGGTGTCGATCGGGTCAGGGACGGTCGACCCCCGGGTGCCCGATTCGCCCCCGGCCGTGACGCTCGACGTCACCGACCACGGGCCGGGGATGACCGCGGACCAGGCCCATCGCGTGTTCGAGCGGTTCTACCGCGCGGATCAGGCCAGGACGCGCGCCACCGGCGGCAGCGGGCTCGGCCTGGCCATCGTGAACTCGCTCGTCGCCGCGCACGGCGGCGTCGCCTCGGTGCGGACCGCGCCCGGCCGGGGCTCGACGTTCCGGATCGCCCTGCCGCTCGCCCCCGAGGCGCAGGGCGGCACGACCGCGGACGACGACCCCGACATGGACGAGTCCGGCGAGGAAGCAGGCGGCACGGACCTCGAGGCCAGCCTCCGGCCGGCGCGGCTGGCGAGGTGGGCGCGGATGGCGCGGATGGCGCGAAGCGCGGATGGCGCGGTTAGCACGGACGGCGCGGCTGGCGAGGACGGCGCGGCTAGCGAGGACGGCGCGGACGGCACGGCTAGCGCGGACGGCGCGGTCGGCGGGGACGGCACGGTCGGCGGGGCTGGCGAGCTGGACGAGGACACTGTGACGTTCGGGACCAAGGTTCGGAACGGGCCGCCGACTTCGAGCTGACCGCTGCGGTCAGCGTGGCATCGCGGTCAGCGTGGCATCGCGGTCAGCGTGGCGTCGCGGTCAGCGTGGCGTCGCGGTCAGCGTGGCATCGCGGTCAGCGTGGCATCGCGGTCAGCGTGGCATCGCGGTTGAGCGCCGGGAGGCTGCAGGAGCATGAAGGCTACCTCCAGCCACTCCAGCACCGACCGTACCAGGGCATACGATGTGAATGTCCCTTTCATGCAGCTGGAGCGACATGGCTGGGACATCCACGTCGTATCCGCGGAGCCGGGACCGGCGGTCGGCAGGGATCACTGGTCACGAGAGCATCCGGGGAGCGCAGGAGCACCACGACGCGGGCACGAGGTGGCCCGCTCAGGATCAGCTCAAGCTACGCGGCGCCGTGGTGGAGCAGCATGAACGCGGCATCCATGCCCACGAGGGGATGCGGGTCGGCGAAGACGGCGAACCCGGGATGGGCGCCAGCGCGGGATGGGCGCCAGCCTGGGGATGGACGCGGGCCGGGACGGCCAGCTTCGCGAATGGTCCGCGGGCTACGGGCCGTCTCTAGACAGACAGGGCCGAACGAGCCGCGGAAAGAACGCCCTCGCGATAGGAGGAGCCGAACAGGCAGACGTGCACCAGCAGCGGGTGCAACTGGTGCAGCGGGATCCTGGACCGCCAGCCCGCCGCCAGCGGCGCCGTGTCGTTGTAGCCGGCCAGGATGCGGTCCAGGTGGGGGGCTCCGAACAGGTCCAGCATGGCCAGGTCGGTCTCGCGGTGGCCGCCGTGGGCGGCCGGGTCGATGAGCCAGCCGCGGTCGCCGGACCAGAGCACGTTCCCGGCCCAGCAGTCACCGTGAATGCGGCTCGGCGGCTCGGCCGGGCCGGCCAGCGAGTCGATCCGGTCCATCACCGCCTCTACCAGCCGTCCGTCCTCGGATCTCAGCGCGCCGGAGTCCACCGCCGTCCTGAGGTAGGGCAGCAGCCTGCGGCGGGCGTACCACTGCGGCCAGGCGCTCCCGCCCGGCGTGTTGTCCAGCGGCAGGCTGGCGATGAACCCCCGCCACGGGGCGCCGAAATCCCCGGCCCCGGCGGCGTGCATCCGGGCGAGTTCGGTGCCGAACCTGAAGGCGGCCGACGGGGACGCGGAACCGGCCGGGATCATCGAGATGACCAGCGCGGTCTCGGTGACGGCCAGCACCTCGGGCACCGGGACGGCGTCCGCCTCGGCCAGCCAGCGCAGGCTGCTGGCCTCGGCCGCGAACGCGGCGGCAAGCTCCGCCGGGGCCGCCTCCTGCGCCGCGGCCACCTTGGCGAACGCGCGCTGCCCGCCGGCCAGGGCGAGCATCAGGTGCTGGTAGCCGTGCTGGGAGCCGGCGACGCGTGCCTCGCGAACGGCCAGGCCGGTCTGCCGCGCGATCCGGCGCGCGGCGGACAGGTTCAGTTCGGCGGGATGGTCTCGAGCAGCCGGGCCAGCCGGGCGACGATGACCGGCGCGGCGGCGCCGAGCAGGTCGAGCACGTGGCCGAACTCGTCCGTACCGCCGCCCCAGGGGTCGGGGATGTCGCGGGTTTCGGCCAGGCCGCCCACCTCGCTGAACAGCCGGATCCGGTCTGCGTCCTTCCCGGGCCATCCGCCGCAGGTCCGCGAGGTTGCGCGCGTCCATGGCGAGGATCAGGTCACGCCGGGGCAGCCAGGACGGCTGGAACTGGCGGGCCCGGTGCGCCGAACCGTCATGGCCCCGGCTGGCCAGCGCGGTCCGCGCTCCTGGATCCATCGCGTCGCCGACGTGCCAGTCCCCGGTACCCGCGCTGTCCACGACGACCGCGCCGTCCAGGCCCGCCGCGGCCAGTTCGGCGCGCAGCACGGTCTCGGCCATCGGTGACCGGCAGATGTTGCCCAGGCAGACCAGGCAGACCCGGTACGGCGCGCCGGGTTCACGCGGGGACGGCAGCTCAGCCGCCGATGCTAGAGCCATGACACCAGCATGCGATACGGGGCGGGCTACTCGGTGGCCGGGTGACCGCGCCCGGCCATGGCCGGCTGCCGCGCGGGCTCCACGTCCGGGATCCGGTCGGGGCCGTAGCGGGCATCCAGCCAGCGGCCGACCCGGCGGCCGAGGTTCTGCATCGGACGCTCGACCGACAGGTACGTCAGCGAGCTGACCGCGATCATGATGGCCAGCAGCCCCGCGGCCAGCAGCACCTGCAGCCCGAAGGGGTGGGGGTGCCGGGTCCAGCGGTAGTGGTGGTAGACCTCGATGACCAGCGGGTGCAGCAGGTAGAGGGAGTAGCTGATCAGGCCGAGCCAGGTCAGCGCCCGCGGCCACCTGACCTGGCGGAACGCCAGCCCGGCCGCGAACGTCAGCCCGGCCAGCAAGAACGCGGAGATCCAGCGGCGCGACCAGAGCAGTTCGGCGTGCGCCGGCATGCCCCACGCGCGGCTGTGCCACAGGCCCGCGGCGATGGCGAGCCCCAGCACCGCCAGCCCGATCGCGATGGCCCGGCGCCATGGGTACTCACCCTGTTCGGCCCGGTAGAACATCGTCCCGGTGAACATCAGGGCCAGGATCGACAGGGCCTCCCAGGGCCAGATCCAGCCGCCGTTGAAGGCGAGCAGCGTGATCGCCACCACCGCGGCGACGGCCGCGCCAGCCAGCCGTGACATGCCGCGCAGCACGACCGCGAAGGCCAGGCCGGCGATCACCGCCAGGTCGGCCACCAGCGCGATCAGGCGCGGGGTCGCCACGTTGTTGGTGAAGAAGGCCTGCGGCAGCACGCCGCCGATGGCGACGGCGGCGGCCGCGAAGCCCAGCGCGTACCAGCTGCTGCGCTTGTGCACCCGGGCGATGAACAAGGCGGTGAGCAGCAGGTAGAAGACCATCTCGTAGGACAGCGACCAGACCACGTTGGGCAGGTTCTTGCCTTCCAGCACGTTGGACATCATCAGCAGCTGGGACAGGATCGATGTCTTCGGATCGGAGGCCTCGCCGCGTATCGACCCGAAGTGGGCGAAGTAGAGCGCCACCGCGATGCCCACGGCCAGCAGGTACAGCGGGTACAGCCGGAACAGCCTGCTCACCCAGAAGGTCCGCACGCTGCCCTTGCGCTCCAGCGACGCCGGCACGATGTACCCGCTGATGATGAAGAAGACGAACACGCCGTAGTCGCCCGGGTCGAACCACTGGTAGACGATCGTCCGCCCGTGGTGCAGCACGTAGTAGCTGGCGTGGTCGAAGACCACCGCGAGCGCGGCCAGACCGCGCAGCACGTCGAGCCAGGCCAGCCGGGTTCCGCTCCTGGGCGCGTCCGTCACGGAGGGCCGCGGTGGTCCGGACACAGACGCCGCCTCGACTACGTCACGGCTGGTCATGAGTTCGTCACCCGGTAATACCAAGGCCGGTTAGTTAGGGCGGCTCGGCGCGTGTCAAGGGAGCGGTGAGGATGGCGATGTCGATGGTGGCCTTGTAGGTGGTGCGATCGATTTTGCCTCGGGCGTTGTACCTGGACAGGGCGCGTTTGACGGCGCGGGGGCTGACGCGCAGCCGCCTGCCGGGCATGAGGCTGGCGAGGACGACGCGGCCGATTGCCCCGGCGAGGTCGATGCTGGCGCCGGCGATGACGCCTGCGGCGAGGATGACCTGGTCGCGGGCGGCGTTCAGGGTGATGGCGAAGCTGGCGCGGTCGGGGTCGGTGCCCGGGGCCGTGCTCGCGGCGTCGGCGATGGCCGTGCGGAGGGCCTGGTAGGTGATCAGCAGGGCGTAGACCTCCTGCTCGATGCCGCCGGGGGTGCGGGCGCGCAGCACGCGGCCGCCGAGGATGGTGGACTTGAGCTCGAGGTAGGCGGTCTCGATTTCCCATCTTTCGTGGTAGAGGACGGCCAGGTCGCCGGCGGGGTAGCGGGCCGCGTCGGTCAGGGTAGTGATCAGCCGGCAGCCGTCGGTGGATCGCCCGGCGCTGGTGGCGATGGTGATCTCGGCGTCGATGACCCGGACCGGGACGCCGCCGAAGCGCGACAGCCAGGAGCCGTCGGCGAGGCGCCGCAGGACGGGCAGCTTCGGGGCGCTGTTCCCGGTGCGGACGCGGATCAGGAAGTCCGCCCTGGCTCCCGCAATCTGGGCGGCCAGGAAGCCGGCGGCGAAGTTCCGGTCGGCGAGCAGCAGCATCCCCGCGCGCAGGCTGCCCGGCAGCAGCCGGGCGCAGGTGGTCTCGCCGGCCGAGATAGGGCGGAACACGGCGTCGATGACGGTGCGGGTGCCGCAGCTGACCAGGACCAGCAGCCGCAGCATCGGGTAGCCGGAGTCCCCGTTACGGCCGCCGCGCTGCCTGGAGTACACGGCCAGGTTCGCCGCACTGCCGGCAACGGACATGATGGTGCCGTCGATCGCGCAGACCAGCAGCCCCCGCCAGCGGGCTCCGGCCGGGGACGGGCCGCGGAGCAGGAAGAACAGCTCGCGCAACGGCCCGGGCCCCAGGCGCCTGCGCGCTTGGGTCAGCGCGGACGCAGTTGGGACCGCGACGTCCAGCCCGTCCAGCCCGGCCGCCAGCCGGCGCCAGACCTGGGAGTAGCCCAGGTCGGCGAACAGGCACCCGGCCAGCAGCAGGTACACCACCACGCGGGCTGGAAGATCACGGACACGACGCTGGACCCGGCAGGTCTGCTCCAGCACCGCATCGACCATCTCAAACGGCACTTGCTGCGTCAGCTCGCCCAGGTGACCAGGCGCGAACCGCCCTCCGGCCACCGTCACGACACGGGTAATGACAGACTTGTCCAACGGCGGGGCTCCTGGTCACGAGGTGTGTCTTGGCGGACAAACCTCACTTACCGGAGCCCTGCTGCCATTGCACCAACCGACACGCCTTGACAGCCGCGCAGCCCGCTTAACTAACCGGCCTTGCCGTTAATACCCCGCTCTGCCCTTGCGTCTCTTACGTCTCCACGTCCACATCCCCCGCGCGGTTCATCCAATGGTATTGGCGACAACCCAGTAGCGCAGACGTTGGACTGACACAGTTACCACGGGCCGTTCGGAATATCGGTGCCGTAAGCTTTTCTCCCGAACGCCCTCGGATCTTCCTATCCCCCCGCCGGCCCGGCGGGCGCCGCGATTCGCAATGCCCGGCCGGTTGCTGCTACGATCACAGCGTTCTGAACGCGCCGCTAGCTCAACTGGCAGAGCAGCGGACTCTTAATCCGCGGGTTCGGGGTTCGAGTCCCTGGCGGCGCACCCGTTCTGACCTGGGGTTTTATAGCTCCAGGTCATTTTTTATGTGCCCGGTTTGTCCCGGTTCCCCGCCCGTGCTCGCTCCCTGCTTGCTCGTCGGTCGGATGTTGGGGCCGGGGTGGCTCGTCCACTTTTGACAGATTGGTCTAGACCAGCCAGAAGAGCGCGTTCCGACGATGGTTACTCAGCGCGATATCCGCAGGAAGGAGTCACGCAGCCGAGCTGCTGCCAGCCAGCGGTTCCATATATGAAACTCACCCCCGCTGGCAGCCTGATGGGCAGGGCCATGACGGTGTTTCCGCCACCGCGCTTGCGCTGTGCATGGGGCAGATCGGGACGGGCGGCCCCGTTCACGGCAAAGGCATCCGCCGGGTCCAACCTGGGTCCGCCAGAGGTACACGCCAGGTATATTTCTTCGCTGACCTGCAAGTATCCGCCTGCGGGAAGGACGCGGTCCCGGCCGACGGCAAACGGCGTGAGGGCGGCCATGCGCGCAGGCAGGACCGCTCTTCGTGGGACGCATCCTGCGGGCGTAGTCAAGGGCGTAGCCGCGCGCTGGGTACCAAGACCGTCTGGCCGGCTGGCGAGGTCCGGGCTGCCGTGGTGGTGAGGCTGAGCAGGAGGGTGTCGTGTCTTGTTCCGCCGTGGAGTTCCCGGACGGCCTCGGCGATGGCGAGGCATGCGGCCGTAACGCCGACGAAGGCGGCCCCTACGGCCTTGCCGGCCAGTTCGGTGACGCCGCACGGGTCGTGGTGTTCCTGGAGGTCAGCAAAGGCTGCGGTCTGGGGGATCGCGACGGCGTGGGGCTCGCGGGGCTGCCAGGCGGGGATCTCGTCGCTGCGCCGGCCGCCGGGGAAGCGGTGGATCAGGATGGAGTCGAAGTTCCCGGGCTGGTCCCCGAGCCCGGTGTCGATGGCCAGCGTCCAGCCTGCCCCAGAGGTGAGGCGCCGGGGTGGGGAGGTTGTCGACGCCGAGGAGGGCGACGTGGCATTCGCCCGGGGCGGCGCGGAAGTCCCTGCCGGCGCGCCGTTCGATGATCCGGGTGGTGAGCCCGGCGTTTTCCAGGGCGGCGGCTGTCAGGCGGGTCTTGCGGACGCCGTCGGATCCTTCGGGTGTCAGGATGCCGGTGCTGCAGTTGGCGGGCGTGGTGCGGTCGGTGTCCTGCAGGACAGCCTCGATGCTGGCGGCCCAGATGAGGGATCCGGTCCGCGTCAGGATGGCAAGGTCGCCGGGTTGAGTCTGTATGATCTGATCAACCAGGTGGAAGGGCCTGTGATGGTTGCGGGCGTGGTGGGGCGTGACCGCGAGATGGCCGCTGTGGCGGCGTTCCTCGACGCGGTTCCGGCAGGGCCTGCTGGCCTGTTGCTAGAGGGTGCCGCCGGGATCGGCAAGAGCACCGTGTGGAGCGCCGGTGCGGCCTGGGCCGCTGGGCGCTCCTTTACGGTCCTGTCGAGTCGGCCGGCCGAATCGGAGGCGACGCTGTCGTTCGCGGCGCTCGGAGATCTGTTGGACGGGGTCCTCGACCAGGCGCTTGCCCGGTTGCCGCCGCCGCAGCGCCGGGCCCTGGAGGTCGCGCTACTGATAGCCGACCCGGCGGGCAGCCCGCCCGCGCTAAGAGCTGTCGCTGTTGCGTTCCTTGCGGTGATCCGCCACCTGTGCGCGTCGGGGCCGGTGGTCATTGCCATCGACGATCTGCAGTGGCTCGACGTCCCGAGCGCGCGAGCGCTGGAGTTCGCGTTGCGGCGGCTCAGCCAAGAGCCGGCCGGGCTGCTCGCGTCGATACGGATCCAGGCCGACGGGCATACCAGCTCGCGACTGGCCATCGGTCCGGCCGCCGGGCGCACCACCCGCTTGAGGATGGATCCGTTGACCTTGGATGTGTTCGAAGGGGTCCTTCGGGCGTCCGCTGGCGCTGGGCTTTCCCGGTTCACCATCCGCCGGCTGTTCGACGCTTCGGGGGGAAACCCCTTCTATGGCCTGGAGCTGGCCAGGGCCCTGCAGCGGGGGGACGCCGAGCCCTCGCCGGAGGAACCGTTGCCGGTACCGGCCGGTCTGCACGGGGTCCTCAGCGCCCGGCTGGACGCGCTCCCGGCCGATGCCCGTGATGCCCTGCTGGTCGCCTCGTGCCTGCGGTCGCCGACGACAGTCATGCTGGAGCAGGCGAGCGGCCCTTCAGTGGTGGACTCCCTGCGGACGGCTGCCCTCCAGGGTGTCGTCGAGTTCGAGGGCACCCGGGTCCGGTTCACCCATCCCTTGCTGGCCTCGGCGATCTACTCCAGCGCACCGCCCGGGCGGCGCCGGGAGGTGCACCGGCGGCTGGGCCAGATCGCGCCGACCGCCGAGGAGCGGGCCCGGCACTTGGCCTTGTCAGCCGACAAGCCCGATGAGTATGTGGCCGACGCGCTGGATCAGGCGGCGCGGGCAGCGGCCGCGCGCGGCGCCCCGGATGTGGCAGCGGAGCTGGCCGAGCTCGCCGCTGCACTGACCCCTCTCGGTCAGCTTCCCGCCCAGTGGCGAAGGCGGGCGGACGCGGGTGAATACCTGTTCCGGGTCGGCGACACCGCCCGGGCGCGGCACCAGCTGGAGGCGGTGGTGCAGGACATGCCGGCCGGGCCGGACCGGGCGGAAGCACTGCTGATCCTAGGAAAGGTCCTAAGGTACGACGCGGGAGACGACGCGGTGCGCTCCGTGCTCCAGCAAGCCCTGGCGGAGGCCTCCGCCAGCGGCACCCTGCAGGCCCGCGTCCACATCGCGATCGCCCGCAGGCTCTACGACTTGCGAGCCGCCGCTGAGCACGCGGCGGCCGGGCTCGCGCTGGCGCAGCTGGCAGACGATCCGGGCCTGACCGCTGAAGCGCTCGCGGCGAAGCTGCGCCTGGACTTCTATACCGGCCGCGGCCTTGACGTTGGGCTCGGCGAAAGAGCCATGAAACTGGAGCAGCAGGCCAGGCCACCGCGCGTATGGGACAGGGCGGCGATGGCCCTCGGCATATGCCTGAAGCAGTCGGATCGCTTCGACGAGGCCCGGCACTGGTTCGAGCAGACGCTGCAGGCCGCCCGGGAGGAGGGGGACGAAAGCTCCCTGCCTGACCTGATGGCCCACATGGCCGACCTGGAATGCTGGGCCGGCAACTGGCCTGCAGCTGACCGCTATGCGACTGCTAGCTGGGAGGTGCTCGAGCAGGTGGGGCATCGAGCGTGGCAGAGTATCGCCTTGTACGTGCGGGCGCTCATCGACGCCCACCTCGGGCGCATCGATGTTGCCAGAGCCGAAGCTACGGAAGGACTGTCGGCGGCCACGACCGCCCGTGTCGCCTGGCACAGCATGCTAGTCAGCGGCGTGCTGGGCTTCGTCGAGCTGACGGCCGGCAATCTCGAGCAGGCCGAAGTCAGCCTGTCTAGGGCGGTGGATCTCGCCGACCGCATTGGCTTGACCGAGCCGTCGGTGTGGCGCTTCCAGGCCAACCACATCGAGGCCGTGATCGGCCTGGGCGACCTCGACCGGGCAGAAACGCTCCTGGCCCGGCTCGATGGGTGGGGCCGGGCCACCGGCCGCGCCTGGACCCTGGCCACCGCTGCCCGCTGCCAGGCGCTGCTGCTCGCCGCCCGCGGCGACACCGACAGCGCGATCCAGGCCCTGGAGGACGCCCTCCGCCACCACCAGCAGCTCGCGATGCCCTTCGAGCTGGGACGGACCTTGCTGGTCATGGGCCAGGTGCAGCGCCGGGCCAAGCACAAGCGGATCGCCAAAGAGCACCTGCAGCGCGCCCGGGAGATCTTCGACTCCCTTCCCGCCCCCCAGTGGGCCGACCGGGCCCGTTCGGAACTCTCCCGCCTCGGGCTTCGCCCGCCCGCCCCTCTCGCGCTGACCGCCACCGAGGAGCGCGTCGCCGCCCTGGCGGCCGCTGGGCACACCAACCAGCAGGTCGCCCAAGCCCTGTTCCTCAGCCCTCGGACGGTGGAAGCCAACCTCGCCCGCGTCTACCGCAAACTGGGGATTAACTCGCGGGCCGAGCTCGGCGCGGCCATGGCTCGCGCCGAGCCCCCTCGCCCCTCGCCCTGACGGCAGTCCCGGCCCCGCTGGCCCGGCCAGCGTTGGGACGTTGCCGGGCGCCCATTCATGTGGTGGCGGTCCCGCCTGCATGTGGAAACTCCGGATTCCTATTCACCATGGCGGCTATACCGTCTCCATCACCAGTACCTATGGCAGTGGCGGAGGGAGCGAGCTGATGTCAACACCCCGATCCAGGTAAGCGGCCGTAAAGCACCCCTTAACCCAGGATGCGGAAGGCGCTCGTAAGCTTCCGGCCGCCGCGAGATAAGGCGCCGCACCCGACGCGCCGCGGGCCGGGCGGCGGCGACGATCGCCGCATCAGTTCGACCAGACGAGGAGGCAAGGACATGACGGCGATAGCGGAGCCGACCGGGCGGATGAAGGTTCACACCGTGGCGGGCGGTGGCGGGGTGCGGTTGCACGTGCGCGAGTGGGGGCGGGCGGACGGGCCGCCGGTCGTGCTCATCCACGGCTGGTCGCAGAACCACCTGTGCTGGGACAAGCAGTACGAAAGCGCGCTCCGGGACGAGTTCCGGCTGGTGGCCTACGACCTGCGCGGCCACGGCATGTCCGAGGCCCCGGCCGGGCCCGGTCCCTACACCGACGCCAGGCTCTGGGCCGACGACCTGGCGGCGGTCATCGACCAGCTGGGCCTGGAGCACGCCGTGCTCGTCGGCTGGTCCTACGGCGCCTTCATCATCTGCGACTACCTGCGCGCGTACGGCCCGGGCCGGGTGGCCGCGGTGAACTTCGCCGCGGGCGCGGTCAAGCTGGGCGAGGCGGCGTTCGGCACGCTGATCGGCCCCGGTTTCCTCGACCACTTCGCCGACCTCACCGCCGACGACCTGCCGGTCAATATTCGGGGCCTGCGCTCCTTCCTGCGCGCCTGCGTGGCCGGGCCGGTCGCCGCCGCGGACTTCGAGACCGCGCTGTGCTGGAACATGGTGGTGACGCCGCAGGTCCGCGCGGCCCTGGCCGCGCGGGAGATCGACGGCGACGACGTGCTGCGCGGCCTGCGGGTGCCGTTGCTGGTCAGCCACGGGCGTTCGGACACGGTGGTGCTCCCGGCCATGGCCGAACACGTCCTGGCCACCTGCCCGGCCGCCGAGGCCTCCTGGTACAACGGCGTCGGCCACCTGCCGTTCCTGGAAGAGCCGGGGCGCTTCAACCGCGAGCTGGCCGCGCTGACTAGCCACGTCCGCGCCTGATCAGCCGGCGCCGCGCGGCGGAGCGCCGCCAGGCCCTGGAAGGCTCACGGACCGTGACGGCCTGACCCGGCCTGCGTCCCGGTCCGGTGTATCAGCCGGGGCGCCCGTCACTCTGTCCTGGCACATGGGCGGGCCGGTCCGGCCCGGAAGGTTAAGCCGAAGTTACGGCCAGTTCGGGGTGTGATCTCGTTCCTGAGCAGCGATGATGGGCTCTGATACGACTGCAGGTGTAGACACTAGAACTATTGCGCAGCCCGGGGCGGGGTGCGATAATGATCGAGTGACTCGCAGGCCAGGCGCGATGCACGTGGAGACATCCCGTAGCCATCAGACGCTGAGAGACGGCTCGGTGCGGACCTACGAGCGGCACCTGCTGCGCCGCTCGTTCCGCGACGGCGGCAAGGTCCGCAAGGAGACCCTGGCGAACCTGTCGCACCTGCCGCCGGAGGCGATCGCCGCGGTGCGCGCGGTGCTGGCCGGCAAGACGCTGGTCGACGCGGACGGCGCGGTCGAGGTCGAGCGGTCGCTGCCGCACGGGCACGCCGCCGCGGTGCACCAGATGGCCGGCAAGCTGGGGTTCCCGGCGCTGCTCGGCCCGCCCGGCCTCGAGCGGGACCTGGCGTATGCGCTGATCGTCTCCCGGGTCCTGCGCCCGGCCTCCAAGCTGTCCGCGATCAGCTGGTGGGACGACGTCACCTTGGGGGCGGACCTGGGCGTGGCCGGGGCGTCCACCGGCGAGGTGTACGCGGCGATGGACTGGCTGGCGTCCCGGCAAGACGGCATCGAGAAGCAGCTGGCCACCCGGCACCTGCGCGAGGGCGGCATCGCCATGTTCGACCTGTCGTCGTCGTGGGTGGAGGGCCGCCGCTGTGAGCTGGCCGCGTCCGGGTACTCCCGGGACGGCAAGCGCGGTAAGGCGCAGATCGAGTACGGGCTGCTCAGTGATCCCGAGGGCCGGCCGGTGGCGGTGCGGGTGTTCGCCGGGAACACCGGGGACCCGAAGACCTTCCCCCGGGCCGTGGACGCCGTGCGGGGCACGTTCGGGCTGCGGCAGATGATCATGGTCGGGGACCGGGGCATGATCACCTCGGCGCGGATCAAGGATCTCAAGACCCTGGAGGGGATGGCGTGGGTCACCTGCCTGCGCGGCCCCGCGATCAAGAAGCTCATGGCCGATGGCGGCCCGCTGCAGTTGTCCCTGTCCGGTGAGCAGGACCTGGCCGAGATCAGCTCTCCGGACTACCCGGGCGAGCGACTGATCGCCTGCCGCAACCCGTTCCTGGCCGCCGAGCGCGCCCGCAAGCGCGAGGACCTGCTCGCCGCTACCGAGGACGACCTGGCCAAGATCGCCGCTCAGGTGCGGGCTGGCCGCCTGAAAGATCCCGCCGCGATCGGGCTGCGCGCCGGGAAAGTGCTGGACAAGCGGAAGATGGCCAAGCACATCATGCTCGACACCGGCCAGCAGCAGATCACCTGGCAGCGTGACCAGGCCAGCATCGACACCGAAGCGCTCACCGACGGGATCTATGTCATCCGGACCCCCGTTCCCGCGGAAACGCTCGACGCTCCCAGGGCCGTGGCCGCCTGCAAGGGCCTGGCGGCCCTGGAACGCGACTTCCGCTCCATCAAGGCCGGCGACCTGGACCTGCGCCCCATCTGGCACCGGCTCGAAGACCGGGTCAAGGCCCACGTGCTGATCTGCATGCTCGCCTGCTACCTCACCTGGCACCTGCGCCGGGCCTGGGCGCCGCTGACCTATGCCGACGAGCACCCACCGGACCGGGCCAACCCCGTCGCCCCTGCCCGCCGGTCCCGGTCCGCCGACGCCAAGGCCGCCCGCAAGACAGGGCCCGGCAACCAGCCCATCCGCGGCTTCCGCGACCTGCTGGACCATCTGGCCACCCTGACCCGCGACACCATCCGCATCGCCGGCCAGGCCGTCGGCAAGCTCGCCGTCGCCACCCCGGACCAGCGGCGTGCCTTCGACCTCATCGGCGCGCCCATTCCGCTCACACTGACCACGACGTAGACACCAGCCGCCATCGCAGCAATACGAACTCCCAGGTCAGGGCATATACCAAACGCCGGGTCTGTCAACTTAACGGTGTAACTTCTTTCACTTTTGTTACTTACGTCCCACGCTCAGGCGGCCGTCAAAGGTGATGTCGAAGGCGTTCAGGGCGGCCTTCCACCGGTTCGTCCACCGCTTCCGGCCCCGGCCGGTCGGGTCCAGGCTCCTGATCGCCAGGTACAGGCACTTCAACGCGGCCGCCTCGGTCGGGAAATGGCCCCGGGCGTTCACCGCCCGCCGCAGCCGGGCATTAATGGATTCGATCGCGTTGGTCGTGCAGATCACCGCCCGTATTTCCCGGTCGAACTGCAGGAAAGGAACGAATTCCGCCCACGCGTTCTCCCAGAGCCGTATAATAGCGGGATAGCGTTTCTCCCACTTGCCGGAGAATTCGGCGAACCGGTCCAGCGCCTCGGATTCGGACGCGGCATTGTAAATGGGCTTGAGGTCTTTCGCGATCACGCCCCAGTCCCTTTTCGACGCATACTTGAACGAATTCCGCAGCAAATGCACGATGCATGTTTGCACGATGGTCTTCTCCCACACGGAATTGACCGCGTCCGGCAGGCCTTTCAGCCCGTCGCAGACCACCATCAGCACGTCCCTGGTGCCGCGGTTCTTGATCTCGGACAGGACCCGCAGCCAGAACTTGGCCCCCTCGCCGTCGCCGTGCTCCCCGGCCCACAGCCCCAGCACGTCACGCTCGCCGTCCACGGTGACGCCCAGCGCCAGGTAGATGGGCCGGTTCGCGACCTGGCCCTCGCGGATCTTCACGTTAATCGCATCGATGAACACGACGGCATAAACCGGATCGAGAGGCCGGGCTCTGCCATTCCGCCATTCCTTCCATCACCCGGTCGGTGATCGTGGTGATGGTCTGCTTGGATACCTCGGCGCCGTAGACCTCGGCCAGGTGCGCGGCGATCTCCCCGTGCGTCAGCCCTTTCGCTGACAGGGAAATCACCATCTCATCGACCCCGGTCAGCCGCCGCTGCCTTTTAGCGACAATTTTCGGCTCGAAACTGGAATCCCGGTCCCGCGGCACCGAGATCTCCACCGGCCCCGAATCGGTAAGCACCGTCTTGGGCCGCCGGCCATTACGGGAATTGCCGCCATCGCGGCCTTCCGGCTCGTGCTTGCCATACCCGAGGTGATCGTCCAGCTCGCCTTCCAGGGCACCTTCGATCACCATCTTGGTCAGCTTGCCCAGCAGCCCGCCCGGGCCGCTAAGCTTCAGGCCGCCCGCCCGGGCTCGCTCGGTAAGCTCGCGCAGGACCTGCTCGTCAGCCGCGGAGAGCTCGGCCCCGGCCTGGTCCCGGTCCTCTGTCACGTCGGTCACTGGTGTCTCCTTCCGTCTCAGGAGTTACACCATTGAAGTTACAGTCCCCAAACGCCGCCACGCGTAACTTCGGGCTAGGCGGTGACGGCCTGCTTGGTGTCGCTGCTGGTGACCTGGATGCTGCGGGGCTTGGCGGCCTCGTGGACGGGGATGGTCAGGGTGAGCACGCCGGCCGCGTAGTCGGCGGCGATGTGGTCGGCGTCGAGGGTCTCGCCGAGGAAGACCTGGCGGGTGAAGGTGCCGTAGGGCCGTTCGGCGACGATCATCTGGGCGCCGTCGGCCTGGACCGGGCCGCGCTCGGCGCGGACGGTCAGGACGTTCTGCTCCATGGTCAGGTCGATGGAGCCGGGATCGATGCCGGGCAGGTCCAGGGCGATGTAGAAGCTGTCGCCGTGCCGGTAGGCGTCCATGGGCATCGCGGCGGGCCGGGCGGCGGTGCCGAGCATCTGCTGGGTGAGCCGGTCGAGTTCGCGGAACGGGTCGGTGCGCATGAGCATGATGGGTGCCTCCTCACCTGGTCCGGGTTGTCAGGTCACGCTCACGGGATCTATATAGCACGCCGCCGTTTTACTTGACAAGGCTCGACTGAGATTTTTTCCTGCGGCATACTGGAGGCACGTGACGTGCAGCCGTGCCAGGCGGAAGGGCAGGTGACGGTCATGGCTACTGCGGATCACGGCGGTCCGGGCCCGGATCTGTACCAGCTGCTCGGCGTGCCCCGGGAGGCTTCCCGGGAGGAGATCGCGCAGGCCTGGCGGCGCCGGGCCCGGGCCGAGCACCCCGACGCCCGGCCGGCCGACGACGGCGCGCCGGGCCGGTTCCGCGCCCTGGCCGGGGCCTGGCGGGTGCTCGGCGACCCGGCCCGCCGGGCCGCTTATGACCGCGCCCTGGCCCGCGAGCGGCCGCCCGCGGCCCGGGTTCCGGCTGCGCCGGGCCGGGTGCCGGTGCGGCGGGTGGCCGACCCTGGTGGCCCGGGCGGCATGACGCCGCTGGTGCGGGCGCCGGGGCCGCCGCTGCGGGCGGGCCCGGTCCGGGTGGAAGGCCCCCGTCCGGCACGGCCGGCAGCCGCCTGGGATGAGGAAGATATCAGGCTGGCGGTGCTGGCGGAGCTGGCGCTGCGGTACCTGGCCCGGGACCGGGGCCGGCCGTGGTGAGCCCGGGGTGGGCGGACCTGGACCGGGGCCTGTTCCCCATCTCGGTGGCCGCCGAGCTGGCCGGGCTGCACCCGCAGACGCTGCGGATCTACGAGCGGGAGGGGCTGCTGGACCCGGCGCGCAGCGCGGGCGGCACCCGGCGGTACTCCCGCCGGGACGTCGAGAAGCTGGCCGAGATCTGCGCGCTGACCGCCGACGGGCTGAACCTGGCCGGCATCCGCCGCGTCCTGGCGCTGCAGGAGGAGACCCGGCAGCTGCAGGCCGAGCTGGCCCGGCTGCGGGAGTCCGCCGGCGGTCAGCCGCCCGCGCGGCAGGCCCGGCAGCCGCGCCCTCGCACTGGCAGCGGCGGGGCATAGCCCCGGGCCACCGCGGGTCAGCTGTCCTGCCGGTCCCGCTCTCCGGGCTGTTCGTGCAGGCGGGTGGTCAGGGCGCGCTCGGCGGCGAGGTCGTCTTCCAGGTCCAGGATCCGCCGCGCGGCGGCCAGGGTGTGCCCCTGGTCGAGCAGCTGGCGGATCCGGGCGGCGACGGCGAGCTGGCGGCGGGAGTAGCGGCGCCGCCCGCCCTCGGTCCGGGCTGGCCGGACCGCGCCGGCGGCGTCCAGCGAGCGCAGGAACGCCTGCCGGACCCCGAGGACCTCGGCGGCCCGCCCGGTGGTGTAGGCCGGGTAGTCCGGGTCGTCCAGGGCGTCGAGCGGCCCGGTCACCGCCGGGTACCTCCAGGTCCGGGAAGCACAGCGAGAAAACTTCCAAGTGCTCTTGACAGTTTCCGGCAGTGCGAGCTATATAAAAAGCGTATCGGTCATAGACCTGGTAACGCTACCGCAGGTTCCCGGGAGGGTGATCGGCATGACCGTCAGCACCCGCGAGGCAGGCGCGGCGTTCGCGGACGTCGTGTACGCGGATCAGCAGTGGGTGGACGCCGAGTTCGAGGCGCTGATCTCGGCCTCCTTCAGCGAGCCGCCCGCGCCGCCGCCGCCCGCGCCGCCCCGGGTCCCGCCGCGCCCCGGCACCCCGCCGCCGCCCTCCCGGCGTTCCGGGCCAGGACCGTCCGCCATAACCTCCCCGGCCACCGGGCCGGATCATGGCCGGCAGCGCTCCCCCCCGGCGCATCCCCTGGCCGGCCGCCGGGCCGCCGCCCCCGCCTCCTGAGCGGGCGGCGGCCCGCACGACAGCATTCAGCACCGGGCCCCGCCCGGGCGGACCAGGAAAGGAGAACCGGCAAGGGAATCATCCAGTCGAAATCTCATGGCCTCCAGCACACGGCGGGGCTCCCCGGCGGGAGCCCCGCCCTGCGTTTGCCCCCGGCTTGCCCGCCGCCCGGCCCGCGGCCGTGACAGCCGCCGGCCACGGCGCATCTCCCCGCCGCAGATGGCCCGGCGGCCGGCTGGCAAGTGGCTCTGGCGCAAATAACGTGAACGCATCGCCTGGATCACGGGCGGGCCCCTGCCGCGCATCGCGTCGCCTGAGGATTGCGTGTCAGAACACCCCCATGAGGGGTGTAACGTCACGCAATCATTGAGACGGCGCTGCTGATATCCGGTTTGTCATGTTCCGGCGGATCGGATGCGCCGTTACCATCACGAAATGTGGGCCAGAACCCGGTAAGTAGCGGGGAATCTTCGGCGCTATCTGGCTCGGTTCCCGCGCTGGCGGGCGTAAGCCCGTAGAGGTGCGCCAGCCCGGGCGAGCGTGCTGTGGCCACCGGCGCCGGTCTTTCCGTGCCCACGGATAAGCCGTCCTGGGCGCGTCAGCACGATGACCATGAGGCCTCGCCTTGCTTTGCGTCGGTAATACCGGGCCCGGGCGAGGCCTGGGGAGTTGCGTTTTCGGTGGGCAGCCGCCTGCGGGGGCAAATTCAGTTGTGCTTTGGCTCCTAAGCACTACCGGGAAGCGGGCGGAGACGGGCAAGGCGCCCCCGGCTCCGGGCACCTGGCGTCACGCTGCCGGAACGTCGTGGGGCTGCTTGCTCATGGCTGGGCGGGTTCTTCGGCGGCGGAGTAGGCGAGGAAGTCATCGACCATGCGGTGCAGCAGCGTGGCGAGCTGGTGCAGCTCGTGCGGGGGGCCAGTGCGCCAGGGCGGCCTGCATGGCGCTGGTGCCCGCCTGGCGGATGCGGTCCGCTGCTGCCCTGCCTGCGGGGGTGAGCTGGATGAGCTGGGCGCGGCGGTCGTCCGGGTCCGGTCCGCGGTCCGCGTCGCCGGCCTGCTGCAGCCGCTGCACCTGCCGGGTGACGTGCGGACCCTCCACCCCCAGCCGGGCGGCCAGCTCGCCGGGGCGCGCCGGCCCGGCCTCGGCGAGCTGCTGCAGGACCATCACGGCGGCGCGGTCCAGCGGCACCGCGGCCACGGTCCGGACCCGGTCATGGCTCCGGGCCCGGGTGATCAGGTAGCCGATCCGGGTGATCGCCCGCAGGATCTCGGCGGCATCCGCGGCGGGCCGCGGCGGCGGCGGGTTCTGGCTCGGTTCCGGGCATGTGACCCACCCTACACTAATTACCTAAGTTACGTAACTTGACGAACGGGCGGACGGCCTGTTACGTTGCTTACCTAAGTTAGGTAATCGATTCGTCCCGAGGGAGATCCTCATGACAATCACCACGGCCCCGGTGGCCCGCCCGGCCCGCACCCGCCGGCCCGCCAGCCCCCGGCGGCAGGCTCCGCCGCTGGCGGGGCAGCCCGCCGCTGACGCTGCTGGCGGTGGCGATGGGCGTGATGATGGTGGGCCTGGACGGCACCATCGTCGCGGTGGCCAACCCGGCCATCCAGTCCCACCTGCACGCCTCCCTGGCCGGCATCCAGTGGGTAGTCCAACGCCTACCTGCTGGCCCTGGCGGTCAGCCTGATCCCGGCCGGCAAGGCCGGCGACCGGTTCGGCCACAAGAAGGTCTTCCTGGCCGGCGTGGCCGGGTTCGCGGCCAGCTCGGCGGCCATCGGCCTGGCCGGCAGCATCGCCGGCAGCATCACCCTGGTCATCGCGTTCCGCGCGCTGCAGGGCGTGTTCGGGGCGATGCTGCAGCCGACCGCGCTGGCCCTGCTGCGGCGGACGTTCCCGCCGGAGAAGCTGAACGGGGCCATCGGCGTGTGGGGCGCGGTCATCGGCGCGTCCACCGCGGCCGGGCCGATCGTGGGCGGGCTGCTGGTGCAGCACATCGGCTGGGAGGCCTGCTTCTACGTCAACGTCCCGGTCGGCGCCGCCGCCCTGGCCATGAGCCTGCTCGTGCTGAAGGAGACCCCCGCCGCCCCGGGCAGCTCGTTCGACATCCCCGGCATCGCCGCCCTGTCCGGCGCGCTGTTCGCGCTGATCTTCGGCCTGATCAAGGGCCCGGACTGGGGCTGGGGCTCCGCCCGCACGCTGGCCTTCCTGCTCGCCGCCGCGCTGCTCGGGCTGCTGTTCATCATCCGCGAGCGGCGCGCCCGCCAGCCGATGCTGCCGCTGAAGCTGTTCCGCTCGGCGTCGGTGTCGGCCGGGGTGGTGCTGGTCATCCTGCTCATGTTCGCCCTGTTCGGCGCCATGTTCTTCATGACCTTCTTCCTGGAGAACGTGCACGGCCTCAGCCCCATCGCCGCCGGGCGTGCACCTGCTGCCGATGACCGCCATGCTGATCGTCGGCTCCCCCATCGCCGGCACGGTCATCAGCAAGATCGGCCCGCGCCTGCCGATCACGGCCGGCATGGCCATGGCCGCGGCCGCCATGTTCGGCCTGTCCCGGCTGGGCGCCACCGCCAGCCCGAACGACACCATCGTCTGGTTCGTGCTGCTCGGCCTGGGCCTGGCCCCGGTGATGGTCGGCGCCACCAACATCATCGTCGGCAACGCCCCCGCCGAGCTGGCCGGCGTGGCGGGCGGGCTGCAGTCCACCGCCATGCAGCTCGGCGGCGCCTTCGGCACCGCCGTGCTCGGCGCCATCATGTCCGCCAGGATCGACAGCCTGCTCCCCGCCAGCTGGCACGCCGCGCACCTGCCCGCGCTGACCGCGGCCCAGTACGCCCAGGTCAAGAGCGCGGTCTCGGTCGGGGTGGCGCCGGTGACCCGCCGACACCCCGGCGCAGGCGGCCGGCCTGATCACCCAGATCAGCCACGCCACCTTCACCGCCGGGATGCACAACGCCTTCCTGGTCGGCGCCGCCGTCGCGCTGGCCGGAGCCGGCATCGCCCTGATCACCAGGAAAGGCACCGGCACCGCCGCAGCGCACGCCGGCATCTGACCCCAGCCAGCCCCAACCCCCAGCCCCGAAACCCGAAGGAAGAACCTCATGACCGCACTACCAGCCGCACGCCGGTGACCGCCAGCCCGCCCCCAGCCAGCCCCATTCACAGCCCCCCGACCCGGAAGGAAGAACGTCATGTCCGCCCTGCTCAACCGCAAGCCGGTGCTCTGGTTCCTGTTCCTGTTCAACGCCGCCGTCGCCATCGCTGTCGGCGCCGCCGGCCAGCACATCACCATTCACGGCCACACCCTCCACGGCTCCCAGCAGGTCACGGCCGCCGCCGGGATGGGCATCGTCGCGCTCGGCGCAGGCGCCGCCCTGTTCCTGCGCCGCCGGCAGCCGGCCTGACACACGCCAGCCCCCAGCACAAGGGCCCGGCCGCACTTTCCCCCGGCGGCCGGGCCTCCGCATGCCCCCAGAAGACCCCACGTTCCCGCGTTCAGTTACCGCGAGTAGCCCGGGCAGCAGGAGGCTTGAGGCCCCTACGTCGATAGGGTTACGCGATAACCTCCGTCTGGGATATTCACTTACCGGAGTGGGATCGGTAGCTGCAGCTGGAGCTCGCCGGTTCTCCAGGGCCGGTTCGCCGGGGGACGTTCCAGGCTCGGCGGATGGCCTGAGCCGCGCGCTGCCGGGAGCGGGTGCGGCTTCTTGGCGGCGAGGAGGTCCCGGAACCTGACCGGGTCATGCAAGGCGGCCAGCTCCATGACCCGGAAGAAGACCAGGCCGCGGCTCGCCGCGCGGCGGCGGTTGAAGCGGAAGACGAACTCGTCCAGGTAGCTCTGCAGATGGGCCTCGTCCACCCGGCCCTGATGGGTGCCCAGCAGCCACCGCTTGGCCAGCGACGCCACCCGGTGCACGGCGGGCAGCAGCTTGCCGGGGTCCTCGCCAGCGGCCCGGGCGGCCCGCTGGCTGCGCCGCCGGTGGGCATAGCCCTTGGCTTCCAGCCCGCGGTAGCCCTGCCACGCGTCGGTGATCACGGTGCTCCCCGGCTCGACCGCGCCGGTGACGAACGGATGCAGCTACTCGGCCGAGCCATCGGCCAGCACCGCCATCCGGCACCGGCCGATCCCCTTCGGCTCACCGACCTCCACCGCGATGCCGGTCAGCACCTTCTTGCCCGCGGCCCCGGCCGCCGCGCAGCCCCGGCTCATCCCCGCCGATGAACGTCTCGTCCACCTCCACCGTCCCGGACAGCCGGTCCTGGAGCACCCCGGGTTTGGTGGAGACTCGATTCTCCCCAGATGCTCTGGTCTGGGTGGCCGTTGTCTTCCACGGTACCGCCGCCTGGCGGAACCACGGTCTGATCATTTTTCCGCTTTTGTTTTATCGAACATCTGTCCAGCTGTGCCGTCCAGCTGCCCAGCCAGATGGCGGGCTCCGCCCGCCATGCCGCCCGCCGGCGGCCTGGGCATCTCCTCGTCGCGCAACCCGCTTTGCGCCGCGGGTTCCCCGGGCTGGGCGAGGGTGACGCGCAGCGTCATCGCCTGCGACGCCGGAGGCGCCCTTGACCTGGGCGGGGGTTCCGTGGCACCCGTCCCGAGGCCGGCGGGGAGATGCCCGCCCGCCGCCGCACCCGTCCTGACCTGCCGGGCCATCTCTGAGGAGGGCCGGGGTCCGGGGCGGAGCCCCCGGCGGGTGCGGGCGGAGCCCGCCTGGGTAATGAGCGGCGGCCATGGCCGCCTCCTTCGTCCTTCCGGCGGGGCCTGCTGCCCGGCCCGCGGGCGGGGACCTGGCCGAGCGTGCCGTCGCGCCAGGCCTGCTCGTACCCGGCCGGCGGCGGCCGGCGGTGCGCCGCATTACCCGCGCGGTGTTGTACCAGCTGGCCCATTCGCTGGTGGCGGCCTCGACCTGGGCGGGGGTTTCCCATGGCCCCAGGTGGTCGATGACCTCGGTCTTGTACAGCCCGACGATGCTCTCGGCCAGCGCGTTATCGTAAGAATCCCCGGCCGTCCCGACCGACGGCGCGATGCCCGCCGCGGCCAGCTCGGCGCCGTACCGGATCGACAGGTACTCGCTGCCGGCGTCGCTGTGGTGGATCAGCCCGGCCACCCTCACGCCCTGGCGGGCCCGGTAGGTGACCGCCATCACCAGCGCGTCCAGCACCAGGCCTGTGCTGTGGTGCGCGGCGGTGCGCCACCCGGGGATCAGCCGGGCGAACGCGTCGATGACCAGCGCGGTATAGGCGGTGCCCGCCCGGGTGGGCACGAAGGTGAAGTCGACCACCCACAGCCGGTCCGGCGCATCCGGCGCGAAATCGCGGTTCACCAGGTCGGCCGGCCGCTGCTGGGACGGGTCGGGCACCGTGGTCCGCGGCTTCTTCCACCCGCCGCGGCGCACCCCGCGCAACCCGAGTTTGCGCATCAGCCGCTCCACGGTGCACCGGGCCGCCGCGATGCCCTCGCGGTTCAGCTGGTCCCACACCTTCCAGGCGCCGTACCGCTCGCCGCTGTCCTTATAGACCCGCAGGATCTGCTTCTCCAGCGCGGCATCGCGCACCGCCCGGGCCGGCGGCGGCCGCGCCCGGGCCGTGTAGTACCCCGACGGCGAGATCGCCACGCCGGCCTGGCGCAGCGCCCGGCAGGCCGGCTCGACCCCGAACTGGTCCCGGCAGGCCTCGATGAAGGCCACCACCAGGGTTACCGGTGGCCGAGCTCGGCCGCGAAAAAAGCGCTCGCCGTGCGCAAGATCGCGTTGACCCGGCGAAGCTCAGCGTTCTCCCGCTCCAGCGCCCGGATCCGCGCCGCATCCGCCGACGCGGTCCCGGGCCGCAGCCCCCGGTCGACCTGCGCCTGCTTGGCCCAGCCGCGCAGCGTGTCCGGTTTGATCCCCAGCTCGCCGCCCACCTTCCGGCAAGCCGCCGTCACGCTGGCGTCCTGATCCTTGACCAGGTCCAGCACCAGCCGGACCGCCCGGTCACGCAGCTCGTCCGGATACTTCCGTGCTGCTCCCATCGTCCCACTCTCCCGTGGATTGGGAGCCTCCACAAAACCCGGGGCGATTCAGTCCCGGCCCGGCCGCACCAGCACCGACCGCAGCCGGTGCAACATAGCCCACGCGGTCGGGTAGGAGCCGATCTCCAGCGCCCGCTGCAGGTGCTGCGCGGAGATGCCGTCCTTCTGCGTGGCGAACAGCCAGCAGGCGGTGAACCACACCGTCAGCGGCGTCCGGGTCCGGTCGAAGATCGTGCCCGCCGTCACCGACGTACGCGCATGACAGGCGGCGCACTCCAGCCGCCCATCGCCCAGCCGCCAGCCCCCGGCATGACCACAGGCCGGGCAGGTGAACCCGCCCGGCCAGCGCAGCCACTCCAGGTAGTCCAGGCAAGCCGCGACGATGCTGGCCACCGACTTCTTCCACGTGGACTGCGCGGTCACCCTCCAGCGCCTGTACGTCTTGTTTGTGATGGAGATCGGCTCCCGCTACGTGCACATCCTCGGCGTGACCGCCAACCCGGACGGGCCATGGACCACCCAGCAGATCCGGAACCTCCTGATGGATCCCGGCGAACGCGACGCTCATTTCCGGTTCCTCATTCGCGACCGAGCCGGGCAGTTTAGCGCGCCGTTCAACGCGGTCCTAGCCGATGCCGGCATCGAAGCGGTGAAAATCCCGCCCCGAAGCCCTCGCGCGAACGCTTATGCGGAAAGGTTCGTGCTCACCGCCCGGACGGAGGTCACCGACCGGATGCTGATCTTCGGTGAACGGCACCTGCGCAGTGTGATGGCCGAATATGCCCGGCACTACAACGGGCGAAGACCGCACCGCGCTCTCCAGCTCCAGCCACCCCGGCCCAACCACCTCGTAGCCGATCTCTCCCAGGAACGAGTAAAGCGCGGCCCGTCCTCGGCGGCCTCCTCAACGAATACGAACGGACCGCCTAAAAGCCCAGATCACGGCTACCGGCACAGTTTTGGCACCTCACAGGTCCACGTCTGGTCGGCAGAACACTACGGGCGTAAGTAGGAACGCCGTCAACGATTCGACGGCATTTTCAGAAAGCGCGTTCGCAGCCGATCCATCGCCTCGTCGGTATATCCCGGCGGTATGGGAACCGCGTTGAAGGACGGCAGCTTCGATATGTCGTGAGGTAGCGCGAGGTCATGGCTGAGTTCGAACCCGTCGGCGGTCACTGGGACCACGTTCCGGCGATGGGTCAGCGCATGGGTAATCTCGCGGCGCAGCCAATCGCCGTCCTTGCCGATCTGGCTGAGGGAACCAGGCTGCAGCAGCACAAGGAAGTGCTGGCGCGCCTCGATCTGGTCGAGGATCACCTGTTTCGAATTCACCGCTGACCTCTACCCGCGCGACAGCTGCGGCGGCAGGAAGCCGTCGCGTGTGCCCTGGCCGCGCAGGCCGTGTCCGGGTGGCTGACCCCGCGTGAGCTGGCCGCGGCGATCCACCGGCACTTCGGGCACCGCCTGTCGCTGGCCGGCGCCTGGCAGCCCCGGACGACGAGTCTGTCCCAGCCTGGGTGAGGCGTGGTCTATTAGGCGGACCGCTAACCGCTCCGATCAGGTGACGCTTCGGCGCATGGTAGAACGTTCCGGGGGTAGAGGATGCCTGGTCATTTCACCCACATCTATACCGCTCGGCGCTTCGCGGGCTGCAGGCGAGCTGCGCGGTTCTGCTGGGCTGGCGGTGGTGAAGCGTCGACGAGACGGTTCCGTCCGTGAGGATTCCCCTGTAATATCACGGTGCATCAGCAACAATCAGGACAGGCACTACGAGATCATTTACCAAAGCGCCACAATTACAGGCCAGGACTAGATGTTGTCCTGAAGAAGAACACACGAAAGGGCCGGATAATGGATGAGGCAACGCCTTCCCCGAAAGAAGAGGATGCTGCGGTGCGGTTCACAGTCGACCTCGGTGAGATCGAGTTGACCGATGAAGAAGTCAGTACTCTTCAGAACCAAATCACGAAGCTGGCGGTTGAAACCGTGCAGCAGAAGCGCTCCGACAGCACCGACGAGAACGCGTCCGGCTCTGAGGGTGTGTCTCGTCGACGGCGTGGGCCCTTCGTCAAGATTATCTTTGTGCGCGCGATTCATCGCTGACAATGGCAGACCAATGTCTTCCGGAATCGAAAGGCCGGGGCCTGGCAAGTCCGCAGCCAGTGAAGCGTTATTTCACCCATGGCACTTCGGTGAGGGCGCCGATCAATACATACATTCTTAAGGTCGCCAGTCGCTGCAACCTAAACTGCAACTACTGCTATGTCTACAACATGGGCGACAAGAGCTACCGGTCCCAGCCATACCGAATGTCCTCGGACGTCGTAACGACCCTTCTCTCGCGCGTAGCAGCCCATTGCAGCGAGCAAGAGATCCACGGGGTCACGTTCATCTTCCACGGCGGAGAGCCCCTCCTAGCGGGCAAGGACTTCTTCCGGGCGTTCGTGGCCGAGGCGGCTGCCATCCTAGGAGACGAGATCACTCCCACATACGCACTCCAGACGAATGGCACTCAGGTTAGCACCGAGTGGCTCGACCTTTTCCATGAGCTAGATATCCACTTTGGCATCTCCCTCGACGGCCCTCCCTCCATCAACGACTTGAACCGGGTTACCCACTCAGGCATAGGCTCCTATCTTCGAGTGCGGCAGGCTATCGATGCGGCGCTCGCCGACCAGCGGCTAGATAACCTGTTCGGTGGTGTCCTGACGGTCATCAATCTGGCAGCCGATCCGCTCAGCATCTATAGCCATTACCGAAAAATCGGCCTCCGGCGTTGCGACTTCCTACTGCCCGATGGCACTCATGATCACCCACCGTCAGGGCTGCCACGCGACGGCTCAGCGACGCCCTACGCGGACTGGCTGATCGCCATCTTCGACGAATGGTTTAAAAACGAGGACACGGCGCTCTCGATCCGTATCTTCGAGGACATCATCGAACTGCTCTTCGGGCCGGGATTCGGAAACGACGCCTTGGGAGGGGGCCCGAACGGCACCCTCGTCATCGAAACAGATGGTGGCATCGAACCGATTGACGTCCTAAAGATCTGCGGACCAGGATTCACCAAGCTCGGGCTCAACATCGAGCGAGACGCGATCAGTGACGCATGCTCGGCCGAGCTAATGCAACTCTATCAGCAGGGCGCCTCCGCCCTCTGCGAAAGGTGTCAGGCCTGCCCCGTCGTAGCCGTCTGCGGCGGCGGGTACCTTCCTCACCGGTATAATTCAGTTAACGGCTTTGCTAACCCGAGCGTTTACTGCCACGACCTCATGAAACTCATCACGTACATCCGTGACCGGGTTGTGGCAACCATCCCCAAGGAGATCCAGCACAAGCTCAAGATGCGGCCGCTATCCTACGAGGCTGCGTTGACGTTGCTTAACGGAACCTGCCGTTTGAACAATTCCACCTCGGCCCCCGTTAGCAGCACTGAAAGCACGGGTACAACCGGCCGAGACGCCGCCTTAACTGATCTGCCAGGCCCTGTACCGCTTCAGAACTCGGTGCAGGGTCCCTCAGGACTCCTGACATAGAGAGTTAGTTCATGCAGTGCCAGGGTGGGGTTTGACCTCGTAGCGCAGGACGAGATCGGTGCCGGGGTAGCGGCTTGCGGTTTGGTTGAGCTGGTCGCAGAGGGCGGCGAGGGCCTGGGTTCGCCGGGGCGCGGTGAGCGGGTCGAGCTGGATGAGCAGTTCGCTGTCACCGGGGTGGATGTCGCCGGAGGCGGTGAGGGCCTCGCGGATGAGGGCGTAGGCCTCGTCGCCGGCGCGGGCGTAGCGGCCGTCAGGGCGCGGGCCAGGGTGGTTTCGGCGTTGTAGGCGGTCATCCGGATGGCGTGGGTGATCTGCTTGATCTCGGCTTCCAGGCGCATCATGTCCGGGGCGAGCGTGCCGAGCGGGACCCGGGCCGGGGTGGCCGCCGCAGCGCTTGTCCGCTTCGTCGAGTTCGCGGCAGGCGGCTTGGACGGGGGCGTCCAGGGCATTGATCATCTGGTTGGTGATGGTGACCGGCTGGCCGGGCGCCGGATTGCGCAGCGCGGCCAGGCTGGCGTCGCGCTGCGCCTGGGCTGCGGCGGCGAGGATCTCGGCGCGGCGGACCTGGGCGGCGGCGGTCTTCTTGGCCGGGTTCGGGACTTTCCGGTCCGGGTCATCAGGCGTGGCAGCGTGGGAGTCCAGGGCGTCCAGGGCGAAGTGGGTGCGGGCGTAGCGGAAGTAGTTCTCCTCCCGCCACCGCGAGGTCAGCCGCCAGCACACTCCCCGGCGGCCAGGTCGGTGCGGGAGGTCAGCGCGTGGATCTGCCGGGTCCCGCCGCCGCGGGCGGGGACCCGGCGGCTGACCTGCCGCAGGCTGACTGTCTGCCCCTTGCGCGGCCCGTCGCCGATGCCCAGCGTGACCGAGGTGTCGGCCAGGTCGTACGGCGTGCTCCCGGCCCCGGTCATCGGCGCAGGTAATGGTGGTGAACTCGCCGGCGGGAAGGTCGGGGGCCGGGCCCTTGCGCCAGGTGAGCAGGTCGAACCCGGCTCCGGTGATGTCGGCGAACAGGGCCGGGGACCAGCCGCCCCGGTCAAAGCACACCGTCACCCGCCGGCCCTGGCCCACGATGCTGCCGCAGATGCAGGTAGCAGCCGGCGCAGCTCGCCGGCGAGTGAGTCCGACGGCTCAGCGATGACCATGAATACTGGATCGCCGTCCTGGCCGGTGACCCAGGTCTCCATCGTGGCGGGGGCGGGGAACTTCAGCCGCGCCACGTGGGTCTTCTGCACGTTCCGGGTCCCGTAGGAGACCCGGGCGTGCCCGTCGACGTAGCAGGAACCCGAGCGTGTCCGGCCGGGCCGCGGCGTGCCGGCGGGCCAGCGCCATGATCAGGTCCGCGGCCTTCCCGGCGGAGGCGAGCTCGCCCAGCTTGCGGCGGATCGTCTTGACCTCCGGCGCCCGGTCCAGGCCCGAGCACCCGGCCCAGCGCGGCCGGGCGGGACCCGGGTGGCGCCCTCGGCCCGCGGCTCCCCGGCCAGCGCCAGGAACACCAAGGTCAGCAGCGTCGCGCTCAGCCCGTAGAACCCGTCGCGGAGCTGGCCGTACACCTCTCTCGCGGCGTCCAGCAGCCCGGTGCCCTCCAGGGCGGGCAGCGCCAGCAGCAGCCCGGCTAGCGGATACCGCGCGCCCGGGGTGAACACCGGGACGGCGCCCTCGCCTAGCAGACCCCACCGGGCCAGCGCCCGCTCGCCATCCCGGGGCACCGGGTCCGGCAGCACCGGAACCGCCGCGCCCGGGCCCTCCTCCCCATCCCCGCGCGTCCAGGCCGGCGCTGCCTTCGGCAGCCCCGGCCGCCGCGGCAGCCCGCGCGCCGCCACCCGGCCCAGCGCGTTGCGCACGCTGAACGTCGATACCCCGGTCGCCGCGGCGATCTCCGCCAGCGTCGCCCCCGCCGCGTCCAGTTCCCGGATCCGCGCGGCCAGCTCGGGGGTCAGCTTCGAGGCCCGCTTCGGGCCCCGCCGGGCCGGGACCAGCCCGGCCACCCCGCCCGCGGCCAGCGCCTGATCCCACCGCCACACCGTGACCGGGTCCACCCCGAACGCCGCCGCGGCCCGCGCCTGGCTGACCGCGCGCAGCCGGACCAGCTGCACCGCGGCCAGCCGCCGGCCGCCTCATCCCCGCCATCCCAGGCGAAGGTGGCCAGCCCGTGCACCGACACCAGCCCGCCGCCACCATCGCCGGTGACCAGCCCGACCCCGGGCGCGATCTCCGCAGCCCCGGCGGGCAGCAGCGGCAGGGGCAGCTGGGTGAGCATCCCTGCCATCATCCACCCCATCCCGCCCGGCCCTGACACTGCATTAATTTTCTCAGGAACTGGCCCGCCAAGACCCCCGCGACACGCCGGAAAACGCGGAGAAAATAGGCAATAAACCCAGGCCAGGGCCGAGATCGGGACCCGATCACACCCCGTCAGCGAGCCGCCATGTCAGGAGCCTGAGCTGCGATTTGGCTCGATGGTCGAGTTGCGGCAAGATCACGGTTCGTGTCCGTCCGTCTGCTGTATCTGATCATGGTCCGGGTGTCCGGCTGGCTGGTCCTGCTCGGCCGGAGCCAGGCATCCAAGGACGCGGAGATTCTAGTGCTGCGCCATGAGGTGATAGTGCTGCGCCGTCAGATACCACGGCCCAGGCTGGACTGGGCCTGGTCGGGTGGCCCGGGGGAATCGCACCCCCGGACTCCCACAGAACGGAGCGTGAGCCTCTCGGTTCACTCCGCTCTTCTCATCGCATTCCGGCTATCCCGCGTACCCAGGCCCAGTGGGCGAACAGCCTGGGCTCTCGATCGAGGAGCCACTGGGGTTCCAGAACTCGGTCACCGGTCCTTACCTGGGCTTTTAGGCGGCCCGCTCATATTCGCTAATGAGGCCGCCAAGGACGGGCCGACGCTGGATTCGCTCCTGGGAGAGGTCGGCGGGTGGGTGGTCGGGCCGGGGCGGGTGGAGCTGGCGGCTGCGATGGGGACGACGTCCGTTGTAATGGGCCTCGTACTGGGCCAGGATCGTCCGCAGATGACGCTGACCGAAGATCAGCATCCGGTCGGTGACCTCCGTCCGGGCCGTGAGCACGAATCTTTCCGCATAGGCATTCGCGCGAGGGCTCCGGGGCGGGATTTTCACGGCCTCGATGCCGACGCTAGCCAAGAGCGCGTCGAAGGACCCGGTGAACTGCCCGGCCCGGTCCCGCAGCAGGAACCGGAAGTCCGCGGCGCGATCGCCGAAATCCATCAAGAGGTTGCGGATCTGCTGTGTGGTCCACGGCCCGTCCGGGTGCGCGGTCACGCCGAGGATATGTACGTACCGGGAGCCGGCCTCGATAACGAAGAAGCAGTACAGGCGCTGCAGGGTCACCGCGCAGTCCACGTGGAAGAAGTGGGCCGCGAGCATCGTCGCGGCTTGCGTGCGCAGGAAATTCCGCCACGATGCTCTTATGTGCTGTCAAGGGCCTTGTTTGAATCGGCGGGCGGGCGCGCCTGGGGTGCTGAGGGCGGACAAGACAGGGAGGGGCCGCTCGCGGTGGAGGGCAGGCTCTTATCAGGTCACGAGGTCAGCGGGCTGGGCGGGGTCCCGGGGGTGGCCGGCAGATCGTGGGCAGGCCAGCGGGTGCGGCAGCCGTATCGCGGGCCAGGCCGCCCCCGGGAAGCGGGGTGTCAGCGGGCGGGCCGCAGGTGCGGGTAGACCTCGCGGGCGACGTACCGCTTGAGGCAGCGGATGATCTCGGGCTTGGTCAGGCCTTCGGCGGTGCGCCGGGCGACGTAGGCGCGGGTGGCCGGGTGGGAGCTCATCCGGGTGATCACGATCCGCCACAGGGCGTGGTTGGCCTGCCGGTCCCCGCCGGGGTTGAGCCGGTGCCGGGTGATCTTCCCCGACGAGGCCGGGATCGGCGCGGCCCCGCACAGGTGCGCCCAGGCGGCCTCGGACCGCAGCGTTCCGGGTGGTCCCGGCGGCGATCAGCAGCAGCGCGGCGGTGTCCGGGCCGACGCGTGCAGGGCCAGCAGGCCGGGGCCGGGGTACCAGCGGCACGATGAGCTATCCAGGCGGGCGATCTGGTCCTGCAGGAACCGGGCCCGGCGGCAGCCCGCAGCGCGACGCGGGTGGCATAGCCGGGCCCGTCCCCGGGCCGCGGCCGCAGCGCCGCCAGCCGGCCACCAGCGGCCGGCAGCGTGCGCCGCGAACCGGGCCCGCAGCTCATCCGGGCCGGTCACGATCAGCGCCGGGCCTGGTTGACCGCCTGGGTCCGCCGGCGCGGGCGCTGCGCCGGATCACGATCAGCGCCCGGATCGCCTCCACCGCGCCGTCCCGGCCCTTCGGGGCGACGGCGCCGGCCGGACAGCGCGGCCCGCGCCGCGCTGACCGCGTCCAGCGGGTCGGACTTGCCGCCGCGGCGGCGGTCCTGCCGGTCCGGCCGGTCCACCTCCACCACCCGGACGCCGACCGCGGCCAGGTGCAGGGCCAGGCCCGCGCGTAACGCCGGTGCCCTCGACGCCGACCAGCCCGACCGTCCCGAACCCGGCCAGCCAGCCCAGCAGCCCGGCGTACCCGGCCGCGGTAGCCGGGAACTCCGGACACCGAGCAGCCCGCCCAGCCGATCCAGCGCGGCGGCGACATGAGTGCCTGCGTGGGTGTCCACGCCGCCGGTGATGACGCGCGCGTCTTCTACGATTGTCATTGCCGTCCCTTTCTCTGGTTGAGGGATGGCACGCACCCGCTGGCCGCCGGCCTGTGAAACCCCGGCCTCTTGCCCAGGCCAGGCAGACCGGACCGGCCGCGCCGGTGGGTGCCAACGACTGGGACCCGGCCGACAGGCCGGTATCAAGACAACCCGCACGGCGTCACGCCGGAAAGCAGGTCAGACCGGGTCCGAGCGATCCTACGCCCGCACCCCGCAAAACCGCGGAAGCACGGCGAAGCACTATCCACATCCTCCTGCGTATCGGTGCGCCGCTGGGGCGCCGGGGGATCTTCAGCGCCTTGAGGACCCGGCGGATCGTCGATGCGCTAACCCGGTGGCCGACCTTGAGCAGCTCACCTTGGATCCGCTTGTATCCCCAGCCATTGTTCTCCGTGGCGAGCCGCTCGATGAGCGCGGCGATCTCGGCGCTGACTGGCGGCCGTCCCGACCGGTTCGGATAGGTCCACTTCCGGGTGACCAGGCGGCGTGCCAGCGCAGGACGGTGCCGGGGGTGACCAGCCGGTGTGGTCGCAGCCTTCCCGGCAGGAGCCGGATCAGCGCGGCCATCACCGCCCGGTCGGCCCAGTCCAGCCGGGGCCGTGGATGGGTCCGGCGCAGCACGGCGACCTCATGCCGCAGCACCAAGAGCTCGGCGTCCTTGGAGGCCGATGACCGGCCGAGCAGGACAAGCCAGCCGCAGAGCCGGACGAAGATGAGATAGAGCAGGCGGAGGGACACGGATGATCATGATGCCCCACGACTGACCGTGGTCAGCATTGCAGCTCACAGGCCAGGCACACTTCTGGCACCCCACAGGCCCGGACCGCTGCTCGCAGCGCGATCGTCGCCGCCGTGTCCGGGACCAGGGGCCGCAGCCGGGCCCGGTCGGTGCGCAGCGTGTCTGCCAGCACGAACGAATCGAACCGGTCGTCTTTGGCCCCGGATGACCCGTACCGGGACCGCAGGTTCTTCACCTGCCGGGAGGTGATCACCACTACGGTCAGGCCCGCGGCCAGCAGGGCATCAACGAGCGCGCCGTCGCCCCGCTCAATCGCGACCTCGGTGACCTTGTTCCTGCGCAGCCGGGCGATCACCGCGGTGATCCCCGCCTTGTCGTGCGCGGCGGAGAACTGGTCCTTGACCCGTCCGGCCATGTCGACCACGCACGCGACGTGATCAGCGGTGGCCCAGTCGATGCCGGCGCACACCCCGCCGGCCGGGACATCAGGCAGAACCTGGATTAGGGCATACTGCATCACAGCCTCCTCGCTGCTTGCCCAGTGGGGAGGCACCCATATTCGCGGAACCGGGACGCCGTCGTGAGCTCACTGTGCGGCGCTCGAAGCGCATGGCCCTGTTGACGATCAGCGCGTCCCGGGTAACCACCAGCCCCGCAGAACTGGCACTGGACCTCACTAAAGGGTCGAGCGCAGCATGGCGGTGACTGGCGGCACCGGGGGTGCATCGATGAACTCGGTCACCGACCGGACAACTCTGGCCCTTCAGCACCGCTCATCGCAACCGCGCCAAGTTAAAGGTACGTAACCGCTGATTGCAAACAGCAACATGACCGCCTTCCCCGGCAACCTTCAGGAAAGGTCCATCAGTGAGCGCAGCAGCGTGCCGGGAGTCACGATCCGCCGTAGGCGCAGTCCTCTGGGCATGATCCTCGTTAGCGCGGCGAGGACGGCCCGGTCGGTCCAGGACATACGCGGTCTGGGGTTCGTCCTGCGTAGCACGGCCACCTCGTGCCGCAGCGCGAGTATCTCCACGTCCTTGGCCGACGAGGACCGGGCCACTAGCGCGAGCCAGGACAGCACGGTCACCAGCAGCCGGTAAGCCAGCGCGACACACACGGGTGCCGATCATGCTGGTGCCGTAGCCCCAGGTCAAACCCGGCGGCCGAGTATTTGACCACTACAGCCTATCGGCCGGAGCGGACAACGGCCGGGCCCGTGGCGGGCCCGGCCGTGTCCTTGACGGTTAGACGGTCACGTCGCTGTAGGCGCGCGGGCTGCTAGCAGCCTCCATTCCCGCGGTGATCGGGGAGGGCCTGAAGCCCTTGACGACCAGCCACACGCCCAGCGAGAACTCCCAGGCAGCTACCGGAAGGGTCCCGATCGCCTGCAACGCGGAGATGTGACCGGTGCCGGCGGACAGCGTGACGATGACGCCGGCGATGAGCAGGGGGGCTCCGATGAGCCCGACGATCGGGATGATCCGCGGGACGAGGCGGGACCGGTACATCAAGGTGCCGAGCAGCAGGGCGTTGATGCACGGCATCAGGGTCTGCCCGAGCAGCATCGTCCAGTTGTAGACCGCGACGTGCGACGCGCCGGTGGTGACGAGCGCGGCCGCATTGGCTCCGGCCGCCCCGCCCAGGTCGTGCCGCAGGGTCACCAGCGAGAGCAGGCTGAGCACGCCGGTGAAGATCATGGCGGCCTCCAGCAGGCGGGAGGTGACGAAGCCGAGCGCGACGCCTTCGTTCTGCCGCTTGACCACCGGGTACAGCGTGACGGCGGTGCCGATGCCGGCCAGGGCGACGATCACCTCCAGGAAGGCCCCGACGAGCACGGCCGTGTTGCTGCCGGAGGTCAGGATCCAGTCCCGGTGGTTCTTCACCGGGCCGTAGAGGGCCAGGGTGGGGATCGAGATGAAGGTGATCAGGTAGAAGATGCCCGCGACCAGCGCGGTCTTCCTCAGGGAGGTCATCCCGGCTGGTTTGGTTGCTGTAGCGTGCATGGTGGTCGTCATATCGGTCTCCTTCAGTGGATTCATGAGTTACCGGGGCCCGCCGGCGGGCGCATCGGGCTGGCCGGGCTGGACCTGGGTGACCGAGACCAGTGGCAGGCCCAGGTCGCGGACTTTCTGGAGCAGGCCGTGCAGCGCGGCCTGGTCGGCGACTGGGCCGCACAGGATGGTGGTGCCGTCGCTCTCGTTGGACAGGCTCAGTCCGTCAAACCAGGCCGCCCAGCGGGAAGCGAGGTGCCCTTTGAGGCGGATTTCGTACCGCCCCGGACTGTGATGAGGGTCGGCCGGGATTTCGCTCATCTGCCCTCCCTTCAACTCTTGCTGGTTGATCGAAAGGTAGGGGGCAATGTGATGAGGACGCATCACCAGATGTGGTGATTGAGGCGATGATCTGGTGGGCGCCCGGCTCGCGGGCCGGCCGCTGCCAGAGCCAGCGGCGGGGATCGCGTTCACCAGACGCGCCGATCCGGCAGATGCCCCGGGGCAGCCTTTCGGCGTAACTGGTTGGCGGGTTCGCCTGATCCTGCGAGCCGGTGCTGTAATGCGGCATTCCAGAGGCGCTCGTTCCGCCGGCCAGGGACACCAGCGGCGAGGGCACCGGTACCGCAGCAAGCGGTTCACGGCGCTGGCTACCGAGATGGACCTGACCGGGCCCGGCCGCCCGGAGAAAACAGCCGGCCGGTCAGGCTGCCGGATCACCAACGAGCCACCTGCCGCCCATGCGGACGTCATCAGCGCGATCGACAGCTCACCGCTTCCCTTCCTGCCGGACGGTCCCGGCGACACCGCCACCCCGGCCCGCTCGGCCATCACCGCCACCAGCGCCTCATGCCCGACGGTCCGCAAAAGCGAGCCGCGGGCCTGGTGTCGCCGACGCTGCGCAGCCAGATGCCGCGCCAGGCCCGGTACAGCAGGCAGGCGTCCCGCTGGCCTGAGCCGAAGACCTTGACGAACAGGGCACGTCCGTCGCCGGTGGCCGCCTGGAACGGCCGCGATCCCTTGGCGGTGGCGAGCGGTCCGGTCACCTGGCTGACCGGACCGCCCCAGGACCCGCGCGGCGTACTGGCTGACGAAATAGAAGTCCGTGAACACGTGGCCGAACCTGGGAGCTGAAGCCTGTCACCAGGAACCGCGCGGTCGCGCCCGGTGCCAGATGTGCCGTCGCGGCGGCGGGCCAGGTTGGGATAGACCAAGACGTTAGTGATGGCTCCGCAGAACGCGCCGAGTCCCCCGGTCAGCGCGGCGACGGTATAACTCAAGTTTCGTATATCAATCAGGATTCGGAATCGCATCGGCCCTTCCTGCTTACTCCGGGCATCCCGCAAGCGGCCGACCCGCCCCGGCGAAGCGACTACGAAACAGCCTGAGCATCCGATACCGAGCCGGAATGTTTCCCGGTTTACCGCACTCGAGACCGGAGCACCGGGGGCCCACCTGCGGGTTCCCAGTGTCAGAATGGGTGCCTGCATGTCGTCGAATACAATGGTCACGGCATTTTTCCGCTAGCTGAGGAGGCGCCGAGTCGGTACGGGGTAACAGACCGCGGGCGGTCGTCCTGCCCGAACCAGGCGTCTCATGGATCAATCTGCTAAGCCAGCGCTACCAGGGTCCGGAGCAACGCTCCCGGAGGCTGCCCAAACTGCCTTAAGCAGAGACCAACACGACTACGGGAAAATCCGTCATGTTACCCCTCATCTTACGTCAGGCCATATCACATTTCAATAGAACCTGACTTATTTCGAAATCTACGCGAACTCTCACGAAATGCAGCGGCTGCCTCGCTCAAAATCACTTCCGGCAAAGTCCTGACTGGTAATGATCTGGCTGATTTGCGACACACCGATGAGGCCTGCATCGGCACGGCACGGCCCAGAAGTGAGTGGATGCTCAGGCCCGGCGGGCGGTCGTTGGCGCAGCGTCCGGTGCGGGCGATGAACGTTATAGTGCTCGACGTACTCACGCAGGACCAGCCGCAGGTGCCGCTTGCCGGTGATCAGCATCCGGTCCAGGCACTCGCGGCGGGCACTGGAAATCCAGCGCTCCGCGATCGCGTTCGCCCGCGGCGCCTGGACAGGGGTCTTGATGATCCGCACGCCGGGCGCGGTGAAGACCGCATCGAAAGCGGCGGTGAACGTGGTATCGCGGTCCCGGAGCAGGAACTTGACACTGTCAGCGTGATCCTCGAGGGCCATCAGCACGTTGCGTGCCTGCTGGGTCACCCACTCCCCCGCCGGATGGGCGGTGATCCCGGCCAGGTGCACGCGCCGGGTGCCGTGCTCGATGAAGAACAGTATGTACAGGCGGCGCAGGAAGACGGTATCGACGTGGAAGAAGTCGACGGCGAGGATCGTCTTGGCCTGGGCCTGCAGGAACGCCCGCCAGGCTTGCCCGGACCGCCGGGGCGCGGGATCAATGCCCGCGTCCTTGAGAATCTGCCACACGGTCGACGGCGCGAGCGTGCAGCCCAGGCCGGTTAGCTCGCCGTGGATGCGCCGGTATCCCCAACCCGGGTTGTCCCGCGCCATTTCCAGCACCAGCGCACGTATCGCCTGCGCGGTCCTGGGCCGTCCAGGCGCCCGGCGCGGATAGGTCCACCGCCGGCGGACCAGGCTGGCGTGCCAGCGCAGCAGGATCCGCGGGGAGATGATCAGGCGCAACTGGCGGAGCTGGCTGCTCGGCAGCAGGCGGGCCAGCGCGGCCAGGATCGCCCGGTCAGCCCAGGACAGCCTCGGCGTCTTGACCTGCCGCTGGAGCACGGCGACCTGGTGACGCAAGATCAAGATCTCAGCGTCCTTGGCCTGGTCGGAGCGGGCGAGCAAGGTCAGCCAGCCGAACACGCGCAGGGCCGTGAGGTAGGCGAATCCTAGTGGCACGAGTACTAAAGGTGCCTGAGCGGGCGCCTCCGCGCAGCCGGATCCCGAACTCCGCCCTTCCCTGTCCACCGGAAGGCACCAGGTCAGCAGCTGTGACAGAGTAATCGGCGCCTACAGGTTGGACAGCGGCATGATGACCGGCCGTTTGGTATGCGAAGCCATCTCAGTGACGATCGCCTCGGAGAAGACCCCGCGCTGAATCGAGGTCCCGATCAGCATAGTGGGGCGGGCGCGGGCCACGACCTCGGCTAGGCCGATACCGCCGTCGGCGTCGCGCCGCCAGCCGGCGACTTCGGCGGCCGGCCGGGCGTACCGAACCTGGAAGTCGCGCATCGTCCCCGGATAATCGCTGGTGAGTAGGCCCTTGCTGTCCAGCGTGTAGAACCGGCTGGTGGCCTCGGCGGCGGGCAGGCCGTCGGTGATCATCGCCTGCTGCAACGTGTCGGCGATCCCGATCCCGGCCGTCCCGGCGCCGTGGATCACCACCGTCTGGTCCCGTATCGGCGTCCCCGCGGCGCGGGTCGCGCTCAGCGCGGCGGCCAGCACCACCGCGGCGGTCCCCTGGATGTCGTCATTGAACGTGCAGCAGGTCCCGGCGTACTTGGTCAGGATGCGGTGGGCGTTGGCGGCGCCGAAGTCCTCCCAGTGCAGCAGCGCGTTCGGGAACAGCCGGGTAGCGACGGTGACATAGGCGTCGATCAGCTGGTCATGCCGCTCGCCGCGCACCCGTGGATGCCGGCTGCCGAGGCTTGGGCTCATCCAGCAGGGCCCGGTTGTCCGTGCCGGCGTCCAGGACGACCGGGATGACCCGGCGCGGGTGCAGGCCGGCCGCGGTGACATACAGGGCCAGCTTGCCGACCGCGATCGCGATGCCGCCGACGCCCCAGTCGCCGATGCCCAGGATGGCCTCAGAGTCGGTGGCCACGATCAGGTCGACGTCGTCGCGGCCCAGCCCGTAATTGCGGAAGGCCATCTCGACCTGATCCGGATGATCCACCGACAGGTAGACCCCGCGCGGGCGGCCGTACTCCAGGCTGTACCGCTCGATCGTGGTGCCCACCGTCGGGGTGTACACGATCGGCAGCATCTCGGCGATGTGCTCGGTCAGCAGCCGGTAGAACAGCACCTCGTTCCGGTCCCGCAGGCTAGCCAGGTACAGGTTCTTGGCCAGGTCGTCGGGCTGGCGCCGGTACTACGCGTACACCCGCGCCAGCTGCCCCTCGATCGTCGAGACGCCATCGGGCGGCAGGCCGGTCAACCCGAGCGCCTGCCGCTCGGCGAGCGTGAACGCGGTACCGCGGTTGAGCACCGGCGACGCCAGCACGGCGCTGCCCCGAAGCCGGACCCGCGCCACCCTGCCGTCGGGTGTCCAGGTCAGCTCAGACGGGCGTTTCGCCATCACGTCACTCCCGATGCTCGGGCGCCGGCCGGACGTTGGCCAGCGAGTTCCAGCAGGCGCCGGGCGCGGTCGGCGACCGGGAGGTCTACGAATTCACCATCCGGCAGCTTGACCGCGTTGCCGCCGGCGGCGGCGAACGCGTCGAGCACGACCTGCGCCCAGGTCAGCTCCCGCTCAGATGGCGTGAACACGTCGTGGATGACCTCGAGCTGCCGCGGGTGGATCGCGGACTTGCCGAAGAAGCCCAGCGAGCGGGCGAACTCGGCCTGCTGGCGCAGCCCCCGGTCGTCATCGAGGCGCGGGTAGACGCTGTCGATCGGGGGCCCGAGGCCGGCGGCGCGCGAGGCCACGACGATGTGCGAGCGCGCGTACAGCGTCTGCAGGTTGCCATCGCCGGCGCCGAGGTCTCGTCGCAGGTCCACGCCGCCCATGGACAGGTAACGGACACCGGGGACGGTCGCGATCTCCGGGGCGGCGAGCAGCCCCCGGGCACTTTCGATCGCGCAGATCAGCGGCGTGCCGGGGGCGCGGTCAGCGACCCACTGCACGTCCCCGGCCGACTCGGCCTTGGGGATCCGGATCCCGGCGGCCAGCCCGGCGACGGCGTCCAGGTCGGCGGCGGCCAGGTCAGTGCGGACCGTGTTGATCCGCACCCATGCGGATCGCTCGGCGAGAACCCCGGCGACCATCACGCGGGCCTGCTGCTTGGCGTCCGGCGGGACGGCGTCTTCCAGGTCGAGGATCACCGCGTCCGCGCCGGCCTCGAACACGCGGCGCAGCAGCTTGGCGTTGTGGCCCGGGGCGAACAGGTAGCTGCGGTGCATCAGATCGCTCCGTCGGCCCGCAGCCCGGCGATCCGGGCCGGATCCAGGCCGAGCCGGTCGCCGTAGATCTGCTCATTGTCCTGGCCGAGCCGCCGACCCGTGAAACGGATCGATCCCGGGCTCTGGGACAGGCGGAACATGACGTTCTGCATCTTCAGCGGCCCGAGGTCCTCGTCCTCTATCGTCGTGATCGCGTCGATCGCCTTCACCTGCGGGTCCTCCATCAGCTGCTCGACGTCGTAGATCGGGGCGATCGCCGCGCCGGCCAGGTCGAAGGCCGCCATGACATCGTCGAAATCGCGCGCGCGAATCCAGCCGCCCAGGATGCTGTCAAGCTGGTCGCCGTGGTGGACGCGCTCTCTGGCGGATTGGAACCACGGCTTCTCGGCGATGTCGGGGCGCCCGACGAGCCGCATCACCCGCTCGGCGACCGGGGTGGCGCTGGTGGAGACGGCGACCCAGCGGCCGTCGCGGGTGAGGTAGGTGTTGCGCGGGGCGTTGCTGGGCGAGCGGTTGCCGTGCCGCCCCGGCACGACCTGGAGCTGGTCGAACACGCTCGGGCCCGGGCCCAGGATCGTCAGCAGCGGCTCGATCAGCGAGACGTCGATCACCTGGCCGCGGCCGCCGTTGCGCTCCCGGTGGTGAAGAGCGATCATCACCGCGATCGCCCCCGCCAGGCCGGCGACGCCGTCGGCCAGCCCGAACGGCGGCAGCGTCGGCGGGCCGTCGGGCTGGCCGGTCTGGTGCGCGAAGCCGGTCATCGCCTCGGCGAGCGTCCCGAACGCCCGCCGGGTGGCGTAGGGCCCGAACTGGCCGAAGCCGGTCATGCGCAGCATCACCAGCGCCGGGTTGATCTCGTGCAAGCGGTCCGGGCCCAGGCCCCACTTCTCCATCACGCCAGGGCGGAAGTTCTCGATCAGGACGTCGGCGTCGGCCGCCAGCCGCTCCAGCAGCTCGCGGCCGGCCGGGTGCGACAGGTTGAGCGTTACCGCGCGCTTGTTGCGCGCGAGCACCTTCCACCACAGGCCGTACCCGTCCTTGCTGTGGCCATGGGTGCGGGCCGGGTCCCCGCGCGGGTGCTCGATCTTGAGGACATCAGCGCCATAGTCGCCCAGCAGCATCGCCGTGATCGGCGCGGCATACACCGTGGCGACGTCGAGTACGCGGATGCCGTTCAGCGGCCCGGGCTCGGGGGCTCGGAGGCTGTCGTGGTCAAGGGCAGGCGTGTTCATTGATCTGGTCCTGGGTCTGCAGGCGGGCAGGGAAGCCAATGGGACGGGACAGTCGCCGGGACCGGCCGGTGGGCCGGTCCCGGCGGGCCGGGGTTAGCTGGAGAAGCCCTCGAGCTTGTTGGCTGCGATGGCGTACTGGTTGGTGTAGGTGGTGGACAGGTTGATCGGGCTGGTGACGTTGCCGACGAACTTCTCAATCGCCAGGACGGTGGCCGGGCCGCTGGCCGGCATCATCCCGTCCGGCAGGAACTGGCCCTTATCCTTGGCCAACGCGGAGATGTAGTCGGCCTTGGTGGTGAGCCCATTGGACACGAACCCGGGCGGCATCGCGTTGGCGATATCGGCCGCGCTGTGGGTGTTGATCCAGTGCATGGTCGCGACCAGCGCGTCGACGACCTTCTGCACGGTGGCCTGGTGCGAGGCGACCCAGCTGGCCTGGGCCAGCACGCCAGCGGCCGGGTAGGCGCCGCCCAGCCACTGCTGCGCGCCGCTGGTGGAGGAGAGGTCGATCACCGAGGTGCCGATGCCCTGCTTCTCGATCGCGTTCACGGTCGGCTGCGTGGTCATGCCGCAGGCGATCCGGTCGTGCTGCAGCGAGGCGACGAAGGTGGGGCCGGCGCCGACCGCGACGCGGTTGAAGTCCTTGGTGGTCAGGTGGTAGCGGGCGGCGAGGTAGACGGTGAGCTCATCGGTGCCCGACCCGATGTCGGTCACGCCCACGTTCTTGCCCTTCCAGTCCGCCGGGGTGGTGACACCGGAGGTCTTGCCGCACATCTCCCGTTCCCCGGGCGCCCCGCTGAGCTGGACGACGTCGACGACGTTCTTGCCCTTGGCCTGGAAGTCGATGGCGTGCACGTACCAGGCGCCGGCCATGTCGACCTGCCCGGACACCATCGCGGTCTCGGCGCCGACGCCGCCCGCCTGTTCGGTCGAGAGCTGCACGTTGACGCCGTACTTCTTGTAGAAGCCCAGGTCCTGGGCGAGCTGGTAGGGCAGGTAGATCTGCTTGTCGATGCCGCCGACCATCAGCGTGACGGTCGGCACGCCGGAACCGTTGGTCGCGGCGGCGGCATTGGATCCGCTGGCCGTCGAGCTGCTCGAGCTGCTGCAGGCCGCCAGGCCCGCCGCGAGGGCCGCGACGCTCGCCGCGGCAGCGATCTTGGTAAGGGAACGTCTGGACATTGGGTTACTCCTGCTCGTATCTGTGGGTTGTGGGCGTAGCGGATGTGAGTCGATGGCCGGGAGCAGGCTCGTCAGGTGGCGGCGGCCTGGGACTGTGATCGCGGCCGCCAGGACAGCAGGCGCCGTTCCAGCAGGCCGATCAGGCCCTCCGCGGTCAGCGCCAAGATCGCGATGATCACCATCGCGGCGAACACGCCGTTGGGGTTGAAGTTGCTCTGCGCGTTGGCGATCACCAGCCCGAGCCCCTTCGTGGCGCCGAGGTACTCGCCGACGATCGCGCCGATGATCGCGAGACCGAAGGCCACGTGCAGGCTGGCGATGATCCAGACCAGCGCCGAGGGCACCACCACGTGGCGGATGATGGCGGGCTTGGAGGCGCCCAGCACCCGGGCGTTGGCGAGCAGGTTGGGGTCCACCTCACGGACGCCCTGGAAGGCGTTGAAGAACACCACGAAGAACACCAGCACCGAGGCCAGCGCCACCTTGGAGGGCGTGCCCAGGCCCAGCGCCACGGTGAACAGCGAGCCGAGCACGATCCGCGGGATCGCGTTCGCGATCTTGATGTAGGGACTCGCGACATCGGCCAGGAAGGTGAACATCCCGAGCAGGACGCCGGCTATCACGCCGGCTGCCACGCCGAGCAGGAAGCCGAGCACGGCTTCCTTGAAGGTGACCCAGATCTGCTCCCAGATCGAGCCGTAGGTGGTGCCGTGCTGCACCCAGGCGTTCAGCTGCTTGACGATCCCGCTGGGCTGGCCCCAGAAGAACGGGTCGATGATCTTCGCGCTGGTGAGCAGCTGCCAGCCGCCGATGACGATCACCAGGGTGGCGATGCGGGCGCCCCAGATCCATATCCGGCGGCGGCGGGTGCTTCGGCGGACGTCGGCTGCGACGGCGGCCTCCTCCGCACCGGCCAGGTCGCCGATGGCGGCTGGCGCGGTCGGCTCAGGACTGCGGTTGACCGGCACGGCGCTCATGACTGTCCTCCCGGTGCATTCGCGGCGGATGCGGTGCGGGCGTACGCGCGCTCGACCTCTTCGCGCAGCGACTCCCAGATCTGGTGGTGAAGCTCGAGGAAACGGGGCTCGAACCGGATCTCCTGCACCGCGCCCCGCGGCCTGGGCAGGTCGATGTCGTAGACCGCCTTGACGGTCCCCGGTCCGACCGTCATCACCACCACGTGGTCGGCCAGCGCGATCGCTTCCTCCAGGTCGTGGGTGACGAAGATGACCGACGGCCTGGTCTGCTCCCACAAGCCGAGCAGCTCGTTGGACATCATCGCCTTGGTCTGCACGTCCAGCGCGCCGAACGGCTCGTCCATCAGCAGGATCGACGGCTCGTTGATCAGCGCCGCGGCCAGGCTGACGCGCTTGCGCATTCCGCCGGACAACTGATGCGGGTGGTGGTCCTCAAAGCCGGCTAGGTGAACCCTGCGCAGCCACTCACGCGCCTGGGACTGCGCCTCCTTTTTCGGGACGCCGCGGAATACCGGTCCCAGGGCCACGTTGCCGACCACGGTCTTCCACGGCATCAGCGCGTCGGCCTGGAACATGAAGCTCGTGCCCGCCGTGATCCCGTCGACGGGCTTCCCGCCGACACTCACCGTGCCCGCACTGGGCCGTTCCAGCCCGGCGACCATCGTCAGCGAGGTCGACTTGCCGCACCCGCTGGGCCCGACCACCGCGCAGAACTTTCCCGCGCCGACGGTCATATCGAAGTCCCGCACGGCGGTGAACAGCGATCCCGATGGGGTGGCGAAGCGCTTCGTCACCCCCCTCAACTCAATCTGCGCCGCCTGCGCGGCGCCACTGCGTTCGCGTGCGCCACGAGCCGCACGCGAACGTCTGGCAAACGTGCTTGCCACCGTCATCATCTCCTTGGCGGGCTAGATTTCCGTCACGTAAATTCGCGAGGAGCCACCAAAGTAAAATGGGAAAACGCGGCCGACAATCCTTGTGCTGGTTGCGCGAGTAAGCCGCATTTCTCGTGCTTTTGCGCATTCTGCTCATAATCAAAAAGGAGGTGACAGACTGAGGAGCGGACCCTTAAGCGAGCCGAGGGGGCGCGGCGCCGCGTGGATTGAGGTGCGACGGAGGAGCGATGAGGGAAGGCGCGCCGTGAAGGGGGATGGAGAGGTGGGCGGGGGCCCGGAGGCGAGCAGGCAAACAAAGCTCATATTGCTGGTTTTGCTCGTTTTGCGCACCGCCGCCAATCTTCAGGAACCGATCAGAACGTTGTTACACTTCGGAAACACCTAGCAAAGATGCCGTGACGGCGGCAGGGACTAGCGGCCAGGAGGCCATGACAGCTCGGATCCGGCGCTTGCTGCGGCAGCGCCTGTCTACCCAGGTCGTGATCATGATGGTCGCGATCTTGGTGGTCACCATGGCGGCCGGCTTCGCCGTCGTGCAGTGGAACCTGAACCAGCAGCTCAACGATCAGTACGAGCAGCGGTCCCTGGCTGTCGCGCAGAGCCTCGCCTCCCAGCCCGGCCTGCAGCAGGCAGTGCGGACGGGTGGCCCAGGCGGGATCGGCCCGCACGGAGCCGTGCAGAACATGGCGATGGCGGCCATGCGCAGCACGGCGGCCACGTTCGTCGTGATCACCAACGCCAAGGGAATCAGGCTCTCCCACCCGAATCCGCGGCTGATCGGCATGCCAGTCTGGTATCCCGATAAGGACGTGGCGTCTAGCGAGACGTTTCGCACCGGCCAGGACTGGATGGGCATCGAGCACGGCACCCTCGGCCTGGAGGCGGTCGGCAAGGCCCCGATCTTCAGCCACGGCGAGCTGATCGGCGAGGTCTCGGTCGGCTTCCTCACCGCCACGGTAGCCGGGCACGTGGCCCGGACGCTGGTGGATCTGGCCGTCTACTTCCTCGCCGTCCTCGCCCTGGGCGTGCTAGCGGCGCTGGGCCTGTCGCGGCTGCTCAAGCGGCAGACTTTCGGCCTGGAACTGCGCGAGATCGCGGCGCTGCTGCAGGAACGGGAGGCGATGCTGCACGGCATCCGGGAGGGCGTGCTCGGCTACGACAAGAACGAGCGGATCGTGCTGGCCAACGATTTCGCCCGGGAACTGCTGGACCTGCTGCCGGAGTTCGTGGGCCGGCCGCTGCGGCACGTCCTGCCGCCTGGCCGGCTCGCCGACGTGGTGACCGGTGGGATCGAGGGCAGCGATCTGCTCGTGCTGCACGGCGACCGCGTGCTTGTGGCGAACCGGATGCCCATCCGGCAGGGCCACCGGCACCTCGGCTGGGTGGTCACTTTCCAGGACCGGACCGAATCCGAGGCGCTGAAGCGGCAACTGGACGACGCGATCGGCCTGACCGAGACGCTACGCGCCCAGTCGCATGAGTTCGCCAACCGGCTGCACACCCTGGTCGGCCTGGTCGAGCTGGGCCGCAACGACGAGGCGATCCAGTTCGTGACCGATGTCTCGGCCGCCCGCGCGGACCTGACCGAGCGGCTGCAGGCCGACATCGGCGACGCCAAGCTGGTGGCGCTGATCCTGGGGAAGGTCTCGCTGGCGGACGAGCGTGACGTCCGGCTGCGCGTCATGGACGACAGCCATGTCAGCGCCCCGGTCAGCGACGTCAGCCAGGTGCTGACCATCGCGGGGAACCTCATCGACAACGCGATCGATGCCGCGGCCCAGGCGCCGGAGCCGCGCTGGGTGGAGCTGACGATCGTCGCCGTCGAGCACGACCTGCTGGTCCGCGTGCGCGATTCAGGCCGCGGGGTGCCCCACAACATGCGGGAAACCATCTTCATGGACGGCGTCACCACGAAAACCTCCACCACGGGCGCGCGGCGGGGACTCGGGCTGGCGCTGGTCCGGAAGGTCGTCGAGGGCCGCGGCGGGATGATCAGCGTCGGCCACGACAGCGGTGCGGTCTTCACCGCGGTGCTCCCCAACTGCGTCGGCGTGGACCCGAGAACCGGATCTAGTATCCCGGAAGCCGGTGCGCCGCAGGAGCCGAAGGGGGCGCCTGTCCCGCCATGATCCGCGTCCTGGTCGTCGATGACGATTTCCGCATCGCCGACATCCATGCCGCCTACGTAAACAAGGTAGACGGCTTCCAGGCGATCGCCCAAGCGCATACGGCCGCCGAGGCGGTCGGGGCGGTGGACCGGCTGCGCCCGGACCTGCTGCTGCTGGACCTGTATCTGCCGGACGAGCACGGCCTGGACCTGGTGGCCCGGCTGCGCCGGGAAGGGCACCCGGCGGTGGACGTGATCGTCATCACCGCCGCCAAGGACGCGGACAGCGTACGCGCGGCCATGCAGGGCGGCGCCCTACACTACCTGCTGAAACCCTTCAGCTTCCCGGCGCTGCGCGACAAGCTGCTGTCTTACGCCCAGATGCGGTCCCGCCTCAACGCGCTGCACGAGCCCGACCAGCGCAACCTCGACCGGGTCTTCGGCGCGCTACGGACCCAGGACCAGCTGTCCGGCGCGAAAGGCCGGTCGGCGCACACGCTGGAGGCCGTCGAGCGGCTGCTCACCTCAGGCGGGCAGGAGCTCTCGGCCGCGGAGGTAGCGGAGATGACCGGGATGAGCCGCGCTACAGCGCAGCGCTACCTCAGCCACCTGCACGAGATAGGGCGCGTCGAGATCAGGCTCCGCTACGGCAGCGGCGGGCGTCCCGAACATCGCTACCGGTGGTGCCAGGCGGGTGAAAACTGACCACGCCCGCGGCTGTAGCGGCCGCGGGCGGTGTCGAACATGGTCGCAAGAGTGCTCGCTGCTGGCGTGATGCCAGGGCGTCTGCTCATTGGAACAGGACGTGAGCTCGCCGGTCCCGACGGAGTCCCGGCTGTCATTCGGGGGGGTGAGCGCGACAGGCGACCCGGTCATGTGGGGCTCACGAGCCGGTAACGACATGATTCCCCGCCTAGATCGCGACCCGGCGTCACGGGTAATCGGCCGCGGGCCTTCCCGTGTAGACCGCCCGGGGGCGCAGCGGCCCGCCGCCGGCGTACGCCTCGAGGGCATGGGCGATCCAGCCTGCCGTCCTGGCTACCGCGAATATCGTCTCGCCGGCGCCCCTGACCATGCCCGCCACCCGGGTCAGGGTGGCGAGCGCGAAGTCGATGTTCGGTGCGGGCAAGGACTTCTGCCTGACCTCCGCGAGCACCGCCTCGGCCACCGCAAGCTGGCCCGACTTCGGCGCCGCGCGGCGCACCAGCTCGAGCAGCACGACGGCGCGCGGGTCGCCGCCCCGGTATACCGGATGCCCGAAACCGGGCACCTTTTCGCCCCGCCGCAGCAGTTCGGCCACCACCCGGGGGACATCATCCGGGCCGCTGGCCGCGGCGATCAGCGTTTCGGCGCCGAGGGAGGCCCCGCCGTGAAGCGCCCCGCTCATCGCACCCAGGCCGGTCCCGACCACGGCGTACGGATCTGCCCGCACGGAGGCTGCGGCCCGGACGGCCAGCGTGGAAGCGGCAAGCTCGTGGTCGGCGAGCAGCACCAGCGCAGCGGACACCGCGCGAAGCAGCGGAGGGCTGGCCCGCTGATAGCAGAGCTGCGACCAGAGGCGTTCCGCGATCGGCTCACTTCGACTTGCCGAGACGGAAGTTTCCGTTAGTGTTATTGATTCGAATGTGTCCAAAGTTGTCGAAGTGGCGGGCGGGTGCAGGCAGTCCACCATGCCCGCGATGATGTTCCGTCCAGCCGCGAGCACGGCCGATCGGTCGAGTTGGAGCCGGAGCGGATCGGTCGCGGCCATCGCCGGCACGATAACCTGGAGCCGCTCGAGCGGCAGCGTCCCGGCTGGCAGCGCAGCCTGCGCGGCCCGGCCCGCGACCAGCGCCGCGGGCCTCGCCTGCCACGGTTCCCTGGCGTCCGCCCGCTCCCTGGCCGGGGCGGGGAACTCGTCGGTCCAGAGCAGTTCGGCGACGTCTTCGAAGGTACGGCGGACCGCGAGGCTGGTCGCGTCGAGGCCGCGGTAACGGAGGGTGTCGCCGATAATCTCGGTGATGGCCGACTCGATGGTGATGTCCGCGACCCCGGCAGGCCGCCGCGGCCGTCCCCGCCGGGCCAGCCGCTCGACCTCGTCCGGATCGAACAGGCTGGCCCGGCCATCCGCGGCCTTGTCCCGGCTCAGCACGCCGCGACTGACATACGCGTAGAGCGTCGCGGGCTTGACGCCCAGCCGCCGGGCTGCCTCCGTGGCGGTCAGGAAGTCGGCCACGCGCTGATACCTCCGTCCCGTGTGGCGCGGGGTTCGTTATGGATCGCGATACCACGGTTCGTTCGGGATAATGATTTCAATCAATATTGACGGTAGTTGATCGTTTCGTCAATCTGGGTTATGTCATCGATCCATTTTCTTGACGCGACCAACCGGGACGGTGTAGTTGCCGAAAATCTCATCCGTGCAGGTGAAGCGGCATGTCCGCAGCAGCACAGCCGATCATCATGGCAGCAGCGAACGGCGCATGTGCCGGGAACCCATCCGGCCGGGTGAGAGTAGCTGTACGTGGATCCTGATGGCGGATGAGCCGGCTTCTTTCCCGACGTCTTGCCTGCTGCGGCATGATGATCGGCTGTGCTGCTGCGACTGGTCTACCTGAGCGTGACGAACGTGTTCGCAGTACTGCGGCTGCTGCCGGCAAGCGGCCGGGACAAGGACATCGAGATCCTGGCGCTGCGCCACCAGATCACGGTCCTGCAGCGGCAGCTCGGCACGACCCGGCCACGGTTCTCCGCTGGCGACCGCGCGTTCCTGGCCGCCCTGCTGCACCGCCTCCCGCGGGACGTGCCCGGCCGGTTCCGGCTGCTGGTGCAGCCGGACACGGTGCTGCGCTGGCACCGCGACCTGCTGGCCCGCCGCCATGCGGCCAGGTCCCGGCCCCGGCACCCGGGCCGGCCGCGCACCGTCCGCTCCGTCCGCCTGCTGGTGCTGCGCCTGGCCCGCGAGAACCCGTCCTGGGGCTACCGGCGCATCCACGGCGAACTCCTCGTCCTGGGCATCAAGGTCGCTGCCTCCACCGTCTGGGAGATCCTCCGCCAAGCCGGCATCGGCCCCGCACCCGAGCGCACCAGCACCACCTGGGCAAGTTTTCTCCGCTCCCAGGCTGATGCCCTGATCGCCTGCGACTTCTTCGAGGCCGTCACCCTCACCGGCGCCCGCCTGTTCGTGCTGGCGGCGATTGAGCACGCCAGCCGCCGGATCCGGGTCCTGGGCGTAACCGCTCAGCCGACGGGTCCTTGGGTCGTCCAAACCGCCAGGAACCTCGTCATGGACCTGGAGGATGCCGGCAGCAGGGCGCGGTTCCTGATCCGGGACCGCGACGGCAAGTTCCCCGCCCTGTTCGACGCCGTCCTCAACGACGCCGGGATCGCGGTCATCTCAGCGGGATCCAGATGCCGAGAATGAACGCGGTCATGGAGCGCTGGGTGCTGACCTGCCGTTGCGAGCTGCTCGACCGGACCCTGATCTGGAATCAGCGGCATCTGCTACACGCCCTGCGCGAGTTCGAGCAGTTCTATAACTGCCACCGGCCCCACCAGGGAATCGCCAACGCCCGGCCGCTACAAGCACTGCCGCAGCCCCCTCCCCCGACCGACGTCGACGCCTGCCTTCACATACACAGGCACGACCGTCTCGGGGGCATCCTCCACGAATACCAGCATGCCGCCTTACCAGCACGGATGTAATTTCCGGCAGGCACAGAGTCGATCGTTCCGGACGGGTCACCAACCGCGGAATCACCGACGCCGTGCGGTGGCAGCCCGGCGACCGGCTCTCGATGACCCTCACCCCCAGCGCCGTCGTGCTGTGCCCAGCTCCCGACGGGCTCCTCCGCGTTCCGCCCAGGCCCTGCATCGCCATCCCGGTGACCGCCCGCCGGCTCTCTCAGCATCACCCCCGGCGACGAGCTGCTCCTCGCCGCGGCCCCCGAATACCGCATCGTCATCACGCACACGATGCAGGCGTGTGGCGTGCCAAAACTCGAGCAAAGCACCTGACCTGGGCTTCTATCCTCGACGCTCGTGCTCATTCGTGTCCTCTATCTGCTCATGGTCCGGGTGTTCGACTGGCTGGTACTGCTCGCGCGCAGCGGCACCTCCAAGGAGGTGGAGATCCTGGTCCTGCGGCACGAGGTCGCGGTCCTTCGCCGCCAGGTCGCCCGCCCGAAGCCGCACTGGGCAGACCGTGCGGTGCTCGCCGCGCTGGCGCGGCTGCTGCCCTCCCGCCTGCGGCTGCACCGGATCGTGACACCCGGCACCCTGCTCGCCTGGCACCGGCGCCTGATCAAGAACAAGTGGACCTACCCGAACGCCACCGGGCGCCCGCCCGTCCCGGAGGAAATCCGTGAGCTAGTCCGGCGACTGGCCAGGCAGAACCCGCGCTGGGGACACCGGCGCATCCAGGGCGAACTTCTCGGCCTGGGCCATCGCGTCGGCGCGGGAACCATCCGCCGGATCCTGGCCGCGGCCGGGCTCAGGCCCGCACCGCGCCGGGCATCCCCGACCTGGCGGCAGTTCCTTGCCTCCCAGGCGGCCGGGATCCTGGCGTGCGATTTCCTGCACGTTGACACCGTGTTCCTCAGGCGCTTGCACGTCTTGTTCGTGATGGAGATCTGCACCCGGCGAGTGCATATCCTGGGCGTCACCGCGCACCCCACCGGCTCCTGGACCGCCCAGCAGGCCCGCAACCTGCTGATGGACCTCGGCGAACGCGCCACCCAGTTCAGATTCGTGATCCGGGACCGCGACAGCAAGTTCACGGCGATGTTCGACCATGTGCTCGCCGGCAGCGGCGTGCGGATCATCAAAACGCCGATGTCCGGCGGATGGTGCGCGGCGAATGGGCTGGAACGCCACACCCAAGAAATGCTTGACGTCCATGCAGTTGATGATCGTAACCAGGCCCGGGGTCACCGGTGCCTGTACCCAGGTGGGCTACGTTGCCGATAACCTCGGCTATGACGTCAATGCTGTATCGGCGCCGCCGCTGAAGACGATGGCCGCCCAGGCGGTCCTGCCTGCTGAACCTGCCGATCACCACGACATCGCTGCCAGCGGTGCGCAACTTTAGAGACCTAGTTCGGCGTACTGCGGCGAGGGACCACAGCTGCCGCAGCGCCGGTACGGCAAGCTGTAATAGGTTCCGCTCATGAGCCCTGAGGTCACCGCGGCGGTCATCGCGGCCAGTGTCAGCTTCCTTACGTTGATCGGTACGCTGGCAGCGCAGTATTTCGGCCGCCGCGCAACCAGCCGGGACACCCAGAAGGCACTCGAAGCGCAGGGTAAGCAGCTGGACAGGACGCTGGCGGAGCAGCGCACCCGGACGCTGAACGAGCGGTTCGCCACGGCTGCAGGGCAGCTGGGCAATGATAGGCCGCCTGCTGTCCGGCTGGCCGGGGTGTATGCCATGGCGGGCCTGGCTGATGACTGGCCCGAGAATCGGCAGACCTGCGTCGATGTGCTATGCGCCTACCTGCGCTTGCCGCATGATCCGGACCCAGGTGATGAGGCCACGCCAACTGGCAGGACCGCGTACCGGGCGAACTCGGAGGTGCGCCACACCGTCACCCGGGTCATCACCGCACACCTCAAAGCTGATGCGGCGCTGTCCTGGCAGGGAATGAACTTCGACTTCACCGGCACCGTATTTGACGACGGTGACTTCTGCGGCGCCAGGTTCTCCGGCGGCACGGCCGCCTTCGGCAACGCCAGGTTCTCCGGCGTGGTCGGCTTCCGCGGCGCCCAATTCTCCGGCGGCACCGTCGACTTCCACGGTGCCGAGTTCTCCGGCACCGTCGACTTCGGCGGCGCCCAGTTCTCCGGAAGCAAAGTTGACTTCGGTGGTGCCCAGTTCTCCAGCGGCACCGTCGACTTCGGCGCCGCCAAGTTCTCCGCGGGCGAGGTACGCTTCCGCGGCGCCAAGTTCTCCGGTGGCCAGGTCAACTTCACCAGCGCCGAATTCTCCGGCGGCCAGGTGGACTTCGCTGGCGCCGAGTTTTCCGGTGGCCGAGTTGAGTTCATCGGCGCCAGGTTCTCCGGCAGCCAGGTCGACTTCAGCGTCGCGAGGTTCTCCGGTGGCCGGGTTATCTTCGGCGTCGCCAGGTTCTCCGGCGGCCAGGTCGATTTCGGCGGCGCCAAGTTCTCTGGTAGCCGGGTTGACTTCCTCGACGCCCACTTCTCCGGTAGCCGGGTTGACCTCAGCGACGCCCGGTTCGCCGGTGGCGAGGTAGATTTCAGCAGCACTGGCGACTGGTCATTCCCACCCGCACTCCCCTGGACGGACACGCCTCCCCCGGGCGTGAAGTTCCCCAGGAAAGATGATCAATCCCAGGTGTAGCCGCCGAGCGTCGTCGGCGGCCTGCGCCTGGGCGTGCTCAAGACGACCGAGCCGTCCATATCTGCGGGACATCGCACCTTATCCAGAGCTGTGCGTCGTCGGCTGCATAGCAGTCCCCGGTATAGCGCTCAACAGACAGTCAGATCGGCTGTATAAACCGGGAGTAAGAAGATCCTATGGACGATCAGGTGCTGGGGGACGGGGCGCGCGGGTGGCAGTTCGAACGTTTCGTGCGGGATCTCCTGGTTCAAACGCCAGGCGTCAGGTTGCTAGAGGCCGCTGTGGACGTCGCCGCCCTGACGTGCGCTGCGATCTCGTTGCTGAGCGTGATGGTCGGCCTCTCCTAGTGGAGATCAAGGCTCAGACCCCCCAGACGAATCAGCGCTCACGCGACATCGTTGCTCAGCTGAAGGCGACGGCGGATCGGTACCGGAGAACCCGTCCGGACGTGGGGGAACCGGGCCTCGTCGTGGCTTTCCCGGGCGTCCTATCGCCGCCTAAGGCCGCCTTCTTTGATAAGGAGGGGGTAGAAGTCTGGGACGGGCGCTACCTCCAGAGTCAGGCGCGACAATTCGGTGTGACCGTTCCGGCGTTTGTTGCTGTTCCGGAGGGCGAGGAGCGATTTGAAGACCGGGAGCCAGCGCAGGAGCTGCTTCGCCGACTGTCCAGCATCCAGCCGGGCCGGACCCACTGGCCGTTGTATGAGAATTTTTGCGAAGCTGCCTTGAATTTCTTGTTCTGTCCCCCGCTGAAGCTGGCGATTCCGCAGAGCAGAGACGGGAGCCGAGCCAACCGGCGAGACTTCATCTTGCCGAATTACGCGCAACAAGATTTCTGGCGGTTTTTGCGGGATCGGTACGGTGCCGACTTCGTTGTGACAGAGGTAAAGAATACTATGAATCCTGCCGGGAAAGAGGAGGTTCTTCAACTGGCGAACTATTTGACACGTCATGGTACCGGACTAGTCGGCATTCTTATGACTCGGAATGGCCTAAACTCCACAGCACAATGGATCAGCCGCGAGCAGTGGGTGCTCCACGACAAGCTCATTATTGGGCTAGGCGATGAAGACATCAGGCAAATGTTGCTCGACAGACAAGGGGGAAGAGACCCATCTGAGCTGATTCAGCAGCGTATTGAGGACTTTAGGCTGCGAATTTAGGTCGGCTTTCCCTACATCCGCTTCTGCCGCATACCGGGCGGATGCTGGACCGGCGCGCTCGGTGGAGCACCTCATTGTTACGTGGCATGCGGTTCGTGGTCCTGGTGGTAACGCTGGTCGCGGGTCACGCCGGAGAGGATGATCGGCAGGAACCTCGGCCAGGATGATCCGGATCCCGTCGGGGTCCTCGATGTGCATCTCGGTCAGGCCCCAAGGCTCGGCTGCCGGCTCCCGTATGACCGGAACTCCGGCCACGGTGAGCCGGGCGTGCTCGGCATGCACATCGCGGACCTGGATCCAGATCATCACCGAGCGCCCGGGCGGGCCGGGCGCATGCCCGGAGACCTCGAGCAGCCCCTGCCCGAGGAAAAACACCAGCCCGGGATCATCCGGCGGGCCGAACTCCCGGTAGACGGCCAGGCCGAGCAGGTCACGGTAGAAGCAGCTGCTGCGGTCCAGGTCGCTGGGGCGCAGCAGGATCCGGCTGCTCAGAACGTCCACGCCACCATTCCAGCATCACGCTGAGCGACACCGGAGGACGAAGATAACGCGCGCGGAGCCGCCGATCTGGCGCCGATCTTGCTTCGGCACAAGTGCTGTGCTGCCGATCCCCGGATCTGGCCGATCTGTGTGCATCCGCAGGCTGCCAGATGAGCGGGAGGTAACCGCCCAGGAGCCATCCAGAGAACCTCCGGGTTTGCTTGCTGGCGGGCAGGGCTGAGTCGCCCGGCGGTGGCCCGCGCGGTGCTGCCCGGTGCGGGGTGAAGTCGGCGATGTGCTGGGCGGGCCTGGCCGGCTGGTCGAGCGGGATGAGGGCGTAGCTGTCGTTACCCGGGCGGCAGGCCGGCGATCACGTCCTTCCAAAGCTGGTGTCCAGCTTGCGCCCGGCGCTGAGCCTGCGTCGGCAGGGCGTCGAACCGCCCCGTCCGCTGCCGTTCGCCGGACGGGTACACCTGCTATGGCGTGACATTCCCGCCGCCGAGCATGGACTGAGGTCAGCCGGGCGCATAGGTGAGGATCACCGACCCGTTCTCCAGCCTCCTCTCGTCGGTGAGCCTGAGGTCGAGCCCGGAGGTGTCCACGCCCTCGAACAGCCGTTGCCCTGAGCCGGCCACGACGGGCATGATCCAGAAGCGGAACTCGTCGATCAGGTGGTCTCGCACGAGCGTGTCGTCGAAGCGGCTGGTGCCGTATTTGATGAGGTCCTTGCCGGGCTGGGCTTTCAGCCGGGCGATCGCGGTGGATGGGTCGGGCCCGAGCAGGGTGGCATTCCATGCCGTCTGGGTCAGTGACCGGGATGCGACGTACTTGGGCATGGCGCTGATGAGGTCGATGCAGGGGTTGCCAGCGATGTGGCCCCAGTTCGCGTAGAACTTCTCGTAGGTCACCCGGCCCATGACGAACGCGTCGTAGTTGCCCAGTTCCTTGATGGACAGCGCCGTGGCCTCGGCGTCGAAGTTGGCCCACCGTTCGGGCGCTTCGATGACGCCGTCGAGCGAGACGAGGGTCGATTCGATCAGCTTGCGCATTGTGGTTCTCTTTCCCGAGTGGCTGATGTCGTGATCACGGGCCCAGCTTCGGACGGGCCAAGGCGTCAGGGTGGCCCTGCGCGTGCGCGCCGATCGGTGCCCGGCACGCCCTGGCGTCAGGCAGGTTGGGGGCCGTCGACGCGGCCGTCGGAGAGGGTGCCCGGGCTTCGGTCAGGCGGGGCTGCCCTGCTCGGCTCGGGTCTTCTGGTGAGCACGGTCCCGGCTCCGGGAACCCGGGCAGTGGCGGGCCGCCGCCGAAGAGGTGACGCGGGCATTACCGCACCGGGCTGAGGCCGGTGGCGGTGAGCAGGTACGCGTCGCGGTCATCGGCGGCGCCGGTGGCAATGCCGGCGATCGCGGTGCCCACCTGCTCCGGGGTGAGCGCCGGGCCGAGTCGGTCGAGGAAGGCGGGGATATCGACGCCCTGCCTGGCGGCGTAGGCGGCTACTGCGGCCGCGCCCAGGTCTGTTTCCGGAGTGAGCTGCGGCAGCACCGAGGTGAACCTGATGCCGAGCGCGTTCCGGCCGGACTCCGCGGCGGCGTAGGACGCGATGAACCGGATGGTGGCCTTGGCTCCGGCGTAGCCGCCGGAAAGTGGCGAGCCGTTGACCGCGGCTCCGCTGGAGAACGCGATGACCGCGCTGCCCGGCTCCAGGGGAAGCAGCAGCGCCTCGCGGGTCCAGTTGAACACGTGCTGCACGTCGACGTCCCAGTTGCGGCTGAAGGTCTGCCAGGTGTGCCGGTGGACCGGCCGCGTCAAGGGGAGCCGCCCCGGCGTTGAGGACCAGCGTGCGGGGGCGGTGCTTGTCGAGGAGCTGGCCCGCGAGCACGGGGTCGGCGGCGTCGGCGGCGACGGGGGTGAAGGTGCCGCCGAGCTGTGCGCGCAGTTCCTCGAGCCGGCCGGGGTCGCGGGCGACCCCGACGACATGCGCGCCGTGCTTGGACAGGGCGACGGCGATGGCGCGCCCGAAACCCCGGCTGGCGCCGGTGACCAGTGCCGTCGTTCCGGAAAGTTCTTGCGTTGGCATGCGGGACTCCCTTGATGCGTATAAGGCGATGGTTGGGTTAAACGTCGGCAGGTGCTAGGTGAGGCTTCTGGGATGTGCGGGCAACCGCCGTGGCCAGCTCGTTGCGGCGGACCAGGAGGAAGTGACCGGGACGCCGGCCAGGCCGATGGCGCCGCAGGCCCAGAAGGCCCAGTGGAAGCCGCTGGTCAGTGCCGCGGCTGGTGCGGTGCCCGGGTGGAGCAGGGTGCTGGCGCGGGTGGCGGCGATGGTGGACGCTATGGCGATACCGATCGCCCCGCCAAGCTGCTCGGAGGTGTTGATGAGCCCGGAGGCCAGGCCGGCCTCGTGCTCGGCGACCCCAGCCAGGGCGGCGATCGAGACCGGGATGAAGGCGAATGCGGTGCCCACTCCGACGATGAAGAACGGCCCGGCCAGGCTGGCCCAGAAGTGGCCGTGCACGGGCACCTGGGTTGACCACAAGATGCCGCCGCCGATCATGGCCATTCCGGCCGCCATCACGAGCTTGGCCCAGCCGCGGGTGACCAGCGCCTGCGCCAGGCCGGCGAAGGCGACCGAGATGAGCGCCATCTCCAGCCAGGCGAGCCCGGCCTTCAGCGCGGAGTACCCGAGTACCTGCTGCATGTACAGGGTGCCGATGAAGATGTACGCGAAGAAGCTGCCGCCGAGCAGCACGCCGACCGCGTTCGCGCCCGCCAGCGTCTTGTTCTGGAAGATCCGCAGCGGCATCAGCGGCGCCTCCACGCGCGTCTCGATGACCACGAAGGCGGCGAGCAGGACGCCGGAGGTCGCGAGCAGCGTCACCGTCCTGGCCGTACCCCACCCGGCCTGCGGCGCGGTCGAGATCGCGTAGACGAGCAGCGACAGGCCGCCGGTCACCGCGACCGCGCCGAACGGGTCGTAGCGCCGGCGTGCCGTGTCGAGCCGGCTCTCTGGCACGATGCGCGGGGCGAGCAGCAGCGCCGCGGCCCCGATCGGGACGTTGAGGAAGAAGATGTACTGCCAGCCGGCGTAGCGGGTGAGCAGGCCGCCGGCCATCACCCCCACGGCCGCGCCGCTGGCCCCGATGGCGCCCCACACGCCCAGGGCCTTGTTCCGCTCGGCGCCTTCGGGGAACATGTTCATCACGATCGACAGCGCCGCCGGGAGCACGATCGCCGCGCCGAGCCCCTGCAGGAAGCGCATCGGGATCAGGACCGAGTCCGCTGTCGCCAGCCCGCAGCCCAGCGACGCCGCGGTGAACACGAACAGGCCGGCCATCAGGATGCGGCGGCGCCCCAGGAGATCCGCGGCGCGGCCGCCGAGCAGCAGGAAGCCGCCGAAGGTGAGGGCGTAGCCGGTGACGACCCATTGCAGGCTCGATTCGGGCATGTGCAGCTTGCGGCCGATGGTCGGCAGCGCGACGTTGACGATCGCGAGGTCCGCGACCGTCATGAAGAACGAAACCGCCAGCACCGCGAACGCGCGCCAGCGATGGACCTGATCCGGCCCTGGACCCTCCCGGTAGGCGATCGCACCTGAAACCTGGTGGCTTGACATGCGGGCTCCCTGATGTGTGTGAGGCGGGACCTCATCTGCGTTCACCTCTACAGATCCGGGACGCACGGAAAACTGACCGGGGAATCCGCGGGGCAGATAATGCGCCGCCGGCCGGTTACTTTCGCGGCCGGGCCGGATCTGTATCAGTGACGGCGCAGCACGCGACGCCCGGAGGGAGCAGCCATGGCAGTCAGCGAGGATTTCGCCCGTCTCACCGACCCGTTCCGGCCCGAGTTGCTGGCGCACTGCTACCGCATGCTGGGCTCGGTCCACGATGCCGAAGACCAGGTGCAGGAGACCATGATCCGTGCCTGGCGGTCCTACGGCGACTTCGAGGGGCGCTCGTCGTTGCGGACCTGGCTGTACCGGATCGCGACCAACGCCTGCCTGCGCACGCTGGAGAACACCGGCCACCGGCCATTGCCGTCCGGCCTTGGCGGCCCGGGCGAGTACCCGGACGCTCCGCTGGCCGCGGCGCGGCCGGAGGTTCCGTGGCTGCAGCCCATTCCCGACGCGCTCGTGAGCGCCGGGTCCGCCGATCCAGCCGAGATAACCGCGTCGCGGCACGGCACGCGGCTGGCCCTGATCGCCGCCTTGCAGTACCTGCCCGCCCGGCAGCGCGCCGTGCTGATCCTGCGAGACGTGCTGCGCTGGCGGGCCGCGGAGGTCGCCGAGCTGCTCGGCACGACGACCACCGCGGTGAACGGCATGCTGCAGCGCGCCCGGGCGCGGCTCGAGCAGGCGGCCCCCGACCAGGACCAGATCCACGAGCCCGCCGACCCGGCCGACCGCGCCCTGCTCGACAGGTTCGCCACCGCGTTCCAGAACGCCGATGTCACGGCGGTCGTGCGACTGCTGCGCGAGGACGCCGTGTTCGAGATGCCGCCGGAGGTGACCTGGTTCACCGGCCGGGAGATGATCGGGCGCTTCCTGCGGTCCCAGGTCCTGACCGAACCCGGCCGCTTCCAGATGATCCCGGTGGCCGCCAACGGCCAGCCCGCGCTGGCCGCCTACATGCGCGGCCACGACGGCGGGTACCGCGCACACTCGATATGCGTGCTCACCATCACCGCATCGCGCGTCACACGGGTCACCTCGTTCAACGACCCGGGCCTGTTCGCGGCCTTCGGCCTGCCACAGACCGTCGCGGCTGCCGCGGTCCCGGTACCGGGCCGATGACCCCGGCCGCCCGGCCGGCCTGGCCGGCCGAAGGTGCCCGGCTGCTTGAACCGTCGGTCAGTTACGCGCTCGGCGTGGCCCTGGCCGTCACGCCGGAGATCCTGCCGCGCCCGACGCCATGCCGGGAATGGGACCTGCGGATGCTGCTACGGCACGCCTGCGAATCCCTGGCCGCGTTCGGCGAGGGCATCGAAACCGGACGCGTCGGGCTGGACCCGGCCGCGGAGAACGGGGACCTGGCAGCTGACCCGGCCCGGGCGTTCCGCGACCGTGCCTGCCAGCTGCTGGACGCCTGGACCGGCCCCGGCCACCAGCGCCAGGTCATCGACATCGCCGGCTGCCCGCTCGCGGCCAGCGTCATGGCCGCTGCGGCAGCCCTCGAAGTCGCCGTCCACGGGTGGGACATATCCCGGGCCTGCGGACAGCGCCAGCCGATCCCGCGCGCCCTGGCCACCGGCCTGCTGGCGGTAGCCCCCGTGCTGGTCCCGCGCGCCGGGCGGCACCCGCTGTTCGCGGCGCCGGTCGCCGTGGCGGCTACGGCCGGCCCCAGCGACCGGCTCGCCGCCTTCCTCGGGCGCTCCCCGGGCACAGCGCCCGCACCAGCCCACTGATCGGCCAGCCGCGTCAGCAGGTCGGGCCCCCACGGAGCGCGCAGAGCAGGGCCTGCCACGACTTGTCCGGCGAAAGGGGTATAGCCGCAAGGAATACGACGACACACGTTCGCCCCGGAACGCGCAGTCAGCCGGAAGCACACACGCCCGGGAAAGGCGACGAGGATCCGATGCCGGCGTCGCCTGGTGCCCAGCGGGCGGCCAAGTTCAGCAGCTCCCCGGCGCCCAGCCAGGGCATTATCGATGACAGGCAGGAACTGATCAGATGTGAGTACGTCGCGCTAGGGCCCGGTCCGGGCCGCGGATGTCAGGGAGGCACGCATTCAGGATCCCGCTTGACCCAGGGAGTCACCTTGGCGCAGAAGCGGATGATATGTGCCTGTCCCTGACGCTCCACCACAACCAACCGGCGACGCGCTAAATCGGCGATAAGGAACTCGGCGGGTCAGCGTTCCGATCAGGCTCAGCGACTGCAGCGGGGTGGACGCTCAGCGGCCGCCACGCCGTCACTCGCGCCGTACTCTGCGAGCGTGATCGGCCGCGCGGCCTGGGCTGTGATCCTGCTGGCGGCCGGCTGCGCCGGCCCGGCCGCACGGCCGTCGGCCGCGGCACCGGCGACCAGGGGCCAGCCGCTACGGCGGCGTCGGCCGCCTCTCATCGCGCTGTGCCCGGAGCCCGGCGAACCCCGGCTCGGCCGTTGTGGCCCGCGTTCGCGGCCACGGTGCCGGGCCCGCTCAACCCTGGTGGACGTGCCGTTCAGCTGGCGTCCGGGCTGCCCGGTGCCGCCGGGGCAGCTGCGCGGGATCCGCGTGTCCTGCGCGGGGTTCGACGGCCGGGCGCACATCGGGTAGATCATCGTCAACGCCGCCGTGGTGCATCAGGTGACCGACGTCTTTCCGCGTTGGGCCGGGCTCGGTTCCCGATCGCCAGGATGGAACCGGCCGGTGTGTCCGGCGGCAGTGATCCGGGGTTCATGGCCGCCGGCAACACCTCCGGGTTCGGCTGCCGGTACGCCGTCGCGGCGGGGCCGCTGCAATGGCCGGTGCACGCCTGCGGGCTGGCCATCGACGTGAACACGGTTCAGAATCCCTATCTCGAGCCGGGTTCTGGCGTGCAGCCTCCGGCCGGTGCCGCCTACCTGGACCGGTGCGATATCCGCCTGGAGATGGCCTACCCCGGCGGACACCGGGGTCTGGGCGTTCAGCTCCGTGGGGTGGGGATGGGGCGGGAACCGGGCGGGTTCCCCCGGGCTACCAGCATTTCTCGGTCAACGGCCGGTCGCGGCCGCCGGGGTCCACGCCGGATGGCGAGGTCCGCGCAGTACCGTGGTCAGTGGTAACCCGCAACGGTGCTCCGGGGGCGGGCGTCGCAGGGCGGAGGTGGGCCGGAGTGCGAGTCCGGGCGGGCGTGGCGGGCCTGGCCGCCGCTGTCCTTGGCATCTGCGGGTGCGCCGCGGCCGGATTCACCCACGTCCCGGCCGCGCTGGCTGCCGTATCCGCGGTCACGCCGCCGGCGGGGCCGGCGGCGTCTGCCGCCGGAAACTCCGGCGGCCAGCTGGTCACGGTGATCGCAGGGTCGTACGGGGCGACGCAGGCCGAGCTGACCGTCTACCGGCGGGCAGGCGGGCAGTGGCGCCGGGTCTTCGGGCCGTGGGCCGCGTGGATCGGCCGTAACGGGATGGCTCCGCCCGGCGCCAAGCGGGAAGGTGATGGCCGCACCCCGTCCGGGACGTTCGGCTTCGGGTTCTTCTTCGGCCTCGACCTTGATCCCGGGGTGCATTTCCCGTACCGCCGGGTGCACGCCTTCGACGTCTGGGACGACGACCCGTCCAGCCCGCTGTACAACGAGTGGGTGGATGACCGGTACGCCGACCCTGGGGCCGACCCCGAGCCGATGGACGTCTCCGCCTACGACCATGGCGCCGTCATCGGGTACAACACGGCCCGTACGCCCGGGCTCGGCAGCGCGATCTTCCTGCACATCAGCATCGGCGTGCCGACGGCGGGCTGCGTGGCGCTGCCGGCCGGCGAGCTGCTGGAGATCTTGCGCTGGCTGAACCCGGCCGCATCGCCCCGGATCGTGATGGGCGTCCGGACGCCCGGGACGGCCGGTTAGGGCCCAGGCGCCAGGCTGGTCTCCAAGCGAGCTACCTCCGGCCTTCGGGCAGGTGGCCACCCGCTCCAGCCGAGGTTCAACCTGCCGTCACCTTCTGTGGTTAGCAAATCTCCTGGCGCGCGCACAATCCCGCCGATCTGTACGCCAAGCGCAAGGACCTTCCGCACGGTTACGCCCGTGCATAAAGATCGTTCTGTCCGCAGGCGACTGCTGGCTGCGGCGCCCGGGCGGCGGGCGGTCAGCGGCTGCGGCTGGGCGCGATCCGGGCGGCGCGCGGTTGCCGGGACCGCACGAGGGAAGCGGTGACTAGCACTCCCCAGAGCAGAAACCAGGGATCCCACAGGTAGGCATGCCAGGCAAGCGCCCGGTGATCGGCGCTGGCCGCCGACGCGATCGCACCCGACTGCACCAGCAGCCCGGCGCCGGCCAGCGCCAGGCCGTAGACCGTCAAGATGGCAGCCTCGAGCCATGCCAGTACCCGCATCTGGCGCCTCCAGGCGGTGGTTGCCTGCCCAGGTGTCACCCCCGCCGCCGCCAGCGGCACGATCGCACCGATGATCTTCAGCACGGCGGCGGCCCATACCGCCAGGATGATGCCCGGGTTACCGGCGCGGCCCTGCTGTTCCAGCGCGCCTCCGATGGCGTCGAGCAGCCAGGTCCCGCCCAGTGCCCAGTACACGCTGATGGCGGCGTAGGCAGGCCGGCCGCGCACGCGGCCTGGGCGAGCCGCAATCCCTGGCGGCGGCCCGCCGCTGTCTCACCGCCGGTCCCGCAAGCTCCGCCTCGCCGGGTTGTGATTGCGGGCCCGGGCTGGCCGGCCCGGGGATAGCCGGACTGCGCTGACACGCTGCTGTCCTCCGCTGACTACCGTGACCGTGACGGCCGGGACCCGATGAATGCGCCGGCGATGGACTGGTCCCTGCCCTCTTCGGGAATCAGCAGCAGGCCGGCCAGGTAGAGCGGTATGCCCGCGCCGCCCGCGATGGTGAGGACCACGAAGGCGATCCGGACGATCGTCACGTCCATGCCGAAGTACCCGGCGAGGCCGGCGGCGACCCCGGTCAGCATGCGGTCGTGGATGGGCCTGCGCAGAGCTGTGCGCTCCGGCTCGGCCTTGTATCCGGACTCGGTGCGGGAGTGGGGCTCGGCAGTGTCGGTGGCAGGAGCTTCTGGGTTCACCGTGGTTGTGTTCATGGCTCTAGCGTGACTCCGCGAGCCTGGCCAGCGCATCGGGAAGATCCCCGGTTCGCCCCTGATCCCGGCGACAGGCATCGGGGGGCGGATCAGGGATGATCCGGGCCAGGGAATAGCGGGTGCCGGCATACACCGAGCCGGAGTGGACGCACGTGGCCAAGCTCGCTATGGGGCGGGCTGGCAAGGTGTCGGTGACAGCTGGAGCGGGACCGGCTGACGGCACTGCAGAGGTTGACAGGTCAGGGTCTGGCCTTGTAGCGGTCCTGGTTCGGGGGCCGAGCCGGGTCTGGGCGAGGAATGCCTCGATGAAGGGCGGGCCCGGTACTGGACGGCAGGGGCGCGCCGGCTCATGCCAGGGCCTCGCCGATAAAGGCGGAGGTGAGCTTCTCGAGGTGACGGCGGGTAGCGTCGGGGAGTTCGCGCAGGGGCCCTTGCCCGGTGAGGACGGCCAGCCCGTGCACCGTGGACCAGATGGGGTACTCGAGGCCGGCGCGGCGCCGCCGGCTGAGCACGCCGGCGTCGGCCAGTTCGTCGAGGACCGCGCGGAGCTGATCCAGCGGCATGGGGTCCGGCCCGGTCCCGCCGCCGGGAGCGTCGTAGGCGTGCTGCCGGGGCAAGGCGAACGCGGTGGCGAACAGCCCCGGCTCCTGGCGGGCGAACTCCAGGTACGCCGTGCCGATCGCGCCCAGCCGGCGGCGGGCCGCGGCTGGATCGCCGTACTTGCCGCGTACCCGGCCGACGCCGGCGGCCATCCGGGCGGCAAGCTCGCGCATCGCCGCCGCGGTGACCGCGGCCAGGAGCTCGTCCCGGTCGGCGAAGTGCCGGTAGGCGGCGTTGGGCACCACACCCACCATCTGTGTCGCCTCACGGAGCACGACGGCATCCGGGCCGCCGGCGCGGGCCAGCTCGAGCCCGGCGGCGATCAGTCCGTCGCGGACGGCGCCGCGCGGACGGCGCCGCCTAGCCCCGGTTATCGCATCTGCTGATCCGTCGGTCGTCACAGCCACAAATTAGTGGACAGCATCCACATAGGCAAGTACCGTGTACAGCGTCCACTAATTAGTGGTCACTGTCCACAACTGGATCCAGGAGAAAGCGAGCCATCATGACCAGCAGGATGACCCCGCTGCTCGGGCACAATGAGCAGTTCGCCCGTGCCTTCACCCCCGTGCCGCTCGGCCTGCCCGCCGCGCAGGTGATCCTCATCACCTGCCTGGACCACCGGGTCGACCCCGCGATCACCCTCGGGCTCAGGCTCGGCGACGCCCCGGTCCTGCGCAACGCGGGCGGACGCGTCACCGAGCCCGTCATCGAGGAGATCGCCTACCTCGCCTTCCTCGGCCGCAGGCTGGCCGGCGGCCCGGTGGACGGCGATAAGAGCGTCGAAGTCGCGGTCATTCACCACACGCAGTGCGGGACCGGCCTCCTCGCGGACCCCGGCTTCCGGCAGCAGGCTGCCGAGGCGACTGGCGCGGACGAGGCGGCCCTCGAAGCCTCCGCCGTCGCCGACCCGCACATCACCGTCGCCGCCGACGTCGAGCGCCTGCTCGCCTCACCCTTGCTCCCGCCGCAGATGAGCGTCTCCGGTCACGTGTACGACGTCGAAACCGGGCGCGTCACCACCGTGCTTGACGCTCGGCACCTTCAGCCCGCCGGTAACAACTAGGTCATGGAGATCTCAGCCATGCGATCCAAACCCATGATCCTCGCCGCGCTGCTGCTCGCGGCGTTCCTGGTCAACCTGGACACGACCATGGTGAACGTGGCGCTGCCTGCGATGGTGCGCGAGCTGCACGCCACCACCACCCAGCTGCAGTGGGTGGTCGATGCCTACAACCTCGTCTTCGCCGCGCTGCTGCTCACCTTCGGCAGCCTGTCCGACCGGTTCGGCCGCAAGGGAATGCTGCTGGCCGGGCTGACCGTGGTCGGGGCCGCCAGCCTGGCCGGCGGGTTCACCACCAGTCCAGCGCAGCTGATCGCGGCCCGGGCGGTGATGGGACTGGGCGCCGCCATGACATTCCCGGCAACGCTGTCGCTGATCGCCAACGTCTTCACCGAACGCAAGGAACGCGCGCGCGCCATCGGCTTGTGGGGCGCGGTCGCGGGCGTGGCCATCGCCCTGGGGCCGATCGTGGGCGGGTGGCTGCTGGAGCACTACAGCTGGGCGGCCATCTTCATCGCCATGGCACCGGTCGCGGCCGTGGCCGCGGTCACAGTAGCGCTGGCCGTTCCGGCGTCGAAGGACCCGGACGCCGCCGCGGTCGACATCCCCGGCCTGGTGCTGTCGTCGGCGACCATGGCGCTGCTGGTGTTCACCATCATCGAGGCGCCGACCTACGGGTGGACCGCCGGCCGAAGCGTGGCCGGGTTCGCGGTCTCGGCAATCCTGCTCGCGGCGTTCATCGTGCGGGAGCGGCGCGCCGCGCACCCGATGCTCGACGTGCGGCTGTTCCGCAACATGCGGTTCAGTGCGGCCAGCGGCGCGGTCACGGTGTCGTTCTTCACCTTGTTCGGGTTCATCTTCCTGATCACCCAGTACTTCCAGTTCGTCCGTGGCTACGGCCCGCTGTCCACCGGCGTCCGGCTGCTCCCGGTCGCGCTGTCGGTCGGTATCGGATCGGTCGCCGGCACCCAGCTGGCGGTGCGGGCCGGGACCAAGCTCATCGTCACCGCCGGGCTGGCCGCGGTGGCCGCGTTCTACGCCTGGGTCGCGGCCACGACCAGCGCCACGACCAGCTACGGCATCATCGCGGCCCAGATGGTGGTCTACGGGCTCGGCCTGGGCCTTACCTCCGCACCGGCCACCGAGTCCATCATGGGAGCGATCTCCCGGGCCAAGGCCGGGGTCGGCTCGGCCGTCAACGACTCCACCCGGCTCATCGGCGGTACCCTCGGCGTGGCCGTGATCGGCAGCGTCTACCTATCGGTCTACGGAACACGCCTCACCGCCACGACGCCCGCGCACATCCCGGGCCCGATCGTGTCGCTCGCGCACCAGTCCGTCGGCGCCGCGTACGCGGCCGCCGGCAAGATCGCGGCCCTGGGCCACCCGGCCCTGGGGCAGGCGCTGCAGCACGCCTCCACCAACGCGTTCCTGCGCGGCCTTACCGTCGGCGCTCTCGTCGCCGGAGGCGTGGCCGCGGCCGGGGCCCTGCTGGCCGTCCTGTTCCTGCCCGCCCAGCCCGCGAGCCTGCAGGCCGGCAGGGTGGACCAGGCCCAAGGGGCGCACGACACTGAGGCCCAGGCTGACCCCGCCTCAGCGGTCCAGTGACCCCGCGACGCAGGTGCCCGTGATGAGCCGCGCCGGCTGGGAGCGCCAGGCCCTGAATTCCATCCAGAGCGTGCTCGGCCATACCGACCCCGAGCTCGCCTCGCACCTGGCCGGCTTCAGCCGACTGGCCTCGAGCGAAGAGATGCCGGCGCACGAAAGGGTGCGATCACCGCTGCGCCACCCGCCGTACCGCCGCCGCTCGCGCCGGCGCCGCGGAAAAGCGCGTACCGCGGTCGCGGCCTGCAGCGAGCCGCGATCCTGACCTGGCTTCTCACCTCCGTCACTTTGATCACCGTCGCGGTGATTCTCAGCAACGGCGGTCCGGCCGCGTGCCCCCATGCATTTGGAATCTGCGGCGGTTAGCCCCTGGGCGAAGGGCCGAGGCCTGGGCGGCCACCAGGACGCCGGCGCGCGGCCACCGGGCATCCGGCTCGGGGCTGGCCGCGTTCCGCTACGACCCGCGAGACACCCAGCCTAGCGACATCGACCTGTGGCACCAGGAGATCATCGTCCGAGGCAGGGCCGGCAAGCCCGGGTGGCCGTTGTCGCCGCGCAGAGCAGGATGATCTGAGCGCCCGTACCTGATCGCAGACATCTCGGCGAACGAGCATTTAATCGGCGGTCTGGAGCATTTCTCCCGCTGTAGGTCTCACTTCAGATCCTGCGGCCGTGGCATGGCGTGACCGGCCGATGCAGCCTACGGTTGGGTTCCGCTCAATCGCTGGGGCCCTGCGGCTGGCCCAGCCTCCCGGGTCTCAGCCCGGCCGGGAGGTGCCCGATGACCACTGCCGCCCCATCCACCGCGCTCGCCACGATCCAGCCTGCCTTCACCGACGCGGAACGGCTCGCCCTCGCCGGGTACCTGGCGGGATACCGCGGGCTGACCCGCGAGGCCTACACGCTCGATCTGCGCCAGTTCACGATCTGGTGCCGGGCCCGCTGCGTGGCCCTGTTCGCCGTCCGCCGCGCCGACATCGAGTCCTTCGCCCGCGACCTGGAGGCCAAGGGCCGGGCCCGGGCAACCGTCACCCGGCGACTGTGCACCATCGCCGGGTTCTACAAGTACGCCGTCGAGGAGGAACTGATCGATCACTCACCCGCCGCGCACGTCCGCCGTCCGCGGGTGGACTACGAGTCCCACGCGGTCGCGCTGGACCGCGACGAGCTCGGCGCGCTGCTGGTGGCCGCCGGGCTCGGCCCGCCGGCTGAGCATGCGCTGATCTCCCTGCTGACTTTGAACGGGCTGCGGGTCTCTGAGGCCACGGGTGCCGATATCGAGCACCTGGGCCTGGAACGGGGCCACCGGACCCTGACGATCACTCGTAAGGGCGGCAAGGTGGTTACCATCCCGCTGGCGCCGCGGACGGCCCGGGCGATGGACCTGGCCATCGGCGAGCGCACCGGCGGGCCGGTGTTCCTGGCCGCGGACGGGCGGCGGCTGGACCGGCACGGTGCCGGGCGGATCGTCCGCAAGACCGCCCGCCGCGCCCGGATCGGCAAGACCGTCACGCCCCACACCCTCAGACATGCGTTCATCACCGCCGCGCAAGTGAGCGGAGTTGCATTAGATGCAACATTCTTCTGATCAGGTGAATGCCTGCTGCCTGGGCCGCAGCGTGGAGGCTGTATCGCCGTGACCGGATGGCTTGGGGTCGCGACACGCGGGTGACCTGGTGGTTCGCCACCCGCGTTGCATCTGGTGTCAGGATGTGGCATCTGATCCTGTTGCGTCTGATGCTTTGCTTGTTGCATCTGATGCCTGTGCTTGGGGGGTGCTGTGGCTGGGACCCGGAGATCCGCGGGCTCGGCGGCGCTGGTGCTGGTCGATGGCGCGACGCCGCTGCGGCCGGAACCGGCGTTGTTCGAGGCGATGCTGGAGGGCTGGCGCCGGCAGCAGGCGGCGCGGCGGCTGAGCGGGCCGCTGATCGAGGGCCGGGTCCGCCTGGTCCGCCGGTTCCAGGCGTTCACCGGGGCGTGGCCGTGGCAGTGGACGCCGGCGCAGGCGGAGGCGTGGGTTGCCTCGGGCGGCTGGGCGCATTCGACGATCCGGTCATATGAGGGGGCGCTGGCGGTCTTCCTGGATTTTGCCTGCGATCCGCGTTACGGGTGGGTGGCCGAGTGCGAGCAGCTGGCCGGCGCCCGCCCGGTCCAGGTGGTTCATGAGGGCAACGCCGCTGTTCACGCCTGTGATTATGAGGGCCGGCCGGAGCGCCGGCCGCTGACCCGGGCCGAGCTGCAGGCGTTCTTCGACGCCGCCGATGCGCACGTGGAGAAGGCGGCGGGCTCGCGGCGCAAGGGCTGGCTGTCCGCGTTCCGGGACGTGACGCTGTTCAAGGTGGTCTACGGGTGGGGGCTGCGGCGCCGGGAGGCGGCGATGCTGGACGTGGCCGACTTCACGGCCAACCCCGCCGCTCCCGGGCTGGGCCGGCTGGGGGTGTGCCAGGTCCGGTACGGCAAGGCCATGCGGGGCAGCCCGCCGCGGCGGCGGGCGGTGGCCACCGTGATGCCGTGGGCGGCCCAGGCGCTGGCGCAGTACCTCGCCGACGTGCGGCCCCGGTTCGGGTGCGGGAGCCATCCGGCGCTGTGGCTGACCGAGCGGAAGGGGCGGATCTCGCCCCGCCAGATCGATGACCGGTTCGCAGCCTGGCGGGCGGCTGCGTCGCTGCCGCGCGAGCTGTCGGTGCACTGCCTGCGTCACTCGTATATCTCGCACCTGATCGAAGATGGGGCCGACCCGCTGTTCGTGCAGCTCCAGGCGGGTCATTCCTGGGCGTCGACCACGGCTACCTACACGACCATCGGGCAGGACGCGCGCAACCGGATGCTCCGGTCCGCGCTCGCGCTGGCCTATGAGGAAGGCGACGGCACGCGGTGACGAAGAAGACCGGCTACCGCTGGCACCTGCGGCGGCTAATGGCCGAGCGGGACATCTACGCCACCAGCGACCTGCGGCAGCTGCTGGCCGACCGCGGCATCACCTTGTCACGCGAGCAGGTCTGGCGGCTGGTCACCGGCGTCCCGGAGCGGCTGAGCCTGGCCACGCTGGCCGCCTTGTGCGACATCTTGGGCTGCCAGCCCGGTGACATCATCGAGCCCGTCGCATCATCTGCCGCCAGCCCGGCGCCGGAACCCCCGCCCGGGCAGCGGCCCCGGCCCGTGCGGGCCCGGGTGGTCCCCGGCCCGGCAGGGCAGTGATGGCCCGCTGCCCGGCCGGCCACCGGCTGTCCGGCCCGCGGCGGCCGTGTGCTGCCTGCCGCCGGGATGCGCTGATCCGGCATGTGATCGCGGCGGACGCCTCGCTGCCCGCCAGCGAGGCCGCCGCCGCGGTGGATGCCGTGGCCACCAGCCCGGCCGTGCTGCGAGAGCTGGCCTCGGCGCTGGCCGCCGATCCCGGCATGCTGCGGCACGGCGCACCGCCGGTGGCCGGGCGGCTGGCCGCCGAGCTGATCGCCCGCGGGTCAGCGACCTTGACCGTGCCCGCGTGCGCGCGCTGCGCCCGGGCCGGGATCCCGCTATACCGCACACCCGGCGGGGGAATGTGCAAGCCGTGCACCGCCCGCCGGATCACGGCGGCCTGCGCGCACTGCGGCGCGGTCAAGCCGGTCACCTCCCGCGACGCCGCCGGGCAGCGGATCTGCGAGCGGTGCCGCCGCCACGACCGCGGGCACCGCCGGTGCGGGATATGCGGCCAGACCGCCTCGATCGCGGTGCGGGCCCGCGGCGGCGCGCCGGACATCTGCGCCGGCTGCTACCGGCTGCCCGCCGCCGTCTGCGGCGTGTGCGGCAAATACCGGGCATGCAACTTCGCCCGCAGCGACCGTCCGGTCTGCCCGTCGTGCTCGCCGCGGGCCACCGCCCGCTGCGCCCGCTGCGGCCAGGACCGCCCGCCGCAGGCCCGCTGGCCCGAGGGCCCGGTCTGCGACCCGTGCTACACCGCCGCGCTGCGCCAGCGCGGCTCATGCTCTGGCTGCGGCGAGCTGCGGCGGCTGGTGGCGCCGCCTGGCCCCGCGGCGACCACCTGCGCTACCTGCGCCGGGCTTGAGCCCATGTGCAGATGCGCTGACTGCGGCATCGAGGACAAGCTCTATGACAAGGGCCGCTGCTGCCGGTGCAGCCTGCAACGACGCGCCGCCGCGCTGCTATCCGGCGGAACCGGGCAGGTCCCCGGCGAACTGGCCTCCGTGCTGACGGCGATCTGCTCGGCACGCAACCCGCGCACGGCGCTGAACTGGCTGCGAGCCGGGGCTGGCGCCGCCATCCTCGCCGGCCTCGCCGCCGGCCAGATCGCCGCCACTCACGAAGCGCTCGATCAGCACCCAAGGCCCCGGGCTGCCGGCTACCTGCGGCAGATCCTCGTCGCAGGCGGAGCCCTGCCACCCCGCGATGAAGAACTCGCCCGGGCCGAGCAGTGGCTCGCCGGGCTGCTGGCCTCGATGACCGTCCCGGAACACCGCCGGCTCATCCGCGCCTTCGCCACCTGGCAGGTCATGCCGCGGCTCCGCCGCGCCTCCGGGACCAGGCGGCGCCCGCAGACCTACACCGCCCGCGCCCGGAACACGATCAGCACAGCTGCACGGTTCCTCGGCTGGCTCCGCGCGCGCGGCCTCACCCTGCCCGCCTGCCGCCAGGCCGACATCGAGGACTGGCTGACGGCCAGCCCCGGCGCCGCCGACGTCCGCGACTTCCTGGCCTGGGCCGCCCGCCAGGGACACTGCCACCCGTTCGACATCCCCCGCCCGCCACGGCGCCCCGGAACCGCGATCGATGACAGCCAGCGCTGGGACATGGTGGCCCGGCTGCTCCACGATGACAGCATCCAGGTCACCGACCGGGTCGCAGGCTGCCTGGTCCTGCTCTTCGGCCAGAACATGACACGCGTCGCAGCCATGACCACCAGCCAGGTCACCCGCCACGATGACGGCGTCTGCGTGCAGCTCGGCCGGCACGAGGTCCCCGTCCCCGGCACCCTGGGCTCGCTGCTGCTCACCCTCATCACCGACGGCAAGCCGAACACCGGCACCGGCTCACCCGCCACCAGCCAGTGGCTATTCCCCGGGCTGCTGCCCGGCCAGCCGATCACCCCAGCACGCCTCGCCGGGCGGCTCCGCGCCCTCGGCATCCCGGTCCAGGCAGGACGCCGGGCAGCGCTCACCGGACTCGCCGCCCAGCTGCCCGCCGCCGTGCTCGCCGACATCCTCGGGCTACAGCCCGGAACCGCCGTCAGATGGATGCACGAGGCCGGAGCCGACTGGAACCGCTACGCTGCTGACCTGGCCCGCACCCGTGATCACCAACCGGGTGAATAGCATCCCCGCCCCCGCTCCGGCTGAGGTATTCGACAGGGTTGGAATATTGCTCTCTACCAGTTTTGATGCCGGGGTCCCATTGCGTGACGTGCAGGAAGCCGCGTCGCACGCCGACCCGCGTACCACGATTCGATACGACCGGGCGCGCGGCAGCCTGGACCGGCATGCTACTTACATCGTCGCCGCTTACGTAGCGGGCGCAGCCCGGTAGCGGCATACCTCGCTGGGGCAGCTCAGCACGGCGGTTACGCCCGCTGGGCGGGGCTGCCCCACGACACGGCGATCACGCAAGGTGACGCCAGGACGAACGCGAACCGCCGATCTGCGCTGCTCTTGGCTCGTTTCGGTCAGCGAGCCTGGCGCTGCAGATCTGGCTGATCTGGGCGGGAGTGCTGTTTGCCTGGTACCGGGCTGTCGGCTGGCGGGTCGGGTCCGGCTGCAGTGGGCGGGAGGAGGGCGGCGATCATAGCCTGTGCCGTGAAACGGCCGTAGTGTTCCGGTGGCCACCCGCGGCCGAGCACGAGCAACTCATACAGTTCCGGGGAGCTGTAGGTCCACAAGATGTCGGCGGCCTGTGCCACGGTGATGGCGGGCCGGAGATGGCCGGCCTCGGACAGGGCGCGGGCGTTGACCGTCATCCGCTCCAGGCGGGCGGCGCTGACCTCGGCCAGGAGGACGGCAAGCTCGGGGTCGCTGGCGGCGGCGTCGCGCGCCAGCAGGAGGATCGGAGCGGTTCTGGGCGCAATCTCGGTGATGAAGGCGCCCCAGGCGGTGAGGATCTGCCGGGGGTCCGGTTCGGTGTCGCGGATCTGGTCGGATCGCTGTTCGGCGGGTACCGGGCCGGCTCCGGCCAGGCCTTTGCCGACGATGGCCCGGACCAGCCCGGGTTTGCCGCCAAAACTCTTGTAGATGGTCTCGACCGAGACCCGCGCCTGCGCGGCGATGGCGGCCACGGTGGTGGCGGCGTAGCCGCGGGACAGGAACATGTCCTCGGCGATGCCGGCGATCTGGTCGCGGGCCTGCCGGGCCCGTTCGCGGCGGCCGCTGGAGTCATAGCGCCGCCGGGTGTTGACAGCGGGAGATTTTCGTTCCATAGTCATGTAACCGTTCCATAGAAGTGTATCAAATGTGGAGGCGGCGGTGGGCGACTCACCGAAGACGTGCGTAGCGCTGCTGGAGCGGCTGGCGGGCGCGGTGAACGGTCACGACCTCGACGCGCTGGCCGGCTGCTTCGCCCCTGGCTACCGCAACCAGACCCCGGCCCACCCGGCCCAGGGGTTTACCGGCCGCGATCAGGTGCGGCGTAACTGGGAGCAGATTTTCACCTTCGTGCCCGACATCACCGTCCGGGTGCTGCGATCATGCGCGGACCCCGGTGTGGTGTGGTCGGAGTGGGAAATGACCGGCACCCGCCACGACCGCAGCGTGCACCAGATGGCCGGAGTGATCGTGTTCGGCGTCCACGACGGGCTCTTTTCGTGGGCCCGGTTCTACCTGGAACCGGTGCAGGCCGGAGGACCGGACGTCAACGAGGCGGTGGCCCGGCACACCGGGACGGGGACCGGGCCTGCGACCGGGGCCCGCCGGTGATCCTCGTCGCCGGGGGCACCGGTACGCTCGGCACCCGTCTGGTCCCGCGCCTGGCCGGGGCGGGCCTGGCGGTGCGGGTGCTGACCCGCGACCCGGCCCGGGCCCGTCACCTGGCCGGTCCCGGCGTGGACATCGTGCGCGGTGACGTGCGTGACACCGTCCGAATAGGCGAGGTCGTGCGCGGCGCGGACACGGTGGTTTCGGCCGTGCACGGCTTCGCCGGGTCCGATGGCGTGTCGCCGGCTTCGGTGGACCGGGCCGGGAACACGAACCTGATTAACGCCGCTGCCAGTGCTGGCGCGGCGCTCGTCCTGGTCTCGGTGGTGGGCGCGTCGCCCGGTCACCCCATCGGATTGTTCCGGGCCAAGCACGCCGCCGAGGAAACGCTGCGCGCCAGCGGCATCGGCTGGACCGTCGTGCGGGCCACGGCCTTCATGGAGACCTGGGCCACGGTCATGAGCCAGCCGCTGCGCGCCTCGGGGAAGATCCCGGTGTTCGGCCGCGGCGACAACCCGGTCAACTTCGTCTCCGCCGGCGACGTCGCCGCCCTCACCGCACGGGCGGTCACCGATCCCGGCCTGCGCGGCCACGTCCTCGCCCTCGGCGGCCCGGACAACCTGACCTTCAACCAGTTCGCCGCCATCGTGCAGGAAACCACGGGGCGCCGCGGGGCGGTCCGGCACATCCCGCGCCCGGCCCTGCACGCCACGGCCTGGCTGGCCGCCGGCATCAAGCCCGCGCTGGCCCGCCAGGCCCGCGCCGCGCTGGCCATGGACACCCTCGATATGACCTTCGACGCCGCCCCGACCCGGCGGGCCTTCCCGGACCTGCCCGAGACCGGCATACGCCTAGCCCTGCAAGAGCTGCTGGAAGGGCCCCTGATGGCGAGCAAGAATCAGTTACCAAACGAACGGCCGCCGACGTGGCAGCTGGCGGCTGACTGGGCATCTGCCGCGGAATGAGCTTGACTTGGCTTAGCCCCCGGGTTCATTGCCAGCTCACGTTAGGGGGTCCATGGCTATCGAGCAGATTCATACCTACTGCGCGATGTGCGTGTCCCGCTGCGGGGTGGTGGCCACCGTGAGCGACGGTGTGCTGACGAAGGTGACCCCGGATCCGGAGCACCCGAACGGGTTCATCTGCGTGAAGGGAACGGCGGCGCCCGAGATCGTCTATGCCCCGGACCGCTTGCAGCATCCCATGGTGCGCACGCGGCCCAAGGGCGATCCCGACCCTGGCTGGGCCCGGATCTCGTGGGACGAGGCGCTGGCGATGACCGCGTCGCGGCTGCTGGAGATCAGGGCCCGGCACGGGCCCGAGGCGGTGGTATTCCCGGTCGCCACCCCGGCGGGCAGCGCGGCCGTCGACTTCATGCCCTGGGCCTGGCGGCTGGCCAACGCGTTCGGCAGCCCCAACGTCGTGGCCAGCACCCACATCTGCCAGTGGCACCGGGACTGGGCCGCGGCCTACACCTACGGGACGGGCACGCCCCCGCCGGACTACGAGCATGCCCGCTGCATCTTGCTGTGGGGGTTTAACCCCCGGGCGGCCTGGCCCGCCATGGGAATGCGGATCGGCCAGGCCACCGCGCGCGGCGCCAGGCTGATCGTCATCGACCCGCGCAGGACGGCACTCGCGGACAAGGCCGACCTGTGGCTGCGGGTCCGGCTGGGCGCCGACGGGGCGCTGGCCCTGGCCATGATCCACGTCCTGCTCCAGGAGTGCCGTCACGACGAGGGCTTCGTCCGCGACTGGACCAACGCCCCGTTCTTGGTGCGGGAGGACACCGGGCAGCTGCTGCCCGGGCCGGACCCGGACAGCTACCTCGTCTGGGACCGCCACCGCGGCGGCCCGGCCGGCTACCGGTCCGCCGGCGGATACGGCCGGGACCTGGTCGAGCCCGCGCTGCGTGGGACCTACCGCGTCACCCTCACCGACGGGGAGACCGTCAGCGGCCGGCCCGCTCTGGACCTGCTCGGGGAGCTGGCGGCCCGGTACGCCCCGGAGCGGTCCGAGCCCATCACCGGGGTGCCGGCCGGCCAGGTCCGCCGGGCGGCGCGGCTGTTCGCCGGCGAGCGGCCGTCTTGCTACTACACGTGGGCCGGGCTGGAGCAGCGCTCCGATGCCGTGCAGACCAACCGGGCGATCAGCGTGTTCTACGCCCTGACCGGCCAGTTCGATCGGCGCGGCAGCAACGTCCTGTTCGCCGCCACCCCCGCCAGCCCGGTCACCGGGCATCAGCTGCTGCCGCCCGGGCAGGCGTCCCGCCGCCTCGGCTACGCCGAGCGCCCGCTGGGCCCGGCCGGGGTTCCCGGGCTGGTCCGGGCGGCCGACGTGTACCGGGCCATCCTGACCGGGCAGCCCTACCCAGTGCGGGCCCTGGTGGCGTTCGGCACCGACCCGCTGCTCGCGCACGCGAACCCGCTGCTCGGCCGGCAGGCCCTGCAGGCCCTCGGCTTCTACGTCCACGTCGACCTGTTCGCCAACCCCAGCGGCTCCCTGGCCGACCTTCTCCTGCCCGCGGCCAGCTGCTGGGAGAGCCCGGCCGTCCTGCCTTCCCCGCCGCCGTACGCCCTCGCGGAGCACACCGGCACCTGGGCGCAATACCGCCCGGCCGTGGTCCCGCCCATCCACCAGGCCCGGCCCGACCTGGAGATCATCTTCGACCTGGCCCGGCGGCTCGGCCTGGCCGGGGAGTTCTTCGGCGGAGACATCCAGGCCGCCTTCGACCACCAGCTGGCCCCGTCGGGGCTCAGCGTCTCCGAGCTGCGGGACCATCCGGTCGGCGTGCGGGCCCCCGGCCAGACCCGCTACCGCAAATACGCCGACATCGATCCGGCCACCGGCCAGCCTCGCGGCTTCGCGACCCCGACCGGCAAGCTGGAGATCTACTCGACCACTTTCGCCCGGGCTGGCCACCCGCCGCTGCCCGAGGTCTGGGACCCGGCGGCGGATTCCTGTCTGCCAGGCGCCGATGAGGACTACCCGCTCACGCTCACCTTCGCCCGGCTGGTGCAATACTGCGACGACGGGCACCGCAACGTGCCGCGGCTGCGACGCCAGGCGCCGGAGCCGTTCCTCGAGATCCACCCCGCCACCGCCGGGGCCTCGGGCATCGGCGACGGTGACTGGGTGCTCCTGGAGACACCGGCCGGCGCGGTCACGGTCACGGCCAAGCTCAGCGCATCGCTCGACCCCACCGTGGTCGCCACCCAGTACGGCTGGTGGCAGGAATGCCAGCAGCTCCCAGCGCCCGGCTATGACCCCTTCGGCCCAGAAGGCGCGAACGTCAACCTGCTCATCCCCGACGACGTGACCGACCCGATCAGCGGATCGGTGCCGCACCGCTCACAGCGGTGCCGCATCCGCAAGCGCGCGGACCCCGCCACCACACCACGCTGAGCCGAGGACACCGAGCCGCCGTGACGCGCGGTCCACGCAGGCAGGCACCCGTGCCTTTCTGGGTAGCCGTACCTCCCATGCAAAGCCGGGACATGGCGATGGCGATGGCCAGGCGAAGGCGCGGCAATGAGTGATGGGACGTTCGGCTTGTTGGCGGTTCGATAGACGGGCGGGCCGTACGGGCTGATCACTGGCTAGGTGCCGGCTTGTGCCACGGCGGGGTTGACACTCCTATTTCACTGCAGCATGATGAAACGAATACGGGGACCGCGGAGGATGCCATGACTGTCACCATCACCACCGCTGCCGGCAGCCAGCCGCTCAACGTCCTCGGCGAGCGGCTGCGCCCGCTGACGCCGCCCGGGCACGGGCTCAGCATCGAGATCTTCGAGACCACCGGGCCCGAGCAGGTCGGGCCGCCGCCGCACCGCCACCCCTGGGAGGAGTTCTACGTGGTGCTCGACGGGACGCTGGAGGTCTTCGACGGCCAGGCCTGGCACCAGGCCAAGGCCGGCACGTGCGCGTGCATCCCGCCAGGCCAGGTGCACGCCTACCGCAACGGCAGCCCTGGCTGCCGCTTCCTGACCATCACCGGGCCCGGTCCGGCGCGGGAGTTCTTCGAGCAGCTGGACGCCGAGGTGACCACGCTGCCCCCGGACATGGGCACGGTGCTGGCCGTGGCGGCGCGCCACGGCCTGGAGGTGCTGCCGGCCCGATGACCGCCACCAGGCCCTACCACAGTCCCGCCCGGCAGGCCCGCCGCCAGCACACCAAGCAGGCGATCATCGACGCGCTCATCGCGCAGCTCGGTGATCCCGGCCGGGCGGGGCTGTCCCCGGCGGCGGCCGCCCGGGCCGCGGGCGTGTCGATCAGGACCGTGCACCACTACTTCCCCGATGCCAACGCCCAGCTCGCCGCGGTCGCCGCCGAGGTGGAAGCGCGGCTGTTCCCGCAGCCGCCCCCGCTGCCGACCACACCCGCCGAGCTGCCGGACCTGGTCACGGCGGTCTACCGCGGGTCCGAAGGCCAGCTGCCGCTGCTGCGCGCCCTGGTCACCAGCAGCATCGGACCACAGATCCGGGCCCGCCGCCGGGCCAGCCGTCTGGAGGCCATCAGGACCGTGCTCGAGGGTATCGGGGCCGGGCAGGCCGAAACCCGCCGCGCCATCGCGGTCGTGTCCCTGCTCGCCAGCGCCGACGCCGGTGTCGTGCTGGCCGACCAGTACGGGCTCACCCTCCCCGAAGCAGGCCGCGCATCAGCCGACGCCACCCGCGCCATCATCGACCGCCTCAGCGCCCAGGCCACCCGGCCCAAGGCACACACCACCGCCGCTCCGATCCCCAGCACAGGCAACCCGCCAGCCGCCAACCAGGGCGGCCGCCGGTAACGCTCCGGCGAGCGCCGGCGCCACCCGACGTCAGCGCGCACGGGCTGATCACGGGCCGGCCGGATCCCGCCCAAGATGGAGACCCCAGCAGATGAAGCGTCCATACTCGCGGCTCAGCCTCCGCTGGATTTCCAGCTCTTCTTACCGGTCAATGGGAGTCGGAGCCATGACACGCCAGAAGGATTAATCCGCGCGCTCGGCTGCGACAGTTCTACGAGTCCACGCCCGCGATCGAGTCGGCGATCCGTATCCGAGGCGCGCCATTTCCTGTGTCACGCTCTGTATTCCGCCGAGCTCGCGGCCTGCCGAGAAATATCCGCCCGATCTGGACGGTTCTCAGGCGCGGGCTCTTGGCGATCCTGAGCGCGCATAACTAGATGATCTACGTGCCGAAGTGCGCTTGCCGGCGCAGCTGCAGAGGGCGGCGTGCCCTCAGCTGCCCGGAGGCGGGTCGCCGGTGGCCGGGCTGGGCGCCAGCCCCAGGCATTCCCGCAGCGTGTTCTCCAGCATGTCCACCCGGTCGTGGCTACCGACGCTGCCGGTCACGAAGCCGACCGTATAGCCCCCGGCCGTGCTCGCGCCCCCGTAATTTCCGCCCAGCCCTCCCATCCCGTAACCGTCGTCGCTGATCCCGAAGCCAAGCCCCCAGGCGTTGTCGTCGCCGAACACCCGGTCCGGCCCGGTGCACTGCGGGGTGACCGCCTCGGCGAGCATCCCAGGGCTGAGCAGGCTGCCCGCGGCCAGGGTGTGGTAGAAGCCGGCCACCGCGGCCGCGGTTCCGTGGCCGTTGACGGCGGGGATCTCCGCGGCCCGCCAGGCGGCGCTGTTGATCACGGCGCCGTCCTGCGCGCCGGGCGGGTTGGCTACGGCCAGCCGGTACAGGGCCGGGCGGCCGGCCGCGTTGCCCGCCCGGAACGCGTCGTCTAGGCCGGTCAGGTCCACCGCCCGGGCCTGCTGCGCCGGGCACAGGCCGAAGGCGAAGTCCAGCCCGGCCGGCCCGCAGATCTCCTCCCGCAAGAACCGGCCGACGCCGCGCCCGTCTACCCGGCGGACCAGTTCCCCGACCAGGTGCCCGTAGAACAGCGCCGATTCGCCGTGCGCGGTCCCGGGCTCCCATGCTGGCTGCTGCGCCGCCAGCAGGGCGCACAGCCAGTCCCAGTCATAGAACGCCTCGGTGGGCACCTGCCGGTCCAGCATCACCACCCCGGCCTGATGCGACAGCACTTGACGCACCGTAGCCGGAGCGCGGAACCCAGGCCAGTACCGCTGCACCGGCGCGTCCAGCTCGAGCCGCCCGGCCTGGACCAGTCGCAGCGCGCACACCGCGGCGAACGGCTTGCTGACCGAGTACGGCTGGACCAGGCTGTCCGCCTCCCACAACCGGCGCCGTCCCAGGTTGGCATAACCGCCCCACAGGTCAGCCACCAGGCGACCGTCGCACCACGCGGCGAACGCCGCGCCGGTGCCCGGCTGCGCGGCGAGGATCTCGGCGAAACACTGCCTTACCGGGCCGAACCGCCCGTCAGCGAACCCCTGTATCTCCATGTAGCCATCCTGTCCCCGCGCCTGGCGATCACGTGCGCCGGGTCCCGTACGACCTCGCGAAACGCGATGAAGCAGACCGTTTGCGGTCACGGTGAGTGAAACGTCATCATGACGACGTGCACGCGAACCGCCGATCGGAGCGGCTGCGTAAGTTTCGGCGTCCGTCAGCTGGGCGGTGCAGAACAGGTCGATCTGGCACGTCATGATCGGCGTGGGTGGCCACGGTATTGGGACTGACCAGACCATTCCTTCGCCGCCTGTGGTCTTTTGGCGAATGCGGGCGAAGTCCCAGCAGCCGGACATATGCGGCAGACCGCGGCAGGTATGACGGCGGCCTGCGGGACCACTGCCCCGGTGACCACCAGTGATGCTGCATGCTGGCCCGTATTCCGCGCGAGCACGTCTTGGCCAGGCAGCCCTGATGGAAAGAGCGCCTCGGCGCGAGCGGCGATCAGACGATCAAGCGTCATGGTGACTGCTCTTGCGTTCTCCGCAGTTCGGAAGCGATGTCCGCCACACGTTGGGGGAGGGATCCGCTTCTTCGGCCTCGACCTGGCTCCATCGGGTGGTGGGCTCCGCAGTGCCTGATCTCGGCGTACGACACGGGCAGGTCCGCGATCAGCAGTACGATCAGCCGCTGGCCGGATGACGGCAGGTCCAGGAACGTCTCGCGCAGCGCCGCGCGGCGCTCGGCCAGCAGCAGCTCCTGCTCGGCCGTCCCGGCCTGCTCGTCCGGGTGAAATCCGGCGTCCAGCACATGCCCGGCCGTCAGCGGTGCCCGCGCCGCGCGCAGGACGCGCAGGCACTCCCGCCGGGTCTCGGTGGCCAGCCAGCCCGGGAGCGTGGCTGGATCGCGGACCTTGCCTACTGCGCTCTTGTACCAGCTGCAGCCAGACGCTCTGGCCGACGTCTTCGGCGTCGGCGTTGCCGAGCCGGTGCCCGCGGCAGATCGACCAGATCAGCGGGGCGTACCGCTCGACGAGCGCGTCCCGGGCCTGTTCGTCGGCCTTTGTGGCGCGGGCCACCAGGTCAGTGACCAGCGGGTCATCGCGCACCGGGTCAGCGCCCGTTCGCTTAAGTGCGCGGGAACTGCGGCTGGCGTGCCCCGCTGCGCCAGTGCTGCCGGGGATGCGCCACCGCAGCAGGCGACCCTGCCGGGGCGCTGCGTGCCTCAGCGGTCATGATCTGGTTCTCCTGCCTTCTTGGAACTGGCCGGGGAGCCCCGGCTGTCGGCTGGTTCCACTGTCGCCGAAGGCCCGATCATCACCACACGTACGGCTCGATGATGAGCAGGCGGCGAGCCTAGCGGCCAGCGCAGCACTGCGGTCAAAGCCGCAGGTTCTTCATGTCCGTTCCCCCGGGTCGGCGCTTGCCGTTGAGGACGCCGGTGCCGCGCCGGGCTCTGAACTTGTCGTTGAGTACCGGAGGTCACGCAGACCAACCTGTCCGGTTCAGCCGCCGGGTCCGCGGGGACGGCCGCGCCAAAGGGCGGTCGGTCTGGCGCTGCGCTCGCGACGCGCGGTGGTCCATTTGATAAGGGTTACAGCCCGGGGAACTTGCCGCAGGCCTTGAAGGGGAAGGCGGTGGTGGCGTGGTCTAGTGCTACCTGGTCCGGGCCGGTGGGGTAGCCGTGTGGTGCGACCCTGCCGAAGTCGGCCCGGAACGCGGTCAGGTTGCCCGCCAGGGCCGCCCGAGCCGCGTCCTGGTAATCGGCGGTCACCTTCTGGAAGTCCCGGACGTACGCCTGACGGGCGGCCAGGTCCGCGGCAGGACCGGTAGCGGCCAGCTGACGCAGCGCAGGGAGCCCGTGGTTCTTGATAGCGATGATCTTCTCCAGGTAGGCCGCTGCCTTCGGCAGGCGCGTGACGGGCACGATGTCGGCATTGATCAGCCCGGGTCCCAGCGCGGTTTCCCGCTGGTTCTGGATGGCGCAAATCCGGTCGGCTGCTGCCGCGAACTGCGCGGCCGCGGCAGCTGTGGGCGTAGCGGAGGCGGCAGCCACCGTGGCCCGGGTGGAGCCGGCGGCCTTGGGCGGCTGGGTGCTGCTGGCGGTGCCGCAGGCAGCCACGCTTAGAGCGATGAGCGGCGCGGCGGTCCGGGCGAGCCGGGATGGTTTCATCTGGTCCTTCTTTCTCATCGGCGGCGGGAAATACCGCTCTGCCGCGCTGGGCGTGACAGCTCAACGGTGGCTGGCGCGGCGGGGGTTTGTCGTCACCAGCGCGGGCGGTTTCCGGGCCGGCCGTCCAGCCGGCTGGCTGGCTGGACGCGGTCGCCCGTTCGGGTGATGGAAGAGGACGAGGCCGTCGGCCGTGCGGGGGATGTGCTGGCGGTTCCCAGGTGGTTACAGTGCGGGCATGACGGCCGAACGGCTCAGGAGCCTGTCCGCCAGCCCATGGCTGGATGGGGCCATCGGCGTGGCCGCGACCATGGCGACGTGGATCGAGCTGTGGGCTCCGGCCAGGCATGGCGGGGCCTGCCGGCTGGCCGGCCTGATGATCCTCGCAGTCCTGATCGGGATGCCGCTGGCCTGGCGGCGGCGGGCACCCCTTGCCGTCCTGACGGTGATTCTGGCGGCTAACGTCGGATCCGGCGTGCTGGCTAGCCAGCTGGTGAACGGGCAGGGTCCGGCTGCGGCGTTCCTGGCGGTGCTGCTGGCCGTTTTCTCGTTCGGCGCGTACGCGCAGGGTCGGCGCATCCTGGCCGGCGGGTTGATCCTGGCGGCTGTCCTGGGTGGTGCCGTGGTCTACGGCTCGGTCAGCGGGGACGGGACCGACTACGGCTTCTGGGTGGCCGCGGGCATCTTCTGGATCATGGGGCTGTTGTTCCGGCAGCGGCTGCTGCGGGTGGCTGAGTTGCAGGCCCACGCCGATCGCTTGCAGCTGGAGCACGCCGAGAAGGCCCAGTGGGCGGTCGTGGAGGAACGGTCCAGGATCGCGCGGGAACTGCACGACGTGATCTCGCACAGCGTCAGCGTGATGGTCATCCAGGCGGGAGCGGCCCGGCACACCCTCGATTCCGCGGATGAGGAGGTGCGGGAGTCGCTCCAGTCGATCGAGACCGCGGGCCGCGAAGCGCTGGCCGAACTGCGCCGGCTGCTCGGCATCCTGCGGCGCCCGGACGACGAGCCCGCCCTGGCCCCGGTGCCGGGACTGGCACGGGTCGGCGTGCTCATCGAGCAGATGCGGGAGGCCGGGCTGCCGACTGAGCTGCGCGTCGAAGGCGAGCCTGCCGGCATCGCGCCCGGCGTGGATCTGACCGCCTACCGGATCATCCAGGAGGCCCTGACCAACTCACTCCGGCACGCCGGGCCGGCGAAGGCCCAGGTCAGCATCCGGTACCGCCCCCATGAGCTGGACCTGGAGATCACCGACGACGGCCGGGGCGGGACGGCGCAAGCCGACGGCACCGGGAACGGCCTGGCCGGAATGCGCGAACGCGTCTCGCTCTACGGCGGGACGCTGGACGCCGGCCGCGGCGACGCCGGGTTCACCGTGCACGCCCGGCTGCCGGCGGGAAGGACGCCGACATGACGATCCGGGTGGTGATCGCCGATGACCAGCAACTGGTCCGGGCCGGCTTCCGCAAGATCCTCGAAGCCGAGGACGACATCACCGTTCTGGCCGAAGCCAGCGATGGCCTCGAGGCGATCGCCGCGGCCCGCCTGCACCAGCCCGACGTAGTGCTGATGGACATCCGGATGCCCGACATGGACGGACTCGAGGCCACCCGCCAGCTGCTGCGCGGTGACCCCGCGCTGACCCGCGTCCTCATCCTCACCACCTTCGACCTGGACGAATACGTCTACCAGGCGCTGCACGCCGGGGCGAGCGGCTTCCTGCTCAAGGACTCACCGCCCGATCAGCTGCTCGCCGCCACCCGGATCGTCGCCGGCGGGGATGCGCTGCTGGCGCCCTCCATCACGCGCAAGGTCATCCAGGAGTTCGCCCGTAGGCCGGTCCGGTCCCGCACGCCGCCGCCCGGCCTGGGCGAGCTCACCGCGCGCGAGCACGAGGTCCTCACCCTGCTGGCCCGGGGCCTGTCCAACAGCCAGATCGCCGATCAGCTGATCATCAGCGACGCCACGGTCAAGACACACGTCGCCCGCGTGCTGATGAAACTGAACCTGGCCGACCGCGTGCACGCCGTCATCTTCGCCTACGAAACCGGCCTCGTGCAGCCCGGAGAAGCATGAACAGCCCTCCTGACGGTGCACAAGCAAAGACAACGCAGGCGGCAGTGGCGGTTCGCCTTGATGCTTGAGGTACTGCACCCTAACGGAGGAATCACTGATGAATTACCCATTCGCGGACCGAGCCGCCGAGGACGAACGCCTGATAGCCCAGGGAGCGCTCTTCGATCCGCTCACCGCCCGGCTGCTGCAGCAGGCAGGGCTGGAACCGGGCATGCGGGTGCTCGACCTTGGCAGCGGTGCGGGCAATGTGGCCCGGCTTGCCGCCGGACTGGTCGGGCCGCGTGGTTCCGTAGTGGGCATCGAGCGAGACCCCGCCGCGGTCACGCTCGCCCGGCGCAGGACCGATGCGGCCAATGTCGAGTTCCGGGTGGGCGACGTGCAGACCCTGGAGGGGGTCGAGGACGGGTTCGACGCCGTGGTCGGCCGCCTGGTCCTGATGTACCTCCCGGATCCGGTCGCGGCGCTCCGCCAGGCCGCCGCCCGAGTCCGGCCTGGCGGGCTGGTCTGCCTGCACGAAGCCGACCTGAACTACCTGTGGGCTAGCCCACAGCCACCGCTGTGGGCTCAGGTCCGCGGGTGGCTCCTGGAGACGCTGGAGAAGGCCGGCGTCACCTCGCGCATGGGCCCGGCGTTGTTCACGGCATTCCGCGCCGCCGGGCTGCCGGGGCCGCGCCTGCTGGTTGAGACATTCGCCGGGGGCGGCCCAGACGCCCCGGCCTGGGGCTGGGCCAACGTCGTGTCGGGAGTGATCCCGCTGATGGAACGGCTGGGAGTGACCACTGCGGCCGAGGTGGATCCGGCCACGCTCGCCGACCGCCTGCTCGCCGAAATCCTCGCCTGCGACGGCTGCGTCATCGGCCCACCGATGACCGGCGCCTGGGTCACCCTGCCCTGACCTGGTACGGTCAGCCGCCAGGATTCTCAGTGTCGAGGACCGGGGTCATCAGAACCCTCGGTACGGAGTTCCACGACGGCCTTATCGGCGGGATGAGCAACGGCTCGCCGAACTTGACGATCCGCCGGATCGAATAATCGCCACCCTCGGGCTCGGTGACCAGCGTGCAGGTGCGTTCGACCAAATCGATGATCAGAAGAACCGGAACTCCGCCCCGCGCATAACCGCAGCCTTGTCATAATCACGCTGCCGCCTGCCAAGCTGGTCGCTCCACTTACACACCAACTGCTCATCCGCCAGGCCAGTCCCACCTTCCGAGCTGGGGCACGGGCTGCGCACTAATAATTGATATGGCTGCCCGGCCTGACGCTCGCACCTGACGGCCCTCAAGCGCCGATTCGGCGGTATGGATGGATCTCCGGTCGGCCGGATGTGACGACGGAGTTCTTATACGCATCGTGACGTGGCGGGGTGAGCAGTGGCTTGCGCTGGTCTGCGGCTGCCCTGGCCGGCGGCGTAGGGTCTATCAGCGTGACCTCCGATGAGCGCTGGCTGGCCGCGAACTGGCCGTTCGTACACGCCTGGCTCCCGGCCGCGCCAGCCCGGGTCCTCGAGATCGGGTGCGGGCCGCGGGGCGGCTTCGTCCCCATGACGCAGGCAGCAGGCTACCAGGCCACCGGTGTCGACCCCGAGGCCCCGCCGGGGCCCTCCTACCGCCAGGCCGAGTTCGAGCAGTACGCAGCGCCCGGCCAGCTGGACGCCATCGTGGCGTGCACGTCGCTGCACCATGTCGCGGACCTGGCCGCGGTGCTGGACCTGGTGGTGCGGGCGCTGGCGCCGGGCGGCCGGGCGGTGATCGTGGAATGGGCGCGCGAGCGGTTCGGTGAGGCCACCGCCCGCTGGTGCTTTGCCCGGCTGCCCGGGCCTGATGATGACCCGGGCTGGCTGGCCCGGCGGCAGGCGGAATGGCGCGAGTCCGGCCAGTCCTGGGATGCTTGCCTGGAGTCCTGGGTACACGCAGAAGGCCTGCACGCCGGACAGGACATCCTGGATGAGCTCAATGCCCGGTTCGACTGCCAGGCTGTCATCTACGGGCCGTACTTCTTCGCGGACCTGGCGGGCACCAGCGACGCCGACGAGCAGGCTGCCATCGACAGCGGACTGATCCAGGCCAACCGCATCCAGTACGCAGGCCGACGGAAAGACCCTCCGCCAGCGCCCTCAGCGTAACCGGCGCATGTCCTTACCTGCCAGGTTGATCACTGGTCGTAGTGATACCCAGTCGGGCGTGAACACACCAAGCCGCCGATATGGTCGGCAGCCTGGTGGTCAGCGTGGCCGATCGTGCCGCGGCCGAACGGGACGTTCTGGGTGTAACTGGGGGTATTGCCTAGTGGCCGGCCTGGAACGCGGCGATGCCGCTGTCATCATGGCTGGCGATGAAGGCCGCAGGCACGGTGAGCAGGATCTCCTCGGCGTGCGGCAGGCAGGCCCAGACGCTGTCGCCCGCGGAGTCGGCCAGCTTCACCTCGGCCGGGTCCGGGCAGCGCCCGCCGTCCCGGCCGGTGACCTGGCAGGCCTGCGGAGCGCCGCCCCGGGCGGAGACCAGCGCGGCGGCCTCCCGCAAGATGGAGAACCGGATGAGCCCTTCGTCCCCGGCCGGCGGCCGGGACGCCGGCCGGTCCCGCTGGCCCAGCAGCACGGTGTTGCCGTCCGGGTCGAGCACCTTGACCTCGCCGCCGAGCGCGTGCGGCGGATGCCCGGTGCGGACGACCGGCACGCCCGCCCCTTCCAGCACGCCGGCCACGGCCTCGATGTCGTCGTAGAAGAAGTAGAACAGCAGCGGCAGCGCCGGGATGTCCAGCGCCGGCCCGGCCGAGGCCAGCAGGACCGACACCCCGTCGTGCTGCATGACCGACCAGGCCGAGGCCTCCGCCTTGGCCGAGGAGTGCTCGCGGAATCCGAGCAGCTCGTAGAAGGCGCACGAGGCGTCGATGTCCGTGACGTAGGCCGCGGCGATCATCGACCGCACCCGGGGGATCATGAGCACACCGTACGGCAGCTGCGAGGACGGCGGCTACCAGCCGCGGCCGGCCGCGGCTGGTAGCCGCGTGACCGGCCCCCGGGACGAAGCCGTCGCCCGCAGGCTGCTGGTCAGCCGCCGGGGCCTGGCTGCTCTCCTCGTGCGGCGATCACACATGGCGACCCCTGACGAACGCGAACCCTGCCGATCTGGATGGCCGGCCGCCGCCATGCGAGATCCGCCGTTCGGCGCGGTTACCACGAAGACAGCGCGATCTGCCCTGCCGCGCCATGAATGGGCGTTCTGCGCGCCCGCAGGCACGGTCAAGGTCAGGGGCATTCCAGTGGTGAGGGTTTGACGGTTGCTCGTCAGCGCCCGCAAGCAGCAGGTCATCCGGGAGATCTACCACCGCGCGTTCGCAGCCGCAGGCCGCTCGAAGCGTGAGGCGGCGGCCTGATCTGCCGCCGTACCGTTGCGTACCGGCTGTCGAGATCAGCGAGGCACTCACCCACTGGGGATAGGAAACGTGCCCCCCGCCGCATGTGAGCATGCGGGTGGACG
>CAWJDK010000036.1:0-153365 GCA_963841585.1 uncultured Actinomycetes bacterium
AGCGACATGGCTGGGACATCCACGCCTAATCAGCGGGAGGCCGACGCAGTATCACGAGCCACGGCAGCGTACCGGGAGCGCAGCTGCCGCAGGGATAGCCGGCGTGGTGCGGGGCGTGGTGCCGCGGGCCGTGGTGCGGCGGGCCCGTGGTGCGGCGGGCCCGTGGTGCGGCGGGCCCGGTGACGCGCGTGGTGCCTTCCTCGTCTGGGCCGCTAGGGCTGGCCAGCTGGGCCCCGGGTCGGCTGAGCGCCTACGGCTACGGCGGCAGCCGGTAAAGGAGCCGTGGCCTGGAGGCAAGCCATTTCGCTCTGTGGGAAGCCCGGGCTGAATACCGGATATTGTTCGGAACCATGCCCACGATCAGCGTCGTCATCCCGGTGCACGGCGTCGAGGACTACCTGGACCGCTGCCTGGATTCGGTGCTCGGTCCTGCTGCCCTGGCCGACCGCGGCGACGGGGCTGGCCGCGGCGACGGGCCGGCCGCGGCGACGGGCCAGCGGTTTCGCTCGAGGTGATCGCCGTCGACGACGCGTCCCCCGACGGCTGCGGCGAGCTGCTGGCCGCCAGGAACGACCCCCGGCTGCGGGTACTGACTACGACGGCTGCGCTAGGTCCAGGACCCGCCCGCGACATGGGCGCGAAGGAGGCGACCGGGGAGTACGTCTGGTTCGTCGACGGGGACGACGAGCTCGCGGACGGCGCCCTGGCCGCGGTGGCCGACGCCCTGGCGCGGCTGCGGCCCGACGTGCTGGTCGTCGACTTCGAGAACCTCTACCCTGACGGATCGGTCAGCCCGAGCGGGGGCGCGAGGTACCTGCGCAGTGCCGCCGAGCCGCTGCGCGGCAGTGCCGCCGAGCCGCTGCGCGGCAGTGCCGCCGAGCCGCTGCGCGGCGGGGAGACCGGCACGCTCGCCGGCCATCCCGCGCTCATCCACCTGGCCATGACGGCGTGGAGCAAGGTGTTCCGCCGCGACTTCCTGGCCGGCCTGGGCGCCTCGTTCGGCTCGGCCGGGCCCGCCCCGCACGAGGATGTGCCGGTTACTGCGCTGGCGCTGCTGACCGCCCAGCGGATCGGCGTGCTGGACCGCGTCTGCTACCGCTACCGCCGGGCGCGCCGCGGCTCGTACCTGGCTGCCGCCAGCGACGCCAACTTCAATATTTTCGGTTCCTACCGGCTGGTGTTCAATTATCTCGCCGAACGAGCCGAGCTGCGCGCCCCGGTAACGCCCGCTGTTTACGCGGCGGTTTTCGAGCGCGCCATATGGCACTACACCACGCTGCTGCCGCTGGTGTCCAGGCGCCGTCGCCGGGAATTCTTTCACCAGATGTCTGCCGACTTCCGGCGCTGGCGTCCCGACGGGTTCCGTTTCCCTCCCGGCCCGCGGGGCGTGAAGTTCCGGCTGACCGCGCGCGATGCCTACTGGGCGTATGCGCTCCTTGACCGGCCGAACCGGCTGCGCGTAAGGCTCCGTTCCAAGATGTGACGGCTGAGCCAAGGTCCATGATCTCCGGTGTGCTCCGCCGTAAGCTTGCGGTCGGTAAACCACTAAGGGGTTGAGGATATGCGCCATCTAGTGGGCGTGATGCTGGCGGTCATCATGGCCGCCGCACTGTACTTCGCGGCGTCATGGGGGTACCTGAGGCTGCTCATCGGGCCCGCCGGCCTCGGACGGCTGCCCGCCGGCGGCGGCTCCCTCCTGCACAACCACGCCGTCCTCGAGGGCTTCGGCGCCCTGCTGGGCGTGGCCGTGCTCGCCGGGGTGCTGATGGCGGTGCCGCGGATCTCCCCGCTCGCGGCCGGGCTGCCGGGCCTCGCCCTGCTCGCCTGGACCGGCCTGTACCTGTTCAGCGTGCGGCACGCGGTCCAGTACATCCCGCTGAAGTCGCGGGCCTACGGCGCAGGCTTCGAGGCCATGCTCTTCGACGGGGTGCTAGCCCTGGTGGGCCTGGCCATGGTCATCCCGCTATTCGTCCCGTCCCGCTGGCGCGGCAAGCGCGAGGTGACCGCGCCGGAGCCGTATTCGGGCACCACGGCGAGCTTCCCCGACCTGCAGACCACCGAGACCATGCCCGCCGACAGCGGCCTGCTCGCTGACTGGACTCAGACCAGGACCCAGCAGCAGGCCGAACCGGGAAACCCGGGGCGGCCCGGTACTTCGCAGGCACCTTGGGGGCCAGCCGAGTAAAGCTGATCCAGCGGCGGCTTAGCGTGCGGACCGAGGGCAAGGATCGATCACGAGCGGAGCCCTGCTAGGCGGCGTGGAACTGCTCGGCTTCGGTGGAGCCGGACAGGGCGACGGTCTCGGCGTTCGGGGAGATCGCCGAGGTCACCCGGTCGAAGTAGCCGGTGCCGACCTCGCGCTGGTGGCGGGTGGCGGTGTAGCCGGACTTCTCGGCCGCGAACTCGGCCTGCTGAAGCCGGACGTAGGCGGGCATGCCCTCCGCGGCGAAGCCCTTGGCCAGGTCGAACATTGAGTGGTTGAGAGCGTGGAAGCCGGCCAGGGTGATGAACTGGAACCGGTAGCCCATCGCTGCGAGCTCCTTGCTGAACTTCGCGATGGTCTCCTCGTCCAGGTGCGCGCGCCAGTTGAACGAGGGCGAGCAGTTGAAGGCGAGCATCTGGTCCGGGTAGACGCTCTTGATGCCCTCAGCGAACGCGCGGGCCACGTCGAGGTCGGGCTTGGACGTCTCCATCCAGAGCAGGTCGGAGTACGGGGCGTAGGCCAGGCCCCTGGCGATGCACGGCTCGATCCCGTTGCGCACCCGGTAGAAGCCCTCGGCGGTGCGCTCGCCGGTGGCGAACGGCTGGTCGCGCTCGTCGATGTCGGAGGTGATGAGCGTGGCCGCCTGCGCGTCGGTGCGCGCGATGATCAGCGTCGGCACGTCGCACACGTCGGCCGCCAGCCGGGCCGCGTTCAGCGTCTTGATGTGCTGGCCGGTCGGGATGAGCACCTTCCCGCCCAGGTGCCCGCACTTCTTCTCGGACGCCAGCTGATCCTCCCAGTGCACGCCCGCGGCACCCGCCGCGATCATGGCCTTCATCAGCTCGAAGGCGTTCAGCACGCCGCCGAATCCGGCTTCGGCGTCGGCCACGATCGGGGCCAGCCAGTAGGGCGCGCCAGCCGTCTGGCCATCCTCCGACTCCGACCAGGCGATCTGGTCCGCGCGCATCAGCGCGTTGTTGATCCGGCGGACCACCTGAGGCACCGAGTTGACCGGGTAGAGGCTCTGGTCGGGGTAGGTCTGCCCCGCCAGGTTGGCGTCCGCCGCCACCTGCCAGCCGGACAGGTAGATGGCCTGCAGGCCGGCCTTGACCTGCTGCACCGCCTGGTTGCCGGTCAACGCGCCGAGCGCGGCCACGGCGTCTTCCTCGTCGAGCAGCTTGCGCAGGCGCTCGGCCCCGGACCTGGCCAGGGTGTGCTCCTCCTGGATGGAGCCGCGAAGGCGCACCACGTCCTCGGCCGAATACGTCCGCGCGGTGTCATTCCAGCGAGGGTTGGTGTCCCATTCCTTCTGCAGCCTGGCCGCCTGCTGGCCGATCGTCTCCACTGTGGTGCCTTCCTCAGGTATCAGGTGTCCGGTCCTACCTCAGCGTGTTTCCTCGGCTCCAGAGCTGCATAGGCTCACCGTATGTAAAATTTGCCGATATTTTACATATCGGAAAGTTATACTGAGCTTCATCATGAAAGATTCTCAAAATTTGGTCCAGACCGATGGTATAGACCTTGTGACGTTCGGCCAGCGACTGCGGCACCTGCGCCGGATGCGCGGCCTGACCCTAACCGAGCTCGGCGAGCGTATTGACCGCGCGCCCTCGGTCCTGTCGCTGATCGAGAACGGCCGTCGTGAGCCGAAGCTGTCCGTGATCGAGCAGCTGGCGGCGGCGCTGTCGGTACCGACGACCGAGCTGCTGAGCAGGCAGCCTCCGAGCCGCCGGGCCCAGCTGGAGATCGCCCTGGCCGACGCGCAGCAGGACCCGTCCTACCGGCGGCTCGGGCTGCCGCTGCTGAAGATCGGCGCCCGCGTGCCCACCGACGTGCTCGAGCACCTGGTCGCGGTGGCGGCCGAGCTGCGCGCCCAGCAATCCAAGCCCGCCGCCACCCCGGAGGAAGCCCGGGCGGCGAACGCGGCGCTGCGCGAGGCCATGCGTGAGCGGGGCAACTACTTCGAGATCATCGAGCGGGAGGCGGCTGACGCGCTGCGCAGCGTCGGGTACTCCGGCGGCGCGATGTCCCAGGGCATGCTGATCTCGGTAGTGAGTCACCACGGCTTCGCGGTCCGGTACGTCCAGGACCTGCCGCGGTCGGTGCGCTCGCTGACCGACCTGAGGAACCGGCGGATCTACGTCAAGCAGGAGCCGGTCGGCGCTGATTCGCCCCGGGCGGTGGTGTTGCAAGCGCTCGGCCACTTCCTGCTGGGCCATCAGGTGCCACGGGACTTCGCCGACTTCCTGCGGCAGCGGGTGGAGGTGAACTACTTCGCCGCCGCCGTTCTCATGCCGGAAACCGCCGCCGCACCACTTCTCAACCGCGCGAAGAAGAGCCGGGACATCGCGGTCGAGGACCTCGTCGACCTGTTCTCGGTCTCCTACGAGATGGCTGCCCATCGGTTCACCAACCTGGCCACTCATCATCTTGACCTGCCGTGTCACTTCGTCAAGAACGACGCGAGCGGGATCATCTACAAGGCGTACGAGAACGACGGCGTGGTGTTCCCCGCCGACCCGTCGGGCGCGATCGAGGGACAGCGGCTATGCCGCCAGTGGTCGGGCCGACGGGTGTTCGGGGTCGCCGACCGCTTCTCTCCCTATTACCAGTACTCCGACACACCCTCGGGGACCTACTTCTGCATCGCGCAGGTCGACCCGCGTACCGATCAGGGATTCGCGATCACGCTCGGCGTGCCGTTCGAGCATTCCCGCTGGTTCCGCGGCCGCGAGGCGACCACCAGGACGCGATCGGCCTGCCCCGACGGCGAGTGCTGCAGCCGCCCTCCGGCCGCGCTGGCCGAGCGGTGGGAGGGCCTGGCCTGGCCCTCGGCCCGGGCGCACTCGCACATCCTGTCCGCGCTCCCGGCCGGCAGCTTCCCCGGCGTCGACGACGCCGACATCTACGAGTTCCTCGACCAGCACGCCCGGGGCTAACAGGCGCACGCCAGACCGGGCGCGGTTATGCCGAGCCCTTCAGGTCGCCGCGGACCTCGTCGGCGATCTGATGGATCTTCTGCTCGGTCTCGACCAGGCTGGCCTCGGCCTGCGCCGTCCTCTCGGCGGCTCGGCGTTCCCGCCACGTCGGCTTCCTGCTGGTCCGCGCGGCGTGCTTCGGTCGCCTGAACAAGCCCATGATCCCGTCCTTCCGATCGCCCGGTGGCACCGCCTGCCGGTAGCCAGCACGCTGCTACCCGCCGAACGCATATCTATGTCAGCGGGGGCAGAGGGGAGGGCAGGCACCCGATAGGGTGGACGAAGAAGGAAAACCTTTTCACAGCGGAATCAGGAGGAAGCGTGCACTATCGTCCGCTCGGCAAGACCGGCCTGACGGTATCCGAGATCGGCTACGGGGCGTGGGGCATCGGCGGATCGATGTGGATCGGCGCGCAGGAGGACGAGTCCGTCCGGGCGCTGCACCGGGCGATCGAGCTCGGCGTGAACGTCATCGACACCGCCCGGGGTTACGGGGAGAGCGAGCGTATCGTCGGCCATGTCGTCCGCGAGCACCGCGGCGATCCGCTCTACGTGGCGACCAAGGTCCCGCCGAAGAACCGGATATGGCCCGCGCCGGACGGCGTCGACCCAGCCGAGGCGTTCCCCGGCGAGCACATCAGGGCGAGCCTGGAGACCAGCCTGCGCGCTTCCGGGCTGGAGGCATTCGACCTGCTCCAGTTCCACGTCTGGAGTGACGAGTGGATGGGCCGCGGCGACTGGCTGGAGACCATCGAGGACCTCAAGCGGGAGGGGAAGATCCGGTTCTTCGGCGTGTCCGTCAATGACTACCAGCCGGACAACGCCCTCAACCTGGTCCGCAGCGGCCACGTCAACACGGTCCAGGTCATCTACAACGCGTTCCACCAGGCACCGGAGGAGCGCCTGCTTCCCGCCTGCACCCAGCACGGCGTCGGCGTCATCGTCCGGGTGGCGCTGGACGAGGGCGGCCTCACCGGCCGGATCACCCCCGACACCGGGTTCCCCGACGGGGACTTCCGCAACCGCTACTTCGGCGGTGACCGGAAGGCCCAGGTCAAGCAGCATGTCGACGCGCTCACCGCCGACCTCGGCATCGAACCGGACCAGCTCGCCGAGGTCGCGTTGCGCTACGTGCTCAGCCAGGACGCTGTGTCCACCGTGATCGCGGGCATGCGGACCGTCCGGAACGTCGAGCGCAACGCCGCCGTGGGTGACGGCCGCGGGCTGAGCGCCGAACGGCAGGCCATCGTGGCCAAGCACCGCTGGGAGCGGAACTTCTACGAGGCCTGATGTCCGCCCCGCCAGATGCTGGTGTCCGGCGTTGTGACGGGGTAGCCCGGCCCGTTCGGCCGAAAATACCGGGGACCGCCGGCGCGGGGTGCTCCCGTGCCGAGGACCCGCCATGTTACCATTGGGTAACATGGAAGCTGCTGATTGGCCTGCGTTCTCGCTCGAGCTCGGGGACGGCCTGGTGGAGATGCGGGACTGGCTGCATGGGTTCGCGGAGTCGGTGATCCGGCCGGTCGCCGCGGAGTGGGACGAGCGGGAGGAAACCCCGTGGCCGGTCCTCGAGGAGGCGGCCAAGATCGGCCTGTACTCGCTGGACTTCTACGCGCAGCAGTACCTGGAGGGATCCGGGCTCGGTATCCCGGTCGCGTTCGAGGAACTGTTCTGGGGCGACGCGGGGATCGGGTTGTCGCTGGTCGGCAGCTCGCTGGCGGCGGTCGCGGTGGTGGCCAACGGGACGCCCGAGCAGATCGGGGAGTGGTGTCCGCAGATGTTCGGCGGCCCGGGCGAGGTGAAGCTGGGCGCGTTCTGCTCCTCCGAACCCGACGCGGGCAGCGACGTCGGAGCGATCAGGACCCGCGCGGTCTACGACGCCGCCGCCGATGAGTGGGTGCTGAACGGGGTGAAGACCTGGGCCACCAACGGCGGTATCGCGAACGTGCACGTGGTGGTGGCGTCCGTGGACCCGGACCTCGGCTCGCGCGGGCAGGCGAGCTTCATCGTGCCGCCCGGCACGCCCGGCCTTTCCATGGGACAGAAGTTCCGCAAGCACGGGATCAGGGCCTCGCACACCGCCGAGGTCGTGCTCACGGACGTCCGGGTGCCCGGCCGGTACGTGGTCGGTGGCTCGGAGCGGCTCGAGGAGCGGTTGGCCCGGGTCCGCGAGGGCGGCCACAGCGGCGAGCAGGCCGCCATGAAGACGTTCGAGGCGTCACGGCCCGGCGTGGCGGCCATGGCGGTCGGCGTGGCGCGCGCGGCGGCGGAGTACGCGGCGGAGTACGCGCGGACCAGGGTGCAGTTCGGCCGGCCGGTAGGGCAGAACCAGGCGGTGGCCTTCATGCTCGCGGACATGCGCACCGCGGTCGACGCGGCCCGCCTGCTGACCTGGCGCGCCGCCTGGATGGCCAGGCAGGGCAAGCCGTTCGCCAGCGCCGAGGGGTCAATGTGCAAGCTGGTCGCGGGGGAGACCGCGGTCCGGGTGACCGAGCAGGCCATCCAGGTCCTCGGCGGCAACGGCTACACCCGGGACTACCCGGTCGAGCGGTGGCACCGGGATGCCAAGATCTTCACCATCTTCGAGGGCACCAGCGAGATCCAGCGGATGATCATCGGCCGCGCCGTCACCGGCCTGGACGTCCGGTAGCCTGACCTGCGGTTTTACGTGTCAGGACGGGATATGCGGGCTGCGTGCGGGATGTCTGGGACTCGCCGCGACGCGAATGTGCTTTGCCCGTTATTTCCGGTTGATTCCCGTCGTTTCCGGACCGCGTGCTGAATTGGTGCCGACGCTTACACCGGGCATGTGTGCCCGGATGCCCTGGCAGGACCGGGGAGCTGGGATGACCGGCGCGCCCTGTGCTGAGCTCAGCTGCTATCGGATATGCCTGACGGGCGGGCGCGGTCAGGAGAAGCGGCGTGACCGGTGAAGCGAACCTGATTATTGGTCGCTCGGGCAACACCTGCCACTACCTGCGAAACGCCCCGCTAGCTGCGAATTCTCGCGTTAGCGGGGCGTTTCTTCTCTGTCCCGTGGCGTGTCATCTTGTCACGTTGCAGACCGTTGCGTTGCGGGGTCCACGGACGCATAGCGGACGGGCGTCGTACTGTAAGGACGGTCGGTGTGCAAAGTTACGACGGTCGGTGTGCACAGTTGTGGCGGTCGGAGTGCACCGTCGGCCTTCCCGCGGACGGCCACGGACGGCCGCGCTGACGGCGTTTTGGATGGAGGTGAACGGCGGAGCCGGGCGTGCATCCCGGCTGGCAGACCGCCGGTCCGCGAGCCTTCCCGGGACAAGGGCGGCCGGGACGGGGCCGGTGACCGGCGTCAGGCTCTTCCCGCGACGGGCTCTCCGCGGCCGGGCGCCGGCTCCCAGGATCCGGAGATATCCGGGCCGTCAGCGTGCAAGGCGACGTCGGCGAATGGCTGCCGGCGGCCAATGCCCCTCCATGACGGCTATCACCGAGCGTGATTGACGCCACCGGCCCGGCGGTATGGGATCAGTACCGGATCCACAGTCTCCCTGCCGATTACGGACGGCTGACTACCATGCAATCGCGCGAGGATAACGCACACAGATCAGCCGTTATCTGGATGTCCTTATCATCCAAGGCGTTCGATCGGCCTAGTGTCGGTGGATGACTGGATAACGGACCGTTATCACTCCATCAGGCCGGATTCCGCTGTCGTCGTGCTCGATGGCGTGAATAGCCAAGGTCGATGCTCCCACGCCACAGGGGTATCTCGAGCGCGCTTGGTCAGGTGTTGGCGCGCCTTACTTTCGCGGCGATTCGCTCGGCGGCGGCCACGGGGTCTTCGTGTTCCCATACCCGGATCACTGTTGTGACCCAGATGTCGTGAGCTCAGCAGGAGCGCCCTCAGCGCTCGAGCAGCTAAATACGTGCCGAAACTAGGGGCCTGGGTTGTCCACCGCCTGTGGCTATTCAAGTCAGCGGACCCTCGAGTCCGGCCAGCCCGGCCGTTTACAAAACGGCTGCTCTGCCTGTGGACTGCCGAGTTGAGCCCCTGTAGTGATCAAGCGGCGCCGCTGCGCGGCGCCGCGTCCGGCGCTCCCCGCGCCGGGCTCTGGCCTTGGGAGGCCCGCCCGGCGCGCCCGCGCCGTCCCACCACGCGGCATCGTTGATTTACCCGGCTGGTCCGGCACACGGAGGGCGCTAGATACGCGCTCGTCAACCCGACCGGCTCGGCGGCGGCCGAAGCTGCCGACGGTTGTCGACGGAAGCTGAATACTGGCCCCGGCGCGCCACCTTTGGTACGAGGTCTTGAAGGGTCTAGAACAAGGTCTGGCCGTGCTCACCCCGTCACCGCGCCAGACGCCAGGCCGGAGATCACCGACTTACGGAAGATGAACACCAGGACGCTGATCGGGACTACTGCCACCACACTGGCGGCGAAGATGGTCCCAGTGGCAGTTCCAGCAGCCCGGGGAACCGGCCGTCCGGCAGCACGGCGTGCTCCGAGTCGGGGCGGGGGCGTAGTCGCGGCCTGCGCGCCGCTGGCGGGGAGCCGAGGTTTGCGCAACCGGCCGGTCGCGGTAGTCCTGTCACTGACGGGCGTGTGGCTACGCGCCCTGACGCCGCTGCACCGTAGGAGGTTGACCAATGACGATCATGCCGGGCGCGGGTGCCTACTGGTTCGAAGGGAACGAGGTCGGTTGCCTGATCCTGCACGGGTTCACCGGGACCCCGCAGAATGTGCGCCCGCTGGCGGACTACCTGGCCCGCCGCGGGCTGGCGGTCTCGGTCCCGCGAATCGCCGGGCACGGCACCACCGTGCAGGACCTGGACACCACCGGTCCCGGCGACTGGCTCGGCACGGCCGAGCAGGCGCTCGCTGACCTGCGCAGCCGGTGCGCGACGGTGTTCGTCGCGGGGATCTCGCTGGGCGGGACCTACACGCTGGAACTCGCCCGCCGGCACCAGGACCTGGCCGGCGTGGTCGTGATGGCGGCACCGGTGCTCGACCTGGAGGCGCTCAACCCCATCGTCGAGGACCCCAACCGCCCGGCGGCCATTCCCGCTCCCTGGGCCACCGTCGGGGTGCTCATCAACGACCTCGGCGGCGGCGGCATCACCTACCTGGAGATGCCGCTCAACGCGCTCGAACGCGGCATGGGCCTGATCAAGCAGGTCCGCGAAGGGCTCAGCGAGGTCACAGCGCCGGCCCTGCTCATCTACGGAGATACCGACCAGATCGTCGACAAGGCCAACGGCCCCTTCGTCCTCGACCAGATCGCCTCCACCGACAAACGCCTGCTGCCCCTGCCCGACTCCTCCCATGAGCTGACCCTCGACGTCGACCGGGAACGCATCATGGTCGAGGTCTACGACTTCATCCGCGCACGAAGCTGACCTCGCACCGCTCCTGGCTGATCCCGCGCGCGAACAGGTGCGGGATTGGGTACCCGGCCAGCGACAGCGCACTCACGAAATCGTGTAGGCACCTGTGCCCGCGATGGCATCGACTCGCCGCTGCCCAGACCGGTGATCACCGTGGCCGCCGCGACTGGCGGCACCAACCGCCTCGCCCAGCGGTACCGGCCGTGATACGGGCGGGGACACCCGTGAACGCGCCGCTGCCGCCAGCCGTCAACGTCACGCCCGCGATTCAGCGGCACCACCGCATGACTCTCCGTAATGAAGGCTTAAGCAAGTGACACGCGCAAGCCGCCGATCGGCGCGGACGGGGACCTCTCGGCGGTCGCTAGCCGAGTAGTGCAGAACAGGCCGATCTGGCGCGCTCGGTGCGACCCGCCGTGGACTGCCGCTTATGCATGTTATGAGCGGGCACGCTCGCCGCGACGGGCTGGCTGTCGCTCCACTGGGCGCTTACTGCTTACGGGATCAGGTCAGGCACCAGGACGGGGTTTCACGCCCGATCCGAGGGGTTACTGCCCCGCGTCCGCAGTTCAGGCCGGTGCGCAGACCCGCGTCGTCAACCGCAGCCAGCCAAATTTTTGCCCCAGCGGCGGGTCTCCTTCGATCACATGTCGCCGGCCGTCGCTATCGCCTGTCAGGCTGGCGGAGCATCGTGTCTTGTCCAGGTTCGGGCAGAGCCGTGCTCATGAGGCTGGAGTTTTTTGGGTGGGTTAATCGGCGAGCAGCGCCTCGTCGGTGACTGCGGCCGAAAGGTGGACCTGGACCAGGCGCCACAGCCCGTGCTGCCGGACGAGGATGCCGGTCATGCGCAACGGATCGTCTTGCGCGGGAGTGCGAGGGTCACCTGATCCGCGAACCAGCCGACATTCCCCTCACGCCAGCCCGTGGGCGTCCCGGGCTCGAACGGCAGCCCCCCGGAGGCGGCGAGGATCTCGCGCAGGTGCGCGATGGCCCGCCTGCCCGCCGGGATACCAGTCGGCTGGCCCGTTCCCGACGAGGAGGGTCGCCTCATCCAGCCCGATCAAACTGGTGGCTGCGGCGGCGTCGCCCGCCTTCAGCAGCGCCATCCACTGCACGGCAAGCGCTTCGACTTCAGGACAACGATTCCCTGGCACCTCCAGGTCTTGAATCAGCTCAGGAACATGTTCACCTGTACGGCTGCCGGCAGACAACGACCACGGCTTAAACGGGCTGGGCACCAGACCCAGTGTCCGTTCTGCCGCGACGAGAACGCTTGGCCACTCGCCCACGAGATTGGACACACTGGACGTTCTGCAGGCGGCGGACAATCCACCTGTGGCCGGTGATAGCGACAGAGTCGCCAGGAGCGTTCGCGCAGCCGACTTGGGGCTACGGCTCGCCCGTCGTGCTGGCACCTGCAGGTTCATGTGCGTGCTGCGTGAATATGTGCACTATGCGGGGTCGTGGGCAGGTGGTGTGCCAGTGTGGCGGGCGGGTGGCGGCGTGTTCTTCGGGCAGCGGTCAGCCGATGCCGAGCAGCTGCCAGGCCAGGGTGGCTTCCAGCCATTGCCGGAAGTCCTGGGTGGTCCAACCGAGGCGGACCAGGCGCAGGTAGACGTCGGGGGCCATGTAGTGGCTGAGGATGTCCTCGCCGCGGTGGGGGTCGAGTCCTGGCCGGAGAGGTCCCTTGCCGCGGATGATGCCCAGCAGGATCCCGGCGCCGGTGCGTCGCTGCCGCTCGCTGGTTTCCCAGAGTCCGGCGAGTTCGGGCTCGCCGGTGGCGGCGGCGCCGCGCAGCACCTCGTCGATGCGGGCGTAGCGCGCGTCCAGGCTGGCGATGTGCGCGGCGACCAGGCACAGCGCCTCCCGGGCCGTCTGCGCGTCGCGGGCCCGCTCTACTGAGGGGCGCTCGGCGACCGGGGCCGGGTCGTCGTCGCCGGCCATGGCGACGTCGCGCACGACCTTGAGGAGCTGTGCCTTGCTGCCGACCGCGGTGAACACGGTCGGCTTGCTGACCCCGGCGGCCGCGGCGATCTCCTCGACGGTCGTGGCGGCGTAGCCCCGGTCGAGGAAACGCTCGCGCGCGGCGGCCAGGACGGCGGCGCGTGTCTGGCGTGCCTGCTCCTGCCTGAGCGGCGAGCGGTACGAGCGGGGCTTGACGTCGGTCACGGGGTAAGCTTACCATAGACATATTCGTTAGATGATAAGTCAAGCGAATAGGGGAAAGGGAGCCGAACATGTCTGTCATCGTCATCACCGAGACACCCGGCCTGGACGCCGAGGGGTACGAGCGAATCGTCAGAGAACAGGGGCATCGCACCGGCGAACTGCCCCGGGGCTGCACGGCTCACTTCGCGGGGCCGGCAGACAGGGGCTGGCGGGTCGTCGCCGTCTGGGACAGCGCCGAGCAGGTCGCCGAATTCGGCCGGACCGTGCTCGCGCCAGCCATGCAGCGCGCGGGCTTCACGCCCGGCCGGCCGCAGGTCTTTCCGCTGCACTACGCCCTGACGCGGCCAGGAGCCTGAAATGGCCGCCGCGACCCCCGAGGCACTGGCCGCCGCATTCTGCCGCGCGCTCAACGACGGCGACGCCGACGCACTCGGCGACCTGTTCACCAAGGACGCCATGTTCGTCAACATCGCCGGCACGCGCATGCCCGGCCGAGACGGCATCACCAATGGACACCGGTGGGCGCTCGCGGGCCCGCTGAAAGACAGCACGGTCACGCTGGAGGACCTCGTGGTCATCCCCGTCCGCGACGACCTGGCCATCCTGCACGCCACCAGCGCGCGCACCCCGCGGACCGGCGCCCCGGCGGGCGGCCTGCCGCCAGGCCGCACCGTCTTGGTCTTCACACTGGTTCACGCTGACGGCGGATGGCTCGCGGCCGCGGCCACCAACACCCCGATAGCCGCCCTGCCGACCACCGCCCCGGCCCGATCGTAACAGTCCCGCCGTTGCCGCACTCGTGACAGCAGCCCCTGACCAGCACAAATATCCGCCAGGGCTGCTACCGCCAGGCCGCCGAGCCAGACGAGACACTCCGGGACTCAGCACTAGACCGTCCATCCACCGCCCTGCAGGTACGCACTAATTGAGCCGAGTCGAGGCCAGAAAAATGCCGCGATGAAGGACGCCATTCGCCGAAGAGCCCGCACAGAACCGGAGCATCTGCGAACAGTTACCACGTCGCGGCGATCTTGTCCTCAGCCAGAAATAATCGGCAGGTATGTGCCAAATGTCTGGTTGTCGCGCTCGCCGGACGTTCGCTCTCCGTAACGGCCAATGTCCGCGTCAAGGGCTGCCGGGCGCTTGTACTTGCCTGCGACCTATTCATGAAGCTATCGCTGTCGCACCCGGGCGTGCGGACGAGCGAGGGAGTGGCCGTGCTGGTCCTGGGACGGCGAGAACAAGCTGTGGTCCGGGAAATACAAGACCACCGGACACGGTTCCCTGGTCGTCACAAATCTTCAGGGCCGCATAACCTTCGTTTCCGAGCCCGTTACCGGCAACCATCACGACATGGCAAAACTGAAGGGATCAGTCGTCGAAAAGATCCTGAAGAAAGCGGGCGGAGTGTTCGGCGACAAGGGATTCATCGGCACTGATTACATCACTACCCCCATCCGCAAGCCGGAATGCCGTGAGCTCTTGCAATGGGAACACGAGTGGAACAGCCAAGTGAGTTCTTTCCGCGCGCCAGTCGAACGAGCCGTCGCCACCTTGAAGACATGGCGGATTCTCTTCACCGACTACCGTCGGCCGCTGAAGACCTTCAAGTCATCATTCCGCGCTGCAATGGGAACTCTACTTCTTCAAGGAGAGTTTTGCATAACCTCGATGTGTGGCCATTGCGCGCCACGAAAGTCGCCGTCGAGGCGTCCGCCCGCCGATGTACCGGATAACCGGCCATTATCCGATGGTCGTCTCGGTCGCCCAGGGCCGCTGAACAGGAAGCAATTTCGTATGGGTCATGGAGCCCTTGGCTGGTGGATGCCGATGTCCCGGCCGCCCGCGGTGACGATCATGTTGCCACGAAGGGCGACGACCCATGACGATTTAGGCAGGTCCACTGGGCGGGCGAGCGGGGTGCCGTCGGCCAGCCGCCACACCCGTACCGAGCCGTCGCCGCCGGCGATCACTGGGCTGCTGTCCCGTAGCACCCCCGACGGCCATCGCCCTGTCGGTGCTGCTTCCTGGCGTGGCTCCTGGGGTCGCCGTTGGTGTCGGCGGCCGGAGCAGCCGGGACTGTCCCGGGCTTGCCAGGCAGGATTTACGGCGCCCAGACACTGGAGACCACGTGTCCATCAATGCCCGGGCGCTTCTTGACCGGTCGGGTCCGTTTTTTGCTGGCCGGGGTGAGTGGCTGGTTTAAGGTATACCGGTGGAGGGAGTGACACGGGTGGCTGGCTTAAACGACTCCGGTCACAGTGGTGGGTGGCTGGTGTTCCTGTCGCATACCTCCGAGCTCCGGGACTACCCGAAGGGGACGTCGTATGTGACCGGCGCGGAGCGGGCGGTCTCGGCAGCCGGGCACGTGATCGTGGACATGGCCGACTTCCTGGCCGCCGCCGACCAGGCCGCCGCGCAGCTGTGCGAGGACCGGGTGCACGGGTGCGACGTGTATGTGGGGATCCTGGGTACCGGTAGGCTCCCGGTACGCGACCGTCCGGACGTGTCGTACACGGAGCTGGAGTTCGACGCGGCAACTGAGTTCGGGCCTTCCTCGGCTGGTGTTCTTGCTGGACACCGACGCCGACGACGTGGCGATCCCGGTGTCGAAACTGACCGATCACGAGTTCGGGGCGCGTCAGGAGGCGTCCCGGCGCCGGGTCCGGGACAGCGGGCTGACTGTGCAGTTGTTCGCGAGCCCGGCTGCGCTGGGGCAGCTGGTGGAGCGTTCGCTGCGGGAGCTGGCCCAGGCGCGCCGTCGCACTGCCGCCGGGAGAGGGCGCGGTCAGGTCGCGCCGGTGGTGGCGGGGGATGTCCCGCAGGAGCCGGCCGGGTTCCAGCCGCGGGCTGACCTGCTGGCCGGGCTGGACGCGCCTGCGCCGGGGCGGGGGCGGGTGTCGGTGGTGCATGCGGTGACCGGGGATGCGGGGAGTGGGCAAGACCCAGCTGGCGGCGGCCTACGCGCGGGCCCGGATCGATGACGGGTGGCGGCTGGTGGCCTGGGTCAACGCCGGAGACGCCGCGTCGGTGCGGAGCGGCCTGGCAGAGGTCGCGGCGGCTTTGGGGCTCGATGCCGGGGCGGGGGACGCGGCGGCGGGGCGGGCGGTGCGGCGCCGACACCAGGCTGATGGGGAGCACTGCCTGCTGGTCTTCGACAACGCCACCGACCCGGAAGACCTTCTCCCGTTCCTGCCGGCGGCAGGCGCCGCCCGGGTGCTGATCACCAGCAACGAGCGGGCGGTGGCGGAACTGGGCGTGGGGGTGGCGGTGGACGTGTTCAGCTGGGAGGAGTCGCTCGCGTTCCTGGCCGCCCGGACCGGCTCCGCCGACACCGAGGGCGCCCGCTTGTTGGCCGCCGAGCTGGGCCGCTGCCGCTGGCGCTGGCGCAGGCCGCGGCGGTGATCGCCGTCCAGCACCTGGACTACCCGGCCTACCTTAAGCGGCTGCGGGCCAAGCCGGTGGATCAGCTGCTGCCCTGATCGCGGCGATGCGCAGGAAGGGTCTCAGCGCCAGCCGCATCGGCTGCGCGCACCTGGTCATCAGCGCGGTGCTCGCCGAGGCGGTCCGCGACAAGAAGCTCGCCGAGTCACCCTGCACAGACATCCCGCTGCCAGACGTCGTCATACAGAAAGACTTCATCCTGCCCACCCAAGCCGAGATCGAGGCGCTCGCCGCCGGGCTGCCCGCCGACTGGGCCGCCACCGTGTGGCTCATGCACGGCTGCGGGCTGCGGATCGGCGCAGCGCTCGCCGTCAACCTCCGCTGCCGGATCCAGGGCGGGAAGATCCTGCGGGTACGGGACCAGGTCGGCACGAGCGCCCAGCTGAGACCCCTGAAGTACCGCAAGGAGGGCGACTTCCGCGACGTCCCGCTGCCACGGTACATGAACGAGGCGATCGACAAGCACGTCGCCGACCACGGCACTTCCACTGACGGGTATCTCTTCCAGGGCAGGAAGTACAAGCTGATCGTGCGCCGCAGCTACCAGGAGGACTTCGCCAGGGCCGCCGAGAAGGCGGGCCTCCCGCCGGAGTTCATCCCGCACTCACTACGCCACTACTTCGTCTCGACCGCCCTGGCCCAGGGGATACCGATCACCGAGGTATCCCGTTGGCTCGGTCACAAGAGCATCGAGATCACCCACCAGATGTACGGTCACCTCGTACCCGGCTCCTGGGACCGCGCCCGCTCCGCGCTAGACGACGCGTACGAGGAAAGCCGACGTCGGCGGGAACCGGGCGACCGGTGCTGAACCGGTGCTGACACCCAGCCGCCTAACAGGCCATCTACCTGCGGAAACTGCCACCTGGTCCACGATCTTCACCATCTTCGAGGGCACCTCGGAGATCCAGCGCATGATCATCGGCCGCGCCGTCACCGGCCTGGACGTCCGGTAGCCCTGACCTGCTGAAACTGCCGTCACGTCAGACGGAATGAACCTTCCGGGGCTGGGCATCGGCGAAGTGATCGCTGTGGCTGTGGGGGCTCGTGATCCGGCCCGGGGGGCCGCTGCCTTCGGCCGTTTATACGGCGTGGATGTCCCAGCCATGTTGTTCCAGCTGCATGAATGGGACATTCACATCGTATGTCGTGGTGCTGATGATGCCAGTGGGGCAGGCGACACGGCAGCCGCGCGCGATCCGCCGCACGCGGGGGAAGGCGACACAGCAGCAGTCGCGCACGATCCGCCTCACCAGGCCGGCGCCGTCCGCCATCGTGCCGCGGCTGTTCCTTAACAAAGAGGCCGGGGTCAGGGGCGAGCCCGCAGGCAGAACGCGAATACAGCCAGCGCGCCCAGCACTATCAGCCAGGCCACCAGGCCCCCCAGCCAGCCGAGCACCGCAGAGACCATCACCAGGATCGCCAGCAAGACGACGGCCAGAACCGGCGACTGAACACGGATCTTTGCTCTAGGAATATGCGACCTCATGTTTCGAATAATAGCACTACTGTTCGATATGGATAAAGCACGCGGCCGCAGGGCAGACCGCGTGCGCGGTGCGCTTGAACCCGATCCTGCCTAGGGGCCGACTCGTTCTAGCCGCTAGTACTTTGCCGACTGCTCACCTGACCGGCAGAGCCGGACTCGGTGGCGCGGCGGCGGCGGACGATTCGGTCCAGGATCCCCAGCGTCGCCTTGAGCGCGCTCTCGGGCACCACCGGAAACGAGCCTGACGCACTCTGCCAGCTCGGGTCGAGCTCCGACCAGTCGTAGTAGGACGTCACGAGGACCTCCTCGCCGGCGGGCTCGAGCCGGTAGCCGTACACGTGGCGCAGCGGGGGCTTGAGCCGCCCCTCGATGGTCCAGGCGATCTCGCGGTCGGGCACGAACACCGTGATGACGACCTCGACGTCGTAGTCCTGCCACGGCAGGTCACCAAGGGCCCGCCGGTCCATGTGGACCGTGAACCGGTCCCCGACGGCGCCGACCGGTTCGCCGGTGGCATCCATGAGCATGCCGGAGGCGTCGATGTCGACGTGGCCGCGCGGATCCCGCAGGACAGCGAATACCTCATGTGGTGTCGCGGCGATGAGACGCGACACCTCGATGCGCATCGGCTTGTCTTCGAGATCGGTCATCTTGTGAGTATGTCATCGGCGCCCGGCCCGGGCCTGGCCGGCCGAGGACGCGGGTCAGGCCGGCGGCCAGGGCGCGCCGATGAGCCGCTCGAGATCTTCGCCGAACGGTCGGTCTTCATCGATCGGATCGACGATTCCGCTCAGCCAGTCCAGCAGTGCCCGCGACCCGGCCGGCGGCGACTGTCCGGAGAGCGCCGCCGCCTGGTAGCCGGCCAGCAGCTCGCACGCGGTGACCGCGCGCGCGTGGCGCAGGGCGGTCCGGAGTTTTCCGGCGGCTTCCCAGGCGAACGACTGCACGTCCTCCTGGCCGCCGGACGTCTCGATCAGGCCGACCGGGGTCACGGTGGCCAGCCGCCGCATCGCGTGCACCTCACCGGCGGCGCGCTTGTGGACCGGCGTGAGGCCGGCTTGCGGGCCGGGGTCGCGGGCGAGCTGCGCGGGCAGCCCGGTGACGGCGGGATCCATCAGCCGGTGCAGGCGGGCCGCCGCGACCTCCGTCGCGTGGCAGAACGCCGCCGTGAGGTGGTCGCAGTGCGCGGCTAGGTCGATCCCGTGGAACCCGGCCGTGCTGGTGAACCGCCCGCCGAGGTAGGCGGGGGAGTCGGTGACCCCGGTCAGGGCCCGCCCGATGGCCGCCTCGAGCAGGCCGGCGGCCCGGTGGACCTGGGTGAGCACCGGGCCGGCCACCCGGAACGACACCGGGCCCTGCAGGGACCGCGGCGACGCCTCGTCGCCCGCCGCCGCGCGGAGCCGCGCCAGCACGGCGGTCAGCACCTCGTCACCGCGTCCGCACTCGGCCCGGAGGGGATCGCGCGGCGCCCGGATCGCCCAGATCGACAGGGCCGCGGCCGCCTCCATGAGCGAGGCGAGCGCGGCGGCCTCGCCGAGACGCCGCACGCCCAGGGCGGTGGCCCCGGGCACTCCCTGGATCAGGGCGATGCCCTCCTTCGGGCCCAGGCTGAACTCGGCCAGCCCGTGATCGCGCAGCGCCTGGCCAGCGGGCCGCACGGTTCCGCCAGGCGCCAGCACCCGGCCGATGCCCGCCAGCGGGCCGAACGCGTGCGCCAGCTGGATGATCTCACCGGCGGTCCCGGCGCCCGCCTCGGGCACGGCCGGCACGATGCCGACGTTGAGGAGTTCGGCGAGCCGCTGGCAGAGCCCGCCGGACACGGCGGCGTCGCCGGTGAGAAAGGTCAGCAGCCGGACCATCACGATCGCCCTGGCATCGGCCGGGTCCAGCCACGGCGGTCCGCCCGTGGCCCGGGCCAGCAGCAGGTTGCGCTGGTGGGAACGCTGCTGCTGCTCGGTCAGGCGGACCGGGGACAGCGCGCCCATCCCGGTGTTGACCCCGTACACCGGCTGTCCGTGGCGTAGCGCCTGCCGGGCCTGCTCGCAGCGCTGCTGCACCGCCGCGAGCAGGCCGGGCGCGACGGCTACGGGCTGGCCCTCGGCGACCGCCCTGATCAGGCCGAGGTCCGCGTCACCGGCGCGGGCGATCTCCAGTGCGGGCATCGTCAGCGGTACCGGAGCATCGTCCCGGCCTCCTGCTCCTCGGCCCGGCGCAGGATGGCCAGGCCGACGGCGATGTCGAGGATGGCGAGCCCGCGGTGCCAGAACAGGATCCGTTCGTCGTCACGTTCCCGTCCGGGCCGCCGGCCGGTGACGATCTGGCCCAGCTCGGCGTGCAGCGACGCCGCCGAGAGCCTGCCGGTGTCCACATGCCGACGCAGCGCGCCGAACCGGCCCGACTGCGCCTCCCGCCAGTCATCCACCACCACCTTGTCCATCACGTCGAGCAGGTCGAGTTCGACCGCGCTAACCGTGCCGTACGGGACGACGAAGGCACCGGGCTTAACCGCCGCGGTGCGCAGCAGCGGCTCGGGTTCGGTAAGCCGTGACGCCTCGACCAGGATGTCCGCGCCGTCGAAGACTTCCTCCGCGGTGGCGGTCACCCGGACGGGGGCCCTGGTGACCGCGGCAAGCTGCCGCGCGAACGCCTCCCTGGACTCGGGACGGCGGCTGGTGACCCGGATCTCGTCCAGGTCGAACAGCTCGTCGAGCAGCATGACGTTCCAGAAAGCGGTTCCGCGCGCGCCGACGTGGCCTAGCACCCGTGAGTCCGGCCGGGCCAGGTAGCGGGCGCCCACGGCGGTCATCGCGCCGGTGCGGGAGGCGGTGATCCCGGTGGCGTCCATGATCGATAGCGGAATGCCGGTGCCCGGGTCGTAGAGCGTCAGCATCCCGAGCTCGCTGGGCAGCCCGGCCGCGTAGTTGGCCACGAAGTCGCCGACCACCTTGACGCCGCTCACGCCTGCCCGCGGACCGCCCGCCTGTGAACCGCCGGCCGGCAGGTGGCCGCGGAGCACGTTGAAATGCCCGGCGCCGTCGTTGTCCGGGACCAGGTGCACCCTCGGCTCGACCACCGCCCGCCCGTCGCCGTGGGCGCGCACGGCCCCGTCCACCGCGTCCACGATCTCGGCGTTCGAGAGCCCGAGCGAGTCGATGTCCGGCCCGGACAGGAACCGTATCCATAGTCCTCCCGCCGTGGCCACGTCAGCGATCACCTCCGAGCAACGGGCTCACGCCCGGCCTTCCACGTCATCCCGGCATTATCCCGAGCGGTGGTCCTAGGCTTTCAGGGTGATGCCACGATGCACGAGACGGGCCGGCCGGTGACGGCGGAGGCGAGGATCCGGCCGCTCCGCCCGTCCGACCACGCGCCGGTGATCGCGGTGATCGACGAGTGGTGGGGTGGCCGCCCTATGGCCCAGATGCTGCCCAGGCTGTTCTTCGATCACTTCACCGACACCAGCTTCGCCGCCGACCAGGATGGCGCCCTGACCGGATTCCTGGTGGGGTTCGTCTCCCAGTCGCAGCCCGGCGATGCCTACATCCATTTCGTCGGGGTTCACCCTGGAGAGCGGGGCCACGGACTCGGCCGGCGGCTGTACGGCACGTTCGTCGATGCGGTGCGGGCCCGGGGCTGCGCGCGTGTGCGGGCGGTGACCTCGCCGGTGAACACCGCCTCGGTTGCCTTCCATCGGCGGATGGGGTTCCGGCTCGAGCCGGGTGACGCCCGGGTGGACGGCATCCCGGTGGCCACCGGGTACGACGGCCCCGGGCAGGATCGGGTCCGCTTCGTCAAGGACCTGCCGTCCTGACCGGGCTGGCCGCACCTTCTGGACGACGGCTAATCGCCGTACCCTGAGATCAGCCACTTCCCTGACGGAGGAACAGCCGTGACCAGCCGCCATCCCCCGGTCGAGGACTGGGCCACCGACTTCGATCACACCGATCCCGGCTGGGTGGCCGATCCGTACCCGATCTGGGAGGACCTGCGCCAGCGCTGTCCCGTCGCGCACAGCGACCGGTACGGCGGGACGTGGCTGCCGGTGACCCACGAGCTGGTCTCCGAGGTGGCCTACGACACCGAGCATTTCACCTCCCGCTCGGTCGTGGTCAGCGAGGAACGGCCGGGTCCCGACGACCTGCCCGCGCCCATCGGGCTGTCCCCGCCGATCACCTCGGACCCGCCCTTCCACGCCATCGCCCGGGGGATGCTGCTGCCCGCCTTCGCGCCCAGGCAGATCGCCCCTCTCGAGCAGTTCACCCGGGACCTGTGCCGGGAGTTGCTCGCCAGAACCGAAGGCCGGGCGAGCTTCGACGCGGCCACCGAGTACGCCCAGCACATCCCGGTGCGGGTCATCGTCAGGTTCCTCGGGTTTCCCGAGGAGGACGCCGACCGTTTCCGCCGGTTCATCCGGCTGGTGCTGGAGGAGGTCGATCGTCCCGCCGAGGAGCGGGAGGAGATGTTCGCCGAACTCGACGGCTACATGGACGCCCAGATCGACGATCACATCGCCCGCCCCAGGGACGACCTCACCTCGTTCCTCATCGGGGCGGAGATCGCCGGCAGCAAGCTCAGCCGGGAGCACATCCGGGGCACCATGATCCTGCTGATGATCGCCGGAATCGACACCACCTGGTCGGCCATCGGCGCCTCCCTGTGGCACCTGGCCCGGCATCCCGCCGACCGGCGCAGGCTGGCCGGCGACCCGGAGCTGATGGGCACCGCCGTCGAGGAGTTCCTGCGCGCCTACGCGCCGGTCACGATGGCGCGCCTGGTGGCCAAGGACTTCGACTTCCACGGCCGCCAGCTGAAAGAGGGCGACTGGCTGCTGCTCCCGTTCCCGGCCGCCAACCGGGATCCGGGCGTCTTCGAGAATCCCGACGTGGTGCAGCTGGACCGGGCCAGGAACCGCCATGCCGCGTTCGGGCTGGGGCGGCATCGCTGCCTCGGGTCCAACCTGGCCCGGATGGAACTCCGGGTCGCTCTCGAGGAGTGGATGGCCCGCTACCCGGACTTCGAGCTGGCCGACCCCGCGGCCGTCACCTGGGCCGGCGGCCAGGTGCGCGGCCCGCGCACGCTCCCCGTCACCGTCCTCTAGCCGAGGCCGCTTAACTCCCCAGGCTTATGGCGTGGATGTCCCATACATGTCGCTCTATGTGCATGGCTGGGACATCCACATCGAAGAATCTGGTACGGATGGTGCCGGAGTTACGGGAGCGCGCTCCGGCGTCCCACATCGCCCATCTCGGGGCAGCAAGCAGCGTCGTAAGGGCGCGCCGACGCGCAGGTAAGGCGTCGCCGGCCTAAGACCAAAGGCGGCCTGGGAATAGGGCATTTGCACGATGTGCCGACGCAGGTCTTAGCCGTAATTTCGATGATAGGTGCCTGATGCCGCCCGGCCGGCGGGAACGGGCACGGAAATCACGGGGTCCGCGAGGAGCTACATCATGATGCCTTACCAGTCGTACCAGATCTACCAGGCCGAACGGCCCAGGACCGCCGCCGAGATCCGGCGCGCCGACGTCCAGCTCGGCCACATGGCCGAGAACATCTCATGGCTGTGGCAGCACGCCATCCGGCCTCTTGCCCGGCTCCGGGGCCAGGACCGGCGCCCGGTGTGCTCCGCCCTGCTGGACGCGTACCGGTAAGACCCGCGAGCGGCCGCGCTACGCGCGGTTCAGCGGCCGGTCCACACCGGCGGCCGCTTGTCACGGAACGCGGCCGGGCCTTCCTGCGCGTCGGCGCTGTGGTACACCGGCGCCCAGATCCGTTCGGCCTCGTCAAACAGGTCCGGCCTGGACAGGTACGCCGTCCGCTTGGCGGCCAGCACGGACAGCGGGGCGTTCGCCGCGATCCGCAGCGCCACCTGCTGTGTTCTGGCCCGCAGGTCCGCGCGCGGTACGACCTCGTTGACCAGCCCTATCTCATACCCCCGCCGGGCGGTGATCGGGTCTCCGGTGAGCAGGATCTGCAGCGCGATCCGGGGCGGGATCAGCCAGGACAGCGGCGCGGCCCACGGCGCGCCGCGGCCCACCTTCACCTCGCTGATGGCGAACGTCGCGGTGTCCGCGGCGATGCACAGGTCGCAGCACTGGGCGAGCAGGAACCCGCCGGCCCACGCCACGCCGTTTACCGCCGCGATCGTCGGCTTGGCCACCTCGATGGTGCGGCCGAACTGGGGCACGAAGTCCGGTGGCGGCACGGTCAGCGCGGTCTCGGCCATCTCCTTCAGGTCGCCGCCGGCACAGAACGCCTTCTCCCCGGCGCCGGTGAGCACCAGCACCTTGGCGGTGTCGTCCTCGTTGAAGCGCCGCACCCCGGCGTGCAGGCCCGCCCGCACCGCCGCGTTGAGCGCGTTGCGGGCCTCAGGCCGCTCGATGGTGAGCCAGGCGACGCCGCCGTCGACCCGGTAGCTGACCGCGTCCGCCATCGCACCACTCCCTGTGTCTCGCATAACGCTCCATGGCTTCACAGCAGCGGGCTGAACTCGTAGATTATTGCATTAGTGAACTGCGAATCACTAATGTCGCCGTACTAACGTCGCTGTCACCGATGTCGCTGCAGGAGGACGCCGTGGATCTGGATGTGACGAGCCTGCATCACCGGCGAGCCGTGCACCGGTGGGAGCGGATGAGCGTCGGCGACCTCATCGAGCGGGTGACCTGGAGCCGGCCGGACAAGGTGGCCATCGTCGGCCGCCCGGGTGCCTACGCCGACGAGCAACTGCGGGCGCTGACCTACCGGCAGGCCGATCAGGTGGCCAACCAGGTGGCGCACGCGCTGCTGGCCAGCGGCCTGGAACGCGGCGACGTGGTGCTGATGTTCTGCGAGAACTCGGTCGAGGCCTACCTGGCCAAGATCGGCATCGCCAAGGCCGGGCTGGTCGCCGCGCCGCTGAACCCGATGATGGCGCCAGACCTCATACGGGCCATGATCGACCTGGTCCGGCCGAAGCTCGCCATCGTGGACGCCGAACTATGGCCCCGAGCCAGGGAGCCGTTCGCGGCGAAGGGCCTGCGGGCCGGGGTCACGATCGCCATCGGCGGTCTGCCGGTGCCGGGCAGCGTGTCATTCAGCGAGTTCATCGCGGGCCAGCCCGGCACCGAACCCGACGTGGAGATCCACGCGGACGACATCTGGGAGATCCTGTTCACCTCGGGCACCACGGCGCTGCCGAAGGGCGTCATGATCTCGCACGCGTGCAGTTACGCGGCCGGCTTCGGGTTCGCGCTCTCGCTGACCCGCGGGCTGCGGCTCGAATCCGATCTGAAGGTCGGCACCTACCTGCCGATGATCTATCACGTAGGTGATCAGCCATTCACTTACTCGGTGTTCCTGTGTGCTGGCACGCTGGTGCTCGGCCGCCGCCCCAACCCCGAGCACATCGCCGAGATGATCGACGCGGAGGGCGTGACCGCGCTGTGGGCCGGCTCGCTGGCCATGGTCCGGGCGCTGGAGGCGGTGCTGACCGCACGCCCGGACCTGAACGCGCGCAGCCTGACCGTGATCGTGTACGGCTGGGCCGCGCTGCCCCCGGCCACGCTGGCCGCCATGAAGCGGCACTGCGGCGATGACCTGTGCGCATTCGAGATCTTGGGCCAGACCGAATCGATCTCCTGCCACCGCTTCTGGCCCGACGAGTGGCCGGAGCTCTACGCGGCGACGGCGCCGCAGCACAACTACGTCGGGGTGCCGAGCCCCATCCTGGCCTCGACCGTTCTCGACCCCGACGGCCAGGATCTCAAAGACCAGCCCGGCGTGGCGGGGGAGGCGGTGTACCGGTCCCCGGCCGTGATGGCCGGCTACTACAGGGACGAGGACGCCACCCGGCACGCGTTCCGGTTCGGCTGGTTCCACTCCGGGGACAGCTGCGCCTACGACGACGACGGCCTGCGCATCATGCTCGACCGGTACAAGGACATCGTGAAGACCGGCGGGGAGAACGTATCCAGCCTGCGGGTCGAGGCCGTGCTGGCCCAGCACCCCGACGTGGCCAAGGCGGCGGTCATCGGGCTGCCGCACCCGCGCTGGAGCGAGGCGGTGACCGCGGTGGTGGTGCTCAAGGACGGGGCCGAATCCTCCGAGGAGGACCTGATCAAGCACTGCCGGGCCAGCCTGGCCGGCGACGAGACCCCCAAGTCGGTGGTGTTCGCCGCCGACCTGCCGGAGACCGTGGGCGGAAAGGTGCTGAAATACCGGCTGCGCGCCGAGCACGCCGGACACTACCGCGACGCCGACCCGTAAGACCCGTTAAGAACCCGGTAGGAAAAACCTGGCATGCTGGTCACGTGAACGAAGAGCCGCCGCCCCGGAGCCGGTTCGAGCGCCTGCTCCGGGCCGCCGCCCGGGGTCACGTCCCCCTGCTCACGATCCTGGTCACGGTCGGGGTGGTGGTCGCCGTCTACCTGGCCGGCAAGCTGCTCTACCGGATCAAGGACATCGTCCTGCTGATCGTGGTGGCCGGGTTCATCGCGTTGCTGCTCAACCCGATTGTGGTCCTGGTGCAGCGCCACCTGGTCCCGCGCCGGGGCGCCGCCGTCGCGATCGTCACCCTGTGGGCCACGCTGGTCTTCATCGGCCTGGCCGTGGCGTTCGGCTACCCGCTGGTCAACGGGATCACCCACCTATCCGATGCGCTGCCCACCTACGTCGCCAACGCGCAGCACGGCCGGGGCTGGATCGGGCACCTCGTGACCAGGTACCACATCCAGAGCTGGGTACAGCGGAACACGCCCAAGCTGGTGAACTACGCCCAGTCGCTCAGCAAGCCGGCCCTGAGCATCGGCGCGGGCGCCCTCTCGCTGATCATCGAGCTGCTGACGATCTTCTTCCTGGTCCTGATGCTGCTGCTCGAGGCGCCGAAGATGCGGACCTGGATCCTCGGCCAGATGAGGCCGGCCCGGGCGGCCAAGGCCACCGCGGTGGCGTCCGACGTGAACCGGGCCGTGGCCGGGTACATGCTGGGGAACTTCCTGACCTCGCTCATCGCCGGCGTCGTGGTGTTCGTGACGCTGATGATCCTCGGCGTCCCCTACCCGCTCCTGTGGGGGCTGTGGGTCGCCCTCGTGGACTTCCTGCCCATGATCGGCGGTGCGCTGGCCGGCATCCCCACCGCGCTGTTCGCCTTCACCCATTCCATCACCGCGGGCATCGTCACCGCGATCGTCTTCATCGCCTACCAGCAGGTCGAGAACCACATCCTGAACCCGGTGATCATGGCCAAGACGGTGAAGATCAGCCCGCTGCTCGTGCTGATCGCGGTGCTGGTCGGCGCGTCGCTGGGCAGCCTGGTGGGCGGTCTGTTCGGCGGGTTCGTCGCGGCCCTGCTGGCCATCCCGGCGGCGGGAGCGCTGCAGGTGCTGGTCAAGGAGGCCTGGCAGGCCACCGCGCCGCCGCCTGCGCCGCCGCCCGAGTCGGATGATCCGGCCGCCGCGCCCGGTGAGCTCTTCCCTGTTGCGCCCGATTCGCGGGAGCATGGCTCTTAGGCCGCCGCACCGTAAGCCGCAGTGAGCGTCTTAGGAGGACCGGACATGCCAGTCAAGTCAGTCCTGGGCATCGTGCTCGCCGGGGGTGCCGGGACCCGCCTCAGCCCGCTGACGGCGGATCGGGCGAAACCGGCCGTCCCGTTCGGCGGCCTCTACCGGCTGATCGACTTCGCCCTGTCCAACATGGCCAACGCCAGCATCCGCAAGATCTGCGTCCTGACCCAGTACAAGAGCCACAGCCTGGACCGGCACATCTCGACCACATGGCGGATGAGTTCCCTGCTCGGCAACTACGTGACACCGGTCCCGGCCCAGCAGCGGCTCGGCCCGCAGTGGTACACCGGCTCAGCCGACGCCATCTTCCAGTCGATGAACCTGATCAACGACGAGCGGCCGGACATCGTGATCGTCTTCGGCGCCGACCACGTGTACCGGATGGACCCGCAGCAGATGATCGACCATCACGTGCAGCACGGGGCGGGCGCGACGGTGGCGGCCATCCCGGTGCCGCGCAGCGAGGCCTCCGGGTTCGGCATCGTGAGGGTCGGGCCGGACGGCCGGACGATCGACGCGTTCCTGGAGAAGCCCGCCGACCCGCCGCCCATGCCGGGGAACCCGGACCTGAGCTACTCGTCGATGGGCAACTACGTGTTCGACACCGACGTGCTCGTCGACGCGCTGCGCAAGGACGCCGAGGACGACTCGAGCCGGCACGACATCGGCGGCAACATCATCCCGAACCTGGTGCAGAACGGCAGCGCGCAAGCATACGACTTCATGCTCAACGAGGTCCCGGGCGCCACCTCACGGGACGCGGGCTACTGGCGCGACGTCGGCTCGCTCGACGCCTACTTCGACGCCCAGATGGACCTGTGCGCGGTCGAGCCGATCTTCAACCTGTACAACGACCAGTGGCCGATCCTGACCCATGTGCCGTCGCTGCCGCCGGCCAAGTTCGTGCACGACGCGGGGGACCGGGTCGGGCGGGCCACCGACAGCCTGGTCAGCCCCGGCGTGGTGATCTCCGGCGGCCTGGTGCGGCTATCCGTGCTCTCGCCCGGGGTACGGGTGAACAGCTGGGCCACCGTCGAGCGGTCGGTGCTGTTGCACAACACCAAGATCGGCCGGCACGCGGTGGTCCGGGACGCGATCATCGACAAGAACGTCATGGTGCCGGAGTGGGCGCAGGTCGGGGTGGATAAGGATCACGACAGAGCCCGCGGCTTCGTGGTCTCGTCCGGCGGCATCACCGTGGTCGGCAAGGGTCAGGAGGTCGTGCCGTGACTCAGCCTCCGACCACCGGGCCCATCTCCGGCGGCAAGCTGAGGGTCGCGCTGCTGACCCGCGAGTACCCGCCCGAGGTGTACGGCGGCGCCGGCGTGCACGTCACCTACCTGGCGCGGGAGCTCGAGCCGCTGGTCGATCTCACCGTGCACTGCCAGGGGGCGGACCGCCCGGACGCGGTCGCGCACCGGCCCTGGGACCTGCTGGCCGACGCCAACCAGGCGCTGCAGGTGGTCTCCACCGACCTATCCATGACGGCCGCCGTCGGGCGGGGAACGAACAGCGCGCAGCTGGTCCACTCGCACACCTGGTACGCGAACCTGGCCGGCCACCTGGCCGCCATGTTCTACGACATCCCGCACGTGATGACCATGCACTCGCTCGAGGCCCTGCGGCCGTGGAAGGCCGAGCAGCTGGGTGGCGGGTACACGGTCTCGACCTGGTGCGAGCGGACCGCGGCGGCCTCGGCCGCCGCGGTGGTGGCGGTATCGGAGGGGATGCGGGCCGACGTCCTGGCCGCTTACCCCGAAATTCCGGCCGAACGGGTCCGGGTCATCCGCAACGGCATCGACACCGGCGAATACCGGCCCGATCCGCAGACCGGGGTCCTTGCCCGCTATGGCATCGACCCGGACCGTCCTTACGTGATCTTTGTCGGCCGGATTACCCGGCAGAAAGGCGTGCCGGTGCTGCTCCGGGCGGCGTCCGGGCTGATCCCCGGCGCGCAGCTGGTGCTGCTCGCGGGAGCGGCCGACACGCCCGAACAGCTGGCCGAGGTGACCGAGCTGGTGGACGGCCTGCGCGCCACCCGGTCCGGCATCTTCTGGATCCCCGAGATGTTGCCCAAGCCCGAGGTCATCCAGCTGCTCACGCACGCGACGGTGTTCGCCTGCCCGTCGATCTACGAACCGCTCGGCATCGTGAACCTGGAGGCCATGGCGTGCGGGACCGCGGTGGTGGGGTCCCGTACCGGTGGGATTCCCGAGGTGGTGGCCGACGGCGAGACGGGCCTGCTGGTTCCGGTGGGGGAGCCGGAGCCGCTCACGGAGGCGCTGAACTCCTTGCTCCGTGAGCCTGACCGGGCCGACGCGATGGGGCAGGCGGGCCGCAAGCGGGTGGTCTCGGAATTCGGCTGGCCCGCCATTGCCGCCCAGACAGCGGACCTGTATGCCGAATTGACTCACTCGGGCTTCGCTACCAGGTAGGAATGAGCCCGCCGTCGATCCTGAAATCGGCGCCGGTGACGTTGGCGGTGCGGTCGGTGGCCACCGGGCCCGGGCTTACCGTGTTGACGCGGATGCCTCTGGGCCCCACCTCCTTGGACAGCGCCTTGCAGAAGCCGGCCAGGGCGGCCTTGGCCGCGCTGTAGTCGAGCACGGCCGGATCGGCTAGCGACGCGTTGACCGAGCAGATGGTCACGATGGACCCCTTCCCGGCCGCGAGCATGGCGGGCAGGGCGCTGCGGGTGGCGCGCACCGCGGCCATCAGGTTGAGGGTCAGGGTGGCCTGCCACTCCTCGTCGCTGATGCTCAGGAAGCCACCGGTCCTAGCGGGGGCATTGCCGACGTTGTTGACCAGGATGTCCGGTCCCGCGTCGGCCAGTGCGATCAGCCGATCCGGTCCGTCCGGTCAGGCCCAGGTCCATCGCATGCCTTCCTGGGGTAGGGAACGTTGGCCTTACCCTAACCAGGCGGGACATGGTCCCGGCTTGAGTCATCCGACTGATCACTCGGCTACCGTGGCGGCGTGGCAAACGATCACCAGCCGCGCACGCCGGGGCGCCTGCTATCGGTCAACGTCGGCCTGCCGAAGGACGTGGCCTGGCACGGCAAGACGGTGCACACGGCCGTCTGGAAACGGCCGGTAGACGGGCCGAGTCAGGTGCGGCGGCTGAATATCGACGGGGATGGGCAGGGCGACCTGGCCGGGCACGGCGGCGAGCACCGCGCGGTGTTCGTGTACCAGATCGAGTCGTACCGTTACTGGCAAGGCCAGCTCGGGCGGGACGACTTCGAATACGGCCAGTTCGGCGAGAACTTCACGGTCAGCGGGCTGGCCGACGATCAGGTGTGCATCGGGGACCGTTACCAGATCGGCGAGGCCCTGTTCGAGGTGACCCAGCCGCGGGTGACGTGTTACCGGGTGGGGATCCGGATGAACGAACCGCGGATGCCGTCGCTGCTGGTTTCCCATCACCGGCCCGGGTTCTACTTCCGGGTGCTGCGCGAGGGCGCGGTCCGGGCCGGAGACGAGATTGTCCGGGTGGCCGCGGGCCCGGAGGCCATGACCGTGGCCGAGGTGGACGGCCTGCTCTACCTGTCCGGGCACGCTCGCGAGCGGATACTGAGGGCGCTGCGCATCCCGGCGCTGCCCGACGGCTGGCAGGCCTCGTTCGGCGCCGTGATCAGCCAGGCCGAGACATCCGGCGCGGCGGCTGGCAACGCCGGGCTGGCCGCGGTGAGCCCGCCGCCGGCCTGGCCGGGCTTCCGTTCGCTGGCGGTGACGGCGGTAGACCGCGAGAGCGATTCGGTGGTCTCGGTCCACCTGGCCGACCCGGCCGGGACCGCCCTGCCGTCGCCCCGGCCCGGGCAGTTCCTGACCCTGCGACTGAACACGGTCCCCGGCGGGCGGCCGCTGCTGCGCAGCTACTCGCTATCCGGACCGCCGGACGCCGGCTCCTATCGCATCAGCGTCAAGCGGGAAGCGCACGGCGCCGGGAGCCAGTTCGTGCACGACCGGGTCCACCCCGGCGACCTGCTGGAGGCCGCGGCGCCGCGCGGCACGTTCATCCTCCAGCCGGGGGATACGCCGGTCCTGCTGGTCAGCGCGGGCGTCGGGGCGACCCCGGTGCTGGCCATGCTGCACACTCTCGCCGCCAGCGGATCAGCGCGCGACGTCTGGTGGCTGCACGGCGCGCGGAGCCGGGCCGAGGAGCCGTTCGCCGCCGAGTCGCGATCCCTGCTGGCCGGACTGGCCCACGGCCACCGGTACGTCTGCTACAGCCGCCCGGCCCCCGGCGACGTGCGGGGGCGTGACTATCAGACCGCGGGGCGGCTGTCCGCGTCGGTGCTGGCCGGCCTCGGCCTGCCGGGTGACGCCGACGCCTACATCTGCGGCCCGGCCGCGTTCATGACCCAGATCTGCTCCGCCCTGGCCGACCTGGGCGTCGACCGCGCGCGGGTGCACACAGAGATCTTCGGCGCCGCGCCCGCCAGCACGCCGGGCATCGCGGCCGCGCCCGCCCCGCCACCGCATGCGCCCGCCGGGCCGCCCGGCGACGGACCCGAGATCGCCTTCGCGCGCAGCGGCCTGACCGTCCGCTGGGGCGCCGGTTACGGCAGCCTGCTCGAACTGGCCGAAGCCTGCGACGTTCCGGTCCGCTGGTCCTGCCGCGCCGGGGTCTGCCACAGCTGCGAGACCGCGCTGATGTCCGGAACGGTCAGCTACTCCCCGGACCCCGTAGACGAGCCCGCCGAGGGCAGCGTCCTGATCTGCTGCTCCCAGCCCTCCGCCGACCTGGTCCTGGATTTGTGACGACTCGCCTCAGGCCTTCAGATGGGATACCGGGTGGGTTCGGTGGTGTACTGGCGTCCGGACGGGGTGGTCCAGGTGAAGGCGCCGTCGGGGTGCTGGGTGACGGTCCATCTGGGGGTGCTGCTTGAGCCGGTGGTCATGGCGGCACTTCGGCCCGCCATTGCACAGGCAGGTCCGTCCGCCCGCCTCGTACGGGGTGTTGTGCTCGAAGTCGCATTGGGCTGCGGGCCGTCGGCAGACCGGACTGGTACAGGTGGTGTGCCGGACCTGCGACAGGTGCCGCAGCTTGACGCCAGGGTCGTGGCCCCGGTTTTCGTACCGGTGGTCGCAGCCTTGGGTGGTGAGCGGGTCCAGGGTGACGCTCAGGTCCGGCCCGCCGCCCGGGACGCGTAGCCGCCAGGTGCCGTACCCGCCGGTCGGCCCGTCCCGGCTGGCCGATGTGAAGGAGAACCCGGCCGACCTGGGGGCTCGGCGCGTTTCCGGCGGCTCTTGGGTTCGGGCCGGGCGCAGCCGTGCCCGATGGCGTGGCCGTGCTGGTCGGTCACGGTCACGCACCAGGTCGTTTTCGGGTTCTGCGCGGCCGCGGCGGCCAGGTCCCGGGCCAGCCAGGGGTCGATGGGACCGAGTCCGGCGAGCTCGCCGGGCCTGTCCGCCAGGCCAGCCGCGGTGCCCAGCGGGACGGTCAGGGTGACCCGCCCAGCGAATCCGGCGGGCAGCGTCCCGGGCCGGAGGGGAGGCGGCCCGCCTGGAGCTGTCGGCCCCTGCCCGCCCCCGCCGGCGGTGGTCTCCCGGTGGGGGCGGGAGTCTTTGCCGAGCAGGAGATCCAGGTAGGCGCGGGCGCGCAGCTCGTCTATGCCGCCGTCCAGCCCGGCCTGGCGTAGCTCGCCCGCCCAGGCGGTGATCCGCTGGTCCGCGGCGAGCACCTCATCGGGCGGCAGTTCGCGGCCCATCAGGGCGGCGTTGCCGGTGTCCTCGGCCCACCGTTCCACCCGGGCGAACTTCGCCGCGGTCTGCCGGCGTTCTCTCGCTTTCTCGGGAGCGGCCTCCATCACGGCGCGGGCGATCGCGGCGCGCAGCGCGCCCGGGGTCAGCCGGGCCGCCCGGTCCAGCACCCCGGTCTCGGCGGCGGCCGCCTCGGCCGGGTCGAGCACGGCGGTGGCGGTGGCGATGATGCGGGCCTTGGCCAGGCTGATCGTCCCGTCCAGCAGCGCGGCGCGGGTGCCGGGCAGGTGGGTGTCCAGGTGCCCGGCGGTGCCCATCAGCTCGTCGGCGCGGGCGCGGGATTCCCCCAGCGCGCAGGCCAGCTGGTCGGCAGTGAACTCGGCGTCTTGCGGGGCGGGGTTGCGGCGGTCCAGCTCGGCGACGGCGGCGAGCTTGCGGCCCGCGGCGTGCGCCTCGATGCGGTCCCAGGCGCACACCAGGCCGATCAGCTCGGCCTCGGACACCCCGGCGAAACCGTCATCTCCCGCGGCGGTGTCCGCGGCCACCGCCAGCTGGGCGCAGCCGGGCAGCACATCCAGCGCCATACCCGGCCCGAACCCGGCCGCCGGGCTGGACGACTCGCCCGGGAAGATCCGCGCCGAGCCGGGCTGGCCCGGTCCCCGCCGGCCTGTGGTGGCCGCCTGGACGGCGAGCAGCTCATCGGCGGCGGCCTGGCTGATCTCGGCTAGCTCCTCAGGGGTGAGCGGGGCAGTGTCCTCGTAGTCCTCCTCCTCGGGCGGCTCATCGGTCTCGGCCAGATGATCCAGCCACGCCTCCCGCTCCTCCGGCGTCATCGGATCCGGCCGCGACCAGGCGGGATCATCGTCCCACCCAGGGGCCGCAGAAGCCGGTTCCGGAGGCATGTACCACCATCCGTTCGGGATAGTAATCTCTATGGAACAGAATAGCGAATTCCATCGATTTTCGCACGATTTCGGCGGCGTGTCGCCAATTAGATAGCTGACTGACGGAAGCTGCAGAACGGCCAAGCGCGGGGCGAGATCTGGGGCGACCCGGGTTCATGACAGCATGTCGGCATGAACGTGCTGCGCACTCCCGAGGACCGTTTCGCCGGGCTGCCCGACTTCGGGTATCCGCCGCGGTACGCCGAGGTGGACGGGCTCCGGCTGGCCTACGTGGAGACCGGGCCGGCCGACGGCGAGCCCGTCCTCTTGTTGCACGGCGAGCCGAGCTGGTCGTTCCTGTACCGCACCGTCATGCCGGTGCTGGCCGGAGCAGGCCTGCGGGCCATCGCGGCGGACCTGGTGGGGTTCGGCCGTTCGGACAAGCCGGCCGAGATGGGGGACCACAGCTTCGCGCGGCACGTGGAGTGGATCCGAGCGCTCGCGTTCGACCGGCTCGACCTGCGCGGGCTGACGCTCGTGGGGCAGGACTGGGGCGGCCTGATCGGGCTGCGGCTGGTGGCGGAGAACCCGGACCGGTTCGCCCGCGTGGTGGCGGCCAACACCGGGCTGCCCACCGGTGACCAGCCTATGCCCGACGTCTGGCTGCGGTTCCGCGAGGTCGTCCGCACCGCGCCCGCGCTGAGCGTGTCCCGGCTGGTGCAATCCGGCTGCCAGACCAGGCTCGGGCCGGAGATCCTGGCCGCCTATGAGGCGCCGTTCCCCGATCCGTCCTACGCCGCCGCCGTGCGCGCGATGCCGGGACTGGTCCCCACGTCCCCGGATGACCCGGCCGCCGAGGCCAACCGGGCCGCCTGGCGACGGCTGGCGGCCTGGGACAAGCCGTTCCTGGTGGCGTTCAGCGACCGCGACCCGATCACCGGCGGCATGGCGCCCGTCCTGAAGGCGACAGTGCCCGGCGCGGTCGGCCTGGAGCATCCCGTGCTCGAAGGAGCGGGCCACTTCCTGCAGGAGGACGCGGGGGAGCGGCTCGGCGCGGTGATCGCTGAGTTCGTCCGCGCTCACCCCGCGAACTGAGCCCGGCTTGCGCGGCGTGGGCTAACTCGGAGACGCTTAGCCCATCGACGAACGATCCTTTCCTTTGACGGCGGAGGCGATGATCGCTACGGCTCTGGCCGGACGCGATGGTGATCTCGGCGTCATCCAGGCGTTCCTCGGCGAGGTGTCGGCCGGGGGCGCGGCGCTGTTGCTGACCGGCGAGCCGGGTGCGGGCAAGACCGCGCTGCTGGACGCCGCGCAGGAGCGGGCGATGGCGGCCGGCGTCCGGGTGCTGCGTGCCGCCGGCGCCCAGTTCGAGGCCGATGTGAGCTTCTCGGGCCTCAACCAGGTGCTCCTTCCCCTCAGTGCGGAACTCGCGGGGCTGAGGGAGGCGCTGTGGCGGGTGGTTCGCGAACTGCGGCACGGTGGCGCGGTCACCCCGATGATCACGGCCCTGGAGCATCTCAGCTTTGACAGCTGGATGACGGGCCAGTGGGATCAGGCGCAGGAACTGGCGGACGAATGCCTCGGGCTCAGCCTGACCCACGGCTACCTGCCTTTGACCTGGACCATCCGCTATCGGCACGCGCTGCTCGCCGCCGCCCGCGGCGCGTACGACGCCGCGGACGAGCTGGTCGCCGAGATGACCGAATGGGCCGCGCCCCGACGGGTCGGCCAGGCCGAGGTGGCTGCCCATCATGTCCGGTCGGTCGCGGCGCTGGGACGCGGTGACTTCGCCGATGCCTACCGGCAGGCGGCCGCGATCAGTCCGGCCGGCCACCTCGCGTCTCACGTCGGGTACGTGCTCTGGGTCCTGCTGGACCTGGTCGAGGCCGCCGTCAGGACCGGCCGCCAGGCCGACGCCGCCGCGCACGTGCGGGCCATGCGCGAGGCTGGCCTTGAGCGGCTCTCATCCCGGCTGTCCCTGATCGTGGCCGGAGCGGCCGCTTTTGCCGCGCCCCGTGATCAGGCCCGCGCCTTGTTCGAAACGGCGCTGGCCGCCCCCCGGGCCGATCAGTGGCCGTTCGACCTGGCCCGGGTCCGGCTGCTGTTCGGCGAGTGGCTGCGCCGCGAGCGATCGATCCCCGAGGCGCGCGCACAGCTCAGCACGGCGATGAGTACGTTCCGCCAGCTCGGAGCGCGGCCCTGGCAGGCACGGGCGGGAAACGAGCTGCGCGCCGCCGGCCTGGCGACCCTCGCCGCCGATCCGGGATCGCCGCTGAGCCCGCTCGACCGGCAGATCGCCGAACTCGCTGCCGCCGGGCTGACTAACAAGCAGATCGGCGAGCGCCTGTACCTGTCCCACCGGACCGTGGCCGCGCACCTGTACCAGGTCTTCCCCCGGCTCGGCATCACCGCGCGCGCCGCCCTCCGCGACGCGCTGGACGCCCTGGACGGGCAGGCCGGGCTGACCCCGCTCCGAATCGACCAAGGAGGTAAGCAATGACCCAGGACGAAGCGGGCATCGTCACCAAGCTCAGCCCGCTCTCGGTGACCGGGACCGTGGCGAAGCTCACCGGCATGCTCAGCGCCAAGGGCGTGAAGCTTTTCGCCGTGATCGATCAGAGCACCGAGGCGCGCCAGGCCGGGCTTTCCCTCCGCGAGACCACCTTGGTGATCTTCGGCAGCCCCGTGGCGGGCACGCCGGTGATGGCGGCGTCGCCGCTGGCCGCCCTCGACCTGCCGCTCAAGGCGCTGGTGTGGGACGACGACGGGCAGACCAAGCGTCTCGTATTACTCTCCGGCCGCGCTCGCCGCCCGCCATCACCTCGGCGCCGAGCTGGCCGGGAACCTAGCCAGCATCGACGTCCTCACCGACGCGCTCGTCGCCGTAGCTCACGCCGGCCGCAGTCATTTAACTGATGACCGGCCCTCGAGCACCTTACATACTAAGAATCAGCCGTTAGAGGCCAGCGCTGGGGAGAACAGGATGAGCAGCAGCACGGGCGGGCAGTCGCGGAGCCTGGTCCTGACCGCGATGATCTTCGCCGTGGCGATGACGTTCATCGATCAGACGATCGTGTCGATCGCGGCGCCGACGATCCAGCATGACCTGGGCCTGTCGTCCAGCGGGATGCAGTGGGCGATCAACGCGTACCTGCTGACGCTGGCGGCGTTGTTCGCGTTCGGTGGCCGGCTGGCTGACATTGCCGGGCACCGGCGGATGGTCGTGCTCGGGGTGATCATCTTCGCGGGCGCGTCGGCGTTGTGCGGCGCCACGCCGCGCGGGTCCGCCGCCGAGGCGTGGCTGGTGGCGTTCCGCGCGGTGCAGGGCGCGGGCGGGGCGATCATGTTCCCGGCCGCGATCGCCATCGTGGTGGTGACCTTCGACCTGCGCTCGCGGGGCCGGGCGCTGGCGCTGTTCTTCGGTATCGCCGGAGGGCTGACCGCGATCGGCCCGATCGCCGGCGGATACCTGATCGAGTGGACCTGGCGGGCGATCTTCTGGATCAACATCCCGGTCGCCCTGATCGCGCTGGCGCTGATCGCCATTTCCCGGCCGGCCAACGAGGCCCGGCCGGCGCCAGTGGACTTCCGCGGCCTGGCCCTGATCGTCCTCGGGGTGGGGCTTTCCGTGTTCGGGTTCCAGCAGTCGGCCCTGTGGGGCTGGGGCAACCCGGCCATCTGGGTCAGCATCGCTGTCGGCGTGATTGTGCTGGTGGTGTTCTACTTCGTCGAGCTCCGTACCGAATCGCCGCTGATCAACGTGCGCATCTTCGAGAACCGGACGTTCCTGGCGGAGAACATCATCCTCGGCATCGCGATGATGGCGTTCATCCCGGTGTTCTTCTTCGCTGCCATCTACGGGCAGATCGCGCTGGCCGAGAAGGCGACCACGTCCAGCCTGATCATCTTGTACTTCTTCCTGGGCTTCGTGGTGTGCGCGCAGATCGGCGGCCGGATGCTGGACCGGATCGGGGCCAAGCGGCCGGTGGTGCTCGGCTGCGCGCTGGCCGCCGTGGGCTTCGGGCTGTGGGCCGGGAAGGCGACCGACCTGCACGTCGGCGCCCAGGTGATCTACATCGTGATGGCCGGCGCGGGCATGGGGCTGATGCTGGGACAGGCCAACACCGACGCGATCAACCGGGCCTCCCGGTACTCCTACGGCGAGGCCACCGGCATCACCCAGACCGTCCGCAACTACGGCGCGAGCCTGGGGTTCGCCATCCTCGGCACGGTCCTGATCACCGAGTTCCGCTCCCAGGTCACCTCCTCGCTGACCGCGCAGGGGCTGCCGGGTCCGGCCGCCTCGGCGGAGGCGGCGAAGATCGCCCAGCTGCAGGGCGGGAACGGCAACATCGCCACCATCCCGCCGTTCATCCGCGCCGACTTCGCCGCCGCCATCCGCGAGGTGCTGTTCGGGATGTGCCTGATCATGGCCATCGCCGGGCTCGTGGCCCTACGCGGGCTCAAGCGGGGGGTCCAGCAGGAGACCGATGAGACCGGCGGCGAGCTGGCCGGCGAGGGTCCGGACGCCAGCCTGTACCAGTCTCCGCTCTAGGCCTCCGGCCAAGCAGGCTCCGGTCAAGCCGGGGCGTCGTCGGCTTTCAGCGGCTCGGGTGCGGCGGGCAGGACCTGCTCGAAGTAGGCCTTGGCGGCGGCGGTGGTGCCGACGTCGCGGCCAGCCAGCTCCGACATGTACCAGCGGTGCTCGAGCACCTCGTGGAAGATCTCCGCCGGAGGCAGCCGGCCGCGCAGCTCATCGGGGATCGCCGCGATCACCGGGTCGTAGACCTCCTCCAGCCACCGGTTCGCCGCCACCACCTCGGACACCGGGTGGCCCTGCTTCTGCTCCAGCCAGGCCCGGAACCCGGCCATGTCGTTGAGCAGGCGCCGTGCCTGGCGCTCCCCGGCGTCGATCCCCGTCCTCAGGAACAGCCTTCTCGCGTCGTGCCCGGTTTCCGTGACCCGGGTCTTGAGCCGCAGCTTGTTGCCGTCACCGGTGCTGACCAGCTCGACCTCGTCCGCGTCGAAGCCCAGCTCGTTCAGCCGGCGCAGGCGGTCGGCGATCCGGAACCGCTGCTCGTCAGGTTTCAGGATCTCCTCGCGCGTCAGCTCCTGCCACAGCGACTCGTACCTGCGCCCGAGTTCCTCGGCGATCTCCAGCGGTTCCACGTCCGCGGGGAGCAGCTCGCCCGCCTGCAAGTCGAGCAGCTCGCCGTAGATCCGCTCGACGGCCAGCTCGACGTCCCACTGACGCTGGCCGTCGGTCAGCTCCGGGTGCTGCTCGCTGGTCTCCGCGTCGACCAGGTAGGCCTCCAGCGTGCCCGCATCGTGCCGGAACAGCGTGTTGGACAGCGAGCAGTCGCCCCAGAAGAACCCGGACAGGTGCAGCCGGACCAGCAGCTCGACCAGCGCGTCGAGCAGCCCGTCGGTCGGCTGCACGCCGCGGGGGTTAGAGAAGACCGCGCGGTACGTGGCCGCGTAGCTGAGGAACTTGGTGACCAGGATCGCATCTTCCTCACCGTGGCCTGGCCCGTCACGGTCGACCGCCACGCCGACCGCCTCCACGGCCGGTATGCCCAGCTCGGCCAGCCTCCTGAGCAGACGGTACTCGCGCCGGGCCAGTCGCTCGCTGAGCTCCTTGAGGGCGTAGAGGGCGCCGTCGTCGTAGACGAAGCGGACCACGTGCCGGGAGATGCCCCGCTGCCTGATCTCGACCAGCCGCTCGTCCCGCCATTCCGCCAGCGGCTCCGACCAGGGCAGCGTGAGCAGGCCGGCCGCGTGGTCTGCCGGGGGAGTGAAGACGAACCGCATCGCGTGCCCTGGCCGCGCTACGCGCCGAGCTGGGCGGGATCCATATTGGCGCCGCTGATCACGACGGCCACCCGCTCTCCGGGCGCAGGCTTGTACGCGGCGCTGAGCAGGGCCGCGATCCCGACCGAGGCGGCGGGCTCCGCGGCGATCCTGGCCGCCTGCCACAGGGCCCGCTGGGCCGCCAGGATCGCGGTGTCGCCGACCAGCACCACGTCCTCGACGTAAGCCTGCGTGATCGGGAACACCAGCTCGCCCACCCGCCGCGGGGCCAGCGCGTCGGCCGCCACGCCCTCGGCCGGGGCGTCGGCGGGCCTGCCTTCGGCCCGGGCGCGGGTCAGGGTCGGGGCTCCGTCCGGTTCGACCCCGATCACCCGGACCGAGCCGGCGAACCAGGAGGCGATGCCGCCGATCAGACCGCCGCCGCCGACGGGGACGAGGACGGTGTCCAGCTGATCCGCCTGGCTGGCCAGCTCGAGCCCGAGCGTGCCCTGGCCGAGCAGCGTGTGGGGCTGGTCGAAGGCGTGCACGCTCATCGCGCCCGAGCTCTGCTCCCAGGCCTGCGCGGCGGCCAACGCGTCCGCGTACCTGTCGCCGGTCACCACGAGGTCCGCGCCGAGCCGCCGGATCCGCTCCATCTTGGCCGGGGCGGACACGGTGGGCACGAAGATCCTGGCCGGCACGGCGAGGCGGTGAGCCGCGTAGGCGACGGCCACGCCGTGGTTACCGCCGGAGGCCGCCACCACGCCCGCGGGCGGCACCTCCCGCAGCAGCAGGTTCGCGAACGCGCCACGGGCCTTGAACGATCCGGCGCACTGCAGCTGCTCCAGCTTGAGGGTGACCGTCGGCAGCTCGGCGCCGGCCGGGTCGAGCTCGCTGAGGTCGACCTGGATCACCGGCGTACGCCGGATATAGGGCCTGATCGTGTCGTAGGTGCCGCGGATTTCGTCACGGGAGATCACCAGGGCAGACTAGCTGTATGACTGAGCACACGCATCACCACGACGAGGACTCGGCCTGCGCGGTGGCCCACAGCCCGGTCGTCCCGGCGACCAGCTCGGCCCCGGCCGAGCGGACGCTGGTCGCCGTCTTCGCCTCGCCGGTCGCCGGCTACCTGCTCAGGTACGGCGCGGACATGGGGTTCCGCGGGCTGCTGCTCGAGCCCGACGAGGCGCGCGCGGCCGGCGCCGCCGCCCTCGGGTTCCCGCTGCTCACCGCCATCCCCGAGGACCTTGACGACTCCACGGATGTGGTCCTCACCGACCATCACCGGTCCGAGCTCGGCGTCATCCTCCGCGACGCGCTGGGGACCAAGGCCCGGTGGATCGGGATCATGGGCAATCCGCATCACGTCGGGCCGCACGTGGCCATGCTCACCGAACTCGGCGTCCCGCCGCAGGAGATCGCCCGCGTGCACCGCCCGATCGGCCTCAACATCGGCTCCCGGATCCCGCCGGAAATCGCCGTCTCGACCCTGGCCGGCCTGCTCGCCGACCGCAACGGCCGCCCTGGGGGCTTCGAGTTCTGACCTAATCGGCCCTCCCGGGCATACATGCCCGCTTTGCCCGGTTACGCGGGATAGCGAGCCACAGCATTCGCCGCCGTCGAGACCCTGCGGCAGCCGTACGCGGCCCTCGCGGTCGTTAGGCTGGAAGCAGCTACAGCGGGGGCGCTGTTACGGGAGGCGGGGGTTGGACGGGGGTTTCGTCCGGCACCGGGGGCTTATCGCGTTCGCGGCCGGGGGCGCGATGACCGAAGCCGTGCTGCTCTCGTTCCTCGCGCCCAGCGCCCGGCCGCTCGCCCCCCAGGTCACCGCGCTCCCGCCGCTGGCGGCCTATCACGACCTGCGCTGGCTGTTCACGTTCAACCAGCCGTGGCTCGGCTTTACCGGCGTGCTCCTGCTGCTGGTTGTTGCCCGGTCTGCGGTGGACGCCGTGATGATCATGCTGGCCTGGCCGCACAGGGCCGCCGGAGGGGAGCCGAGCCCGCCGCGGCCCCGTTTCCTGGCCTCGCTGCTGTCCTGCGCGGTGCTGACCGTGCTGGTCGGGCTGGTGATGTCGCCGGTGGTCACGCTGATGTTCGGGGTGGCGCTGCTCCCGTTCTCCTGGCCCTACCTGGCCGCGGTGCCCATCCTGCTCGGCACGGCCGCGGCGCTGAGCCAGGGCGGCGTCGGCCGGGCCTGGTGGCGGCGGCTCCCGCCGGCCAGGACCGCGGCCTGGGTGATCGCCACCTTCGGCATGCTGTCGCTGGCCTCGGCCCTGATGGTGCACCTCGACACGCCCGGCGTGGTGGCCGTGGCCGGGCTGGCCGGGATCGTCGACGCGCGGGCCTGGTACGGGCTGACCGCGGCCGCCTGCGGGCCGCCGGCGCCGGAGGGGTACGGGGGGGCGGGCAGCCCCCCCGTGATCAGGGGGGGTCTTGGGGGGATCGCCCCCCCGGAGGCACTGGGTACCGATGGCGCCGCTGGCGGCGGTGATGGTGCTCGCCCTGGTGGTGGGGACGGCCCGGCTGGCCTTCACCGGCACCGTGCGGTTCGCCCCGGGGTCCGGCGGGGTAGCGGCCGGCGCGGTCACCGGGGCGGACCTGACCGGGCCGGGGCGGCGGAGCCGCCGCGGGCAGCACCAAGGCCGTCACCGGACCGGCCCGGGTCAGCGGCGCCGTGCTCGTGGTCGAGGGCTTCGGGTCGACCTGCTGCCACGGCGCGAGCGCGCTGCGCGCCGGCGAACCGAACCTGCTGGTGCGTCAGTTCTCCTACCTGGGCCTGGACGCCGCCGGGCAGCCGATCCCGTACAGCCTGGCCGGGAACCTGTCCATCCAGGTGCTCGGCGACCGGATGGCCGCCCAGGTCGAGGAGCTGCACCGGCTGGCCGGCACACCGGTAGATATCGTGGCGGAGAGCGAGGGCACCCTCGGCCTGTACGCGATGCTGGCCCGGCACCCGGAGGTGCCGGTCAGATCGGTGGTGCTGCTCAGCCCCATCGTCGAGCCCGGCCAGCTCGGCCAGGCCGCCGACACCGTGCCCGGCGCCGCGCTGACCACGCTGAACAACCTGGTCGGCGGCATGTCACCGTACGGGCGTTCCGGGGCGCAGGCACTGATCAACTCGGTGAGCGAGGTAGGCGCCAGCTACTTCGCCGCGGTCAGCCACGACCGTGGCGTGCCCTGGCTGGCCGTCGTGCCGCTGGCCGATGCGGTCACGCTGCCCGCCTGCCCTGGCCGCAGAACATGGTCTTCATCGACGCCTTCCACGGTGGCTTGCTCGGCGACCGCTCGGTGCAGCGGGTCGTCGAGGCGTTCCTGGCCAGCGGCACACCGTCGGACCAGGATCTGGACGACCTGGCGGGCGGTTCCCAGCGGGACCTGCGCGGCGCGGCCCAGCTCATCGCGGCCGCGGCCGCCGCCTGGCGGATGCCGGACCTGCACCCGGCTTGCCCCGGCTCGTGAGCGCCCGGCCCGCTGGCGGGACCGGGCGGCCGTCCGCTACGCTATGTCCCGTGACGAGAACAGCCCGCCTGCAGTGGTGGCGCCGCCCCTAGGCGGCGTGCTGATTCGCGTTTAGACAGAAGCGACCGCCCAGGAACGGCGGCCGCTTTTTCGTTGCCCGGCCGCCTCCGGGGCCTGACACCCGAGGGGCCACCGTGGACGCCCAACGTACCGAGATGACGACCCGCGACGGGGTGCGGGTCATCCGCACCGCCACGCCGTTCGATCCGGCCGAGCTCGGCCGGATCGCGGCCCTCGCCGACGAGCGACGGGGCGGCGTGATGAGTTCCGGCATGGAGTACCCGGGGCGGTACAGCCGCTGGCACATGGCGTACGCCGATCCGTGCGCGGAGATCGTCGCCACCGGCAGGCGGGTGAAGGTCCAGGTGCTGAACGAGCGCGGGCGCGTGCTGCTCCCGGTGCTCCGCGCCGCCCTGTACCGGGCCGGAGAGCCCGACGGCGAGGACGCCGTCGTCGTCCCCGAGGACGACCGGGAGTACACCGAGGAGGAGCGCAGCCGCAGGCCGACCGTGTTCACCGCGCTGCGGGAGGTCACCGCGGCGTTCGGCTGCGAGGACCCGCACCTGGGCCTGTACGGGGCGTTCGGCTACGACCTGGCGTTCCAGTTCGAGCCGGTCAGGCCGCGGCTCGATCGCCCGGCCACCCAGCGCGACCTGGTGCTGCACCTGCCGGACGAGATCTGGGTGCTGGACCGCAAGCGCGAGGAGGCGGTCAGGTACTCCTACGACTTCGAGGTGGGCGGGGTGTCCACGGCCGGGCTCAGCCGGGACACGGCAGGCACGTGCCGGGGGCACCAAACCCAGCCCGTTCGGGATCAAGACCTGCCTGCCCAGCCGGTGCCGGGACGCTATGCGCAGGTCGTGGAGGACGCCAGGGAGCGGTTCGCCTGCGGGGACCTGTTCGAGGTGGTGCCCAGTCACGTGTTCTACGGCCGGTGCGCGTCGCCGGCCGCGTTCTACGAGCTGCTGCGGCAGCGCAACCCGGCCCCGTACGAGTTCCTGTTCAACCTGGGCGAGGGGGAGTACCTGGTCGGCGCGTCGCCGGAGATGTACGTGCGGGTCAGCGGCGACCGGGTGGAGACCTGCCCGATCGCCGGCACGATCGCGCGCGGCGAGGACACCCTGGAGGACGCGGCCAACATCGCCACCCTGCTCGGCTCGGCCAAGGAGGAGTCCGAGCTGACCATGTGCACCGACGTGGACCGCAACGACAAGGCACGGGTCTGCGTGCCCGGCTCGGTCCGGGTGATCGGCCGCAGGCAGATCGAGATGTACAGCCGCCTCATCCACACCGTGGACCACATCGAGGGCCGGCTCAGGCCCGGGTTCGACGCGTTCGACGCGTTCCTCACCCACATGTGGGCGGTCACCGTGACCGGCGCCCCGAAGACCTGGGCCATGCAGTTCATCGAGGACCACGAGGACACCCCGCGCCGCTGGTACGGCGGGGCGGTCGGCAAGATCGGCTTCGACGGGTCGATGAACACCGGGCTCACCCTGCGCACCGCGCACATCACCGGTGGTATCGCCGCGGTCCGGGCGGGCGCGACGCTGCTGTACGACTCGGTGCCGGAGGCCGAGGAGCAAGGAAACGCACATCAAGGCGCGCGCCCTGCTCGAGACGCTGGCCGAGGCCGGCCGGGGGCCGCGGGCCGCGGCGGCCGGACCCGCGGTTCCCGAGCCGCCCGGGCTACGGCGTCGGGTGACTACGCTCCCCGGGTTCTGCTCGTCGACCACCAGGACTCGTTCGTGCACACGCTGGGCGACTACTTCAGGCAGCAGGGCGCCGAGGTGACCACGCTGCGCTTCGGTTTCTCGCCGGAGCTGCTCGACGCCTACGCGCCGGACCTGGTGGTGATGTCGCCGGGGCCGGGCCGGCCCGCCGACTTCGGCTGCGCCGCGCTGCTCGACGAGGTGTACGCGCGGCACCTGCCGGTGTTCGGCGTCTGCCTGGGCCTGCAGGCCATGGTGGAGCACGCGGGCGGCACGCTGTCCCTGCTGCCCGAGCCCGCGCACGGCAAGCCCGGGCTGGTCCGGGTGGCCGGGGGGTCGCTGCTGGCCGGGCTGCCCGCCGAGTTCACCGCGGGCCGGTACCACAGCCTGTACGCGCCGGCCGGCAGGTCCGCGGCGGGTTCGCGGTGACTGCGGTCACCCCGGACGGCGTGGTGATGGCGATCGAGGACGAGCGAGGCCGGCCGGTGGGCGGTGCAGTTCCACCCCGAGTCGATCCTGACCGCCTCCGGCCGGTCCGGGCACCAGATCATCGGCAACGTCCTCGACCTGTGCCGTGCCCGGGAGCGTGTCGTCGGGTAAGTCGCCTCGCAGCTGACCGCTGTTGTTACTGTGCTGTGCCATGAGGAGCGTGCCATGAGGAGCGTGGAGCCCGAGGTTTTCCTGGTCGCCCGGCCGAAGGTCGACTACGACGCGATGGCCGCCTACCTGCGCGAGGTGGGCGGCGAGCGCTGGCTGGAGCGGATCGACCGCGGCCAGCTCGAGGCCCAGGACCTCGCCGAGTTCGCCGGGAAGATGTGCTACCGCTCCTGGGAGCCCGGTCTCAACCCGAACGTCCGCAAGGTCCGTGACGACCAGGACGCGTACCTGCAGAACATCCTGAAGCAGCAGCACGGCTCGGTGCTCGAGCACGTCAGCTTCACGTTCGTGCTGCACAACGTGTCTCGTGTATTCACCCATGAAGTTGTCAGGCACCGGCCGGGGACGGCGGTGTCGCAGGAGTCGCTGCGCTACGTCCGGCTGGACGAGCTGCCGTTCTGGTTCCCGGACTGGGCCCGGGAAGACGCCGAGCTGATGAAGCGGGCCACCGCCCTGCTGACCGAGCTCGAGCAGTTCCAGCAGTGGCTGGCCGGGCACTTCGGGCTGGACGAGGACGCCACCAAGATGCACGAGAAGAAGGCCAAGACCTCGTTCATGCGCCGGTTCGCCCCCGAGGGCCTGGCCACCGGGCTGGTCTGGACGGCGAACGTCCGCACCCTGCGGCACACCATCGAGGCGCGCACGGATCAGGGAGCCGAGGAGGAGATCCGCCTGGTGTTCGGCAAGATCGGCGAGCTGATGCGGGCCGAGGCGCCGGCCCTGTTCGGGGACTACACGGTGACCGAGGACGGTACCTGGGTCCCCGGCTGGCGGAAGGTGTAGGGGGCTCGCGATGCCTGACGTGACGGTCGGCGACACGGCCGCGTACCTGGCCGTACCGTTCGGCTCGGCTGGCCCGTGGCCCGGTGTGGTGGTGATCCACGAGGCGTTCGGCCTGAACGCGGATACCCGGGCCCACGCGGAACGGCTGGCCGCGCTCGGCTACCTGGCGCTGGCGCCCGACCTGCTCGACGGCAAGTTCTGGGTGCGCTGCATCCAGAGCATGTTCCGGCAGCTGCGGGCCGGCTCGGGCCGGCCTTCGAGGTCCTGGACGGGTGCCGCGACTGGCTGGCCGCGCGCCCGGACTGCACCGGCAAGACCGGGGTGATCGGGTTCTGCATGGGCGGCGGCTTCGCGCTGCTGTGCGCGCCGCGCGGGGAGTACTCCGCCGCGGCGGTCAATTACGGCATGGTCCCCGCCGACGCCGAAGCGGCGCTGGCCGGCTCCTGCCCGGTCATCGGGAGCTACGGCGGCCGGGACTCGATGGGCGTCTCGCATCCGCAGCGGCTCGAGGCCGCGCTGACCGCGCTGGAGGTACCGCACGACGTGAAGGTGTATCCGGAGGCCGGGCACAGCTTCATGAGCCCCAAGCCGGCCGCGATGAAGCCGCTCACCGCACTGGCGCGGCTGAAGTACGACCAGGCCGCGGCCGAGGACGCCTGGCAGCGGATCTTCGCCTTCTTCGGCAGGTACCTGAGATAGGAAGTCCTGCGCCATCTCCGCGCTGCGGGCTATCACCGCACTCACAGTGTGCGCACGAGCAGCAGAGTGCTACCGCTGGTTTCAGGCAAGCCGGGTTTAACCGGTGTCGAAGATTTTCACAGTGGACCGGTCTGACGTGGGCATTATGGGCCATTATGGGCTTGGGACCTTATGGCAGGAGGGCAACGGATGGGCCGGCCGATCATCGGCATCACCGGAGAGCTTGAGGCCGCCCGGTGGGGGAACTGGATTCGCGAGGCAGTGGTCTCGCCGGTGAGCTATACGCGAGCCGTCGAGCGCGCCGGGGGGACGCCGGTCATCTTGCCGCCGGTGCCCGCGACTTCGGTGCCCGTGCTGATCGCCGGCCTCAGCGGCTTGGTGCTGTCCGGCGGCCGTGACGTCGATCCCTCGCTCTACGACGAGGCGCCGCACGCGCAGACCGACCTACCTGACCACCGGCGGGACAGGTTCGAGCTGATCCTCACCCGGGCCGCGATCGAGGCCGACCTTCCCTTCCTGGCCATCGGCCGCGGCATGCACATCCTCAACGTGGCCCGGGGCGGCACCCTGACCCAGCATCTCCCCGACCGCCTTGGCAGCGAGAGCCATAAGCCGGATCCGGTCAAGATGACCTCTCACGACCTGCAGATCGCCGCGGCGAGCAAGCTCAGCGGCGTGCTCGGCGCGACCGCGCAGGTGCCCGCGTCCCACCATCAGGCGGTCAACCAGCTCGGCACCGGGCTTCTCACCGTGGCCTGGACGCCGGACCAGGTGGTGGAGGCGCTGGAGGTGCAGGGGCACCGGTGGGGCCTGGGCGTGCAGTGGAACCCCGAGGAGGGCGACGACCTCCGGCTGTTCGAGGCTCTGGTGAAGGTGGCCGCGGCCGCCGCGCAGCCCGCCGTCGCGCCCCAGCCCGAGGTCACCACCCGCTCCAAGCGCAAGCGGCACGCCGCCCGCTCCTCTTAATCCTGCTCCTGCCTTAATCCTGCTCTTGCGGCTTGCGGCTTGCTGCTTGCGGCTTGCGGGGCGTGCTGGGTCCCGGGCGCGGTGCACGTGGGGCCGCACCGGCGCAGGGTGCCTGTCCAGCCCTGGCTGCGCAAGACCGCCGCGATCTCGGCCGCCGTCCGGCAGCGGTGCTCGGTGACGTCGGGCCAGCCGTACCTCAGCGTTCGCGCGCCCTGCACGAGGTTGGCATTGTCCCGGCGGGTATCGCGCCAGCGGCCCTCGGCGGGGTGGGCGGCGTTGCCATCTAGCTCGACGCACAGCCCGTACTCCTCGTACAGGTTGTCCAGGTAGCGGTTACCGCTGCCGTGCCTGCGCCTGGCCTGCCGCCGGGCGGGCGGCAGGCCGTGGGCGCGCTCGACGCCGTGCACGTACTGCCGCTCTAGCGGGGAATGCACGCCGTCGGCGGCGTCCTGCAGCGCGGCGGTAACCCAGCGACGCCAGCGCATCCGCGCCCGGGCGGCGAGCGCCTTGCCGAGCAGTTCGGGCGTGGTCAGGCGGCGGCCGACGGCGGCCGAGATCCAGCCGTAGGCGTCGTCGAAGGTCCGCGCGGCGGCGATCAGGTCGAGCACGGTGTCCTCCACCGTGGTCCGCGGCAGATGCCACGGCGGCTGCCATTCCGCAACCAGCCCCCGCGATCTGTGGATAACCACGCCGCTGATCTTCGTGCGCCGTGCTGGGATGCTGCCCCTCTGGCACGCTTATGTGGATCCGCTGGCGCGGCTTGTCGGTGAGATGCTGGATCTCGGCTGCGGTCTCATGGCTGAGCACCGCGCCCGGCCCGACCCGTAGCACCGCTGCCCATAGTTTCGCTTCCCGCGAGGGATTTCCGGTAAAGGTCGCGTAGACCCCGCGGTAGAGGCGCCGCCACGATCCGGAGCGCAGCCGCCAGTCGATCGCCTTCTCCGGTGAAGCCCGCGTCGAGCGCCTGCTGCCGTGAAACGACGCCTGCCTGGTACTGAAGCTGGCTGAGCCAGGTCAAGTTTTGCTGCATCTTCCACGCCCCAAGCCTGAGACTGCCCCGTCGCCTCCCCGCCATCACCGCACTTCAAGCCTGTGGATAACTCGGCAATCAATGATTGCGTGTCATTACACCCCCCATCGGGGGTGCGGTGATCACGCAATAACGCATCGCTTCGCGGCTCGACGGTGGACGAAAAGTGGGATTTGTCCCCGAGGTGGGCGGAGCGGGGCGGAGGTGCGGCGGAGATGCGGGCCGGGGGCGGGTCAGATGGGGGGCTGGTAGCTGCTGACCCAGTGGACCTGGAGCCAGGCCATGAAGGAGGACCAGGCGCCGGTCACCTCGAGCAGACCGACGCAGATCAGCATGGCGCCGCCGATCCTGGTCACCAGGCGGGCGCGGCGGCGGAAGAACGCGAAGGCCCGCATCGCCACCTGGAAGCCGAACGACACCAGCAGGAACGGCACGCCCAGGCCGAGGGCGTACACGAAGGCCAGCAGGGCGCCGCGCGCCACGGTTCCGCTGGAGGCGGACAGCGCCAGCACGGCGGTCAGCGTGGGCCCGATGCAGGGAGTCCAGCCGAGCCCGAACATCACGCCGAGCAGCGGCGCCCCGGCCAGGCCGGCCTTCGGCCGTGCCGAGGGGCGGACGATGCGGCCGGCGAACGAGAACCGGTCGAACGCCCCGGCGAACAGCAGCCCGAGCAGGATGGTCAGCCCGCCGAGGACCTGGGTCAGCGCCTGGGCGTGCCCGGTCAGCAGGTGCCCGAGCCCGCCGAGCGCTGCGCCGTAGGCCACGAACACCATGGAGAAGCCGAGCACGAACAGCGCGGTCCCGGCGACGACCCGGCCGCGCGGGGGAACCGCGGCGGTGGCGGCCAGCGGGGGAGCGGCGACCGCCACCCCGGCCCCGTCGGCCACCCCGGCCCCGTCCGCCACCCCGGCCCCGCCGCCACCCCGGCCCCGTCCGCCACCCCGGCCCCGGCCTGGTCCCCGTCCGCCGCGGGAGCCGCCGGGGGGACAGGACCCGGCGCGGACCCGTCCGCGCCGGCCATGCCGGTGACGAAGGACAGGTAGCCGGGTACCAGCGGCAGGCAGCATGGCGACAGGAAGGTGACCGCTCCGGCGGCCGCGGCCACGGGCAGCGCCAGGATCAGCGGGCCAGAGGTCACGAGCTGGATAACGCTCATGTCGCCTCCGGTGCTGGGTAGGGGGCCAAGCCACAGCCGTCTGGATTCACTATGCCATGACCGCCCGGGCCGGTCGAGGTCGCCTACTACATCACGTAGTCGACGAACGCCCCGGGGAAGCCAGGGCGAAGATCAGGACGACATAGGCCGCCAGCGCCACCGCGAAGGCCAGCGACATGCCCAGGGACGCCCCGTCGTCACCGTTGCCGATGAAGCCGATCCCGGCGAAGCCGGCCACGAGGATGGCGAGCAGCCCGACCGCGGACATCCAGAGCGTCAGCCGGTGCCGGGCGCCGACGGCCCGGATCAGCTGGCCCGCCGCGGCGATGACCAGCAGGAAGAACAGGATCACGTGCAGCGCGAGCACCGGGCTGGAGAACATCCCGACGGACTTGGCCGAGGTCGGCGCGGTCCCGTACAGGTTGTAGATCATGCCCAGGATGAACTGGATGATCAGCATGCTCACCAGGCCGAAGCTGGACATCCGCAGCCGGGCTGACCCTGGTCGGGAACGGCGCCGGCCGTCCGGCCACGTTAACGTCAGGCATCCGTACCTCCGGGAACGGAATCCTAGCCCGAGCCGCTAGGGTAAGCGAGGTGAGATCGGTTCTCACCCGCCAGCCGACACCGGCCGGGGAGCACAACAGGCCGCGCCGCTGGCTGGTCCCGGTCTGGCCTGGGCGCGTTCGCCGTGGCTCTCGGGCTCTACGCGATCTACACGGTCATCCACCCGAAGAGCTTCACCCTGGACCCGGTGGACCTGGCCGTCTACCGGTCGGGCGGGCTCATCGTCCGGCACGTGCGGCCGCTGTACGACCCGCGCCTGGCGGCGCCGCTCTACGACTGGATCGGATACGGCAAGCTGCATCTGCCGTTCACCTACCCGCCGTTCGCGGCCATCGCGTTCGCGGTCATCTCGTTCGTTCCCTGGTGGCTGTCCCAGCAGCTGTCGGTGACTGTGAACATCATCGCGCTGCTCACCGCACTCTGGTTCACCCTCGGCGGCCTGGCCACCGGAAGGACCAGACGAGGCTGGCCGTCACCCTGCTCGGCGCGGCCGCCGCCCTCTGGACCGAACCCGTCCTGCGCACCATCTACCTGGGCCAGGTCGACCTGGTCCTGATGGCGCTGATCATCTGGGACCTCTGCCCGCCGGACACCCGGCCGAGCACGGGGAAGAGCCGCTGGTGGAAGGGGCTCGGCACCGGTGCCGCGGCCGGGATCAAGCTGGTACCGCTGATCTTCATCCCGTACCTCCTGCTGGCCAGGAAGTTCCGGCAGGCCGCGATGGTCTGCGCCGGCTTCGCCGTCACCGTGCTGCTCGGCTTCGCCATCCTGCCGAAGGACTCCACCACATGGTGGTTCGGCGGCTTGTTCGTCCAGGGCGGCCGGACCGGGTTCACCGGCTGGGCGGGCAACCAGTCGCTCGACGGCCTCATCACCCGGCTGGCCGGCAGCGTGAACGGGGCCAAGCCGGCCTGGGTCGCCGTGGCGCTGCTGGTGGCCGTGATAGGCGTCACGGCCGCCGCCCGGCTCGATCGCAGGGGCTACCCGGTTCCCGGGCTGCTGACGGCGGCGCTGACCGGGCTGCTCGTCTCGCCGGTCAGCTGGGACCATCACTGGGTGTGGATCGCGCCCGGCGCGCTGGTGGCCGCGCACTACGCTGTGCAGGCATAAGGGGCGGGCGTACCGCCGGAACGCGCGGATGGCCGCTGTCGCGCTCGCCGCGCTGGCCCTGGTCCTCGTGGCCTGGTTCGGTGCCTGGCCGGCCCGGCTGTTCACGGCCAAGCTCAACCTCGGCCACGACTCCCTCGGCCTGCTCTGGATCCCCAGGAACACCGACCCGCTCTACTACCAGCGGTACGGGGACCGGCCCTGGTTCACCGAATACCACTGGCACGGCCTGGCCCTGATCGCGGGCAACGCCTACGTGCTGGCCGGGCTGGCGCTGTTCGGGCTGCTCGGCGCGCTCGCGCTGCTGCTGCCGCACCAGACTAAGGAGCACGACGATGAGCCTGGGCCCCAGGGAGCCAGAACTCAGGGAAGTCTGCGAGGACGTCTACGCCTACCTGCAGCCTGACGGCAGCTGGTTCCTGAACAACACCGGCTTCCTGGTCAGCACGACTGGCGTGATCAGCGTCGACGCCACCTCCACCGAGCGGCGTACCCGCGCCTACCTGGACGCCATCAACACCGTCACGGATCAGCCCGTCCGCACCCTGGTCAACACCCATCACCACGGCGATCACACGCACGGCAACTACCTGATGAGCGGGGCCACCATCGTCGGCCACGAGCGCTGCCGCGAGGCGATACAGGACTCGCTCATCCCGCCCCCGCCGGGCATCTGGTCGGCGGTGGACTGGGGTCACCTGGAGCCGGCGCCGCCGTTCCTGACCTACACCGACGGCGTCACCCTGTGGTCCGGGGACCTGCGCTGCGAGGTCCGCTACGTCGGCACCCCCGCGCACACCACGAACGACTCGATCGTGCACATCCCCGACCGCGGCGTGGTGTTCGCCGGCGACCTGCTGTTCAACGGCGGCACCCCGTTCGCGCTGATGGGTTCGGTCAGCGGCTGGATCGAGGTGCTCGAAACGGTGCTCCGCCCGCTCGGCGCGCGCACCCTCGTTCCCGGCCACGGCCAGGTCTGCGGCCCCGAGGTCATCGACGACATGCTGGCTTACCTGCGCTTCGTGCAGGATCTCGCGAGCCGGGCGAAGGCGGCCGGCCTGAGCCCGCTGGACGCCGCACGCCAGGCTGACCTGGGTGAGTTCACGGGCCTTCTTGATGCCGAACGGATCGTGGGTAACCTGCACCGCGCCTACCTCGAGCTCGACCAGGGTGAGCGCGGCGCCCCGGTAGACCTTGCCCGCGCGCTGGGCGAGATGGTCGCCTACAACGGCGGCCAGCCGCTGACCTGTCACGCATGAATGAAGAGGTCGCTGCGCTCTTGCGCGAGTACGCCGAACTCACCCAGATCACCGGAGGCGACGTGTTCCGGGCCAGGAACTACGAGAAGGCGGCCCGTTCGGTCCGCGGCTGGGCCGACGATATCGGCCAGCTCGGCGTCACAGAGCTCCGGGCGATTCCCGGCGTGGGCGCCTCGATCGCGGCCAAGATCGCCGAGTACCGGCAGACCGGGAGCATCCGGGCGCTGGAGGACCTGCGCGCGAACGATACCGCCCGGGGTCCTGGAGCTGACCCGGGTGCCCGGGCTGGGCCCGAAACGCGCCCTGCAGCTCAACCGGGACCTCGGCGTCCAGTCGGTGGACGACCTGGCGGCGGCGATCGCGGCGGGCCGGCTGGACGGCCTGGCCGGGTTCGGGGCCAGGAGCGGGGAGCGGATCGCGGCCGGGATCGAGGTGTACCGGCAGGGTCGCGAGCGGGTACTGCTCGACGTGGCGTTGCGCACCGCGACCGAGATGGTCGACGCGCTCACCCCGATCAGCCAGCGCTGCGGCTACGCGGGCTCGCTGCGCCGGTGGCGGGAGACCATCGGGGACATCGATATCCTCGCCGCGGCCGACGACTCGGCGCCGCTGATGGCGGCGTTCGCCGCCGGGCACGAGGTGGTAGCCTCCGGCCCGGCCAAGACCACGGTCAGGACCGCCAGCGGCCTGACCGCCGACCTGCGGGTGGTGCCGCTGGACGCCTGGGGCGCGGCGCTGCAGTACTTCACCGGTTCGGCCGCGCACAACGTTGCCGTGCGCCAGATCGCGATCAAGCAGAAACTGAAACTATCCGAATACGGCCTGTTCGCTACGGAGACAAACGAGCTGATCGTCTCCCGCACCGAGGAGGAGGTCTACGGCCGGCTCGGCCTGGCCTGGATACCCCCGGCCATGCGGGAGGACCGCGGGGAAATCGAGGCGGCGGCGCGGGGACGGATACCCCGGCTCGTTCGGGACGATGACCTGCGGGGGGACCTGCACACGCACACCGACCTCACCGACGGCGTGGCCTCGCTGGAGGTGATGGTGGCGGCGGCGCGGCGGCGGGGATACGAGTACTACGCGGTCACCGACCACGCGCCCGACCTGATCATGCAGCGGATGACCGACGAGAAGATGCTGGCCCAGCGGGAGCGGGTGCGGGCCATGGAGGCGCAATTCACTGGGGGCCTCGAGCTGCTGCACGGCACCGAGCTGAACATCGGCCCGGACGGCTCGGTGGACTGGGACGCGGACTTCCTGGCCGGGTTCGACATCTGCGTCGCCTCGGTGCACTCGCACTTCGAGCAGTCCCGGGCCGAGATGACCCGGCGGTTCGTCGCCGCCTGCGAGAACCCGCACGTCAACGTCATCGGCCACCCCACCACCCGGCGGATCGGCAAGCGGCCGCCGGTCGAGGTGGACTTCGGCGAGCTGTTCCGGGCCTGCGCGCGGACCGGCACCGCGCTGGAGATCAACGCCTCGCCGCAGCGGCTCGACCTGCCGTCGGACCACATCCGCGCGGCCCGTGACGCCGGGGTCAGGTTCGCCATCGACAGCGACGCGCATTCGGTCTCGGACCTGGGCAACATGCCGTACGGGACCGGGACCGCGCAGCGCGGCTGGCTCACCCCCGATGACGTGATCAACACCTGGCCGCTGGACCGGCTGCGCGCCTTCCTCCGCAAGGACCGGTGAGAATCGGCCGCTGGCGCGGTCTATAGAACGTGACGTCTGTGCCGCGGGGCGCGACCGGGCTGCTGGCCGGCGCGATCAGCTACATGCTCGGCGTGAGCGCACCGATCGGGCCGGGCGACATGGAGTTGCCTACGCCGTGCCCGGACTGGGACCTGGCCCGGCTGCTCGGCCACCTGTGCGACTCGATGGCGGACCTGGAGACGGCGCTGCGCACCGGGCGGCTGGACCTGGGGGGACCGGCCGGCCCGCCCGGGGGCGACCCGGTGGAGGCGCTCCGCGACCGGGCGGCCCAGCTGCTGTGCGCCAGCTACTGCGACGGCGGCCCGGAGCGTTTCGTCGCGGTGGGCGGGCTGCCGATGCCGGCTGGCCTGGTGGCTTGCACCGGGGCGGTGGAGATCGCGGTGCACGGCTGGGACGTGTCGGCCGCGCGCGCCCGTGCGGGCGGCGGAGAGGGCCGCCCGGGCGCCCCGATCCCGGCCGGGCTCGCCGCCCGGATGCTCCGGCTGAGCCCGCTGCTGGTGGCCGGGCGTGAGGGCCTGTTCGCCGTCCCGGTCGAGGTCCCGGCGCAGGCCAGTCCGGGCGACCGGCTGATCGGCTACCTCGGCCGGATCCCGGGCACCCGACTGCGGTTACTGGTGAGTAATATAGCCGCATCAGCGTTATCTCACCGCCTCGTTTCTAACCACCGGGAGGCCACGTGCCCCGCACCGCACGCGACGTCGTCTTCGTGGACGGTGTCCGCACCCATTCGGGAAGGCCGGGCCCGCCGGCCTGTACGCCGAGACGATGGGGTCCCGGTTCCACCCGTAGCCTGCCGCGCTGAGGCGATGCCGTTCGGCTTGAGCTCAGGCGGCCGTCGGCGTGCTCCCGCCGCGACCGCTGGTGCTCTCGGGACCCGGAGACGTGCTTGTGACCGGTGACCCCAGCCGCCGCCCTGATCCGGCTCGGTGGATATGGCGTGGATGTCCCATTCATGTCGTTGTAGCTGCATGAATGGGACATTCACATCGTATGTTCTGGTACGGGCGGTGCCAGAGTGACGGAAGTTCGCCTGAGGCGGGTATTCCCTTATTGCTCGTCCTCGCGGATCCAGTGCGGGCGCCGGAAGAGGCGGCCCAGCCGGTCATGCAGGCTGTGCCCGCTGTCGGCCAGCGCGTCCACCCGGTACACCGGAGGCCCCTCTGGCGGCGGCAACTGGCGGGCCTGAGCGTCGTCCACGGTGCTCCGGATGCGGCTCCGGGTGATCTGGAGCACCTGGTCGGCGTCGATGAAGCGCAGGCCGCCGTGGGTGGCGATCACGATCCCGTCGAAGACGTCGACCTCGGGTACCTCCAGCACGTGCTCGAGGGTGCCGATGGTGGCGCCGCTGCTGCTCAGCACCGGCGTCCCGCGGACCGCCGCCTGGTAGGAAATAGGCAGATCGTCGTCGGTCATAGGAGCATCCTGCCCGCTAACGCGGCCGGTGGTCCACGATGCGGCGCATCTTGCCCATGGAGCGCTCGATCGTCCCCGGGGCCTCGACGCTGGTGATGACGGTGACGCCGATGGTGTTCTTGACCCGCGCCGACAGCGTGGCGCCGGCCTCGGCCGCGTCGGGACCCGCCGTGCCCGGGCGGCATTCGACGTGCACGGCCAGCTGATCCATCCGGCTCTCCCGGGTCAGGTGCAGCTGGAAGTGCGGGGACAGCGCGGGGATGCCCATGATGAGCTCCTCGACCTGGGTCGGGAACAGGTTGACTCCGCGCAGGATGATCATGTCGTCGGTCCGGCCGGTGATCTTCTGCATCCGCCGCATGGTGCGCGCGGTGCCCGGCAGCAGCCGGGTCAGGTCGCGGGTGCGGTAGCGGATCACCGGCATGGCCTGCTTGGTCAGCGACGTGAAGACGAGCTCGCCCTCCTCGCCGTCCGGCAGCGGCTCCCCGGTGAGCGGGTCGATCACCTCGGGGTAGAAGTGGTCCTCCCAGATGTGCAGGCCGTCCTTGGTCTCCACGCATTCCTGCGCGACGCCCGGCCCGATCACCTCGGACAGGCCGTAGATGTCGGTGGCGTCCAGCCCGGCCCGGGCCTCCATTTCGGCGCGCATCTCGTTCGTCCACGGCTCGGCGCCGAAGATGCCGAACCGGAGCGAGGAGGCGGCCGGGTCGTCTCCCTGGCGCTCCATCTCATCCAGGATCGCCAGCATGTAAGACGGCGTGACCATGATGATGTCGGGCCGGAAGTCCCTGATGAGGTTGACCTGGCGCTCGGTCATCCCGCCGGAGACCGGGACCACGGTGCAGCCGAGCTTCTCGCCTCCGTAATGCGCGCCGAGCCCGCCGGTGAACAGCCCGTAGCCGTAGGCATTGTGCAGGACGTGGCCGGCCCGGCCGCCCGCCGCCTTGATCGAGCGGGCCATCACGGTGGCCCACACGCCGATGTCGTCCCTGGTGTAGCCGACCACCGTGGCCCGGCCGGTGGTGCCCGAGCTGGCGTGGACCCTGACCACCTGCTCGCGGGGCACCGCGAACATGCCGAACGGGTAGTTCTCCCGCAGGTCGGCCTTGCTGGTCAGCGGGTACTTGGCCAGGTCGGCCAGGTCCTTGGCGTCGTCGGGGTGCACGCCCGCGGCGTCGAACGCCGCGCGGTAGTGCGGCACGTTGGCGTAGGCGTGCCGCAGCGTCCAGCGGAGCCGCTCCAGCTGCAGCGCGCGCAGTTCATCGGCCGAGGCCCGCTCGATGGGCTCCAGGTCACCGCCCGGCGACGTGAGGTCCCGCATCCCTGCCTCCTCGGGGCTAGGCGTCGTAGTCGACGATAATGCTGGGCGAAGCGGGGAGGGACTGGCAGGTGAGAACGTAGCCCGCGTCGAGTTCCTCCTGCTCCAGGGCGTAGTTGCGGCGCATGGTGACCTCGCCCTCGACGAGGCGGGCGCGGCAGGTGCCGCACACCCCGCCCTTGCAGGCGAACGGCAGGTCCGGGCGTACCCGCTGGGCGCCGTCCAGGACGGGGGTACCGTGCGGCACGGTAACGGTGCTGCTGCGGCCGTCGAGCAGCACGGTCACCTCAGCCCCCGGGCCCACGGAGGCTTCGGCGTGCGTCGCCTGGGCCGGCGGGGTGTCCTCGACGTAGAACAGCTCGCGGTGGATGCGGCGGCGCGGTACGCCGAGCTCGGCGAGCAGGCCGGTTGCGCCGTCCACCAGGCCGAACGGGCCGCACAGCCACCAGTGGTCCACCGTCGCCACGTCGACGGTGACCGGCAGCAGCGTGCGCAGCTTGCCTGCGTTCAGACGGCCGTTGAACAGCTCGACCTCCTGCGGCTCGCGGCTGAGCACGTGGACCAGGCAGATCCGCTCGGGATAGGCGTCCTTGAGGTCGGCGATCTCGTCGGCGAACATCACCGAGTCGTTGCGCCGGTTGCCGTAGAGCAGGGTGACGGCGGACTTGTCCTGCGCGGCGAGCACGGATGAGGCAATGGACAGCACGGGGGTGATCCCGCTGCCCGCGGCGATCAGCACATGGTGCCCGGGGACGTCCAGGTCCGGGGTGAACGATCCGGACGGCGCCTGGACCTCGATCACGTCGCCGGCCCGGATCTCGCGCACGAGCCAGCCGGAGACCGCGCCGCCAGCCACCTCGCGCACGCCGATGCGGGGCGCCCGGCCCTTGGCCGCGCAGATCGAATAGGACCGGCGCTCGACGCCGCGGCGGACAGTCAGCGACTGCCCGGGCGCGAAGGCGAACCGTTCGGCCAGCCCGGGCGGCACGTCGAAGGTCACCGCGGCCGAGTCGTCGGTGAGCGCGTCGACGCGCGCCACCGTGAGCGGGTGGAAGTCGGTGCGGGACCCGGCCATCAGATGTCCTTCACGTACTCGAAGGGCTCACGGCAGCTCTCGCAGCGGAATAGCGCCTTGCACGCGGTCGCGCCGAACGCCGCGGTCTGCGTCGTGTCCGCCGAGCCGCAGCGCGGGCAGGCCACCGGCTCGCGCCTCGTCACGCTTAGGGTCAGCGGAACCGGGCCTGAGCGACCCGGTACGGCGTGTGGCGGGGCGATGCCGGCCGCCGACAGCTTCCGGCGGCCCTCGGCGGTGATCCAGTCACTGCTCCAGGCGGGCGCGAGCGCGGTCCGCACGTCGACCTCGGCGTAGCCCGATGCCGCCAGCCGGCGCCGCAGGTCGCGGGCGATCTCGTGCAGCGCCGGGCAGCCCGAGTAGGTCGGGGTGATCGTCACCACCAGCCGGTCACCCTCGGCGGCGACATCGCGCAGGATGCCCAGGTCGGCCACTGTCACCATGGGCAGCTCGGGATCGGGCACGGCCGCCGCGATCTCCCGGGCCGCGGTGAGCCCGGCCGCCGTCACCACGTCGCGTCCGGATGGGCCCGGGCTACGCTCTGCAACTCGGCGAGCAGGTAGCCGAACGACTCGGTGTGCACGCCGTCGCGCCCGGCCCGGCCCGCGATCCGGGCCAGCGGCGCGGCCCCCGGGCGATCCAGGGTGGCCGCGGCGAGCACCTGGTCCAGCACGGCGTCCACCTCGGCGCGCAGGTCCGGCGGGTCGACCGCCACCCCGGGCAGCCGGTCCGTGACGGGGTCGGCCTGGAAGAGTTCGTCGGTCAGCGGCCAGATGGCCTCAAGCGCGGCCGCCATCTTGTCGTGCGATAGCGGCGTCCCGTCGCCGAGCCTGATCACCCACTGGGCGGCGTAGTCCCGGTGGTAGGCAAGCTCGTTGGCGCCTTTGGCCGCGATGGCCGCGAGCACCGGGTCGGCCGAGCCGGCCAGCCGGCCGAACAGGGCCAGCCGCCAGGCCGAGAAGACCAGCAGGCCGGCCAGCTCAGCGAAGTCGGCGTCGGTGTGCTCGGCCAGCCGCACGTTGCGGAACTCGTGCTCGTCACGGAAGAACGCCAGGTCGTCCTCCTGCCGGCCGCCCCCTTCGGCCTGGCCGGCCCGCGCTAGCAGCATGCGCGCCTGGCCGAGCAGGTCCAAGGCGATGTTGGCCAGCGCGGTCTCCTCCTCGAGTTCCGGCAGGCGCGTCATCCACTGCTGCAGCCGGTGCGAGTAGATCAGCGCGTCGTCGCCGAGCGCCAGGCAGTAGACGGTCAGCGCCCGCGCGTCCACGCCGTCGGGTACGGACGCGTCGATGCCCTCGAGCGGGTCGGTGAACCCGGTACCGAAGGCCCAGCGATGATCCTCGCTGTCCTCGCTCAGGCTCTGGTACGCGGCGAACTCATCCTCGGTCACCGGCACCCCCTACATATGCGGGATGTCGTCGGGAAGCTGGTAGAACGTCGGGTGCCGGTACACCTTGTCGCCGGACGGCGCGAAGAACGGGTCCTTCTCGTCCGGGCTCGACGCGGTGATGTCGGCGGCCGCGACGACCCAGATGCTGATCCCCTCGTTCCGCCGGGTGTACAGGTCCCTGGCGTGCCGCAGGGCCATCTGCGGGTCGGCCGCGTGCAGCGATCCGACGTGCACGTGGTTGAGCCCGCGCTTGCCGCGCAGGAAGACCTCGTACAGCGGCCAGCTCGAGCGGACCTGCAGTTCCTCCATCAGGCGGCGTCCTTCCTTCTGGCCTGTTTGGCGGCGTGGGCCGCGGCGGCCTCCCGTATCCAGGCACCCTCGTCGTCGGCGGCCCGGCGGCGCGCGATCCGCTGCGCGTTGCACGGCCCGTTGCCCTTGACGACGGCCATGAACTCGTCCCAGTCGACGGAGCCGAAGTCGTAGTGCCCGCGCTCGGCGTTCCACGTCAGCTCGGGGTCGGGCAGGGTGACGCCCAGCTTCTCCGCCTGCGGCACGGTCATGTCCACGAACCGCTGCCGCAGGTCGTCGTTGGTGTGCCGCTTGATGCCCCACGCCATCGACTGCGCCGTGTTCGGCGACTGGTCGTCCGGCGGGCCGAACATCATCAGCGACGGCCACCAGAACCGGTTCGTGGCGTCCTGCACCATCGCGCGCTGCGCCGCCGAGCCGTGCATCATGGTCAGCAGCAACTCGTAGCCCTGCCGCTGGTGGAAGGACTCCTCCTTGCAGATGCGCACCATGGCCCGGGCGTAGGGGCCGTAGGAGGAGCGGCACAGCGGCACCTGGTTGCAGATAGCCGCGCCGTCCACCAGCCAGCCGATCACGCCCACGTCGGCGTAGGTCAGCGTCGGGTAGTTGAAGATCGAGGAGTACTTCTGCCGGCCGCTGATGAGCCTGGCGGTGAGGTCGGCGCGGTCGGCGCCGAGCGTCTCGGCGGCGGAGTACAGGTACATTCCGTGGCCGGCCTCGTCCTGCACCTTCGCGATGAGGATCGCCTTGCGGCGCAGCGAGGGCGCCCGGGTGATCCAGTTGCCCTCCGGCTGCATGCCGATGATCTCCGAGTGGGCGTGCTGGGCGATCTGCCGGATCATCGTGGCCCGGTAGGCGTCCGGCATCCAGTCCCGCGGCTCGATCCGCCGCCCGTGCTCGATCGTCTGGTCGAAGTGGGCGCGGAGGTCGCCGGTTCCGCCCTGCGGGAGCGCTGCGTCTGGCTTTTCCGGCATCGCCACCATCCCTTCGCCCCCTTCGATCCATCCGGTCCGGTCTCGGCAACATCGTAAGCACCGCCGGGCCTCGTGCACCCGACCCCGCTCGTCGTATTATATACCGGACGTTCGGTCAGTAATACCCAGGAGGCGATGACGGTGCCACGACTGCCGAGCGTGGAGGCGATGATGGCCAACGACGAGGCCTCCCGCGGCCTGGGCATCGAGCTGGTCGACCAGGACGAGGGCCGGGCGGTGACTCGCATGACGGTGCGCCGGGACATGGTGAACGGGCACGCCATGGCGCACGGCGGCCTGATCTTCGCGCTGGCCGACACCGCGTTCGCCTGCGCCTGCAACAGCTTCGGGCCGGTGACCGTGGCCGCGTCGGCCGAGATCGTGTTCGTGGCGCCCGCGCGCGCCGGGGACGTGCTGGTGGCCGAGGCGGTGCTGCGGACCAGGTTCGGCCGGTCCGGGCTCTACGACGTGACCGTGCACCGGGACGGCGATGTGATCGCGGAGTTCCGTGGCCGCAGTCACCAGCTCGGGCCGGTCTCGTGAGCTCCCCGGCCATGCTCCCGCCGGGCCGGCGCCGAGGCCGCCCCGGCTACGACCTCGCCTCGGTGCTGGCGGTCGCCGTCGAGCTGTTCAACGAGAGAGGCTACGACGGGACGAGCATGCGCGACCTGGCCGCCAGGCTCGGCATCGCCAAATCGGCCATCTACCACCACGTCACGGGCAAGGAGGAACTGCTCAGCCTGGCCCTGGACCGGGCGCTTGACGGCCTGGCCGCGGTGACCAGCCGTGTCCGCGCGCTCCCGGCCCCGGCCGCCGATCGCCTCGAGTACCTCGTCCGGGGCAGCGTCGAGGTGCTCGAGGCCGAATCGCCCTACGTCACCCTGCTGCTCCGGGTGCGGGGCAACACCGATGTCGAGCGGGCCGCGCTGGGCAAGCGGCGCGCCTTCGACCGGTTCGTGGCCGAGCTGGTGGCCGAGGCCGTGCGGGATGGCGACATCCGGCCCGACGCCGACGCGATGATCACGGCCCGGCTGCTGTTCGGCCTGGTCAACTCCATCGTCGAGTGGTACAGGCCGGACCGCAGCCCGAAGACCGCCCCGCTCGCCAACGCGGTCTGCGCCATGGCGTTCGACGGGCTGCGGGCCGGGCGCCGGGAACCCTTCAGTAGCGGATCGCGATCGGCAGGCCCCGGTCGTCCCGCTGCGGCCGGGCCGGGATGACGATCGCGCGGCCGGTAGCGATGCGCCAGGCACTGCACGCCACGGCGGCCGCGTCCAGCGTGTCCGTGACCGGCGCCCGCGGGATCCGGGGGAGCGCGATTCCAGCCCGGCCCAGCAGCTCACGACGCCGCTCGCGGCCGGCCGCGGTGTGCTTGCTGTCCGCCAGCGATGCGCCCGCCAGGACGCAGAACGCCAGCTCGGGGTGGACCTCGTACAGCGGGTACCCGCAGCTGTCGCGGAACCGGTCGGCCTCGAGCAGCCTGGCCCGCAGGCCCCAGGCCTGGATGGACAGACCCTGGCCGGTCAGCTCGCGGCACCGCTGGCTGGCCGCCTGGTAGCTGGCCTGCTCCCAGACCGCCCGGGGCGGGATGGCAAAGACCGAGCTGCGCCTGGGCCCGAGCCGCCCGCGCGCCGCCAGGTCGGCCTCGCGCCAGCCCGACCTGAGCAGGCCCAGCGGCATGTCGATCCCGACCACGCGGGACCCGCGCCCATCGAGCACGCCCGCCAGGGTCTCGTGCACGCGCACCATCTCCACCCGGAACGGGCCCAGTTCAGGGCCGTCCAGGCTGACCGCGACCCAGCCGCGCCGGCAGGCGTCGACTCCGGTTACCCGCATACCGCCACCGTGACACATCCCCAGCCGCGTTCCGGCCCTTTCTCGGCGAGGCTCCCGCCAGACAGCGGGCCGAGACGCTAAGGTTTCCTGGTGGCCGAGGGCACGACCGGTGTCGCTGGTAAGCGGTCCGCGTATGCCGAGGGCAGCGCGTCCGGCCCGGCTCTCCTGCGCGCCTCAGCCTTTCCCCGCGGGCCGGTCACCGTCCGGGGCACCGGACCGGACGCGCTGTCGAACCTGATCGCCGTTCTCGAGCTGGCCGCCGACGGGCAGGTGCGCTGCAGCGCCGCCACCCGGCGGCCGCTGGCCGCGACGGTCAGGCTGGTCGAGGATGTCCTCGTCACCGGGGACTACTACGACCGCACCGATCGCCGTGGCGGCGGTGAGGCCATCGCGGCGTTCGCCTGGCCGATGCTGCTGCAAGCCGGCGGCCTGGGTCGGCCATCCGGGTCATGGCTCGAGCTGACCCCGCGCGGGGAGGCGGTGCTGGCCCAGCCGTCATACCAGGCCCTGGGAGCACTGTGGGAGCGGTGGCTGAGGAGCGTGTCCCAGGACGAGTTCGGCCGGATCGAGACGATCAGGGGCCAGGGCAGGACCGGCACGCTGACCGCCCCGGCCCGGCGCCGCGCCGCGCTGGCCGACGGGCTGGCCGCGCTCGTGCCGGGCGTCTGGGTCGAGGTCGACGCCCTGTTCGCGGTGCTGCGAGCGCAGCCCGCCCCGCTCGTGGTGGCCGCGAGCCCGCTGACCCGCTGGCGGCTGTACCTCGGGGATCCCCGGCACGGGTCCCTCGGCCCGGCCGGCTGGAGATCGTGGAATGTCCTCGAGGGCCGGTACGCGCTCTGCGCGCTCTTCGAGTACGCCGCCACCCTCGGCGTGGTCGACGTCGCCTACACCGCCGCGCCGGGTGCCCGTGACGACTACCGCGAGCTGTGGGGCGCGGACGGCTATGCGAGCCTGTCGCGCTACGACGGCCTGGCCGCTGTCCGGGTCAACGAGCTGGGCGCGGCCATCCTGCACGATCCCGGCACCCTGCCCGCGCTCGGCCTCCCGCTGCCCAGGCAGCTTCCCGGTAACACCCGTGCTGCCCCGCCGGCGCCCGCCTCGAAAGCCGGGCGCTAGCCGGCGATCAGCGGCTCGAGCAAGATGTCGGGGTGCTCACGCTGAACCTGGGCAAGCCGCCACTTGTCGCTGAACAGGGCGAGCAAGGCGCCGTCGTGACGGCGGGTCAGCACCTCCACCGCGCGCTGGCCCGCCAGCGTGCGGGCACCTTCCGGGTCGGTGCGCCGGGCCATCGAGTAGTCGAGGTGGTCGAGCGCGGCCCGGGCCCCGAACTCGTGCTCGAGCCGGTGCAGCACCACGTCGAACTGCAGCGGCCCGACGGCAGCCAGCACCGGGGCCTGGTCGCCGCGCAGGTCGGAGGCGAGCACCTGGACGACGCCCTCGGTGTCGAGCTGCTCGATGCCGCGGCGGAACTGCTTGGCCTTGCCGGCCTCCTTGCCCCGCACCACGGCGAAATGCTCGGGCGCGAAGCTCGGGATCGGCGGGAACTCCACCGGGCTGTCACCGGCGTACAGGGTGTCGCCCGGGCGCAGCGCGGTCGCATTGACCAGGCCGATCACGTCGCCGGGAAAGGCCTCTTCGACGGTCTCCCGGTCCTGCCCGAACATGGACCGGGCGTACTTGGTCGCGAACGGGCGCCCGGTCGCGGCGTGGGTCAGCACCATGCCGCGCTCGAACCGGCCCGAGCACACCCGGACGAATGCCATCCGGTCACGGTGCGCCGGGTCCATGTTGGCCTGCACCTTGAACACCAGGCCGGAGAACGGCGCGTCGACGGGACGGGGCTCGCTCGTGACGTCCTCCCGCGCGGACGGCGGGGGAGCGAACGACGTCACCGCGTCGAGCAGACGGCGGACTCCGAAGTTCGGCAGCGCCGCCCCGAACAGTACCGGGCTCGTCACGCCGGCCAGGAAAGTCTCCATGTCGACAGAGCAGCCGTACACCTCATCGAGCAGCGCCAGCTCCTCCTGGGCCGCGGTGTAGGCGGCATCGTCGCGGATCTCGGCGGCCGCCGGCTCCAGCACCGTCTCCAGGGCCCGCCCGGCTCCGCCCGGGGTCCGCTCGAAGGTGACATACTCCCCGGTGGCCCGCTCGATCAGGCCGCGGAAGTCGCCGGCCACCCCGACCGGCCAGTTCACCGGGGCCGGGTGCAGGCCGATCCGCTGCTCGATCTCGTCGAGCAGCTCCAGCGGCTCGCGGCCGGGCCGGTCCCACTTGTTCACGAAGGTGATCACCGGCACGGCCCGGCTGCGGCAGACGTCGAAGAGCTTCAGCGTCTGCGGCTCCAGGCCTTTGGCCGAGTCCAGCAGCATGATCGCGCAGTCCACCGCGGACAGGACCCGGTAGGTGTCCTCGGAAAAGTCGGCGTGGCCGGGCGTGTCGAGCAGGTTGAGCACCGTGCCGTGGTAGTCGAAGCGCAGCGCCGCCGAGGTGATCGAGATGCCCCGGGCGCGCTCCATCGCCATCCAGTCCGACGTCACGCCGCGCCGGCCGGCCTTGCCGTGCACCGCCCCCGCCTGGGTGATCGCCGAGGCGTGCAGGGCCAGCGCCTCGGTCAGGGTCGACTTGCCCGCGTCCGGATGGCTGATCACCGCGAACGCCCGGCGCTTGCCCGCTTCAGCCAGAACCTTCGAGCTGGGCACCTTCGCATCGGCCGCCAGCGGAGGCGCCCCCGTATCCGCAATTGTCACTCCGGCTAGGATACTTGGTTCGTGGACCGCGTCCTGACGATCCCGAACGTGATCAGCGCCGCCCGGCTGGCGGGAGTCCCCGTCTTCCTGTGGCTGGTGCTGGGCGTGCAGACCGCGACCGCCGACTACTGGGCGGTCGCGCTGCTCATCGTGGCCGGTGTATCCGACTGGCTGGACGGCAAGATCGCCCGCGCACTTAACCAGGGCAGCCGGCTGGGCGAGGTGCTCGACCCGGCCGCGGACCGGCTGTACATCGCGGCCACCATCGTGGCCCTGGCCGTGCGGGAAATCATCCCGTGGTGGCTGGTCGCTATCCTGGCTCTGCGCGAGCTGACGGTCGGCGTGGCCCTGACCGTGCTGCGGCGCCGGGCCGGGTTCAGCACCCTGCAGGTCAGCTTCGTCGGCAAGACCGCCACTCTTTGCCTGCTGTATGCTTTCCCCTTGCTCTTTCTTGGTGATCACCCTGGCTGGGGGGGGACGCTGGCCCGGGTACTAGGCTGGGCCTTCGCGACCTGGGGGACTGTCCTGTACTGGTGGGCGGCGATGCTGTATCTGGTCCAGGTCAGGAGCCTGGTGAGCGACACTTCGAGTTCGTTAAGCGATAAGGCGCGTCCTTGATTCCGCCGGTGCCGGGGTGCACATAGGTGACGGGGTGCACATAATGGCGGAAACCGGGAAGGAGCCGCGAAACTATTGAAGGCCGTCGTCATGGCGGGAGGCGAGGGGACGCGGCTGCGGCCGATGACCGCGAACCAGCCCAAGCCGCTGCTCCCCGTGGCCAACCGCCCGATCATGGAGCACGTGCTGCGACTGCTCAAGCGGCACGGCTTCGACGAGACCGTGGTGACCGTCCAGTTCCTCGCCGCCCTCGTCCGGAACTACTTCGGCGACGGCGAGGAGTTCGGGATGAGCCTGCAGTACGCCACCGAGGCGATGCCGCTGGGTACCGCGGGCAGCGTGCGGAACGCCGAGGACGCGCTGCGGGACGAGCCGTTCCTGGTCATCTCTGGCGACGCGCTCACCGACATGGACCTCACCGATCTGGTCCGCTTCCACAAGGACAAGGGCGCCCTGGTCACGGTGGCGCTGGCCAAGGTACCCAACCCGCTGGAGTTCGGCATCGTGATCACCGCCGATGACGGGCAGATCCAGCGGTTCCTCGAGAAGCCGACCTGGGGCCAGGTGTTCTCCGACACGGTCAACACCGGCCTGTACGTGATGGAACCCGAGGTGCTCGCGGAGATCCCGCCGGGTGAGGTAGCGGACTGGTCCGGCGACGTCTTTCCCAAGCTGCTCGACCGCGGCGCCCCGCTGTACGGCTACGTCTCCGACAGCTACTGGGAGGACATCGGCACCCACGAGAGCTATCTGAAGGCCCAGGCCGACGTGCTGGCCGGCCGGGTGCAGACCGACATCGCCGGCTTCGAGGTCTCGCCCGGCGTCTGGGTCGCCCCGGGCGCCGAGGTCGACACCGACGCGGTGCTCACCGGGCCGCTGTGCATCGGCGACTACGCCAAGATCGAGGCCGGCGCGCACCTGCGCGAGTACACCGTGATCGGCAGCAACGTGGTGATCAAGGAGGGGGCGTTCCTGCACCGGGCCGTGGTGCACAGCAACGTCTACGTCGGCCAGGGCGTCACCCTGCGCGGCTGCGTGATCGGCAAGAACACCGATGTGATGCGGCTGGCCAGGATCGAGGAGGGCGCGATCGTCGGGGACGAGTGCGTGATCGAGCCCGAGGCCTACCTGTCGGCCGCGGTGAAGGTCTACCCGTTCAAGACCATCGAGGCCGGCGCGGTCGTCAACACCAGCGTGATCTGGGAGTCGAGGGGACAGCGCACCCTGTTCGGCCCGCGGGGCGTGTCCGGCCTGGTCAACGTCGAGGTCACCCCGGAGCTCGCGGTCCGGCTGGCCAGCGCCTACGCCACCACGCTGCGCAAGGGCTCCACCGTCACCACCTCGCGGGACGTGTCCCGGGCGGCCCGGACGCTCAAGCGGGTGATGCAGGGCGCGCTCAACGCCAGCGCGATCAACGTCGTGGACCTGGAGGCCCAGCCGCTCCCGGTGGCCAGGTTCGAGACCGCGAGGGACCACTACAGCGGCGGCATCGCAATACGCACCACGCCCGGCGATCCGCAGTCGGTCGACATCATCTTCCTGGACGAGCGCGGCGCCGAGCTGTCCCAGGCGGACCAGCGCAAGCTGGAGCGGGTGTTCTCCCGGCAGGAATTCCGGCGCGCCTTCCCCGGCGAGATCGCCGAGCTCAGCTACCCGCCGCGGGTGGTCGAGTCGTACACCCACGAGGTACTGCGCTGCCTGGACGTGAGCGGCGTGCGCGAGGCCGGCCTGAAGGTGGTGGCGGACTGCGCGGGCGGTACCGCGTCGCTGGTGCTGCCCAGCCTGCTCGGCACGATCGGGGTGGAGGTGCACACCCTGAACAACCGGCTGGACGAGGTCTCGCCCACCGAGACCACCGCGCAGCAGCGCGCGGGCCTGCAGCGGCTGGCCGACGTGGTGTCCTCGTCCCGGGCCGCCTTCGGCGTCAGGTTCGACCCTGTGGGCGAGCGGATCCAGCTCGTGGACGAGAAGGGCGAGCTGGTCAGCGAGGACCGGGCGCTGCTGGCCGTGCTCGACCTGGTCGCGGCCGAACGCAAGCGGGGGCGCGTCGCGCTCCCGGTGACCACGACGCGGGTGGCCGAGCAGGTCTGCCGGTTCCACGGCGTCCAGGTGGAATGGACGCCGACCTCGATGCACGCGCTGACGCTGGCCGCGGCCCAGGACGACGTCATCTTCGCAGCCGACGGCCATGGCGGGTTCGTGGTGCCGGAATGCGCCAGGACCATCGACGGCATCGCGACCTTCGTCCGGCTGCTCGGCCTGGTCGCGCGGACCCGGCTGACGCTGAGCCAGATCGACGCCAGGATCCCGGTCGCGCACCTGCTCAGGCGGTCGGTGCCGACGCCCTGGGCGGCCAAGGGCGGGGTCATGCGGACGGTCATGGAGGCCGCGGGCGACCACGAGATCGACACCACGGACGGCGTGCGGGTGGTCGAGCGGGACCGCGGCTGGGTGCTGGTGCTGCCCGACCCGGCGGACGCCCTCACCCACCTGTGGGCCGAGGGGAACGACGCCGATGCCGCGCAGCTGCTGCTCGACGAGTGGGCCTCGGTGGTGGAACAGGCGGGACACTAGCGGCAAGGCTCCTGGGGCAGTGTCCCTGAACCAGGGCTGGCGGTTATCTGCGAGTGTCCTGGATACTGCGGTCAGGTCCCCGGATATTCACTCGGCAGCCAGGTAAGCTGTGTCCCTCACGCGATGATGCGAAAGGCGCCAGCACAATGTCAGGAGTGCATGGCGCGGGTGCACGGCGGAGGTGAGAAGGCGGTGTGGCGGAAGAGGCGCGACGGAAATAGCCGGCGCAGGCGGCGCGGGCTATTCGCGTGGCGCATGGACCGCCGCGGCTCCTCTCGCGTACCTTGGGCTGGATCGCTCGAAGACGATGCGTACGACCAGGGGAGGCCGAGCGGAGCCATGCCACGCGTCTACTGCGCCAGGTGCGGCCGGCCGAATCCCGATGGAGCCAGGTTCTGCTCGTACTGCGGGACCCAGCTGACCGCGCCGGTGCCGCCCGGGTCCGGGATGCCGGCCGGGCCTGGCGCTCCCGGCGGGACCGGCGGCTACCCGTCGGGCGGGCCCGCGGAGCGCCCGGGCGAGAGCACCTCGACCATCTCGCTGGGCCGGACCGACGATGACCTCGGCGAGGACCTGTATCCCGATTCGGCGTCGTTCGGTGCGCTGCCGCCGGGCAGTGCCCTGCTGCTGGTGATGCGCGGTCCCAACGCGGGCAGCCGGTTCCGGCTCGATGGCGAGCTGACCACCGCCGGCCGCCATCCGGACAGCGACATCTTCCTCGACGACGTGACGGTGTCCCGGCGGCATGCCGAGTTCTACCGGGACGGCGCCCGGTTCACCGTGCGCGACGTGGGCAGCCTCAACGGCACCTACGTGAACCGGGAGCGGATCGAGGAGGCCGAGCTGACCGGCGGGGACGAGGTGCAGATCGGCAAGTTCCGGCTGCTGTTCCTGACCAGTCAGGACCTCGGCCCGGGCCCTCCGACGCCGTCCGCCGACCGCCGCGGCAGGGGCGCCCAGGACTACGCATGAGCGGGCGGGGGGCGCTCAGGCGGCGAGCGAGAGGCACCTCATGAGCGAGCAGTCCGCGCGCGGCCAGTTCGGCATCGGCGAGGTGCTCGCCCAGCTCCAGCCGGAATTCCCGGACATCAGTACGTCCAAGATCAGGTTCCTTGAGGCCGAGGGGCTGATCGAGCCGGCCAGGTCCCGCTCGGGGTACCGGCGGTTCTCGGCGGGCGATATCGCGCGGCTGCGGTTCATCCTGACCATGCAGCGGGATTCGTACCTGCCGCTGCGGGTGATCAAGGAGCGGCTGGCCAACGGGGCCGGAGGGTCCGAGGGGGCCGACGGCCAGCCCCAGGCGGGCCGGGCGTCCGCCGACCTGACCCGGCGCCAGCTGCTCGACGCGGCCGAGATCAGCGAGAGCGAGCTGACCGAGCTGGAGGACTACGGCCTGATCCGCCGGGTGGGCAGGTTGTACGGCGCGGACGCGCTGACGGTGGCCCGGGCGCTGGCCGCGCTGCGCCAGTACGGCGTGCAGGCCAGGCACCTTCGCGCGGTCAAGGCGTCCGCCGACAGGGAAGCCAACCTGGTCGAGCAGGTGGTGGCGCCCCAGCTGCGGCAACGCGGGCCAGGCGCCCGTGACGCGGCGGCCAGGACCGCCTGGCAGATCGCCGATCTGACGCTGCGGCTGCACGCGACGCTGGTCGAGTCCGCTCTCGGCGAAGCGGGGCTCGCATCGGCGCCCCTGCACGCCCGCGTCTTCGAGTTCGAGGCCCTTGGTCAGGCCGGATCCGGCCCTGCTCCGGATGCGGCCGGACCCGCAGCCGGGGGGCTGCGGTCGGCCTCCGGGCGATTACGGGTGTACCTTGGCAAAGGGAGTGGTGGCCAAACAGAGGTTCCCCAGGCACGTGAGGACGGAGCTGTAGTGCGGCAGATGGAGGTCATCGGCGTCCGGGTCGAGATGCCATCGAACAGCCCCATCGTCTTGCTCAAGGAGGCGCAGGGCGACAGGTACCTGCCGATCTGGATCGGAGCGGTCGAGGCTACGGCGATCGCCTTCGCCCAGCAGGGCATGGTTTCCCTTCGGCCTCTCACGCACGATCTTTTCCGTGACGTGCTCGAGGTGCTGAACGTCCAGCTGCGCACGGTGAACATCACCGCGCTCCGGGACGGGATCTTCTACGCTGACCTGGTCTTCTCCAACGGCGTCGAGGTCAGCGCGCGGCCGTCTGACTCGATCGCGCTGGCGCTGCGCACCGGCGCGCAGATCTTCGCCAGCGACGAAATCCTGGACGAGGCGGGCGTGGCCATCCCGGAGGAGCAGGAAGACAACGAAACAGAAGTCGAGAAGTTCCGGGAGTTCCTCGACACCATCTCGCCCGAGGACTTCGGCCGGGCCACCTGACCGGCCGCATACCCGTATCGTCCAGGACGACGTGAAGCCGCCGGAATGTCGCGACGCGCCGCCGGTGATCGTTGACGCCGCTGCCCGGATCGGCTTACGGTGCGAGTACCGTGGGTAGTCAGCTCCCGTGGAGGTGGGCGTGGCGGTAACCAGGGGTGACGACGACTCGCAAGGCACCCTATTCGACGACAGCGAGGTTCCCGGCCTGCCCGGCGATCCCGGTGTCCCTGAGCGGTCCGCTGCCTCCGGTCAGCCTGGCGTCGAGTCGGCCGAGATCGGGTACCGGGGACCGACTGCCTGCTCCGCCGCCGGCATCACCTACCGCCAGCTCGACTACTGGGCCCGCACCGGGCTGGTCGAGCCGAGCGTCCGCGCCGCTCACGGGTCCGGCTCGCAGCGGCTCTACAGCTTCCGTGACATCCTCGTGCTCAAGGTGGTCAAGCGGCTGCTCGACACGGGCATCTCGCTTCAGCAGATCAGGGCCGCAGTGCAGCACCTGCGCGACCGTGGCGGCGCCGACCTGGCCCAGGTGACGCTGATGAGCGACGGGGTCAGCGTCTACGAGTGCACCTCCACCGACGAGGTGGTCGACCTGCTGCAGGGCGGTCAGGGCGTGTTCGGCATCGCGCTCGGCCGGGTCTGGCGCGAAGTCGAGGGCGACCTGGCCATGCTGCCCGCCGTCCGGGCCGAGGACGGCCTCGTCACGGTGCCGCCGGGCGGGTCCGGGTTCCAGGACGATCTGGCCAAGCGGCGACTGCGCCGCACCAGCTGACCGGTTTTTACCAGCCGCGTCCCACCATCTGGCTCCTGCTCGGGGTAAGATCGCAAGTGCTGATGACACCGGCCGGGAGAGTCTCCGCGTAACCGCGGGCGCCGAAGGGGCAACATCCCCGGAACCTCTCAGGCACACGAACCGGGCGGGACAGGCATCTCTGGAGCGGCGCTTCTCGCAGGGCGGCGTGACAGACGGGGAGCCAGCGACCGCGCTCGTCCCGGGGAGGCTCTCTATGACAGATTTCGCCGCTCGCCACATCGGCCCGATGCACGCCGAACAGCAGCACATGCTCGGCAGCCTGGGCTATTCCTCGCTCGACGAGCTCACCACCGCCGCCCTGCCCGACGGGACGCCCCCGGCCGCGCTGCGGCTGCCCGATCCGCTGACCGAGACCGAGGCGCTAGCCGAGCTGCGCCGGATGGCCGGCCGGAACCAGCTGCTCACCTCGATGATCGGCCTCGGCTACTACGACACCATCACCCCGGCCGTGATCCGCCGTAACGTGCTGGAGAACCCGGCCTGGTACACCGCGTACACGCCGTACCAGCCCGAGATCTCGCAGGGCCGCCTCGAGGCGCTGCTGAACTTCCAGACGATGGTGGCCGACCTGACCGCGCTGCCGTGGGCCGGAGCTTCGCTGCTCGACGAGGCCACCGCGGCCGCCGAGGCCATGACGCTGGCCCGGAGGGCAGCCAGGAAGGGCCACGTATTCCTGGCCGACGCGGACTGCCTGCCGCAGACCCTGGCGGTGCTCCGCACCCGGGCCGAACCGCTCGGCATCCACCTCGTGGTCGAACCGGTCACGGCCGAGGCCATCGCCCGGCAGGGCGATGACCTGTTCGGGGTGCTGCTGCAGTTCCCCGGCGCTTCCGGCGTCATCCGTGATCCCAAGCCGCTGATCGAGGCGGCGCACGCCCGGGGGGCACTGGCCACGGTGGCCGCCGACCTGCTGGCGCTGACCCTGCTCCAGCCGCCCGGCGAGGCGGGCGCGGACGTGGCGGTGGGTTCCACTCAGCGGTTCGGCGTGCCGCTGTGGTTCGGCGGCCCGCACGCGGGCTACATCGCGGTCGGCGACACGCTGAAGCGCCAGCTGCCCGGCCGGCTGGTCGGGGTGTCGGTGGACGCCGACGGCCGGCCCGCCTACCGGCTCGCGCTGCAGGCGCGCGAGCAGCACATCCGCCGGGAGAAGGCGACGAGCAACATCTGCACGGCCCAGGTCCTGCTGGCGGTGACCGCAGCCATGTACGCCGCCTACCACGGTCCGGACGGGCTGGCGGCCATCGCCCGGGGCGTGCACCGTAGCGCCGCGGTCCTGGCCGCGACCCTGCGCGATTACGGGCACCGAACGGGCCTGGGTGACTTCTTCGACACGATCCGGATCGCCTTCCCGGGCGGACGCGACGAGGCGGCTCACGCCCTCGAACGTGCGAGGGTCGCCGGGTACAACCTCTACCTGGCGCCGGACGATGCCCTGCAGGTCAGCTGCGACGAGACCACCACCGACGACCGGCTGCGAGCCCTGGTAGCCGCCTTGTGCTTCGTGGATGATCCCGCGGACGTGGAACTCTCCGGGCCGGGCGGCGAGCTGCCGTCCGCGCTCCGGCGTACCTCCGCGTACCTCACCCACCCGGTGTTCAGCGAGCACCGCAGCGAGACCTCGATGCTGCGCTACCTGCGCCGGCTGGCGGACTTCGACATCGCCCTCGACCGGTCGATGATCCCGCTCGGCTCGTGCACGATGAAGCTGAACGCGGCGGCCGAGATGGAGCCGATCAGCTGGCCGGAGTTCGCCGGGATGCACCCGTTCGTGCCGGCCGCGCAGGCCGGCGGCTACCTGGAGCTGATCGAGTCGCTCGAGCTCCGGCTGGCCCGGCTCACTGGCTACAACGCGGTCTCGGTACAGCCGAACGCCGGCTCGCAGGGCGAGCTGGCCGGGCTGCTGGCCATCCGCTCCTACCATGCCTCGCGCGGTGAGGAGGGCCGCGACGTCTGCCTGATCCCGGAATCGGCGCACGGCACCAACGCGGCCAGCGCGGTGCTGGCCGGGCTGCGCGTCGCGGTGGTCAAGTGCGGCGCGGACGGTGCCGTCGACCTCGGCGACCTGCGGGCCAAGCTGGAGGCGCACGAGGGGCACGTCGCGGCGATCATGATCACCTACCCGTCGACGGCCGGCGTCTATGAGCAGAACGTCAGCGACATCTCCGCCGCCGTGCACGCGGCGGGCGGCCAGGTGTACATCGACGGGGCGAACCTCAACGCCCTGGTCGGGGTGGCGACTCTGCCGGGCTTCGGCGCCGACGTGTCGCACCTGAACCTGCACAAGACGTTCTGCATCCCGCACGGCGGCGGCGGCCCCGGCGTCGGACCGGTGGCGGTCCGCGCGCACCTGGCGGACTTCCTGCCCGGGCGCGGCAGCGCGGGCCCGGTCGCAGCCGCGCCCTACGGATCGGCCGGCATCCTGCCCATCTCCTGGGCCTACATCGCGATGATGGGAGCGGCCGGGCTGCGCCAGGCCACCCAGGTCGCGGTGCTGTCCGCCAACTACGTGGCCCATCGGCTGGCGCCGCACTACCCCGTGCTGTACACCGGGCGGAACGGCCTGGTCGCGCACGAGTGCGTCATCGACCTGCGGCCGCTCGCCAGGGAGACCGGGATCACCGTGGACGACGTGGCCAAGCGGCTGATCGACTACGGCTTCCACGCGCCAACGATGTCGTTCCCGGTGGCAGGCACGCTGATGATCGAGCCCACCGAGAGCGAGAGCCTGGCCGAGCTCGAACGGTTCTGCGACGCGATTATCGCGATCCGGGCGGAGATCGCCCGGATGGCGTCGGGCGAGTACGACAGCCACGACAATCCGCTGAAGAACGCCCCGCACACCGCGGAGATGCTCATCGCGGGGGAGTGGAAGCACCCGTATGACGCCGAAGATGCGGCCTACCCGGCCGGCGTGGACCGCCGGGCCAAGTACTGGCCGCCGGTGCGGCGCATCGACCAGGCCTACGGCGACAGGAACCTCGTCTGCGCGTGCCCCCCACCCGAGGCGTTCGCCGGCTGAGGCTCACTTCTCAGTCCAGGCGGCGCCGCGGCCCCTTTGGCTCGCGGGAGGAGGAGGAGGTGGCCATCAGGGCCGCGGCTGCCGCGTGTGGATGGCTACGGGCTGGCGACGGGCAAGTCGTCGAGTTCGGCCAGGTGCGGCGGCAGGCTCAGGGTGACCACGCTCTCCTGCTCCTGGGGGTCGGTGCGGGCGACCACGGCCACCGTCATGACGTCACTGCGGTTCACCGGGAGATGCGGGATGCCCGGCGGTACGTACATGAAGTCGCCGGCCCGGACCACGGTGCGCTGCATCAGGCCCTCGCCGTGCCAGACCTCGGTCTCGCCGCTGACGGTGTAGATGGCGGACTCGTGCCCGTCGTGGTGGTGCGGCACGCCGCGGGTCCCGGGGGGAATCGTCACCAGGTGCAGGCACAGCGCCTGGGCCCCGGCGGACCGGCTGCTCACGCCGGTGGCCAGGTTCAGGCCCTGCCTGCCGTCGTAGCTGCCGCCGGACCGGATGACGATGACCTGTCCCGAGCTGGCGACGCTGGCGGGTGTGTGGAGCGCTCTCTCCCACACGTCGCTTACTCTGAGCATTTGACCATATCCTATCCGTGATGTTACCCGTCAACAGGTTATGGCTCTGTGTATTTATATGAATACTCTTCGTAAGGACAGTATGTCCTGTCCTGATAGTCAGGTGTACCTATCTATTAGGTAAGTATCCGCGGAGAACTCGCTGGCCAACCCGGGTGCCGGCGCGATACCGACTCCGTCCGCGGCCCGCCGGGACGCGATAGCACGTCGCCTGAGCCGATCACAGGACGGCTGACCTCGGCCCCGGCCCCCCGATCCCGACCCCGGCCCCCCGATCCCGACCCCGGCCCCCCGATCCCGACCCCGGCCCCCCGATCCCGACCCCGGCCCCCCGATCCCGACCCCGGCCTTCGGCCCCTAACCCGGCCCCCCGATCCCGACCCCGGCCTTCGGCCCCTGACCCCGGCCTTCGGCCCCTGACCCCGGCCTTCGGCCCCTGACCCCGGCCTTCGGCCCCTGACCCCGGCCTTCGGCCCCTGACCCCGGCCTTTGGCCCCAGCCCTCCGGCCCTGGCTCGGCCTCCGCCCCGGCCGGGCTCGGCCCGCTCCTGGTGCTCCTGCGCTTCCAGATAGCTTCTGTGACCGGTGATCCCTGTGCCCGCCCTGGTCGGCCCTCGTTCATACGGCGTGGATGTCCCAGCCATGTCGCTGGAGCTGCATGAATGGGACATCCACATCGAATGATCCGGTACGGGCGGTGCCGGAGTGACGGAAGTCCGCTTGTGCCCAGCGCGACGCTCAGCTGCGGCGCCACGCTTCCCCGGAAGGTCCCGGCCTCAGGTTGAGGTGCGCTTGTGCCTGGCGCGAGGCTTCGCTGCGGTCGGACGCCGGCCCGGAGACCCCCGTCTTCAGGCTGAGGTGCGCCGCAGCTCGTCGAGGACGCGCTGCCTGGCCCGGGCGGGATCGATGCCCAGGTCGCTGAGGGTTGCCGGGCTGAAGTCGCCACGCGGGTTGCGCTCGGCCGCGCTGAGCAGGCCCAGCAGCAGGTGCTCGGTGCCGATATAGCTGTGGCGCAGGGCCCGGGCCTCCTTGGCGGCGAGCTCGACGGACAGCTTCGCTTCACGGGTCATCGTTATTCGCCCCGTCCCCTGAGCTGAGGCCGGCGCCCGCTCGAGCGCGCCGGGGCCGAAGCTCTCCTCGACCGTGCGCCTGATCTCGTCCAGGTCGATGCCGATGCTGGCCAGTGCCTCGGCGTCACCGCCGGGCGGCTCGCCTCCGGGTGGCTTGCGCAACGGCGCGATGCGGTCGAGCCGGCGCTCGATGTCGCCCGGGTCGACGCCCAGGTCAGCCAGGGCCCGAGCCGCTATGCCCTCGCCGGACGCCAGGGCGTGCAGCATGTACACCGGGCGGATCTGGTCGCCGCGCTCGCTGGCCTCGGTCCTGGCCAGGATGACGGCCGTCCTGGCCTTGTCGGTGAATCGCTCGAACATCCTCGGTATTCCCCTCGGGGTCAGCGCACGCGGGCGCGGCGGGCGTGCTTCTTGTGGGCGGCCTGCCGGGACACGCCGAGGATCTCCGCGATCTCCTGCCAGGACCAGCCGTGTTCCCGTGCGTTGTCGACCTGGAGCGCCTCGAGCTGCTCGAGCAGCCTGCGGAGGGCGGCGACGGCCCGGAGCCCGGTGCGCGGGTCTGAGCTGTCGGCCGCGGCCGCCAGGGCGGGTGCATTGTCCATGGTGTCAATCTACGTTGACAGCGGGAAACCGTCAACCTGAGTTGACACGGGCGCCCGGGCCGATTACGAAGCGCTTACGAGTACTGGCTGAACCGTGCGATATCGCGCTGCGTAGTCATAACTAGGGGAGATAGGCGGCGGGATACAGGCGATCAAGCCTGCCCGGGTGAGCATACGATTCCAGCTAGGCCGTCCTAACGGGAGGTGCGGGTGACCAGCGTTGCCAGGCGATCAGGCCCGGCTCGCCATGCCGGTGCGGAAGCGTACCCGGGACCGCGCCCGAACCAGGCGCCCCGTCAGGCGACGTCCCGTCCCTCCGATCGCCCGCCAGCCAGGCAGGCACCCGCGGGGCGGGGGAACCGCCCGGCCCGGATCGGCGCACGCGGCGTGCTGGCGGTCATCATGGCCGGCGCGATCATGGTCATCGCCCTGTGGTGGCACAGCACGCCCGGCGTCCACGGGCTCGGCGGCTGGCTGACCGGCGCGGGAGAGATCCTCGGCTTGCTGTGCGGCTATGGCGTCGTGGTGCTGGTCGCGCTGATGTCGCGGCTGCCGCCGCTGGAGCGCGGCCTGGGCACCGACAAGCTGGCCCGCTGGCACGCCATGGGCGGGCGGTACATCGTCAGCCTGGTGGTCGCCCACGGCCTGCTCATCGCGTGGGGCTATGCGGCGACCGCGCACGTCAACGTGCTGAGCGAGAGCGCGACGCTGCTCACCCAGTACCCGGACGTGCTGATGGCGGCCGTGGCCGGCTTCCTGCTGCTCGGCATCGGCATCGTCTCGATGCGCGCCGCCCGCCGCCGGGTGCGCTACGAGACGTGGTACTTCCTGCACCTGTACGTCTACCTGGCGATCGCGCTGGCGTTCAGCCACCAGCTGGCCGACGGCGCGGCGTTCGTCAGCAACCTGGCCGCGCGGTTCTGGTGGTCCGCGATGTACCTGACGGTGCTCGTCCTGGTGCTGTGGTACCGGGTGGCCGTCCCGCTGCTCGGCTACCGCAGGCACCGCTTCGAGGTCATCGGGGTGAAGGCGGAGGCGCCCGGCGTCATCTCGGTTTACATCGGCGGCAAGCGGGTCGAGGAGCTGGACGCCGAGCCCGGGCAGTTCTTCCGCTGGCGGTTCCTGACCAGGTCGCTGTGGTGGTCCTCGCACCCGTTCTCGCTGTCGGCCGCGCCAGGGTCCGACGTGCTGCGGATCACCGTGAAGAACCTCGGCGACCACAGCCACGCCCTCGCGCAGCTGCAGCCGGGGACCCGCGTCTTCGCAGAGGGACCCTACGGAGCGTTCACCCCCGCCGATTCCGGTCGCGGGGTGCTGCTGCTGGCCGGCGGGGTCGGCATCACTCCGCTCCGGGCCATCTTCGCGACGCTGCCCGGGCACGTTACCCTGATCTACCGCGCCACCAGTGAGCGGGATCTCGTGTTCCGCGACGAGCTGGACCAGATCGCGGCCGCGCGGGGCGCGACCGTCCACTACTTGGTCGGGTCACGGGCCGAGATAGGCGGCGACCCGCTGTCGCCCCGGGTCCTGCGGTCCCTGGTGCCCGGCCTGGACGAGCAGGAAGCCTACGTCTGCGGGCCGGCCGGCATGACCTCCGCCGCGGTCCGCGCGCTCCGCGCCGCCGGCGTGCCCAGGCAGCGCATCCACTTCGAGTCGTTCGAGTTCTGAGGGGGAGGATCCGCGCCATGCGCCGGGTGATCCTGGCCGTCACCGGTACCATCGCCGGTCTCGTGGCCCTGCTGTCGTTCAAGTCGCACGTCCCGTCCGTCCCGGTGGCGGCCACGGCCGGCGGTTCGGGCGGTACCTCGGCTTCGTCGTCTTCCTCTTCGGCTTCGTCGTCCTCGGCCGGCGGGCAGACCGAAATCGTCCCGGGGGCGTTCCCGCAGGGGTCGATAGCCAAGAACCTGCCGGCGGGCGAGACCGCCGTCGACGGGCAGGTGGCTAGCACCGCCTACGGCCCGGTTCAGATCCAGCTGATCAAGAAGAACAGCACGATCGTCAAGATCGCGGTCCTCGTACAGCCGACCAACACGCTGCACGACGTCCAGATCGGCGAGTTCGCCTTCCCCAAGCTGATCAGCGAGACGCTGGCGGCGCAGAACGGCAAGATCGACGCGGTGTCCGGCGCTACCTACACCAGCGCGGGCTACATCCAGTCGCTGCAGAGCGCGCTGGACAAGCGCTCCTGAGCTCCGTATGACCGGCGCCGGGACGGATGCGGCTCCGGGCCGTCGCAGGCATGCCGAGCCCGTGATGGGCACGGTCGTCTCCTTCGACGTGCCCGCGTCGGCCGGGGAGTCACGCGGTGACGGCCCCCTCGGCCGGGCGGTGCGCTGGCTGCACTGGGTGGACGCGACCTTCTCGCCGTACCGGGACGACAGCGACGTCAGCCGGTTCGGCCGCGCTGCCGTACCGCTGGCGGACTGCGCGCCGGAACTCGCCGAGGTGCTTCAGGCGTGCGCGGCCATCAGCACACGCAGCGGCGGGTACTTCACCACCACGCCAGGCGGCAGGTTCGATCCTTCCGGGTACGTGAAGGGGTGGGCCGTGGAGCGGGCCGCGGCCATCCTCACCGCGGGCGGCTCGGCCGAGCACAGCGTCAACGGCGGAGGCGACGTCCAGTGCGCCGGCGACAGGCTGTGGCGGATCGGGATCGCCGACCCGCTGCGCCCGGGTCGGCTGGCGCTGGTGGTGGCGGGCCGGGATTTCGCCGTGGCCACCTCCGGTCTCGCCGAGCGCGGGGCGCACATCATCGATCCGTACACCGGGCAGCCGCCGGCTGGCCTGGCCAGCGTCACCGTGGTCGGCGCCCGGCTGGCCGAGACCGACGCCTACGCCACGGCCGCCTTCGCCATGGGTTCCGCGGCCCGCGACTGGGTGGAGGGCCTGGACGGATACGAGGCATTCGGCATCACGGCGGCCGGGACGACGTGGCAGACCAGCGGATTCGGCCGCTACCTGGGCTGACCCGGCCGTCACAGCAGGCTCGCCTGGCCCGCGTCGTAGACGAGCAGGCCGTCATCACGCCGTCGCAGGCCAGGGGAGAGGCGATGCTCCTCGATCCGCCCGTCGTGCAGCAGATGCCGGATCGGCACGCCGCAGGCGGCCACGGCGAAGTCGGCGAGCAGCCGCCGGTGGCAGCGCCACCACAGGCTCTCCGCGCACATCACCACCGTGCGATCGGTGGCGGACAGGGCCAGCGCCTCGTCCATCGCGGCCTGGAATTCTCTGGTCCGCATGTGGGCGGCGTAGCCGCGGAACATGTGCTCGCGCCAGGCAGTGTCCGGTGAATCCGGAGCGGCCTTCCTGAAGCCGCCGAGCCGCTTGTCCCAGCGGTAGCTGATGCCGGCCTCGGGCAGCCAGCGTTCCAGCTCGGCCCGCGCCACGTGGGGATGACGTCGGCTTCCCGGGGCGGTCCTGACATCGATGAGCACGGCCACGCCGGCGTCCCGGAGCAGGTCCGTCATCCGTTCGGCCGTGGCGGTCCCGTGCCCGAACGTGAGCAGCATGTCGGCCCGATCCTACGCCGGCCTGCCTGCCGGCGCGCGTGCGGGTGCGCCGGCAGGACCGGGAAAGACCCTAATCCGTTCGCGTGCCCAGCTCACCCCGGATAGCATGCTCATCGTGCACCGGTGTTTCCCCATCACCCCGCCACCCCGCTCCTAGCGGGGCGATCGTCCGCGCGTCGGGCCCGGCCCGGTGCATCGAGCCAAGCCAGCACCGATTATGGCTGGTACCGATTGGCTGCCACAGCACTGTGAACTGAGCTGACGCGTTTCTCGTAACGGCGAGCACCATAGTTCGGCGCGCCCCGCTTCCGCGACCATTTCCCTTCTCGTCGCAGGAGCGATCTTCCGATGCGTGCGTTCACCTCGGGGCCCGCGACCGTCCGCCGCCGTCCCGCTACCGGCCTGTTTTTCCTGGTCACATCCGGATTGTTGTGGGGGACAGGCGGGCTGACCGGCAGCCTGCTCGGGCGGGTGGCCGGCCTGTCCGCGATCGCGGTCGCCGCAGGCCGCCTCTCCGCCGGGGGCGTGCTGATCGTCGGCTACCTCACGGTGTCCGGCCGAGCCTGGCCTTCGAGCCGGGAGGCCTGGATCAGGATCACCGTGATCGGGCTGCTGGCCGCGCTCTATCAGAGCTGTTACTTCACCGCCGTGTCCCTGACCTCGGTACCTCTAGCGACGCTGGTCACGATCGGTGCCGCCCCGGTGATCGTGCTCGGCGCGGAGCGCGTGACCGGCCGGCCTGGCGGCCGGCTCGCGGTGGTCACCACCGGCCTGGCCGTGACCGGCCTCGGCCTGCTCGTGGGCTTGCCGTCCGGGTTCCGGGAGACCGCGGTCCTGGCCAGCACGGGCATGGCCCTGCTCGCCGCGGCGGGCTTCGCCGCGGTCACCCTGACCAGCGCCCGGCCGGTTCCGGGTCTGGACGACCTGACCATGACCGGCTTCGGGTTCACCATCGGCGGCCTGCTCCTGATGCCGGTGGCGCAGCTAGCCGCGGGCATTACCTTCCGGCCCGGGCCTGCGGCCTTCGGCCTGCTGGTCGCGCTAGGCACCGGCCCGACCGCCGTGGCCTACACGCTGTACTTCCGTGGCCTGCGGACCGTCGCCGCGAGCACCGCCGCCCGGCTGACCCTGCTCGAGCCGCTGACCGGGACCATCCTCGCGGCCCTGCTGCTCGGCGAGCGGCTGAGCGCGACCGGGATCGCGGGCGCGGCCATCATCGGCGCGGCGGTGATCCTCACCGTGCGGGCCGATCGCAGCGGAGCGCTCCGGGGCGGGGACCCGGCGCGGGAGGGAAGGGACCTGGCGCCGCAGGGCACTGAGCGCGTTGGCGGTGACGATGGCGGCAATGCTCAGCCATGCTTCGGCCGGCAGGGACTGATGCAGGATCACCAGGCCGATGAGCGCGGCGAGCACGGGGTTGACGCTCATGAAGATCCCGAAGTAGCCGGCCGGAACCCGGCGCAGTGCCAGCAGATCGGCGAGGAGCGGCACGGCGGAGGACAACACGCCCGCGATGGCCGCGCACGCCAGCGCGGCCGCCGTCGGCGGGTGCCGGACCAGGATCACGATTCCGGCTGGCACGAAGACCAGCGCGGACAGGACCGCGGCCGCCGCTGACCCCTCCGCGCCGGGCAGGCGCCGCCCGATCTCCCGGTTGAGCAGGATGTAGCTGGCCCAGCACGCGGCCGCCAGTAGGCCCAGGCCGATACCGAGATAGTCGGTGGCCGGCCGCGGGCGGGTCAGCACAACCACGCCCGCGCCGGCCACCAGCGCGCACGCCAGGTCCGCCCGTCGGCGCGAGGTGGCCAGAGCGACCGCGAGCGGGCCGAGGAACTCCAGCGTCATCGCCAGGCCGAGGCCGAGCCGGTCGATCGCGCTGTACAAGGACAGGTTCATGGTGCCGTAGACTGCCGCGAGGAGCAGCACCGGCCGCCACTGCGCCCAAGTGAACGAGCGCCATCGGGGGCGTCCGGCCGCCAGCAGCACGATCCCGGCGATCCACTGGCGGACGGCAACCACGCCCGCCGGGCCGATCACCCCGAACGCCAGCGCCCCGGTCGCCGCGCCCAGCTGGTTGGACAGGGCACCGCCGAACATCATGGCCGACCCCGCCCACGGGCGGGAGCCAGGCCGCACGGCCTCGTTCCCGGCGGGCCCGGAACCGGCGGGCCCGGAACCAGCGGCCCCGGAACCGGCGGGCCCGGAACCGGCGGGCCCGGAACCGGCGGCCCCGGAACCGGCGGGCCCGGAACCGGCGGGCGGCGCGTCACTGGTGATCTCGGCTTCGTACGTAGTCGGCATACCGCTATCGTGCGCCTCCGGCTCGTTTGCACAAAATGCATGAGATGTATGATCTATACACTTTGGTTATGAGTGTCGAGCTGCGTCAGCTGCGCTGCCTGGTCGCCATCGCGGAGGCGGGCAGCTTCACCGACGCCGCGATCGACCTGGGTATCTCGCAGGCTGCGACGTCGCGCACGCTCGCGTCGCTCGAGTCGGCCCTGGGCGTCCGGCTGCTGCGGCGCACGACCAGGGACGTCACCCTCACCGCAGCGGGCAGCCGGGTGCTGGCGCATGCGCGGCGGGCGCTGGCCGCGGCCGAGGACGTCGTGCGCGAGGCGGCCGCCGGGCCCGCCCGGCTGCGCATCGGCTACGCCTGGGCGGCCATGGGCAGGCACACCACGCCCTTCCAGCGCCGCTGGGCGGCGGAGCACCCGGAGGTCGAGCTTCAGCTGATCCGGACCAACTCCGGCACGGCCGGCCTGGCCGAAGGCGCCTGCGACATCGCGGTCATCCGCACTGAGCCGGATCAGCGCCGGTTCCAGGACGCCATCGTCGGACTGGAACGCCGGTACTGCGCCACGGCCGCCGACGATCCCTGGGCCGCGCGGCGCTCGCTGCGCCTGGCCGAGATCGGCGAGCGCATCCTGGTCATCGACCGGCGCACCGGCACGACCGGCCCGGACCTGTGGCCGCCCGGGGCGCGCCCGGCGATCGAGTACACCGGCGATATCGACGACTGGCTCACGGCGATCGCCACCGGGCGGTACGTGGGCGTCACCCCGGAATCCACGGTGACGCAGTATCCCCGGCCCGGCATCGCCTACCGGCCGCTGCGCGACGCCCCACCGGTTCCGGTCCGGCTGGTCTGGTGGCGGGACGACGCGCACCCGGCCACCGCGGCGGCTGTCGGCCTTCTCACCAGCCTGTTCCGCCACCCGTCGCGGTAACGGTCAGCTCGCCCGCCGGTACCGGTCCAGGATCGCGGCGCGCAGGACCGGCGCCGGCGCGCCCGCCTCGGACAGGATCGTGGGCACGAGCCCATGCTTGATGGTGGTGAGGGCGAGCGTGATGTGCTCGACCCCGATGTGCGAATCGTGCAGGGCAGTCGCCTCGCGCAGGGTGAGCTCGAGGATCATCTTCGAGGCCGGGGTGAACGGGATGTGCCCGCTGGGCCGCGGGCCCGGCGCGCAGTAGCGGCCGGTCGCCTCGGGCGGCCGGGGACCCGGCGCGTGCATCGTGGTCACGGCTCGCCGTGCCCGTCGCCGGCGGCGCCACCGGCGCACCAGCTGGGGTGGCCGCGGCCCCGGGCGCCTGCGCAGGTCCCGTTGCACGGCCTGGGCGCCCTGGGCGGCGCGGGCGAGCGCCTGCGGCCCGAAGGACGCCTCGATCCTGGCCCGCACCGCGTCCAGGTCGATCCCGATCGTGGCCAGCGCGTCCTTGTCCAGGCCGCCGAACAGGCCGGCCCCCGCGCCCAGCCCGACCCGGCGGACGATCTCCTCCTCGACGAGCTCCGGCGTGAGGCCGTGCGCGCGCAGCACCGCGCTGGCCGGCTGGCTGGCCGTGGCGGCGGCGAGCAGGATGTGCTCGCCGCCCACGTAGCGGTGCCCCAGCCGGCGGGCGTGCTCGCTGGCCAGCGCGACGATGGTACGAGCCTCGTCGGTGAAGCGCTCGAACATCATCGCCTCCCGAGCCGCCGGCCGTACTTGCGGTGCACGGTCTGCTTGGTCACGCCCAGCCGCTCCGCGATGTCCTGCCAGGACCAGCCGAGCTCGCGCGCGGTCTGCACCTGGAGCACCTCGAGCCGCTCGGCCAGCGTGCGCAGGGCCGCCACGGCGCGGAGCCCGACGTCGGGGTCGCTGCTCGCGGCGCCCTCGGCGATTTCGAGTACCTCTGGTTCCATGGGTGTCAGCATATGCTGACGACAGCGCGGACGTCAACATATGCTGACGACGGGGCGGGCTCGGGGAGCTTCAGGAAGCCCCGAGGGCCGCCAGCAGCTCGCGCTCGCGTTCCGCGCTCAGTCCGGCCCGCCGGGGCCGGTCCAGGCCCTGCTCGCGCTCCCAGGCCAGCACGTCGGCCTGGAGGTCGGACCGTGGCCGGTGCCGCAGCCCGGCGGCGGCCGCGGCCTGGCCGCTGCGCGCGGAGAACCCTTCCCAGCCGGGCTCGGCGACCCACATCGGCAGCGATTCCGGCCCCATGTACTCGGCCACCCCCTGGCCGAGCAGCCAGGCCGGGTCAACCTCGACGACCGGCCCGGTGTGCCGGCCCAGCGCCCGGGCCTGCTCGATCCAGCGGCCGAACGAGACGACCGGGCCGACCGCGTCATAGGTTCCCGTGGTACCGGCCTGCGCGCAGTCCAGCAGCCAGGCGGCCAGGTCGCGGGCGTCGACCACCTGCGTCGGCTGGCCGGGGGCGGCCGGCACGAGCATCGGCCCCGCCGGGTCACGCGCCGCCGGCCACCCAGTAGCCGGACCGTCCGCTGTGGTCGCCCGGACCGCCGATCAGCCCGGCGCGCGCGATCAGCAGGCGGTCGCCGACCGCCGCGGCCGACGCCTGCTCGCACGCCACCTTCGCCTCGCCGTTACGCTCGAGGCCGGCCTCGTCACGGTCGTCCGGGGCGAGAAGCGACGCGGACTCGTCCGCGCCGATGGCCGCATGCGACGCGTAGACGCTGCCCGAGGAGACGTACGTCCAGTGCGCCGCCCGCCCGCCCAGGGCGGCCAGGGCGCCGCGGACCAGTCCTGGCTGCCAGGAGACCTCGATCACCGCGTCCCAGTCGCGGCCGCGCACCCGGTCGTAGCCGCCGTCCTGGCGCCGGTCCGCGGGCATCAGGACCGCGCCGTCGGCGACCGGCCCGCTCTCGCCCCGGGCCAGGCAGGTCACCGCGTGCCCCCGGCCGATCGCCTGCCGGGCCACCTCCCGGCCCCAGGCGCGGATCGAAGAGTCAGGAAGGCTGGAGAGATCACCCAGCCAGCCTCCAGGCGTCCCGGTTAGGTTTCGGACAGCACACGCCGGATTGGTCGAGGCGGCATATGCAGGAGCAGAAGGGCATGCATCGTGTTTGACAGGGTGACCATCACGTACCGTGGCGCCACGTACGAGATCGGGCGTGGGCTGGGCTTCTACGGCGTCTGGACGGCCGGAGGGGCGAGGTCCCAGCCGCTCGATCGATGGCCGGAGACGCCCGAGGGCTGGACGGCGGCCTGGTCCCGGTTCGTGAGTATCGAGGCGCCGGGCACGATCGTCCCGGTGGGAAGGAACACCCCTCCGGTTCCGCGCGTCACTCCACGCGAGGGCGACGAGCCGGGCCCGTTCGGCGCAAGTACCGCCCCGGCTGGTGAGACGGACGGGATCGTGGTGACCCCGGCCGGCGCCGTCCCCTGCACCCCCTACGGTCAGTACACCCCCCGGGTCGCCCCGGTGCCCGGCGGGAAGGCCGCGAGCGTCGTCGCGGCGGCGCTGCTCGGCGCGGGCGTGATCCTGGGGGTCGCCGGGCTCTTCCCCGCCTACATCGGCACCGCCAGCCTGGTCCAGCAGCCTGACCAGGTCACCGCCCACGCCATATACCTGGCCGTCTGGGCGCTGAGCGCCGTGCTCGTCCTGCTCGGCGGCGCGCGCCTGCGGATCGGCGCGCTGCTCGGCCTGGGGCTGAGCGCGGTCACGTTCGGCCTGTTCCTCGCGGATGCCGGCACGGCCCTCTCCCTGCCAGGGAACCCCGGCGCCGGCGCGGGCCTCGTGCTCTCCCTCATCGGCTGGCTCGCCTGTGCGGTGGGATCGGTGGTCGCGTTCCTGGCCCACCCGGCCAGCGGGCCGGCCCCGGCCGACCGGCCGGCCACGCTCGCGCGGCCGCGCGGAGCCGGGATCGGTCCCGCCGTGATGGTCGTGCTGTCCGGTCTCGGCGTGGCCGCTGCGTTCGCCCCGGCGTGGGACCGCTTCACGCTGCGCATCGCCTCCGGGCAGGTGCAGACGCTGACCGCGGGCAACGCCTTCTCCAACCCCGGCCTGGTGATCGCCGGGGATCTGGCCGTGATGATCGCGCTCGCGGCGGTCGTCGTCGCGGCTGCGTTCTGGCGTCCGGTCCGGCACGGGGCGGTGCTGCTGGCCGGGGCGACGGCCGTGATGGCGGCCCAGGCCATTTCCGCGCTCGTGCAGGTCGGCGAGACCCCCGTGCCCGCCCAGTTCGGCATCTCGTCCGCGCAGGCCTCCCAGCTCGGGCTCACGATCAGCGCGGGCCTCACGCCGGCGTTCTGGATCTACGTCGGGTTCCTCGTCGCGCTGATCGTCGCGTGCGCGTGGATGCTCGTCACGCCGCATGCCGTCCCGGTCGCGCCGGGCCAGGGCTACGGCCCGGTGCCTGACGACAGCGCTGACGTCGGCGCCGACGACAGCGCCGTCGGCCGCGCCGGCGACGGCGCGGCCGACCGGGAGCCTGCCGACGGCACGGCCACGGCCGCGGCCGGGGCGCGAGACGGGGATGGCCCGCCCGGCCGACCTTGACGCCGGCGAGATCACCGGCAAAGGTAACGTCGATCAGCGCCGGGTCCTCGTCAACCGCGCGGCGCTGGTCGAGTTGCTCTACGCCGAGCCGGCCCCGGAGAACCCGGAATCCCGGCCGGGGTCGTCGTGGCGGAAAGGACGGCGTAATGCGCCAGGAAAGCATGATGCGGCAGCAGGGCGGCCCCGTGGCCGTCACGGCCCGCCCGCTGGGCCCGGGCGCGGCCGCGCTCGGCAAGCTGATGACCCGGGCGTGGTCGCTGCCGCCGCGGCGGAACCAGGTCATGGTGGAGCGGGACGTCCAGGTCCCGATGTCCGACGGCACGGTGCTGCTGGCCACCCACTACATCCCGGTCAGCGTGGCCTCGGCGGCCACCGTGCTGGTCCGCTGCCCGTACGGCCGCACCGGCCCGTTCGCCCTGCAGACCGGGCAGATCCTCGCCGAACGCGGCTATCACGTGCTGCTGCAGAGCGTGCGCGGCACGTTCGGGTCCGGCGGAGACTTCGAGCCGATGCGCCACGAGATCACGGATGGGCACGACACCGTGGCGTGGCTGCGCCAGCAGAGCTGGTTCGAGGGCCGGCTGGCCACCTACGGCCCCAGCTATCTCGGCTTCGTGCAGTGGGCGCTGGCCATGGACCCGCCGCCGGAACTGGTGGCCGCGGTGGTGCACGTCGGCCCGCACGACTTCAGCCGGACCGCCTATCGAAACGGCGCCTTCGACCTGTACAACTACGTCATGTGGAGCGACATGGTCGCGCACCAGGAGAGCATCGGGATGCTGCGCGCGATGACGCGCATGACCACAGCCGAACGGCGGCTGCACCGGACGCTCAGCAGCCTGCCGGTCGCGGCCGGCTACGGTGACGTGATCGGACGCGAGCCGGCCTGGTCCGAGCGGTGGATGGAGCACCCGCAGGCGGCCGACCCGTTCTGGGACCCGATGAAGTGCGGCGACGCCCTGGAGCGGATCACGGTCCCGGTCCTGCTGGCGGGCGGCTGGCAGGACCTGTTCATCGAGCAGACCCTCGAGCAGTACCGGACGCTGGCCGGCCGGGGCGTGCCGGTCCGGCTGCTCGTCGGACCGTGGGCCCACATGGACATCACGTCCCAGGGCGGGGTGGTGGTGAACGAGAGCCTGGCCTGGCTGGACCGCTACGCCGGCCTGGCCCCTAAGGGCCCGCAGGCCGCTAAGAGCCGAACGGATTCCCGGCCCGGCCCGCCGGACCACTCAGTGCGGATCTGGGTCGGCGGCGAGGGCGCGGAGCAGTGGCGCGAGATCGGCGGATGGCCGCCGCCCGGCGTCGCGGAACAGCGCTGGTACCTGGGCGCGAACGGCACGCTGGGCCCGGCCAAAGGGCCTGCTAAACCAGCCGGAGCGGAACCGGCCGGGGCGGAACAGGCCGGGGCGGAACCGGCCGCGGACGTGCCGGCCGTCGGCTTCCGCTACGACCCGGCCGACCCCACGCCGTCGCCGGGCGGAGCGATCATGGCGATGCGGGGCGCCGGAGGCCAGGACAACCGGGCCGTCGAGCGCCGGCTGGACGTGCTGGTGTTCAGCAGCGATCCGCTGGACGAGCCGCTGGAGGTTATCGGCGAAGTCGCGGCGGAAGTGTCTGTCACCCGCGACAACCCGTATGCGGACCTGTTCGTGCGGCTGTGCGACGTGGACCCGCGTGGCCGGTCGTACAACGTCTGCGACGGAATCGTGCGGCTCACCGAGGCCGACCCGCTGACCGGGACCGTCAGGGTGAGCCTGATCGGCACGGCGCACCGGTTCGGCCGCGGGCACCGGATCAGGCTCCAGATCGCGGGGGGAGCGTTCCCGCGCTTCGCTCGCAACCCGGGCAACGGGCAGGTCGACGCGACCGCCGCCGACCTCGTACCGACCCAGTACGACATCGGCCTGGGCGCGGCGCACCCGTCGGTGCTGCTGCTACCCGTCGCGGCCGGCAGGGGCTAGGCCTGGAAATACCGGACCTGATCCTCGTGCATGACCTGCATCCACTTCGGGCTATCCGCCGTGAGCCGCGGGTCGTCGTACGGCTGGCCCGCCGACACGGCGTCCAGGTAGGCGGTATCGAGGGCGAGCCTCCTGCGCAGCTCCGCGGCGTCCCCGGGGCGGCCGTGGCCGGGCACGACCTGGCGCACGCCAGGCACGGACGCCAGCCGCTCCAGCCCGGTGCGGTAGTCGCCGAGGGGATCGTCCGCCACCGTGTCCAGCAGCGGGATCTCGATGTCTGAGCACATGTCACCGGCGACGAGGACGCCGCTGGCCGGCAGGAATACCGCGCCGTGCCCGGGCGCGTGTCCGTCGTGCACGATCAGCCGGGCCTCCGGCCCGTCCCACGGGATGACCGGGGCGTCGAGCGCCCGCGCCCGCCCGACCAGGTCCAGGTCGTGCCCGGGCACGGATTGCCGGAGGGACTCAAGGATGCTCTCCCGGTCGGTCTCGGCCAGGCTGACCGCGGCGGGCGCGGCGTACCTGGGCGCGTCCCCGAGCCCGGCGCTCCACAGCACGTGGTCCCAGTGCGGGTGAGTCGACCAGGCCGCCGCCGGCCGCAACCCGCGCTCGGCGAGCTCGCTAGCCAGTGCGGCCAGGTCGGCGACGGTCACGGCCGGGTCAACGAGCAGGCACCCCCCGGACGAGCCGATCACGACGGTGCTGGTCGTCATGGCGTATGCGCTGGTCGCCACCAGCACCCCGGGCACGACCTCGGTCAAGCGTCCCATCAGACCGGTATACCACCGGCCGGTGCTAGCGGGCCGCCCTGACGCCGGCGATGAACGCCGGGGCGTGAGCGGTCAGCTGCACTTCGAATTGGACGCGTCGACGAAGCTCTTCGCCGAGCTCACCACGCCGGCCGCGTCCTTGCCGACGGAGGCGATCTGAGCGGCCGACGGACTCGACGGCAGGGCCGCGAGGGAGCTCTTAAGCGCGTCGACCGAGGACGTGATGGCGCTGGTCTCGTTCGGGAAGTCGCCCTTGGCCGAGCTGGCCAGCGTGCTGGCGTCGCTCTGGACCTGCTTGAGCTGCGATTTCAGGCCGCTGATGCCGGCACTGGTCAGCCCCTTGACAGAATTCTCGAGGTTGGTCCGGTCCGTGCAGTAAGCAGGCTTGCTGCTACTGCATCCGGCCAGCGCAATCACGGCGGCCAGCACCAGCAGGACCCCCGCCCAGGCGCCCCCCTGGCGAGCTCGTGACCTTTTCTGCCCTGGACACGTTGTCATGGTCGTTGACTACCAGCGGACACGAGGCCGCGTCTTCACCCCGGACAGGTGATTTACGGCCACGAGCGGCCCGGCCGGGGTCCAGCCCGGGGTTCAGCCCGGGGTTCAGCCCGGGCTGCTCACGGGGCGAGCCGCGGCCGGGCCAGCTCGGCCGGGTTGAGCAGCAGCGCGAGCACGCCGCTGGCGATCAGGTTGACCGCAGCTTAAGTAATAACTCGAACGATGTAAAGCAGTGCCGGCGCTCACGGTGCTGTTTCCCTGGCGCCTTCCTGGGCGTCCTGCCGTCTGGCGGCCGGCCGGGCCCGGTACAGCGCGGACGGCCACCAGTTCCACCGCCCGATCAGGACGACCGCCGACGGCACGAGCAGGGTCCGGACCAGGAACGTGTCCATCAGCACCCCGAGCGCGAGGCCGACGCCGACGTTGACGATCGTCCGGACGTTCTGCGCCCCGGCGCTGCCCGACCCCACGATCGCCAGCACGCCGAACGTCCCGGCCAGCACCAGCCCGGCCGAGGTCACCGTCGTCCCGGTGACCCGGAGCGCCCGGCCCACCGCCTCCCGCAGCGGCAGCTGGTGAGCCTCTTCCCGGATCCGCGTCATGACCAGGATGTTGTAGTCCTCGCCCAGCGCCAGCAGGAACACGAACAGCAGGAACGGCAGGATGAACGTCAGCCCCGGCTGGCCCGCTACGTTGACGAACAGGAGCACGGTGAGTCCGAGCGCGGCGAAGTAGGACAGCACCACCGACGCGATCAGGTACAGCGGTGCGATCAGCGAGCGCAGCACCAGCGCGAGCAGCACCGTGATGACGGCGATGGCGATCGGGATGACCGTCCACAGGTCGCCGTCGGACAGCTGGGCGACGTCGTAGGTGAACGCCGCCTGCCCGGTGACCCCGGAGGCCGAGGCGCCGGCGGCCCGTGTCGCCCGGGCGGTCGCGGCCCGGATGGCGGGCACCGCCTGCTCCGCGGCGGTGCTGGCCGGGCTCCCGGCCGCCAGCGAGGTCGCGAACGAGATCGTGCGCCCGTCAGCGCTTACGTACGAGCTGCTGGCCCGGTAGGACTCGTACGCGGCCAGCCTGGCCGGCGGGACCCGGACGGCGGCCGAGGCCGCCATCGCCCGCGGCGGGCCGTAGGCGCCGTACAGCGCGGCGTACTGCTCCGCGGTCAGCGCCGTGCCGTTGGCGTTCAGCGGCCCGGACACCGAGGTGAAGACCGGGTCGGCGGCCAGCTGCCGCCCGGCGGCGGCCACCGCGGCCGGGTCCGCCCAGGCGGGCTGGCGCAGGCGCAGAACGATCACCGTCGGGTTGGCCGCCGTCTGCGGGAAATGCCTGGCCAGCAACGCGTCACCGCGAGCGGAGTCGCTGCCGGCCGGTGCGGTGGCCGGCCCGCCGAACCCGGCGGCCAGGTAGCTAGCCGAGGCCAGCGCGAGCCCGCCGAACACCGCCAGGCCGGCGGCGAGCGTCGCCACGGGACGGCTGACGATCCGGGCGCAGGCCGCTCCCCACCACCCGGCCCGGCCGCCGCCCGGCTTGACCGAGGACGGCCAGAACGCGGCCGTCCCGCAGATCGCGAGCAGCGCGGGCAGCAGGGTGAGCCCGGCGATCAGCATCAGCGCGATCGCGATGGCCAGCGGCGCGGCCAGGCCGGAGTACAGGCTGAAGGAGGCGGCGGCGAGCGACAGCAGCGCGGCGATGAGGACGCCCGCGGAGAACGTGATCGTCTCGCCGACCCGCGCCACCGAGCGCGTGATCGCCTCATGGCAGGACCGCCCGGCCCGCATTTCCTCCCGGACGCGGAACATCAGGAACAGGGCGTAGTCGGTGCCCGCGCCGAGCACCAGCACGATCAGCAGCAGCGAGGCGATCTGGGACACGCCGAGGCCGTGCACCGCGGCCTCGGCGGTGAGCCGCTCGGCGACCAGCACCACGATCAGGGCGGGCAGCACGGCGATCAGCGGCGCCAGCGCCGACCGGAACACCGCGATCAGCAGGGCGATCACGAAGATGATCGAGAACCACTGGACCCGGCCGCCGGTCTTGGTGGAGGTCGCGTTGTTGTCCACCCGGGTCGCCACCGTCCCGGCGGTGTGCACCACCAGCCCGGCGGGCAGCGCCGCCGCGCGGATCACGTCGCGCAGGCCGGCCACCAGGCTGGCCTGCTGGGCCGTGGCGAGACCACCGGACTGGGCCAGCGCGGCCAGCACGGTGAGCTGCTCGGCCCGGCCGTCGGCCGATTGCCCGGCATCCCGCACTCCCACGACCCGGCCGACCCGCGACAGGGCGCTCGACAAGCGCGCGATGGCCAGCTGGTCGGCGCTGGTCAGCGGGCCGCCGGAGGTCGCGGCCACGACGGTCACCGCGGTCAGCGAGGCGCCCTGCAACGGCGAGGCAAGCTGGGCGGCCCGCTCGCTGGGCGCGCTGGCCGGAAGGAACGAGGTGTTGTCGCTCTGAGTCACGCTCGACAGCGAGGGCAGCCACGCCATCGCCGCGACCGTGCCCGCGACCCAGGCGGCCACGATGGCCCAGCGGTAGCGGACCGAGAGCCTGGCCGACCGCGGCGAAGAATGTACCCACGAAGGACATCGTGGCCGGCCGCGGTGCGGCTCCGTTAGACCCGCGGGAGCGTAAAGTTGCTTCGTGGCAGATCCGCACGGGCCCGCAGCCTACCGGCCGGCGCCGGGCGAGATTCCCGAGTCCCCGGGGGTTTACAGGTTCCGCGACCAGCGCGGCCGGGTGATCTATGTCGGGAAGGCCAAGTCGCTCCGCCAGCGGCTCAACCAGTACTTCGCCGACTTCGCCAGCCTGCACCCGCGCACCCAGATGATGCTCACCACGGCGGCGGGCGTGGAGTGGACCGTGGTCGGCACCGAGGTTGAGGCGCTGCAGCTGGAGTACTCCTGGATCAAGGAGTTCGATCCCAGGTTCAACATCAAGTACCGGGACGACAAGAGCTACCCCTACCTGGCCGTCACCATGGGCGAGGAGTACCCGCGGGTGATGGTCATGCGCGGCGCCAAGCGGAAGGGCACCAGGTACTTCGGCCCGTACAGCCACGCGTGGGCCATCCGCGACACGGTAGACACGCTGCTCCGGGTGTTCCCCGTGCGCACCTGCTCGGCCGGGGTGTTCAAGCGGTCCGGCCAGATCGGCCGCCCGTGCCTGCTCGGCTACATCGGCAAGTGCTCCGCGCCGTGCGTCAAGCGGATCAGCGCCGAGGACCACCGTCGCCTGGCCGAGGACTTCTGCGACTTCATGGCCGGGCAGACCAGCCGGTTCGCCAGCCGCCTCGAGGCCGAGATGAAGCAGGCCGCGCGCGAGGAAGAGTACGAGCGCGCCGCGCGGCTCCGCGACGACCTGCGGGCGCTGGAGCGCGCGATCGAGAAGCAGGCGGTGGTGCTCGGTGACGGCACCGACTGCGACGTGATCGCGCTGGCCGAGGACCAGCTCGAGGCGGCCGTCCAGGTGTTCTACGTACGCGGCGGCCGGGTGCGCGGCCAGCGCGGCTGGGTCCTGGACAAGATCGAGGACGTGACGCCGGCCGGCCTGGTCGAGCAGTTCCTCGGCCAGGTCTACGCGGACAGCCCGGCCGGGACGGAGGCGGTCAACGCCGGCATCCCGCGCGAGGTCCTGGTGCCCGAGCTGCCACCGGATCCGGCCACCATGACCCAGTGGCTGTCCGAGCGGCGCGGCGGCCCGGTCAGCCTGCGCGTGCCGCAGCGCGGCGACAAGAAGGCCCTGCTCGAGACCGTGGCCAGGAACGCCGGCGAGTCGCTGGCCCTGCACAAGACCCGCCGCGCCAGCGACCTGACCACGCGGAGCAAAGCGCTCAGCGAGATCCTCCAGGCCCTCGGCCTCGACGACGCGCCGCTCCGGATCGAGTGCTACGACGTGTCGAATCTGCAGGGCACGCACGTAGTCGCGTCGATGGTCGTGTTCGAGGACGGCCTGGCCCGCAAGAGCGAGTACCGCCGGTTCGCGATCAAGGGCACGGACGGCACCGACGACATCGCCTCGATCCACGAGGTGATCACCCGCAGGTTCCGCCGCTACCTCGCGGAACGCGAGAAGACGGGCGAGCTGGACACCCTCGGCGATCCCGAGGCCGGCGAGGACGCCGATCATGGGGCCGAACGGGCCGATGTGACGGCCCAGAAGAAGTTCTCCTACCCGCCTAACCTGGTCGTCGTCGACGGCGGTCCGCTGCAGGCCGAGGCGGCGGCGCGCGCCCTGGCCGAGCTCGGCATCGACGACGTGGCCGTGTGCGGCCTGGCCAAGCGCCTGGAGGAGGTCTGGCTTCCCGGCGAGGAGTACCCGGTCATCCTGCCGCGCAGCAGCGAGGGGCTCTACCTGCTGCAGCGGGTGCGGGACGAGGCGCACAGGTTCGCGATCGCCTATCACCGGCAGAAGCGCGGCAAGGCCGCCACCACCAGCGTGCTCGACGACGTGCCCGGTCTCGGCCCGGCACGCCGCAAGACCCTGCTCAAGCACTTCGGCTCGGTGCGCAAGCTCACCGCGGCGAGCATCGAGGAGATCGCGGCCGTGCCCGGCATCGGTTCCCGGCTGGCCGCCACCATCTCCGCCGCTCTGGGCGCCAACCACGTGGGAGAGCACGATGAGAGCGGCTGACGACCAGGTGGACATCGTCATCATCACCGGCCTGTCCGGGGCGGGGCGGTCCACCGCGGCCAAGTCGCTGGAAGACCTGGGCTGGTTCGTGGTCGACAACCTGCCGCCCGGGCTGCTGCCGACCATGGTGGACCTCGCGGCCAGGTCGAACGGCGCGGTCAGCCGGATGGCGGCGGTGGTCGACGTGCGCAGCCGGGCGTTCAGCACCGACCTGAAGTCGGCGATCAGCGACCTCGGCGCGCGCGGAGCGACCGCGCGCGTGGTCTACCTCGAGGCCGCCGAGGACACGCTGGTGCGCCGGTTCGACAGCGAGCGGCGACCGCACCCGCTGCAGGGCACCGGCCGGGTCACCGACGGCATCGCGGCCGAGCGGGAACTGCTTCGCGGTGCGCGCGGTGACGCGGACCTGGTGCTCGACACGAGCCGGCTTAACGTGCACGAGCTGCGGGCCAGGATGCGCGACTTCTTCGGCGGCGGCACGGCGTCCGGGCTGAGACTGTCCATCGTCTCGTTCGGCTATAAATACGGCCTTCCGGTGGACGCCGACCTGGTAGCCGACTGCCGGTTCCTGCCCAACCCGCACTGGATTCCCGAGCTGGCCCCGATGACCGGCCAGGACGCGCCGGTGCGGGATTATGTTCTCGCCCAGCCTGGCGCCACGCAGTTCCTCGATCATTACGCGGAGTTGCTGCAGGTGGTGCTGCCCGGCTACGAACGCGAGGGCAAGCGGTTCGTCACCCTCGCGGTCGGCTGCACCGGCGGCAAGCACCGGAGCGTGGCGATCGCCGCCGAACTGGCGGCGCGTGTCGCCGCACTGCCAGCCCCGCAGGGCGAAGCGGATGTGCAGGTCGTGCACCGGGATCTTGGTCGGGAGTAGCAGTTGGAGACTGGCCCGAGGGCGGTAGCACTCGGCGGCGGGCACGGGCTCGCGGCGTCGCTGTCGGCATTGCGCCAGGTGACAGGCGATCTCACCGCGATCGTGACGGTCGCGGACGACGGCGGGTCGAGCGGTCGCCTGCGCCGCGACTACGGCGTCCTGCCTCCCGGCGACCTGCGGATGGCGCTGGCCGCGCTGTGCCGGGACGACGAGTGGGGCACCACCTGGAGCAAGGTGGTGCAGCACAGGTTCGGCGGCGACCGCGAACTGGGCGGCCACGCCGTCGGCAACCTGCTCATCGTGGCGCTGTGGGATCTGCTCGGCGACACGGTCGCGGGCCTGGAGTGGGTGGGCAAGCTGCTCGGCACCGGCGGCCGGGTCCTGCCGATGGCCGCCGTGCCACTGGACATCGTGGCGGAAGTGGTTGGCGCCGACCCGGACCGGCCGGACGAGATCAGCACGGTCCGCGGCCAGGCGGAATGCGCCAGCACGCCGGGTCAGGTGCGGTCGATCACGCTGCTGCCGCCCGACCCGCCCGCGGTGCCCGAGGCGGTGCGCGCGGTGCTCGACGCGGACTGGGTGGTGTTCGGCCCGGGCTCGTGGTTCACCAGCGTGCTGCCGCATCTGCTGGTGCCCGAGCTCGCCTCCGCGCTGCACGTCACCACGGCCCGGCGGCTCGTGGTCCTGAACCTGGCGCCGCAGCCCGGGGAGACGGAGGGATTTTCGCCGCACAAGCATCTGGAGGTCCTCGCCGGGCACGCGCCTGCGCTTAGTGTGGACGTAGTCCTCGCCGACACCAGGGCCGCGGGCACCGGTAGCGTGGCCGACCTGGAGAAGGCGGCCGCGATGCTGGGTGCCCGGCTGGTGATGGCGGACGTGGCCGCGGCCGACGGCACGGCCCGGCATGACCCCAGGCTGCTGGCGGGGATGTACGCGCAGATTTTCCGCGGGGTGCCCGGGCATCCCGGGCCGGATCTACTTGGGGGGAGTGAGGCCGCATGGCAATGACCAGCGTGGTGAAGGATGAGCTCAGCCGGGTTCAGGTGATCAAGCCCTGCTGCCGCAAGGCCGAGGTCTCCACGCTGCTCAGGTTCGCCGGCGGCCTGCACCTGTCCGAGGGACGCGTGGTCATCGAGGCCGAACTCGACACCGGAGCGGCCGCCCGGCGGCTGCGCGCCAGCATCACCGAGGTATTCGGTCACCCGGCGGAATTCCTCGTGCTGTCGCCCGGCGGCCTGCGCAAGGGCAACCGCTACCTGGTCCGGGTGAGCAAGGGGCAGGCGGGCGAGAGCCTGGCCCGCCAGGCTGGCCTGATCGACGGCTACGGCCGCCCGGTGCGCGGCCTGCCCAGGCAGGTGGTGGCGGGTTCGGCGTGCGACTGCGAGGCCGCCTGGCGGGGCGCGTTCCTGGCCCACGGATCGCTGACCGAGCCGGGCCGCTCGATGGCGCTCGAGATCACGTGCCCCGGCTCCGAGGCGGCGCTCGCCCTGGTCGGCGCGGCGCGGCGGCTGAAGGTGCACGCCAAGGCGCGCGACGTCCGCGGCGTGGACCGGGTGGTGATCAGGGACGGCGAGGCGATCGCCGCCATGCTGACCCGGCTCGGCGCGCACGAGGCCGTGCTGGCCTGGGAGGAGCGCCGGATGCGCCGCGAGGTCCGGGCCACCGCCAACCGGCTGGCCAACTTCGACGACGCCAACCTGCGCCGCAGCGCGCGCGCCGCGGTGGCCGCGGGCGCGCGGGTGGAGCGCGCCCTGGAGATCCTCGGCCCGGACGCGCCGGAGCACCTGACCATGGCGGGCAAGCTGCGGATGGCGCACCGGCAGGCCAGCCTGGAAGAACTCGGCCAGCTCGCCGACCCGCCGCTGACCAAGGACGCCATCGCGGGCCGCATCCGCCGCCTGCTGGCCATGGCCGACCGGCGGGCCCTGGAGCAGGGCATCCCCAACACCGAGGCCGGCCTCACCGCAGACATGCTCCCCTGAGCGTGGTCAGCCAGCCCTGCTGGGCCGGTCAGGACGCGGAGCCGGTCCCTCGCTCGCGTCAGGACGCGCCGAGCCGGTCCCTGGCCCGGGTCAGGTAGGCGCGCTCGGCCTCGTTCCCGGCCCGCGCGATCGCGGCCTCGTAGGCGGCTTGTGCCTCGACGGGTCGGCCCAGGCGGCGCAGCAGGTCCGCGCGGATCGCGTGGAACAGGTAGTACCGGCCGAGATCGAGGCCGTCCACGATGGCGAGGGCGGCGGACGGGCCCTCGACCTCGGCCACCGCGACCGCGCGGTTGAGCGCGACCACCGGGCTCGGCGCGACGGCCAGCAGCTGGTCGTACAGCGACAGGACCTGGTTCCAGTCGGTGGCGGCCGCGACGGGCGCGTCGCTGTGCACGGCGCTGATCGCGGCCTGGATCTGGTACGGGCCCGGCTGGCCGCGGCGCAGGCACTGCCGGACCAGGGCCTGGCCCTCGGCGATCAGCGCGTGGTCCCAGCGCGACCGGTCCTGCTCGGCGAGCAGCACCAGGGCGCCGTCCGGGGACGTCCGGGCCGGCCGTCGCGACTCGGTGAGCAGCATCAGCGCGAGCAGCCCGAGCACCTCGGGCTCGTCCGGCATGAGCCGGGCCAGCAGCCGCCCGAGCCGGATGGCCTCGGCGCACAGGTCAGCGCGGGCCAGCGCCTCGCCCGAGCTCGACGTGTAGCCCTCGTTGAAAATGAGGTAGACGACCGCGAGCACGCCGGACAGCCGGGCGGGCAGGTCGGCCTCCGCCGGGACGCGGTACGGGATCCCCGCATCCCTGATCTTGGCCTTGGCCCGGACCAGCCGCTGGGCCATGGTCGGTTCCGGCACCAGGAAGGCGCGCGCGATCTCGGTCGTGGTGAGCCCGCCGAGCAGCCGGAGCGTGAGCCCCACCCGGGCGGCCGGGCCGAGTGCCGGGTGGCAGCAGGTGAAGATGAGCCGCAGCCGGTCATCGCGCACGGGGCCCTCCTCGGCCGGGCTCTGCTCGTACTGTCCCGGGGGGACGACCCCCCCAGACCCCCCTGGCAGGGCGTGCAGCAGTGCGGCCTGGGCCTGCTTGGCGTCGCGGGCCGCCTCGCGGCGCAGCCGGTCGATGGCCCGGTTGCGCGCGGTGGTGATGATCCAGCCGGCCGGGCTCGGCGGCAGCCCGGCGGCCGGCCACCGCCTGGCCGCCTCGGCGAAGGCGTCCTGGACCGCGTCCTCGGCGGTGTCGATGTCGCCGAAGACGCGGGTCAGGACGGCGACCGCGCGGCCGTACTCCTCGCGGAAGACGCGCTCGACGTCCGCGGGCGCAGGCGCGGGAGCGGGCCCAGGCCCGGGCATGAGCGGCGTCAGCCCTCAGCCATGTCGACCATCGGCCGGACCTCGACCGGCAGCTTGCACGCGGCCGTGGCCTTGCGCGCCCAGTCGAGGGCGGCGTCCAGGTCCGGTGCCCTGATGACCCAGAACCCGCCGATGTGCTCCTTGCCCTCGGCGAACGGCCCGTCGGTCACGAGGACGTCGCTGCCGTCGGCCCGCAGCACCGTGGCCGTGTCCGGCGGGTACAGGCCGCCGGTGAAGACCCAGGCCCCCGCCGCCCGCATCTCGGCGTTCACCGCGTTGACGTCGCGCATGATCGGCTCGAGGATCTCCGGCGGCGGCGGATCCCCGTCCGGCTGGTAGATGCTGAGCAGGTACTGCTTCATCGCGGTCATCCTCCCGACGCTACGCCGGCCCAGCTGGGTCCGGGCCGGTCTCTCACCCCCTACACGAATCCACGCGGCGCGGATCGACACGCGCCCGGCCTGTTCGGGTCCATGACATTCGCTGCTGGTATGGCCTAGACCATACGAGCCTGCACCGCCTCCGGGTCACCTTCCGGGGCTGCGTCCGATAGTCTCGGAGCGCTGGCGATCACGGGGATCGACGAGGAGATTTAGTACTGTGACAATTCGCGTGGGAATCAACGGCTTCGGCCGTATCGGCCGTAACTTCTGGCGGGCCGCCAATGCCGCGGACGGTGACCGCGGCATCGAGATCGTGGCGGCGAACGACCTCGGTGACATCGCCACGATGGCGCACCTGCTGAAGTACGACACCGTGCTCGGCACCCTGGCGGGCGACGTATCCGTCTCCGGCGACGTCATCCGGGTCGGCGACAAGGAGATCAAGATCCTGGCCGAGCGCGAGCCGGCCAAGCTGCCCTGGCGCGACCTCGGCGTCGACATCGTGATCGAGTCGACCGGACGGTTCACCACCGGCCCGGCGGCCCGGGCCCACCTCGAGGCGGGCGCGAAGAAGGTCATCATCTCCGCGCCGGCCAAGGAAGAGGACATCACGATCGTGATGGGGGTCAACGACGACGCGTACGACCCCGCCGCGCACGACATCCTGTCCAACGCCTCCTGCACCACGAACTGCGTGGCGCCGATGGCCAAGGTGCTGCTGGACAACTTCGGCATCGTCAAGGGCCTGATGACCACCATCCACGCCTACACCAACGACCAGGTCATCCTGGACTTCCCGCACAAGGACCTGCGCCGGGCGCGGGCCGCGGCGCAGAACATCATCCCGACCACGACCGGGGCGGCCAAGGCGACCGCGCTGGTGCTGCCCGAGCTCAAGGGCAAGCTGGACGGGATGGCCATGCGGGTGCCGGTGCCGGACGGCTCGGTCACCGACCTGGTGGTGGAGCTGGGCCGCGAGGTGACCAAGGACGAGGTGAACGCGGCTTACCGCGCCGCCGCCGACGGGCCGCTCAAGGGCTACCTGTACTACACCGAGGACGCCATCGTGTCCTCCGACATCGTCGGCTCGCCCGCGTCGTGCACCTTCGACGCCTCGCTCACGATGACGTTCGGCAACCAGGTCAAGGTCATCGGCTGGTACGACAACGAGTGGGGCTACTCCAGCCGGCTGGTCGACCTGACCGCGCTCCTCGCCTCCCGGCTGCGGTAATGCAGTCCATCGACGACCTGGAGGTCATGGGTCGGCGTGTCCTGCTGCGGTCGGACCTGAACGTCCCGCTCGACCTGACCGGCACCGGGCAGATCACCGATGACGGCCGGATCCGGGCCAGCCTGCCGGTGATCAGCAAGCTGTCCGACCGGGGGGCGCGGGTGATCGTCCTCGCGCACCTCGGCCGGCCCAAGGGCGGCACGTTCGAGGAGCGGGCGGCCGGCGGCCCGTCGCTGCAGCCGGTGGCGGCGCGGCTCGGCGAGCTGCTCGGGCGCCCCGTCTCGTTCGCCGCCGACGTGGCCGGGCCCTCGGCCGAGGACACCGCGTTCAGCCTCGGCGACGAGGACGTCGCGGTGCTGGAGAACGTCCGTTTCGAGCCGGCCGAGACCAGCAAGGACGACACCGAACGCGGCGCTTTCGCACAGCGGCTGGCCCGCCTCGGCGAGGTGTACGTGGGCGATGGGTTCGGCGCGGTGCACCGCAAGCACGCATCCGTCTACGACCTCCCGCTGTTGCTCCCGCACGCGGCGGGTGACCTGGTGCGGAACGAGGTGGCGGTGCTGCGCCAGATCACCACCGACCCGGCGCGCCCCTTCGTGGTGGTGCTCGGCGGCAAGAAGCCGTCGGACAAGCTGGCCGTGATCGGCCACCTACTCAACCTGGCCGACCGGATCCTGATCGGCGGCGGCATGGCCTACACGTTCCTGGCCGCGCAGGGGTACGAGGTGGGAAACTCGGTGCTCGAGGCCGAGCAGATTCCCGCCGTCAGGGCGGTCATGGCCGAGGCCGAACGGCGCGGGGTAGAACTCGTCCTGCCGGTGGACCTGGTCGTGGCCACTCACTTCGCCCCCGACGCGGAGCACTCCGTCGTGCCGGCCACCGAGATCCCGCCCGACCAGGAAGGCGTGGACGCGGGCCCGCGGACCCGCGCCCTGTTCGCGGAGAAGCTGGCCGACGCCAAGACGGTGTTCTGGAACGGCCCGCTCGGGGTGTTCGAGTTCCCGGCCTTCGCAGCCGGCACCCGGGCGCTCGCCGAGGCGGTGGCCGCGGTGGAAGGGCTGACCGTGGTGGGCGGCGGCGACTCGGCCGCGGCGGTCCGCGCCCTGGGCATCCCGGAGAAGTCCTACAGCCACATCTCCACCGGCGGCGGCGCGAGCCTGGAGTACCTTGAGGGCAAGACGCTGCCCGGCCTGATGGCACTGGAGGACGGTTCATGACCGCGAGTACCCGTGGTTCCGGGGGTTCAAGGGACCGCCTGCCGCTGATGGCCGGCAACTGGAAGATGTACATGAACCACCTCGAGGCGATCGCGCTGGTGCAGAAGCTCGCCTTCACCCTGACGGACCGGGACTTCGACGCGGTGGAAGTGGCGGTGCTGCCCCCGTTCACCGCACTGCGCAGCGTGCAGACCCTGATCGACGGGGACAAGCTGCGGATTTCCTACGGCGCGCAGGACCTGTCCCAGCACGACTCCGGCGCCTACACCGGCGACATTTCCGGGCCCATGCTGGCCAAGCTGGGCTGCCGGTACGTGCTGGCCGGGCATTCCGAGCGGCGGCAGTACCACGGGGAGACCAACGACCTGGTCAACGCCAAGGCGCTGGCCGCGCTGCGGTCCGGGATCACGCCGATCTTGTGCCTGGGGGAGCCGCTGGAGGTCCGCCAGGCCAGGCAGCATCTCGGCCACTGCATGGGACAGCTCGACGAAGGGCTCGAGGGTTTTCCCGACGAGGCCGTCGCGAAGATGGTGATCGCCTACGAGCCCGTCTGGGCCATCGGCACCGGCGAGGTGGCCACCCCGGAGGATGCGCAGGAGATGACCGCGGCGATCAGGTCACGGGTTTCGGAGTTTCATGGCGCCGCAACCGCCGCCAGCGTGCGTATCCTGTACGGCGGGTCCGCCAAGCCCGATAACATCGCGCCGATCATGGCGCAGCCAGACGTCGACGGGGCCCTGGTCGGCGGAGCCAGCCTCGACGCCGGACAGTTCGCTCAGATCTGCCGGTATCGTGAACTGGCGGCGTAAGCTTAGGTCAGAAGCGTCCTGAGCAGCGGGACCGGGTCACCAGCAGGAGATGGATAACGCTATGGTCATCGGGCTCTCCGTTATCCTGGTCATCACCAGCCTCGTGATGGTCCTGCTCGTCCTGCTGCACAAGGGTAAGGGCGGCGGCCTGTCCGATCTGTTCGGCGGCGGCGTGACCTCGACGCTGGGTTCGTCCTCCGTCGTCGAGCGCAACCTGGACCGCATTACGATTTTCTTCGGGATCCTGTGGTTCGTGTGCATTATCGCCCTCAACTTCTTGGTTAATCACTAGCCTGTAGTCCTATCCCGCACCGAAGTTATCCCGCATCGAAGTTCCGGCTTCATAGCTCTATGGCCTTCAAGGGGTGATCTGTGAGTAGTGGCAACGCCATCCGCGGCAGCAGGGTCGGCGCGGGTCCGATGGGAGAAGCCGAGCGCGGCGAGGCCGCGCCGCGGGTATGGATCTCATTCTGGTGCGCGAACAGGCACGAGACACGTCCGAGTTTCGCGACCGACGCCGCGATCCCTGACACCTGGGAGTGCCCCCGCTGCGGCAATCCCGCAGGCCAGAACCAGCACGCCCCGCCGAATCCTCCGCGCGTCGAGCCCTACAAGACGCACCTCGCCTACGTGAAGGAGCGTCGCAGCGACTCCGACGGCGAAGCCATCCTGGCCGAAGCCCTGGCCCGCCTCCGCGGCGCCTCCGCCTGAGCCTGGCCTCTCCTCATAGCTCGTCCGCATCGCGTCTAGGCCCCGGTTCTGCAGAACCGGCGCCTAGACGTTTTGTCGTGCGGCTCGCCGAGCCGGGTGATGGTGCGGATGTGAAGTCCCGTGACCCAGCTCAGGCGATCGTGATCAGCTCGTATGCCGCTGGCCGCAGCCGGGGATCGGAAACGGGCTTCAGTCACGCTCGCCACGCCAGCACCGAATCATACGGCGTGGTTGTCCCAGCCATGTCGCTGGAACGACGTGAATGGGACATCCACATCGTATAAATGGTCCGCATACCCTGTGAGGGCGGTACTGATGTGGCTAATGGGGCGATCGCGGCAGTCGGCAGCCGATGCTTACAGGCCTTCGTTGATCAGGCGGCCGGCCTGCTCGTACTTGGCGGGCTTGTACTTCTTGAAGTAGAAGGCGGTGCCGACGCCGGCCAGCACGATCACGGCGTCGATCGGGCCCAGCCAGTTCGCGTAGCTGTAGCCCGCGCCGAGGAAGTCGATGTTCGTGAACAGCAGGTACACCACGAAGGCCTGGGTGACGAAGGCGAGCAGCGGAGCGAGCCTGGTCCGCCACCAGTGTGCCTCGTCCCGGTGGAAGCGCTCGTAGTAGACCAGGACGGCGAGCGAGACCACCGCCTGCACCGACAGGATGATGATAGGTAGTACTGGGCCGCGTTGGTCTGCGACTGGGCGATCGCCGCCTTGGTGGTGGGATACCCGGCGAGCGAGGCCCAGGACGTGATCGTGTAGAAGACGCCGAGCCCGATCACCGAGATGTACAGGGCGCGGGGGACGATCCGCTTGGGGTCGCGGGATTCCTCGCCGTAGTTCGGCGCCATCTCGAAGCCGACCCAGGACCAGAAGGCGAAGAACAGGCCGATGCCGATGGCGCCCGCGGCGAGCTTGCCCTCCGCCGGGAAGCTCTTGAACGCGTTCACGGGGTTGAGCGGGGCCGCGGTCACGTGCCCGCGGGCGAACAGGAAGACGTCGAAGATGAGCAGGATGACGACCTCGCTGATCAGCCCGACCGCGAGCACCATGCTGGAGATCCGGACGTCGAAGTAGGTCAGGAGGCTGATGATCAGCACCATCGCCAGGGCCAGCCAGGGCCAGGCGATGTTCACCCCGAACTGGTTCAGCTTCAGGCTGAGGAAGTAGGCGAAACCGCCGGCCAGCGACGCCTCGAACACCGAGTAGGCGACCACCGAGGCGTAGCCCGTGCCGATGCCGAGTTCCCGGCCGAGGCCGTGGCTGATGTAGGAGTAGAAGCCGCCCGCTGTGGTCTTCTTCCGCGCCATTGCGACGTACCCGACGGAGAACACGATCAGCACGATCGTGGCGAACATGAAGGCGGCCGGGGCGCCGACGCCCTGGCCGTAGCCCACCACGATGGGCGTATTGAGCAGCATGGCCGAGATCGGAGCCGACCCGGTCACGGTCAGGAACAGGACGCCGCCGAGCCCGATCGCCCCCTTGCGGAGCTTGGCTACATCCGTGCGCTGCGAGACGTCGAAGTCCTCGGCAGGTGGTCGCACGGGCAGGCGGGGAACTTCGGGGACCTGGGGACCTTGGGACTGGGCCATGGTACACCTCCGGCGCATTTGCGGGGAGCGTAACAGCCTGCGGGAATCATGATCAAGAGTTCTGGTTGAGTTAATCTGAGTGAAACACAACCGCTTGACAGCAAACGGTCTGAGCGATACTTCTTTGGTTTAGCCGAACGGGCTAATTGGTTGCACAGTACAGATCACCGGGCGGCTGACGGTTACGGAGGTCGCGGTGACCGAGGAACTGATCTCTTTCGCCTCGAAGCAGGACATGCTGGCGAAGTCCAAGCAGTTCTGGAACCCGGACAAGACCCAGTTCTGGATCGACTCCGGGGTCCCGCTGGTCATCGACCGCCGCGAGGGCTACTTCATCTATGACGTCGAGGGCAAGCGCCTCATCGACGTCCACCTCAACGGCGGCACGTACAACCTGGGCCACCGCAATCCCGAAGTGGCCGCCGCGGTGACCGCGGCCATGCAGCGCTTCGACATCGGCAACCACCACTTCCCGAGCCTGGCCCGCACCGCCCTAGCCGAGGCCCTAGTCAACGCCACAGCGGCGGCCGCGCCGGCATCGGGGGCCCCGCAAGGGGCCTCCCAAGGGGGCTGGGGGGATGGGTCCCCCCAGAAGCAGGGGGGGTCTGGGGGGGATCGTTCCCCCCGAGGCAACACGGCTAACAAAGGTCATGTACGGGTCCAGGGGCGGGGAGGCCATCGACATCGCGCTGAAGAGCGCGCGGCACGCCACGAAGAAGCGCGGCATCGTCTCGGTGGCCAAGGCCTACCACGGGCACACCGGGCTCGCCGTGGCCACCGGCGACGAGCGGTTCTCGACGCTGTTCCTGGCCGACCGGCCGGACGAGTTCACCCACGTGCCGTTCAACGACCTGGACGCCATGGAGGCCGCGCTGCGCGGCCGGGACGTGGCCGCGGTGATCATGGAGACGATCCCGGCCACCTACGGCTTCCCGCTGCCCGCGCCCGGCTACCTGGCCGGAGTGAAAAAACTGTGCGAGCGCTACGGCGCGCTCTACATCGCCGACGAGGTGCAGACCGGGCTGATGCGCACCGGTGAGCTGTGGGCCATCAGCAAGCACGGCGTCAACCCGGACATCCTGGTCTCGGGCAAGGGCATCTCCGGCGGCATGTACCCGGTCAGCGTGGTCCTGGCCGCCGAGGCGGCCGCCGGCTGGCTGACCGAGGACGGCTTCGCGCACATGTCCACGTTCGGCGGCGCCGAGCTCGGCTGCGTGGCCGCGCTGAAGACGCTGGAGATCACCTGCCGGCCCGAGGTCCGGTCGATGGTGCACTACATCGCCGCGATATTCACCGGCGGGCTCAGCACGATCCAGGCGCAGTACCCGGACTGGTTCACCGGCATCCGGCAGGACGGGCTGGTCATGGGCCTGGAGTTCGGCCATCCGCAGGGCGCCAAGTTCGTGATGAAGCGGCTGTACGAAAACGGGGTGTGGGCGATCTTCTCCACCCTCGACCCCCGGGTGCTGCAGTACAAGCCGGGCATCCTGCTCACCCCGGCCGTGTGCGAGGAACTGCTCGAGCGGACCGAGGTCGCCATCGCCAAGGCCCGGGACGACGCGGCGACGGGGGGACGCCGGTGACCGACACGACGATCAGCGTGTCCGAGCTGCTGACCGACCCGGCCGGGGTGCCCAGGGCCCGCGCCATGCTGCAGCGAGCCGAGTGGGCCGCGCGGGCCTTCGCCCGGTACGACAAGGCTTCGGTGGACGCGATCGTGCGGGCCGCCGCCGAAGCCGGCGCGGCCAGGGCACGCCAGTACGCGGAACGGGCGGTGCGGGAGACCGGGTTCGGCGTGGCCGAGCACAAGGTGCTCAAGAACATCGCGTGCAGCACCGGGATCGCGGATTTCTACGCCGGCCATGACTACGTGACGCCGCGGATCGACGCCCAGGCCAGGATCGTCGAGGTGCCGCGCCCGGCCGGCGTGGTGCTGGCGCTGACGCCGTCGACCAACCCGGTCGCCACGGTGTTCTTCAAGTGCCTGCTCGCGCTGATGACCCGCAGCGTGGTGGTGGTCAGTCCGCATCCGCTGGCCAAGGAGGTCTGCGCCGACGCGGCCCGCACCCTCGGGGCGGCGGCGGTCGCGGCGGGTGCCCCGGACGGCGTCATCCAGGTGGTGGACGAGCCTTCGGTACCGCTGATCGACGCGCTGATGACCGACGAGCGGACCAGCGTCATCGTCGCCACCGGGGGCGTGCCGGTCGTGCGGGCGGCCTACAGCTCGGGCACGCCCGCCATCGGCGTGGGCCCCGGCAACGTGCCCGTGCTGGTCGACGCGACCGCCGACCTGGCCAAGGCGGCCCGGCGGATCGTGGACAGCAAGAGCTTCGACAACTCGATCCTGTGCACCAACGAGTCGGTGCTGATCGTGCAGGAGCGGGCCGCCGCCACGCTGCTGCGGCACCTGAAGCAGGCCGGCGCCTACCTGCTCGCGCCGGACGAGCGGGACAAGGTGGCCGGCATGCTGTTCCCGGGCGGCCGGTTCGACATCCGCTTCGTCGGCAAGGACGCGGGCTGGATCGCGGCCGAGGCGGGCCTGCGGGTACCGAACCGCACCCGGGTCCTGCTCGCGCCGTTCGACCTGGTCGCGCCCGAGGAACCGCTGGCCCACGAGAAGCTCTGCCCGGTGCTCGGCCTGGTCCGGGTGCCGACGGCCCGGCGCGGGATCGACGCGGCGCGGGCCGTGCTGCGGCTGTCCGGGCGCGGCCACTCGGCCGCCATCCACAGCAACGATCCCGAGGTGATCATGGAGTACGGGGCCGCGGTGGAGGTCCTGCGGGTCGCCGTCAACGTGGGCAGCAGCCTGGGCAGCGCCGGCCTGGAGACGAACCTGGCGCCGACGATGACCATCGGGACCGGATTCTTCGGCCGGTCCTCGGTGGCGGAGAACCTGCACCCCAGCCACCTGGTGCAGTGGACGAGGCTGGCTTACAACCGCGATCCGGCCGAGCCGTTCGGCGACTTCACCGGGATGATCCCCTGGCAGGCCCCGGCCGGGCCGGTGCCCATGTACCCGATGGCGTCCAACCAGCGGGGCGACCGCCCAGCGTCGGCGAGCGGCGGCGGGCAGGCGTATCACCCGGCCCGTTCGGAACCTAATGGTCTCGGTACGGACGCCACCGCCCTCCGTGAGGAGATCCGCCGGCTGATCCTCGAAGAGCTCTCCCAGCTGGCCGGGGGCTGACCAGTGGCCGAACTACGCTCGTTCATCTTCCTGTCCCGGCTGCAGCCGCAGACGATGTGCTACCTGGGCACCTGGATCCGCGGGTCGCTGCCGCGCAGCCACGTCGCGGCGCAGGTCATCGAGGTGGCGCCGGGCCTGGACATCGAGCCGCTGACCGACGTGGCGGTCAAGCACGCCGACGTGCGGGCCGGGATCCTGGTGGTCGAGCGGCAGTTCGGCTACCTGGAGATCCACGGCGGGACCGACGAGGTGCAGGCGGCGGCCTCGGCCGTGCTGGGCGCGCTGGGCGCGACCGCCCGCGACGCCAGCCGGCCCGAGATCCTCGCGTCCACGATCATCACCATGCTGGACCCGCAGCAGGCGTTCCTGGTGAACCGGAACAAGATCGGCTCGATGGCCCTGGCCGGGGAGTCGCTGTTCGTGCTGGAGATGCGGCCGGCCTCGTACGCGATCCTGGCCGCCAACGAGGCCGAGAAGGCCGCCCGGGTCAAGCTGGTCGACTACCGGATGATCGGCGCCACCGGCCGGCTGTACCTGTCCGGCTCCGAGGCCGACGTCCGGCAGGCGGCCGAGGCCGCCGAAGACGCGCTCAAGGCGCTGCGATGAGCGACATCGAGGAGCTCAGGGCGCTGGTGCGCGAGGTCATCCGGGATGTGCTGCCAAACGGACTGCCAGTGACCGAAACGGTTAACCTTTCGACCGACGCCGATCTGGCGGCGTTCGTGAAACGGCTCCTGGACCTGGATCCGGACCAGCGCGAGGAGCTCAGATCGGGCCGGAAACGGTTCAGGCTGCCGGAAGGCAGCGTCACACCTGCCCCGCCGGTCCCGGCCGGTGCCGCGCCTGTTTCCGGCAACGGGGCCGAACGGTCCGGGGAATCAGCGCCCGTGCGCCGCATCGAGCGAGGCGCGGTAACCGAGGCCGTGATCAACCAGGCGGCCCGGGCCGGCCAGCGGCTGGTGCTCGGCCGCGGCGCCGTGCTCACCCCGCTGGCCCGTGATCGTGCCCGGGCCAGCGGCGTGCAGATCGAGAAGGAGCGCTGATGCTGACCGCAACGGTGATCGGGAGCGTCTGGGCCACGCGCCGGCTGGCCGAACTGCCCAACGGCGCTTTCCTCGAGGTGGAGGCCGATGGCACCGGCCAGCGGATGATCGCCTTCGACGTGCTCGGCAGCGGGGTGGGCGAGCGCGTGCTCGTCACCCAGGGCTCGGTCGCGGCCGCCTGGTTCGCCGGCAAGCCGCCGCCGGTCGACGCGCTGATCATCGGCTCCATGATCCAGATCCAGATCCGATCCAGATCCAGATCCAGATCCAGATCCAGATCCCAGGCCACAGGAGAACAGGAAGGTGAACGATGGCGGATAACGCGATCGGACTAATCGAGACCAAGGGGTACGTAGCCGCGCTGGCGGCGGGAGACGCCATGGTCAAGGCGGCCAACGTGACGATCGTCGGCCGGCAGGAGGTCGGCGACGGGCTGGTGTCGGTGACGATCGTCGGTGACGTCGGCGCGGTCAAGGCGGCCACCGAGGCCGGCGCCGAGACGGCGTCGAACGTGGCCCTGTTCGCGGCGGTCGCGGCCAACGAGGCCGAACGCGCCGCGCCGGGCGTCACGCTGGTCGACGTGTCGATGATCGGCGCGGCCGGCCGGATCTACCTCAGCGGGCCTGCCGCCGAGGTGCGGCGCGCGCAGCAGGAGGTCACCGACGTGCTGGTGGCCGTGGCCGGCCGGGACCACGAGGGGTAGCCATGGGCCAGGAAAGATGACAGAGCACGACCTGTCGGCCGGCGGCGACGTGATGGACCGGGTCCTGGGCTGCGCGCAGGACGCGCTGGCCGCCTACGACGGCGTCAGCCCCGCGGCGTCCGTCGAGCTGCTCAACGTCTCGGAGAACGCGACCTTCCTGGTCACCGACCCGGACGCCGGGGCTTCGGTGCTGCGCGTGCACCGGCTGGGCTACCACACCGAGCAGGAGATCGCCTCGGAGCTGGCCTGGATGGACGCGCTGCGCGCGGAGGCGGGGGTGCGCACGCCGCGGGTGCTGCCCGCCGCCGGCGGACAGCGGGTGGTCACGGTGCCGGAACGGGGCGGCGCGGCGGACCGTTACTGCGTCAGGTTCGAGTTCCTCCCCGGCACCGAGCCGGGCGGCTCGGCGGACGATCCCGCGCTGACCGGCGCGCACTTCGCCGAGCTAGGGGAGGTCACCGCGCGGATGCACCGGCACGCGCGGGAGTGGTCCCGGCCGGCCTGGTTCACCCGGTTCCACTGGGATTACCCGGCGGCGTTCGGCCAGCAGGCCCGCTGGGGCCGGTGGCAGGACGGCATCGGCGTCGGGCCGGCCGAGCGCGAGATCCTGACCCGGCTGGACGATGTGCTGCGCGCCCGGCTGCGGGCGTTCGGCACCGGGCCGGAGCGGTACGGCCTGGTGCACGCCGACACCCGGCTGGCCAACCTGCTGGTCCACGACGGGTCGGTCAGCGTCATCGACTTCGACGACTCCGGGTTCAGCTGGTACCTGTACGACCTGGGCACGGCGGTGAGCTTCTTCGAGCACGAGCCCGTAGTGCCGGCCCTGGTGGACAGCTGGCTCGAGGGCTACCGGCGGGCGGGCAGGCTGTCCGCCGAGGATCAGGCGGAGATCTGGACGTTCATCATGTTCCGGCGGCTGCTGCTGGTCGCGTGGATCGGCTCGCACCGGGCCGTCGACATCGCGGCCGAACTCGGCGCCGGATACACGCAGGGCAGCTGCGACCTTGCGGAGTCATACCTGAGCACTCACTGAGAGGGACCTGCCATGTTCACATCGATCGCGGGCCGCGCCGTGGTGGTAACCGGCGGCACCCGGGGGATCGGCAAAGGGATCGCCAGCGTGTTCGCCCGCAACGGGGCGAAGGTGCTGATCACCGGGCGGGACGCGGAGACGGCGCGGGCCGCCGCCGACGACCTGCAGGCCCAGGCCGCCGCGGCCCGCGAACCCGGCGAGGTCTCGTTCGTGCTGGCCGACGTGGCCAGCCGGGAGGACTGCCGCCGGGTGGCCGGGATCGCCGAGGAGCGGCTGGGCGGCGTCGACGTGCTCTGCGCCAACGCCGGGATCTTCCCCGACGCCTCGCTGGAGGACGTGACCGAGGACGACCTGGACCAGGTGTTCGCCGTCAACCTGAAGGGCACGATCCTGTCCGTGCAGGCCTGCCTGCCCGCCCTGGCCCGGTCCGGCCGCGGCCGGGTCATCCTCACCTCGTCCATCACCGGGCCGATCACCGGGTACCCCGGCTGGACGCACTACGGCGCGAGCAAGGCCGGCCAGCTCGGCTTCATGCGGACGGCGGCGATCGAGCTGGCGCCGAAGGGCATCACGATCAACGCGGTGCTGCCGGGCAATATCGTCACCGAGGGCCTGGCCAGCATGGGCGAGGACTACGCGGCCGGGATGACCGCGGCGATCCCGATGCGCCGGCTGGGCACCGTAGACGAGATCGGCTACACCGCGCTGTTCTTCGCCACGGACGAGGCCGCCTACATCACCGGTCAGACGATCGTGGTGGACGGCGGCCAGGTGCTGCCGGAATCGCCCGACGCCATGGCGGCCACCGAGCCGGGTCCTGCATGACCGAGGTTGCTCTATGACTGAGGTAACGGGTCCGCGGACGCCGGAGGAGGTCAGGCGCGCGCTGGCCGAGCAGATCGGCAGCGGCCGGCTGCGTCCCGGGCAGCGGCTGGGCGCCGAGCGCACGCTCGCGGCCGAGTTCGGGGTCAGCCGGGCCACGCTGCGCCAGGCGCTCGCGGTGCTGGAGGAAGGCGGCGTGGTCCGCCGGGTGCCGGGCCGCGGCGGCGGCACGTTCGTGGCCAAGGGCAAGATCGAGCGTGACCTGTCCCGCATCGTCGGCGTGCCCGCGCTGCTGCGCAGCCAGGGCGTGGTGGCCGGGACCCGGGTGCTGTCCGCGCGGCTGACCGAGGCGGACGACCCCACCGCGCAGGCGCTGCGCGCCCGGCCCGGTGAGCTGGTCGTCGACCTGGTGCGGATCAGGCTCGCGGACGGCAGCCCGTTTTCCCTGGAACACGCCAGGTTCCCGGCCCGGCGCTTTCCCGGGCTGCTCGAGCTGCCGCTCGGGGGTTCGGTCTACGAACTGCTGCAGGAGCACTTCGGCGCCGAACCCGCCGATGCGGTGGAGCGGATCGAGGTGGTCCTCGCCTCGGCGGACGAGGCAGCCATCCTCGACGTGGAGCCGGGCGCACCGCTCATGGCCATCACCAGGACGACCACCGACCCGGACGGCGAGCCGATCGAGTTCTCCCGCGACCTGTTCCGGGCCGACCGCACCCGCATTGTGGTCCGCACCGGAGGAGGCGCCGGCTCCCGGACCGTCCCCGGCCGGGCCCGCGTCGTCGAATTGCACGCCCAGGAGGCGGTATGACTCCCCAGCCAGTCGGACGGATCAGGTTCATGGACAGGCAGCGGGTCAACCTGGACGGCTTCGCCGTCGAGAACCCCGAGCTCGGGTTGACCGCGCTGTGCTCGCCGCACGACCCGCAGCCCAGCCTGATCGTGACCGACGGCCGGGTGACCGAGCTGGACGGCGTGCCGGAGGCGGAGTTTGACTCGATCGACGCGTATATCGCCCGGCACGGCCTGGACCTGGCCGTCGCGGACGAGGCGATGGCGCTGTCCGACGTGGCGTTTGCCCGCCTGCTCGTCGACCCGGCGGTGCCGCGGCACGAGATCATCAGGCTGAGCGCGGGCGCCACCCCGGCCAAGCTGACCAAGGCGCTGGCCCTGCTCCGCCCGGCCGAGCTGGTGATGGCCATGACTAAGCTGCGCGCCCGGCGGACGCCGGGCAACCAGGCCCACGTCACCAACCGCCTCGACGACCCGGTGCTGCTCGCGGCCGATGCCGCCACCGCGGCGGCGTTCGGGTTCCGCGAGGTCGAGACCACCGTGCCGGTGCTCGGCGACGCGCCGAGCAACGCGGTGGCCTGCCTGATCGGGGCGGCGTTCGGCGCCGACGGGGTGCTCATCCAGTGCTCCGTCGAGGAGGCCACCGAACTCGAGCTCGGCATGCGCGGGCTGACCTCCTACGCCGAGACCGTCTCGCTGTACGGCACCGAGCAGGTGTTCACCGACGGCGACGACACCCCGTGGTCCAAGGCCTTCCTGACCTCCGCCTACGCCTCCCGCGGCATGAAGATGCGGGTGTCGTCCGGCGCGGGCGCCGAAGTCCTGATGGCCGGCGCCCAGCGGCAGTCAATGCTCTACCTGGAGGCTCGCTGCGTGGCGCTGGCCCGGGCCATCGGCGCCCAGGGGGTGCAGAACGGCGGCATCGACGGTGCCTCGGTCGCGGCCTCGGTGCCCCGCGGCCTGCGCGAGCTGATGGCGGAGAACGTCATGGTGATGATGCGCAACCTGGAATCCTGCTCGGGCAACGACGCGCTGATGAGCGAGTCGGACATGCGCCGCACCTCGCGGACGCTGCCGATCGCCCTGGCCGGCTCGGACTTCGTGTTCAGCGGGTTCGGGTCGATCCAGCGCTACGACAACATGTTCGGCCCGAGCAACTTCAACGCCGAGGACATCGACGACTTCCTGGCCATGCAGCGCGACTGGGGCATCGACGGCGGGTTGCGGACGGTCGACGCTTCGCGGCTGGCGGCGGTGCGCCGGGAGGCCGCGGAGGCCTGCCAGGCCGTCTACGCTCACCTCGGCCTGGCCGACTTCACCGACGAGCACGTGGAGCGGGCGGTGGACGCGGCCGGGTCGAAGGACCTGGGAGAGACCGACACCCTCGCCGTGCTGGCCGCGGCCCGGGCCATCCGCCAGCGCGGGCTGACGGTGGTGGACATCGTGGCGGCCCTGGACGAGTGCGGTTACGAGCATGAGGCCGAACGAACCATGGCCTTCGCGCGGGCCAGGCTGTCGGGTGACTACCTCCAGACGTCCGCCATCTTCGACGAGCAGCTGCGCGTGCTGTCCCTGGTCACCGACCCGAACGACTACGCGGGCCCGGGTACCGGCTACGAGCCCTCGCCGTCCCGGCAGGCCGAGATCGACGCCATCCGCCAGGCCCGCGGGGTCGCCGACCTGCGGGCCGAGCAGGCGCAGGCCGCCGTGCCCTTGCTCGCGGCGTGCGGCCCGGCCCGGCCCGGGCAGGGCCCCCGCGACGTCGTCATCGGCGTCTCGCCAGCCGTCGGACGGGACGTGTGGCGGTGCCTGTCCGGCCTGGCGGTGACGGACGTGCTGCGCGAGATGCTGGCCGGTCTCGAGGAGGAAGGCTGCGAAGGCCGGGTCGTCCGCTTCAACGACGGCGTCGACCTGGGCCGGATCGGCCTGGCCGCAGCGCGGCTGGCCGGCTCGGGGATCGGCATCGGGCTGCAGGGCAAGGGCACCGCGCTGATCCACCGCCGCGACCTGGCCCCGCTGGCCAACCTCGAGCTGTACTCGGTGGCACCCTCGGTCACGCCATCGCTGTACCGGCTGCTGGGCGCGAACGCCGCGCGGCACGCCAAGGGCGGCACGCCCGACCCGGCCAGGAACCCGTACTCCGACGAGGCCATCGAGGCCCGCTACCACACCACGGTGATCGCCCTGATGGAACTGGAACGCCGCCGCATGATCCCCGGCGCACCCCCCGAAGAGCTCAGCCTGGAGGGCCTGACGTGACCCGCGCACTCTCAGGCAGGCGGGTCGAAAGCCTGACCGTGGATGCAGTGCGGACGGGCGAGGTCGGCGTGGCGGACCTTCGCATTCACCCGGAGACCCTGGAACGCCAGGCGGTCGTGGCGGAACAGCACGGCAACGCGCAGCTGGCTTCCAACCTCCGCCGCGCGGCCGAGCTGACCCGCCTGCCCGACGACGAGGTGCTGGCCATCTACGAGGCGCTGCGGCCGGGCCGGTCCACGCCCGCGCAGCTCACCGAGCTGGCCGCGTCGCTGGCCAGCCGGGGGCTGCCCCGCTGCGCGGCGTTGCTGACCGAGGCGGCGGAGGTCTACGCCCGCCGGGGCCTGTCCGCGTAGGGGAGGCCGGCGGGTGACGGTGATCGCCGGGGTCGACGTCGGCAACGCTACGACGGAGGTCGTGCTGGTGTCCGGCGGGAAGATCCTGGGCGCCGGACGGGTGCCAACGCGCGGCCGGAAGGGATCGGCGGGCTCGCTGCGGGGCGCCGCCGCCCTGGTCCGGCGGCTGGAGCGCGGGCTCGGCGCCACGGTCGGCGAAGCGAGGATCGCGCCGCTGCGGGCGGTGGACACCGCCGTGGTGACGGTGCCCGACGCCGCCGGGCCGGCCGGACGGCTGCGGGTGCTGGCCGCGGGCGTGCGCACTCCCGGCGGGACCGGGGTCTGCGTCGGGCCGCCGCTTCCGCTCGGCGACGTGGCGCCGCCTGGCGCGGAGGTGGTGGCGATCGTGCCGGCCGGGCTGCGCTACGACGAGGCCGCCGCCCGGCTGCGGACGCTGCTGGCGGCCGGAACCCGGATCGGCGCGGTCCTGGTGGCCGGCGATGAGGGCGTGCTGGTGGCTAACCGGCTCCCTGGCGAATTGCCGGTCATCGACCAGGTCGACGCGGAGGCGGCGGCGGCCTGCCGGATGCTGGCGGTCGAGGTTCGCCCGCCGGGGCACATGCTGCGCGTGCTGGCCGACCCGGTCGCGCTCGGCGCCCGCCTCGGCCTGGATGCTGCCGAGGCGGGGGATGTTGCCGCGCTGAGCCGGGTGCTGGCCGACCAGGCCAACGCCGTGGTGGGCCTGCTGCCCGCCGCGTCCGCCGCGTCCGGCGCGCGCTGTGCGTCCGGGTCGACGGCGGGCAGCGGTTCGAGGGCGAGGACGGCCGCCGGGGCTTCCTGGACGCCCCGGCGCCCGCCTCGGCGGCGGGCATGCTCGCGGTGGAAGGCCCGGGCGGCTGGCTGCCGTTCGACCGGCACCACGGCCCGGGAGAATGGCGCGCCATCCGGCTGCGGCTCAAGCAGGCCGTGCTCGCGGCGAACTTCCGGCGGGCAGTGCGGACGCTCGGCCAGGACCCGGCGCAGGTCATCGTGGTGGGCGGCCCGGCCGGTGACGAGGAACTGCTCGGCGTGCTGGCCCGCTCGCTGCCGGACGGCGTGGCCGTCGGCCGCGGCGATGTGGGCGGCACCAGCCCGGGCGGCCCGCTCGGCCACCGCTACGCCGTCGCGCTCGGCCTGACCCTAGCGGCACCTGGTACGCCCGGTTCCCCCGCGAACCCGCGTTCCTCCCGTGACCGGTGATGCGCTCCCCCCAGCCTGCTGACCCGGGTCGGCAACGCCGGCCGGGCCGCGGCCTCAGGCGGAAGGCCACTCCTTGGCGACCAGGGTCAGCAGCTCATAGGTGGCCACCGGCTTGCCGTCCTGGTTGGCCACGCTGACGTCCCAGCGCACCTCACCGTGCCCTGCGTCCTCGCGCGGGATGATCTGCTTGCAGGTCAGCGTCACGGTCAGCTCGTCGCCCGGGGAGACCGGCGTGAGGAAGCGCAGGTTCTCCAGGCCGTAGTTGGCCAGCACCGGACCGGGATCGGGCTGGACGAACAGGCCGGCCGCGAACGAGACGATGAGGTAGCCGTGGGCGACCCGGCCGTCGAAGAACGGGTTGGCCCGCGCGGCCTCATCGTCCATGTGCGCGTAGAAGGTATCCCCGGTGAACTCGGCGAAGTGCTCGATGTCGGCCAGCGTGACCTGACGCGGCCCGGCTACCACCGTGTCACCGATGCGCAGGTCGGCCAGCGGCTTGCGGAAGGGATGGCCGCCATCGGCAGTCCGTTCGGCACCCGGGATCCAGCGGCGGGTGACAGCCGAGAGCACCCGCGGGCTGGCCTGCACCGCCGTGCGCTGCATGTGGTGCAGCACGCCGCGGACGCCGCCCATCTCCTCGCCACCGCCGGCCCGCCCTGGGCCGCCGTGCACCAGCATGGGCAGCGGCGACCCGTGGCCGGTGGACTCGGCGCCGTCCTCGCGGTCCAGGACGAGGAGCCGGCCGTGCCAGGGCGCCAGGCCGAGGACCACGTCGCGGGCGAAGGAGACGTCGGCGGTGACGACCGAGCCGGCCAGGCTGCCCCGGCCGCGCGCCGCGAGCTCGATCACCTCCGCCGTGCCCTGATAGCCGATGATCGTGCTGACCGGCCCGAACGCCTCCACCTGATGCGGCTCGGGGCGATCCGCGTCGTCGGTCTGCAGCAGTAGCGGCGCCATGAACGCGCCGCGCTCGGCGCTCGCCCCGACCACGTCCACGTGGTCCGGGTCGCCGGACACGATCCGGCCGGCGGACAGCAGGGCCTTGACCGAACGGCGTACCTCTTCGCGCTGCTCCAGCCCGGCCAGCGCTCCCATCCGGACGCCCTCCTCGGCGGGGTTGCCCACCACCACCGTGGCCAGCCGCTCCCTGGCTGCCTCCGCCACCTGGTCCGCCAGGGCGGCCGGGACGAGGGCCCGGCGGATCGCGGTGCACTTCTGGCCGGCTTTAACCGTCATCTCGGTGACCAGCTGCCGGACGTACAGGTCGAACTCGGGCGTGCCCGGCCCGGCCTCGGGGCCGAGGATGGAGCAGTTCAGCGAGTCCGCCTCGGCGTTGAACCGGACGGAACGCTCAACGATGGCCGGATGGGCGCGCAGCTGCCTGGCGGTCGCGGCGGACCCGGTGAACGAGACCAGGTCCTGCTCGCCGAGATGGTTGAACAGGCCGCCGATGCCGCCGCAGACCAGCTGGAGCGCGCCTTCGGGAAGCAGCCCCGAGTCCACGATCAGCTCGACCAGCCGGGCCGTCAGGTACGCGGTCTGGGTAGCGGGCTTGACCAGGCTGGGCACCCCGGCGATGAACGCCGGGGCGAACTTCTCCAGCGGCCCCCAGACCGGGAAGTTGAACGCATTGATCTGGACCGCGACCCCGTGCAGCGGGGTGAGGATGTGCTGGCCGACGAAGGTCCCGCCCCGGCCCAGCGGCTCGACGGCGCCCTCGGCGAGGATGATGTCGTTCGGCAGCTCGCGCTTGGCCCGGCTGGCGTAGCTGAGCAGCACGCCGATTCCGCCGTCGACGTCGAACCTGGCGTCCCCGAGGGTGGCGCCGGTCCGGGCGGACAGCGCATAGAGCTCCTGGCGGTGCTCGCGCAGCAGCTGCCCGAGCGATTTGACCAACCCCGCCCGCTGGTGGAAGGTCAGCTCGCGCAGCGCCGGCCCGCCGGCGATGCGGCCGTAGTCCAGCGCCGCCGCCAGGTCGATGCCGGCCGAGGACACCCGGGCGACCTCCTCGCCGGTCACCGCGTCGAGCACCGGACGCCCGTCGTCCGCCGGTTCGGCCCATGCCCCGTTCACGTAGCTGCGCAGCACCGTCATCGTCAGCTCCTTCGCCTGCCGGTCCCCTGAGTTACGCTATATCCCCGGGTCCGGTGATGCGGCGGCTGAGGCCCTCGGCGGCCGGCGCCTTAGTGCTTGAACGACTGTCGTTTCCGCTGGATCTCTGGCGGCGGCTGGGTCTGCGGGTGATGCTCCAGCACGGTGACGTGCTTGCGCAGGTCATCCAGCAGCAGGTTGGCCAGGTCCAGGCTGAAGCCGTTCCTGACCACGATGCGCATGACGGCCGTATCGGTCAGGTCGGCCGGGAACGTGTACGCGGGCACCTGCCACCCGCGCATCCGCAGTCGTTCCGACAGGTCGAACACGGAGTAGCCGGTGACGTCGTCGCGCAGCTTGAACGCGAACACCGGAAGGTCGCGGCCCTCGGTGAGCAGCTCGAACGGGCCCATTTGTGCGATCTTGCCGGACAGGTGCAGGGCCACCTCCCGGCAGGTCTGGTGTACGCGCCGGTAGCCCTGGTGGCCGAGCCGGATGAAGTTGTAGTACTGCGCGGCCACCTGCGCGCCGGGCCGGGAGAAGTTGAGCGCGAACGTCGGCATCTCGCCGCCCAGGTAGTTGACCTTGAACACGAGATCCTCGGGCAGGGCGTCAGGCGTCCGCCACATGACCCAGCCGACCCCCGGATACACCAGGCCGTACTTGTGCCCCGAGGCGTTGATGGACGCCACCCGGGGGACCCGGAAGTCCCACTCCAGGTCGGGCTGCAGGAAGGGCGCGACGAACCCGCCCGATGCCCCGTCCACGTGGATCGGCACGTCATGGCCCTGCTCGGCCTGCAGCCGGTCCAGGGCTTGATTGATCTCGGCCACTGGCTCGTAGCTCCCGTCCATGGTGGAGCCCATGATCGCGACCACGCCGATGGTGTTCTCATCGCACTTGGCCGCCGCCTCGGCGCCGCGCAGATGCAGCCGTCCTGGCACCATCGGCACATACCGGGGCTCGACCTGCCAGTAGCGGCAGAACTTCTCCCAGCACACCTGGACGTTGGAGCCCATGACCATGTTCGGCTTGGCTGGGTCGAGACCCGCCGCCTGGCGCCGGGCCCGCCACCGCCACAGCAGCGCCATCCCGCCGAGCATGCAGGCCTCGCTCGACCCGGTGGTGGAGCAGCCGGTGGCCTGACCGGCGGCCGGCGCGTTCCACAGGTGGCTGAGGATGTTCACGCAGCGCCGCTCCAGCTCGGCGGTCTGCGGGTACTCGTCCTTGTCGATCATGTTCTTGGCGGCGCACTCGGCCATCAGTATCTCGGCCTCGGGCTCCATCCACGTGGTGACGAACGTAGCCAGGTTGAGCCGGGCGTTGCCGTCGAGGATGAGCTCGTCGCGGATTATCTGGAGTGCGGTGCGCGGCAGTGTGCCGTGCCCGGTAAGCCGGTACCGGGGAATGTCGGCCCCGTATTCCTGGACGTAGACCGGGTTGACGTCGAGCTCGTCGTCCTGGCTGGACGGGTCGACTTGGGTGTGCAGCGGCATGGACCCCTCACTCCTTCTCCCGTCTCCCACGCTGCGCGGGGAGTTCGTGACGGGTTCTCCAGGGGCCAGGCTAGCCTCCGGCCGCGGCGAGCGCCTGCCCGGCCTCGTTCGGCACGGCCACTCACATCGTATGAACTGGTACGGACGGGGCCAGAGTGACGAAAGTCCGCCCTCTCGCTCGCGTGCCACCGCACCACAGCAAGAAGCCAAGCGGCAGTGCGTCCCTGACGACATGAACCGGGCCGATTCCGGGGTCAGCCGAACGGTTGATGCCGCGCGACCGGATGGCCGGCCGGCCCGCTGCCACGCGGCGCGGCAAACATGGCCGCCGGGCCGATCCGCAACCAGGGTGCGCCGGGCGAAGCTGGTTAGGGCGCCAACGAGGCGACCTAACGAGAGCGAGGGCATGATGACGGCAGTCATCGAGGTGACGGGGCTCACCAAGCATTACGCGGGTCAGGCCGTCGTGGACGATATCTCGTTCCACGTCGTGGCGCCGGCCGCCAGGAGCGCGGCCGGTCTTGGCTGGCTGCTGTTCTTCCCGAACATGTTCCTGGCCGGCGTCTACATCCCGACCGAGGAGATGTCACCGGTGATGCGCCAGATCGGGACCTTCACCCCGCTCGGCTCGGCTCTTCACGCGGTGCGGGACAGCTGGATGGGCCTGGCTCCGCGGCCCGGGTACCTGGGCATAATGGCGGCGTATGCCGTGATCGCGGCGGCCGTGGCGGCGCGGTTCTTCCGCTGGGAACAAGCGTAGGGAAGGGGTGAGAGCGGTGATGGTGCGCACGCCGGACAGCGGCTTCGAATCGATAGAACGCCGGTATGAGAAGCTCCAGCGTTTCCTGCCCTTCCTGCTGCTCACCGTCCCGCTGATCCCTTACGTACTGTCCCAGGACCCGACCGCGGGAGCGGTGGGCATCACGGCCGGCATCGCCGTGGCGACCGGCGTCTGGATCATGTGGTGGGTCAACCTCCATCCGGGCTGGGCCGAGCGCCGGTGGCTCATGGGCATCTATTTCACCGGGCTGCTCGTGTTCAACGCCGTGCTCACCATCCGCAGCCCCTGGTTCGCGTTCTTCACCTGGTTCGGTTTCCTGCAGGCGTTCCGGTACTTGCACGGCGCGGGGCGGTGGATCGGCTGCGGGGCCGTGGCCGTCACCTTCGCTATGGCCCAGACCGGGGGTTTCCACCGGCCGACGGTGTTGCAGGTGGCCATCTGGGTGCTGGTGGCCTGCGTCGACATCGTGCTCGTGGGTGCCTTCACCTTGCTCGGCGTGAAGTCGGAGGAGCAGAACGAGGCTCGCAAGCAGATGATCGCCGAGCTGGCCGAGGCGAATCACCGCCTGGAGGAGATGGTCGCCGAGAACACCGGACTGCAGGCCCAGCTGCTCACCCAGGCCAGGGAGGCGGGCGCCGGGGACGAGCGGCAGCGGCTGGCGCGGGAGATCCACGACACGATCGCCCAGGGCCTGACCGGGATCATCACCCAGCTCGAGGCGGCCCAGCAGACCGGCAACGAGGCCGAACGCGAGCGGCGGACCGGCAACGCCGAGCGGCTCGCCCGGGACAGCCTGGCCGAGGCCCGCCGCTCGGTGCAGGCGCTGCGACCGCAGGCGCTGGAGGACAGCAGGCTGCCGGAGGCGCTGGCCGGCGAGGTGGCCCGCTGGTCGGTCACCAGCGGCGTGGCCGGGGAGGTCGAGACCACCGGGGAGGCGCGGCCGCTGCACCCGGAGGTCGAGGTGACGCTGCTGCGGGTCGCACAGGAAGCGCTGGCCAACGTGGCCAGGCACGCCGGCGCCTCCCGGGCCGGGGTCACGCTTTCCTACATGGAGGACGTGGTGAGCCTGGACGTGCGCGACGACGGAGTCGGGTTCGACCCGGCCCCGTCCGGCGAGAGCCCGGTCGGCGCCAGCACAGCCAACGGGAGCCCAGCGGGCGGTTTCGGCCTGATCGCCATGCGGCAGCGGGTCGGCCGCCTCGCCGGGCAGCTGGAGATCGAGTCGGAACCAGGGGCGGGCACCGCCGTGTCGGCCAGCTTGCCCGCCATCCCGCTAGGCCCGTCGCCGCAGGCGACCAAGGCTGAGGAGTCCACGTGAGCCAGGCCATCCGGCTGCTGATCGCCGACGACCACCCGGTGGTCCGTGACGGACTGCGCGGCATCTTCGAGGCCAGCGGTGAGTTCGAGGTGGCGGGGGAGGCCGCCAACGGCCGGGAGGCGGTCGACCGGGCGGCGGCGCTGCGACCCGACGTGATCCTCATGGACCTGCGGATGCCGGTCCTGGACGGGGTCAGCGCGATCAGGATGCTGGCGGAGAAAGGCATCGGCGCGCGGGTACTGGTGCTCACTACCTTCGACACTGACACCGACGTGGTGCCCGCGATCGAGGCCGGCGCCACCGGCTACCTGCTGAAGGACTCCCCGCCCGACGAACTGCTGCGCGGCGTCCGTGCTGCGGCCCGCGGCGAGGCCGTGCTCTCCCCTTCGGTCGCCACCCGGCTCCTCGGCCAGGTCAGGCAGCCAGCCAGGGAACCGCTCAGCCAGCGTGAACTCGACATCCTGGGGCTGATCGCGCAGGGCTGCTCGAATCGCGAGGCCGCCGCCCGCCTGTTCATCAGCGAGGCCACGGTCAAGACCCATGTGCTGCACATCTACGCCAAGCTCGGCGTCAACGATCGTGCCGCGGCGGTGGCGACCGGGTTCGAGCGCGGCCTGCTGCCCCGCGGCTGACCCCGATTCCCAGGGTCAAGCGGCATCGCGCCTGGTGTACCGGCAGAACAGGAAGCCGTCCTCTTCGAGGACATGAGCCAGGGTCAGCGCCAGCGGCGCGGCGGGGCCCGTGCCCGGCGGCCCGGTCACGATCCGGGACCCGCCCGGGCCGGCCATCAGCGGCCCGACGGTCAGGCACAGTTCGTCGAGCAGGCCGGCCTCGAGGAACTGGGCGAGCAGGTGCGGGCCGCCCTCGGCGAGCAGCCGACGGTGGCCCCGCTCGGCCAGCGCACCGACCGCGGCCCGCAGGTCGACGGTCTCGTCGCCGGCCACGATGACGTCCGCGTGCCGGGCCAGTTCGGCGCGCCGGTCGGCGGGCGCCTGGGCGACAGTGATCACGATCGTGCGGGCGTGCGGCGGGGCCTCGGCGATCAGCGGGCTGTCCGGGGCGAAGTCGAGCCGCCGGGTGACCACCGCGATCGGCGGGGTCGGCGGTCGGCCGTCCCGCAGGTGACTCCACAGCTCCCGCGTCTTGGCTGGCTTGTATTTCTCGTCGCGTACCGTGGCCGCACCGACCACGATTACATCAGAGAGCGTGCGCAACAGCGCGAACAGCCGTCGGTCGGTGTCGCAGGACAGCGCCCTGGTCAGGCCCTCGAGCGTCGCGGCGCCGTCGGCGCTGGCCACCATGTTGGCGCGCAGCCACCGGCCGTCCGGGTAAGCGTAGAGCGCGGGCAGGTCAGGCTCGTCTGCGCAGACCGGGACAAGCTGGCGCAGGCTCATTCCGTGGACCGTAGCACGACCACGGCGCGGTCGCGGACCTCGATCTCCTTCTTCGGCGGGTGAATCGTCCCGGGGACCCCGGAGGCGGTGTCGATGACGACTTCCCAGCCGGCTGCGTAGCCGGCCTCGGGCAGGGTGAACGTGAGCGGTTTGCTGTACGCGTTGAACAGCAGCAGGAAGCTGGCGTCGGCGATCTTCCCGCCTCGCGGGTCGGGCTCGCTGATCGCGTTCCCGTTGAGGAACGCCGCGAGCGACTTGGCGTAGCTAGCCTCCCAGTCCGCGTCCGTCATCTGCTCCCCGGCGGGGGTGAGCCAGACGAGATCGCCCTTATCGGGCCCCGGGACCTGGCCGCGGAAGAACCGGCGCCTGCGGAACACCGGGTGGTCGCGGCGCAGGCCGGCCAGCGTCTCGGTGAACTGCAGCAGGTCCTGCTCGCCGGCGGCGCGCCGCCAGTCCACCCAGGAGATCTCGTTGTCCTGGCAGTAGGCGTTGTTGTTGCCGGCCTGGGTCCGGCCCATCTCGTCGCCGGCCAGCAGCATCGGGACGCCCTGGGACAGGAACAGGGTGACCAGGAAGTTCCGCTTCTGCCTGGCCCGCAGCTCGTTAATGGCCGGATCGTCGGCCGGGCCTTCCGCGCCGCAGTTCCACGAGCGGTTGTCGTCGGTGCCGTCCCGGTTGCCTTCGCCGTTGGCCTCGTTGTGCTTGTGGTCATAGGAGACCAGGTCGGTCAGGGTGAATCCGTCGTGGCAGGTGACGAAGTTGATCGAGGCGAACGGGCGGCGCCCGCTCGTCGCATACAGGTCGCTGGACCCGGTGAGCCGGGACGCGAAGTCCGGCACGCTGGACGGGTGGCCACGCCAGAAATCCCGGACGGCGTCCCGGTACTTGCCGTTCCACTCGGTCCACAGCGGCGGGAAGTTCCCGACCTGGTAGCCGCCCTCGCCCACGTCCCACGGCTCGGCGATCAGCTTGACCTGGGAGACCACCGGGTCCTGCTGGACCAGGTCGAAGAAGGTGGACAGCCGGTCCACATCGTGCAGTTCCCTGGCCAGCGCGGCGGCCAGGTCAAACCGGAACCCGTCGACGTGCATCTCCAGGATCCAGTACCGCAGGGAGTCCATGACCAGCTGGAGCGAATGCGGGTGACGGGCGTTCAGGCTGTTCCCGCAGCCGGTGTAGTCCAGGTAGCGCCAGCGCTCGGAGTCAGACAGCCGGTAATAGGCGGCGTTGTCAATGCCCCGGAAGGACAGCGTGGGCCCCATGTGGTCGCCTTCGGCGGTGTGGTTGTAGACCACGTCGAGGATGACCTCGATGCCCGCCTCGTGCAGCGCCTTCACCATCGACTTGAACTCGCCGACCTGCTCGCCGCGCTGGCCGGCCGAGGAGTACCTGTTGTGCGGGGCCAGGAAGCCGATCGTGTTGTAGCCCCAGTAGTTGGTCAGGCCGCGGGCGACCAGGAACTGCTCCGCGACGAACTGGTGCACCGGCATGAGCTCCACCGCGGTGACCCCGAGGCGCTGCAGGTGCGCGATCACCGCCGGGTGGGCCAGCCCGGCGTAGGTGCCGCGCTGTGCCGCCGGGACCTCAGGATGGCACAGGGTCAGCCCGCGCACGTGCGCCTCGTAGATGATCGTCTCGTGGTAAGGAGTCTGCGGGGCCCGGTCGTTGCCCCAGTCGAAGAACGGGTTGATGACCACGTTCTTCGGCATGTGCAGCACGCTGTCAGCCGTGTTGCGCTTCCTGGGATTGGCGAACCGGTAGTCGAACAGGGACTCGTCCCAGCTGACGTCGCCCTCGATCGCCTTGCTATACGGGTCGAGCAGCAGCTTGGAACCGTCGCAGCGCAGCCCGCGCTGAGGATCATGCGGTCCGTGCACGCGGTAGCCATACCGCTGCCCCGGGGCGATACCGGGCAGGTAGCCGTGCCATACGAAGCCGTCGATCTCGGTCAGCTCGACCCTGGTCTCGCTGAGCGTGCCGCCACCGTCGTCGGCCTCGTCGAACAGGCAGAGCTCTACACGTTCAGCGACCTCGGAGAAAAGGGTGAAGTTCGTGCCCCATCCGTCCCATGTTGCACCAAGCGGGTATGGCGTTCCCGGCCAGATACGCATTCGCCCCCTTTGGCGGCCAGTCGGGTCGCGTTCGGCCAGCGGTCGGCTCTACCGGGTCATCGTTTGCCCGGAGGGACGTACGATACCGGATCGTGACCAGCGGATCGGGGTTCCTCGGTTTTCTCGAGGGCTATCTGGAGTTCTACCCAGTTTTACGCGCCCGATTTACGCCGCGGTGCGCCTAGTTGATCCCGCTTGGGTGAATCGGTCGAGCATGACGTCGGCCACCTCGGCGCAGGCGCCGAGCGCCGGGGAGACGGCCGCCGCCCCCGCGGCTAGGGCGGCGTGGCGGATCCGGTCGGCGAAGAGGCCCGGCGCGAGCAGGTAGGTGGCGACCACTACCCGGGACGCCCCGTCCCGGAGCAGGCCGGTTACGGCGGCCGCGGGAGAGGGCTCGGCGGCCGAGGCGTAGGCCGGCCGGACGGCGAACCACCCCGTCCTGGCCCGCCACTGCGCCGCCATCCTGGCGATGGTGGCATTCGCCTCGGGGTCGCTCGACCCGGCCGCCGCGAGCACCACCGCGGTGCCGGCCGGGTCGGTTCCCGGGCCGGTGATCGGCAGCGCCTCGGCGAGGCGCCGCTCGAGCGCGTCCAGCAGCAGCGGGTGCGGCCCGAGGGTGGGGCCGTAGCTCACCCGCGGTCCCCGGGTCCGCGCCGTCCTGGCCAGCATGCGGGGGATGTCCGCCTTGCTGTGGTACGCCGCCGTCAGCAGCAGCGGCAGCACGGTCACTTCGCGGTCCGCGTCGATCGTGCTCAGCACCTGCGGCAGTGATGGCGGGGCGTGACCCAGGAAGGCGGTACGCAAGTCGAGACCTTGTTCGCGGTCCCTGACCAGGTCCGCCAGTTCGGCGATGGTGGCCGAGGCGCGCGGATCCGCGCTGCCGTGCGCCACGGCAACGAGAATGGGCTTACGCATGGATGCCGCACTCCGTCTTGCCGGTTCCCGCCCACCGGCCGCTGCGCGGGTCTGCCCCGGCCTCGACGCGGATCGTGCAGGTCGCGCAGCCGATCGACGGGTAGCCGTCGTAGACCAGCGGGTTCACCAGCACGCCCTGCTCGGTGATGAAGTCGTCCACCTGCTTCTGCGACCAGGTGACGATCGGGTTGACCTTCACCATCTCCCGGCGGTCGTCCCACTCCACGACCCTGGTCTGGCGGCGCTTGCTGGTCTCATCCCGGCGCACCCCGGTGATCCAGGCGTCGTAGCTGGTCAGCGCCCGCTCCAGCGGCTCGACCTTGCGCAGGTAGCAGCACAGGTCGGGGTTGCGCCCGTAGAGCCTGGGCCCGAGCTCGGCGTCCTGCTCCTTCACCGTGCGCGACGGGGTGATGTTGATCAGCTTGATCGGGTACACGGCCTCCACCGCGTCCCTGGTGCCGATGGTCTCGGCGAAGTGGTAGCCGGTGTCGAGGAAGACCACCTCGATGCCCGGCTGGACGGCCGAGGCGAGATGGATGATCACCGCGTCGGTCATGGACGAGGTGACACAGATCCGGTCACCGAATGTATCCACGGCCCAGCGAATCACCTCTTCGGCCGGCGCCTCGGCGAATTCCTCCGCGGCCTGTTCGGCGAGGGTTCGCATCTGCTCGGGGTCCTCCAGGGTGTTCCGCTGCGCCAGGCCGCGCGTGACGACGGGGCTCACAGTGTGACTCCTATTCCGGCAAAGCGTAGCTGGAAAGACCGTGTGCAACTGCGGCAATGCCATTCGCCGTCGGCCGCCCCCTGCGGTTCGAGGTCCTCCTCGCCGCAGTAAGGGCAGTAGAAGGGGACGGCCCGGGTGCTCATGAGAGCTCCTCGTCGCTGGCCCGGATGGTCCAGGCAGCGAAGCTCTCGCCTGGTTCGCGGGCCGCGTCGAATCGGCGCAGCACCCGCTCCACGTAGTCCGGCAGTTCCTCGGCCGTGGTCTTGAGCCCGCGCACCTTGCGGCCGAAGCCGGAGTCCGAGCCGTCACCGCCGCCCAGGCTGCCGCCCAGGTGCACCTGGAAGCCTTCGGCCTGTCGGCCGTCCGGCCCGGTGACCAGCGAGCCCTTCAGGCCGATGTCGGCGGTCTGGATCCTGGCGCAGGAGTTCGGGCAGCCGTTCACGTTGATCGTGACCGGGGCGTCGAAGCCGGGCAGGCGCCGCTCCAGCTCGCTGATCAGGTCGGCGGCCCGGGCTTTGGTCTCGACGATCGCCAGCTTGCAGAACTCGATGCCGGTGCAGGCCATCGTGTGCCGACGGAACGCGGACGGCCGGGCCGGCAGGCCCGCCGCCTCCAGCTCGGCCACCAGCGCCTCGGTGCGCCCGGGCGGCACGTCGAGGATAACCATCTTCTGCTCGGTGGTGGTGTGGACCCGGCCGCTGCCGTACCTGGCCGCCAGCTCGGCGATCACGTCGAGCGCGTCGGCCGACAGGCGGCCCACGACGGGCGCAAAGCCGACATAGTAGTTCCCGTCGCGCTGCCGGTGCACGCCCACGTGATCGCGGATCCCGTCGCGCGGCGCGTCCGGAGCCGGGCCGTCCGGCAAGGCGTAGCCGAGGTACTCCTTCTCGAGCACCTCGCGGAACTTCTCCGGGCCCCAGTCCGCGACCAGGAACTTGATCCGGGCCCGGTGCCGCAGCCGCCGGTACCCGTAGTCCCGGAACAGCCCGGTCACCCCGGCCCAGACCTCGGGAACCTGCCCTGGCCGGACGAACGCGCCGAGCCGGCGGCCGAGCATCGGGTTAGTGGACAGGCCGCCGCCCGCCCACAGGTCGAAACCGGCCTCCCCGCGGGAGTTGACCACGCCGACGAACGCGACGTCGTTGATCTCGTGGATGGCGCACTGCGCCGGGCAGCCGCTGATCGAGGACTTGAACTTGCGCGGCAGGTTGGAGAACGCGGAGTCGCCGATGTACGTCTCGCCGATGGCGGTGATTTCCGGTGTCCCGTCGATGATCTCGTCCGCGTCGATGCCGGCCAGCGGGCAGCCGAGGATCACCCGCGGGGTGTCCCCGCACGCCTCGGTGGTGGACAGGCCGACCGACTCGAGCGCCTCCCAGATGTCCGGCACGTTCTCGATCTCGATCCAGTGCAGCTGGATGTTCTGCCGGTCGGTCACGTCCGCGGTGCCCCTCGCGTACCGGCGCGAGACCGACGCGATGACCCGCAGCTGGTCGCCGGACAGCCGTCCGCCGTCGATGCGGATGCGCAGCATGAAGTACCGGTCGTCGAGCTCCTCCGGCTCCAGCACGGCGGTCTTGCCGCCGTCGATGCCGGGCCGGCGCTGCGTGTACAGGCCGTACCAGCGGAACCGGCCGCGCAGGTCAGCCGGGTCGATGGAGTCGAAGCCGTACTTGGAGTAAATGTCGATGATCCGCTGGCGGACGTTGAGCCCGTCGTCGTTGCGCTTGTTTTCCTCGTTCTTATTGAGCGGCTCGCGATAGCCGAGCGCCCACTGTCCTTCGCCGCGTTTGCGCTTGGTCCCAGTTGCGACTGGCATGTCGGGGGAGGCTCCTCCAGGTTCGAGGACGCGCGTGGGACGAGAACCTGGGGCTCCGCTGGGCAGCATTCAAGACGCGGTTCAGCCGCCGCTCCAGCAGGAGGATGCCTGGGCATCGCACGCGCGCCCGGGCGGGAAATCCGGGTCGGCGATTAGCGGGCGAGCAGACAGATGGCGCTGCAGATGCGCAAGAAGTCGATGTGCCGGCGCCCGACAAGCAACGGGTCCGTAACACTCATGAAGCCAGGATCACATGTAACGAACCGGACTGTCCAGGCAGCGTCCAGCATGTGGACGGTACGCGCGGTTACATCCGGTGCCATACGCGTGGCAACATGCCCCGCCCAGGCTCTATTCCGGCGCGGCCGTTAGCCCTGGCGAAGCCAGCTGAGCGACGGCTCGGTTCCCGGCCGCGTTCCGGGCTGGCCGGCCGGCGGCAGGTGCTGGCAGTCACACCAGGTGCCGCCGGGGCACTCCTCGTGGTGCTGCTTCCGGCACGAGACGCAGATCATGTCTCCATTGTGCGACGCCGTCCTGGCATTGCAGCCCGCTACGAGGGGTAAATCCCGGACATGCGCCAGGGTGAGTACCTGCTCCCCTTCCGGGACCGGCGGGCGGCCGGGACCCTGCTCGGGGAACGGCTCATCCGCGCCGTCGCGCTCAAGGACTGGGCCGAACGGGCCGTGGTGCTCGCCCTTCCCCGGGGAGGGGTGGCCGTGGCGGAACAGGTCGCGGCGGTCCTCAGCGTACCCATGAACGTCATCGTGACCAGGAAGATCGGCTATCCGCACCAGCCCGAACTCGGTGTCGGAGCGATCGCCGAAGGGCTGGACAAGGCCGTATTCGACGCCAGCCTGCTGGGCCGGCTGTCGCTTTCCCCCGCCGACCTGGCCCCGGTCGTCGCCGCCGAGAAGGCCGAACTGGCCAGGCGGGTGCAGGTGTACCGGGGCGGGCGCCCGCTACCCTCGCTGGCTGGATGGTGCGTGATCGTGGTAGATGACGGTCTGGCGACCGGCGTGACCGCACGAGCCGCCCTGCGCTCGCTGCGTGCGGCGCGGGCGGCTTATCTCGTGCTGGCGGCGCCGGTCGCGGCCCCCGCCGCGGCGGAAGACATGCGCGCCGAAGCTGACCGGGTGATCATCTTGGCGACGCCCCGGAGGTTCCGGTCCGTGGGGGAGTGGTACTCGTCTTTCGGCCAGCTCAGCGACGCCGACGTTCTGTCGCTGCTCGCCTGAGCCCGGGTCCTGGGCGTGCTGGTGCCGGGCTCAGGCGGCGTTGGCGCGGCGCATGCGGCGGCGGCGCTCGGCCGAGCGCTCATCCTCGTTGAGCCCTCCCCACGTGCCGTACTTCTCCGGCCGCGACACCGCGTAGTTCAGGCATTCGAGCCGCACCGGGCAAGCAGCGCAGACCTCCTTGGCCTTGCGCTCCCTGATCTCCCGCTCCGGCTGGCGCTCGCCGTCGGGACCGAAGAAGAGCAACAGGTCTTCGCCCTTGCACGCGGCAGCATCTTGCCAGCCCCAGTTCGGGCGGGGAAGAACAGCCGACTGCCGACGTACCTGCGACATGGATCAATCACCTCAACCAAGATGCATCAAATAGTGCGTTACAGTAGAGCGTCAGGGCCCGTCACCACGCGAACCAGTCCTGTCCGGAAGCCTCCGTTGCAAGATACAACGCGTCTTCGCCGCGTGGTGTTCCCATGCACGGGTACGGCTAACTCGTAAGCAAGTGGTTACCATTCCGAACGGCCGGCGCCAGCGCGCCGGTTCACCCGTCCTGATCTAAACCACCGCGCGGGCCGCTGCATGCCCGTCGATAATGATGCCATCCGTGGTAGCTGTCCCGCATGCGGGGTGGCGAAATTCCCTGCCTGAATTCCTGCCTCCAGCTAGCCTGCTGGAGAGTCTTCGTCACGAACTGGAACAAGAGAAGGGAGCAAGGCCACGATGAGCAGCATGTCAGCGTCGGACGCAGCTCCACTGCCCCGGCTCGGCGAGGTTTTCTTCGACGTGCGCGGCAGCTCCCGCAGCATGCGCCTGAGCTGGTACGCCGACACGGGAGTCTCCGTCTTCAGCATCTGGCAGGGAGGCACCTGCACCGGTACGTTCCGGCTTCCGATAGAGGAACTGCCGAGGCTGATCGACGCCCTCCAGCGCGGCGGGCAGGTCCCCGACCCCCGCGGCTCCGGCGCCTATGTCAGTCAGCTTCCGGGGGCACCGACCGATCCAAGGCTGACCGCCCTCCCGGGTGGATACGGCCGCGACGCCGAGTTCACGGGCCCGGTGACCGGGGACTTCCGCGCGGTGCGGCCGGACGACAGGCACGGCCCGATGACGCTGACCCCGGCACAGCCCCAAGGTCCGCGGGCGCTGCCCGCCGGGGCGCTGCCCGCCGGCCCGCTGGCCCTGCCCGCGGGATCGGGGCCCCAGGCGCCGCAGGGCGGGTCGGGTTATCCCGAGGATTACACCGGGCAGTATTACCCGGGGCAGGGCTACCCCGAACAGCGCTACCCGGAGCAGGGCTATCCCGAACAGCGCTACCCGGAGCAGCGTTATCCGGAGCAGGGCTACCCGGGGCAGGGCTACCCGGGGCAGGGCTACCCGGAACGGGGCGCCGGACGGCGGCATGCGGCCGAGAGCTACGGTGACACGGGCCCCGTACACGGCGGTCAGTACGCCGACCAGGGACGCTACGCCGATCCCGGCCAGTACGCCGACCGCGGTTATGCCCCGCAGGGGTACCAGGACCCCGGCTACGCCGGCCAGCAGGGCTACCCCGACCAGCGAGGTTACGCCGGCCAGCAGGGCTACGCGGGGCAGCGATACGCCGAAACGGGCTACGGTTACGCCGAGCAGGATTACGCCGACCAGGGCTACTCAGATCAGGGTTACGCCGATCAGGGCCATGGCGGCCAGGACTACGCCGATCAGGGCCACGGCGACCAGCGCTACCCGGACCAGGCCTACTCCGAGGACCAGGCTTACTCCGACCGGGGTTCCTCCTCCTATTCGGGTCGGCACTACGACAGCGGGTCCTACCAGGGCCAGGGCTGCGGGGCCGGGGGCGACTCCTATTCCGGCCAGGAATATGACCCGAACCAGGGCTATGACCCGAGTCAGGGCTATGACTCCGGGGCGCGCTACGACAATGGTTCCTACGACGACCGGGGCTACGCGGGATCCGGTTACCAGGCTCAGGAGCACCAGGGCTACGCCCAGGACGACTACCAGGCCCAGGGCTACCAGGATCAGTCCCATCAGGGTCAGGGCTACCAGGACCGGCGCTACCAGGGTCAGGTTTACGACGACGAGCGTTATCAGGAGCAGCGCTACCAGGGTCAGCGTTACGAGGACGAGCGCTACCAGGAGCAGGGGTACCGCCAGGAGCCCGGCTACGAGGAGTACGGCTACCAGGGTTCGGGCAGCCTTGGCCATGAGTCCGCCGCGAGTTACTCCACCGGATACGCGGACCAGGACCACCAGGGCTACGGCGACCAGAACTACCGGGAACCGGATAACCTGGCCTATCAGATTCAGGGATACAGCGAGCACGGCTACGGCGGCCAGGACTACCACGCCCGGGGCGACAGCAACACGTACCCGGACCAGGGGTACAGCACCTTCGGCTACGGCGGGCAGGACAACGCCTACCGCGGCGGGAACGGGCGCTACCCGGATCAGGACTCGGAATCCACCGAAGGCCAGCAGGCCGTCTCGTCGTTCCCGTACGAGACAGATCCGCCCACGCGGCGGGAACAGAGGCGGCGCCGGGGGCGTTAGTAGCTATCAGCCGGTGCGGCTGGGTCCCCCGGGCCGCACCTACTGCCTTCGCGGAATACCGTTCGGCTGGAGCCGCGATGCGCCTTTCGCCGAGAGGCGACCTCCGCACCGGTCAACGTGACGAAGGGCCGGCTGGCTTGCCAGCCGGCCCTTCGTTCTGCCCAGGCGCGGTCATCTAACCCTGGCCACTCCGACCGGTGCCCTAGAGATCTCCGATGCCGGAAGGTGCCCGCCTGGCGCGGCGGCCTGGCCCGGCGCCGGCGGCCTGGCCCGGCAAGCGGCTGCCTGGCCCGGCGCGGCGGATCGGCCCGGCGGCGCAGATCGTTCGCTGCTGCACCACCTGACCCACTGGTATCATCAGCACCGCGGCATACGATGTGAATGTCCCATTCATGCAGCTGGAACGACATGGCTGGGACATCCACGCCGTATAAACCGCCGGGACAGCGGCCGCCTGGCCGGATCACGAGCCACCACAGCCACAGCGATCACTCCGCACACGCCCGGCGCCGAAGGCAGGCCCCGGCAGGCCACGCCCGGCCCGGAAGACAGGCCCAGCTAGCACCGGAAGGCCCCGAAGGCAGGCACCGGCAGGCCATGCCCGGCCCCGAAGGCAGGCACCGGCAGGCACCGGCAGGCACGGCGGAAAGCCCGTAACCCCCGACGTTAAGGGTCGTCAGGCTCATATGGGTCCCGGCGGGCGCGGGTGCGGCTGTTCCGGGGCGCCTGGCGCGCCCGGCCCGCCGTCCTCGACCACCACCGGATCTTCCGTCCGTGGGGGAATGGGAGCGACTACGGCGTTGAGGACCTGCGAGTTCGGGATGGACATCACTCTGCCGTCGGTGCTGAAGCGCATATAGGTGATCCCGATATCGGTCACGATGCCGTCGAGCGTGCCGCCGAGCGCGCCGGCCTGAAGCCGGATCGCGTCGCCCACCCTGAACGGCCTGGCAAAGACCAGCACCAGCCCGGCGAACACGTTGCCGAGCGCCTGCTGTGCCGCAATGCTGAGGAAGACGGTGGTGACCGCCCCGCCTAGGACGAGCTGGCTGACGTCGACGCCGAACAGCAGGAGCGTGATCACCAGCGTGGTGAACGCGCCCACGATCAGGACGGCGTACCGGACGATAGCGGATTGCGCCTGGCCGGTCGTCGGCTCGAGCAGCTCCCGTGATTTCCCGGCCAGGCCGTAGGTCGCGATGGACCCGAAGACGAGGAACAGCACGGCTGTGCCGTAGGCGATCAACTGGTTGGTCAGATGGCTCGCCCTGAAGGTGTCGCGGTAGGCCTGATGCGAGATGACTGCGGCCGCGATCGCGAGCAGCAGGACGATGATCGACTGCCACGGCCTCGTCTTGCGCTTGACGCGCTCAACCCGGGCCGGCAGGTCGGTCTGCCTCCCGTTCTGCACCGTGCTCCTCCTTTCGCGGCTGTTTCGTCGGCCTAACGCTATCCGGCGCCCGGCCGGTCTGGATGATCACCCCGGAGAACGAAAAAGCGCTGGGGAGCAGGCGCTCCCCAGCGCTGGTGCGAGATCGGAACCTAGGAGATGAGCGGCTTGCCCACCGGCAGCAAGATCCTGCCGCCTGCCATGCCTCTCGAGACGAGCGCCGCCGATGTGTACCAGGCGACGAGCGATGTGATTATCCCGACGTAGCCGCCGAAGATGATGAGCCCGGTCGGCTTCACCGCCGCGCCAGCAGCGAAGAAGCCGATGAACAGGACGATCTCGGTGATTTCCAGGGTGAGGAACACCGCGAACACGGCCATGTTGACCTGGGTGCTGAGGATCAGCATGTACGTGTTGAAGATGGCGAACGCGAGCAGGATCCAGGCCTGGTCGTGGTTGATCGCCCTGACCGCGGCGGCCAGCTCGACCGGTGTCTTGGCGGCCGTGAGGGTCGGGACCGCTACGAGCTGGTACCAGATGCCGACGCCGATCCAGAAGCCGCCGTACGTGGAGAACGCGACGGCGCCGAACACGTTCCTGTTACGGAACTCCCACATGCCGGCCAGCAGCTGGCCGAGCCCGCCGTAGGCGAAGGCGTAGCCGAGGAATACGGCGCCGGTGGCGGAGCCCATCCAGTTGGCATTCTTGGCCGACAGCAGGAAGGTGGTAAGGGCAAAGGCGGCGAGGCCGAGCGGGGCCGGGTCGGCGATGCCTGTGCCGGGGACCGCGGTAGTGGGGCTGGGCTGGACTGTGCGATCTTCGCTGACGCTCAAATTCAATCCCTCCTGGTGAGGAATGGCTCGTCCGGCTCTCATCGTGCCATGCGGCGGCGAGAGGACGGAGCGCCCGTCGTTACTACGTGACTGACATGAAGACCTTGTCTTGCACACCAAAGTCGTCAGGCCAAAACCTTCTTCTGGCCACATGCAGATTGACCAGATGAAAGATTCGCCATTAGCGTAACGCCGCATGCCGTTGAGGTGCGAGACCTAAAGCCGCAAGTTTTTGGTAATCCTCCTGATGCCTCATGACGGCGCGCCCGATTCCGTTCCGGGTTGGTTCGCGGCCCGAAATTTTCGGATTAAGTGCCGCGGGTGGGGATCCTCGCCGAGCGCTGCCTCGACGGCGGCGCCGCCATCGAGGCAGCGCTCGCCCTAGGGCCAGCCAGCCCGCGGCCTGGTGGCTACCCCGTCGGGCATCCCGCCCCTCGGCCCGGAGCAGCTGCGGCCGGGCTCACGTCCCGTCTGCCTGGGGCCCGCCAGGTGCTGGGTTAGGATCTATAGGAAGCCGATGAAGGGCCGTGCCGATGACCGACCGACCGATCCGCGCGTCCGACAAAGAGCGGGAGAGCGTTGTCGACGTCCTCAGGGACGCCTACACGGACGGTCGGCTGACGCTGGATGAATTCGAGGAGCGGACCTCGGCCGCCTACGCCTCGAAGACCTGGGCCGACCTCCGCGAGCTGACCGGGGATCTGCCGGTTGAGCCGGTCCTGGGCTTGGACCTGCCGCAACGGCAACCGTCATTGACGCCCGCGGCCCAGCAGATGGTCTCGTCGGTACCCCGGCCGCGAAACGGCGGGCGTGACCGGCCGCTGGGCAGGCTGCTGCCGGTCATCTTCGTCTGGATCATGATTGCGGCGGCAGCGGGATCGCCGGACACCGCGGCCGCGCTCTCGGTCGTGTTCATCTGCCTGCTCGCATGCCGGGTAGGGTACGGGGGACGCTGACAACCATCAGTGACGGCCGACTCGCCGGCCTGCCGTTTATCCGGTAAGTACGTCATCGTCCGCCCGGGCCGGCGGCTACTATGAGTCGGCCAGCGTGGCGGAATCACGTGGGCGTATCTGATCTTCCGGGCCTGCGGGATCAGCGAAGGGAACCGGTATTTCCGGTAGGCTCACAGAGAGTCAGGAGGCGGTCGTTGTCAAATACGACCACTGGCAGTGATCGGGTCATCCCCGATCAGCAGCCGCCTCAGGAGGCACAGGACTCACGCCTGGCGCGGCTTGTCCGCCCGGCGGCGACGCACTGGCAATTCGCCGTCGTGCTCGCGGCCGCCATCGTGGTGCGCCTCATCGTGATTCTCGGCTATCCGCCGATTCTGTGGTTCAACGACTCGTACAACTACGTCTACGACGCCGTGACGCGCATCCCGGATCCGGTCCGGCCGAACGGCTACCCCTTCTTCGTCAGCCTGCTGCTGCCCCTGCACAGCGCCTATCCGCTGGCCCTGCTGCAGGCGGCGATGGGTGTCGTCATGGGCCTGATCATCTACGCGCTGCTGCGCCATCGCGGGCTGCCCTGGTGGGGAGCGACGCTGCCCGCGCTGCCGGTACTGTTCGATTCGTACGAACTGCACCTCGAGCACATGGTTACCGCCGACACGCTGTTCGTCTTCCTCGGTACCGTCGCCCTCGTGATCCTGTGCTGGAGTGATCGCCCCTCGGTCCCGGTCATGGCCATGGCCGGCCTGCTCATCGGCTACGCCACCGTGGTGAGGTCGGTCGGCCAGCCGCTGCTCGCGGTGGTGCTGGTGGCCATGCTGCTCAGGCGGGTGGGCTGGGCGCGCCTGGTCACCCTGCTCGTGGCCGGCGTCCTGCCCATCGCGGGGTACATGATCTGGTTCCACGGCACCTACGGCAGGTACGCGCTGACCGAGTCCTCGGGCACGTTCCTGTACAGCCGGGTCAGCGCGTTCGCCCAGTGCGACAAGATCAAACCCTCGGCCGATGTCCGCGCCCTCTGCGATCCGACGCCACCGCGGCTGCGTCCGGTATCGGGAGAGTACTTGTGGGCCAACCACGAGAAATGGCCCGCCATTCAGGTCACCACCCCGCTGTTCAACCTGTATAACTCCGGCGAAAACACGCTGCGGTTCACGCCGACAGTCAACGGGATGGCGGGGAAGTTCGCCCGGGAGGCCATCCTGGCGCAGCCGGTCGACTACCTGCGCGTGGTGGCCGACGACACGCTGCACACCTTCGGCTGGAACCGTCAGCCCGACCCGTACGACTACGACGGGAACGGCCCGGTCTTCCAGTTCGTCTACGGCAAGACCCTGAACGCGATGATCCCGTGGTGGGTGAGCCCGTACCCGGGTGACCCCGCCGCCACGAAGATGTACCAGGCACGGCAGGACTTCGCCGGACCCGGGCTCGGAAAGACCGGCGCGGTGTCGCCCTGGGCGCATCTGCTGCAGACATACCAGCGGGTTTTCTACCTGCGCGGCACCCTGCTCGGCCTGATCGTGCTCATCGGCGCGGCCGGCGTGCTGGCCCGCTGGCGTCGCTGGGGCGGCATCGGCCTGCTGCCCTGGCTGGTGGGGGCGCTGATGATCGTGCTGCCGCCGATGACCGCCGGCTTCAGCTACCGGTACGTGCTCTCGGCGGTGCCGGCCGTCTGCCTGGCCGCGGGACTGGCGTTCGTCCGCAGGCCGGCCGAGAAGTCAGTGGGCGCCCTGGCGGCCGATCTGCGGCGGCACCTTCGCCGCGGCGTCGCCGTCGATCAGGAATAGCGTCCGCTGCCTGCCGCGGGCCCCCGCGGCAGGCACCTGTACCGGCCCGCCGTCGGACAGCGCCATCGCGATCGCTTTCGCCTTGTCCGGGCCCGAGGCGATGATCCAGACCTCGCGGGCGGCCTGGATGGACGGCAGGGTCAGCGACAGCCGGGTCGGCGGGGGCTTGGGGGAGCCGCGCACGGCCACGACCGGCCGCTCGTCGTACAGCGCGGGCATGCCGGGGAACAGCGAGGCGACGTGCCCCTCGGGGCCGATGCCGAGCATCAGCACATCGAACGAGGGCACCGGCCCGTGGTCCTCCGGCGTGGTCGCGGCGGCCAGCCAGGACGCGTACCGGGCGGCGGCCGCCTCAGGATCGTCGCCGTCGGGTCCGTCCGGGCCGGGCATCGGGTGCACCCGGGCCGGATCGACGTCCACGTGATCGAGCAGGGCCGAACGGGCGCCGGTCTCGTTCCGGTCCGGGTGGCCAGCCGGGACGAACCGCTCGTCTCCCCACCAGATGTCAAGGTGCCGCCAGTCGATCGCGTCCCGGGCCGGGGCCGCGGCAAGTTCGGTGAGCACCGCAGTGCCGATACCGCCCCCGGTCAGCACCACCGACGCGGCGCCCCGGGCCGCGATCGCGTCAACCAGCCTGGTGACCAGGCGCGCCGCGACGGCCTGAGCGAGCAGCGTCTTGTCCCGGTGCACGATCACCTCGGGCACGCTCACTGGGCAGTGCCTCCCGCGCCCGCAGCCAAAGCGCGCAGGGTTTCCGCATAGACCTCGTCCGGCTCGAGCCTGCGCAGTTCCTCGGCGATCAGTTCCGTGGTGTCGCGCCGGTGCAAGGCCACCCGGCGTTCCGGCCGCCCGGGCCAGGACAGGGTGGCGTTGCGGCCGTCCGGCCGGGACAGGGAGACCTTCCCGTCCGATGTCTCGAAGCTGACCTCGGTGATCCCGGGGCCGCCGGACTCGCCCCGCTGGACCTCGATGCCGAGCCGCGCCGTGAGCCAGGCCGCGATCATGTCCGCGCTCGGGTTACCCGGCTCGGCCAGCACCTCGCCGCTCAGCAGCGCGGGGTAGGGCTGGTCCAGGGTCGCCGCGAGCAGTGACCGCCAGGACGTCGCCCGGGTCCAGCTCAAGTCGGTATCACCCGGCTTGTAGGCCTTGGCCAGGGTCAGCAGCATGTCCTTAGGCGACTCGCTGGCGGCCGCGTCGGTCACGCGCCGCTGCGCCACCGCGCCGAGCGGATCCCCGCCCGGCGCCGGCGGTGCCTCGTCGGGCCACCAGGTGACCACGGGCACGTCCGGCGCAAGCAGCGGCGCGACCACCGAGTCGGCGTGCAGGCCGAGCGGGCCGTACATGCGCAGCAGGATCGTCTCACCGGGGCCGGTCTCACCCAGGCGGATCTCGGCGTCGAGCCGGGACTCGGCCCTGGGCCTGCGGCTGATGACGGCCAGGATCCGGCTCGGGTGCTCCCGGCCCGCCTGGTTGGCCGCGCGGACGGCATCGTACTGCTCGGCCTCGTTAGTGACGATGATCAGGGTCAGCACCGTACCGGACGCGGGGCCGCCCATCCGGCGGCGCGCCTGGGTGAGCGCATCGTGGATCGCGCTGGTGGTGGTGTCGGTCAGGTCAATGTTCACCGCAGCCTCCCGCTCACAGCGCTTGCCTTTCGACTCACAGGCGTCGCCACGCTCGCCCGTCCCGTGCCATCAGCGCGTCGGCCGACGGGGGTCCGGCCGTCCCGGCCGAGTACTGCTCGGGCTTGTCGTGGTGGGCCCAGAAGTCTTCCACCGGGTCGAGGATGCGCCAGCCGAGCTCCACTTCCTCCTGCCGGGGGAACAGCGGCGGATCGCCGATGAGCACGTCGAGCAGCAGCCGCTCGTAGGCCTCGGGACTGGATTCGGTGAAGGACTCGCCGTAGGCGAAGTCCATGTTCACGTCCCGTACCTCCATGGCCGTGCCCGGCACCTTCGAGCCGAACCTGACCGTGATGCCCTCGTCCGGCTGGATCCTGATCACCAGCGCGTTCTGGCCGAGTTCCTCGGTGTCCGTGACCGCGAACGGCAGGTGCGGCGCGCGCTGGAAGATCAGCGCGATCTCGGTCATCCGCCGTGGCAGCCGTTTGCCGGCCCGCAGGCAGAACGGCACCCCGGCCCAGCGCCTGGTGTCGACGCCCAGCCGCAGCGCCGCGTAGGTCTCGGTCCCGGAATCGGGGGGGATCCCGTCCTCCTCGAGGAAACCGTGCACCTGGCGGCCGCCCTGCCAGCCGGCCGAGTACTGCCCGCGCGCCGTGCCGGTGGCGAGGTCGGCGGGCAGCCGGACGGCGTTGAGCGTCTTGACCTTCTCCATCCGCAGCGAATCGGCGTCGAACGCGGCCGGCTCCTCCATCGCGGTCAGCGCCAGCAACTGCAGCAGGTGATTCTGGATCACGTCGCGGGCGGCGCCGATGCCGTCGTAGTAGCCGGCCCGGCCGCCGATGCCGATGTCCTCGGCCATCGTGATCTGGACGTGGTCCACGTAGCCGCGGTTCCAGATCGGCTCGTACATCTCGTTGGCGAAGCGCAGTGCGAGGATGTTCTGCACCGTCTCCTTGCCGAGGTAGTGGTCGATGCGGAACACCGCGTCCGGCGGGAAGACCTCTTCCAGGATGTCGTTCAGCTCGCGGGCGCTGGCCAGGTCGTGGCCGAACGGCTTCTCGATCACCACCCGCCGCCAGCCTCCGCCCGAGGGATCGGACAGGCCGCTGCGCTTGAGCTGCCGCACCACGGTCGGGAACTGGCCCGGCGGGATCGACAGGTAGAACGCGTAGTTCCCGCCGGTGCCCCGCTCTGCGTCGAGTCGCATGACGGCCGCGGCCAGCTGGTCGAACGCCTCGTCGTCGCTGAACGAACCGGATACGAACCTGACGCCCTCGCTGAGCTGCTGCCATACCGCGTCCCTGAACGGCGTCCGGGCGTACTCCTTCACCGCCTGGTACGTGAGCTGGGCGAAATCCTCGTCCTCCCAGTCCCGGCGGGCGAAGCCGACGAACGAGAAGCCCGGCGGCAGCAGGCCGCGGTTGGCCAGGTCGTAGATGGCCGGCATCAGCTTCTTCCGCGCCAGATCGCCCGTGACGCCGAACATGACGAGGACGCACGGCCCGGCCACGCGGGGGATGCGCCTGTCTCTGGGATCGCGAAGCGGATTACGCGATTCGGACATCTCATGCAGTCCCTTGATGACCCCCGGGTTGGCCGGAGCCGGGCCCTCGTCGTCCGTCACTCAGCGCTCCAGGTTGGTTCTGATCGTGTCGAGCAGCTCGTTCCATGACGCCTCGAACTTCGCCACTCCCTCGTCCTCGAGCACCTGCACCACGTCGTCGTAGCTGATGCCAAGCTTCTCCAGGTCGGCGATGACCTGCCGCGACTGGTCGTAGGTCCCGTGCACCGTGTCGCCGCGGAGCTCGCCGTGGTCCGCCGTGGCCTTGATGGTGGCCTCGGGCATGGTGTTCACCGTGTCGGCGACGACCAGGTCGACCACGTACATCGTGTCGGGGAACGACGGGTCCTTCGTCGACGTGGAGGCCCACAGCGGCCGCTGCACGTTCGCCCCGCCGGCCGCCAGTGCCTGCCAGCGCTCCTCGGCACACTTGTTCTCGAACAGCTCGTAGGCCAGCCTGGCGTTCGCGATGGCCGCCTTGCCGCGCAGCGCCTCGGCCTCCGGAGTGCCCAGCTTGTCCAGCCTGGCGTCGACCTCGGTGTCCATCCGGCTGACGAAGAACGAGGCCACCGAGAAGATCGTGGACAGGTCGTGCCCGTTCGCCTTGGCCTTCTCCAGCCCGGCCATGTAGGCGTCGATGACCGCGCCGTGCCGCTCCAGGGAGAAGATCAGCGTGACGTTGACGCTGATGCCCTGGGCGATCGTCTCGGTGATCGCCTCCAGGCCCTCCTGGGTGGCCGGGATCTTGATGTAGGCGTTGGGGCGGTCGACCATCCACCACAGGTTCCTGGCCTCGGCGATGGTCTTGGCCGTGTCCCTGGCCACCCGCGGGTCGACCTCGATCGATACCCGGCCGTCCTGGCCGTTCGTGGCGTCGTGGACCGGACGCAGCACGTCGCAGGCCCAGCGGATGTCGTAGGTGGTGAGCGCGCGGGCGGCCTCCTCCACGCTCACCTCGCGGACCTTGAGGTCGGCGACCTGCTCGTCGTAGGCGGAGCCGTGGGACAGCGCCTTGGCGAAGATCGTCGGGTTGGAGGTCACCCCGACCACGTGGTAGTCGTCCATGAGCGACTGCAGGTTGCCGGTACGCAGCCGGTCGCGGCTGATGTCGTCCAGCCATACCGACACCCCGGCCTCGGAGAGCTGTCCGAGAACGTCAACTGACACCGTTGTTTCCCTTCCCTGCGTGCCCCGGGCCGTTCAGACCCGGGCCAGACTGTCGCGCGCGGCTGCGGCTACCCGCTCCGCGGTGATGCCAAACTCCTGATAGATCTTCTGGTAGGCGGCCGATGCACCGAAGTGGTCTACTCCGATTGAAGCGCCCGCTTGCCCCGTGAACAAGCGCCAGGGTGGGGTAATGCCTGCTTCGACCGACACCCGAGCGCGGATGGTCGGCGGCAGGACCTCGCGCCGGTAAGCCTCGTCCTGGGCCTCGAACCATTCCACGCACGGCATGGACACCACGCGGGCCGACACGCCGTCGGCGGCCAGCTGCTCGCGGGCCTCGAGCGCGATCGGGACCTCGCTGCCGGTGCCGATCAGGATGACGTCGCTGCCCGCGGCGAGCACGTAACCGCCGCGGGCCGCCCCCTCGGCGCTGGCCAGGTCGCTCGACCGGTCGAGAACGGGCAGGTTCTGCCTGGTCAGGCACAGAGCCGCGGGCCGGGCGCGCTCGAGGATGGTGCGCCAGGCGATCACGGTCTCGTTCGCGTCACCCGGCCGCACCACCTCCAGGTGCGGGATGTTGCGCAGCGACCACAGGTGCTCGATCGGCTGGTGGGTCGGGCCATCCTCGCCCAGGCCGATGGAGTCGTGCGTCCACACGAAGGTGACCGGCAGCTCCATCAGCGCCGCCAGCCGCACCGACGGGCGCATGTAGTCGCTGAACACCAGGAAGGTGCCGCCGTAGGGGCGGGTGCCGCCGTGCAGCGCGATGCCGTTAAGGATCGAGCCCATGCCGTGCTCGCGGATGCCGAAGTGCATCGTCCGCCCGTACGGGTTGCCCGGCCACATCGCGGTCTGGTGGTCGGCGGGGATGAACGAAGGCTCACCCTCCATCGTGGTCAGGTTGCTCTCGGCCAGGTCGGCCGAACCGCCCCACAGCTCGGGCAGCGCCGGGCCGATCGCGGACAGGATCGCGCCCGACGCCTTGCGGGTGGCCATGCCCTTGGCGTCGGCCGGGAACGTGGGGAGCTTCTCGGTCCACCCTTCGGGCAGGCGGCGCGCGGCGATCCGGTCCAGCAGCGCCTTGCGCTCCGGGTTGGCGCTCGCCCAGGCGGCGAACGGCCCTTCCCACTCGGCGTGCAGCTTCTTCCCGCGCTCCGCTACCTGGCGGGCGCGGTTCAGCGCCTCGTCCTCGACCGGGAAGTCCACCTCGGGGTCGAAGTGCAGGATTTCCTTGGTCGCCTTCACCTCGGGGACGCCCAGCGCGGACCCGTGCGCCGCGCCGGTGTCCTGCTTGTTCGGGGCGGGCCAGCCGATGATGGTGCTCAGCGCGATCAGCGACGGCGCCTCGGTGTGCTCCTGGGCGTTCAGGAACGCCCGGTACAGCGCCGGTACGTCCTCCTGGTAGCCGTCGGCGGTACGCCAGTCGACCCGCTGCACGTGCCAGCCGTAGGCCTCGTAGCGTGCGCACACGTCCTCGGACTTGGCGATGTTCGTGTTGTCCTCGATGGAGATCTGGTTGTCGTCGTAGAGCACGATGAGGTGGCCGAGCCGGTGGTGGCCCGCGAGCGAGGACACCTCGTGGCTGATGCCCTCCTCGATGTCCCCGTCGGAGACGAAGCAGTAGATGACGTGGTCGAACGGGCTGGTGCCGGGGGCGGCATCCGGGTCGAGCAAGCCGCGCTCGCGGCGCGAGGCCATGGCCATTCCGACCGCGTTGCCGATGCCCTGGCCGAGCGGGCCGGTGGTGGTCTCGACGCCGGGGGTGAGCCTGTGCTCCGGGTGCCCGGGCGTGATGCTGCCCCAGGTGCGCAGGGCCTTCAGGTCATCCAGGGTCAGCCCGTACCCGGACAGGTACAGCTGGATGTACAGCGTGAGGCTGGAGTGCCCGCAGGACAGCACGAAGCGGTCGCGGCCCGTCCAGTGCGGGTCGGCCGGATCGTGCCGGAGCAGCTGCTGGAAGAGCAGGTAGGCCGCGGGCGCCAGGCTCATGGCCGTGCCCGGGTGTCCCGAGCCTGCCTTCTGCACCGCGTCCATCGCCAGGACCCGGATCAGATCGACAGCGCGCGCGTCGGCAGCCGTCCAGTCAACATTGGCATTGGCCTGAGTGGTCACGCCACGAGCTTATCGGTCAAGCGGCTCCGGCTGCCTGGTGGGTACGGTCACCGCAGGCCCTGTTCGCGCAGTGTTAACCGGACCGCGTTCGCGCACCGTGAAGAACAGCCGCAATACGGCTATCCAGACCAGCACGGAGCCGGTCACGTGGACCCAGACCAGCCCGGCCGGGAGGTGGGTGAAGTACTGGGTGTAGCCGATGACGCCCTGCAGGCCGAGCGCGGCGAGCATGATCCAGCCGGCCCAGACCGCCCGCCGCGGCGCGCCGGACAGCTGCAGCCCGAGCACCAGGGCGATGGACAGCCCGGCCAGCAGCCAGCCGACGTCCGCGTGCAGCTGGGTGATCCCCTCCAGGGGCAGCTGGTACCTGGGCACGCCCGCGTCGCCGGCCAGCGGGCCGGTACCGGTCACCACCGTGCCCGCCGCTAGCATCACGCCGGTGACCGCGACCAGCGCCGTTGCCATCAGCCGCAGGTCGCGCCGTACCGTCACCGTCTGCGATTCGCCGGATGTGCTGGCGATCTCGGTGCATCTCATATGAAGCGCCACGGCGGCGGCGACCACGGCCGCGGAGACCAGGAAGTGCACTGAGACCGCGGCCGGGCTGAGCTTAGTCAGCACGACGATCCCGCCGATCACGGCCTGCGCCAGCACGCCGAGCGGCTGCGCCGCGCCCAGCCGCACCAGGTCCCGCCGGCGTCCTGTATCCGGGGTACCCGGGGCCGGGCCGTCCGGCCGGAACCGCCAGGCCGCGACGAAGATCAGCACGGCGATCACCACCAGCGGGAAGTTCAGCAGCCTGTTGCCGAACTCGATCCAGGTGTTAAGCAGCGTCTGCCCGGCGTTCTTGCTGGCCACGATGTCGGCCGTGCTGCACTGCGGCCAGTCCGGGCAGCCGAGCCCGGACGCGCTGAGCCGCACCGCCGCGCCGGTAGACATGATAACGGTGTTGGCGATGACCCCGGCCAGCGCGAGCCGCCGCATCGAGACCGGTGTCGGCTCGAGCACGGGCCGGGTCCAGGCGGCCACGCGGGATTTCAGGTCGGGCACGCCCCTAATGGTAGAGCCGGCGGGGCTAGCTCTGCGCGGCCCCGGCGCAGGCCACCATCACACAGCAGATGGCCAGCCACTCCACGACGCTCAGGTGCTGGCCGAGCAGGACCAGCCCGATCAGCGCTGCCACCGCCGGCTCGAGGCTCATCCACACGCCGAACAGGCGCATCGGCATCCGCCGCAGCGACTCGAGCTCGAGCCGGTAGGGAATGACCGAGGACAGGATCCCGATCGCGGCGCCGGTGGCCAGCGCGGCCGGCTGGAACATGGCGCTGCCCCCGGCGATCAGGGCGGGCGGCGTGACGATGACGGCCGAGACGACCATGGCGATGGCCAGCCCGGCCGAGCCTGGGAACCGGCGCCCGGTGGCCTGACTGAGCACGATGTAGGCGGCCCAGCACGTCGCGGCCAGCCCCGCGAACAGCACCCCGGCCAGGTCGAGCTGGCCGTGCCCGCCCTGGGTCAGCAGCACTACCCCGGTCCCGGCGAGCACGACCCAGCCGATGTCCCGCAGGTGCCGTGACCCCGCCACCGCCACCGCCAGCGGGCCGAGGAACTCGATGGTGACGGCGACCCCGAGCGGGATCCGGGCGAACGACTGGTAGATCGAGAAGTTCATGACGCCCAGGGCGATGCCGAACGAGGTCGCGATGGCCGCATCGCCGAAGGCTCTTCGCTCGCTCAGGTCACGCACCGAGCGGGTGAAACCGCGCCCCGAGATCACCACCATCGCCAGCGCCGACGTCCACAACCGCAGCCCGGTCACCGCCGCCGGCGGGATCTGCCCGAACAGCCGGGCCGCGAGACCCGCCCCGAACTGGACCGACACGATGCCGGTGACGATCATCGCGGCGGGCAGCACCATCCCGCCCCGGGTTCCCTCCCTCAGTCCCACTTGAAGGTCCGCGCCGCCAGCGCGATCGCCACGACGGCCCAGACCACCAGCGTGGCGACGTTCCGGGCCGGGAAGACGGCACCCTGCTGCAGCACGGAGCGCAGGCCGGTGGATAGCGCGCCGGTCGGCAGCAGCTCGAGAACGGGCCGGGCGCCCGCCGGGAACTTGGCCAGCGGGAAGATCACGCCGCCCACGCCGAGCAGCACGATGTAGACCAGGTTGGCCGCGGCCAGCGTGGCCTCGGCGCGCAGCGTGCCCGCCATCAGCAGGCCCAGGCCGCTGAACGCCGCGGTGCCGAGCAGGATGAGCAGGGGCGCCACCACGATCGCGGCCGGGCTGGCGTCGGGCTGCCAGCCGATGGCCAGGGCGATGAGCACGATCAGCGCGCCCTGCAGCAGTTCCACCGCGATCACGGTGGCCGTCTTGGCCGAGATCAGCCCGGTACGGGACAGCGGAGTGGCGCCGAGCCGCTTGAGCACGCCGTATCGCCGCTCGAAGCCGGTGGCGATGGCCTGGCTGGTGAACGCGGTGGACATCACGGCCAGCGCGATGATCCCCGGGGTCAGGAAGTCAATCCGGCTCATCCCCGCACCGAAGTTCACCAGCGGCTCGAGGCTGAACGCGGCCAGCAGCAGCAGCGGGATGACCAGCGTGAGCAGCAGTTGCTCGCCGTTGCGCAGCAGCGTCCGCATCTCCAGCGTGGCCTGGGCGGCGATCATCCGGGGCAGCGGCGCCGCCCCAGGCGCGGGCGTGAACACTGTCATCCGCCCCCCCGGCTCATGGACGCAGTTCCTTCCCGGTCAGCTCGAGGAACACGTCCTCCAGCGTGCGGCTCTCGATCCGCAGGCTGTTGGCCAGCACGCCGCGTTCCGCGCACCACGCGGTGACCGCGGCCAGCAGCGGCGGGTCAACGGCGCCGTGCACCTCGATCACGTAGTGCCCGGCCGGCGACTCCTTGGCCAGGCTGGCCGGCCGAAGCGCGGCGAGCAGGTTGTCCATGTCCAGGCCCGGCTCCGCCCGGAACCTGAGCTGGCCCACGCTGCCGGTGAGCTGGCCGGGCGTCCCCGCCGCCACCAGCTGGCCGTGATCGATGATGGTCACGTAATCGCAGAGCCGTTCGGCTTCCTCCATGAAGTGAGTGGTCAGGATGATGCTCACCCCGGCCGAGCGCAGCTGGCCGACCAGGTCCCAGGTTGCGTGCCTGGCCTGCGGGTCCATGCCGGCCGTGGGCTCGTCGAGGAACACGAGCTCGGGACGGCCGATGATGGCCGCGGCGAGCGACAGCCGCTGCTGCTGCCCGCCGGACAGCCGCTTGTACGGGGTGCGAGCGACCGCGGCCAGGCCGACCAGATCAAGCAGCGCCGGGACGGCGACCGGATGGGCGTGGAACCTGCTCAGCAGGTTCAGGTAGTCGGCCGCGGGCACCGACGGGGGAATGCCGCCGGACTGGAGCATCACGCCGACCCGGGGCCGCAGCGCCCGGGCATCGCGCACCGGGTCGAGGCCGAGAACACGCACCGTGCCCTGGTCGGGCCGGCGGTAGCCCTCGCAGGTCTCGATGGTGGTGGTCTTCCCCGCCCCGTTCGGTCCCAGGATGCCGGTGACCGCGCCGCGTGCCGCGCTCAGCGTCAGCCCGTCCACCGCCGTGATCTGGCCGTACCGCTTGACCAGCGCGCCGATTTCGACGGCGGGCGTCTGCGGGACCGTGCTCACGGACGCGAGTCTACGGCGACAGCAGCGTGTGCAGCGTGGCGGTGTCGATGACCTGCGCTCGCCTCGGGAAGACCTTGCCCAGCAGGACGTCGCGGGTCTGCTCGTCGGGGTCCTCGGTGCCGTCGGCTTGGCCGCCGTGACGGCCACCCAGTCCTCCTCGGTGAACGCGACCCGGACGTAGCTGATGGTCCCGCCGTGGTCCCGTACGTCCGCGATGGCCCGCCGCACCCGCCCGGGCAACGGCTCCAAGGCCTGGCATCCGCTGCAGGACCCCCTGCTGGAAGTCCATGACCAGCAGGGCGGTGCGCTTGGGGTCGAGGACGGGCGCCGGGCTGCTCATGCGTTCTCCCTGGGATTGCCGTGCCTGCGGATCCAGCATGCCCGCAGATCGCTATGCTTCCCATGATGGACGCCCTCGCGTCCCGTACCGACCTGGGAAGGACGGCCCGATGGACCAGGACCGCGCGCGCAGCCTGCTCATTGCCGAGCGCGACGAGGTGCAGGGCCTGCTCAAGGGCGCCGAGGCGGCGGGCCGGGAGGACCGGCAGGCCGAGGTGGACAGCGAGGCAGAAGACGAAGCCGACGCGGCGCTGGCGCTGACCGAGCAGGGGCAGGACGACGCCATCGCGGAGAGCCTGCGCAGCCGGCTGGACGCCATCGAGCGCGCCATGCGCCGGCTGGACGAGGGTACCTACGGCCGGTCCGTCCGCAGCGGCCAGCCGATCCCCGACGAGCGGCTGGAAGCGGACCCCGCCGCCGAACTCACCGTCGAGGAAGCCAGAGCCGCCGAACGCGGCTAACCCGCCCCGCCGACCGTCGGCGGGGCGGGTTAGCCGCGATCATGCTGTTACGTCCCGAATGCCGCTCTGCTCAAGCTGGCATCAAGCGGGCGGCGCCGCCCGCTCGGCCGCAACCGCTGGTGCTCCTGCGTTCCTGGGACATTTCTGTGATGGGTGATCCCTGGAGGCCGCCCGGTCCGGTTTCCGCGGATACCGCGTGAATGTCCCAGCCATGCCGCTGGAGCTGCATGAATGGGACATCCACATCGTATGTTTTGGTATAGCCGGTGCCAGAGTGACTGAAGTCCTTTTCGGCCGGGCCTCGGGGTTCTGACCCGGGCGCGCGCGGCATCCGCCGGGCGAGAGCCTAAGAAGGATCCCCAGAAGAGCGCGGTCCCTGGTGCGGCGGAGGTGGCTGCGGCGGGGGATAGCGCTGGACGGGTTTCTTGCGGCTGGCCTTCTTGTCCGGCGCGGGCCAGTCGGGGCCGGCCGGCCAGGAGGCGACGCACACCGGGGTGTCCGAGTGCGGGTTGCGACCCCGGGCGACGAAGCGTTCCATCCTGGTCGCGCCCGGCAGCTCGACCCGGGCCGAGAACAGCTCGGTCTTCTCGCCGTCCAGCTCCAGCCAGCAGACCTGCTGGTTGCGCACATAGGCAGGCGGCAGGCCGAACCGCCCGCCGATCCCCTCCACGACCGAGGTGCACGAGCCGGAGTTGGCGTAGAAGCCGGCTGCGGTGGCGGCCAGCTCCGGGTGGTGCGTGTGGCCGGAGATGAAGCCGTGGTAGCCGTCGGCGATCAGGTCGGCGGCCCGCTGGCGCGCGGCGTGGTTCTGGTCGTAGCCGCGCCGCTCCAGAGCCAGGGCGCTGACTGACACCCAGGCTCGCCGCGCCAGGATGGCGACCACGACGGCCAGCATCACCAGGTCGGCGATCGCGCCGTAGCCGAGGATCTCGCCGCGGTGCACCCAGATGTCAGTGTCCGGGTAGCGCGTCCTGATCGAGGTGATCACGGGTATCCGGACCAAGATCAGGATGGCCAGCGGGATCGCGATCAGCCACCACAGCCGTCGGCCGAACTTGCGGTACACGAGCCGTGACCCGATGAACGAGGGGAAGTCGGTGGGATCCGCCATCTCGTGCGCGCCGTCCACCCAGCCCTGGCCCAGCCACTCGATCTTCGGGACGACCTCCCGCACGATGTGGTGGCCCAGCGGGGTGTCCAGCGCGTTGCGCGGGTCGTGGAAGCAGTTGTACGGGTCAAGCTGGTGACCGTGCTCCACCCGGACCTTGCGGCCGCCGGGCAGGATCAGGTCCGCGGACAGGCACAGCCTGGCGCCCGTCATCTCCCGCACCGCGTCCGCCGTCTTGACGTCCCAGGCCAGGTCGCCGTCGTGGTTGCCGATCGCGTAGATGACCTGGCCGCCGCGCGCGATCACCGCCGCCAGCGCCGTGCACAGGTCCTCGTGCGCGCGCAGGATATCGGTGGCATTCGCCCCGGGGTAGCCGAGCAGTTCCACCACGTCCCCGGCCAGGACCACGGTGAGCAGGCCGGTCTCGGTGTCCAGCCGGCCCGCCAGCATCTCGCACGACCGTCCGGAGACGTGAGTGCGGGCCGGGGGCAGGTGCAGGTCGCTGACGGTGATCACCTTGCCGCCCGGCGGGATATCCACCTCGAGCAGGTCGCTGATCTCAGGTCGCGACGCCACCTAGCAATGATGCCCCAGGAGGGAGCGGCTCGCGCGCAGCGCCCCGCGGCCGGGGCGGGAACCTAGGACCGTTCGGCCGAAAAAGAATTTAAGCAGCGGGCGGATGAGCGGATACCTTCCCTACGTATGGAATTCGGCGAGTATGACCACCGGGCGGTCGAGGCCGCCGCCCGGGAATTGTGGGAAGCGCACGACATCTACCGGTACGACAGCGACGGGTACGGGCCCGTGTTCAGCGTGGACACGCCGCCGCCCTACGTATCGGCGGCGCACCTGCACGTCGGTCACGCGATGAGCTACTCGCAGCCGGATTTCATCGTCCGTTACCGGCGGATGCGCGGCGAGCGGGTGTTCTACCCGATCGGGTTCGACGACAACGGGCTGCCGACCGAGCGGTACGTGGAGCAGGCCCACGGGGTCCGGGCGGTGGACATGCCCCGGGCCGAGTTCACCGCGCTGTGCCTGGCCGAGACCCGGCGGGTAGCCGGCCGGTACGAGGACCTGTGGCGGCGGCTCGGCCTGTCGGTGGACTGGTCGCTGCGCTACTCCACCATCGACGCGCGGTGCCAGCGGACCGCGCAGACCAGCTTCGTCAAGCTGCACGAGGCCGGCTACCTGCGGCGGGCCCAGGACCCGATCCTGTGGTGCCCGGAGGACCGCACCTCGCTGGCCCAGGCCGACGTGGAGGATCTGGAACGGACCAGCAGGCTGCACACGATCAGCTTCGGCGGCCCGGACGGGCAGGACCTGCCGATCGCCACCACCCGGCCGGAGCTGCTGCCGGCCTGCGTGGCGCTGTACCACCATCCCGCCGACACCAGGTACGCCGGGGTGCAGCGGGCGACCGTGCCGTTGTTCGGTTACCAGGTGCCGGTGCTCACCGACGAGTCGGTGGACCCGGAGTACGGTACCGGGCTGATGATGGTGTGCACGTTCGGCGACAGCGAGGACGTGCTGAAGTGGCGGCGGGACGGCCTGGACCTGCGGCTGGTGGTAGAGCCGGACGGCCGCCTCGGCGAGCTGGCAGGCGAGTTCGCCGGACTGCCGCTGACCCAGGCCCGTTCGGCCATCGTCAAGGCCCTCGGCGAGGCCGGGCTGCTGGTCAGCAGCGAACCGGTGCGTCAGGTCGTCGGGGTGCACGAACGGTGCCAGACGCCGGTGGAGTTCCAGATCAGGCCGCAGTGGTTCATCGCGGTGCGGGAGCACGCCGACCGGTTCCGGGCCCGCGCGGCCGAGCTCGAATGGATCCCCCCGTTCATGCGCCGCCGGCTTGAGGACTGGATCGACGGGCTCAAGTGGGACTGGAACATCACCCGGCAGCGGCGTTACGGGGTGCCGTTCCCGGTGTGGTTCTGCGTCGCCTGCGAGACGCCGGTGCTGGCCCGGCTGGAGGACCTGCCGGTGGACCCGCTGGCGGACACGCCGCCGGTGTCGTCCTGCCCGTCCTGCGGGTCGGCCGGCCTGACGCCAGACCCCGACGTGATGGACACCTGGCTGACGTCGTCGCTCTCGCCGCAGATCAACGACGGCTGGGCCCTCGGCGGCACGGATCCCGCGCTAGCGCCGATGTCGATGCGGGTGCAGGCGTTCGAGATCATCAGGACCTGGCTGTTCTACTCGGTGGTGCAGTCGGAGCTGCTGTTCGGCCGGGTGCCGTGGCGGACCGCGCTGATCTCCGGCTGGGGGCTGAGCGAGCAGGGCAAGAAGCTGTCCAAACGGAATCTCGGCTAAGTCGACCGGGCCCGACGGCTACAACCGGTACGTGCCGGACGACGTGATGGGCAAGTACGGCGCGGACGCCGTCCGGCTGTGGGCGACCAAGGGCCGCATCGGCACCGACCTGCGGTACAACGAGAAGGACATCAGGACCGGCCGCAAGTTCGCGGTCAAGCTGTGGAACGTGGGCCGGTTCCTGTCCATGAACCTCGGCGATCTCGACGTCTTGGCCGCGGCCCCGCCGCCAGGTGGGCGCGACATCGTGGACCGGTGGGTGCTCGGGCACCTGGCCGGCACGGTGGCCGAGGCCACCGCGGCGTTCGGGCAGCACGACTACATGCAGGCTCACCAGGTGGCCTCGCGCATGTTCTGGTCGGTCTACTGCGACCGCTACCTCGAGATGATCAAGGACCGGCTGGGCGCCGGCGCCGGCCGGGACGATGCTGGCCGGGACGATGCTGGCCGGGACGATGCTGGCCGGGACGATGCTGGCCGGGACGGGGCCCGGTGGACCCTATG